>CAVWBB010000001.1:0-17716 GCA_963753115.1 uncultured Acidimicrobiaceae bacterium
GTGGGCGAGGGGGGACTTGAACCCCCACATCCTTTCGGACACAGGAACCTGAATCCTCCGCGTCTGCCTATTCCGCCACTCGCCCGGGTGACCGGACAAGAGTACTCGCTGAGCGGGCGGCCCAGAATCGGCTCTTTCCGGGGTTCCGACCTAGGTGACCAGGTCAGACGCCCACTGAATCCCTCTTGGGCGCGGCGGACCGGTAATCTCTTGGAGACCATGGGACTCCAGCAGTTTGAGGAGCGACTCGAGCGTCTGGTGGAGGGCACGTTGGCCAAGCCGTTTCGAAGCAACCTCCAGCCGGTCGAAATCGGCCGCCGGTTGACGCGCGAGATGGACCTGCACCGACGGGTGGGGGTACGAGGCCTCATTGCGCCCAACGCCTTCGCCGTGACGCTCTCGCCGGCTGACGTCAGCCGCTTCTCCAATTTCATCGACGCCCTCTCCAGGGAGCTGGCCGACGCCGCCCGTGAGCACGCGCGGATCGAGGGCTACTCCTTCGTGGGCCCGGTCGAGGTGGAGATCTTCGAGGGCGCCAGCCTGAAGCCGGGGCGGTTCACCGTGACGGCCGACGTGCACGAGAGCGAGGACGGGGGCTTCCTGGCTGAGCTGGTGCTGCCCGACGGCCGCCGCGTGACGGTGGGCTCCGACGCCGTGGTCATCGGGCGGTTGCCCGAATGTGAAGTGGTGCTGCCGGACTCCAATGTGAGCCGGCGCCATGCCGAGCTCCGGCGGAAGGGTGACGGCGTCTTCGTCACCGATCTGGGGTCCACCAACGGCACCAGGGTCAACGGCACCCCGGTCCGCGAGCACCTTCTCGCCAGCGGCGACGAGGTCAGTGTGGGCTCGACGAAGCTCGTCTTCGAAATGTCGTGACGCCACCCGGCCCCGCCGTCGTCCTGATCGCCACCCAGAACCTCAATGCGGTCCTTCGCATCATGCAATGGGGAGTGATCGCGCTGATCTTCATCTTCTTCCTCCGCGTCATCCGTGCCGTCTGGGTGGAGATGAGTCCGGCTACCATCCGCAAACCACGTTCGGTGCGGCGCCAGGAGCGCCGCGAGGAGCGCGCCGCGGTGCGGCCGGCGGCCGAGGCCCGACCGCCACGGCGCCGCCGCCAGCTGTACCTCAAGGTGATCCAGCCACCCGAGCATGCGGGGCGCGCCTATGACCTGGACGATGAGCTGACCATCGGACGCTCGCCCGGGTGCGGCGTCGCCATGCCCGAGGACATCTACACGTCGACGCTCCACGCCCGCTTGTTCCGGCGCAACGACCAACTCTGGGTCGAGGACCTCGGCTCTACGAACGGCACGTTCGTCAACTCCGAGCAGATCAAGCAGGCGCTGCGTCTGGGCAAGGGGGATCTGCTCCAGATCGGCTCCACGGTCTTCGAGGTTTCCCGTTGACGGTGCTCCGGTCGGGGTCTGCCTCCGACGTGGGGCGTGTCCGTACCGTCAACCAGGATCTGCCGCTCGAACGGGACAACCTCTACGCGGTCGCAGACGGCATGGGCGGCCATGTCGGAGGCGAGGTGGCGGCCCGGGTCGCCGTCGAGACCCTCGACCAGGCCTTCGGGCGGGAACCGACGGTGGAGGGGCTGCGGGACGCCTTCTCAGAGGCGAACGCCGCGGTCTGGCACGAGAGCCAGGTCAACGAGGATCTCCGCGGCATGGGCACGACGCTCACCGCCGTGGCGCTCGTCGGTGGCACCGACGGTCATGACATCCTGGCGCTGGCCAACGTCGGTGACTCCCGCGCCTACATCTTCGCCGACGGCGAAATGACCCAGGTGACCGATGACCACAGCCTGGCCGAGGAACGGATGCGGCAGGGCGAGATGACCGAGGCCGAGGCGGCCGTCCATCCGCAGCGGCACATCCTCACCCGGGCTCTCGGCGTCTCCGACCACGTCGAGGCCGACATGTGGCAGCTCGATCTCCGCACCGGCGACCGGCTGGTCCTCTGCTCGGACGGGCTGACCAACGAAGTCGACAGCGACGAGATGGCCGGCATCCTCGGAGAGGTCGCCGACCCTGCAGAGGCAGCGGAGCGACTCGTCGAGGCGGCCAACCAGCACGGGGGTGCCGACAACATCACCGTCGTCATCGTCGACGTGCAGATCGGGGAGGACGAGGACGCGGCATCGGCGAGAGTGCAGCCACTCCTTCTCGGCGCCGCCGGGTTCGCCACCTCGGCCGCCGCCACCACGGCTGCCGTCCCGGTCGTGGCGCCTGCGCAAGGAGGGCAACCGTCCGGGGCGGGGTCCGAGCCTGGCTCCGGCGCCCGACCGGATCCGGAAGGCGCCGACGCCCAGTTCGCCGACGCCACGGCAATCGTCCCGGCGGTCGGGCTCGACGACACCCTGGCGCCCGGCTCCCGTCTCGTCTTCGGCGACGAACCGACCAGCCTGGCCGAGACAGGCCCGCGCAGCGACGAGTTCTTCTTGGGCACGACCGCGTCGGTGCCGGTGGCGCGTTCCACCACGCGTGTCCCGCCCTTGCCCGTCAACCGGCGGGCCGAAAAGCCACCGGGAAAGGAGAGCCGGGGGGCGCGCCGCCGGCGGCTGGGGATCCCGCGCCGCATCACGCCGCGGGTGATCGGGTTTGTCATCCTGGTGGCCGCCGTGCCGGTTGCCGCTTACTACGTCCTGAAGTGGTACGCCTATGACAATTGGATCGTCACGTCCCAGGGTGAGCAGATCGTGGTGAAGCAGGGCCAGCCCGGCGGCGTGCTGTGGTTCCATCCGAAAGTGGTTGATCACACCGGCTTCACCACCGCGCAGATCCTCCCGGCTGCCATCGCCCCACTCAAGGCAGGGGTGCAGCGGTCCTCGCTCAAGTCGGCCAAGCAGTACGTGACGAGCATCACCACCGTCCCCACCACGACCTCGACGACCTTCGCCACCACCACGACGCTGCCCACACGCCGCATCACCACGACACCGGTGCCCCCTCCCACGACGTTGCCCCCAGCGACCACGACGACCGCCCCCGTTGCGACGACGACTGTCCCTGTGACCACCCCGACGGCTGCGCCGTGACGGACCTCGTCGGTACCGCGTCGGCGCAGGCCCCCAGCGTAGGCTCAGGGCGCCATGGAACCAGTCGAGACACCGCGCATCTACTCGGGTCGCTACGAGCTGACCCATCTCATCGCCCGCGGCGGCATGGCCCAGGTGTACCGGGCCATGGATCGCCAGCTCGAGCGGCCGGTCGCGCTCAAGGTCCTGTTTCCCGAGCTCTCCGTCGACCGCACCTTCGTCGAGCGCTTCCGCCGGGAGGCCCAGGCAGCCGCCAACCTCTCCCACCCCAATATCGTCCCGGTGTTCGACTGGGGCGAGGACGACGGGTCGTACTTCATCGTCATGGAGTACATCGAGGGACGGCCGCTCTCCGCCGTGCTGCGCGACCCGCAGCGGATGCCGCCCCGGCAGGTCGCCACCATCGGCGCCGGCGTGGCCGCGGCGCTGGCGTTCGCCCATCGCCACGGCGTGGTGCACCGCGACGTCAAGCCCGGCAACGTCCTGATCACGCCCGACGGCGATGTCAAGGTCACCGATTTCGGCATCGCCCGGGCCATGAACACCGAGGAGAGCCTGACCCAGACGGGCGCGGTCATGGGGACGGCGGCCTACTTCTCGCCGGAGCAGGCCGAGGGCAAGGGGGTGGACGCGCGCAGCGACATCTACTCGCTCGGCGTGGTGCTCTACGAGATGTCCGTCGGCCGCCCCCCTTTCACCGGCGACTCGCCGGTCGCCGTGGCGTCCAAGCACGTGCGCGACATGCCCGTGTTGCCGCGGGAGGCCAACCCGTCGGTCCCGCCGGCCCTCGAGGCCGTGATCATGAAGGCGATGGCCAAGAACCCCGACGACCGTTACGGCTCGGCCGAGGAACTACGCGCCGACCTCCTCCGCTTCGCCGACGGGCGGCCCGTTGAGGCGGGGGACCCCGGCGTCACCTCCATGATGACCGCCGCCGTCGCGGCGACCACGGCCGTCCCCATGTCCACCGGCCGCACCATGGTCGTGCCCCCCGCCACCGGCGTCGGCACACCGACCAGCCAGGAGGACCTCGAGCGCAAGAAGCGCACCCGCAACCTCATCATCTTGCTGGTCATCCTGCTGGTGGCACTGGCCGTGATCGCCTTCTTCCTCTTGCGCTCAGTCGGTGCCTTCGGGAGCAACGTGACCGTGCCCAACGTCGTCGGCCTGTCCGCCGGCCAGGCCACGCAGCAACTCCACAACGACCACCTCGTGGTGGGCAGCAGCACCACCCGGGCCAGCAGACCGCCAAGGGCGACGTCCTGTC
Source organism: uncultured Acidimicrobiaceae bacterium (assembly GCA_963753115.1). Taxonomy (GTDB): domain Bacteria; phylum Actinomycetota; class Acidimicrobiia; order Acidimicrobiales; family RAAP-2; genus Bog-473. The sequence continues at coordinate 4,311 of CAVWBB010000001.1, forward strand.
GACCGACCCCAAGGCGGGTGACGTCCGTGGCCAAGAACTCGGCGGTGAACCTGGTCGTCAGCGGCGGCCCGCACATCCCGACCGTCACCGTCCCGTCCGTGCAGGGCAAGCAGCTGACCCAGGCGATCACGCTCCTGCAGGCCGCCAACCTCGGCTACACCGTCAAGAGCGTGAACAGCACGCAACCGGTCAACACCGTGCTGAGCCAGGACCCGGCCGGCGGCACGAAGGTCCCCGAGACGCGCAAGGTGCTCCTGACCGTCTCGGGCACGCAGACGCAGGTCTCGACGCCGAGCGTCATCGGGCAGTCGCCTGCCAACGCCGGCAGCGTCCTCAACCAGGCCGGGCTCAGGGTCGGCAGCCAGTCCAGCGCCTGCTCGGGGCAGCCCAACGGCGTCGTGTCCGCGCAGAATCCCACCCCCGGCGTCAGCGTGCCCCCCAACACCGCGGTCAACCTCGTCGTCTCGAGCGGCAGCTGTGTCTCGGTGCCGAGCGTCGTCGGACAGTCCCAGGCGTCCGCCTCGTCGGCCATCACCGGCGCCGGGCTCGTGGCCAACACGACCTTCGACACGGGGTGCCCGAACGGGGCCCAACCCGGCAACGTCGACAGTCAGAACCCGGCGCCCAACGCGCAGGTGAACAGCGGCAGCACGGTGAACATCTCGGTGTGCCAGTCGACGGCGACCACGACCACCTCGGCGTCCACCACCACGACCACGACGGCGCCCACGTCGACGACGGCCGGCCCCATCCACCGACGCGGGAAGGGCTGAACCGAAACCGAGGTTCCGCCGGGGGTGACCGGAATCAGGCGGGTGCGGCGGCGCCGAGCTGGCCGAGGAAGTTGGCCAGGAGCGCCGGACCCGACACGGTGAGGACCGATTCGGGGTGGAACTGCACGCCCTCGACCCGCAAGGTCCGGTGGCGCAGGCCCATCACCACGCCATCGCTCGAGGTGGCGGTCACCTCGAGCTCGTCGGGCACCGAGTCGGGGTGCACCACGAGTGAGTGGTACCGGGTGGCGACGAAGGGGTTGGGGAGCCCGGCGAAAATGCCCTTGCCGTCGTGGTGGATCTCCGAGGTCTTGCCGTGCATCAGGTGCGGGGCCGACACGATGGTCCCGCCGTAGGACTGCCCGATGCATTGGTGGCCGAGGCAGACGCCCAGCAGCGGGATCTCCCCGGCCAGCTCCGCGATGACGTCCAGGCTGACCCCGCCGTCCTCGGGACGCCCGGGGCCGGGCGAGATGAGCACCGCATCGGGTCGTTCGGCCCGGATGCCGCCCACGTCGATGGCGTCGTTGCGGTAGACGACCGGCTCCGCCCCGAGTTCGCCCAGCTCCTGGACCAGGTTGTAGACGAAGGAGTCGTAGTTGTCGACGAGGAGCACCCGCGGTCCCATGGGTCCACGATCGTACCCGGCCTGCCCGGAGGGGCTCGCCGGGGGTGGCTAACCTCTGACCCCGTGGCCACCAGCACCAAGGGACCAGGCGGCGCCTCCAAGAAGGGCAAGTCCGCCGGCGGCCGGACCTCGACCTCCAAGGTCGGCCGCTACAAGACGGCCGAGGAGAGCGGGCGCTATACCGCGCCGATCCCGAAGAGCGTCCGCCACAGCCCGCCCTGGTTCGGGGCGCTCATCCTGGTGCTGCTCATCGGCGGCGTCGCCGTCATCACGGTCAACTACCTGGCCCACCTGCCGTTCGCGGCCCACGGCTCGCCGTGGGGCCTGGTGGCCGGCCTGGCGATGATCTTCGTCGGCTTCCTCCTGGCCACCCGATACCGCTGACCAACCGCGACCCGCGGCTGGACACGCGGCGCAAGCGCGGCGTCAGCCCGGTGGCTCAGCCGAGCCGCTCGATGATGGTGGCGTTGGCCAGCCCGCCGCCCTCGCACATGGTGAGGAGCCCGTAGCGGCCGTTGGTGCGCTCGAGCTCGTTGAGCAGCGTGGCCGTCAGCTTGCCGCCCGAGGCGCCCAGCGGGTGGCCGAGGGCGATGGCGCCGCCGTTGGGGTTGACGAGCTCCATGTTGGGATGGTGCTCCTTCTCCCAGGCCAGCACGACCGAGGCGAAGGCCTCGTTGATCTCCACCGCGTCGATGTCGTCCATGGTGAGCTTGGCCCGCTCCAGCACGGTCGTCGTGGCGGGGATGGGGCCGGTCAGCATCGTGACGGGGTCGACGCCGGCCAGCGCGAAGGCGTGGAAGCGGGCCCGTGGGCGCAGGCCCAGCGCGTTCGCCTTCTCCTCGCTCATGATGAGGACGGCCGAGGCGCCGTCGGTGATCTGCGACGAGTTCCCCGCCGTCACCTTCCCGTCCTCCTTGAAGGCGGGCTTCAGCTTGGCCAGCGTCTCGACGGTGGAGTCGGGCCGGATGCCCTCGTCGGAGGCGAAGACCTCGTCGGTGTCGTTCCCCTCGTCGTCGCGCACCCGCACGGCCACGATCTCGTTCTCGAAGCGGCCCTCGGCCGTGGCCCGGGCCGCCCGCTGGTGGCTCCGGGCGGAGTAGGCGTCGAGGTCCTCGCGCGAGATGCCCCACTGGTCGGCGATCATCTCGGCCCCGATGCCCTGACCCTTCAGGGTGCTGTGCCCTTCGTCGTCGGTGTAGCGGGCCATCATGCGCGGACCGAAGGGGAAGCCGAAGTCGCGCACCACCGAGGACCCCATGGGGGTGTGGGTCATGGACTCGATCCCGGCGGCGATCGCGATGTCGTAGGCCCCCGCCATGACGCCCTGCGCGGCGAAGTGCACCGCCTGCTGCGAGGACCCGCACTGGCGGTCGATCGTGGTGGCGGGCACGGACTCGGGCCAGCCGGAGGCGAGCACCGCATTGCGGCCCACGTTCAGCGACTGCTCGGAGACCTGCATGACGCAGCCCATGATCACGTCGTCGACCTGGGCCGGGTCCAGCTGGTTGCGCTCGGCGATGGCCTTGAGGGCCTCGGAGGCCAGGTCCACGGCGTGCCAGTTGCGGAGCTTCCCGTTGCGCTTCCCTCCGGCGGTCCGGACGGCGTCAACGATGACTGCGGTGGTCATGGTGTCTCCTCCCAATCCGGCCGCAGCGATCGGCGCCACGCCGGTTCAGATCGGAGAACACTCTACCCGGCGCCGTCTGGCGGCCGACATGGCCCGAGTCCGACGCGGGGGCCCGGGAACGACCCCCGCCGGCCCGGCCCCGGTAGGGTCTGCTCCCGATGGGCGGCCTCGGCAAGAACATGGACCGCTGGTTGGGCGACGGCGGCATGCCGATCATCGACCTGGTCGGCGGTGCCTTCACGGCCTACGGGGTCGACGGGGAGGACCTCGGCTGGGTGGCAGGGACCTTCACCCCGACCGACATCGCCTGCAACCCGCACGGCATCACCCAGGCCGGCATCCACTCCCTGGTGCTCGATGCCTGCATGAACTTCGCCATCAACGCCGCCCTCCCGGGCAGGGATCGCACCCGGGGCACGCTCGAGATGAAGACCGAGTGCATGCGCCCGGCGATGAAGGGCGAGCCCTACACGTTGCGTGGCGAGGTGGCCCGGATGGCGAAGCAGGTGGCCTACGGCGAGGCGACCGTGCACGATGCCGGCGGGGTGTTGATCAGCCGGGCCACGGGGACCTTTCTCCTCCATCGTCCCGACCCCGACCCCACTCCCGCCACCTGACCCCTTCCGCGTGCCCGATCCCGGCCCCGGGGTCTGCGCAACCTGCCGCGGTCCTGCCACCGCGGGCCAGCGGGTCTGCTTCGCCTGCCGTGTGGTGGCCCGCCGGCTCGGCCTGCCGCTGTCGCCCGTGGAGCCGGTGCGCCTCTGCCCGCTGCCGAGCCCGCTCTACACCGTCCTGCTCGGCTACAAGGAGTCGGCGGTGGCCGAGGCCCGGGAGCGCTTCGGCGCCGTCGTGCGCGTGCTCCTCGGGACGTTCCTCGCCGCCCACGCCGGCCGGCTCGGCGCCGTGGTGGGCGGCCCGCTCGACCTCGTCGCTCTCGTCCCGTCGACCCATCGCCCCGGCTCCGCCCCGCTCGGGCTCGTCGACGGCCTCGGGTGCGACGTCGTCGCCGCCCTCCCCGGAGCGCGCTGGGCTCCGGATCTCCTCCGCCGCGGCGGCCCACCTGGCGGGCCACCGCCCGTCGCGCACATGCGGCCGGATCCGGCGGCCTTCAGCCTGCGCACCGGGAACGGGGACGCGCCCGTCGCCGGCGCGCGCGTCGCGCTCCTCGACGACCTCTATGTCAGCGGCGCGCGGTCACAGAGTGCCGCTGCCGCCCTGCACCGGGCGGGGGCCCGTGCCGTGTTGATCGTCCCGCTCGGACGCGTGCTGCGCCCCGACCGGATTGCCCTGCATGCCGACTTCCTGCGCCGACACGTCGCCTGAGGGACGGCGTCGTGCGGGCGGCCCGTCTCAGGGCATCAGCCCCCGGAGCCCTGCGTCGCCATGGTGGCACCGAGCTGATCGGCCAGCGCCACCGCCACGACGCACTGCTCGTGCGTGATCGGCGTTGCCGGCGTCGGGGTCAAAATGAAGGTGCCGACGACCTGGCCCCCGCCGTGCACGGCCAACTCGACGTGCTGCGTCGGCAGACCGACCGTCGCCGCCGGCCACCGCAACGGGTTGAGGCGTACGGTGCCGTCCGCCGCGATCCAGGCTCCCTTGCCCGACGGCTGTTGCCGCACGAAACGGCAGTCCTGGAGGCTGAGGAGCTCCCTGAGCTCGCCGGCCACGGCGATCAGGACGAAGTCGGGATCCTCGCCGGCCGCGATGCGTTGGCTCAGGTCGTGCAGTCGGGCGATCTCGTGCCGCCCCGAGGCGGCGGCCAACCGGTCACGCCGGCCCCGGGCGGCCAGCTCGCCCACCAACAAGCCGACGACGACGAACAGCACCTCGGTGGTGATGTCCGCCGAACGGCTGATCCGGAACGAGCCGTAGGGACGGGTCAGGAGGAAGTCGAACGACGCCGCTGCCACAATGGCCGCTGCAAAGGCACGGATGCGGCTGCCGCCCGACGCGATGGCCACCGTGACGACCACGAGCACGAGTGCGTCGTCAGCGCTGTCCAGATGGTTCCGGCCCGGAATGAGGAGGAGGGCCACGACGACGGGTGCTGCGACGGCCATCGCCCACTGGAGGGCCGGACCCACCGAGCAGCGACCGGAGGCGGTTGCTCTGTCCGACCTGCTCGCGGCTCATGCGTCCTCGTTGCCGGATCCGGAGGAGAGCACCTCATAGGAGGGGTTGATCATGGCGAGTTTGCCCTTGTGCTTGCCGATCATTCCTTCGGCGACCATCCGCGTGCCGCTGCGCAAGCCGGCGATGGAGCGCCGGCCCAGGAAGACGAAGGTGATCGCCTCGCCGCTGTGGTCCACGACCACGCACTCGATCGTCGGGACCTCCGACAGCGGCTGCACGCGGATCGTCTTGACCCGTCCGGCCACGCGCGCCCGGGTCCGCCACTGCAGCGAGGCGATCGGTTGCGTGCCGGGCACCGAGGATGCCTGCTGTCCATGGTTGTGCTTCTTCTTGGCGGCGGGCTCCGCCGCTTCCCTCCCGTTCGCGTCCGCGACCAGCACGGGTTCGAGCTCGAGGTGCGGCTCCTGCAGGTCCGCCCCTGACACATGGAACGGGATGATCGTGGCGTTGACGTGGGGCAGCTGACTGACGATCTCGACGATGCGGTCAGCGGTCTGGTCGTGCAAAATCCGGCGCCAGGTCTTCCCGTACGAGCGCCGGGGCAACACCATGGAGACCTCGGTCTCTCCGTCGGCGTGCTCAGCGGCCAGCTCCAGTGCGGCCCGGCCGATGCGGCGATCCGGGCAGTCGATCACATCGAGGGGGAGGCGGGAGAGGCCGAGGCGCTGCCAGCGCTCGATGAGCAGGTCCGTGCGGTCGTGGTCGATGTTGAAGTGCACCGCGTGCAGATCGTCGGGCGTCAGTGCGCGTGCGTACTGGATGGCCCGCGCCGTGGCCAGGTCGATGCGGTCCACCAGCACCATGACGACGTGGCGGCGCAGCACCTTCGCCTCGCAGGCCTCGACGGCGGCGCCTTCCTCGAGCACGGCGTCCTCGGCGCGGTACTCGCGGTTCATGGTGACGAGGGCGTAGACGATGAGCGGCATGACCACGACGACCACCCACGCACCCTGGGTGAATTCGGCCACGGCAAAGACCACGACGACGATTGCGCAGACGAGGGCGGCGAAGCCGTTGACCACGACGCGCTGCTGCCAGTGCGGGTCGCGGTGGCGGAGGTGGTGGGCGACCATGCCGGCACCGGCCATGGTGAAACCGGTGAAGACACCGATGGCGTACATCGGGATGAGCGCGGCCACCTTGGCTCCGGTGGCCAGCAGGAGGGCGATGGACGCTCCCGCCAGCAGCAGAATCCCATTGGAGAAGACCAGGCGGTGCCCGCGCACCGTGAGCTTGCGGGGGAGGAACGAGTCCTCGGCCACGAAGCTGACGAGGAAGGGGAACCCGGTGAAGCTCGTGTTGGCGGCGAGAATGAGGATGAGCGCGGTCGCGGCCTGGAGCGAGTAGTAGAGCACCTGGCCCGCCGGTGACGTCCCGTAGACCAGCGAGCCGATCTCCGAGACGACCGTCGGCGTGCCCGAGGTGAACGGCACGCTGTGGGTGAGTCCGGCCAGCACCGAGACCCCGAGGAACATCACCCCGAGGATGAGGCTCATGAGCACGAGGGTCGTCCGGGCGTTGCGGGCCTGTGGCTTCCGGAAGATGCTGACGCCGTTGGAGATGGCCTCGGTGCCGGTCATGGCCGAGCTCCCGTTGGCGAAGGCGCGTAACAGGAAGAACGCGGAGACGCCCAGGATCAACCCGCCGCTCGCGTGCCCGAGGGGGAGCGTGCCGCTGTGGGCCGGCTGGTGCGGCAGGGTGCCCGATGCCTTGCGGACCAATCCGAAGACGATGAGCAGCGCCATGTTGAAGATGAAGAAGTAGGTCGGGATGGCGAAGACGCGTCCCGCCTCCCGGATGCCGCGCAGGTTGCCGTACGCCAGGATGAGGACGAAGGCGATGCTCATCGCCACCGGGACCCATGCTTGCCTCCCCAGTGCGGGGACGGCGGAGACGATCGCATCGGCTCCCGCCGCCACCGAGACGGCGACAGTGATGGTGTAGCTGATCAGCAGTGCGGCGCCGGCCACCTGCGCGATGTTCGGGCCGAAGTTGTCGCGGCTGACGACGTAGGAACCGCCGGCCTTGGGGTACGACCGCACGACGTCCCGGTAACACATCGTCACCACCGCGAGCACCGAGAGAATCGCCGCGGTCATCGGGGTCACGATGGAGAAGGCCGCCAATCCGGCGATCGGCACCAGAATGCGCAGCATCTCCTCGGTGGCGTAGGCCGAGGAGGACATGACGTCCGAGGACAGGACGGCGAGGGCGGTCGGCTTGCCGAGCCGCTGGCCATGGAGGTCGTCGCTGACCAGAGGGGGGCCGAGCAGCACGCGCTTGAGCCGGTAGCGGCGGCTCTCCGGAAGGCTGGCCGCAATGGTGGTATCGGTCCGCGTCGGCGACCGGGCGAGGTCGTGGACCGCCTGCCGGCTCTCGGGTTCTCCTGTGGTCGCCGTGCCGGGCATGGCTACGGTCTAGCGCCCGCCTCCGCCCCGGGGCGAGTCATCGGCGCTGGTGGGCTGACCGAAGGCGCCGGTCAGGCAGGGGCGCCCACGGAGAAGTGCACACCGGTCAGATCCTCGGAGGCGGCCCAGAGATCGAGGGCTGACTGGGGATCTCGGGCCCGCTTCGTGGGCCGCGCCACGCGGGGCGGGCCGTAGAGCCCGCCGAGATTCGCCGGGCCGATGTACTGGCCCGATCCGACTGAGCTCGAGGTGGCCGCACACAGCACGGGGAGCGCGCCACCGGCCGCGGACTGGCCGAGGAGGGTCCCGGCTGCCCGCGCCACCTTGCGGCGCAGGCGGTTCGTGCCGAGCGCGGCGCCGCTCCCGGCCAGGTTGCTCCGCGTCCAGCCCGGGTGCGCCGCCAGGGCGAGGGTGCGCGATCCGGCTGCCTCCAGGCGCCGGCTGAGCTCGGCGGTGAAGAGGAGATTGGCGAGCTTGGACGTGCCGTAGGAGACCCACGTGTTGTGGAATGACGCACCGGCGACGTCGTCTGGGTGCAGACGGCCCATGCGGTGCATGTGCGAGCTGACGGTGACGACGCGGGAGCGCTCGGTCGTCAGGATGCGATCGAGGAGCAGGCCCGTCAGGGCGAAGTGGCCCAGGTGGTTCGTCGCCATCTGCAGTTCGAAGCCGTCGGCCGTCTGACGGTAGGGGGTGCCCATCACGCCGGCGTTGTTGATCAGAAGGTCCAGCCGGGCGTGCACCAAGAGCACCTCGTCGGCCGCCCGGCGCACGGAGACGAGGTCGGCCAGGTCGAGGTGGAGCAATTCGAGCGACGAGCGCTCGAGCTCGCTCTCCATTTTGTCGCGGGCCCGCCGCGCCTTCTCATCGTCACGGCAGGCCAAGATCACGTGCGCTCCGTGGTCGGCGAGCGCCCGGGCCGTTTCGTACCCGATGCCGCTGTTCGCTCCGGTGACGAGTGCGATCCGGCCCGTCTGGTCCCCGATGTCGGCGGTGCTCCAGGTGTCGCCACCCGTCACCTCGCTCCCGGCAATGCGGATCACGCGTTGCCGATGTGGTCGGCCGGGACGGTGCCGAGCTTGCCCGCTTCGAAGTCCTCGAACGCCTGAATGATCTCGGCCCGTGTGTTCATGACGAAAGGTCCGTGGGCGTAGACCGGCTCGCCGATGGGCCGGCCACCGAGGATCAGGACGTCGAGCGCAGGATGGCGCGAGTCCTGTGTGGCGTCCGCGCGGAGCGCCAGCGCGTCGCCGGCACCGAAGACAGCCAGTTGGCCGCTGTGGAACGGCCGGGCCTCCGAACCGATGCTGCCGCTTCCCGAGAGCGCGTAGACCAGTGCGTTGAACTCGCGCGGCCAGGGGAGGACGAGCGCCGCGCCGGGCTCCACCGTGGCGTGCACCAGTGAGATCGGCGTGTGCGTCGAACCCGGACCTTCGTAGCCGGCGACGGGGCCGGCGATGACCCGGACCAGGGCCCCACCGTCGGGCGAGGTCAGCAGCAGGACGTCGCCCGCCTCGATGCCCTGGTATCGCGGGTCGAGCCACTTGTCGGCTGCGGGGAGGTTCACCCAGAGCTGAACGCCGTGGAAGAGGCCGCCGCTGGAAATCAGCTGCTCGGGCGGGCGCTCGATGTGCAGAATGCCAGACCCGGCGGTCATCCACTGCGTGGAGCCGTTGGTGATCAGCCCGCCACCGCCGATGGAGTCCTGGTGCTGGAAGGTGCCGTCGATCATGTAGGTCACGGTCTCGAACCCGCGGTGCGGGTGCCACGCCGTGCCCTTGGGCTCCCCGGGCGCGTACTCGACCTCGCCCATCTGGTCCATGTGGATGAAGGGATCGAGGTCGGCGACAGGAACGCCGGCGAAGGCCCGGCGAACCGGGAATCCCTCGCCCTCGTAGCCGGACGGCGCATCGGTGACGGCCTTGACGGGGCGGAGGTCACCGGGCGCCGCCACCGCGATGCGCGGGAGGGCCAGGTTGTCGGGAACAGTCACTGCAGGCATCGCAGCCTCACTCTCTCATTGCTTCTGCGCCCGGGCTCTCCCTACGGGCTGCCGGGGCGGATCAGGGCGGACAGCTGTAGAACACGGGCCGAAGCTGTTCTGTTCCGCCCGGCGCGCTGTCCGACAAAGCGCCTGTTCCGCCCGGCGCAGCGCCCGTCCCTACGGCAAAGCGCCCGGTGCCCGCTCAGGACGCGTCGAGGCGCGCCACCTGCTCAGGCGTCAACGTCAGGTCGGCGGCGGCGGCGGAGGCGATGGCCGTCTCCGGTCGGCTGCTGCCCGGGATCGGGATCACCCGCGAACCCTTGGCGAGCATCCAGGCCAGGTTCACCTGCTGCGGACTGGCGCCGACCTCCTTGGCCACCTCGGCGAAGGCGGGGAAGTTCTGCTCGATCGCATCGGAGCGGCCGATGCCTCCCATCGGGCTCCACGGGATGAACACGATGCCGAGCTTCTCGCAGTGCTCGAGCTCGCCCTCCGAGGAACGGAAGCGCGGCGAGAATTCGTTCTGGACGCTGACCAGACGGCCGCTCAGCACCTTCTGCGCCTCGTCGATCTGCGCGATCGTGGCGTTGGAGACGCCCGCCATCAGGATCTTGCCCTCGTCCAGGAGGTCGGCCAGGGCGCCGACCGACTCGGCCCAGGGGACCGAGGGATCGGGACGGTGATACTGGTAGAGGCCGATGGCGTCGACGCCGAGTGCCTTGAGCGAGGCCTCGCAGGCCTCCTTCACGTAGGACGGATCGCCGTGCACGGTCCAGCTGCCGTCACCCGGCCGGCGATGGCCCCCCTTGGTGGCGACCAGCACGTCGTCGGTGGCGCCGCCGTACGCGGCCAGGGCCTCGGCCACGAGCTCCTCGCCGTGGCCGTGCTCCTGGACGCCGAGGGAGTAGGCGTCCGCGGTGTCGATGATGGTGACACCGGCGTCGAGCGATGCATGAATGGTGGCGATGGCCTGGCGCCGGTCGGGGCGTCCTTCGATGGAGAGCGGCATTTCGCCCAGCCCGATGGCGCTGACGGTCCTGTTCCCGATGGGACGTTGTTGCATGTGGCCCTCCTCGTCTGGGGTGGCGGGACGCACCACGTGGGTCACCGCTGTCAACTCCGTTTACTACCCGACCGCTTGGAACGCAATCCAGTGGAGCAGCGGTGTGACCGGTGATCGGTGATCGGTGGTGGTGGCCGCGGGTGTCCGCCTGCAGTCCGCCGACCAGATCTATTCCGGCGCCACTGAATCAGTTGGGAGAAGGCGACGTGGACAGAGGATGAGGTCGTGTCCGTTCGTCGTCATGTCAATCAATCGGCTCCGGGCCCGTGTCGTCACCGCGTTCGTCTCGAATCCGCGGAGCGACACGTCGCAGTGTAAGCACTCGTTCGGCGTGTCGCTCCTCATCGAGGAGCTTCTGGCGAGCCTGGAGAAGGTCGAATTGAGTGATGAGACCCCGGAGACACTTGATATCGGTCCGCTCGACCACAGGAATCACGCCGATACCTTGCGCAGCCATGCGATCGGCGACCGTTCGGAGTATCTCATCGGGGTACGCGATGGCCCTCGGTGCGAGCATCGCCTCCCAGACGTTTTGGCCAGTCGCACGGGCCGCGAGCACGGAGGACCACGGCAAGATCCCTATAAGTTTGCCGCTGCTACCTAGCACGGGATAGAGGCGTTGGCGCCGCTCCGGTGAACCTTCGCCCAGTGCGCCGTAGAGATCGGAGAGCGGCCGACTCGGTTCAACGGTGAAGACGTCAGTGTCCATGACCTCGCGCACGAACGTTGCTTCGAGCGGGTCGACGGAGTATTCCCGCATAACGTGAAAGCCTCGCCGGGCCACCTTTTCGGTCAGGATCGACCGTTTGAGAACGAGCACGCTGACCAGGTGGGACACGGTGGCCACCACCAACAGAGCGAGCAGGCTATTGGCGTCATGTGTGAGCTCGAAGGCAAAGATGATGGCAGTGAAGGGTGAGCGAGTAACCCCTGACAGCGCGCCTGCCATCCCAATGAGGGCCCAGACCCCTGGGGAGGCCCCTGGGAGGACGTGACCTAAGACCCCCCCGAGGGCAGCTCCCATCATCAGGATCGGGGCGAGGATGCCACCGCTGGTTCCACTGCCGAGTGCGCCCGACCAGATAACGAGTTTGACCACAAACAACACTGCCAAGGCGCTTACGCTCGAATTGGCCGAGCAGCTCGGCGTGGATGGTGTCGTACCCGACGCCAAGGGCTCGCGAGTCAACGAGGCCACCGAGACCGATGATGAGCCCTCCGATCATCGGCCACCACATCCAGTCCAGATGGCCAGTCAACTTTTTGAAGAGATCTTCGGACCGATAGACCGCCTGCGTCATCAACCACGCGGCGAAGCCACAGGTGATGCCGACCGCCGTTGCTCCGAGCAGGACCACTCCAGCGAGTGGCGCATGCGATGGAACGGGGAAGATCGGTTGGGGCGCGACCAGGCCGGCGCTGGCCATCACCATGCGGAGGCCGTCGGCGGTCGCTGCTGCGATCGCGATGAGAACCATCGATCGGGGTTTGAACTCGAATGCCAGCAGCTCTACTCCGAACAACGTGGCCGCGACCGGGGTTCCAAACACGGCGCTCATTCCCGCGGTGGCTCCTGCGACCAGGAGGCTCTTGCGCTGGGCGGCAGTGAGGTGGAAGAGCTGACCCACGACCGACCCAACGGCACCACCCGTCAGGATGATTGGTCCCTCGGCGCCGAAGGGCCCCCCCGTCCCGATGCTGATGGCGCTGGAGATCGGCTTCAAGATCGCAAGGCGTGGTTGGACCTTGCTGCCATTGATGAGGATCCGTTCCATCGCCTCAGGGATGCCGTGCCCCCGGATCTGCTCTGAGCCAAAGCGGGCCATGAGTCCGACGACCAGACCGCCCCCGATCGGGATGATCACGGCGATTGGGCCCAAGGAGTTGCCGTAGGGAGAGACAAGATGAACGCTGAGTCGTTGGAAGTAGAACAGATTGGTAAAGAATCCGATCATGTCGAGTAGAGCCAGCGAAATGCCGGCACCGAGCACCCCGATGACCACCGCCAGGGGCAAAAGCGGGAGGATCGCCCGAGTCGTCGTGAAGTCGCCGAGCATCCTTTCGGTGTTGTCGCGGGACGGTCGATCGGGGACGGTCGGCGCGATTTCAGCCATGCCCGGAACGTTCTTCGAGCCTGCTGCGTTCTCCGTTATCTCGGGGCAATCAGTCACTTTGGGGTACTGACCAGGGTCTTCGCCATCCGCGGCGATGGATTCAGTCACCTTCGCGGCCTTCGTCGGCGCGGCCACGGAGCGCGACGGGGGACCAATCGGGGAAACAGTTGAGATTTCCTAAAATATATCGTGTCAGGATGATATCCTGCCAGGAGTGAGTTTGTCCGATTCCGTCTACGCCCGCCTGCTGGCTCTACGGACGGGGCTCCGCCACTTCGAACGCTGGAGCGAGAGCCAAGCGCGCGCAGCGGGCCTCACTCCTGCTCAGCACCAGCTGCTGCTGGCCATCCGAGGGCATGGCGATCCCCGTGGTCCGACGATCGGAGAAGTAGCCGACTATCTGCTCCTCATTCACAACAGCGCGGTGGGTCTCGTTGACCGCGCCGTTGTCGCGGGACTGGTGTATCGGAACCGAGACGAAGACGATCGCCGGGTTGTCCGATTGCATCTCACCGAAGACGGCGCCGAACGGCTGGAGGTCCTTTCGGCGCTCCACCTCGAAGAGCTCAAGCGACTTGCCCCGCACCTCCCCGGAGCGTGGGAAGACCTGGCCCCAGTCCAACGGACTCACGGCTTTCCGGGTCCGCCAGTGAAGCGAGAGTTGCAGGAGAGT
>CAVWBB010000002.1:0-209942 GCA_963753115.1 uncultured Acidimicrobiaceae bacterium
CGAAGGACCCCATCAGGCGTTCGTCTCAACGTTGCCCTGCCTCTACTTCGAGCCATGCCTCGGCCCGACGCTCGCCGGCGTCAGAACCAACGTGGTTCGTTCCCCAGACGGGGTGCACTTCTGTCCCGACAGCAGCGGTAACGCTCGCGGCCAAGTCTCCCGCTGCGGCCAATACAGCTCAGGAGCGTTTCGTTTCGCCGCCGCGATGGCCGGACCCGTGATACGAAAGTTCGGCCTTGCGAGGACCGGCGGGAGTGAGAGCAGAACCGGCTAGGCCATTGCGCACATCGCCAGACCGAACCGACGAAGGGCTACGCCGTGACGTGGGCTTCATCGGGTTGCTCTGGTTTTCGGCCGGGACGACGATGGGCTCAGGGTGGCTCTTCGGAGCATTCGTCGCGGTCACCATCGCAGGCCCGGCGGCCCTCGTCGGCTGGGTGCTTGCGGCCTTGCTCATGGCACCACTGGCGTTGGTCTACGCCGAGCTTGGCGCGATGTTCCCGGAGAGCGGCGGGCCCGGACGTTTCGCCAACCACGCATTCGGGAGTCTGGCCGGTGCGACCTTCGGTTGGTTCGCGTACGTGCAGGCGGCGACGATCGCTCCCATCGAGGTGCTCGCCGCCATTGAGTACCTGTCGACCAACTCCTGGGCCAGCGGGCTCTACCACTCAGGTACGGGGACCCTCAGCGCCTCAGGCTATGTCGTCGCCATCGTGCTGATGGGTGTCTTTGTCACGCTGAATCTACTGGGCATACGGCTGCTGACCCGGGCTAACTCAGCCGTCACGGTATTCAAGCTGGCCATCCCCGTCCTCACTGCTCTCGCCCTGATCGTGACTGGCTTCCACATTCACAACTTCACCGCGGCGGGCGGCTTCTTCGTCCACGGTGGCTCCGGCCCCACGCAAACGATCCTGAGTGCCATCACTGCCGGTGGCATCGCCTTCGCGCTGATGGGCTTCGAGGGGGCACTTCAAGTCGGCGGCGAAAGCACCCATCCCCAGCGGGATCTTCCCCGAGCCGTGTTCGGTGCCTTCCTCGTCTGCACCACTATCTACATCGCTGTCCAAGTGGCCTTCATTGGCGCACTGCCGCCCTCGCTGCTTGCGCACTACACGAGCTGGACTGGACTGGCGACAGACCCGCAGCTCTCCAGGGCGCCCTTCTTCGCACTCGCCAGCTTGGTCGGTCTGGTCTGGCTGGCCTGGATCATGCGGATCGACGCCGTTGTCTCTCCGAGTGGGACCGCGCTGGTCTACTTGACCGGCGCATCGAGACTCAGCTTCGGGCTGAGCAAAGACGGCTACGTGCCCAAGCTGTTTCTGGTCGAGGACGAGCGGACGGACGTCCCCCTCTGGGGGGTGGTCATGTCCGGCGCGCTCGGCCTCCTCTTCCTGTTGCCCTTCCCGAGCTGGAGCAAGCTCGTGAGCGTCGTGACCGGTGCGGTCGTGCTCATGTACGCGGGGGCGCCTTTGGCCCTTGGCTCGCTTCGGCGTACCCGGCCTGAGCTGATGCGTCCGTACCGACTCCCGGCCGCCGGCCTCCTCGCCCCGGCGTCCTTCGTCTTCGCCACTTACATCGCCTACTGGTCGGGCTGGCAGACCATTTCGACCCTGATCATCGCCCTCTTTTTGGGCTATGGGCTCATGGGCTTGGCCCGCTCGCTTCACCTGGACCTCGAGCCGCCACGGATCGATTGGGCTTCAGCATGGTGGCTCTTCCCGTACTTAGGCGGGCTCTCGATCGTCTCGTATCTCGGCGATTTCGGCCCCGGCGGCATCTTGGGAGGGGCCGGACCCTTCAAAGACCTCCTCGTCGGTGGACGTGGTGTGATCCCGCTCTGGTGGGACATGGTGTGCTTGACCGCACTGAGCTTGGCGATTTACGCCGGCGCCATGGCCCAGGGAGGCAGCGCCAAGTCGATGGCACCTCCTCCCAGCGCGTCGACCGGTTGACGGTGATCGGCGACATCCCACACCCTTCCGAATGCCTCGATTGGTGGTCCTCGCGCGACAAAGGGAGGTCCCGATCGGTTGTCCCGGCCGAGCAGGTCCTGTCATCACAATCGACTTCTTTCGGCCTGTCGCGGGACGTCTGGAGGTCTGCATCGACGTCTCGGCGCCACTGGATCAGAGCGATCGTGCCGAAGGTCCTCCCGCCTCCAGGACCTTCCTCCCTAGATGCAACCGGGCTGTGGCCATACCGTCGTCTTAGGCGATGTTCCGCTGCTTGAGTCCGCTTCCAGGTGGCCTGGGCGGTCTCATCACTGGGCATGTGATCCACACCAAGGAGGCAGTTGTGACCCTGACCGAAGAACCGACTACGACAGACGAGCGGAGACTCCGACGAGGTCTTTGTCGCCCCTGGCCGACCGGGCAGCTTGGTCCAAGTCAAGCCGCGCTACGACAACTTCATCGGCGGCAAATGGATTGCTCCCGTCAAGGGTCAGTACATGCCAAATGTGAGCCCGGTCAACGGCCAGCCCTTCTGCGAAGTGGCACGCTCCACCGCCGAGGACGTCGATCTCGCGCTCGATGCTGCCCATGCCGCCAAAGACGCCTGGGGCGAAACCTCGCTGACCGAGCGGGCGGCCGTGCTCAACGCCATCGCTGACGCGATCGAGGCGAACCTCCAGATGCTGGCCATTGCAGAGACGTGGGAGAACGGAAAGCCGGTACGTGAGACCCTGGCCGCCGACATTCCCCTCGCCGTCGACCACTTCCGCTACTTCGCCGGTGCCACTCGATCCCTCGAAGGGCGCTCGACCGAGATCGACAAGGACACAGTCGCGTATCACTTCCACGAGCCGCTCGGGGTCGTGGGTCAGATCATTCCCTTCAATTTCCCCCTGCTGATGGCGGCATGGAAGATCGCACCCGCCCTCGCCGCCGGGAATTGCACCGTCCTCAAGCCGGCTTCGCCCACCCCGTGGTCAATCCTCAAGCTGGCTGAGGTCATCCAAGACGTGGTCCCCCCCGGGGTTGTGAACATCGTCACCGGGCCGGGAGGCGAAATTGGGAAGGCCCTGGCTTCGAGTCCCCGGATCGCCAAGATCGGCTTCACGGGAGAGACGACGACCGGACGGTTGATCATGCAGTACGCGGCGCAGAACCTGATCCCCTCCACCGTCGAGCTCGGTGGCAAATCGCCCAACATCTTCTTCGCCGACGTGATGGACGAGGACGACGAATTCTTGGACAAGGCTATCGAGGGTCTCGTTCTGTATGCCTTCAACAAGGGAGAGGTGTGCACCTGTCCTTCGAGGGCGCTCATCCACGAATCGATCTACGACCGCTTCATGGAGCGTTGCCTGGCAAGGATTGCCGCTATCCGACAGGGAAATCCTCTTGACCCCTCGACCATGATCGGCCCCCAAGTCTCGGTTCAGCAGATCGAAAAGATCGAGTCCTATGTCGAGATCGGATCGCAGGAAGGTGCCAAGTGCCTCATCGGAGGACAGAAGGCTCACCTGGGTGGCGAGCTCGAGGGCGGCTACTACTACGAGCCGACCGTGCTCGAGGGCAACAACTCGATGCGCGTCTTCCAGGAGGAGATCTTCGGTCCCGTGCTCGCCGTCACCACATTTGCCGACGAGGCGGATGCGGTCAGGATCGCCAACGACACCCTCTACGGACTCGGTGCAGGCGTGTGGACCCGCAATGGAAACCTCGCCTACCGCATGGGACGTGCCATCAAGGCGGGCCGAGTGTGGACGAACTGCTACCACCTCTACCCCGCCGGTGCCGCCTTCGGCGGTTACAAGATCTCAGGAGTCGGCCGTGAGAACCACCAGATGATGCTCGAGCACTACTCCCAGACCAAGAATCTCTTGGTCAGCTACAGCACGAAGCCACTCGGGTTCTTCTAGAGCGCTCGTGAACAGGCCATCCGCGGTGCCGGGCGTCATCGCATCTCCCGCCGCTCTCGCTGCCATCGACGACGTGGTCCGAGAAGTCGGACCGGTCATGTTCTTCCAATCGGGCGGCTGTTGCGACGGCAGCCTTCCGATGTGTTTCAGCGATGGGGAGTTCGTCCTGAGCGACCACGACATCCTGCTTGGTCGAGTCGGTTCTTGTCCGTTCTACATCGACCACCGTCAGTACGAGGCGTGGAAGCACACGCAACTCATCCTCGACGTCGGCGAGGGTGAGCCGGAGGGCTTCTCGCTCGGGGCCGGACGCGACAAGCACTTCATGATCCGGTCACGGGTCTTGCGCGACGACGAAGTCGCTGCTCGTTAGGGCACCAGCACACGACATACCTGTTCGGAATCACACATCACACCAAGGAGAAGGCCATGCGAGCTGCCGTTGTTCATGCGTTCGATCAACCCCTACGAGTCGAGGACGTGGCGAAGCCAGAGCCCGGATCGGGACAGGTGGTGGTCAAGATCGAGACCAGCGGGCTGTGCCACACCGACATCCACGCCGCCCATGGCGACTGGCCGGTCAAGCCGCAGCCGCCATTCATTCCAGGCCACGAAGGTGTCGGTATCGTCGAGCGTCTCGGAAGCGACGTCAGGGGACTCAGTGAAGGCGACCGTGTGGCCGTTCCATGGCTCGGGTGGGCCTGTGGGGCCTGCGAGCTTTGCGCCTCGGGTTGGGAGACCTTGTGCCCGAATGCCCGCTACACCGGCTACACGGTCAATGGCGGGTTCGCCGACTACGTCGTCGCTGAAGCGTCCTTCGTCGGACGGGTCCCCGACGCAGTGGACCCCCTCGATGCTGCCCCGCTCACGTGTGCCGGGGTCACGACGTACAAGGCCGTGAAGGTCTCCGGCGCCCGATCTTCGGACCTGGTCGCCGTCTTCGGCATTGGTGGTCTCGGCCACCTCGCGGTGCAGTACGCCCACATCGCTGGCGCAAGTGTCGCAGCGGTCGACATCATCGATTCCAAACTTGAGGTCGCCAAGAATCTCGGCGCCTCCTACACGGTGAACTCTTCCCTGCAGGACCCAGCGACCGAATTGCAAGCGCTCGGAGGCGCTGACGTCGCCATCGTGCTCGCGGCTTCGCCGAAAGCCTATGAACAGGCTTTCGCCTGTCTCCGTCCGAACGGGACCCTCGTTGGGGTCGGACTGCCAGCCGACAATACGATGCACCTGCCCATTTTCGAGACTGTCCTTCGTGGCATCAAGGTCGTTGGCTCACTGGTGGGGACCCGGGTGGACCTCAAGGAGACCTTTGAATTGCACGCAGACGGACGCACCGAGGTCGTACGAGAGACCCGGCGTCTCGAGCAAGTCAACGAATCGATCAACGAAGTCCTGCAAGGCGAGATCGAGGCCCGGATCGTCTTCGATCTGCGCGACTGATGCAGGCCGCGTTGCCTCGGGATGATGATCTGAGGTCACCATCCCGAGGCGTCTCACCGCTGCGGCGACAGCCGATCGGAGTTGGCCGACGACACTCCGGCTCGAACGAGACTGACCCGCGAGAACGCCATACGCAGGGCTTGTTACTTCTTCATCAATCCTCATGTGGCGAATACCGGCGCGGCCCTGCCAGTTGTACGATGTCGATCTCGCACAGCGCGAATGCGGCCTGAGCCGCCGGAGAACCTCTTGTCTTCCCTTGTAGCAGCACTGCCCGACGCGGAGTCACTCTCGCGGCCACGACCAACCGCCCTTTCCTTCCAGGACGTCACCCATCGCTACGGGTCCCGGACCGCCCTCGACCGGCTGAACCTGGAGGTGGTCCAGGGCGAGGTGCTGGCACTTCTCGGACCGAACGGCGCCGGCAAGTCGACCACGATCTCAGCGCTTCTCGGACTCCTCCGTCCCCAGGAAGGCCGCATCGAGGTTCTCGGCACCGACCCACGCCAGGCCGTGGCCGACGGCCGAGTCGGCGCGATGCTCCAGTCGGGTTCGGGCATCGGCCTCCCCCCCGGTGTTCGGGTCGGCGAGGCCCTCGGCCTGGTCAGGCGCCTCTACAGTCGGCCGGCTCCCTACGACCAGATCGTCGAGCGGGCGGACATCGGCGCGCTCCTCCGCCGGCGGACCGATCGCCTTTCGGGCGGCCAGGCCCAGCGGGTCCGCTTCGCCATTGCGATCGCAGGCGACCCCGAAATCGTGTTCCTCGACGAGCCGACCTCCGCCATGGACGTGGAATCGCGCCAGGGCTTCTGGCGGATGATGCGGGACTTCGGGAACGAGGGCCGCACAGTCCTTTTCGCCACACATCATCTGGCCGAGGCCGACGAGATCGCCGACCGCGTCGTCGTGCTGCACCACGGCAAGGTCGTGGCCGATGGCCCCGGAGCCACCCTCAAGGCGGCCGTGGCCACCCGACGGCTCCGCTTCGTCACCGAGCGGCCGGACCATGCGCAGCTCTCTGAGCTCGACGGCGTCACGGAGGTCGATGTCTGCGGTACCGGCGTCTCGATCGACTCACTGGATGCGGATGCCACCATCCGCGACCTGGTCGGACTCGGCGTGCCGTTCCGCGACCTCGAGATCACCGGTGCCGGGCTCGAGCAGGCGTTCGTGGCCCTGACCGGGTGCGGACCCGCCAATGCGGCCATGGCGGCGGCGCCGACTGCCGCCTCTGGCGCCATCCCTGGTCGAGAAGACAGGTGACCAGTCTTTCGGTTGTTCCGCCGAGCCTGTCGGATCAGCAGAGCGTGGGGGGTCCCGCCGAGCCACCACGCGACGGCAGGCGGAGCCGCCTGGCACCACTGCTGGCCTTCTGCCGGTTCGAGGTGTGGCGGCTGCTGCGCAGCTGGAAATTCCTCGCCATCACCGTCAGCTTCCCTGTCGTCTTCTACATCCTCTTCCTCGGCGACCACACGGCCGGCAAGGTGGTCGACGGCACCGTGCCTTGGCGCGTCTACCTGATGGTCTCGATGTGTTCCTTCGGGGCCCTGGTGGCAGCCCTGAACGCAGGTGGGACCCGACTCTCGATGGAACGAGCCTCGGGATGGGCCCGCCAACTGCGGGTCACCCCGATTCCGGCCTGGTCGTACGTCACCACCAAGGTCATCGCGAGCATGCTCGTGGTACTCCCGGTGATCATTCTGGTGGAGGCGGTCGGTGCCGGCTTCGGTGACGTCCGACTGGCCGCCACGACATGGGTGGGGCTGACCGTGTTGCTTTGGGTCACTTCCCTCCCGTTCGCCGTGCTGGGTGTCTTCATCGGCTTCGTGGTGGCGCCCGAGGCTGCGTTTCCCGTCGTCACCGGTCTCATGTTCGTCCTCGGCTATTTCGGAGGCCTGTTCAATCCCGTTGACCAGATGCCGGGCTCGCTCCAGTTCATTGCGCACCTCATGCCGAACTACCACCAGGTCGCACTGGCGCTGGCCTTCCTCGACGGCCACACCCTGGCACTCAGTCATTGGCTGATCCTGGGCGGCTACGTGGCCGTCCTTGGGTTGGCCATCGCGTGGAAGCATCGGCTCGAAGAAGCCCGAGGACTCGCCTAACGCAACCGCTTCCCGACGTCGCCCGGTGCGGACGAAGGCTCGAGATGGGACGCGACATCCCGGAACGAGCAGGTGACGGAGGCGTGAAGAGACCGTGACGGATCCGTGAGTCGACGCAGACATCGCCAGCGAACTCTGATTCGGATCCGAACCGAGCCCTGCCCGAGCCGTACTGGCCGCTAGTGTCAGGCGTCGCAAGGCGACCTCCTGAAAGTCGAGAGACAGGTGACGCTGAGTCGAAGGCAATTCCTCGGTGGCGGAGTGGCCGGTGCTTCAGTGCTGCTCGGAGCATTTGGCCAACTCCCGTTCACCAGTAGCCCAAGCGCTGCGGACGTGCTCCAGCGCAAGGGCGTTCTTGAAGCGGGCACGCTCCCGTATCCCAAGCTCCCTCCCGGCACCGATCAGGTGCCGGAGATCGAACACATCGTCGTGCTGATGATGGAGAACCACTCGTTTGACAACATCCTCGGACTCATCGGGAGGGGGGACGGGTTCACCCTCGGACCCAATGGCCGGCCGACGGCGAAGAACCCAGACGGTCACGGCAACGTCGTGCATGCGTTCCACATGCCGACGGAGTGCCAGACCGACGGTGTGGGCAACGACTGGAAGGTGGCCCACGAGGCATACGACGCAGGTTCCTGCCAGGGCTTCGTCACCAGCACCACGCCCGAAGCCATGGGTTACTTCACCAAGGAAGACCTCCCGTTCAGCTGCGGCATGGCGAGCGTGTTTCCGATCGCCGATCGCTACTTCTGCTCCGCGATGGCGCAAACCGACCCGAATCGTCGCTTCCTCATTGCTGGGACCTCTCTCGGCCTCATCAACGACACGTTCCCATCTCCATTGCCACCGAACGGCGTGATCTTTGAACAGTTCAACAAACACGGCATCAGCTGGAAGGACTACTACTCCAACCTGCCGACGCTCGGAGTCTTCCTCCCGCTTCTCTCTGATCCAACGCTCCGCAGTGGCATCGTCAAGATTGACGAATTCTTTGCGGACGCCGCGGCTGGAGAACTTCCATCCTTCAGCCTGGTGGAGCCCAATTACGACAAGCAATCCGAAGAGAACCCACAGGACGTGCAGTACGGCGACCAGTTTGTGAGCACGGTGGTCAATGCGGTGATGTCCAGTCCGAATTGGCCCAAGACCATGCTGATCTGGACGTATGACGAGCACGGGGGCTACTACGACCATGTGCCGCCTCCAGCGGCCGTGACGCCGGATGACATACCGCCCGCACTGGCGCCGGGCGACCCTCCCGGAGGCTTCGACCGGTACGGATTCAGGGTTCCGTGTGCCGTGGTCAGTCCATATTCCAAGAAGAGATACGTGTCGCACACGATCTACGACCACACCTCAATCCTCAAGACCGTCGAGGAGAAGTGGAACCTCCCCGCGCTGACCCGGCGTGACGCGAATGCCAACAGTTTGTTCGACATGGTGGACTTCCACGGCAAGCCCGCATTCTTGAAACCACCAAAGCTTCCCTCGGCTCCGAACCCGGCGCTCAAGGCGGGGTGCCAGACGACCGGTGCCGGCACCATTCCTCCGCCGTCGGCCGTATCCAAGGCCTGACGGAGGATCGCCCGGCTCGGAACACCACGACGGTCGTCCCGGACCCGGATCCCGATGGGCTGAGACGCCGAGCGTCGGAACCGACCGCGAAAGAACATCCCCCACCGAGGAGCGCCGCCGTCGACGCACACCGCCAAACGAACCCACAGGGAGACCTTCGCCCGTGGTTATCATCCTGCTTCATGCCAAGCCCGCAGGAACTCCAAGCACAGGCCGACGAATTGGGCTGGTACCACACGATTGACCTTGGCAACGGTGTGGTCACGAAGGGCATCGGCGTGCAAGAGACAGGATCGGAGATCCTGCCGGACACATCCGGGCGCAGCGTGCTCGACATCGGCGCGTGGGACGGAAAGTTCTCGTTCCTGGCAGAGAAGGGCGGCGCCAGCAGGGTCGTCGCACTCGACCACTACGCCTGGGGCGTCGACATCGTGGCGCGGCAAACGTACTGGCAAGAGTGCATCGACAACGGCACATTTCCGGATCAGGGGAGGGACGAGACAGACTTCTGGAGGCCCGACCTCCCGGGACGACGGGGATTCGAGTTTGCGGCCGCCACCCTCGGATCGAGGGTGGAGCCGGTGGTGGCCGACTTTCAGACGGTCGACCTCGCGCAACTGGGCCGGTTCGACGTGGTGCTCTATCTCGGTGTGCTCTACCACATGAAAGAGCCCCTGACGTGCCTCGAGCGTGTCAGAGCCGTCACCAAAGAGGTCGCGGTCATTGAGACCGAGGCCGTGCACATCCAAGGCTTCGACGACCACGTCTGGCTGCAGTTCTACGCGGGCGACTCACTGCAAACCGACTTCGGCAACTGGTACGTGCCGACGATCGCCGCGCTGCACAATCTCTGTCGGGCGGCGGGCTTCTCCGAGGTGCGGACCGTCGCCGGCCCTCCGCCTCCACCTCCCGAACCGCAACCGAGTCTCGGCGTCAGACTCGAACGACGCCTCCGCAAGATTCCTGTCCCTCAGCCGTCGGCACCGAGCACGAATTACCGGGCCATTGTGCACGCTTACGTGTGAGTGCGTCGTCAGCCGCCGAGGTCGCGACCTTCCGCGGCTTCCTGGCTCACGCGTCGACGGCGTGACCGCCCACTGAACGACGCATGGCCGCGTGCAGTCGGTTTGGGGTGAGCACGCCGAGGTAACGATCACCGTCGACGACCGGTATCCATCGGACGTCGTGCTGGAGCATCTCCCCGAAAGCAGCCCGCAGAGAGGTGCCGACGGGAACCTGGACCTCGAACGGCACGAGATTGTCCTCCACCGACCCCGTCAGTCCCGGGTCGAGGTCGACCCAACCCTCGAGGCACGCATCGTCGTCCACCACCACCGCCCAACGACTGTCGGCTCCGCCGACCTGCGCCCGGGCATCGAGCATGGAGAGATCCGACGTCACCTGCGGCGGGTGGAACAGGTCGGCGGGCTCGATGGCCGTCACGGCCAACCGGCGGACGCCCCGGTCGGCGCCCACGAAGTCCGCCACGAACGCCGTCGCCGGCCGGCCCAGCACCTCACTTGGTGTATCGAATTGCTCCAGCACGCCGCCCTTGGACAACACGGCGATCCGGTCACCGAGCTTGGTCGCCTCCTCGATGTCGTGCGTCACGAACACGATGGTCTTCTTGAGCTCCGCCTGCAGGTCGAGGAATTGCTGCTGCAGACGTTGCCGCGTGATCGGGTCCACGGCGCCGAACGGCTCATCCATCAACAGCACCGGCGGATCTCCGCCGAGCGCACGGGCCACACCGACGCGCTGGCGTTCGCCGCCGGAAAGCTCGTGCGGAAAGCGCCGCCCGTACTCTGCCGGATCGAGCCCGACCAGATCGAGCAACTCCTTCACGCGCGCCTCGACCCGGGCGCGGTCCCACTTGAGCAAGCGCGGCACGGTCGCGACATTGTCGGCGACACGCCGATGCGGGAAGAGGCCCCCCTGTTGGATCACGTAGCCGATGTTCCGGCGTAGCTCGACGGGATCGATCTGCAAGACGTCCGTCCCGTCGATGAGGATCCGGCCACCTGAGGGCTCAATGAGCCGGTTGATCATGCGAAGCGTGGTGGTCTTGCCACAGCCCGAGGGACCGACCAGGACACACAGCTCGCCATCGGGCACCGTGAAACTCAGCTCGGCCACGGCAACCGAATCGACGCCGTAGCGCTTCGTCACCCGGTCGAGCGTGATCACCGGAAGGAAGGTTACCCACCGGTCTGCCTCGCCCACCTCTGCACGCGGTTGGTGAGGCCAGACCCCGGGTATCGTCGGCTCGATGCTGCTCGGGACGAACCCGTTCTTCCGCTGGAGCTACGTCACGAGCCAGTGGAGCCAGATTCAGAGTGATCTGCTGCAGCACATTGAGCTCAGCCTGATCGCCGTGGCGATCGGCACGGTCATTTCGATTCCGCTGGCCGTGCTGGCCTGGCGCCACCGGATCATCAGAACCCCCGTCTTCGGTCTGGCCAGTTCCCTCTACATCATCCCTTCGCTCGCCCTGTTCGTGATCCTCGAACCCATTTTCGGGGCCTATTCGTTCACGACGGCGGAATTCGCCCTCGTCGGCTACACGCTCCTCATCCTCATCTGGAACACGGTCGCCGGTCTCGATGCCGTCCCCGACGACGCCCGTGAGGCGGCCACCGCCCTCGGGTATTCGGCCCGGGCGGCACTGGTCAAAGTCGATCTCCCGCTCGCGTTGCCGTACATCTTCGCGGGGCTGCGTGTGGCCACGGCGACCGTGATCGGGCTGGTGACCGTCACGGCACTGATCGGCCTCGGGGGACTGGGCCAGCAGATCACGTACGGGTTCAGCGCCGACTACAACACGCCCATCATCGTCGGCCTGGTCCTCTCGATCGCCCTGGCCGCGGTGGCCGATCTCCTGCTGGTCGGGGCGGAGAGGATGTGCGTGCCCTGGACGCGCACTCGCGGCGGGGCAAAGGCAGCTGGTTGACATGTCCTTCCTGGCACACGTCTTCGGGTGGTTCACCACGTCGGGCAACTGGACTGGTCCCCAGGGCATTCCGACGCTCTTCTGGAACCAGATCAAGCTCTCGGTCGCCGTCGTCCTCACCGCTGTCGCCCTCGGGGGTGGCCTGGGTGTCGTGCTGGGCCACACCGGCCGCGGCGGCCTGGTTGCCGTCAACGCCGGCAACGCCTTCCGAGCCGTGCCCACCCTGGCCCTCCTCACGCTCTTGGCCATTCAGCCCGCCATCTCGCTCAAGTGGGGTGGTTTCCTGGCCGCCTGGCTCGCCCTCACCGCGCTGGCGATCCCGCCCATCCTCACCAATACCTATGTGGGGATGCGGGAGGTCGACGCGGACGTCCGCGACGCAGCGAAGGCGATGGGGCTCACCGGGGGCCAGGTGTTGCGCACCGTGGAAGCGCCCCTCGCCCTTCCCTTCGTCATGGCGGGAGTGCGCACCGCAACGATCGAGGTGGTCGCAACCTCGACGCTGGCGGCCTACGTCAGTTACGCCGACCTCGGCACCCCGGTCATCGCGGGCCTCAACACCAACGACACCGTCGTCGCCTTCAGCGGCGCCATCCTGGTCGCCGTCCTCGCCGGTCTCGTCACCCTGGTATTGACGCTCCTCACCAGGGCACTCACGCCCCTCCCCCTCCGCCGCCGGCTGCGCCGGGGCCCGCTCGCCGGCGCCGGGATCGGTGTCTCCGCAACCTAACTTGCAAATCCTTATCGGATAAGTCAGGATTTCGGATCCCTGACGGGCTGGTTACAGTCTCATCACCAAAGTCAGGCAGAAACCCGACATGAAAAAGGTGCTCCCCATGCGTCTCACCCGCTTTCTCGCAGCCGGAATCCTGACGGGACTGGCCGCCACCCTGGCCATCCCGGCCGTCACGAGCCGGGGCGTCGACCGACGCATCGTCGAGCAAGCCCACGATCGTCATCGGATCGACCAACTTCGAGGAGCAGGCCATCGTCTCGAACATCTGGGCCGACGTCCTGAAGAAGGCCGGCTACAACGTGACGGTCAAGCCGGCGCTGGGCACGCGGGCCATTGTGGTGCCCGCCATCGAGAAGGGTCAGATCGACCTGGAGCCCGACTACGCGGCGTCGTTGCTCGGCTTCCTCCACGGCGGCAACCCCCAGGCGGCGGGCGACAACATCTCGACCGCCATCCCGGCCGACCGGAAGGCGCTCGCCAGCTACGGCGTCACCGTGCTGCCCGCGTCCAAGGCACTCGACACGAACGTGTTCGCCGTCACCAAGGCCACCGCGTCCAAGGACCACCTGACGACGATCTCGAGCCTCAAGCCCTACGCCTCGAAGCTCACCCTGGGCGGGCCTCCGGAATGCCCGACCTTCGCGGGCTGCGAGCCTGGCCTGAAGAAGACGTACGGCCTCACCTTCGCCGGCTTCAAGTCCCTCGACGAAGCCGGACCGCTGAGCGTCGCCGCCCTCAAGAACGGCGAGGTGCAGGTGGTCGAGTTGTTCTCCAGTGACGGCAACGTGGTCTCGAACAACTTCGTGGCGCTCACCGACAACAAGCATCTCGAGGGCGCCGACTACATCGTCCCCGTCATCCGCAAGTCGGTGAACACCACCGG
Organism: uncultured Acidimicrobiaceae bacterium; assembly: GCA_963753115.1. Lineage (GTDB taxonomy): Bacteria > Actinomycetota > Acidimicrobiia > Acidimicrobiales > RAAP-2 > Bog-473. The sequence goes on from CAVWBB010000002.1 coordinate 13,570, forward strand.
CGTGGCCAAGGTGCTCAACAACATCGACGCCAAGCTGACCACGGCGGCCATCTCGAAGCTGAACCTCGACGTCACGTCCAAGCAGGAGCAGCCCGCCGACGTGGCGCAGACCTGGGTCAACTCGGTCAGCTGAGCCGGCTGGTCGCTCGGCCCGAGGAGTCGGCAGGGCTTCCCGGAGTCGGGGTCAGGGGCGGCGCCGGGACACGCATGGCCGGGGCCTCGGTGCCACCGTCGATTTCGAACACCTTCCCGGTGACCCAGGACGAGGCGTCGGAGACGAGATAGAGCACGGCACACGCGATGTCCTCGGGCTCCCCCGGGCGGCCCATCGGCGTGCCGTCGAGGAATTGCTGGCGCAGGGTGTCATCGGTGAGCACGATGTCGAGCGACCGCGTGGCGACGCCGCCGACATCAATGGCATTGACCCGCACCCGTGGAGCGAGCTCCGGCGCGATGTTGCGCGTCATCCGGTTCAGCGCCGCCTTGGCCGCCCCGTACGCCACGAACATCGTCTGCGTCATGCTGGCCGAGCGCGAGGAGATGTTGACGACGGCGCCAGATCCGACGGTGTCCACCATCTGCCGCGCCGCCAACTTGGTGAGCGTCAGCGGCGCGGTGACGTTGAAGGCGAAGGTCCGGGCCATGAACCCCTCACTCGTGTCCAGGGCCGCCCGGGGCATGGCACCGCCCGCGTTGTTGACCAGGATGTCGAGCCGACCGAATTCCTGGACCGCACGCGCCACCAGCTCTTCGCACGCGGTGGCATCGGTGACATCCGTGGGCACGACGAGCGCTCGGCGACCCAGCGCCGCAATGGTCGCCGCGACGTCTTGCAGATCCGACTCGGTGCGGGCGGCGAGCACGACGTCGGCCCCAGCCTCCGCCAATCCGACGGCGATCCCCCGCCCGATTCCCAACCCGGCGCCGGTGACGATCGCCACCTTGCCGCTGACCGAGAAGCGGTCGAGGATCATGCTCTGCCTGTCGACGCCGCCCGCCGCTCCCGATGCAAGGCAGGAGCAGCGCGGCCGGCGACCAAAGGCATCTCGAGGTAGGTGCGCAGCCCAGGCTCGGCCGCGCAGACGTACGGAATCGCATTGACACAGTGCATGGCGGTGGCCACGACGCCGGGATTGCGGACGAGGCCGGCCGCCACCGTCTCCGGGTGCAGCTTCTTGAAGGTGGTGAGGCAGCTGGGGTCACCGGTGATCTCGACCTCGAAGCGCTCGCCGTCGTCCCCGAATTTCCAGGCGGGCTCGAGGTGCTCCTCGCCCATGAGCCAATTGACCGTCGCCGTGACAACCGGAACGCCGTCGACGGTGGCCTCCCAGGTGAACCGCTGGGCCGCCACCGTCCCCGGCTCGATCGGGCCTATGGGCGAGTCGATCGGCGCGGTGGCCACCGCCATCTCGTGGGTCGTCTGCAGTTGCGGATCGATGTCGAAGCCCATTTCGTCGGCGACCATGAAGATGGACTGCCGGAAGCCACCGCCGAGCGCGTCGATCATGACGCTGGTCCGCGCTTCGTCCGGGGTCTTGCCGAACAGCATCCAGTCGCGCACCACGTCGGGGGCGCCGTACGTGCGGATGTCCGAGAACTCCTCCGCCCGCACGTGTGTCACCGAGCCCGACAGGGCCGAGATCATGAGCGGGAAGCGCTCCGTGATGCCGCCCGGGTTGATCCCGGTGCCGTGCAGCGTCACGCCGGCCTTCCGGGCAATGGTGTCGAACTTCTCGCGCTCGTCGGGTGGCGGGTAGAACCAGCCCAGCGGGGAGACGACGTTCTTCCCCGACTCCAAGATGGCGGCCACCACGCCCGGATCGGCGAAGATCGGGCTGTAGAGGACGCAGTCGGCCTCGGAGGCCAGCAGCGCATCGACATCACCGGTCGCGGTCACGCCGAGGGGCTCGCCGCCCAGGAGCGTGCCGAGGTCCATCCCCTCCTTCTCCGGGCTGTGCACCCAGGCTCCGGCGAGCTCGAGATCAGGATGTTGGAGGACGCCCTCCATGGCGGCACGGCCCACTCCCCCGGTGGCCCACTGGATCACGCGATAACTCACGGGCGACGTCCTTTGCTCGCTGGGACAGGGATCGCCCGGAATGATGCCACCTTCCCCCGCACGGCACCCCGGTCGTCACGTCGGGCGAGGCCGCTCAACCGAGAGGCGTGAACTCCAGGTGGAGCCGCTGCAGGCCGCGCAGGATGTAGGTGGGGGCGTACTCGTAACGGCGGTCGCCCGCGGGCCCGTGGTGCGCCTCGGAGATCGTGATGTCACCCAGCCGGGCCAGGAGGCGCTCGATGCTGATGCGCGCCTCGGCGCGGGCCAGCGGCCCGCCGGGGCAGGCGTGGGGCCCGCGCCCGAAGGCAAGGTGCTCCTTGGCGTTGGGACGGTCGACCTGGAACTCCGACGGGTTCTCGAAGCGACGTGGATCCCGGCCGGCGGCGCCGTTGAGCACCATGACCGTCGTGCCTGCGGGGATGTCGACGCCGCCCACCGTGGTGGCCCGGCGGGCCAGGCGGAAGTCGCCCTTGACCGGCCCCTCCATGCGCAGGCACTCCTCGACGAAGTCCTCGATGAGCGCACGGTTCCCTCGCAGCTGGGCCTGCAGGGCAGGGTTCTCACCGATCATCTGGAAGGCCGCCGCCAGGAGGCGCACCGTGGTCTCCTGGCCAGCCGAGAAGAGGTTGGCGGCGACCCGCACCACGTCGATCACCTCCGGCATGGAGCCGTCGGGGAAGGTCGCCGTGGCCAGTGCCGTGAGCACGTCCTGGCGTGGCGCGCGTCGCCGCTCCTCGACGTAGGCCGTGAAACGGTCGTAGAGGAACTCGAGGGGCGAGTGGCCCAGCGAGCCCTTGCCGGTGCTTCCGAGCCCCTGGGCGGGCCGGTGCCCACCCTGCAACTCCTCGCGGAACGCCTCGTGGTCGGACTCGGGCACCCCGAGGAGGTCGGCGATGACGTACAGGGTGAACGGCCCGGCGAAGTCCTTGATGAATTCGCACTCGCCCCTCGCCACGAACTGGTCGATCTGGCGGTCCGTCCGGCGCCACATGAAGTCCTCGTTCTCCTTGAGGCGCTTCGGCGTGATCAGCCGCATCAGCATGCCGCGATGGTCCTTGTGCTTCGGCGGGTCCATCGTGGTGATCTGGTCGCTGAACGGCAGCTCGTCGCGGTGGGCCTCGATGAGCTCGCTCACGTCGTCACCCTCGAGGGGCACGGGGAAGCCGGGGAATGGTCCGGTGACCGCATTGCACGACGAGAAGGTGGCCGTGTCGGCGTACACCGAGACGGCCTCCGCGTACCCCGTCACCATCACGACGCCGTGGTGGGGCTCGCGCAACACCGGGCACTCGGCACGGAGATGGTCGAAGTACGGGTAGGGGTCGACGATCAGCTCGTTCCCCCGGAAGAAGTCGATGTCGTCGTAGTCGCTCATGGGTGCTCCTGCCGCGTTGCCACGCCATCACCGTGCGGTTGGCGTGAGAATGACGTTCTCTCGGGCAGAGAATATCGCCCTCAGAGGGGCCGCGGCGGAGCACCCGGCTCGGGCCGGCGGGGTCGCCCCGGAGGGCGCCCGGTCAGGCCCCCGGCGTGTGGTGGGCGACGAGCTCGATCCAGGTCACGGAGGTCGGCGGCCCCTCGATCCCCCCCTCGACGAGGGCGGCACCGAGGCGACCCTCCATGAATCGAGCCTGGTGCTCGGGGGTGTCCCAGATTTCGGTCACCACCAGGTGGCCGTCCTCGTTGAGGCCCGCGGCATGCACCTGCAGGCCGTCCGGCCAGTCGCCGGCACCCGTCGCCGGGTCGATGCCGAGCGCGGCATTGACCGCGTCGTACTCCTTGGTCGTGACGCCCTCGAACTCCAGGATCAATTGTGCCGGCATGTCAGTCCTCCATCTCTCGGGTGCATCCAGAGTTGCTCAGTATGTCCGTGGTAGCTCTGTGTCGCCTGGGAGCCCGGGACCGCCAGGTCAGCCGCCTCCCCGCCGCCGGCCGGTCACCCTCACGATGCCCGGTACGGCCCGAGGTCGATCCCGGGGTACCGGGCGGCGACGCCGTCGAGCGTCTCCTCGGACCAGTACGGGTCGCCCGGCCGGGGGAAGCCGAAGAGGTCGCGCTGGCGCACGTCACACTGCGGGATGAACCTCGCCCAACGATCGGGCGACTGCTTGGGCCATGCCATCTTCCCGCCCCACGTGGTGCCCCGAACCTGAAAGTCGGCGAGCAGGGAGAACCGGGAGCGGCCCTCGCCCGTCATGTCGGACCCACGATGCAAGATGTCAGTGCGGTAGAGGAGGAGGCTGCCCGCCGGTCCGGTGCATGCCACCTCGGCGTCGGCCAGCGACCCGAACGGCAGGTACAGCGGCGTGTACGGCACGTCCTTGCCATCCCCGTAGGGCACGATGCAGGTGGGCCCGTCCTCCTCGGTGACGTCGGACAAGTAGACGAAGGTCGTGAGCTGCTGGTAGCGCGCCTCGGGTCGCGGCACCACCAGGCTGTGGCTCCCGTAGTCGCGGTGGAGCGGCTGGTCGTAGTTCGCGGCGCCGGCGTACTTGGCCCAGAGCTCCACCTTGTAGAGATGGAGCTCTGGCGTCTCCAAGAAGCGCTCGGCCGCATCGACGAGGTCGGGGTGCACCGCCAACCGGTTCAGGTCCCAGGAGCGATACGGGAATTCCTCCACGCCGGCGAACTGGCCTCCGGCGTAGCGGGCGAACCGGTCCGGATCGGCGAAGTACTCCTGCGGGCGGGGGAAATGCAGCGAGAGCGCAGCCTGGGCCGCCGCCAGCTCCTCGGCGCCGAGGAAGCCCTCCATCAACGAGAAGCCGCGTGCGCGCACTTCGGCGAGGGTGGCGTCGGAGACCCGCATCGCCAGGCACCATATGCCAGCGGGTCTCCCGGTGGGCCGTCCCGCCGCGCGCCTACGCTCACGCCGTGCGCGCAGTGACCTTCGACATGGCCGACCCCGCATTCCCGGCGTCCCTGACCGAGATCCCGGAGCCCACGCTCCCCGGCCCGTCGTGGACGCGCGTCGAGGTGGTCACGGGTGGGATCTGCGGCAGCGACCTCCATCTGTTCGCCCACAACACAGGGCCGTCACCGACTCTGGCGTCCATCGGGACGTTCCCCTTCGTCCTCGGCCACGAGACGGCAGGGCGCGTCGTCGAGGCCGGACCCAACGCCTCCGTGGCCGTCGGGACGAGGGTGGTCATCGACCCGTGCATCCCCTGCCTCCCCCGGGGGATCGACCCGCCTTGCGCCAACTGCGCCCGCGGCTGGACATCGTCGTGCCTCAACCTGGACAGCCGGATCATCAGCTCGGGTCGGAGTCTCGGGTACACCCAGGACCTCGGCGGGGGGTGGGCCGACAGCGTGCTCGCCCACGACTCCATGCTCCATCCGATGCCGGACGCAATCGAGGACCGGGGTGCCAGCCTCTACGAGCCCGTCTCCATCGCCTGCCACGGCCTCATGCGGGCCATGCCCGTCGACGGCGAGCCCGTGTTGATCGTGGGCGCCGGCATCATCGGGTTGGCTTCGCTGGCCGCGCTGCGCGGGCTCTTCCCCAATTGCCCGGTCACCGTGCTGGCCCGCCACCCGCATCAAGGCGAGGCGGCAGCTGCATGCGGGGCCGACCACGTCGTGTACGCCGACCCGGACAACGGCCACTGGGAAGAGCTCGCGTCGCTGAGCGGCTCACGCGTCGTCGGCCGCAAGCGTCACCAGATGCTCATGGGCGGCTTCCCCTACGTGGTCGAGGCGGTGGGGTCCCCCGGGTCGGTGACAGAGGCGCTGCGTGCCGTCGCGCACCGCGGCAGCGTGCTCCTGCTCGGCGCGGCGGGGATCAGCGAGGTCGATCTCACGCCCATCTGGTACAAGGAGGCGGCGTTGATCGGCTCCATCGACCACACCGTCGACGCGCACTCGACACCCGGCCTGGCGGGCGCCCCGGACCGCCACTCCGTGGACCGGGCGCTCGACGTGCTCGCGGCAGGCCTGCTGCCCCACGCCGTCGTGGTCACGCACGAGTTTCGGCTGGAGGACTACCGGGAGGCCGTCGAGACCGCCATCGACCGGACCACGTCGCACGCCATCAAGGTCGTCTTCCGACCCTGACCTCGACGGGCGCCGTCTGGTAGAGAGGCGACCATGTCCGGACAGACGAAGGCCCTCACGGGGAGCCGTCGCCCGTCCGGGGCATCCTTCCTGGTCGCCTTGTGCTGCCTCGTCGCCTTGGGCTGCCTCGTCGCCGCCACCTTCTGCCCAGGCCTGGGCCCGGTGGCCTCGCCGGCCGCGTCGGGTGCGGCGCCAACCCCCGCCGCTCCTGGGCCGGGGCCGGGGCCGGGGCCGCAGGCGGCCTACCGATGCTCGTTCAACGTCACGACGGACGCGTTCACCGGCGCCCACGGCACCGCGTCCGCTCTCGGGTGGCTCGGCGACCACAACAGCGTCATCACGTGCCTCGGCGGCACGTTCGTCGTCCAGGATGGCCCGAACGGGCTCTTTCAGGATGACGGATTCGGCATCTACGACGGGCAGCGGACCAGTTGGAGCGACGCAGGCGGCTACCTGCCGGCGCAGGTGACGTCGTTCACCCTCCGCAGCGGTGTCACCGTCTCCATCACCGAGTTCGCGGACCGCGTCGTGGTGGCCGGCGATCCCTTCGTCGCGGTGTACAGCCGCGTCCATGTCGTCAACCGGACGGCCCGCGCCGTCACGGCTGATCCGCTCGCCTCCACCACGCTCGTTCCGCTCGACACGGCGCCCGCCGCTGTTCCCGCACACCATGCCGTCGACCACGACTACGTGGTCGTCTCCGACCGGTTCGGCACGGCCGACCCCTGGCCCAGCGATTCGTCGCTCGCCGCGGCGGGCGGCTTCGACACCCACTTCGCCCACATGCGCGCCTTCTGGCAGGCGCAGCTGGCAGGCATCGCCCAGATCAGCGTGCCCGATCAGTCGCTCGTCAACGCCTACAAGAGCGGCTACATCACGACGGAGCTCACACGCAGTGGGAACGCCCTCGACACGGGCGTCAACGGCTACGAGAGCGAGTTCAGCCACGACGTGGTGGGGATCCTGACGAACCTCTTCACGCAGGGCGCGTTCGGCGATGCGCACGCGCTGCTCACCGAGGCACGCGCCGTCGTCGGCGCACAGGGACAGTACGTGGACGGGCTGTGGACCTTCTCCGTCCCCTGGGCCGTGTACCTGCTCAAGACGGGCGACACGTCCTTCGTCGAGCAGAATTTCGCTTCCGCCGGCAGCGCCACGCCGAGCATCGAGGACGCCGCGCACGCCATTGCGGCGGACAGGACCGGCCCCATGGGCACGATGGAGGCGACGAACGACATCGACACGCAGGGCTACTGGACCACCGACGACTTCGAGGCGCTGCTGGGCCTGGCCGCCTACCGCTTCGTCGCCGCGACGCTGGGTGACACCGGCGAGGCGTCCTGGGCCGCACTGCAGTACACCAGCCTCCTGGACGCCACGAACGCCGTTCTGGAGCAAGACGATCAGCGACAACCACCTCGACTACCTGCCCTGCTCCCTCCTCCAGCCCAACACCGCCAATCGATGCACCAATCCGAAGGACGCCAACTGGACGTCGCCGATCGGCAACTGGGCCTGGGAAGGCTCGCTCTTCGGGGCGACGGTCAGCGGCCCCGGTCAGACACTCATCGACGCCACGTACGCCTACGGCTTCGGTCGGCTGCACGGACTGCTCCCGCCGGACACGACCGGCGGGTTCCCCGGCGACTACTACTCCAGCGCCTACAACGCGGCGCAGGGCTCGGCCGGGCTGGCCAGCGTGCGGCACAGAGACCAGGGGATCGTGGACTACGAGTTCATGGTCGCCAACAGCCAGAGCGGGCCCTGGTCCTGGTGGGAGAGCTCGAGCGCCCCCGACCCCCGGTCTCCGTGGGTGGGACGGCATCCGGCGACCGGCCAGGGCTCATCGCCGCACGCCTGGGGCATGGCCGGCGCCAACAAGGTCCTCTTGGACTCTCTCGTCGCCCAGCGATCCGACGGGTCGCTGGTGGTGGGCCGTGGCGTGCCGCCGGGATGGCTCGGCCACGGCGCACCGATGGCGGTCACCAACTTCCCAACGACGGACGGCCACCGGGTCGGCCTCAGCATCACCTCGTCGGGCCGCACCGTCTCGCTGACCCTGCATGGCACGGCGCCCGCGGGCCCCGTTCTCTTCCAGCTTCCGTCCTTCGTCCGCAACATCGTGACCGCCACGAGCGGCGCGGTGGACCAGCGCACCGGCACCGTCACCCTGTCTCCCGGCGTCCGCCACACCACGGTCACCCTCCGGCGAGCCGCCTAGCTGTTCTGCCCTGCCGCCCCGCCCGTGGTCCGTCCGGGCTCGGCCGAAGGACTGAATCTGGTCCTTTTGGCTCATGCACGTCCGGGTCGCCCTCCGTAGCCTGACAAGGGAAAAGGGCGCACGGGCGCGGCACCGGCTGTCGCTCCGTGGAGCCCCCGAGGGGGGATCGGATGGAACCTGCGACGCACGTCGTCGTTGACGGCCGCACGGGGAGAGCCGGCGCGCGGCGGCAGGGGCGCCCCGAAGCGGTGCGGGCAGATTCCGGCGCCTCCGGCCACGCGCAGCAGGTCGAGGCATGGTGCCCGTCGACAACCCGCCCTCGCCGCTCCCGTGACCGGGCTCATCGACGCGCCGCCGTCGCCCCCGCCTGACGCCGCGCCCGCACGGGTCGCACCCGGCCGCATCGCGCTCGATGCGACAGCGGAGCACCCCACCCGGACACCGCTGACCGCACGGCTACGGCCACTCCTCCGCCCTGCCGCCTACTTCGTGCTCTCACGGGTCGCCCTGCTCGGTGCGGCCCTCGTCGCCGCGGCCATGTTCCCCAGGCTGCGCGTCGTCCGGACCATGGGAACGGTCTGGGACGGCACGTGGTACCTGAAGATCGCCCAGCACGGCTACCCCGATCACCTGTTCAACGAAGGCGACGGCAGCCGTTGGGGCTTCTTCCCCGGCTTCCCGGCGGCGGTGCGCGCCCTCGCCGAGGTCACGCGGCTGAGCCTGCCCGATGCCGCGGTCGTCGCGGCCTTCGCGTTCGGGCTGACGTCGGCGCTCGCCATCTGGCTCGCCGTGCGTGAGGTCTTCGGCGCACGGCTGGCCGACCGGGCCGTCCTCCTCTACGTCTTCTGCCCGACGGCCTACGTCCTCTCCCTCGGCTACACGGAGGGCCTCTTCCTCACGGCGGCCGCCCTCTGCCTCTTCGCCCTGTCGCGGCGCTACTGGATGACCGCCGCGCTGTGTGCCTGCGTCGCCGGGCTGACCCGCAATGCGGGCATGGTGGTCATCCTGGCCGTCCTCGTCACGGCCGTCCCCGCAGCGTGGCGTGGACGGGAGTGGCGCCCGGCTCTCGCGGCGCTGACCGCCCCGCTCGGCCTCGTCGCCTTCATGGCCTACGGCTGGGCGCTGGTGGGCACACCGGTGGCGTTCCTCGCGGCGGAGCGCTTCTGGCAGGGCCAGCATTTCGTCTGGTTCGTCGTTCCCATCAGGGCCCTCATCGTCACGCTGGGACACGGTCCGCGAGGCGTTGCCCTCGTCACCAATGCGATGGCCGGTGCCGCGCTGATTCTGGGTGTGGCGGGAATCTGGCTGCTCGACCGGATGTCGCGCCGCGTCCGCATGGTCGGGGGAGCCACCGCCGCCATCCCGGCGAGCTGGTGGGTCTACACGGTGGGAGCCCTGCTGATCGCCTACAGCGCGTACTTCACGGACAGCATCCCTCGCTACACCATGGCGGCATTCCCCCTGTTCGTGGCGTTCGCCTGGAAGCTGCCCCGGTCCATGGAGGGGGCCGTGGTCGGCGTGCTGGCGTGTCTGCAGGGTGCGCTGTTCATCGCAGTCCTCACCTCCGCCGTGCACCCCCTTCCCATCCCGCTCCTGCCCTAGCGGCTCCGACTCCCACCGCGTGGTGTTGTCCCGCCCCCGTTCATGGACCCGTGCCGTCCCACTCGGAGAGGGGGGCGCACTGCCAGCGCCACCGGCCCTGTCGCACCCTTCCCGGAACCTCGACGCGGCCATTGGCCCACAGCAGCACGCGCCACGGATCGTCGTCGGGACCGATCCGGTGCCACGGGAACAGGCGCGCCATCACCGCCGCGGCAAGGCGCCTGTCCGCGTCGAACGACAGCCCGAGCCCGCGCGCGGCATCGTCGCAGTGCACCAGGAGCTCGTCGCAGGCCATGGCGGCAAACCCGTCAGGATCAGGCGAGCCGAACGGGTGAAAGCCACGGGTCTCGGGCGGTGCAACGTCGATCCCGGCCGCGAGCGCGGACGAAGCCGCCCGCAGACTGGCCAGAAGGCTCTCGTTGCTGGCCGTCGGGAGCACCTTCACCTCGAAGGCGGCGTTCTCCCGCCCGCTCCACAGGTCGACCGAGTACCAGAGGGGTGCCTCCGCGGCATGGGCCACCACCGTGGCCACGGTGAAGTCCAACCCCGGGACCGGCACGCTCCAGTCGGCGCCCAGCGCCGGCTCGAGGAGCCGGCGGCACAGCTCGGCGGCGGCACGCACATCGTCGCCAGTCATGGCGGCCACGCTAGCGACGAGCTGTGCCCGAAGGCGGTGTCCAGCGGGCCGCGCCCCAGGCCATTAGGGCGTTTTGGCACTGGCACCGAGGCACCGGATCCTGGCACCATGGCGGCGTGGCTGCGGGATCACAATGGGCCATTCGGCCCAGTAAGCCTTCCCGGGACGGAGCGTTGCACTAACGATGGAACCGAAGAGCGAGTCGAGCAGCCTCCATCACACCGGGGTCATCGACAGCGCGACGCTGTTTCTCTGCCGCCAGGGACAACGGTGGGTCGTCGTGATCGAATCCCCGCGCATCACCGGCGCCGTGGCCTTCCAGCCCGCAAGCAGCGATTCGAACGACGCCCGCTTCGAACTGCTCTCGAGCGCACGCAGAGCCTGCCCGGACGCGGCCATCATGAGCACCGACGGGGCGCTGGAATCCGCCGACTACGAGTGGCGGCTCGAGGTGCGCGGCATCGAACCTCGAGCGGGCGACCTGGGCGAGGCGCTGCATCGCGCACTTGCCCCTGAGGATTCGAACGGGCAGAGGGCGCCGCGGAACTGGGTCGGCCGACGCTGCCACTGGGGCATGAGCCCATCCGTCTCGGGTCGCCCTCGCAACTTCTGAAGACCCGACACGTCGCGAGTCCGTCGACGCGAGGACTTCTCAGGCCAAACCGAGCAACTCCGCGCCGTTGCGCCAGAAGAAACGCTCCCGGGTCGACTCGTCGAAGCCTGCGACGGCATCGCCAAACGCCTCGAACGGACGCTTTCCGCCTTCGGGATGGGGGTAGTCCGTCGAGAACATGAAGAGCTCCGGTCCGCACTGCTCGAGCAGCCACGCTGTGTCCTCGAACGGGAAGGGCGTGAAGCGCACCTGGCGGCGGAGATACTCAGAGGGCAGGAGCTGCAATTCTCGTAGAGCCGGCTCGAACTTCGAGAACGAGCGCAGGGCGTGATCGACGTTGCGCAGGAGTCCCGGCACCCAGGTGGCGCCGAGCTCGATGGCCGCTCCCCGCAGGTCCGGGAAACGCTCGAAGACCCCGTCGAGCGCCATGCAGGCCAGAAAGCGTTCCGGCGAATGGTGGAGGACCGGAAAGTCCTTGGACCGCAGGTTCTCGCCGCCACCGAGCCAGTCCTTCGGACGGGGCCGCCCGTTGTTGTGGAAGGCCCTGGGAAGGAGCTTCCCACCCCCGACGTGCAAGACGAACGGCACTCGGGCCTCGGCCAGACAGGCCCAGACAGGGTCGAGGTCGACATGGGTGGGCGAGAAGTCCCCGGGAGCGTCGGAGGGCACCCAGACGGCGGCGACACCCGACTCGAGCGCGGCCGCCAGTGTGGCCAGCGCCCTCGCCGGGTCATTGAGGGGCAGGTATCCGACCGCCTTGAGACGCTGGTCAGGGGCACAAAAGGCCATCATGGCCCGGTTGAGGGCCTCGGTGCCGCCGTAGAGGACGTCGGGATCCTTGCTCCGGGCGAAATGCGCCAGGGCGAAGGTCGGGAAGACGAGTTGGGCATCGATCTCCAGGGCATCGAGGACACGGGAGCGGACTTCCGTGTCGAGGGCACCCGGGGCCATCCACCCCTTCGGTCCCCGCAGGACATCCGGCCCGATGTCCTGCCTCCGGTGGGTCTCCCAGAGGTCCGGGAGGCTCGCCAGCAGTTCGGCGGCGCCGGCGCCGGCTCCTTCGAGGCCCAAGGAGCCGAATCGATCGCGCAGCCCGGCGTCCGCGAATGCGGAGAGCCAGTCGGGCGTCTCCATCAGATGACTGTCGGCGTCGAAGATCCCGGTGTCCATGGACCCCCCAATGTTCGGTCGTCGGAAGGAGCGTAGACCCGCGGCGGCACCCGTACAGTGGAGTCGGCACCGACGCCGCAGCGAGAACTGTCAGGCCCCGCTGCAGCTGGCTTTTGCCAGGTCAGTGCCGTGTCCCCTCGAGTTCGCCCGCGGACGCGGCCCCACAGACAACATTTATCCCGGTCATAAGTTTCTCTGACCTGGCGTACAGACCTGCCGTGTCCAATGCATCTCGTGGAGAACCCGGGCAGCCCGGGCTCAGACGGAGGACCGCAGACATGACCGAGGACCAGAACGACAACACGACCGACGGGCCCGTGAGCCCCCAGGAGCCCGAGACCGCTCCGACCTCAGAGACCGACACCGCCAGCCAGGCCGCCAGCCAGGCCGCCATTCCCCTGCCGGCCACCTCGGCCTCGTCGTGGGAGCAGCCCGTGCCGCTGCCCGAGCAGCCGGACACCCCCCCGATGGGCGTCCCTCAGGGCTCGACGCCGCCAGCAGGCATGACGCCCCCCGGCTCCACGACGCCCCCCAGCTCCACGCCGCCGCAGGGCACGTACGCCATGGGTGCCCTCGCCGGCAACCCCGCCCTCGGGCAGGCGCCCGGCGCATCGTACGGGACGCCCCCGCCCACCGACCCCGGCGCACCGATGTGGGGGGCGCCGGTGACCCCCGCTGCCTCCGCCGGCAACAACCACCATCGTGTGCGCAACGGGCTCCTCGCCGGAGCAGCCGCCCTCGCCGTCCTCGGCGCCGGGATCGGCATCGGCCACGCCACCACGTCCAACAACGGCTCCAGCACACAGGCCTTCGCCCCCTCGTCGGGCAGCTCGCGTGTGCCGTCAGGTCCCGGGTCGTCGGGCGGCTCGGGCTCTTCGGGCAACCCCTTCGGCAACGGCTCACCGTTCGGTGGCGCCTTCGGGGGCTCCGGCAACTCCGGCAGCTCCGGAAGTGGCAACTCGGGATCGTCGAACTCATCGGGCCCGAGCGACGTGAACGCCATCGCCTCGAAGGTCGACCCGGGATTGGTCGACATCAACACCACGCTGGGCTACCAGCAGGAGCAGGCGGCCGGAACCGGCATCGTGCTCTCGTCCAACGGTGTGATCCTGACGAACAACCACGTGATTGACGGGGCGACGACCATCAGCGTCACCGACATCGGCAACCAGAAGACCTACAAGGCCAGCGTGGTGGGGTACGACCGGACGAAGGACATCGCCGTCCTGCAGCTCCAGAATGCCTCCGGGCTGCAGACAGCGACCCTCGGCAACTCTTCGAACGTCTCAGTCGGCCAGGACGTCGTGGGCGTCGGAAACGCCGGCGGCACCGGCGGCACGCCAAGCGCGGCGGGCGGGACCGTGACGGCACTGAACCAGTCGATCACCGCCAGTGACGAGGGTGACGGAACATCGGAGCAGCTCAGCGGCCTCATCGAGACCAACGCCGACATTCAGCCCGGAGACTCGGGCGGCGCGCTGGTCGACACCTCGGGCAACGTGATCGGGATCGACACGGCGGCCTCGGCCGGCTTCTCGTTCCAGTCGAACAACCAGTCCTCGGGGAACCAGGGCTACGCCATTCCGATCAACACCGCCCTCTCCCTGGCCCGGGCAATCGAAGCCGGAAACGGCTCGTCCACCATCCACATCGGTCAAACGGCATTCCTGGGCGTCGAGATCAACGCCTCGGGCAACGGCTCCGGCAATGGCGGCAACGGCGGCGGTGGCTTCGGAGGCTTCTTCGGGGGCAACTCCGGCAGCACCGGCAACACCGGGTCGACCGCATCGGGCGCCCCGGTGGCCAGCGTGGTCACGAACGGCCCGGCGCAGGAAGCCGGTCTGGCCGAGGGCGACGTCATCACCTCGCTGGGCGGCAAGTCGATTGGTTCGGCCAACGACCTCACCTCCGCCATGAGCACCTACCACCCCGGCGACAAGGTGACCATCGGCTGGACCGACGGCTCCGGTCAGACCCACACGGCGACCGTCCAGCTGTCCTCAGGACCCCCGCAGTAAGGCTGACGGCCAGCGACCGGGCCGCGAGGACCGGTCGCTGGCCCGAGGCTTCAGCGCTGCAGCAGTCGCACGATGGCGATCAAGCGTCGCCAGCACGGCGGCGCTCAGCACGCAGATCAGGCCCCAGCCGACGCTGATATCGGCGCTGGCGGCCGCGGGAACCTGCGAGATCTTCTGCACGATGCGGAACATGTCGTAGATGGCAAAGACCAGGTCGCGGCGGCGATGAGCGTGGTGAGGACCGCCAGCTGGATCTCCTCTGACGTCATCTCGAAGCAGGCGAAGATGACCAGGAGGACTCCTCCGATGAAGGTCACCCAGCCGTTGACGGTGATCGACGTTCGAGATCCCCGGGTCGATGCCGTTGATGGAGACGTGGAGGTTGGCGATCCCGAGGCTCCCGCTGACGTGGACCCACTCGCCGACGGAGCCGTACATCAGGGCGATGCCGCAGACCAGGAGTATGAGCACCCCGAGGTTGAAGGTGAAGCCGGTCGCCTTGGACCGGGCGGGCGCCAGGCCGACGTAGGGATTGGCCGACAAGCGGGGGCCGGACGAGGGCGGCGCTCGTATCGCCGTGCGCCTCTTCGGGAGCATCCCCCGCCACGAGCCATCCCTTGCCCGCAGTCCACCGCCTCCTGGCGGTCCAGTTCTGGCCGTCCCAATAGGTCTGGTCGCTCGGACTCGAGCGACTGGGGTACCACCCTGGTGCCGTCGGGCGTTGCTCCGGATCCAGCGAACGTCACGTCAGGATCGGGCGGCACCGGCTGCGTGCTCCCGCTCTCCTCTTCGGCCATCCTCACCACCTCCGACGGGCCCTGAGCTGCCTGCCCGGGTTGAGGCAGGTAGCTTGACCCCTGTGGCGCTGCAGGATGTGGATCCCGAGGAATCCCTGAGCGACGCTGAGCTCACCGCCTTGGCGCTGGCCGCCGACCCGACTGCTCCGATCGCCGAAGGGGCGGTGCCCATCGGCATCCACCTGGCCAGCATCGGGTTCGGCCCTGCCGCTCTGGTACATGCCCCCGCTGCCGGTGCGTCAGGGTGGTCGGCGCTGGAAGCGCCGTTCGTGATCGCCGTCGTCTCCGGCATTCTTGCTCATCGATCTCATGGGACTCTGCAACACCTACGGGATCCTGAACTGGGCCTGACGGCCCGAGGAGTCCCGGACGCCCGTCAGGGCTTCCCCGCCGCAATCCAGCTCTTGACCCGGGCGTCGCTGATCCGGCGAGCCGTCGGCATGTTGGCCCAGGCCCGGAAGCGCTGCTTCTCTTCGCTGCCCAACTGGGAGTAGAGCGACTCCTCGGCGGGCGGACCACTCTGCCGGGGCGAGCGCGCTCGGCTCCCACCGTTACTCCCCCGCCCCTTCTCGATATAGGGCTTGAGTGCATCACGAAGCTTGGACGCGTTGGCGGCACTCAGATCCACCTCATAGGACTTGCCGTCAAGGGCGAAATGGATCGTCTCGTCGGCGTCCCCGCCGTCGATGTCGTCGGTCAGCTTCACGATCACGGTCTTTGCCATGGGCAAATGGTGACAGAGCTCTCGCCCTGCGACAAAGACGATCCGGTCGGGACAATTCGAGATTTCAGGCTGCGACCTGTGTCGGCTTGCGTCAACCCGAGCCGGGTAAGTCAGACCCCCCGCCGGGCCGGAACACCTGCTGAGCGGATGGAATCGCCCAAAAACACGCCCGAATTGCAGATGGGGACGGATACCATTGAATGTGTCCCGGCGCGCCGGATTTGACCCCTTTTCCCCCTCCGTCGAATCCAAGGCGCGTCGGGGCCTGTCTGGCCCCCTGCGCACATGTCCGGACGCCGCCTGGCCAGCCACAAGAATGAGGCGATGCCGCGGCGAAAGAATGCACGGAACAACCAGGGCAGCCAGAACGAGGACCGACCGGATCGGCGGGCCTGGGCTCGCATTGGCGTGCCGACGGGCTGCCGAAGACCGCCTACGCCACGCAATCCGATGCACTGACGGCAGCACTCGTGCGCCGGCAGGAGTCAGGCGTGGACTTGAACGTCTATCGCTGCGACGTCTGCCCGGCGTGGCACATGGGTAATCCACGCCGAAGGGAGTCCCCGGCGAGGGGGAGGACATGACCTCTGGGGGCGGCGTGGGCCAGATGCCGGGGTTCGCCCCGAGGCCCTGTGCCCCGAGTGCGAATTCGACTGGGAGGAAGATCGCTACGAAGTGCTGGTTGGCCGATGTGTCAGCAACATCGCCGTCTTCGGCGGCGTCCTCTCACGAATCGACCCTGCCAGGGCCGTCGATCCTGGCCTCTGGTCGGCCAGTCGGTACGTCTGGCACACCGTCGACGTGCTGCGCTTCGGCACTGAGCGTCTCTGGACCATCAGCGCGGATCCGACCTTCGGCGTCCCGACCTGGGACGAGAACGTGGTGGCTGAAGTCCGCTCCTACGACCAGCTCTCACCCATTGTCGGTCTCGTCGCACTCATTTCCGCGGCAGACACGTGGCGCACGGCGGCCCTCGGCTCACCGCACGACGTTGCCACTGCCGCACCCTGACAACGGTTCGATCAGCGCCTTTGATGTCGTGCAGCGCAACGCGCACGAGGTCTGTCATCACCTGTGGGACGTGGGACGTGCGACGAGCCATGACCTCGTGAGACGGACGCATCGCTGGGCCTCGGCTGCGGGCCGATGCTTGAAGAATCACGGGCGGATCGTGCATCGCATCTGACCAATTCCGGCGGCACAATCCCGCGACGAAAGAGGCATCAACGACCAGCCCGAATGTCGATGAGAGCCTCGCCCGCCCGGGTACAGGAGTCCTCCATGAATCACAACGGATGAACAATTCAGTTGATCATCCCAGTTGAGAGGTTGGGACTCGGTCACCAAAGGCCGACAACTGACAACGGTTCATCCTAAAACCTGGGGGCGATAATCCCTGTTGCAAAACAGGGGGTACTGTTTTCCCAGGTGGATGAAGCGGTGGCGGCCCGCTCATTGGAGTGACTTTGGCGACTTGGCGAACAGAGAGACACCGAGACTTTGCGTGCGGTATGCGTCGTTACTCGCGCGCGCCAGGCCGGCCCGTTGGCGGCTCGAACGCCGATGTGACGGGCTCTGCGTTGCGAAAGGGCGCAGGCAACAGTCAGACCCCGGAGCCCGGTCGCGCGCATGGGAACGAGCTTCCGCTGAGGTTGGAATACCTCCGATGAGACGGAGCACTCGACCAACGCACCCGATCGAGCGCGCTCGCCAGGCCACTCGCCGGCGCCTCGAAGGAGAAGCCGACGCAGGCTTCACTCTGATCGAACTCATCATCGTCGTCGCGATCCTGCCAATTGTGGTTGGCGGAATCGCGGTCGCGCTGCTCTCTGTCTTCGGTCTGCAGAATCAGACGAACAATCGGATTGGCGATTCTAACGACGAGCTGTACAGCGCGACGACCTTCAACAAGGACGTGCAGAGCGCGGAGCAGATCGAGACCGTATCCACGCCCGCGTGTGGAACAACCGGGCAAACGCAGCTCCTGGGACTGCAGTGGGCGCTCGACTCGACAGGTACCTACACCACCGTGGTGTCCTACGTGACCGTGCCGGTCACCGCACCGAATGGCAAGACCACGACCTCGCTCGTTCGCCAGATCTGCACCTCAGGGACTGCAACGCCCACGCAGACCCGCGCCATCTCCCACGACGTCGGAAGCCCGACTGTGACATTCAACCCATCAGGCTTCATCGCCACCCCTGCTTCGTGGCAGTCGACGCACGGCCTCTACGGGGTCACCCTGAACATCACTGCGCCAGGCAGTAGCTACACCTACACCCTGAGCGGCCTCCCGAGTGCGGGCAGTTCCACTGGTCAGGTCTCGAAGATCAACCAGCAGCCGAACCCAGCCGGTTGCAACCTGGCCAGCCTCGGCAGCGGAACCTACGCCAACGTGCTCTGTTTCGCCGACTTCTCGAGCTTCACCGATCCCAGCTCTGCCTCTGGGTGTCAACAGATGAACCTGTCGATCGCGGACTCCCCCGATTTCTTGCAGTTCTGCGTCATCGCCACGCCGCAGAACACCGTGCGGCCGCAATCGATTCCTACGTATTACGACCCCAGTGTCAACAACAGTGAGGCATACCTCGGTAACAACGGCTTCTACACCGGCATCGCCGGTCAGCCGGCGCTCTCACAGCGGCCACAACCCAATTTCTGCACGACGAACTGCACCTTCAACCCGCCGAACGGCGCGAACACGGTCATCACGTTCAGCAACATCGAGGTGACCAACGCGGTCGGCCAGGCGGTCGGCGGCTGGACTCTGGTCACCGGTGATGCCGAGTCGACCGACACGAATGGCTGGCTCGAGTTCCAGAACTCGAGCGTCAACTGGTCGATCCTCCCGAACAGTCCAACGTCGCTCTGGGGCAACTCATGCTACGACGGGCACAACCCGAACAACCAGGGCGTACTCCAGTACACAGGGCCGGTACCGCCCACGGGTGGCCCGAGCGGCTCGATCCCCACGCCGACCAGCGGGCCCCCTTCCGCGGCCAATGCGACCGCTCTCGCCATCGGGGCGGCACCCACCTACACCACCTCAGCCAAGGGAATCCTCTGTGAGGAGGACATTCAGCTGAACAAGACGGGGAGCCTGATGGTGGCGGCGCCGGAGCCCGCAAACTCAAGCGCGCCTCAGAACGTGACTGTCACCCTGCAGGGTGAGGGGTACCAGGCGATCTTCCTGGGAGTGCTGCTCTGATGCGAGCGACCCGGTTTGTAAGCCATGTCGCGGCGCGCTGGAGGGGTCGCGTACTGGACGAAACCCAGGAGCGCTCCTCCGAGAGGGGCGACACCCTCATGGAGGTGCTGATCGCACTGACGATTTTGGGGATCGCTGGCGTTGCACTCCTCGCAGGCTTCGCCACCGCCATCACCTCCTCCGCGGAGCACCGCAGCCTCGCTTCCCTCGACTCCTCCACCAGGCTTGCGGCAAATCAGGCCATCGCCGACCTCCAGCTGCAGGCGCAAAACGCATCGAACAACCCGTTCGCCTGCTCCGGGTTCACCCCGAGTCTTGGCAGCCCCGGATTCTCGGTCGCTGCCACGCCGGCGTATTGGAACGGCACCGGATGGCAGCAATCGCCATGTGTTCCCTACGCCCCCCAGCAGTACACCCTCGTCGTCTCGTCCACGGGCACCGGACACAGCTACAGCACGACCGTGACGACCGTCATCTACGACCCGGCGGCACCGCCGTCGCCGAGCAACGTCACGGCGCCCACTCATCTCGTATGGCTCGAGGCGCCCGCGACCGGTGTTGCCGGCATCTCGGTGTCCCCGCAACCAGCGGTCGCAATAGAGGACGCGGGGAACCACATCGTCAACGGTGCCTTCTCGGCCGTAAGCCTCCAATGGACTGGGCCGGGCTCTCTTTCAAACACGTGTTTCGGAGCTCCGTCCTACGGCGTCGTCCAGTTCTCGGGCTGCAGTTTCAGCAAAGCCGGTACGTACTCGGTCCAGGCGGTCGCCTCCGGCTTGACGTCCACCACAACGGCAACAGTCGTGGTCAGCGCCGCCCCGGCCGCAAAGCTCGTCTTCACCTCTGCTGCAGTCTCGCCGACGGCCTCGAGCAGCGCCGGTTCGGCCATCACGGTCACCGAGGAGGACGCCCTCGGCAACCTCACGACGTCGGCTGAGACCGTCACGCTCGGGACGGACTCCAACGGACCCTCGATCTTCAGCGCGACCAAGAACGGCCCCGCTCTCGCTGCGCCGCCCACCGTGACGATCCCAGCAGGCCAGTCGTCGGTGACCTTCTACTACGGCGACCAGGTCGCCGGAACGCCGACCCTCACGGCCAGCGCGCCCGGTTTGGCTCCGGGCTCCCAGATCGAGACGATCAACGCCGGGACGCCGAGCAAACTCGCCATCACGTCGAGCCCGTTCACGGTGCCCAACACTGGTACTCCGACAACACCGTTCACGATCGCGCTCGAGGACTCGTTCGGCAACCTCACGTCGACGACCTCGTCAACCACGGTGAACCTGGTGTCCTCGAACGCGACGGGCAAGTTCTCCGCCAGTTCGACAGGGAGCCCGACCGCCACCACGGTGAAGATCGCTGCAAACAGCCAGTCGGTGGCGGCCTACTACGGCGACACGAAGACCGGTCCTGTGACCATCACGGTGAGCTCGTCCCCGCTGACCGCCGCCTCGCAGGTTGAACAGGTCGTCGCCGCTCCCACCAAGTTGGTCTTCACCACGACCCCGGTGGCCGGCGACGCAGGCACGACAGCGAATATCGGCCCGATCACCGTCCAGGAGCAGACGTCGACCAACGTCCCGACGACGGTGGGCGAGACGGTCAACCTCACCTCCAACGCCACCGGGACATACATCTTCAACACTGCCAGCGGTGCCAGTACGCCGACGGGAGCCACGAGCGTGACCATCCCGAGCGGCCAGAGTTCGGTGACCTTCGACGATGGGGGCACAAAGGCCGCTTCGCCGTTGATCACAGCGGCGGCGTCCGGTCTGACTTCGGCCACGCAGACGGAGACGGTGAACGTCGGCAATGTGGTGTCCTTCTCGCTGAGCAACGCCGGCAACCAGGCCGTGGGCAGGCAGTTCAACGAGACACTCACCGCACAGGATGCCGGTGGAAACACCGTCACCGCTTTCACGGGAGCGAATTGCGTCACCTTCAGCGGACCGCTGACCTCTCCCGGTGGCAACGCTCCGACGTACCCGGACAACGGCGCCTGTCCGACCGGTTCGTCCTCCGTGAACTTCTCCAATGGCGTGGGTACAGCACCAATCACTCTCTTCGATGCCCAGACGACAACGCTGACGGCGACTGACGCGTCGATCGGGGGGTCCACGGCCAGCTTCACCGTGAGTCCAGGGAGTGCGAGCTCCTTCAGCCTCTCCTCGCCATCGCCGATCGCTGGAACCTCGTTCACCGAACCAATCAGCGCCCAGGACACCTACGGGAACACGGCCACCTCTTATGCCGGTACCAAGTGTCTGGTCTTCAGCGGGCCAACGACCGCCCAACCACACTGCTGCTGAGCTATCCGGCCAGGGGACCTGCGCCACCGGGTCTTCCTCGGTCACTTTCAGCGCCGGTGTGGCATCGGCATCCATCACGCTGGTCAATGCCCAGAGGACGCCCCTGACCGCAACAGCTCATGCGGTTACGGGTGTCAGCTCTTCGTTCACGGTGGCTTCGGGGCCTGTCGCTGTCCTGGCCGTGGCCAATCCAGGCACGCAGGTTTCGGGAGCAGCATTCAACGTGACGATCACGGCGACCGACACGTATGGCAATGCGTTCAGCGGTACCCTGATTCCGACCTTCTTCGGGCCTTCGAACGCCCCGGACAGTACCGCCCCCAGCTACCCGTCGTCGGTGTCATTCGCCAACGGCAGCGCCTCACCTTCCATCACGCTCTTCGACGCACAGAGCACGACGCTGAAGCTGACCTCCGGCGGCGTCAGCGGGACCTCGACCTCGTTCACGGTGAATCCGGCTGCTGCCAGCGTCTTGACCGCGACGTCCGGCGCGAATCAGTCCGCCGATGTCAATAGCGCGTTCGCCAACAAGCTCGTGGCCACGGCGACGGATGCCTACGGCAACCCGGTTTCCGGGGTGGCCGTGAGCTTCATTGCCCCCAGCTCCGGCGCCAGCGCATCGTTCGCCGCGTGCGGGTCGAATCCGCAGACCTACATCTGCACGCAGACCACAACTGCCGCCGGCACGGCAACGTCATCGACCTTGACCGCAACCGTCACTAATGGCACGTACAACATCACGGCTTCGGCAGCGCTTCTGTCAGCCACATTCGTCGAGAACAACAAGGGGAATCAGACGATCACCTTCAACTCGACGGCGCCTACCACGGCAACAGTGGGGGGTGCCACCTACACGCCGACGGCAACCGCCACGTCAGGGCTGGCTGTGACGATCACCGTCGACGCATCGACCTCAACGGTGTGTTCCATCAACGGCAGCGGCGTCGTGAGCTTCAACGCCGCCGGCACCTGCAAGCTCGACGCCAACCAAGGCGGGAACGCCGTCTGGAGCGCGGCCACTCAGGTGCAGCAGAGCGTGACCGTTGGCAAGGGGACCCAAAGCATCACCTTCACCTCCACCGCGCCGAGCAACGCCACGGTGGGAGGCGCCACCTACACCGCTGCTGCCACCGGCGGGGCATCGGGCAACGCGGTGACCTTCACCTCGGGATCCACCTCCGTGTGCACCTCGGGCGGCACCAACGGGTCGGTCTTCACCTTCGTCGGGTCCGGCACCTGCGTGGTCAACGCCAACCAGGCTCGGCAACACCAACTACAACGCGGCGGTCCAGGTCGCAGCAGACCTTCGCGGTCAGGAAGAACCAGACCGTCTCATTCACGTCGACGGCACCGGGCAATGCGACGGTCGGAGGCACCACCTACACACCGAACGCAACCGCCACCTCTGCCCTGCCCGTGACCATCACCGTCGATGCTGCAAGCTCGTCGGTTTGCTCCATCAACGGCGGCGACGTGAGCTTCACCGCCGCGGGCACCTGCACTCTGGATGCCAACCAGGCTGGCAACGGCACCTGGAACGCGGCAACCCAGGTCCAGCAGAACATCACGGTCAAGAGCAACCAGACCATCATCGTTCAACTCGACGGCGCCTACCACGGCAACAGTGGGGGGTGCCACCTACACGCCGACGGCAACCGCCACGTCAGGGCTGGCTGTGACGATCACCGTCGACGCATCGACCTCAACGGTGTGTTCCATCAACGGCAGCGGCGTCGTGAGCTTCAACGCCGCCGGCACCTGCAAGCTCGACGCCAACCAAGGCGGGAACGCCGTCTGGAGCGCGGCCACTCAGGTGCAGCAGAGCGTGACCGTTGGCAAGGGGACCCAAAGCATCACCTTCACCTCCACCGCGCCGAGCAACGCCACGGTGGGAGGCGCCACCTACACCGCTGCTGCCACCGGCGGGGCATCGGGCAACGCGGTGACCTTCACCTCGGGATCCACCTCCGTGTGCACCTCGGGCGGCACCAACGGGTCGGTCTTCACCTTCGTCGGGTCCGGCACCTGCGTGGTCAACGCCAACCAGCTCGGCAACACCAACTACAACGCGGCGGTCCAGGCGCAGCAGACCATGACCGTCGGCAAGGGGACCCAAACCATTTCCTTTACCTCCACCGCGCCGAGCGGCGCTACCGTGGGGGGAGCAACCTACTCGGCGACCGCCACAGGCGGCGGCTCTGGCAACACGGTGACTTTCACCTCGGGATCCACGACGGTGTGCACCTCGGGCGGCACCAACGGGTCGGTCTTCACCTTCGTCGGGTCCGGCACCTGCGTGGTCAACGCCGACCAGCTCGGCAACACCAACTACAACGCGGCGGCACAGGCCCAGCAGAGCTTCAACGTGACTGCGCTCTCGATCCTGAGCGTCAACAACACCGGAAACACGAACCGAAGGGAAGTCACGTTCTCCGGGACCGGAGCAAACGGCGCGACGACTGACGTCACTGTCACTGTCTGCAACGAAAACGTGTTTCCGTGCCCCACCACAGGCGGCCACACGGTGACCAGCGTCGCCACCGGCACCTCGCCTTCCAACCCGTGGACAACAGCGAGTACGGGGAATCAGGTTCTCTCGACCGGTGTCCAATATTTCGCTCAGGCAAAGCAGGGGTCCACCACGAGCGATGTCTTCCCGTTTGTCTACGACGCGAACGAACCGGCCCCCGAGGACATCGTACTGTCGAATGGGGGGATCTCGAAGACGTCTGACTCCAGCGATACCGCCACGGTTTCATTCAGCGAGCAATTGGATGCTTCCACGATTTGTTCGTCATGGGACAACTCAGGCATCCAGATGGTCTCGGACGCAACGATCACCTTTACGAACGGAAATCGCCGCAATCCCGATTCGTTCACTGCGACATCGGCGACCTGTGGTGGGGGCAACTTCGGCACGGTTTCCCTGGGGTCCGGGAACTATGTGTCAGGAACCGGCACCCTGAGCTTCACGGGATCGACCGTCGCCTGGAACCCGAACAATGACACCCTCACGTTCACGCTGGGGGCACAGCACACTAGCGGCCTCGTGACCGTCGGCACCAACGTCACCGCCGGCTTCCCGGCCTACGGGGCGGACGCCAACATGGCGGACCAGTCCGGCAACTCTGCCTACACAGCGAACATCACGTCTGGGAGCCTAAGTGGCTTCTAGGACCCGTCACACAGAGCGATCTCGCACCGATACCCGGTCGACTCACTCGACTGGCCGTGCCCACGCGCTCGCATCCTGGTGGCGCGCGGACCGTGACGACGTCACGCCACGGTCTGGCGACGAGTCGGGGGCGATCCTCATATTGGCCCTCATCTTCCTGGTCGCCGTCAGTTTGATCGTCACCGGTCTGCTCACTTGGGTCGACACCAGCCTGTCCGCGACGGGTACGTTTCAGAACGAGCGGAACGTGGAGCTCGGGCTCACCTCCGGCGTAAACCTGGCCATTCAGAACACGCGCTACCAGTTCGACGCGGGCTCCCCCACCCCTTTCCTGAACAACCCATCACCCGAGCTCTGCGCCTCCTATCAGGTCCCCAACGAATCGAGTAACAACCTCGTCAACGTCTACTGCTCCATGGTGTGGCAGCCATTCAGTGCGAACACCAGGGTCTTTACCTACTCCGCCTGCGTGTATATGGCGACGCCCACCAGCTCGCACCCCTGCCGGTGGACTGCGAGGCCGAGCCCCGCTCTCCAAGACATCGTTGCGTTCTACGACTATCCGACGGGAGGTGCCGCCTCACCCTCACCGAATCCGACACGATGTACACCGATTCAGCCGATCAACAACTCACCGGGTAACGGCTCCTGCGGGGAGACGATGGACACAGGTCAGCTGGGCAAGTGGAGTCCGGTCGTGCCGAGGTCCAACGCAATCTCGCCCTCGTCCGGTCCCACGAGCGGCGGCACCACCGCGACCATTCAGGGAACCGACTTCACCAGCGGTGAGACAGTCAACTTCATTCAACAGGGCGTCGGCGGAACGACCTATGTCGCTCCGGCGGCAGCGACGGTCTTGCCGTCGGTCGTGGGTGTCTGTGCTCCTCCCAACTGCATCCAGGTGACCTCTCCATCCTGTTCGTCGCTGGAACGACGTATTTCGTAACGGTGTCCACGACGGGTGGCACGAGCCAAACCACCGCGAACAAGTTCACGAGCTTCGTACCCACCTACACCTACAATGCCGTGACGCCAACAGTAGTCGGCCTCGTCGGCGTGACCGCAGGTTCTACGATCGGGAACACAACGGTCACCATCCAAGGCACCGGATTCTGGAATGCCTCGGCGAATCCTCAGTTCCCTGCTCAGTCTTTTTCTGCCCCACCGGCGGCGGATCGTGTGTGGCAGGAAGCGTGGTGAGTATCTCGCCCCCAGGCACAGGGTCGACCTACGACACGATGACCGCCTTGACACCCGCCGTTAATACTGCGGGCGACTACTACGTTCAGGTCGAGGTCTACAACCTCTACAGCTCCCTCGTGGGCGCCCCCAACTTCAGGTACTCGATCCAGGTCCCGATCATCATCAGCCTCGGTCCTCGGCCAATGGGTCGTGCCCCGCAGCGAACGGTACGTGCAGCGCTGGGCCTGGCGCCCAAATCACGCTGACGGGCGCAAACTTCCTTACCGGTTCGACCGTCGCCCTCTACCTGAACAGCAACGGGAACCCCGCTGGCAACCAAATCAACGTCTCGTCGTCGGTGACGAATTCGACAACCATGACCTTCACCGTCCCATCAAACGGCCTGACGGTCAATGCGCAGTACTTCCCGTTGTTTCGCTTCCCTCCGGCTGCAGGATCCTCACAGCCTTACAACGAGCCGGCCGACCTCTTCACCTTCACGTAAAGGATCGTGATCAAGCATGGGAGAGAACGACACCGAAACGGCGAAGAGGTGGCCGATCGGGGCGGCAGTGGTGCACTCCGTTGTTCCGGATTGTTATACGGACTCCGAACCTGCCACTTTAGACAACTCGCATCTGCCGATGCTGGAACGTGGCGGTGTCCGCCACGATGCTCTCTATTCGGCATGCAGAGCATGTACATGTTCAGGAGTGGAGGCGGTCCACTCGGGAGTTCACCATGGAGACTTGGCGATTGGGCACCGCGACACTGCTGACCCCATCGCGTCATAGCGCTAGTGGCCGGCGGTCCCACAAGCACGGCCAACTGCCCGGGTTCTCTCGTGACCTCTTCTCAGCCAGGGACGCCGTGATGGCACGCGGAAGAGAAGTCGGACCGAGGAAGGATCAGTCGGACCGAGGAGATCGAGCCGTCCGCCGCCGCACCGCGAGCAACGTGCAACCCGCGCCCGACTGAACGGGCGGGCCGCGCTTCGCCTGCAGAAGGTGCTGCTGCAGCGAAATCTGGCCACCGAAGCGCAGATCGAGCATGCGCTGGCAACGGATCCGCCGGCCGGGTGCCGACTTCGGCGACGTCCTCGTCAGCATGCAGATCCTCGACGAGCACGACCTGATTTCGGCCCGTGCTGAGCTCTACGGCATGGACGTTGCGGACCTCCGGCAGACGTCCCCAGAGCAGGAGGCGCTCGACCTGATTCCCGATTCCATGGCTCGTGAGCATTTCGTCATTCCGATGATGCTGGATGAGGTCGGCCTCCACGTCGCGATGGCCGACCAGCCCTCGAACGAACTCCTGACCTGCTACGGAGGACGAGCGGCAAGGCCATCCGCCCCATGCTCGCGCCACTCTCCGAGATTCGCCGGGCCATCGAGAACAACTACCGGGCGATCGGCGGACTCGACCATCTCGTCCAGGCGTTCGAAGCGGTCGAGGGACCCGGCGTCGGGGAGTCGACACCACGACGGTCACGCCTGACGCCGTGGACGAGGATGCCCCGGTTGTCCAAGTCGTCGGTCGCATCCTGACCCAGGCGATGCGCGACCGGGCATCGGACGTCCACATCGAGCCCTCCGAACTGGGCATCCGGGTCCGCTACCGGATCGACGGCGCGCTGAAGGAAGTACTGACGCTCCCCTCGTCCATGGGCGTCGGGCTGATCAGCCGCATCAAGATCATGGCCGGCATGAACATCGTCGAGCGCCGCCGGCCACAGGACGGCCAGCTTCGCACCGAGATCGACGGAAAAGAGGTCGACGTCCGGGTCGCGACGGTCGCCACCATCTGGGGCGAAAAGTGCGTCATGCGGGTCCTCGACCGGACACGGTCCGTCCTGCGCCTCAGCGAGCTCGGCATGCCCCACGAAAGCGCCGAGACCTACTCCGACTTCGTGCGGGCGCCGTTCGGCATGGTTCTCTGCGCCGGACCGACCGGGAGCGGCAAGACGACGACGCTGTACGCCACGCTGACCGAGATCACCGACCCCACCCGCAACGTCATGACGATCGAGGACCCGGTCGAGTACGTCTTCCCCGCGATCAATCAGATCCAGACCAACGAGCAGGCCGGGCTGACCTTCGCGACGGGACTCCGGTCGATCCTGCGACAGGACCCCGACGTCATTCTCGTCGGCGAGATCCGAGACGTCGAGACGGCCCGGATCGCGGTGCAGTCGGCCCTGACCGGTCACCTCGTCCTCTCCTCGCTGCACGCCACGGACTCCGTCTCGGCGCTCCACCGATTCCTCGACATGGGCATCGAGTCGTTCCTCGTCGCCTCCTCGGTCATCGGGATCGTCGGCCAGCGCCTCGTTCGGCGGATCTGCCCCTCCTGCAAGGCCCCCTACGTTCCGACCGATGCGGAGCGGGCCTTCTACGAGGAGAGCGGAGGCCCCGAGAAGACGCGAGTTCGTTCGCGGCCGGGCTGCAACTTCTGCAGCGGAACTGGGTACCAGGAGCGGATCGGCGTCTACGAGCTGCTGCGGATCACGCCCGAGATCAAGCGACTGGTCGTCGGCTGGGCGACCCAGGACGAGCTGCGGCGACTGGCGGAGCGACAAGGCATGCGGTCGCTGCGGACCGAAGCGATCGATCTGGTCGCACAGGACATCACGACGGTGTCCGAAGTCATCAGAAGCATCTACGCGTTGTGAGAATGAGGAGAGCGCCATGACTACCTTAGAGACCTACCGCTATAGCGCCCTCGACGAGAGCGGCAACAAGGTCAGCGGGACCGAGAAGGCTGCGTCCGTCAGCGCGGCGCACCTCATGCTCATTCAGCGCGGACTCCAGCCGATCGACGTCAAGGAGCACAAGAGCGTCCTCAAGTTCGAGATCACGAAGAAGACGGTCTCGCGCAAGGAGGTCATGCACTTCTCCCGGCAGCTGAGCGTGTTCGTCGAGGCCGGCATCCCGATCATGGAGGCCTGGAGGTCATCGCAGAGGAGACGACCGACAAGCTCCTCAAGAAGGTGCTTCCTCGACATGGTCGGCGAGCTCCAGGCCGGAGACACTTTCGCCTCAGCGGCGGCCGTCACATCCCGAGGCGTTTCCCCGCTACTACGTCGCCGTCCTCGAGTCGGCGGAACTGACCGGAACCCTCGACACCGTGCTGCTCGAGCTCGCCCAATACCTCGAGACGGACATCGAGGCTCGCTCGGCGGTGACATCGGCCCTGATCTACCCGGCCGTCGTGGCCGTCATGGCCATCGTCACCGTCGTCGTCCTGGCGACGTTCGTCCTCCCGAAGTTCAGGACCTTCTTCTCCTCGCTCAATGCGAAGCTTCCGCTTCCGACGCGGATGCTGCTGAGCATTTCGGGCTTCATCAGCACTGGTGGTGGGCCATCGCCGCGGTGATCCTGCTCGCGGTCGTCTCCTTCGTCGCGTTGCGGCGCTCGCGGCGAGGTCGGGCATGGCTGGACTCGGTGATCCTGAAGCTTCCCGTAGCCGGCGGCCTCCTGCAGGCCGCCATCGTCGAGCGGGTATGCCGCGTCCTGGCCTCGCTCGTCACGGCTGGCGTCGACCTTCCTCGGGCCATGGCCGTCACCGCCGAGGCCTCGAACAACGCGGTCTACACCAAGGGCATCAACCACATCCGGGAGCAGATGATGGAAGGGCAGGGACTTGCGGTCCCGCTGGCGGAGACCGGGCTGTTCCCGGGTGCGGCCCGCCAGATGTTCCGGGTCGGCGAAGAGACGGGAACGCTGGACAAGCAGCTCTCGACGGCGGCCGCCTTCTACCACCGGGAGCTCGAGATCAAGGTCAAGCACTTCACGAGCTTGTTCGAGCCGGCCATCATCATCTTCATGGGCCTGATCGTCGGCTTCGTCGCCGTCGCGCTGGTCTCGGCCATGTACGGGATCTACCGCCAAGTCAACGTCGGCGGTTAGCGGTCACCATGTCGGACTTCCTGGCGTGATGTGCAGATCCGCAGGCCGTTTCTTCGCGACACAAATTCGTTGCGCAAGACGCTAAAGGTCGTCCTCCGTTGTCGATATCTAGGCAATGTTCTCCGAGAGCGCAGACACAACGGGAAAGCAACAAAACATCAACTCACCAGGGCAAATAGTACTGAGTTGCTTGAAAAATCGCCGATTGCAGGGTTACAATGGCCGTTGCCATCAATGGCATCTTGGCGAAACGGAGGGTCCAGCCGGATACCTCTATCCAACACATAGAGACGGGCCGGCGAGCCCGACCAAGAAAGGCGGTATGGCGCGTGTTTAAGCGTTATCGCGAAATTATGGAGCGCAGGCAGTCGGGCGAGCCAGCGAAAGCGGCTTCACCCTGATCGAACTGCTCATCGTCATTGTGGTGCTCGGCATCCTCGCCGCGATCGTGGTCTTCTCCCTGACGGGTGTGACGCGGTCAGAGCAAGCCGGCTGCGTGCACCACGGACGCGAAGTCGGTGGAGGTTGCCGCCGACGCGTACCAGGCCGCCACACGGGCGCTGGCCCACCACGATCGACGCGCTGACGCGGGACGCCCAGTACCTGCACTCGCTGCCGGCGACGGCCAACGGCTACGCGATCAGCTCGACAGCGACAGACGGTTCAGGTTGCGATCGGCGCTACCGGGTCGCCGTTCGACGTTCACCGGAGCTTGCGGCACCATCTCGTAGTAGCGACACAGTTAGATGCGAACCAAAGCGCCCGGCCCTCCGGGCCGGGCGCTTTGGCTTTCGCACGGAACGACGTGCACCGAAAGAGACGGAAGTGACGCCGTGACCTACAACGAACGAATCGACCCGTGGCTGCAGGTCCTCTGGGACCAGCAGGGTTCGGACCTGCTGCTCGCCAGTGGCTCGAAGCCACGGGTCAGGGTGGACGGTGGTCTCCGCCCGCTCGAGAGCGAGCCGGTGCTGACGGGCGCCGAGATCGCAGACCTCGTTCACGACATGTTGAGCCCCGAGCAGGAGGCGATCCTGAAGGAGCACCAGGACGTCGACTTCTCGCTCACGTGGCAGGACAAGGCCCGGCTGCGTGGCAGTGCCTTCCGCCAGAAGGGCGAGCTGGCGCTGGCCCTCCGGATGATCCCCTCCGACATCCCCAGTTTCGACGAGCTCGGACTGCCACCGATCGCCGAGTGGCTGGCCCGACTCCCCCGTGGCCTCGTGCTCCTCACGGGTCCGACCGGATCCGGCAAGTCGACCACCCTCGCCTCCATCATCGCCCGCATCAACGAGACGCGGGCTCTGCACATCCTCACCATCGAGGATCCCGTCGAGTACGTCCACGAGCACAACCTCTCTGCCGTCAACCAGCGCGAGATCGGCCTCGACAGCCCGTCGTTCGAACGGGCCCTGCGCTCCGCCCTCCGCGAGGACCCCGACGTCCTCCTCGTCGGCGAGATGCGCGACCTCGAGTCGATTCAGCTCGCCCTGACCCTGGCCGAGACGGGCCACCTCGTCTTCTCGACCCTGCACACCAACGACGCCGCCCAGGCGATCGACCGGATCATCGACGTGTTCCCGGCCTTCCGGCAGGAGCAGATCCGGGTGCAGCTCGCGGCATCCCTCGGTGCGGTCATCGCTCAGCGCCTGGTGCCGCGGATCGGCGGCGGCATGGTCGCCGCCTTCGAGATCCTGGTGGCGAACAACCCCGTGCGGAACCTCATCCGGGAGGGAAAGACCAACCAGCTGCTCAACGTCATCACGACGAACCAGCAGGAAGGCATGTGCACCCTGGAGGCCAGCCTGGTGGACCTGATTCGACGTCGGACGTGGTCACCTACGATGACGCCATGGCCATCTCGGCGCACCCCAAGGAGCTCGAGCGCATGCTCAGCCACCGGGGTGCCATGCTCTCCACTGCGTGACACCTGAGACCTCCCTACGACGCGGCCCGAACCTGCCGTACTCGCTCGTGGCGGGCGTCACGCCCTGCCGTGGGGGCTGGCTCGTCGCCGGCAGCCAAGCTCCAAGGCACGATCTTCTGCTCCCGAGGACCCAGTCCGGATAGACAGCTTCGTCGACGTGGTCGACATGCGCCCGGCATATTCCGTCATCGCCCTGAACGCCCCGGTGGGCGGCCTCGACAAGGCCGCAGTCGGCGGCCGAAGCTGTGACCGGGAGGCGAGAGCTCCTTCTCGGTCGGCGGGCGTCCGCGGTGAAGAGCGCGCCGGTCGCGGTCGATTCGCCTGAAGGCACCGAGCTGCTGCCCGACAACATCGACGCCATCAGCCGGACCCTTCTCCCCCGCTACCAGGAGGTCGCTCGCGAGATGGCGCCGTTTCGGCAACGCACCGATCTATGAAGTGAACGCCGACCTGAGCTTCTTTCAGCTGAACGACGACGTCCCGATGCGCTGGTCGAAGTACTCGGAGAAGGGCATGGCGGAGCGGCGCGACCTTGGTGGAGGCGAAGATGCCCGGCGTCGCTCAGGATCATCGACAGCCGAGGTTCCCGGAGCCTCCCTGTCGCACCTGCTCGATGCAGCTGCGATCCTCTGGACGGCCAGAAGGATCTTCGCCAAGGCCGCCATCCGCATCCCGAGCGATCCCGAATGGGACGAGCAGGGACTGCGGATGGAGCTCGTTCGCTAGGGGCTGGCCGCAGCCAGTCGGGCGTCCAATCAGATCGTGTAGTGGGTGAAGGGTCGCAGAAGCTCGGGACCGGCGAACACGGCGACGGCGCACCCCGAGGCCAGAAAGACGCCGTAGGGCACCCGGCTCTGCCGCTCCATGTGCTTGGTCGCGATCAAGCCAGATGCCCGACCACAGCGCCGATGAGGTTCGCCGCGAAGAAACCCAGGAAGACGTAGCCGATACCCAGCCACCCGAGCGAGAGGCCGAGGACGACGGACAGCCGCACGTCCCCGAAACCCAGGAGCCGCGGACTGGCGAGATTCATGGCGAAGAACACGACGAACCATCCCGCCGCGCAGAGGACCCCGACCAGATAGGCGTGCCAATTGTCCGTCACCGCTGCCGGCAAGAGCAGCAGCGCAGCCACGACCACGGTGAGCGGGTACACGATCTTCTTCGGAAGGATCATCTGTTCGACGTCGATGCACGAGAGCGCCAAGAGCCCCGCAAACAGGGCGAGGAAGGCCGGGAGATCCCACCTGTACCCGAAACGGGCAGCCGTGCCGGCGAAGAGGGCGGCACAGCACAACTCGACCAGCGGATAGCGAGGGGAGATCGGCGCCTGGCAGTGCCGGCAACGGCCCCGGAGCAGCAGCCAGGACACAACGGGGATGTTGTCCATCTCCCTGATCGGCGTGCCGCACGACGGGCAGGCGGACCGAGGCGAAACGATCGACTCGCCTCTGGGTACCCGGTAGATGACGACATTCAAGAACGATCCGACGGCCAGGCCCAGAACGGCGCACAGCCCAATCAGCAATCCGAGCATGCCAGCGCGATCTAGCGGTCTGCTGGCGGCGTCATCGACGCAACGCTACTGGTCAGGGCATTTCTCCTGTTGGATCGTGCGCACTGTTTGTCCGGCGTATCGGAAGGTCGACAGTCCCCCTTTTTCGACGTCAGGCTGGCTAACCTGCCACGTACCCGTAGCTGGCAAGCTCCACCTGGTTCACGGTCACTCAAACGAGGAATGGCGAACACTCTCCCGGTTCCTGACGTCGACACAGCCGACACCAAGCAGTCGTGGTTCACGCGTCCGCTTTCCACTCCGTGGTGTGTCGTCGGATACATCGTGGCCACCGGCGTCTTCATGGCGTGCATCGCGATACCCGGTGGCCCCGCGGTCGGCGACGCGTTCGAGATCATCTATCCGACCTGGGCGGTCGCACACGGGCAGCTGGTGTGCATGTACCCCCCTCACCCCGCCAGCGTTCCCGCCTACGCCTCGCCAGTTTTTCCGCTGATCAATGGCGCTGTTGGATTCGTCACACAAATAGGCCACGGCGCCACCTTCCCGACCGGACCCGCGCTCGGGCACAATTGCAATCACGCCATCGACGCCATGGTGCGCTGGTCCGAGAAGACGGGGGCGGTTTTCCCGACCCTGTGGAGCGCCTGCGTCGGTTGGCTCGTCCTCATGGGGGGATTGCTCTCGGTTCTCCGGGCCTCCGGGAGAGGACGGACGGGCTGGGAGCCGGCGACGCTCGTTCTCGTGGCCTGCCTCCCGCCCTTGTGGATGAGCATTGAGATGTACGCCCATCCACAGGACATCGTGGCCATGGGTTTCTCACTCGCTGCGCTTGGCTTCGCACTCCGCTCCCGGTGGATCGGTTCCGGCGTCTTCACCGCATTGGCCGTGCTCGCGCAACCCTTCGGCATCCTCGTCGCCATTCCGCTGTTCGTGGTCGCACCAGCCGCGCAAAAACTCCGCTACGTGATCGGAGCCGTTGTGGGAGTAGTCGTCATCGACCTGCCTCTTCTGCTCTTGACCTCCGGATCCGCCGCCCACACCATCTTCCTTGGTTCAGGAAACGCCGTCGGCCGTGGCACGACGGTGTTGTGGGAGATCCATCTTCCCAGCACGCTCCTCGTTCAGGTATCTCGCATCGCCCCACTCGTTGCTTGTCTTCTCGTGGCATGGCTCGTACAACGCCGACTCGGATCTGCTGCACTGCAGCCTCCCGCCTTGGTTTCGCTCGTCGCCGTCTGTCTGAGCCTTCGTCTCGTCTTCGAGGACAACCTCTTCTCCTACTACTTCCTGGCGTTGGCGGTCATCCTGGTCGTGGTCGACGTCGTGCACGGTCACATCCGCCAGACGGTCATCGCCTGGCTGATCATGGTTTCGCTGGTCTACAGCGAGCCGGTCATCTTCGTATGGCGGCACTCATGGGATGAAAATGCCAGGCACTGGCTGCCGGTCATCGTCATGATTGTCGCTCTGTTGCTGATCATGCGCGACGTGCTGCGCCATGCCGCGGGATGGAACACGTTCATGTGGATCGCGACGGTGATCACCACATTGGTCGTCTGGCCGCTGTCCAACGATCCATTCAACCGCCATCCCTCCCAATGGGTCTGGCAGGTGGTCTTGGTGTCCATCGGCGTGGTGCTCGCCGTGACGCCCCTCTGGACAATCATTCGAGAGCAGGCCACCCCGTCGCCCGTTGAGACAGCCTGACCCCGCAGAGGTCCCCTCGAGTTGCGTGACCTCATCATGTACTTCCGCAACACAACGGATCGACAATTGCGCCCCTGAGTAGGTCTTTTGGCTTATTCGTGTGGCCAACGGTCCGATCTACAACATGAGGAGAGAGCTCCGTCGTTCGGTGCGGAACGACAACTCTACGAGGAGCTCCAACCGATCATGCGACTCTCTGAGATGTACGGCGAACAGGACACGCGGACGTTCGAAGAGCGACGGGCCGAGGTCGTCGCGATCGTTCGCTCGGCGGCGGACTTCGAGGGCACCGACGCTGGCTTGCGCTCCATCTTCCTGGCCATGAGCCAGGCCGAAACCGAGCTGGAGTTCGACCAGGCGTTCAACTCGCTGGTTTCCTCGCTCAGCGAGAACACCGTCCGCTTCCTGCAGTCGGCCTATTGAGCAGTTCTCATCACGCCTTGGACGTACGGCGTGATGAGTAGGCGCAGGGATCGCGTCGCCGTCACGCCGAACGTGTTCCGGTGATCCCTGGGAGAATGGCGTCCATGGCAACGGATGGCGACGTAAATCCGGCTGACCCCAGCGCATCGACTCTGGACGATGTGACAGAACAGTCACGCGAGGAAGCAGGCGCGGTGGGCTTCGACCACTGGCGCAGGCAATCCTCGGCCATCGGCGGCATCGGCACCGGCATCGCTCGGGGCCTGCAGGCCGTCTTCGCTCCCCCCGCCGACGAGATTGCGATCGTGGCCGCCGTGCCGGGCGAGCCACCTGACGCCGACCAGCGTGTGCGAGTGGTCCTCGACCCCGACGATCCGACGAAATCCGTGGCCATCATGCCGGGGGCATCGGTCGACCCTGTCGGGCCCCACGGACGGGACGCCCCAGACCTGAACCTCCTCGCGGGGCGTGACCAGGTGCATCCGCTTCCTGACAGGACCACGTGGGCCACCACGACGTCGCTGGCCAAGCGCATGTTTGACGCAGTCGGCTCCCGGACTTATCATCCGGGGTATCGGACAGTGTGTCCGATACATCAGAGGAGTTGTCGTTCCATGAGCACCCTGGCAGACACCACCCCGGTCGACCTCTCGGATTCCCGGTCCTTCGTGGACGGTGTCCCCCACGCCTGGCTGGCCCACCTGCGCCGCACCGACCCCGTCCACTGGCAGGACGAGCCCGGCGGCCCCGGCTTCTGGGCCGTGACCCGCTACGAGGACTGCGTCGCGGTCAACCGTGACTACGAGCGCTTCAGCTCGGCCGCCCAGGGCACCATGCCCTTCGAGCTCGGGGCCGACGAGGTGGCCCAGCAGAGCCTGATGATGCTCAACATGGATCCGCCCCTCCACACCCGCTACCGGCGCCTCGTCAACAAGGGGTTCACCCCCCGCATGGTGCGTGACCTCGAGGAGAGCATCCACCGCTCCACCGACGCCATCATCGACGAGGTGATCGAGAAGGGCGAGGCCGACTTCGTCACCCAGATCTCCGCCGAGCTCCCCCTCCAGGTCATCGCCGAGCTGCTCGGTGTGCCCCAAGTCGACCGCCACCGCATGTTCGAGTGGTCCAACCGCATGGTCGGCAACGAGGATCCCGAGTACCAGGATCAGGCCGAGCTGGCTTTGACCTCCGCCATGGAGCTCTACGCCTACGCCTCCGAGCTGTTCGCCAAGAAGCGGATCGATCCCCACGCCG
This sequence comes from uncultured Acidimicrobiaceae bacterium, assembly GCA_963753115.1. Taxonomy (GTDB): domain Bacteria; phylum Actinomycetota; class Acidimicrobiia; order Acidimicrobiales; family RAAP-2; genus Bog-473. The sequence goes on from CAVWBB010000002.1 coordinate 50,079, forward strand.
ACCTCATGAGCGCACTCACGACCGTCGAGATCGACGGGGAGCGCCTCAGCGACATGGAGCTCGAGCTCTTCTTCCTCCTCCTCACCGTGGCGGGCAACGAGACCACCCGCAACCTCATGTCCGGCGGCATGCACGCGTTCTTCCAGAACCCCGAACAGTGGCAGCGGTTGCTGGACGACCGCAGCCTGCTCCCGACCGCCGTCGACGAGATGCTCCGCTTCGTGTCGCCCGTCATGAACTTCCGGCGCACCGCCATGGTCGACACAGAGCTCAGTGGGACCGCGATCGCGGCGGGCGACAAGGTGGTGTTCTTCCACGCCTCGGCCAACAGGGACGAGGACACGTTCAGCGACCCCGACACCTTCGACATCGGCCGGGACCCCAACCCGCACATCGCCTTCGGGGGCGGCGGGCCCCACTTCTGCCTGGGGACCAACCTGGCCCGGATGGAGATCCGGGTGATGTTCGAACACCTGTTGGACCGCATGCCCGACATCCGCCAGGACGGCGATGTGCAGCGCCTACAGTCCCAGTTCATCAATGGCGTCAAGCACCTTCCCGTGGCATTCACCCCCTCCGCTCGCGTCGGCGCCTGAGCCGGCCGGAATCTGAGGCGGGCGAGGTAGCGGTGGCCAGGCGCGCGCCCGACGCGCTGAAGGACGTCATCCGAGACTTCCGGCGCGACCAGTTGATCGACACGGCGCGCCGGCTCTTCGGCGAGCGCGGCACCACGGACGTCTCCATGGACGAGATCGCCGTCGAAGCCGGCGTCGCCCGCTCCACGGTCTACGTCTACTTCGCCAACCGCGACGACCTCCTGCGCGCCTGCGTGCAGTCCATGTACGAGCGCCTGCAGGACACCATTGCCCTCGTCGCGGACGACACCGCCCCGCCCGTGGCGCGGTTGCGCCGGCTGATCCTCGGTGCGCTCGAGCGCATTGACGAGAGCCCCGCCTTCTTCCGCCTCGCCATGGCCACGCAGTCGACCACCACGGCCGCCGGGTCAGAGGCCGTCGGTGGCGCGCTCATGATGATCGGGCTCGACATGATCCGGGTGCTGGAGGACCTCGTCGTGGCCGGCATGGCCAACGGCGACTTCCGAGCCGACATCGACCCCGAGCGGGCGGTGGTGCTGGTCGGCCAGCAGATCTACGGCGCGCTCTCGGTCCGGGCCGGCGAGCCCGACCCGATCCCGGCGGCCCAGGCCGCCGACGAGATGTGCGCCTTCGTGTGCCGAGGACTGGGAGCGTGACATGAAGTTCGACCTGTGGATGCCGACGGCCAGCCCCATGACCACCGCCGGTCTGCTCGACGCCGTCGCCGAAGGGGCCGAGGAGCGCGGCATCGGGACCATCTGGGTGGGCGAGCACGTCGTGCTCTTCGAGCAGTACGAGAGCCACTACCCCTACGCCGACGACGGGCGCATCCCGGCCCCGCCCGGCTCCGGGCTGCTCGAGCCGATGATCACGCTGACCTACCTGGCGGCGAGGACCTCGAGCGTCCGCCTCGGCACGGCCATGCTGTTGCTCCCCCAGCGGAATCCCGTCTACACGGCCAAGGAGGTCAGCTCGCTCGACTGGCTGTCCGGCGGGCGGGTCGACCTCGGCATCGGCGTGGGCTGGCTCAAGGAGGAGTTCGACGTGCTCAACGTGCCGTGGGAGCGCCGGGGCCGCCGCACGGACGAGTACCTCGAGGTCCTGCGCACGCTCTGGGCCGACGACACGTCGTCCTTCCACGGCGAGGTCTACGACCTGCCCGACTGCCAGATGTTCCCCAAGCCCGTGCAGCAGCCGCCCCCGATCCACATCGGCGGCGAGACAGCCGCGGCGCTCCGGCGGGTGGCGCGTCACGGGCAGGGCTGGCACACCTTCAACCGTTCGCCCGACGAGCTCGCAGCCGGGCTGGCGGAGCTCGACGTGGAGCTCCAGGCCGTCGGGCGCAGCCGGGCCGACGTGCGCATCACGGTGTGCCCCTACTTCAACCAGCTCACGCCTGCATGGGTGGAGGGCTACGCCGAGGCCGGCGCCGACGCCGTGGCCGCGCTCTTCTTCGCCTTCACGCGCGGATGACGTCGCACGCGCCTTCGACGACCTCGAAGCCTGCCGGGAGGCGGCCGCCCGGGCGCGCTGACCGGCACCTGTCGGGGAGGGCGCCCGGACGGTGCCAACCAGCCAGACAGTGCCAACCAGACAGTGCCAACCACGGGCGACGCGAGGTGCGCCGTGTGCTCGGGGCGGACCACACCCGCTTCCTCGCGCCGCCCGAAGGCTTGACCCTTCGAACGTAAGGCCGCTGCCCGCTTCGGTGCATCGTCCGCAGGAATGATCCGCCTCCCCAGGTTTCATCCCTGGGGAGGAACACCGGTCCGGCCCCCACCAGGGAGGCTGGAGAGATGCGACCGGGGTGGTTCCCGACCAGAGGCCCAGCTCAGGCGGCACTAGCATGGTCTTCCCGCCCGGGAACGAAGGATCCGATGGCCCCAAGCTCACGTCACCTGTATCCCGCGTGGCTGTTTCCAGAGAGGCTCCGGCCCCGGAATGGTTGGAGCGGCACGCCAGCGGTGAGCACGCAGCAGCGCCCGGACGAAGGAGCCTGGAGGGTCTGGGAATGGCTCCGCGCCTTCGACCGCCGCTACGCCACCCTCGTCGACGTGGTCCTGGCGGGAGGCCTGTTCGTCCTGTGCTCCGGCTGGTTCATCGAACGGTCGGCGAGCCGCCCGAGCCTGTGGCTCGTGGCCGCCCTGATCTTCCCGCTGACCTTCCGCCGCCGGGCACCGATGACCGTCTTCCTCGTCATCGCCGCCGTCGCCTTGCTCCAGTGGTTCGTGGCCGAGCGGGGCCTCGCCGACGTCGCGCTGCTCGTCGCGCTCTACACGGTGGCGCTCGAGTCCGAGTGGCGCCTCGTCGCGGCGGCCGTCGTCATCCTCGAAGTCGGCGTCGTGCTGGCGACGGCACGCTGGGAGCTGACGGGCAACAACGTGCAGTCCTTCGTCTTCCTCACCGGACTCGTCTTCACCGCCTTGCTGGCCGGAGTGGTGGTGCGGGCCCTGGGTAGCCAACTCGACTGGTTGGCCGAGCGCGCCGAACGGCTCGAGATCGAGCGTGACCAGCAGGCGTCACTGGCCGCGGTCACGGAACGGGCGCGCATCGCGCGCGAGATGCACGACGTGGTCTCGCACAACATCCAGGTGATGGTGACCCTGGCCGACGCCGCCTCGCTGGCGCAGGCGGCGAACCCCGAGCGGGCGGCCGAGGCCATCCACGAGGTGTCGAGCACGGGCCGCCAGGCGCTGACCGACATGCGGCGGATGCTGGGCGTCCTGCGCGACGAGCCGCCCGCCGGCGCCGGAGCCGGGCCCGGCGACCCGATCAAGGGGAACGGGAGCGGCGGCGGGAACGTGAGAGGCCGCCCCTCCCTCGCCCCCCAGCCGGGGCTGCGCGAGCTCAGATGCGCTCGTCGAGCGCGTCCGGGCCACCGGCCTCGACATCTCGGTCGAACGCGAAGGTTCCCCCTTCGAGCTGTCCGGTGCGGCCGGTCTGACCGTCTACCGGGTGGTGCAGGAGGCGCTCACCAATGCCCTGAAGCATGCCCACGAGCCGACCAGTGTGGAGGTGCACCTGGCCTTCGCCGATCCGGACGTGTCGGTGCGGGTCACCGACAACGGCAACGGGAACGGGAACGGCATCGGCAACGGGCTCGGCAACGGCAACGGCCGCTCGGCGGCACCGGGCGGGGGCCACGGCCTGGCCGGCATGGCGGAGCGGGCCACGGCTTTCGGCGGGACCCTCAGTGCCGGGCCACGCGATGCCGGCGGCTGGGAGGTCGAGGCCACGTTGCGCGACTGCAAGGCGCCCTCCCCCGCATGACCATCCGGGTGGTGCTGGCCGACGACCAGGCGCTCCTGCGCAAGGGCTTCCGCATGATTTTGGAGGCCGAGGAGGACATGGAGATCGTGGGCGAGGCGCCGGACGGCGCCGACGCCGTGCGCCTCGTCGAGCTCTACCGGCCCGACGTCGTGCTGATGGACGTGCGCATGCCGGTGCTCGACGGGATTGAGGCCACCCGGGCCATCGCCGCCTCGTCGGCCGGCACGGAGACCCGCGTGCTCATCCTCACGACCTTCGACCTCGACGAGTACGCCTTCAGCGCGCTGCGGGCCGGCGCCAGCGGCTTTCTCCTCAAGGACGTCCCGCCGGCCGAGCTGATCGCGGCCATCCGCACCGTCGCCCGGGGCGATGCCGTCGTGTCGCCCCGCATCACCCGGCGCCTGCTCGAGGAGTACGCCGCCACGCTGCCCGACCTGTCTGCGGGCGCCGGAGGCGCCGACGGCGGTGCCGGAGCGGACGAGCACCCGGCCCTGGCCAGCCTCACCGAGCGCGAGCGCGAGGTCCTGCTCGCCGTGGCCGACGGGCTGTCCAACGCGGAAATCGCCGAGCGCCTCTACGTCTCCGAGGCCACCGTCAAGTCCCACGTCGGGCGGCTGCTGGCCAAGCTCGGGCTGCGCGACCGCGTGCAGGCGGTCGTCTTCGCCTTCCAATCGGGGCTCGTCCGACCCTGAGCCCGGCGCACGCGCCCATAGGCTCTCCGTGTGGCTCCCGTGGCGTCCCCCGACACCGAATTCGGCACCTTCAGCGACTCGGGTCCCTGGAACGTCGACCCCGACGCGCTGCCCTGGCGCCACGGGCTGGCCGGGGTGCGCACCCGGCTCACCGCCTCGCTCCCCCGCCTGACCCGGACCCGCACCCTGCCGCCCCTGCGCCGGCTGGGCACCACCGTGCGCCACGGCGGCGGCGCGCTGGCGCTCTGGTACCTGCGGGAGCGCCGGCGCGGCGGCACGGAGTCCATCGCCGGCATCTCGCGCCGGCTCCGCGTGGCGGCCGAGAAGCTGGGCCCGACCTACATCAAGCTGGGCCAGATCATCGCCTCGGGTGACGGGGTCTTCCCCGCCGAACTCGTCGCCGAGTTCAAGTGGTGCCGCGACCAGGTCACGCCCGAGCCCTGGCCGGTCGTCGAGCGGGTGCTGACCGAGGAGCTGGGCGGCCCCCTCTCCACGGCCTTCGCCTGGGTCGAGCACACGCCCCTGGCCGCCGCCTCCATCGCCCAGGTGCACGCCGCCACGCTGCGCGACGGCACCCCCGTCGTGGTCAAGGTGCAGCGGCCGACGGTGTCGACCCGCGTGCACCAGGACCTCGCCGTGATGGCGTGGCTGGCGCCCCACCTCGTCGGCCGCATCCCCGTGGCCGCGCTCGCCAACCCGCCGGCGCTGGTGGAGCTGTTCGCCGAGACGATCGTGGAGGAGCTCGACTTCCGCCTGGAGGCCGAGAACATGCTCGATGTCGCCTCCACCTTCGCCGCGCTCGACCAGCGCGACTTCGTCGTGCCCCGCCCCCACCCGACGCTGGTGACGCGCCGCATGCTCGTCATGGAGCGGCTCGACGGCTTCCACTTCGGCGACGTGGAGGGCATGCAGGCGGCGGGCATCGACACCGAGGCGGTCGTGCGCGCCGGCATGATCGGCTTCTTGGAGGGTGCCCTGTTCTACGGCATCTTCCACGGCGACCTGCACGGCGGGAACCTGTTCGTGCTCCCGTCGGGGAAGACCGCATTGCTGGACTTCGGCATCACGGGCCGGCTCACCGAGGCCAAACGCCTCGCCCTGCTGACGCTGGTGGTCGGGGCGTCCAACGCGGACATCCCCACCCAAGTCGGCGCGCTGCGCGACCTCGGCGCCTTCCCGGGCGACCTCGATGTGCAACACGTCATCGACGTGCTGGGGCTCGACCGGCCGCCGGTGGACCCGACGGCGCTGAGTGCCGACGAGCTGGTGGCCGAGATGCAGCACTCCATCAAGACGCTGCTCGGCATCGGCGCCCGGCTTCCGAAAGAGCTGATGCTCTTCGTGAAGAACATGATGTTCCTCGACGGCGCCATCGCCACCCTCGCACCGGACCTCGACCTGTTCGCCGAGGTCGAGGCGATCGCGCTGCTGTTCGCCGCCAAGCACGGCGAGCGCATCATGGCCCAGCTCGGCCTGGAGCAGGACGCGCAGTGGGCGCCGGACATGGCGGGGATCAAGGCCGGCTTCGGCGTCGACGCGGCGACCGAGGGCCTGACCCACCGCGAGATCCAGGCCCGACGGGCCGAGGTCCGGGAGAAGTTCGACGGGCGGGGCCGCCCGGGGCGCAAGCGCCGCACGCCCAAGTAACCCGAACGGACGCGAAGACCATGCCGGCAGACGGCCGAAACGAAGGTGCGATGACCGACGACTCGATTCAGGACCAGATTCCGAACAACCACTGTTGGGGCTGTGGCGCGGACAACCCCCAGGGCTTGCACCTCAAGAGCTTCTGGGACGGCACGCTGGCTCGTGCACGCTTCCTTCCTGATGCCGCCTTCGCAGCCGGTCCGCTCCATGTCCTCAATGGCGGCATCATCGCCACGCTGCTCGACTGCCACGGCGTCTGCACGGCGATCGCCCGAGCGTATGCCGACGAGCACCGCGCCATCGGTACGGAGCCGGAGATCTGGCATGCAACGACCTCGATGACCGTGGACTACCTGCGCCCGACCCCGATCGGCCAAGAGGTGACGCTCCGCGGGCAGGTCGTCGCGGTCGACGCCATGGGCATCGCTGTCAACTGCGTCCTCTCTTGCGCAGGCAAGGAACGGGCCCGGGCGACTGTCCGCTCGGTCCGCGTGCCCGAGTCGTGGCGGCACGGGTTGCGCTGAGGGAGGCGGGCGGCGGCGGGCTACTTCGGCCGGAAATGCACGAAGATGCGGCCGAAGTTGTGCGAGTCCTTCTCCACCCGGTGGTAGAGCACCTTGATGTCCTTGCGGTCGAGGAAGCGCAGCACCCGCTTCTTCAGCTGCCCGCTGCCCTTCCCCGGGATGATCTCCACCAGCTTGGCCTTCTTGGCGACGGCCTCGTCCATGACCCCTCGCAGCGCCCGTTCGATGTCGTCGCCCCGGTTGTAGATGTCGTGCAGGTCCAGGACCAGCTTCACGGAGGACTCTTCTTCACGGAGGACTCTTCTTCACGGTGGACTGCCTGCCATGGCGGCACGATAGGTCCGGCGGGCCGATCCCGGCCCCCGCCGCCCGTCGATGGGAAGCTGGCGGGGTGAGCACCATCAGGGCGCTGCAACGCGACGACTGGGACGACTGGATGGCCCTCTGGGCCGGCTACCTGGCCTTCTACCGGGCCGAATTGCCCGAGGCCACCTCCCGGGCCACCTTCGACCGTCTCTGTGCCGGCGAGGAGGGCCTCTTCGGCCTCCTGGCCATCGATGCCACCGGGCACGGCATCGGGATGGCCAACTGCGTGCTGCATGCCTCGACCTGGTCCCGGCAGCCCAAGTGCTACCTGGAGGACCTCTTCGTGGCCCCCGCGGCGCGGGGGCTCGACGTGGGCCGTGCGCTGCTCAAGGCCGTCAAGGCGGCCGGCACCGAGCGGGGGGCGGACCAGGTCTACTGGCACACCCAGCAGTACAACGGGCGGGCGCGCTCCCTCTACGACCAGGTGGGGCGACCCACGTCGTTCGTCGTCTACGAGATGTAGGCGCCTGTCACAGCAGTTCCGTAGGGTGTCGGTCATGGCCCCCGCGCACCTTCGGATCATCACGGCCTCATCTCGGGTCACGGACCCCTCGCGGGCCGGCCGGTAGGGTTCGACCGGACCCACCATGCCGCCTCGCCGTCGCACCGCGACCTCCAATTTCGGCGTCGGGCGCCGCGAGTCGCACGTGGCGGACGCCTTCTACGCCCGCTTCGAAGCGCCGGAGCTGAGCGCCGACGAGCACGTCAACCCGCACGAGCCCGGCGTCTGGTGTCTCTGTGGCGATGCCCGTCACATGGACGCGGTGGCCGACGACTCGGTTGCCCTCGTCGTGACCTCGCCCCCCTACTTCGCCGGGAAGCAGTACGAAGAGGAGCTCGACCGCGAAGGGGTCCCGGGTTCGTACATCGAGTACCTGGCGCTGCTACGGGACGTGTTCGCCGAGTGCAAGCGCGTGCTCGAGCCGGGCGGCCGCATCGCCGTCAACGTGGCCAACCTCGGCCGCAAGCCGTACCGCAGCCTGGCTGCCGACGTCATGGCCATTCTGCAGGACGACCTCCACCTCCTGCCCCGGGGCGAGATCGTGTGGCAGAAAGGCGAAGGGGCGAGTGGCTCCTGCGCCTGGGGCTCGTTCCGCTCGGCGGCCAACCCGGTGCTGCGCGACGTGACCGAGCGCGTCATCGTCGCCAGCAAGGGCCGGTTCGGCCGGGCGCGCAGTCCCAAGGAGCGTCGCAAGGACGGGCTGCCGAACGAGAGCAGCGTCGGGGCGGACGACTTCATGGCGCTGACGCTCGACGTGTGGGACATCCCACCCGAGAGCGCGGTGCGGGTGCGGCACCCCGCGCCGTTCCCGGTCGAGCTGCCCCAGCGCCTCGTGGAGCTCTACACCTATCGAGGCGATCTCGTGGTCGACCCCTTCGCCGGTTCCGGCTCCACGCTGGTGGCGGCGCTGCGGAGCGGGCGCGACGCCGTCGGGTACGACCTGGACCCCGACTACGTCGAGCTCTCCCGCGGCCGCCTGGCGGACGAGGCGCCCACGGCTGGCGGGTCCGCCCCCGCCGACGGGACCTCCGCCGCCACCCTGGCCCGGGCGGCGCTCGAGGCCGCCGGGTTCGCCGACGTGCGGGCCAACCGCCGGCTGCGCGGCCTGGGCCTGGCCGTCGACTTCACGGGCACCGATGCGGCGGGCCGCACGTGGTACTTCGACGTCGCCGGCCCGAATTCGGCCTACCGGGGCGGCATGGCCCGCTCCGAGACGGTCTGGCGGGCCCTCGGCCGGGCCCACGTCATGGCCGCCACCGATCACGCACCGTTCGTCGTCCTCACGACCCAGCTCCCCCGCGCCGGCACGGAGGCGGACCGCGCCCTGCGGGCGCCGGGGCCCGGAGGGATCTTCGACGCGGTGGACCTCCTGTCCCCCGCCGCCCGCAAGCGGCTCGCCGCCTACGCCGGAGGGCGTTGCGGGTCGCCCCGCGTCGGGTTCTGGTCGTCCGCCGACGTGGCGCCGGGCGCCGTCTGACCGTGGCGGTCTGACGTGGGCACCGTCGTCGCCTGCGCGGTCGTGCGCGAGGACCCGCCGCGCGTGTTCGTCGCCGAAGACCTCGAGACGCTGAACTGGGTCCTGGCCTGCCAGCTGGTGGCCACGACGCCCGGACGCGAGCTCCCTCCCGGCGAACGCGCCGCATTGCGCCAGGCCCTGCGCGAGGAACGGTGGGGCGACGCCGTCTTCGCCTTCATCGCCCGCACGGGGACGGCGGTGGACGTGTACGAGAGCACCGAGCTGCACGCCCCTCCGGAGGCCGCCGTGGGACCCCTGGAGCTGCAGCTCACACCCCTCTTCGCCGACTAGGCGCGCCCGGCTAGCCCAGCCGCTGCGCGTTCAGTGCGGTGACGAAGGCACGCTGGGCGTTCACCAGGTTGTTGATGGCCTGCTCCGCTTGCTCGCGGTTGGCCGTGTTGCGGTAGTCGGCCGGCGTGGGCCCGGCGTCGGCGAGGTCCCCGGTCACCTGCTCCGCGTGCTCCGCGGCCACCGTCAACTGGTTGATCAGGTCCTGGCTCACCCCGGCGCTGTTGGCGGCTTCGATGGCGCTCACGAAGTCACCGAGCTGCTTCGAGATCACACTGTCTGCCTGCTCGAGGCACGCGACGTCCCCGCAGTTCCTCGCCGTCGTGGAGAACTGGTCGAGGTTCGTGACCAAGTGGTTGTTGACCTGCACCAGATTCTCGTGATTGCCGGCCGCGACGTCGAGCACCGAGAGGCCGATTGCGGCGGCGAGACCGAGGACGACGGTGACCAGCAGGAGGCGCTTCGCCCCCATGCTCAGGACCAGCATCCAGGGCTGCGGTGGCGGTGGCGGTGGCGTGGGTGGCGGGGCCGGGGGTGGCGGCGGCGATGGGGGTGGCGGGGCGGCCGTCGGCGCGCCGACGTGAGAACCCATCGTGTTGTCCGCCGGGACGAGAGCCGGCGTCGGGAGGACGACATCGCCGAAGAGCTCCCCGGGGTAGGTCGGCACCAGGAGGTAGAAGTAACCGATGAGCCGGATCTCGTAGCGGATGAAGGCTTGCGCGGCTCCGTGCACCGACTTCGGGAGCCATCCCGTGATGAGCACGACGAACCACATGAAGAAGAGCACGATGTAGAGGCCGAGTCCGACGATCCGCGCCGCGATGCTGGCGGGGATCACGAGGACCACACGAAAGAGCACGGCGGCACGGTGCATGTTCGTCGCCGGTGGTACGGCGAGGTTGGCGTGATAGTCCGGCACCTCTTCCGTGCTGAACGGGGGGAAGCGATCCGTGAGGAGGAACTGATACGCCTCGAGACGGAGTGTCAGTCGCAAGACCACCGTCACGATGGACCGCACGAAGGTCGGAACACGTCCCGTCACGAGCGCGGCAAACCACCCGAGCACCACGCACACCGCCGCGGCGATGCTGACGAAGAGGACGACCACCGCCAAGGGGAAGGAGAGGATCCCCCGGATCAACACGGTCCATCGGCGTTGCTTGGCCCGCTCGGGCAGGATCGTCAGGAGCGGGAGCGGCTCGACGGGTGGGGTCACCCCTGGGTAGGGCGCTCGTGGTGGCGGTGGTGCGGGTGGCGCTGGCGGCGCTGGTGCCGCGGCGCCCTGCCATGGCGCCGTCGTCGTCGGAACGGGGTCGGCGCCTGGTGCGGCCGGCGCTGCCGACGGCTGCGGGGGTGGCAGGAACCGCGATGGAGGCGGTGGCACGGGCGATGCGGGGGGCGGCACGGACGATGCGGGGGGTGACCCATCGCCTCCGCCCGGGCCATCTTCGGAGGCCGTCGGGCCCTCGTCCTCGCTCATGGCGCAACCTCTCTCATCGACCCACCCATGAAGACGAGGAACGGCGATCGGTCAAGCACCGTTGTCGTCCAGCCGGACACCACCTCAACCGTGAGGTTGCCTCCCCAAAGTGGTTCGAGAAGAGGTACCGGAACGATACCGTCACGTGGTCGTGGCCCCGGGGGACCGCGAAGACGTGGTCGCCCCACGTGAGGACCGACGTGGTGTCGTCAATGGTGACGTTGGTCTTGAACAACAGGAGCAAAATTGCCGACGGGAAGAGCTTCGTCCGGACCAGGATGCCCGTGGTGAATTCGATTGCACTCGTGACAACGGACCCTTGCTCGCGGTCCGGTGGCTTGCGGTTCGTGGCCGCGTCCGGACGGGCGCACCCGAGGAGCCTGCGAGAGAGCGCCGGTAACCCCGTCTGCCCTGGGCCAGCGTGGACGGTTGCGAACCGAGCGCCCCGCGGGTGGGAGGATGCGTCCGTGCCGAGCGACCGGACCACGGTGACAGAACTCGGAACCGGCCTCGGCATGCTTGGGCTGGACGGGATTGACGCGGCCGTGCGGTCACGCACGGCCGTGATGCACAGCCTGTCGCCTGAGATGTGGGATCTCCTCGACCGCCTGCGCGTCGGCGGCGCCTACGACGCCGAGTTCCACGCGGCCTGGGCGAACGGGCAGGCGTTCCTGACGGCCACCGACGGCCTGCGCGGGCGCCTCCCCCAGGTTGTCGAGTGGAAGGGCACCGGACGTGCACCCGGCGACGAGGTGGCGCCAATCGACCTGCGGGTCGACCATGTGTATCTCGTCAGCTGCAAGTACCTCTCGAAGATCCTCTTCAACGTCTCGCCGGCCAGCATCTTCGATGCACTCCTCTTCGGCGGGCCGGGGCGGGGTGGACGCGTGCAGCACGCGAGGACCCCTCCGCGGCGGCGACTGGTACGCCGAGGTGGCGCCGGGCGAGTACCAGGCCCTCTATGAGGCCGTCCGTCTCGCCGCCCGGGGAGCCGCCAGCGCGCCGCCCTCCGCGGTGCCCCTCGCGCCAACCCGGCTCGAGCATCCTGGCCGGCCACCCACCGCCATGATGCTGCCGGGCCTCGACGCCGCGACGGCGCCCCCCGCCGATCCCGGGCGGCGGGGCAACGCGGCGGCGACGCCGGTGCTGCTGCACGATCTGCCGCCCCGTGCCGTGGACCTCACGGTCCCGCAACGCGAGGCACTGGGGCTCTGGCTGCGTCCCGGCTGGCCCGCGGACGCCAAGGACCGCTATGCCGCGCTGTCGGGCGCCGTGGCGCGGGCGTCGGCCCGCCGCTGGGAGGCCGCCATGGAGGATCGTGGAGGGACAGGCGAAGGCATGGTCTGGCGCCTCCTGCGCATCGGCAGTGCGCCGTACTTCGTGTTGGGCTCCTCGGCGGACCGCTCCCTGCGGCTCCGGATCGCCACGTCGTGGGACTGGCGTCAGCAGTTCCAGTTGCTCTCCGTCTCGATGGAGGGCCAGCAGGGCGGGCAGCCCCGGGTGGGCTGGGAGGCCATCGTGCGCGACCGGGTCTCCCGTGAGGTGCACCCGGTGGCGGGACACATCGAGGTGCGCTGGAGCCACGGCCGTTTCGGAGGGCTGCCCGAGGCCAAGGGCTACCTCGACACACCACACCACCTCGTCCCGGGGTACTTCTCCCTCCGATGAGCTTCAACCCTGGGTCCTTCGCTCCCCCGCTGCGCGTCCCCGACCTCACCTGCGCGCCGGTCGTGCTCCGGCCCTACGTGGTCTCCGACCTCTCGCTGGTCCGCCTGGCCGCGGCCGATGCGCTCATCCCCTCCATCTCGTCGGTGCCGAGGACCTACACGCAGGACTCGGGCCTGGCCTTCATCGCACGCCAGCACGCGCGCGCGGCCGAGGGCGACGGCTTCTCCTTCGTGATCGCAACGGAAGACGACCCGGAGTCCGGCGTCGGGTCCATCGGGCTGTGGCTGCAGGAGATCGACAGCGGGCGCGCCTCCATCGGGTACTGGCTCGTCCCCGGCGCCCGCGGCAAGCGCCTGGCCGCGCGTGCACTGCGCGCCGTCGTCTCGTTCGCCTTCGGCACACTTGAGATTCCGCGCCTGCACCTCTTCGTGGAGCCCTGGAACGTGGCGTCGGCCCGGACGGCCGAGGCCGCCGGGTTCCGCCGCGAGGCGACGCTGCGGGGTTGGGAGCGCATCGACGGGGTGCAGCGCGATGCGGACTGCTTCGCGCTCCTGCACGCCGAGTGGGCCGAGCCGGGCTGACGGGGCATCCCCTCGCACCCTCTGCGAGACTGCCCGGGTGTTCAGGCGCGATCACCAGGACGAGGCGATCGCCCAACGGATCGACCATCTCATGGCAGCCGTCTTTGTGCCCGACGACGGCGAGCGCCTGGAGGCATTGACCCGGCACGTGGCGCCAGACTTCGTCTACGTCGGCCCGGATGCCGTGTTCGAAGGCGCCCAAGGGCCTCAGCGATGCATTCACCAGGTATCGCAACGAAGGCTGGTGGCAGACCGGCCTCGGCGCACGAGCCCGGTCGACCTCCACCACGGCTACTTCCGCTACACCTGGGAACGGGTGGAGCGTGGTGCGACCGTCATGGAGGGCTGGAGCTTCGGCTGCCTGGACGACACCGGCGCCATCTGCCGAGTGGTGGCGTTCGAGGGATTGGTGCCCGGGCAGCTCGACGGCCGATCATGAGGGCTCGGGACAAGGGGAGGGAACGCTGATGCTGGTGCTCGTCGAGGTCGACGACCGGGTGGCCACGGTCACCTTGAACCGCCCGGAGGCTCGCAATGCGATCTCGGCCGAGCTGCACGGGCAGCTGGACGAGGCCATCACCAGCCTCGACGGGCGTGACGACGTGGGGTGCATGGTGCTCACGGGAGCAGACCCGGCCTTCTGCGCCGGCATGGATCTCAAGTCGCTGGCGACCGAGCTGCGCGCCGTGCAGAAGGAGCGGCAGCGGGGCCCGGCGCGGCGCTCCGGGATGATCCCGCCGCACGACACGCCGCTCATCGGCGCCATCAACGGCCCGACGGTGACCGGCGGGCTCGAGCTGGCCATGTGCTGCGATTTCCTGATCGCCTCGGAGCGCGCCCGCTTCGCCGACACCCATGCCAGGGTCGGCGTGATGCCCGGGGGCGGCATGACCATACGGCTGCCTCAGCTCGTCGGCCTCGACCGCGCCCGCCGAATGAGCCTGACGGGTGACTACATCGACGCGGAGACCGCACGCGACTGGGGGCTCGTCGTCGAGGTCGTCCCCCACGAGTCGCTGTTGGCACGGGCCCGGGAGGTGGCGGCGACGATCGCGTCCATCCCGGGCGAGTATCTGAGCGAACTGCGACGCGGGTACGACCGCATCGGCGCGCTCAGCGGCGCCGAGGCATTCGCGGCCGAAGCCAGCTGGTCACGGGCATGGATGGCGGAGCGCTTCGATCAATCGCGGCTGTCCACCGAGCGCGAGAAGATCGTCGCTCGGGGCCGGGAGCAGACGACGGGACTCGACGGCACGCCGGCGTGAGGGTCTACGCGGGCATGGACCCGCGCCTCAGCCTGCCCGAGGCGATCGCTCACGCGCAGCGGGTGGAGCGCCTCGGCTACGACGGGCTCCACGTGGCCGAGACCGTGCACGACTCCATGGCCGTGGCGCTCCTGGCCGCCGAGCACACCGAGCGGATCGTCATCCGCACCAGCGTCACGCTCGCCTTCGCCCGCAGCCCGACGCTCCTCGCCTACGCGGCCTGGGACATCGCCAAGCTGAGCGGCGGGCGATTCGAGCTCGGTCTCGGCACGCAGGTGCGCCAGAACATGGAGGACCGCTACGCGGTGCCCTTCGGCGACGACCCGGTTGGCCGGCTCGGCGATTACGTCGGTGCGGTGCGCGCGGCCTTCTCGTCATTCGCCTCGGGTGCGGCACCTCACTACGAGAGCGCGCACTACCGCGTGACACGGATGCAGCCCTACTTCAATCCCGGGCCGGACGACGTGACGCAGGCACCGCCGATCTACCTCGGCGGGGTGCAGCGCAAGGCCTGCGCGCTGGCCGGCGCCGTGGCCGATGGCTTCGTCAGCCACCCCACCAACTCGAATCCGCGGTATCTGCGCGAAACCTGCCTCCCCGCACTGGCCGAGGGCGCACGCACGGCAGGGCGGGACCTCGCCGAAAAGGGGTTCGAGGTCGTGATCGGCACATCCGTCATCACCGGGGCGACGCACGACGCCGTGCTGGCCGAGCGAGAGCGCCAGCGCCGCCTGCTCGCCTTCTTGTACTCGACGCCGGCCTACGCCCCGACGTTGGAGCTCTACGGCTGGACCGAGGTCGGACCTCGCCTCCGCGACCTGATCCGCCACGACCGCTGGGACGACCTGGGCGGCGTGCTCTCCGACGAGGTGCTCGACACCTTGGTCCCCTGTGGCACCTTCGACGAGCTCCCCGCGCTCCTGGGCGAGCGCTTCGCTGGCCTGGGCCAGGGTCTCGTGGTGTCGCCACCGCCCGGCGGGGCGGACGACGAGGCCTTCGCCGCCGTGGTGGCCTCGATTCAGGCCTCCTGAGAACCTCCCCTTCAGCGTGGCATCGGGAAGATGAGGTCCTCGGCCGCCATGGCGTCGACCGCGGCGCGGCGCTCGTCGAAGCTCATGGGGACGGCGCGCTCGGCGGAAGCGAGCACCCGCGGCAGGAGCGCGATGTCCCCCGGGGTGCAGAAGGCGTGCACTCCCGGCGTGGAGAGGGCGAAGTGGATGCCGCGATCGAGCTCGGCGTCGCTGGCCTGCGGCTCGTACCACGAGTCGGCCCAACGGGCCGCCGTGGCGGGGCTCCCGGCGATCGCGTCACCGAGTGGACGGCCGTCGGCCCACGGCCGGCGCGCCGCGGCCTTGATCACCATGACCCCGACGTCGCGCTCTGCACAGAGAGCCAGGAGCTCCTCCGCGGGCTCGCGGTACTCGGCGCGAGACCAGAGCGCCGGGTAGACCGGGAACATCACGGTGTCGAGATCGAAGCGTCGGAGCGCTTCGAGGTGGGCCAGGGGCACCTCCATGTCGTGTCCCGTGATCCCGGCGAAACGGGTGTGACCGGCATCGCGCAACGCCAGGATGCGCTCCAGGGCAGGCGAGCGCCTGTCGAGCTCCGCCAGGGAGGTGACCGCGTGGGCCTGGTAGAGGTCGAGCACCTCGGCATTCAGCAGTCGGCGGGTCGTGTCGAACTGTTCGGTGACGCCGTCGGGGTTGGCACGCAGCGTCTTTCCCGCGATGAACAATTCGTCGCGGTGCGCGGCCAGGTGAGGACCCACCACCGACTCGGCCGCGCCGTACTGTGGCGCGATGTCGAGGTGGTTCACGCCGCGGTCGAGGGCGACCTGCAGCCATTGCCCTGCTTCCTCGACGGTGGCCGCCCAGCAGGCGGCACCGCCCAGCACGGCCACGCTGCTCTCATGGCCGGTCCGTCCGAGCCTGCGCCGTTCCATCTCCGACGCGCTATCCCTTGAGCTGCAGCACGTTGAACACGGCGCCGACGTTGTCAGCCAGGACAGCGAAGCGACCGGGCTCGATGTCGGTCGGCCCCATGAACAACGTGGCACCGAGCTCCTGCGCCTTTGCCACCGTGGCATCAGTGTCGGCCACGGCGAAGTACACACCCCATGACGGCGGCATGTCCGCCGGCATGTCGGCGGACTTCTCGAGCATGCCTCCGACGGACTTCCCGGAGAGCTGCCATTCCGTGTACGCCGGTGGCCCTCCCGGAGGACCCTGCTCTGCGGCACCCCAGCCGAACACGGCACCGTAGAAGGCCTTCGACGCGTCGAGATCCGTCGTGATCAATTCGCTCCAGCAGTAGGTGCCCGGCTCGTTGGCGAGCTGCGCCCCGATGTGCTCTTTCGGTTGCCAGAGCCCGATGACCGCGCCCACCGGGTCGGCGAAGACCGCCATCCTGCCGGCGTCCATGACGTCCATCGGGGGGACGAACACGGTCCCGCCGTTGGCGGCGACCTTGGCCACGGTGCCGTCGGCATCGTCCACGTTGACGTAGGTCATCCAGACCGCCGGCATGGCAGGGTTCATCACGGGCCCGAGGCCGGCCACCGTCTTCCCTCCCAGGTCACAGACCGAATAACCCCCGGCCTCCGGCGGGCCCTCAGGGCAGTCCCAGCCAAAGAGAGCACCGTAGAACTCCCGCGACTTCGCCAGGTCCGGGCTGCCCAGGTCCACCCAGGAGGGGACTCCGTCCTCGTAACGTTCGAACTCCATGGTGCCTTCTCCTCGTCCGTCCACCCCAACAGATCGACGGTACCCGATCGATGTCTCACCCGCACTGGCCGGGGATGAGAAGATCACTGAAATGTCACAGAGCTTGCGGGCCACATGAGCCCGAACCCGATCGGCAGCAAGGTTGAGCAGCTCGCTCAGTCCCTCGCCGAGCACATCGTGCCGCTGATCGTGGACGCCATCGACATCGACTCGATCCTGGACAAGGTCGACGTGGAGAAGATCATTGAACGCGTCGACGTCGAGAAGATCATTGAGCGGGTGGACGTCCAGCAGATCATCGATCGGGTGGACGTGCAGCAGATCATCGAGCGGGTCGACATCAACGCCATCGTCAACAAGATCGACATCGATTCGCTCGTGGAGCAGACCGAGCTGGGCTCCATCATCGCCCGGTCGACCACCGGCATCTTGACCGAGGTCCTCGACGTCATCAGGGCACAAGGGGTCGGGTTGGACGACTTCGTGTTGCGCTGGGGCAACCGGCTGGTCGGACGCGGGAAGAAAGCAGCGAGCTGGCCGAAGGGGCCTCCGCTCCTCGTCGCACCGAAGGCGATTGCGACGCCATGACCACGGTGCCCGTGCCGTCGGCCGCGCTCACCGTCGGACGCCAGGGGAATTACGCCGGCGCGGTCAGCCGGCTCGCTGCGTTCGCCGCCGACGTCGGTGCGTCTTGGGGCATCTACACCCTCGGTGTGGCGCTGCTCAACGCCGCAGTCAAGCTCATCACCGGGCATTCGTTCACGCTGGCCAACCACCGGCTGGTTGCCTTCATCGTGCTGACGGCCTGGGAATTCCTCTACTACACCTACCAGTGGGCGGTGAGCGGAAAGACCCTCGGCATGGCCATCCTCGGGCTGCAGGTCGTCACGACCCAGGGCGGGCCTATCAGCGGGCGTCAGGCCGTCTTTCGGACACTGGGTCTGGCGTTCACCTTGTTCATCACGTTGGGCATCGGGTTCATCGGCATTGTGTTTCAGCATGAGCGGCGCGCCCTCAACGACTACTTCGCGGGCACCGCCGTGGTCTACGACTGGGATGCCCGGGCGGCCCGCCTCCGCTGGATCGCCCGCAAGGAAGTGACCCAGACCGGCGCCACTCCGGCCAAGGGGAGCAGCGTCTAACACCAGGCCTCTGCTCGGCCTGGGCCGGCACTGACACGGTCATCATCCTCTGACGCCGGCTCCGGCACTCTACGATGCCGCGCATGTCCTTCACAGAGATCAGCCGGCCCCACCCCCAGGTCGCGGTCGTCACCCTCAATCGCCCGGAGCGCATGAACGCCATGGCCTTCGACGTCATGATCCCGTTTCGCGACGCGCTGCGCGACGTCGGCAGCGACAACGACGTCCGGGTCGTCGTCATCACGGGCGCCGGCCGTGGGTTCTGCTCGGGGGCGGACCACGAGAACCCTGGCGCCATGCCGAACATGGACGGACTGACGTTGCCCACCATTGCGCTCCGCTCCATGGAGCTCCTCGACGACGTCATCGCCACGATCCGTCGGCTGCACCAGCCGGTCATCGCCGCCGTGAACGGCGCGGCCATCGGCGGGGGCTTCTGCCTGGCTTTGGCAGCCGACATCCGAATCGCCTCGAACGAGGCCTACTTCCGGGCTGCGGGCATCAACAACGGGCTCACGGCCGCCGAACTCGGACTGAGCTTCCTGCTGCCGCGGTCGGTGGGACAGTCCCGGGCAGCCGAGATCATGCTGACGGGTCGAGACGTCGATGCCGACGAGGCCGATCGGATCGGGCTCGTGTCCCGGGTGGTGACGCCGGAAGAACTGCTACCGGCCTGCTTCGCGCTGGCCGACCGTATCAACGGCTGGGGTCGGGCCGGGGTCGAGCTGACCAAACGACAGCTCTGGAACAGCCTCGATGCCAGCAGCCTGCAGTCCCACATGGACGCCGAGGGCACTGCGCAGCTCTTCGTCCGTATCACCACACGCAACTTCGAGGAGTCGGTGGCAGCCCGCAAGGAAGGGCGCACCCCTGACTTCAAGGACTGACGACACCCAGGCAATCAGGGGGCGTTGACGAGCGAGCTGGCAGCCATCTCGAGGTAGGACCTGAGCTCGAGCGTGTCCGCCGCCGAGATTCGCGAGGCCGTCTGGAGCTCGAGCAGCGCGCCGACCATGTGACGCAACCAGGCATCGCGCTCCGCCGGGCCGATGACGAAGGGCACATGGCGCATGCGCAGGCGCGGGTGCCCGCGCTCTTCGCCGTACGTCCCCGGGCCTCCCCAGTACTGCATCAGGAACAGCGCCAAGTGGCGCGAGGACTCCGCCAGGTCGTCGGGATAGAGCGGCCGCAGCAGGGGGTCACCGGCCACGCCCAGATAGAAGCGATCGACTAGGTCGACAAAGAACCGCTCCCCGCCCACCCGCTCGTACAGTGTGTCCACGGGGTGGAGAGTAGAGGCTTTAGACTGCTCCCCGATTCGCGGCCGTAGTTCAATGGTAGAACCTCAGCCTTCCAAGCTGATGATGCCAGTTCGATCCTGGTCGGCCGCTCTCTTCAGACCGTGCAGGCCACCACGGTTGTCGCTGGAATGGCTGGCTGGCGGGTCCTCATGGTCATCCCGCGAATATCCCGCGGACGAACTCAACGTAGACATCCGCTGGGCCGATTCCGCGAGCCCCGACAAGGCGTTTACGATCACCACATCACGATCCTCTGCTGCATGCTGATAGCGGAGCGCGGCAGCCGGACTCGCGTGTCCGGCACGCGCGCATGATCTCTCGGGTCGTCGCACCCTGTGTCGCCGCCCACGTGAGGCCGGCGCCCCTCAGGTCATGAAAGTGGATCTCGGGACGTCGCAGATTCGCACGAGCGGTCCTCCATGCAGCGTTCAGGGCATGCGGACGGAGCCTGCCGCCCTTGGGGCCGGTCAGAAGAGGTGCCGTGGGCTCCCGCCCGACAAAGGCCCTCAGGCGGCGCTCGAGGCTCGGCAGGGATGTGGGGGGGGGGACGATGATGGTTCGGCGGCCGGCTTCGGATTTTGGTGGACCGAGCTGGAACCTACCGCCAACCTCATAAGAGGTCCGCTCGATGTGGATCCAGCGGTGCAAGACGTCCACGTCGCCTCGCTCGAGGCCCAGCACCTCCCCAAGGCGGAGGTGGCACCAGGCCGCGAGTTCCACAGCGATCCGCCAGGGCTCCGGGGTGGCGGCCGCTTGAACGTCCAATTCGGCAACGGACAGCATCGGACGCTCGCGGGATCGCTCCTGCGCCGCACCCTTTACGACGCACGGGTTCCGGCCGATGAGCTCGTCAGCCACTGCAGTCGGCGAGCATGCCGCTCAGTAGCCGGTAGGCCTTCGCTGAAGTTACTGGGTACTTCCGTGCCAGGACTGCGTTCCAGGACCGCACGGCACTCGGCGTGATTTTTCAGAGAGGCAATTCCCGAACGCAGGAAGTATGTGACGTCGCAGCTGGGAGTGGTAGAGCTTGAGCACTCTCGCCGCAGCCCTCAAGGGTCCGCTTCGCCGGCCTCCGGCCGCCCTTGACCGCTGCTTCTCAATGGCTCTAGCCCCTGTCCCCGTACGAAGCAGGCACTTATGAGATAGCCCGACAGCATGGTGTGGAACGCAATACCTCTTGCGCTTGACATTTATAACTACATAGGTAGAGTTGGGTCGTGACCCGTTCACGGAGTCCGTCTCCGCAGGTGATCAGAGTCCTCCACGCACTGGCCGCTGATCCGGCGCAGTGGCGCTATGGCTATGACCTCGCTACAGAAGTTCACCTTAAATCTGGCTCGCTCTATCCGATCTTGATCCGGCTCGCCGACCGTGCACTGCTCGAAACGGCCTGGGAGCCAGGGCCACCCGGCCGACCGCCCAGACACCTGTATCGGCTGACCGCGACGGGACGGGAGTACGTGGCGGCGCTCGACACGGCCCGGGTCGAACGGTCGGTGCCCCGCCGACGCTTGGGCTTGAGCGGGGCATAGTGCCCGCAGTCATCGTGATCTTGCTCGTGGCCGCCGCAGGGGCGGTGCTGTGGAGGCGCGAGCAGCCACCTC
This sequence comes from uncultured Acidimicrobiaceae bacterium, assembly GCA_963753115.1. Taxonomy (GTDB): domain Bacteria; phylum Actinomycetota; class Acidimicrobiia; order Acidimicrobiales; family RAAP-2; genus Bog-473. The sequence goes on from CAVWBB010000002.1 coordinate 71,244, forward strand.
TAGACACGCAAACGGTGCGAGGCGACGCGCCGCTCCGGTTGTTGCAATGGGCCGTCGGACTTTTGCCCGCCGAGCAGGTCGAGTGGGGCCTGGCGATGCTCGGCGAGTTGGACCGGATCGGAGGTCGATCGGGGCGGTGGCGCTTCGCTCTCGGATGCGTAGCCGGCGTCGTGCTGGTGCCGCCATGGCGGCCGGTCGCTCCGATGGCAGCGGTTGCGCTGGGTAGCGCGGCCTGCTTCGGTTTTGCGTTCGTCCACTTTGGGCTGGCCACCAACCCTTGGAACTGGGTATTGCTGGTGATCCTGGCCATCCTTGCGATGGGTTTGATCCTTGCCGGGAGCGTGCTGTTGCGCCGGCCGGGTGTGGCTGGTCCGGGGCTGGTAGGTGGGCTCTTCGTCGCGGCCGCATGGCTGGCGTGCACTCAGCTCACCTTTCTAGGCATCATCGACATCCGTTCCGTTGGTCGTTGGTCCGTCCCCACATTGCTGATCGTCGTCCCACTGATAGTGGGAGTCGGTGGAACATTGCGCAGCGGGAGTGCCCTGGCGGGCCGACGCGTCGCTCGGCTGGCCGGCGTCAGTGCCGGGTTGGTCATGTTCTTTGTCTCGACGATCGCGGTTGTGGCGATCGACGGAGGACCGCTCGACCCGGGGACGGGTATTTCCAGGGGCGTAAGCGAGGCGTTCTCCAACGTGGCGATGCTCTATCTGATAGTTCTCCCCTTGGCGACGGCAACGATCGGCTGGGTCGCGGCGACGGCCATGACCCGATTGCGGTTGGTGGACCTCACTCGACGGAACAATGACTCGTTGCCCACGCCGAAACCAGCTGGACGAGCTGCCCATGGAAGCCGGATCCGAAGCAGTAGAGGCTTGCTACTCCGTGCAGGCGTGGTCGTAGCGGTCATCATGGCCGTCGCTCTATTCCTCCAAGCCAAATAGTTGAGCCGCTACCGAGGCCGTAGGAAACACCGAGCCGACCAGAGATCAGAATGCGTATAGTGGCTCGCTCGCTGGTCAAGGGACAGGTGACCCAGTACGCCGGGGCAGTGGGCGCCTCGGTTAGAGCCGAGACCTACGCTTCCCCGCACCACCTTGGCTCCAGCCAAAATCAACACGACACCCACAATGCCAAGGACAACCAGCAGACGATTGTCCCTGCATCGAATGCCTGCTTATTCAGTCCAGTACCCAACCACAACAGGAACGCATAGCCAAGGACAGCGGCGCCCAATGCACACCCTCCGTATCCGAGAGTGACCACTCGCCACTTGGGGGCCGCATCCACGGATGCATTGTCGTCCAGTTTCGGTCGAGGCCTGAATGGTGCTCCCATACGCCGGGTCGGGGCGCCACCCTGCGGCACCTTCGGGTCACGTTCTTGGTTGACGCGCTGACGATGATCGCTCCTGGAAGAAGTCAGCGTGGCCGCGGCAGGCAAAATGCGGGTCACACCCTTCGTCACGGGGCGGACGGTTCGGCCCCGCTCTCGTCGCTCCCACGCCATGAGGACGGCGGGCAGTGGTTCGGCGATGCCCTTGAGCTCGAGGGTGCGCTCACCTCGACCGAGGTACCTTGCGCTCGCAGCCGGCGACGAGGTCGGCGCTCGCCAGCACCTCGCCGGCACCGGCAGCCGCGGAGATGCGGGCGGCCCGGGTGACCGCCGATCCGAAGTAGTCCCCGTCGCGGGCGGTCGCTTCGCCGGCGTGGAGCCCGATGCGGATGCTCGGCGCGAAGCCGTGCTCGGCACGGTGGCGCGCCAGGGCCCGCTGGATGGCGGCGGCGCACCCGATGCCGTCGTCGGCCTCGCCGAAGGCCACGAAGAAGCCGTCGCCGCCGTGCTTGATCTCCTCGCCGTTCCACCGCTCGAACTCGGCCCGCAACGTGCGGTCGTGCCACTGCAGCAGCGGCTCCCACGCGGCGTCGCCCATGGCCTCGGACAGTCGGGTCGAGTCCACGATGTCGGAGAACAGGAAGGTGCGGATGGTTCGCGCGCCCTCGGACCGGGCGGGAGCGATGTCGAGGTCGACGGCGACGCCGAACTCGTCGACCAGGCGGGCGGCGGCCTTGAGCTCGAGGCGCGCGCCCGCGTCGTCTCCGTCGGCGGCCAGGGCCCGAGCGAGCAGCACGCGCGCCTGCGCGGCTTCGTACGGGGCCTCGACCTCGCTCCAGGTGCGGACCCCCTCCCGGAGGGCAGGCGATCGCCTCCTCGGTGTCGCCGCGATGGAGCGCCAGCTGCCCGTGCGCGACTGCGGCCGCGGCCGCCGGTCCAGAGGTGCCGAGCCTCCGCGCCAGCTCCTCGAGCTCGGCGACGCTCTCGGCCGCCGCCTGCTCGTCACCCACCGCCAGGCACGCCGCACGTGCACGGGTAGCAGGAACACGCGGCGCTCTCGAGCCAGGAAGCCGGGGTCGGCGAGCGAGCGGGCTGAGGCTCCGCACCGCCGCCCGGGCGTCCCCTTGCGCCAGCAGCAAGCGACCCCGCCCCGGCTGGCCGTCGTCGCCCAGGGCGACGGCCTCGGCGAGTGCCTCCTCGGCGCCGTCCAGGTCGCCACGACGCACCCGGATCTCGACCAGCTCGCTGTACCCCCAGCCCGCGCTGTACCGGTTGATCCCGAGCAGCTCCTCGCACGCCGCAGGACCCGTTGCTCCGCCTCTGCCAGTTGACCGTGGAGCCGGTCGATCTCACCCTGGTGGAACCGGCACAGCCCGCGTGTAGCCGGCGATCGACTCGCGCTCGCAGTAGCGGGTCGACACCTTGGTCCACTCGGTGGCCCGCCCCCAGTCGCAGAGCGCCCGGCAGATCGAGATCACCGCGCAGTACACGTAGCCGGCGTGGACCGGGGCGACCCCGGGTCGCATGGCCAGCGCCGCCGCCTCGTCGAGCAGCGGGAGCACCTCGCGACCTCACCGGCGGTGGCGGCCACGTGGGCCAGCCCCTGCACCGCCATCGCCTCCATGCCCGGGCTGCCCACCCGTCGTGCGATCGCGCGCGCCTCGAGGAGCGCGGCCTGCGCCCCGTCGACATCTCCACTCTGCCATCAGCGTGAAGGCCAGCGACCACATCGCCTGCGCGTGCTCGGCGCACTCCGGCGCCTCGGCCAGGTAGCTCGGTGGCTCGGAGGTAGCAGGTGAGGGCCACCGCGCCGTCGAGCATCATGCGCGTGGTGGCGGGCCTGCTCCAGGGCCATGCGGGCGGCATCCGCGCGAGCCCACCCGCGTCGGTGAACGCCACCTCCGCCCGTTCGAGGGCGTTCAGGAACCCCACCTGGTCACCGTCCCAACGGCACGACCAGGCGAGCCGCTCGAGGTCGTCGGCCCCGATCGGCTGATCGGCGTCGGCGTCGCGCAGCAGCGAACGAGCCACGGTCCAGTTGTTGCGACCGTAGGCCGTACGTGCTTCGTCTAAGCGCGCCTCGCGGTCTGACATCGGGATCAGTCTGCCACGCACCCCCTACCGCGATCTCTATCTGGCCTGCCTGAAACAGTCTGCTCAGGGCCGATCCTCGGCGGGATCGCTCAACGGGCCGGTCGAGCAGCCAACTCGGCCCGATCCTGGCCCTCGAGCACGACCGTCTCTGGCGGGTCCGGCTGTCCGGGAGACACCGTCGCGCTGTCTCCGATCCCCGCAACCGGGCGAAGTTTCTAGGCATCGTCGATGGTCCTCAGGATAGCTTCCGCTCGCAGCGTGTCCTCATGCGTAGCCCCCAGGTCGCGGCTCCGCACTTGATGAATATGAAGAGCTCAGTCCCGTGCCTGCTCGCGCAGCTCTATCGCCCTGAGATCACGAACCAACCACTCCTCTTGGATGAGAGTGAGGAGATCATCCTTTCTTCGGTTTCGCCGATAGGCGACAGAACTTCTTCCCGCAGTAGGCGTGCCTCATCGAACCGCGCCAGATGTTCCAGTCTGGTCGCAATGTCCGCCCTTGCCGTTGCTGTGGGACCACTGTCCGATCCGTGTCGTCGAATGAGAGTCACCAGGCGGTCCTCATGAAGCTTGAGCCACCACTCGTCGTCCCTAAACCTTGCCAAGAAGTCTGAAGGCTTTCCGAGAAGGAACTGCAACGGCCGCAGTGGCCTGGGCGTCGCGTGCCAATACCCGCCCCTTGTCCGGTCCACTTGGAGATTCTCGTCCAGTCGGGGCCCGGACTGAAGGGTGCCCCAGTACATTGATACTTCTCTGAGGGTCCACCGCTTGATTGCTGGTCCTGAATAGCTTCGGGAGTGCTGGTGGGTCCGGTCTGACTTGGAGTCCCGTGACGTTGCAAAACGTCGTCGACCGAGACCAACCGGCGGCACTTTGACAGCGGCACGTCCCGTCTCCGAGTTGGGGTGATTGGCCCGGCTTGCAGCAACAAGCCTGGACCGCCCGTCGCTCCGATCCGGAACGGCCGTGCCATCCCTAACTCCAAAGACAGAAGGGATGACCAATGACCATCGTAGAAGCCGCGCGTGGTGTGACTGGTGGCGTCGACACGCACCTCGACGTTCATGTCGCTGCTGCCCTCGACCCGCTGGGTGGCCTGCTCGGCACCGAGCGTTTCGAGACCAATGCTGCCGGCTACAAATCGCTGCTGGCCTGGCTCGAGTCTTTCGGGGATGTCACCAAGGTCGGCATCGAGGGCACGGGTTCGTATGGCTCGGGACTGACTCGCCACCTGCGCCGAGTGGGAGTCGAGGTCATCGAGGTCGATCGACCGAACCGAGAGGAGCGCCGTCGCAGCGGCAAGTCCGACCCCCTCGGCCCGCGCGCGCACTCAGTGGCCGAGCGAGTGGCAGCCCCAAGTCCAGAGACGGAGCTGTCGAGGCCATCCGGGTGCTCGTCGTGGCCAAACGCTCGGCCCGCCAGGCCAGGACCAAGGCCCTCATCCAGATGCGTCACCTTGGCTACACGGCTCCAGAGCAGCTCCGTTGCCGCCTCAAAGGACTGTCTGTGCCGGCTCTTGTCACCGAGGGGGCAAAGCTGCGACCCTCACGATCCCCAGATCCGGTGACGGCCGCCACCAAGGCGTCGCTGTCCTCCTTGGCGCACCGGATCCAAGGCCTCGATAACGAGCTCACCGAGCTCGACGCCAGGATCGAGGCCCTCCTCGTCGCCACCGTGCCGGATCTGCTCGACGTCTTCGGCGTCGGATGAGGAGCGGCATCGACTCGGATTGTCCCACGCCACCGGACGAGTCTGGGTATCCCAGAACGCTGCCGGATCGGTGGGGGACGTTCCGGTTCACCTTGCGCCGGGTGCTTGCTATTGCGATCCTCAGTGAGGTCACAAGGCCCAGGTAGGCTCGCGAGGCAAGGGGCCGACGTGAGGAGACCAGTGACATGAAAGGTCTAGACGGTCGTCATCGGGATCGGGATGGCCGGATCCAGAAGAAGCGAAGTGACACCAAGATGAAGAATCTGAAACCTGACTATCCAGAGCTGAAGAACTTCGGCAACGAATCCACGCTGGGTGAGGTGTGCGAGAGGCAGGGAGTGGCTGACCTTGATCAGCTGCTTAGGAAGCAGCGGCAGAAGTAGGACGAAGCGGCAAAGTTGTCGCGCCTGTCCCCGATCGCCGGCTCGGAGCGGCTAGTCATCCTCCACATCACGGGCTTTCGCCTCCGTCGAGCGGAGAGCTCGCAGCAACGTGGCCATGCTCTTGAAGTCCCCGTCGGACCCGAACTTCTTGGCCACGAACTCTACGGGCCAACACCGTGATTCTTGAGCGGTCCGAACTTCTAGCCGCCTCGGATTGTTTGCATCGAACGCCCAGTGAGCACCTAGGACACGGCAGAGCGTTTCTCCGAGGTAGCAGCCGAAGGCAACTATTAGCGTGTTCTGGTCTTCCGGATTTCCGAGGGTATCCAGGTAAGCGTCGGCGTCTATAAGGCTCTCCTCTGAGAAGTCAGCTCGATATCCACTCTCCGTCAGTAGCCGGGCGCCGGCAGACGCCATGAGCCTGACGTCTCCGAGTTGGTCCTTACCAGGGGGATCGACTGTCCACTTGCGGAACTTGCCCACGGCGACATGTTCGCGTCTGAAGTGGGCGGGGTATCCCAGTACGCCGGGAGGGTGACACCGTTCGGCACTTCGGGGCTATTGCTGGGACGTCTGTTCCGTTGTCACGGAAACGGACGCCGAGTTGAAAGCACTGCCGGTCGTTATTGAAAGGCCTAGGACACCAAAATGCAGTTCCCATTGGGGACCGCGGTGGCATGGATCACTGCGCGACCGGACGGACTATTCAACGGTGAGAGAGTCGGTTGTCTGATACGGCGCGGAGAACAGCAGAGTACCCGTCGTTCCCGTGAAGGAGCCGGTCGCGGTCGCCACGGAGAGATTTATCTGATAACTCATTTCAAGCGTTTCTCCAATGTAGGTGATCGAGCCCATTGCACTGCCGCTCAGCGTGCCAACGCCGGTCGTAATGGTGAAGGATCCGGCGTACGTGTAAGGATCTGTAACGCAGCCGGCAATGTGGAGGGTCACGTTACCCACGGCCGCGCTCCCTGGGTATACCGCGTCGAACGTCAAATACACGATGCCACAGCCGTTTCTGCTGCCCGACGCCGTCGAGGTGAACGACGAGTTGGCAAGGTCGGATAGACCCGGATTGGCAACGGTGACGGTGACGCCCAGACTCGTTCCGGTCACGCCACCCGAATAGGTGGCGACGCTCTGGAGGGTGTAGGTGCCGTTGGCCACAGTGGTCGTGTTCCAGAGGGCAATCCACCCGTAGATGGTCGGCGTGGCGGTGGCGATCACCGAATCGGTCAGGGTCCCCCCGGTGATCTCGTAGTGCACCTGGGTCACACCCGATGACGCCACAGCATCGAGGATCTGGGAGGTGCCAGAGACGGTCGCATTGTTCGACGGGATCACGACCTCGGTCGAAGGGGTTGGATTGTTCACGGTGATGGTGACCGGTGCGCTCGTCCCGCTCACCCCGTTCGAGGTGGCCACGCTCTGGAGGGTATAGGTGCCGTTGGCCACAGTCGTCGTATTCCATTTCGCCAGCCACCCGTAGATAGTCGGCGTGGCGGTGGCGATCACCGAATCAGTCAGGGTCCCCCCGGTGATCTCGTACTGCACCTGGGTCACCCCCGACGACGCCCCGGCATCGAGGATCTGGGAGGTGCCAGAGACGGTGGCATTGTTCGACGGGATGGCGACGAAGGTGCTCGGGGTTTGGGCGCCTGCAATCCCCACAGGCAGCATGGTCACGGCTGCCGCCAGAACCAACCCACCTGAGACCACGGCGATTCTCGAGATCGGCACGTAATACCCCCGTCCAATAGGACCGCACCGCAAGGCGTACTACCAGCGGAGGCTGGGCGCAACCGTCACGTCGCCCCGTACATTGATACTTCTCTGAGGGTCCACCGCTTGATTGCTGGTCCTGAATAGCTTCGGGAGTGCTGGCGGGTTCGGTCTGACTTGGAGTCCCGTGACGTTGCAAGACGTCGTCGACCGAGACCTTCCAGCCGCACATTGAAAGACGGCACGTCCCGTCTCAGAGTTGGGGTGATTGGTCCGGGTTGCTCGAACAACCCAGACCCCCGTCGCTCCGATCCGGAACGGCCGTGCCATCCCTCAACACCTTTGAGAGAAGGGATGACCATGACCATCGTAGAAGCTGTGCGTGGGATGACCGGTGGTGTCGACACCCATCGCGACGTCCATGTCGCTGCCGCCCTCGATCCGCTCGGCGGGCTGCTCGGCACCGAGAGCTTCTCCACCGACCCCGCCGGCTACAAGGCCTTGCTGTCGTGGCTCGCAGTCGTTCGGCAACGTGACCAAGATCGGCGTGGAAGGCACCGGCTCCTATGGGGCTGGCCTGGCCCGCCACCTGCGCCGGGTGGGTGTCGAGGTCATCGAGGTCGACCGACCGAATCGTCAGAAGCGTCGGAGCAGTGGCAAGTCCGACCCCTCGACGCCGTCGAAGCAGCTCGGGCCGCGCTGGGTGGTCGAGCAAGCGGAAGTCCGAAGTCGAGAGACGGCGCGGTCGAGGCCATCCGGGTCCTCGTCGTGGCGAAGCGCTCGGCCCGCCAGGCGCGGGTCAAGGCGCTGATCCAGATGCGCCATCTCGGCTACAGCGCACCTGAACAGCTCCGTTGCCGACTGAAGGGTCTCTCGGTGACCGCGCTGGTCGCCGAAGGAGCCAAGCTCCGGCCCGGCCGCTCTCCCGATCCGGTGACCGCTGCCACGAAGGCGTCGCTGTCGTCGTTGGCCATCGGATCGAGGCTCTCGACGGCGAGCTCGCCGAACTCGACGAACGGATCGAGGCGCTGCTCGTGGCCACCGTCCCCGATCTGCTCGAGCTCTTCGGCGTCGGGCCGGACACCGCGGCCGCACTGGTGATGGCGGCCGGAGACAACCCCGAGCGGCTCCATTCAGAAGCGGCCTGGGCCCACCTGTGCGGCGTGGCACCGGTCCCGACGGCTCAGGCAAGAAGAGCGGCAGGGTCAAGGCCCACGAAGGTGGTGACCGCCAGGCCAACAGCGCGCTCGTGGCGCATCGTGATGGTCCGCATCGCGCATGACCCCGAGACCCGGCTCTACTTCGAGCGCCGGGTCAAGGAAGGCAAGACCAAGCATGAGGTCATCCGCATCTTGAAGCGCTACGTCGCCCGCGAGGTCTATCGCTACCTGCCTCGCGGCTAGATCCTCGGGCTGTGGGTCTGGCTTTCCCCCGTACTGTCGCTCCTCGGAGCTGACTTCCCAGCGACTCGCCGACCCTCAGCTCGGGCCCACGATCTCGAAAACGCGTGACCTAATAGGAGCTTGTCCTCATCCGAGTGACTGATCAATGTCGTGTCCGCTGTTTTCACTCCCGAGCCCCGAAAGAGGGGTTGACAAGTGATAGGAGCTCGCCGGGACGGTGGGGCAGTCCACCGGGATTTAGGATTTCTCAATCCCTTACTCTCATCATCAACTACTGGCCTACCTAGACGAGATCAATGCCACGCTTCCGGACACACGCAGCTCGCCTCCACTGCTCGCAATAGACGGATTTCCGCACACTCTGGTCATGATGAGCATCGACGACTCTCGATGGCAGATCAGAATCGAGACTGGTGGTGCTTTCACGGGATCACTGACCGGTCAGCCTTCTCCGGTGCCAGAGATTCCGGCATCTGTACCGGCTGATGCTTTCTATGTCGAAGTTGTGCCCGGCGCATTCTGGGGCTCATGGCAGCGCCCTCATTCCTCCTAGGCCTACTGTCCCCGTACATTGATACTTCTCTGAGGGTCCACCGCTTGATTGCTGGTCCTGAATAGCTTCGGGAGTGCTGGCGGGTTCGGTCTGACTTGAAGTCCCGTGACGTTGCAAGACGTCGTCGACCGAGGCCTTCCAGCCGCACATTGAAAGACGGCACGTCCCGTCTCAGAGTTGGGGTGAATGGTCCGGGTTGCTACGAACAACCCCGACCCCCGTCGCTCCGATCCGGAACGGCCGTGCCATCCCTCACACCTTTGAGAGAAAGGGATGACCATGACCATCGTAGAAGCTGTGCGCGGGATCACCGGTGGTGTCGACACCCATCGAGACGTCCATGTGGCGGCAGCCCTGGACCCGCTGGGTGGGCTACTCGGGACCGAGAGCTTCTCCACCGATCCCGCCGGCTACAAGGCCTTGCTCTCGTGGCTCGCATCGTTCGGCGACGTCACCAAGATCGGCGTCGAAGGCACCGGTTCTTATGGAGCCGGCTTAGCCCGCCACCTGCGACGGGTGGGCATCGAGGTCATCGAGGTCGACCGGCCGAATCGCCAGAAGCGCCGCAGCAGTGGCAAGTCCGATCCCCTCGATGCTGTCGAAGCGGCCCGGGCCGCCCTCGGTGGTCGGGCAAGCGGCAAGCCGAAGTCCAGGGACGGTGCCGTCGAGGCCATCCGGGTTCTCGTCGTCGCCAAACGCTCGGCCCGCCAGGCCCGGGTCAAGGCCCTCATCCAGATGCGCCACCTCGGATACAGCGCTCCTGAGCAGCTCCGTTGCCGGTTGAAGGGCCTCTCGGTGCCGGCGCTGGTCGCCGAAGGAGCCAAGCTCCGCCCCGGCCGATCTCCCGATACGGTCACCGCAGCCACCAAGGCATCGCTGTCGTCGTTGGCCCATCGCATCGAAGGGCTCGACCGAGAGCTGGCCGAACTCGACGAGCGGATCGAAGCCCTCCTCGTGGCCACCGTGCCCGATCTGCTCGAGCTCTTCGGCGTCGGTCCCGACACCGCAGCCGCACTCGTGATGGCCGCCGGCGACAACCCCGAGCGTCTCCACTCAGAAGCGGCCTGGGCCCACCTGTGCGGCGTGGCTCCGGTCCCCGACGGCTCGGGCAAGACGAGCGGCAGGGTCAAGGCCCACGACGGTGGCGATCGCCAGGCCAACAGCGCGCTGTGGCGCATCGTCATGGTCCGCATCGCCCACGACCCCGACACCCGTCTCTACTTCGATCGCCGCGTCAAGGAGGGCAAGACCAAGCACGAGGTCATCCGCATCTTGAAGCGCTACGTCGCCCGCGAGGTCTATCGCTACCTGCCTCGCGGATAGATCCTCGGGCTGTGGGTCTGGCTTTCCCCCGTACTGTCGCTCCTCGGAGCTGACTTGCCAGCGACTCGCCGACCCTCAGCTCGAGCCCACGATCTCGAAAACGCGTGACCTAATAGGAGCTTGTCCTCATCCGAGTGACTCATCAATGTCGTGTCCGCTGTTTTCACTCCCGAGCCCCGAAAGAGGGGTTGACAAGTGATAGGAGCTCGCCGGGACGGCCGCACACCCCGGCACTTCGGAGGCGTTGTACTGGGGGCGTTGGCCTTGCCCTAGCCGTGGGGCAGGATTTGTCGAGCACGCGGCATGAGGGCGTGGTGAGATATGCCCGTGGACGGCGTGCACGACCTCGGCGGGACGCAAGGATTCGGCCCGGTTGAGATGGAGGCAAACGAGCCCGTCTTCCACGCTGACTGGGAACGCCGGGCGTACCGGCTCACGATCGCCTCCATGATGGCGGGGCACCTGAACGGGCGGTTCCGGCACGCGATCGAGCGGATGGACCCGGCATGGTATCTCGCCTCGCCCTACTACGAACACTGGCTCACCGCCACGGCCACCGGCCTTGTCGAAAGCGGTCTGATCACCCAGGAGGAGCTCGACGATCGGCTCGGGGCTCCCTATCCAGTGGCCCGGCCGGCGCGGGCTCCACGACTCGACGATCCGGGCCCAACGGTCGAGGTTCACCGCTACGGGGTCGGCGAGGCGGTGCGAGTGCGCGAGTGGCATCCCCTCGGCCATACCCGAGCCCCCCGGTATATCCAAGGCAAGCCCGGCGTCGTCGTCCGTCTCGACGGCGTGTTCTCGGTTCCCGACGTGGAGTATCACTGTGATGCTCAACGCATGGAGCCGACCTACTCGGTCCGCTTTGAGGCCGTCGACCTCTGGGGTTCACCGGGCGACCCCGTACATGTGGATCTCTGGGAGAGCTACCTCGAGCCCGAGGAGGCAACCTCTCATGGGTGATGCACACCACCATCCGCCGCCCACCACGCCCGTCGAGGATCGCGTCGTGGCGCTGGAGTCGCTGTTGGTGGAGAAGGGAATCATCGACCCCGCTGCTCTCGACACCGTGGTCGAGTACTACGAGCACGGTGTGGGCCCAATGAACGGCGCCAAGGTCGTCGCTCGCGCTTGGGTCGACGACGCATTCCGGGAGCGACTCCTCGCCGATGGCACAGCCGCTATTGCCGAGTTGGGCTTCTCGGGTCCCGAGGGTGACCACATGGTGGTAGTGGAGAATACTCCTGTTGTGCACAACGTCGTCGTCTGCACTTTGTGCTCGTGCTATCCATGGCCCGTATTGGGGCTTCCGCCCAACTGGTACAAGAGTGCGCCGTATAGATCCCGAATGGTCCGTGAGCCGAGGGTGCTCCTCGAAGAGATGGGCTGCACGGTTCCCGAAGGGCGCGAGGTCCGGGTATGGGACTCGTCGGCGGAGATCCGCTACCTCGTGCTGCCGATGCGACCCGAAGGCAGCGACGGGCTACGAGAGGACGAGTTAGCTGGACTGGTGACCAGGGACGCCATGATCGGAGTGTCCGAGCTGTGACGGAGGCGCCCGTATTCGACGAAGGGTTCGCCGAACCTACCGTGCCCCGGTCGAATGGGACCCCAGTCTTCGACGCACCCTGGCAGGCCAGAGCGCACGCTTTGGCCGTCCTCTCGGTCCAAGGCTCTGGTCGAGAATGGGAGGACTTCCGTCGCCACTTGATCACAGCCATCGAAGGCGATGATCGGCGGCCATACTGGGACAGCTGGGTCGTGGCCTTTGACGCGTTCCTTTCCGAGTGCGGTCTTCTCGCCTGACTCTCCGACTGGCCGACCAAGCAACAGCCACAGCTGGAAAATGCCGGGTCGTCCCGGAACCTCGAGTTGGCAGGGTGCCCCCGAACTGCCGGCTTGGAGCGTGTCGGCCCATCGGCACACGTGGTCACTCTGGTCAATAGCGGATAGGTTGATGTGGAGTCGGTCTTTTGTGCAAGGAGGAGTGGCCTGATGTCTCCTGTCACGATCCGCTACATCGTTGAAGATGTGGACGCCGCGGTCCACTTCTACTGCGACATGCTTGACTTCCAAGTGGACATGCACCCGGGGCCAGGCTTTGCCATGCTCTCGAAGGACGCGCTCCGGTTGGCCCTGAATGCAGTGGGAGGCCCGGGCGGAGCCGCCCAGCCGATGCCAGACGGGAGGGTCCCTCGACCTGGTGGCTGGAATCGAATTCAGCTTGAAGTGCAGGACATCGGTGAAGCCGTCGAGAGCCTACGGAAAACGGGTGCATCGTTTCGCAACGACATCGTGGAAGGTATGGGCGGCAAACAGATTCTTGTGGATGATCCGTCCGGCAACTGCATCGAGTTATTCGAGCCATACCGCTAGAGACAACGTGCACCCGTACGCCGGGACTGGGTACCCGATACCCCGGCCTAGAACCTCACCCCTCCTGAACGCTGAGCACCACATTGCTTCCCACGGGAACACGTGACCCGGTGGCGGGCCATTGAGACACCATTGTCGATACGTCTTTCCCGCCGAGCTGTGCAGCCGGGACCTTCTGAACGGTGACGTTTAAGCGGGCACGACAGAGCGCCATCCTCGCCTGGACGATGTTGTTGTTTCTTCCGGGCTGTGCTGTCTTAGCGGCATTCGGGACAATGGTTAGCTTTGCTGAGCCTGGCGGTGGTTCGTCGGGATCATCGCCCTCGCGGTGATGTGGATCCGCTGGACCCGGTCATGGCAGGGAGTCGGCCCGCTCCCCCAAGCCCTTTCTGCCACTGACGGCGATGCCGCCCTTCTACGATCGAGTCATTGACGACACTGCATCCCACGCCGGAGTGGAGAGTGGGTCACACACACCTCGACGACGTCGACTCTCGCTCGCCAGGACGCACCCTCCCACCGATTCCTTCAACGAGTCGTGTGCTGGGACTGCCAACCCTGTCGACGTGATGCACCGGTCGAGATCGCTCAAGCGAAGAGACCACGAACAAGGTGGATGAGAGCGGCGCCGACCGTGAGGATGAGCACTACGCCACCCGCTCCTATTCCGAGGCCAATGGCCAAAGCGAGCACATCTTCGAGAATGATCGAAAGAGCAACGAAGACGGCGCCAAGAGCAGGAAAGGTGTCGAGACCGGAGAACGGAGGGGCGACCGCAGAAGCGATAGCCAGACCTGCGAAGACCAAGCCGAGGATCCTGAGGAACCACCGTCGATGGAAGAGAGCAGCCGCCCGAGGCTTGGAGAACCGCTCCAGCCAGCGGATTCGTCGCATCATGAACGGGATCGCCTTCTCCGTTGTCGTCGCCCCGAGAGCCCGATCCTTCCAGCGCGCTGGGAGCCAGATCGACCGGGCTCCGATCATCATCTCCGCCGCCAAGAGGACGGTTATCACCTCGAACACGTGGGTGACACCCCCGGTCGGCAACGGCAAAGCGGGGAAGAACATCAGAAAGAGGATCGTGACGGCGAAGCTCTTTTCAGAGAAAACACGGCCAAGATCACCGATCGTCTTCGATCCGTCTGCATTTAGCCAGGTCTCGAGCTGATCGCTAAAGGCCAACTCCGTTGTCATCTGCCGTCACCCTGTCGACGTGCGCGCTCGTCCCTCATCGGTCCTGCTTCCTCTGATCATTGCACCCCCAACCCCTCGGGCTGCCCTCAAGAGCATTTCAAAGTAATGAAGGCCATGAAGCCGCAACACAGACGGAATCGTCTTCTCCGAACACCGTCCACCGTTCCGCCGTACGGGGCACGCTCTCTCGGTCTCCCGAGTGCGTGCGCTCTCGGTGGACCGACCATCGGCCACTGCGGTAGGGCAGATCGGACGTGGCATTCTGTGGGTCATGGGAACTCGCCCTGGCTACGCCGTAGCCGTCCTTGGGTGCCTTTTGGGCGTTGCCGGCGGTGCCTCTCCGCCTTCGGGCGCCGCCGCTCCTCTGGGGGCAAGATGCTCGACACCTTCGTCATTTGGCACCGACGGTCGACCGAACGAGGTCCACGGTACGAGCGTCCACGGCCAGGTGTGGGGCCTGGCGCTTGGGCCAGGACGCATTCCGCCGCGAAGCGGCGACGAATTGAAAATCGTTTGGCGGATGACAGGTACTGGACCGTTGCATGTCTCCCTAACCGCACCCAACGGCCGGCGGCAGCCATTGGTCTTTGGCCCTGAAGCGCACGCAGCAAGCAATTACTACCGTCCCGGCGACGAATGGGGAACTGGATTTCGCTTCTCAGGTCCCGGTTGCTGGCATATCAAGTTGACGCGCAACTCCACCTCGGGCGACGTATGGCTGAATGTGCGCGCCTGAGCGTCGGCTTGCCACTCATCCCGGCGTCAACAGGATGCGTCGGACCTTTGACAGACATGGCCAAGGATGTGCTCACGAGTTCGTCCGGTGTCGACCCTCCCGACTCCTGGGTGCACCTCCCTGGCTTCCGCCAGGCCCTTCGTCGGTCCCCAACTGTGCACCGGTTCGGATCTGTCAGCTCACGCCGTCGCACTCCAAGATCATGAAGGTCGGACACAGCGCTAGAGACTAGAGAGAGGTCGGCGAATCCTTCTGCGCTGCTGCAAGCTGCGCCAGAATGGCTATTGCCGTCTCTCGGCGTCCGAACTCGGCCAAAATTACCTCACCATCGACCGGGATATACCCGTGGATCGCCCATATCTGTTCGTCCATCTGGAATAGATCTTGGCCAAGCCGCGGGTGCAGGGGGAGAATCGAATCGACCAGCATCTCGAGGCGCTCACCAGGTTGGTAGGGCATCTCTCTCACCTCAATTGGATCATAGAGACGGCGGCGGGTCTTGTGAAGATCCAGCCCATGATTTGCGGCCTCGGATGGCCAGCCGGCGTCGCCAAAGCGCCACCCAGCTACCCGGCGCTTCGGAGACACCTTTAGCCGGGAGAGACTCGGCTCCCCTTCAACGATCCGACGAACTTCGATTTCAGCAACCGGCGAATCAGAGGGGTGTCCAGAGCTTTCGTCAAGTGGGAATAGAGAAAGCTCCCCCGGATTGTTGCGAGCTCTTGCTGGAGATCACGGTTCGCCGTTTGGAGAATTGCTCGCTCCCAGTAGAGAGCACTAAGCAACGATCGGTCGTAGTACTGCAGACCATTTTCAGCCGCCCGTTGCTCCCGAGCATCCTCGACCCTCCCCCACTCGGCGAGTTTCGCATGGTCGGAAAGCACCTCTTTGTCCGGTTGCGCCGCACAATACGCAAACAGAGTCGATTCTGGATTGGATGCGAGATATTCGGCATCGCGATCGAGAACGAATTGGCCCCATTGCTCGCGTTCTTGGGGGTTCACGTCTGTGGCGAAGAGTTGCGAGTTGTGTGTCAGAAGCGGGTAGGCGAGTGCACCACCCAGCGGAACGAAGTCTTCGACACGGAAGTACCGCTGCAGCGTCTCAACGATGAGCTCGGAATGCACCGCTTCAGTTGGATCAACTACGACGCAGAGGTCTCGCAGTGGGTAATCCATCTTCTGGCGTAGGTTCTCAGGAATCTCCTGGTTCAACTGCCAGGCTTGATCCCACGCGCTGAGCGAATACTGATTCCTGTGCGGTCCCACGTAGTCGTACGAAATGAACCAGCCGTCTTCTGGCAGCAGGCCGCAAATGGTCCTGAACACACGATCAAGTCGCGTCACATGATGCGCCGCGGCATGGTTGACGACAAGGTCGAACGGCCCAGCAGGGAACGCCCCCTCGTTGATGTTCATCTGCACGTACCGAAATGGCCGATCGTCCGCCGCTGCTCTCGCCTCATTCAGAAGTGTGTGAGAGAAATCGATGCCGACGGCTTCTTTGAACAATCCACCATCGAACATCTCGCGCTCGACCCAGCCGTTGCCGCAGTTCAAGATCAGTGCCCGTTCGAAGACTCTTCCGGTCCGGTCAGCAAAGTGTCTCCACCAATTGACGCTCTCGTCTCCAGAGACTCGCGCGTTCATCATCCGGTTCGTACAGTCAAGATCGTTCCAGTAACTGCCTTCGTAGTAAACGTCGGAGTTGATGTTGACGTCTGGTCGGGTGTTGGTGTCCTTCTGCAACGTTTGCCTTTCAGACGAGCCAGGTGTTCATCGCCGTAACTCTAGGTTGCCCTGTCGTCTCTCAAGGTCTTGGCGGATCGGCGAGCCGAGAGATCGCATCGAAAGCGCGGCCGAGACGCTCGGTGGAAGGGCTGACCCAGCAGTACCGGAGTACCACAATGCCGGGCGATAGGGAGCACCACATGAGGCGCTCGAGCAGGTGCCGGACACCGCTCCCCCAAGTGGTTCCATTGGCCGCGCTTCGCTTTCGTGGAACTCATCAACCCCAAGCACCCAGATCGCTCTTCGGAGGAATGGGGCCTACCGGCGTACGGGGGCAGTCAGGGGTGGCAGGATTTTGCATGCTCAGCGAGAACATCGACATTCGTCCAGCCACAACAGAGGATGTCGAGCAGCTCTGGCCATTGGTGAAGGAGTTTGCGTCCTCATATCGACCGGAGCGCCGAGCTTTCACGCAATCCTTCACGGACCTCGTTGGGCGTGCCGACACACTGATCCTGGTTGCGGTGGTGAACACGAGCACCATTATTGGGTACCTGCTCGGGAGCTACCACGGCACCTTCTTCGCCAACGGCCCCGTGGCATGGATCGAGGAACTCATGGTGAGCGAGGCAGCTCGCAGCCAGGGCGTGGCAACAAATCTGACGTCTTCAGCGGAGGAATGGGCAAGGAGCATTCCCGCTGCCCACATCGCCGTCGCCAGTCGTCGGGCGGGTGACTTCTACCTGAGGATCGGCTACGTGGAATCGGCCACCTACTACCGGAAGACCTTCGTTCCCCCTATGCGGTGAGCCCTTCATGCCCGACCGGCGTCCATCGCCTCGGCAGTTGGTGCACCCATAACCGGAATATTTGTCCCCGCACCTTGGGACAACCTCGGACGCCGGAGTCGTCGACACGGCCGTGAGCGGCATGCTCGTTTCGCGATCCGCCGGAGGCAGTCCAACCGCTGGCGCAGAGCAGGTATCCGGTTGACGCCATCTGGACACTCCGGTGTGGCGACCTGCAGTGTCAGTTTAGATTGACGAATGAGGAATGTCAGTCCATACTGACAGGCATGGACATCGAGGAACTCAGCGTGAATCTCTCGTCGGATGACCCGGCAATTGGGCTTCGCGCCTCATTGGCGCTCCATCGCCTGGCTGAGAGGGTCGAAGCGAGCCACGTCGCGTCGGCCCGGGAAAAGGGCTGGTCGTGGCAGCAGATCGGGGACGCTCTGGGCGTCACCCGCCAATCCGTGCATACCAAATACAACAAGGAGTCATCATGACCACCGATTCCGTTGCGCCAGAGGCGCTTCACGTCTGGGCCATGTATTTGCGGGCTAGTGAGGAGGCCCGCCGCCGAGGTGATCGCCGAACCGGCACTGATCACGTCTTGCTCGCTTTGTTGGAGGATCCCTCGATCGAAGTCGTTTTGGGCGTGAGCCTGCAGCAAGCTCGCCGGGCCCTTGAGTCGCTCGATCAAGAAGCCCTGAGTGCCCTGGGCTTGGGGTCGGGCGCCGACGTTCCCCCACTGCCGATGCGCGCCGTGCCGGAGAAGCCGACGTTCAGGGCCGTCATGAAAAAGGATCGCCTCCGCATGACGCCCGCGGCGAAGAAACTGCTCGAGGAAGCGGTCAAGCCCAATCGCCGGAAGACCCAGGTCACGGCCCAGCAGGTGCTGGCCCAGATCCTTGCTCTCCAACCACCGGATCCTGCGGCGGTGCTGCTGGCCGCTCTCGGCGTCAACACGTCGGAGATTCGGCGTCGACTCGATGTGGTCGCGCCTGACAGCTGAGTCCCCAACGACCTGCACGACTTCGAACTACCCACGCTGGTTGTGCAGGCAGTACGAATGCTGCGATTGGCTACCGTGTCTCTATGAGCAGCCCGAAACTGCCCGGTGGTGTGGTGCACAAGCTTCCGGGGGACCTCCGTGTGGCCCTGATCGCCAATCCCACGGCGCTCGACGCCTGGATTGACATCACACCGCTGGCCCGCAACGAGTTCATTTGCTGGGTCGAGGATGCCAAGCAGGAGAAGACCAGGGAGCGCCGCATCCGCCGGACTCAGGAAGAGCTGGAAGAAGGCCAGCGCCGACCGTGCTGCTGGCCGGGATGCGCACACCGCGAGCGCAACGGTAGGTAGCGGAGACTCGGCGCCCCAGCCCGCCAGGACAGCGGGGGGCGCCGCGATCTATCCCTCCGACCGTGGTGGGACTCGCTCTCGTCGAGATCATGAAGCGACGTGACTCAGCTGATCAAGAGGCTCCGGAGCTGAACGACGTTTCCGTCAGGATCAAGCACGTCGTGCCGCACCAGACCCTGGAAGCGAAATGTTCGATCGGTGATGAGCCCGCCCGTTGCTCTGACGGCATCGAGTGCACCCTCGAGAGAGACGACGTCGAACACTGGTTTGATCGACGCACTATCGCGAGGATCCGGAGGTCGGGTGATCTCGATGTTCGCGACCTTTCCGCCGACATCGAATGGACCAAGACCTCCTCCCGATCGTTCACGACCCGGATGTCGCCCGAAGACTCTTGCAACGCCTCGGCATCAAGCACGGCCGCATAAAACGCTGCCACACGTTGGACGTCGGGCGAAAAGACAACGAGCGAGCCCATGTCGAGACTGTAGCCATCCGGTCCCGAACCGCGACGAATGGCTCCTCGAGCCTGCCCTGCCCGCGGACGTCGTCCTTCGGACGCTGAGACAGGTCTCTCCGCCGCAGTCCCGTCTAGGGCAGAATCTCGAGGTACCCGTCCGTTCCATTGACGCGGATGCGCTGCCCGTCGCTGATCAGCTTGGTGGCTTGCTCCACGCCCACGACGGCCGGCAAGCCGTACTCCCGCGCAATGACTGCACCGTGGGTCATCAGGCCTCCCACTTCCGTCACCAGACCACTGATCGCGACGAACGCGGGGGTCCAACTCGGGTCCGTGTAGGACGTCACCAGGATGTCCCCCGGTTCGAGATCGGCCTCCGCCATGTCGACGACGACGCGGGCGCGCCCCTCGGCGATCCCGGCAGAGACCGGCAAGCCGGCCAGGGCACCGGCTGGCACGTCGTCGCGGCGGTATGCCCCGGCGACGACCTCGCCATCCGACGTGAACACCCGGGGCGGCGTCAGCGCTTCGTACGACTTGAACGCGTCCTTGCGCTGCGAGATGAGCTGATCATCCGCGTGGTGCGTGCGTACGACATCGTGGAGTTCTTGGAACGTGAGGTAGAAGATGTCCTCCCTCTCGCGAAGGACATGGGCCTGCACGAGTCGTCCCGCTTCCTCCAGGATCGCCTGCTTGTACACGAAGTAGCGGCTCACCATGCCGTACTTCGGATACTCGCGGTACCCGATGAAGGTCCGGACGCGGTCGATCATCCGCTTGACCTCTTCGGCCTTCTGCTCTCCGTCCGGCAACGCCCCCAAGCGCTCCAGCAGCGACTCCTCCTTCGCCCGGGCCTCCTGCAGGCCTTGCTCGAAACGCCGCTCGCCAGCACCCGGCTCGAAGTTCTTAATGTTGCCGAGGATCAAGGGCACGAGCGTGCTGGGGCGCTCGCTCCAACGCGGACGCGTGATGTCGATCTCTCCGACGCAGCGCATGCCGTATTTGTCGAGGAAGGCTCTGATGGCGTCTCGGGCTTCCCGCCCGCCCTCAATGTTGGGCAGCTCGTCCAAGAATCTCTCGTCCTCGACGTGCTGCAGAAAAGCCACAACTTCGGGATGCGGGCGGATCACGTCCGCAATGCCCAGGAGTGCCAGACCCATCTCCGAGGTGACGTTGTGAGGGACGGACTGACTAAGCGTGTCGGCCGCGTTCTTCTCGCCCAACCAAGCATGCAGCTGGTCGTTGAGCCACCACGTGGCGTCCATCGCCGACATGAACACCTGATGGCTCTTCGGATCGAACAGGATCCGCTTCAACTCCTGGAGATCCGCCAGAATGAAGTCGAACAGTGCCGATCCGGATTTCGTACGAATGTCGCGCCGCAAGGCGGCGATGGATTCCTGGGTCCGTCCGATCAGATCGGTGACGATGGCCGGATCGGTCTCGATGAGCGCTTGTGCACCACCCGTGTCGGCACCACCCGCTTGTCGCATCACCTGGAAGCGGCCCGCCGAGGCTCTCGTCCCGGAGCGGCGTGATGAAGTCGTCGCGTTCGAGGATGGTCCTGAGCGCGTCTCCGATGAGGGGATCGCCCTTCCCAAGGCCCTCCAAGATGCCGGCGCGGCTCGCTGGCGACGCCAATCCCGAGGCAACATCGACGAAGAGCCTCCCGCCGGCCACGTACATGGGCCGTGCTGCGGTCATCTGCCAAAAGGAGAGCCCAAGGGGTTTCATCGCGTCGGTCATCATCTGCGCATGACCGACGGATACGTAGAGTGGTTCTCCTGGTCGCCCGCCACAGGGATGGGGAACAGTGTGGTGATCGGCCGGCTCTGGACGATCTCGAAGCTGTCATCCGCCAAGCACCATTCGATGTCTTGGGGGAGGCCAAAGTGCGCTTCGATCTGCCGACCGAGCGCGGCGAGTCGAACGATCTGCGCATCGGTCAGCGCGGGCCGTCCCTGGCGATCTGGCTCGATCGCGATTTCCTCGGTGCCGCCCGTCGGCGATGCGTAGATGGCCACCTTCTTGGTGGCGAGGGTCTTGGCGACGATGTCAGCGTCCCGCACCTCGTAGACGTCCGCGTTCACCCGACCCGAGACCAGGGCCTCACCGAGGCCGAAGATGGCCTCGACGTACGTGACCTTCCTGTTCGATGTCACGGGGTCGGCCGTGAAGAGAATGCCGGCCGCCTCCGGCGACACCATCTGCTGCACAACCACGGCCATCCGGATCTTCCGCTGGTCGAATCCGTTCCGCAGGCGGTACGTCACCGCCCGCTCGCTGAACAGCGAAGCCCAACACCGCCTGATGTTCTCGAGCGATCGCCGTCGGCCCCACAACGTTGAGGTAGGTGTCCTGCTGGCCCGCGAAGGATGCCGTCGGCAGGTCCTCTGCCGTCGCGCTCGACCTGACCGCGTAGGGAGTCCGCTCACCGAGTCGGGCCAGCGAGCGAGCGATTGCCGCAAGCCAGATCGTCGGGTACGTCGACTTCTTCGATGGTCCGCCGGATCTCCGCGCTGAGTGTGCGGATCGGCTCACGAGCATCTGGGCTCAGGAGCGACAGTCGGGCAAGCCGATCATCGATCGACGGCGCGTGCGCGATGATCCGCCGGAACGCGTCCGTTGTCACGCAGAATCCGTCCGGCACGCGGATGCCCTCCATGCGAGAGAGCGCCCCCAGATGCGCGCCCTTGCCGCCAACGAGCGCACCCTGCGATTGGTTGATTTCCCGGAAACTCAGCACGTCGTTGCCCATCGTCCACCTTCCCTCGAGTCCCTTCGGACCACATTCGTTCCGACTGTGGGTCGGTCCGCCCGCCCGTGGTTCGGTTTGCGGCGTGCATTGTCAGCACACCCGGAGCGCTTGCATCAAGGCCCCCACCCTGGTGTACCTTGGTAATGGCGGGGAAGGACCGGCTTTGCGGCACATGGGCCCGTCGATCCTGAACCTGGGCTTCGGCCGAGGGCGATGTGGTGTTCGGCATCCCACGCGGCGCTCGCCCTTCGGTTCGATCGACCACTCTCCGAGGTTGCTCTCTCCCTATGATCGGCGCGACGCCGACTTCCGGGGGAATGATGACGACTGAGACAGAGACCGCCTTCAGGGAGTTGCTGACGGAGGTGCAGGCCACGCACGACCGCATGGTCGAGCAGCTGGCCGACGACGAGGTCACCCTGCTCGAGGCCCACAAATGGGTGCTCTCCATCCTGCAGGTGGCGTCCGAGGTGAACCTGTGGGCCGACAAGGCCCGGCCCCGCTTTGTCGAGATCGTCGGTCCCTACAAGAAGTGGGGTGGCGACAACGCCGACGCCTTCTACTGCTACGCGCCGATCGACCCCACCCGCACCTACCGGGTCACGCTCGCGCCGGGTGACGCCGTCTACATGTCGCTGACCGTCTACGGCGGCCCCGACGACGGCCGCTATTCAACGCGGATCGTCGGATCTGTCAACAGCCACGAAGTGGAGCGGGACGCGGACGGGGCCATCCACATCATCATGTCGCCGAAGGATCCGGCCGAGCCGGGTGTCGGCTGGATCCGACTCGAGCCCGATGCCGTGGCGGCCATCACCCGTGACTACCTCGACGATCCGCTGACGGGGCGCCGCGCCGCCTGGCACATCGAGGCGGACGATCCACCCGCGACCTACCGCCAGGACGATGCCGACCTGGCACGCCGGCTACGCGCCGCGACGACGTGGATACGCGAGCAGGCCAGCATCGTGCCCATTCCTCTCGGTACCCCCAACGCCATCGACCCGCCCTACCCGGTGCCGACCACGACCTTCGGATGGGCCGCCGGCGACGCCGCTTACGCCATGGGCGCCTTCGAGTTGGCCGACGACGAAGCCCTCGTCATCCGCGGCCGCTCGCCGGAGTGCGTGTTCTGGAACATCTGCCTCTGGAACCGCCTGCTCCACACCTACAACTACGACTACGAGCGGGTCACCCTCAACGGGGCCCAGGTCCAGTACGAGAGCGACGGATCTTGGATCATCGTCATCTCTGCCCGCCGTCCCGCCCACCCCAACTGGGTCTCGACTGCCGGCCACACGTCGGGCCGGATCTGGTTCCGCTGGTTCCTTCCCTCCCACACTCCGGAACAGCCGCAGGTGGAGGTCCTTCCGGTGGACACCGTATGAGCGACAGACCGGGGACCGTACGCATCGACGACCTGGCCCAACCGCGCTTCAGCGACGAGGTCCGGGCCATCCTCGAATTCATGGAGGAGGCCGGGTCGCAGTTGACCCTCGACCCGTCCGAGCTCATGGCGACGGCCCGCGGAGAGACCGGACTGGACGACTTCGGCCCCGATGACTTCGTCGAGCGGCTGGCCGTGCTGTGCCGGGCCATGCGCGAGGAGGGGGGTTTCAATGGCGCGGGCATCATGCAGCAACACGTCTTCCTGCTCGGGCTGTTGAAGAACCGACTGCTCATCGAAGACCTCTTGCGGCGTCACCCCGAGATCCTCGACGAGCGAATCGTCGCGCCGATCATCATCTGCGGACTCCCACGCACGGGCACCACGCACCTGCACAACCTGATGTCGGCCGACCCTGCGCTGCGCTCACTCCCCTACTGGGAGAGCCTGGAGCCGGTCCTCGCCGAGTCCGAGCGGCCCGCGCCCGGGCACCCAGATCCTCGCCTGGGGCGCACCGAGATGGCCCTCTCCTTCCTCAACACCGCGCTGCCGTACTTCAACCGGATGCACGAAATGACCGTGGAGCACACCCACGAGGAGATCCAGCTGCTCGCCATCGACTTCTCGACCATGCTCTTCGAGACGACGGCGCCTATGCCGACCTGGCGCGACGCCTATCTGACCCGCGACCAAAGGCCTTCCTACGCCTACTTGCTCAAAGTCCTCAAGGTGCTGCAGTGGCTGCGGGGTGGCACCCGCTGGGTGCTGAAGACGCCCCAACACCTGGAACAGTTCCCGGCCCTGGTCGACGTCTTCCCCGATGCGACGTTCGTCGTCACGCACCGCGACCCCGTCTCGGTGACCGCTTCCATGGTGACGATGATCGCCTACACGGCCCGCCTGACACGCAACGAGGTGGACGTCGAAGCCATTGGGCGCTATTGGTCTGATCGCCTCGAACGTATGCTCCGCCGCTGCGCCGACGAACGCGATGCCCTTCCGGCCGACCGCACCATCGACGTGCGCTTCGACGAGTTCATGGCCGACGACCTCGCCATGGTGGCGCGGGTCTACGGTCTGGCCGGGCAACCGCTGGACGAACGCGCCCGGGAAGCGATGACCTCCTTCATGGCGGACCACCCCCGGGGCCGCCACGGTGCAGTCGAGTACGACCTGGCCCAGTTCGGTCTGGACGGCGCCGAGCGACGGCACGCACTGTCGTTCTACACCGACCGCTTCGGAGTGACGTCCGAGTCGTAGGACTCGTCCCTGCCGACGGCTGAGACCAATCAGCGGATGGCGGAACGACGGATGCGTCCCCAACGGCGCGCCACGTGGACGCAGAGGTACGCCAGCAGCACGAGCGCCGACAGCACGTGCCACCCCATGTCGCGGAATGGGATCCCGACCTCACGGGGATGCAGGATCACCTGGTTCCCAGAGACCAGATCGTCGATCCCGGAGACGAGCACGTTCAGAGTCAGGATGGTCAGCATCACGTCAGACCACGCCAACCGCCCCCGTCGGCGGAACCACGTGCGGGCCCGGCCCAGGTTCCCGACCAACCGAGCCACGGTGTGGCGACGCTGCACCACGTGAACGATCGCCAACGCCACAAAGGCCGACCCGGCGACCAGATGCGGCCATCCCTCGGTGATCAACGTCACGGTGGCCAGCGAGGTGGCGAACGTCGCCAGCAAGAGCAGGTGGACAGCGAAACGGGTTCGCATCCGGCGGCCTTGGGCCACTGCGGCACCCGGTGACGGAGAGGGGCCCTCGCTCGTCACGGGGGCGGCGTCACCTCGAACCGTCACGGTCCCCTACTCCATCGGCCGGGTGGCGATCCCCGTCGGGTCCCGCCCGGCCACCACCCAGCCGACCAGCATCGCGACGATCGGCATGGCGATCACGATCAGGAACAGGTTGCTCCATGGGACATGATCGATGATGTCGGACACCCCGCCTTCGCGCCCGTTGGAGCGGAACCAGCCGAAGAGGCCCACGTAGGCCGCCACGGTGCCGAGCAGCGCACCCAGGAAGGCGAGGCCGCCCGCCGTGACGGCCGTCAGGCTGCGCCGAGTGCGCGAGCTGGCGCCGGTGGCAGTCAGCGTACGGAGGTCGATCGCGGTCTCGCTCCGGATGAGACCGACGCTCATGGCGAGGACGCCGAGCGCAAGCGCGATGCCGAAGACAGTCGCCCAGTTGACGATCTCGGCGGACGTGGGCGCGTCGTTCTTCGACTCGATGGTCAGATCGCCCGCCGCCGCCAGCGAGTTGGCACTCGTCAACTGCGGCTGCGTGATCGGACTGCCGGCCACGATGGTCCAGCCCCCAAGACTGTTCTGGCTCGTCAGGTGCAGGCGGCGCAGTGCACTCTCGGTGATCACCGTATTCGGCGAGGACGTGCCGAGAGGCAGTTGGCTCTCCTCCTGGACGACGGGGTGGGCCAGGCACTGGTTGGGCGTGCACTGGTTGACGTTGTTGCCGCCCCCTCCCGGGCCCCCGAAGCCGCCGCCTCCCTTGTCGTCACTGCCGAACGTCAACTGGACACCCGACCCGGCCAGTCCGGGCCGCGAGCTGAGGACGTCGACGTTGGACGGGATCGATGAGGGGTTGATGCCGTAGGCCCGCAGGAGAGCCGGCGTGGCGACGTAGATGGGGCCGTTCCACTGGCGGCCCGCCCCGCTCGGGTTCTGCAGGCCCACGGCCGGGTTGACGAGCTCGACGACGCTGGTCGCCCCGACGGCAGCGGCGATGGCGTGCGTCGTCGCCTCCTGGGCCGAGAGGCTCGGGGGTGTCGGTGCCGTCTCGGTCTGCGGCCCGTTCTGCCCTGGCGAGAAGAGTTGGGTCCCGGCCGGCGGCGGGCTGTACACGTTCAGCGTGTTCGCCGTCATGTTCGGCCCGACGAAGTCGAAGACATTGGCGTAGCGAGCCACGGCGACGGCGCAGATGATGACGGCGATCATGACGCCGAGGCTGATGGCCGACAGCGCCGAGCCGGAGCGGGCCCGGTAGCGCGCCATGTCGCGCAGTGGGAGGCGGACCGCGATGGGTGATCGGCCGCCGGCCCGCGCCAGCAGCACGAGGAAGAAGGGCGAGACGAGGATGATCCCCACGATCAACGCGATGAGTCCCGGGACGAGCCAGATGACGCCTCCGCCGTTCCCCGCCGCCCCTGAGAGCGAGAACATGACGAATCCGAGAACCAGGGCGATCACGCCAGGGATCAGGGAGCGGTGGATCTGGCGCGGTGGCGCGGGACGTCCGGCGAGCGCGCTGACGACCGGCACGCGGGTGATGGCCCGCGCCGGGTAGCCGGCGGCGAAGAAGGTGGCGATGACCGCCAGCACCATGGCCGGCACGATCACGTTCCAGGGGAGAGCGAAGGCGCCGATGACGTGATGCGCGCTCTGTTCGTTGTGGGGTCGGTAGAGCAACCAGAGCACGATGCCGAGCGCGAAGCCCAGGACGGCGCCCACGAAGCCGACGATGACTCCGTTCGCCTCCAGGACGAGCCGGACATTGCGGTCGGTCGCCCCCATCGACTCGAGCATCCCCAGGGACCGCATGCGACGCTGGGCCAGCACGGTGAAGCCGCCGATGGACACCAGAGCGATCAGCAGCATGCCGACGGTCGCCAAGGCCAGCACGATGGTCGACGGGTTGATGCCGTTGCTGGTGGTCGACCCGGCGGTGGTCACGTACGAGGGCAGGTCCTTGGCGGCTGACGGGGCGGCGTCGAAGAGGACGCTCACTTCGGTCGGGTGCGCGACCTGCCCCGGCGGGACCAGGGCGAACACGTCCAACAGGCTCTGTGGGTTCTGGACGATGCCGACGACTGTCTTGCCGCCCTGTGGCCACGTGTCCCCCACCGAGAGGTTGAGCTCGGACGCCAGCCCGGGCGTGACGGCAATCTGATCGGCACCGCTCGGGTAGCTCCCCGAGAGAAGCTGCAGCATCGGCCTGCCGAAGGGCCCCTGCGCGTCCTGGGACCGGAGTTGATAGGTCTGGTTGGAGCCCGGCACGTTGAAGGTCTCGTTCTCGATGACCTCCGTCCGGCCATAGCGGTGCTGCAGCAGCGCGATCTGCCCCTGCACGTGCGAGAGCGTGACCCCCGGTGCCTTGGCGGTGGGCGTGGACAGGTTGAAGGTCGCGAGGTCGCGGGCCGTGCCGAACCCGGCGTTGGGCGGAGGAGGCGTGTTCACCGCGACCGCCGCACCCACGACGACGGCCGCCACCGCCACCACAATGAGGAGGAGGATGAGCAGCTGCTGGCGCCACTCGCGCCGGAAGAGGCGCCAGGACCAGCGGAGCATGGCCCGCCGGGCCGGGACGCCGCCTGTCGTCGACGTTTGGGCCGGCCCGGCGACCGGCCGTTCCAGGACGCCGACGCTCATTGGTTCGGGGCGTGCGCGAGGAGCGCTTCGGGGCCCGCCTGCGGGAGCGTCTGGTCGACGACCCGTCCGTCGCGCAGGAAGACGACCCGGTCGGCCCAGGACGCGAGCTGGGCGTCGTGGGTCACGACGATGGCAGCCACGCCGCGGCGGCAGGCTGCGAGGATCAGGCGCATCACGCCCTCGGCGTTGGTGGAGTCGAGGGCGCCCGAGGGCTCGTCGGCCAGGAGGAGCTGGCGGTTCCCCGCCACGGCACGAGCGATGGCGACGCGTTGGCGCTCGCCCCCCGACAGCATGTCGGGATAGTGCGCCGCCCGGTCCTTCAACCCGAACTCCTCGAGCGCCGTCAACGCCGCGGCCTGCGCCTTGCGCGCCGCGGTGCCGTCGAGCTCCATCGGAAGGGACACGTTCTCCACGCGCACTGAGCCCGGCCAGCAGGTTGTAGTCCTGGAAGACATAGCCGATGGATTGGCGGCGCAGACGCGCCTTGCCGTTGCGTGACAAGGACGACAGGGGCCGACCGCCGACGTAGACCTCTCCAGCCGTCGGGTCCTCGAGGCTGCCGGCGATGGTCAGCAGCGTGCTCTTGCCCGAACCGCTGGAGCCCATGACTGCCACGAGGGACCCGGCCTCGACGGACAGGTCGATGTGCTGCAGGGCGTTGACCTCCGTTGCCCCTTCGCCGTACACCTTGGAGATGTCGCGTAGCTCGAGGTAGCTCATGGCTTCGTTCCCACCTTGCGCCGGGCTTTGGGGAGGGGGAACGGCGGGGCTGCCGGCGCACTCGGATCCGCCGCCGCTCGCTTCAGTCGGCCGTCGGCCGAGTCCAGCCACCGGATCAAGGAATCGAGCCGGAACAACTCTGCATCGACCACCAGCGCGAAATGGAGATCGAAGCGTGCCTCGTCCTCCTTCAGCCTCGTCCACTGCTGCATCAGTTCCACCAGGTAGCGCCGGTGGACCTGCACCACCTCGTGGACGTCGACGCCCGGCAGTCCGAGCGCCACCAACACCTTGATGACGAGCTCGTCCCGGGGCGGCGACGAGAGGTCAGGCGGGGTGCGCAGCCAACCCTCCAACTCGGCCGCACCCTCTGCCGTGATGTGGAAGCCCTTCTGCGGCCCCTCCTCGGCGGAGTCGTCGGACTCGACGAGCCCGTCTCGCTCCAGCCGTTGCAGCGTGGTGTACACCTGCCCCACGTTCAGCGGCCACACCTCACCGGTGCGGGCCTCGAACTCCTGACGCAGCTGCAATCCGTACTTGGGACCTTCGCTGAGCAGGGCCAAGAGGGCGTGACGGACACTCACGAGTCCTTCCTTCGAAGTAGCATACTCAGTATCCTACTCTGAGAACCCCGCGCTGACAAGGGGGGCAGCCTCGGAATGCGCGCTAGGACGCCGGGGGGCCGAGCCGGAGATGGGACCAGGGACGGGCCCGGACACGGGGCCCGGACATGGGGCTCGGTGATTGAGCCCGTGTGAGGGGTCCCGAGCCCAGCGGCTAGGGCGCGGGAGGTTCGGTCCCCCGGGAAACAGTGCAACGGGGCGGCGGGGCGGACCCTCCTCTGTCCTCCCTAGGAGGCGGGGGTCCAGGCGCGCACCCAGTCGACCTCGGTGGTGGCGGGCAACGGCGTGGTGCCCGGGACGAAGGCGTCAGTGCCCACGCCCAACGCCTGGGTCAGGGCGATGAAGAAGGGGCGGTCGAAGGGCTCGCTGCCCGTGGACGGGGTGTCGACCAGGCAGGGCTGTCCGTTGTAGAGCACGGTGATCGACGTCGGTGTCCAGTCGACGCCGTACGTGTTGAACGCGTTCTGGTTGATCACGCAGTCGTACGCGGTTGCATTCGGGTCGGTCGACGACTGCGCGTAGTGGACGTAGGGGACGTCCAAGCCGGGGAAATCGCTGTAGAACTCGGCGAAATCGATCTCGCCTGACGCCGGCCACGCGCCGTACGTGAGATTCTGCGGGTAGAGCCAGAACGTCTCCTGCAAGCCGGCGATCACGGCCGGCGGCAGCTTGGCGCTCACCTCGTATGCACCATAGGTCTGGTTGAAGAGGCCGTACGTCGACACCATGCCGGCTTCGTAGCTTGTCGTGAAGCTGTTGCTGCCGTCCGCGCAGGTGAACGGTGCCACCTGCCGCACGCTGAGATTCAGGTAGCCACCCGAGACGGAGATCGTGTCGGGGCTGTTGACGTAGCAAGCCGTCGCGCCGTTCAGGTAGCCGCTGGCGGCCGTCTCCTGGGGTAGCCACTCGTTCGTGTCGAGGGACGTGCCGTTGAACTCATCGTCGAAGCTGCAGGTCCACCTGCCGGGAAGTCCGAGCGGCGTCGTCCCCTGGCAGGCCGGGGTCGGCGACTGCGGCGCGACCGCCATCGGTGCGGCATCGCCCGAACGAGCGGACGGGGAGGCCGCTCCGCCGGATGTGGCCGGACCAGCCGTACCGGAGCGGAACCCAGCAGTGGTGGGCGTGGAGGAGCGCGCACCAAGGAACAGGGATGCGGCGGCGCCGGATGCGGTGAGTCGAGAGGCGGAGCTGGGCGACGTCGCGGCGGCGGACGCTGCAGAGCCCGATGCGACGCGTGGCGGAACAGCAACGTCCGACGAACCGGAGCGGGACGCGGCGGCATGGGTCTGCGGCACGGTGCGCGTTGCGTCATCGGCCGCCGCCGCCGCCACCATGGCGACGAGCGCGATCGAGACAGCGATGGTGACGACCGCGCGTCGAACTTGCAGACGCGGCCTTGAGAGCCTGCGCATTCCTGTCCTTCCCCCTCTTCCTTCTGCTTCTTTCTGCAGCGGTGCTGTCTCGAGAACGATCTTGCAGGAGGGGGAACACGCCCTTCTAGAGGGGCTTGGACTACGCAGTCCCAATTACGAACAACGGACGGACACGGGCAACCGGCTTGCAACCGTTCGTCACCATGCGACCCCGGTTGCCGTGCGCGTGGAGCGTCGTTTCACGTCTTTCGTTGCGTGTGGATCTGGCACCGCGCGACCGACCCGCGGCACCGGGCGTCGCGACGGCTCAGAGCGCCGCGAGCACCTCTTCGGCAGAGCTCACGTTCAACCCGGGCCCGGGCTCGACGGCGATCCAGCTGACCACGCCGTCATCGATGATGGCGGCGAAGCGCTGCGAGCGCGACCCGAGTCCGAAGCCACTGCCGTCCATGGTGAGCCCCATCGCCTCGGCCAACTCTCCGTTGCCGTCAGCGAGCATCACCACCGTGTCACCGACGCTCTGGTCCTTGCCCCAGGCCCCCATCACGAAGGGGTCGTTGACCGACACGCAGACCACCGAGTCCACACCCTTGGCCCGGAGCTCATCCGCCCGCATCACGAACCCCGGGAGGTGGTGATCCGAACAGGTGGGGGTGAACGCCCCGGGGACCCCGAAGAGGACGACCTTGCCCTTCCCCAGCACCTCGGCCGATGTGGTCGCCTCGGGGCCCTTGTCGCCGAATGTGAACACCTTCACGTCGGGCACCCGGTCACCGGTCGCGATCGTCATCCTGCCTCCTGTCATGGTCATCTGGTCGTGCCGGCCCAGGTTGCCATACCTCGCCGAAGACCCCCAATCGTCCGCCACCCGAGAACGGTCACGAAGTTGTAACCTGCCGCGCAACAGAGCCGTAGCAGTGGGATCGAGACAGTGGGGGTTTGCGATGACGCAGTCTTTTGATCGTCGGTCGTTCATGGCCGGTGGACTTGCACTCGGCGCCGGGGCGGCAATCCTCGGCGGGTTGGAAGGCGAGGCCGGAGCGAGCCAGACCAACGGGCCCGGACTGAACGGGATCTCGACGGCCAGACCGGTCAAGGGCGGTTCACTCACCTTCGGCATCGACACCGAGGAAAGCGGCTTCGACCCCTCGACGGCGCGCTGGGACGAGGGCGGGTTCCTGTACGGCCGCTCCGTCATGGACCCCATCGCCATCGTCAACGCCTCGGGGGGTGTCGAGCCGTACCTTGCCGAGTCGATCACCTCCAACGAGGACTTCACAGCCTTCACCATCAATCTGCGGCCAGGGATCGTCTTCCACGACGGCACGCCGCTCGATGCCAACGCGTTGCACCTCAACATCGAGAAGCAGTCGACCTCCGTCCTCACGGGCCCGGCGTTCGCCGACCAGATCTCCGGGGCTTCAGTGACCGGACCGCTCGCCGTGACCATCAACATGAAGACATCGTGGGCGCCGTTCCCTTACTACCTGGCCCAGGCGCAGACGGGCTACATCGCCGCGCCGTCGATGCTCAACAACCCCAACGGCACAACGCACCCGATCGGCACGGGACCGTTCGTGTTCTCGAACTGGGTCCCCAACAGCCACATGACCGTCACCCGAAATCCCCACTACTGGCGCAAGGGCCTGCCCTACCTGAGCTCCATCACCTTCAAGCCGATCATCGATCCCAACGCCCGCGCCCAGGCTCTCGAGACGGGCGAGATCGACATCATGCACACCAACTCCCCCAGCAGCCTGCTGCAGTTCCGCGGCGACAAGAAGTGGGCGTACTACGACAACAGCGGGCAGGTCGTGGGGCAGCCGACGGTGCAGTGCATCATGCTGAACACCTCCACGGCCCCGTTCAACAACAAGACGCTGCGGACAGCCATGCCCATGTGCATCAACCAGGCGCAGTTCTCCAAGGTCATCAACAAGGGCATCGACGCCCCGATGGGCGGCCTCTTCATTCCCGGCAGCGAGTACTACTCCAAGACCCCCTATCCCAAGTACAACCCGACCCAGGCGGCCAAGCTGGTCAAGCAGGTGCAGCAGGAGACGGGCAAGCCGGTTTCCTTCACCCTCAACTCCACCAGCAACGCGGACGTGCTGCGGGCCGCCCAGTTCGTGCAGCAGGCCTTCCAGCAGGCCGGCATGAAGGTGAACATCAACATCGTGGCCCAAGCGGCGATCATCAACGACGCGCTGGCCGGCACCTACCAGGCCACGCTGTGGCGCCAATTCGGTGCGGTCGACCCCGACCTCAACTACGTCTGGTGGAGCACGCAAACCGCGGGGCCGCCACTCGCCCTGAACATGGCCCGCAACATCGACCCCCGCATTCAGACGGCGCTGCTGGCGGGTCGGACCACGAACGACAAGGCGGACCGGATCAAGGCCTACCAGCAGGTGAACCAGTACCTGGCCCAGGACGTGCCCTACGTCTGGTTCGGCCGTGACACGTGGGCCGTCGTGGCCAATCCGAAGGTGCAGAACTTCGCCAACCCGACCACGGTGCAGCACTCGAAGGCGATCGCCTTCGACGAGGGCGTGCTGTGGCCGACACAGATCTGGTTGAAGTCCTAGCGCATCTCCACATCATCGAGGTACTCGTCGCGCCAATGGGTGAAGCGCTCCTCGGGCAGGCGGAGACAATAGGTCGGACGCAGCGCCTCGACGAAGCCGCGCTCGTGGCTGACGGCCACGATGGTGCCCGGCCAGTTGCCGAGCATGGCACCGACTGCGGCGATCGACGAGGGGTCCAGGTTGTTGGTGGGCTCGTCGAGCAGGAGGAGGTTCGCCTCCCCCGCCGACAGCATGGCCAGCCCGAGCTTGGCTCGCTCGCCCCCTGACAGGGTGCCCGGCAACTGGTCCGCCGCCTTGGAGGGCAGCCCGAACGATCCCAGCAGGGCCCGGCGGTCCCGCTCGGCCTTCAGCACGGCATCGCTCACGTTGTCCAGGGCGCTGCGGTCGGGATCGATCTGCTCGTGTTCCTGGGCGAAGTACCCGAGCTCGACATTCGCCCCGAACTCGACCACGCCGTTCGAAGGCTCCTGGGCGCCGGCCAGGCAACGGAGGAGCGAGGACTTCCCGGCACCGTTGCGGCCGATGATCACGATGTGATCGCCCCTGCCCGCGTGGAACGTCACCCCTGACAGCACCTCGTTGCTGCCGTATCGGATCCCCAGTTTGGCAACTTCGAGCGGGATCGCACCGGAGCGGGGCGGGACGGGGAGCGAGAACTTGCTGGCACGTTCGCGCTTCTCGACCTGTGTGCGTCCCGCCTCCATCCGCTCGACCCGTCGGTCCAGGGACTTGGCCTTGCGGGCCCGTTTCTCGGTGCTCGCCCGCATGGAGTCGGCGAGGGTCGAGAGGCGCTTGATCTCCCGCGACTCGAGCTCGGATGCGCGCTCGCGCTGGGACTGGTCGGCATCGCGCAGCGCCTCGAACTTGGAGTAGTTCCCCTTCCACTCCGTCAGGTGCTGGTTCGCGATGTTGAGCACCTTGGTGATGGACTGGTCGAGCAGCCGGAGGTCGTGGCTCACCACGAGGAGCGCGCCGTTGAATCGGGCCAGCTCGTCGAGCAGCCAGCGCTTGGCGGAGCGGTCGAGGTGGTTGGTCGGCTCGTCGAGGATCATCAAATCAGGCTCTTGAAAGAGCACGCGCATGAGGTCGACGCGGCGTCGCTGACCGCCTGAAAGCGAGTCGATGTCTTCGAGCAGCAGCTCCTGCCGCAGGCCGAGGCCGTCGGCCAGGCGGGCCATGACCGACTCCGCCTCGTAGCCGCCATTGGACTGGAACTGCTCCTGCAGGTCCGTGAACAGCTCGATGTTCTCCCCTGAAGGATCGTCGGCCATGGCCGTCCGCGCGGTGCCCAGTGCGTCGTCGAGGACGTCGAGCCCGCGAGCCGAGAGGATGTGGGAGAAGCCGGTGGGCTCGAGCCCGAGGCCGCCCGGCACGGGAGCCTGGGGAAGGTAGCCGAACGAGCCGAGCAGACGGACGTTGCCCCGGTGCCGCAATTGCGGTGAGGTCTCCCCCACCAGGACCGAAATAAACGACGACTTCCCGGTGCCGTTTCGCCCGACCAGGCCGACCTTTTCGCCGGCACCGACCACGAAGGACGCGTCCGCCAGAAGGGTGCGGTCGCCTATTTCGATGGTGAGGGCTGATCCGACGATCACGTCACATTGTACGAGGGAGAACGCGTGGTCGATACACTCCGCAAATGCCCGCTCTCGACCGCAAATGGTGGACCCTGATCGCCGTCTGCACGGCGACCTTCATGCTCCTTCTCGACATCACGGTCGTGAACGTGGCGCTGCCCGACATTCAGCAGTCCCTCCATGCGAGCTTCTCCGACCTGCAGTGGGTCGTCGACGCGTACTCGCTGACGCTGGCCGCCTTCCTCCTCACTGCGGGCGTGGCGGGCGACATCTACGGGCGACGCAAGATCTTCGCCATCGGACTGGTCGTCTTCTCGGCCGCCTCGCTGGTCTGTGGGTTGTCGACCACACCCCTCATGCTCAACCTGGCCCGTGCCGTGCAGGGCGTCGGGGGCGCCATCATGTTCGCCACCTCGCTTGCCTTGATCGCCGCCGCGTTCACCGGGCGGGACCGCGGCACGGCCTTCGGCATCTACGGCGCCGTGATCGGTGGCGCCGTGGCCATCGGGCCGCTCATCGGGGGCGCCATCACGAGCGGCATCGGCTGGCGCTGGATCTTCTTCGTGAACGTGCCCATCGGCGCGATCGCCGTACTCATCACGTTCACCCAGATCGCCAAGTCGGAAGACCTGCGATCGCGCAAGATCGACTGGGTTGGCTTCGTCACCTTCTCGGTGAGTCTCTTCCTGCTCGTGTTCGCGCTGGTGCGGGGCAACGACTTCGGTTGGGGCAGCGCGACGACCATCGGACTGCTGACTGGCGCGGCCGTCCTCATGGTGGCCTTCTTCGTCAACGAGCGCTACGCCGCAGACCCGATGTTGGACCTCGGCCTGTTCAAGATCCCGGCCTTCGTCGGGCTCTCGACGGTGGCCTTCTGCCTGGCGGCGTCGATCTTCGCCATGTTCTTGTACCTGACGCTCTACATCCAGGACGACCTGGGCTACAGCCCGCTGGCGGCGGGGGTCCGCTTCCTGCCGATGACGCTGCTCATCTTCTTCACCTCGTTCTTCGCCGGCCGCCTGACCGTGCGGATCCATTCGCGTCTCCTGTTGGGGATCGGGATGCTGTTCGTGACGGGCGGGCTCCTCCTGATGGGCACGACCCACCCCACCTCGACCTGGACCGTGCTGCTGCCCGGCTTCCTCGTCTCGGGCTTCGGGGTCGGGGTCGTCAACCCGGTGTTGGCCTCGGGCGCCGTCTCCGTGGTCCAGCCTCAGCGCAGTGGCATGGCGTCGGGCGCCAACAACACGTTCCGCCAGGTCGGCATCGCCACCGGCATCGCCGTGCTGGGCGCGGTGTTCCAGAGCCAGATCCTGGCGCACACCACGGGCGCGCTGAACAAGTCGGCCTACGGCCCCGAGATCCTCCGGCACGGCGGCGCGCAGCTCCAAGGTGCGATGGCGGCCGGCGGAGTGCGTGCCGCGCTCCCGTCCATCCCGACGGCGACAGCCCGTCAGGCCTTGCTCGACGCCTATCAGGTGGGCTTCTCCTCCACCTTGAACCACTTGATGGACATCGGGGCGGTGGTCGCTCTCGTGGGCGCCGTATGCGGGTTCGCACTGGTGCGACAGCGCGACTTCGTCGTACCGAGCGGTCCGCCGGCCGGCGGGCAGCCAGGAGCCGGCGCGGCGGCGGGCGGGCAGGGCCCGGGCGACGCCAGCGTCCCCGCCGTCCATGCTTGACCCGTTCACGCTCGAGGGACCACGCGTGCGGTTGGAGCCGCTGCACAAAGTGCACATTCCGGCCCTGGTCGAGGCGGCGGCACTCGACCGCACGCATTACCAGTGGACCTATACACCTGACGGGCCGGCGCAGATGACCGACTACGTCGACGACGCCCTGGCCAAGGTGGCATCGGGCGGGCATGTGGCTTTCGCCACCGTGCGGCGTGCGGCGGGCCCGGACGAATCAGACGTGGTCGTCGGGGCGACGCGCTTCTGCGAGATGGCGTTCTGGCAATGGCCGCCGGGCGCGAGCCACCAGCGCCACGGACTCCCCGACGTCGTGGACATCGGCTACACCTGGCTGGCCGGACCGGCCCAGCGGACCCACGTGAACACCGAGGCCAAGCTGCTCATGATGACGCACGCCTTCGAGGTATGGGAGGTCCACCGGGTGGCGCTGCAGACCGACGTCCGCAACAAGCGGTCCTGGGCCGCGATCGAGCGCATCGGGGGCAAGCTCGACGGCATCATGCGGGCGGACAGGCCGGGGTCCGACGACACGGTGCGCACGTCGGCCCGCTTCTCCATCGTGGCCGACGAGTGGCCGGAGGTGAAGGCGCGGCTGACAGCACGTCTGGCCTGAGCCCTGCGGGCGTCGGTCCTGCGGGCGTCGCCGCCTGGCGGCGTGGTCCGGTGCTCACCGGAGGAATCAGACCAGCAGGCCGATGCCGTGGACCACGAAGATCACGCCGTAGGTCGTCAGCAGCATGGCGGCGAACGCAACCGGTATGCCCAGGAGGACGGCGGCGGACACGAGGACCGCGCGCCCGGCCGGACATGGGCGGGTGACGCGCTCGGTGAAGGAAACGCCGCGGGGCGCCGCCGGCCCGACAACCAGGCACACAGCACGCTGAGCGCCAGGAGCGGCATCGCGACACCGAGGAGCCAGGCCATCCTGGACCCGTAGACGCCTGACGTGGCGATGACACCGAAGGCGATGACGACGACGGCCGCGAGCAGCGAGGCCTGGGCGGCACCCAGCCAGAGCCTGGTCGACAGCTCGCGTCTCACGGTGCGGCAGCGAAGTGCCGGGTGAGCTCGTTGGCGTAGCGGAGGCCGAGGGTCTCGCTGTGCTCGGACAGCCAGTCCGAGAGGGCCGTGGAACCAGTGGCGGGACCATCCGTGTCGGCCAGTCCGGCCGCCATGGCCCGATACTCGTCGGTGGTGAGCAGTACATCGTGCAAGGCGAGACCCAGCCCGCGGGCGAACACCGGCACGGTGAAACCCGGCACATGGATGAGCCGGCTCCGGCTGCCGACCGCCTCCCTGACGGCGCTCACGAGCTCGTTGAAGGTGGGCCGCTCGGGTCCGACGGCATCCGTCACGCTGTCGCCTCTCTCGGCGGCCTTGGCCAGACAGAGCTGCGCCAGATCGTCCACGTGGATGCCCCGAATCCGATAGTGCCGTGCCCCCCGATGGCGAACACGGGCAATCGGCGCAGGAGCCAGGCGATGTTGTTGACCAGGACGCCATCGCCTCCGAAGAGGATGGCCGGGCGCACAATGGCGTACGACACGTCGCCTTCGGCGAGCGCCCGCTCCACCAGCGCCTTGCCCCGGAAGTAGGGGAAGGGAGAGTCGCTGCTCGGGTGCGTGATGCTCACGTGGACGATCCGCTGCACACCGGCCCGCTGAGCGGCATGGAACAGGGTCATCGAATTGGCGACCGCCCGATCGTGGTCAACCGTGCGATGGGCGAAGCGCACCCAATAGGTGTTGTAGAGCGTGGTGGCTCCGCGGAGCGACGCCACCAGGCTCCTCGGGTCGTCGAAGTCGAGCCGGTGGACCTGCACCGCCGTGCCCTCAGGCGCCCGTCCGGGATGTCCGGTGATGGTGCGGACGGTACGACCAGCTCCGTGGAGCGCGCTCGCCAACGCGGCGCCCGAGTAGCTGAACGCTCCCGTGACAACGTCGAGGCCGGTGTCGCTGGCCTGGCGCGGCCCGGCGGCCGTCGAGGGAACGGTACCGGTCACGTCTGCTTCGTCGTCGGTGACGGAGCCGTCGGCGCCGCGAAGAGGGCAGCCAGGGTCTTGGCGTGGGTGAAGAGGCCGAGCGCGGGGCGCGATCGCCGTCGAGATGGGTCAGCATCTCGAGTCCGAGATAGAGCGCGACGATCGCGTAGGCCACGTCGCCGGATGGCATCACCGAGTCCAGTGGAGACCCTCC
Organism: uncultured Acidimicrobiaceae bacterium; assembly: GCA_963753115.1. Taxonomy (GTDB): domain Bacteria; phylum Actinomycetota; class Acidimicrobiia; order Acidimicrobiales; family RAAP-2; genus Bog-473. The sequence goes on from CAVWBB010000002.1 coordinate 109,718, forward strand.
GACGGTCGTGGAGACCGCATGCTCAGCGAAGGCGAACCACGGCCCGAGACGGGCTGCGACCTCGGCGCCCAACCCGGGCGTCGACGATGCCCCCGCGATCATCTCGACCAGGACCGCCACGTAGCCGGCGTCGAGGTCCTCGCGGAAAATGTCCATCGCCACGTCGACCAGTTCGGAGGGCGAGCCCACCCGCTCGATCGCCAAGCCGTATTTCTCCATGCGCAGTGCGCTCACGGAGTCGAGGGCAGCGAGGAGGAGGTTGGCCACCGACCCGAAGTGGTAGAAGACCAGTCCCTGGTTCGAGCCGGCCCGTTGGGCGATGGCCCGTGCGCTGGCCCCCGCATAGCCATCGGACTGGAGCGTCTCGATGGCGGCCTGCACCAGCTGCGCCCGGGTGCCGGCCGAGCGGGTCGAATCCCTGTCCACCACGCTGCTCGTCGTTCCGGACTTGGCCATCTCGAGACCCTCTCACTTTGAGCGAATGCTTAAAGCATAGACACAAGAGGTCGGGCCCTGCGAAACAGCTGGTAGGGCTCCAATTTCTTCGACTCTCAACAGAATCGTTGGGAGTTTCCGAGGGCGTCGTTCACTGGCGGTGACAGGTTCTGTGCCCTCCGCCGTCTCTGAAACAGACGGGCCCGATGCCGCCCTTCAGGGAGGCTCAGGCCCGACTGAGGCTGGCCGAGATCTTGCGGAGGTGCAGCGCGTGGACGGCGGCCTCGGCCTCGTCCTTGGGTCGCACCGCGGCCACGGCCTTGCCCGTCCGGTGAATCCGCCAGGCCAGCTTGTCGGCGCGCTCGACGGAGTGCCCGAAGATCTCGACGAAGGCCTGAATGACGGTCTGGAAGGTGGTCACATCGTCGTTCCACACGATGACCGCCCACAGGTCCTCGACCTCGAAGAAGGCGTCAATGTCCTCGTCGGCGAGGACGGGGAGCTCGACGATGGTGTTGGGTTCGAGTGTCCGAGGCATGGATCTCCGGGAGTGGAACGAGCGCGTCTGCGAGCCGGAATTAGGCCCCTGGCATTGTAGTCCTGCGGGGTAGCGTGCGGAGATGCGAGCCACCGTCCTTGCCGGACCGCGCGATGTCAGGGTCGAGAACGTCCCCGATCCCGTGCTGCCCGGACCCGAAGGCGCCATCGTCACCGTCGAGCACACCGCCATCTGCGGGTCGGATCTGCACCTGTTCCACGACGCCCCGACGGGCACCGGCATCCGCCTCGGCCATGAAGCAATCGGGACCGTGGCCGAAGTCGGACCTCACGTCCGCAGCTTGAAGCAGGGCGACCGCGTCCTGGTCTCTGGAGTGGTCGGCTGCGGCGTCTGCGGTCCCTGCCGCGCCGGCCAACCCAACGTCTGCCTCGCCGGCATGGCCACGGCCTTCGGCACCATGCCCGACCTCCCAGGTGGGCAGGCCGAGGCGATGGCGGTCCCCTTCGCCGACCTCTTTGCGCTCCCGATCCCCGAGGGCATCTCCGACGAGGAGGCGGTGCTCCTCACCGACATCCTCCCCACCGGCTACCTCGGCGCCTTGCGTGCGTCGATTCAGCCGGGCGCCACCGTTGTCATCATGGGTCTCGGACCAGTCGGGATCATGGCGCTGCAGTGCGCGTCGCTTTTCGGCCCGGCCCGCATCCTCGCCGTGGACATGGTGCCCGAACGGCTGGCCCGCGCCGAGCGCCTCGGCGCCGAGCCCATCGACGCCCGGATCGCGCCCGGATCGGCCCAGGTGCTCGAGGCCACCGGTGGACGGGGCGCTGAGAGCGTGATCGAGGCCGTCGGCGCGGACGCCACCGTCGTGGAGGCGGTGGCGTGCGCCGCCACCGGCGGCACCGTCTCGGTCGTCGGGGTGAACCTCACGATGGACCTCCCCTTCCCGATGGGGATCGTGTTCTTGAAGAGCTTGACCCTGCGGGCGGTGTTCGCTCCGATCCCGGGAACGTGGTCCTCCCTCGTCCCGCTCCTGCAGTCCGGCCGTCTGACCGGCCTGGGTGAGACGTTCACCCACCGGATGGACCTGAACCAGGCGCCCGAGGCCTACGAGTTGTTCGACTCCCGGGTCGACGGCGTCTTGAAGGTCTTGCTCACGCCAGCAAAACCCTGAGCCCCCTCCGGCGCGTCGGGAGTGCGATTGAACACCAGGGGAAACCGGGCGGTGCCGAGTTCAGGTCGGGCCGTGAACCACGGAGCCGGCGGAGGCACGACGAGGGTGGTCAACGCGTCGACGATGGACTCGTAGTTGACACGCCATCCCTGGAAGTGGCGCCACGCATCCTCCGCCGTTCGCTCGACGGGGAAGTTGACCGACGCGAGCCGCTGAAAGCCCTGGTCGAACTCGTGGCGAGACAAGCGGATGCTCGCCGTCGGCAGCGGGTCGTCGTCGTAGGGGATGCGCAGCGCGCGGGCCATGGACCGCAGGCAATTGATCCCCATGGAGAGACAGAGCCTGGCCTGGCGCGGCGTCTGCGCCGGGCTCACCGCGTGGTAGAGCGCCGCCGAGTCCATCATCGCCACGAGCGCCACCAACCAGCTGCGCGTCGACACCGGCGAGCGGAACCAGATCAGCCCCGGGTAGTTGGCGTGGCTCTCCGAGACGGCAGCGGCCCAGCGCTCCCAATCCGAGTACAGCGGTGGGAGCTCGTCCATGGTGTCCAGCCAGTGGTGACGGGCGAGGATCTCGGGGCCCCAGGCCGGATTGCCGGACCGTGCCTCCAACAGTGTCACCTCCGTCTCGCGGGTGGAGAACTGGGTGTAGAGGGTCGGCAGGTAGGCGATCTCGAGCGCCACGACGAGCAGGCCGATGCCGGCGGCAACCACCTCGACCACCCTCGGACCCGCATTGCCCGACGAGACGATGCCGAGCGTGAACACCGAGGACCCGGAGATGCCGAGGGCTGTCGCGAAGTCGACGCCAGCGGCGTACCACTCGATCAGCCCGACGCCCAGGACGATCAGGCAGAGCCAGATGACGAACAGGAGCACCATGGCGGCGGGACCCACGAACGAGAGTGCGCGGTCCCGCGCCTCGTAATTCGGGAGCTTCGGGGCGATGCGGCGCGCCGAGCCACCGAGTACGCGAGCCAGCATGCGCATGGCCGGCGACGACGTCACCCGAGGCACGACCAGCGCGGTGAACACGCTCCACGCCGTCACGAGGACGAGGACGATGCCCGCGATGAGCGCGATCAAGCGGGCGACCGACTCCACGGCGCCATCCTGTCAGATGCCCGGCCACCGGCTGTCCGGGCGGCGTCAGCTCGCGGCGAGCCTCGCGGCAGCCGGCCCGCTCGCCAGCAGTTCGGCCGGCACCCGCACTCGACGCGAGCGGAGCAGCTCTCCGAGGCCTTTTGCCTGCGTGTCCAGACGCAGGTTCGAGGCCACGCCCCAGCCGAGCACCCCGTGCACGACGAAGTTCACCGCTCGCAGATTCGGCAGTGGGTACCGGCTCACTTCGCACGGCCCGACCTCGGGGAGCAACGTCCGAAACACCTCGACCGAGAACGATTCGTGGAGCCACTCCGCCACGGCATCGTCGTCCGCCCAGAGCCCGACGTTGGCATCTCCGCCCTTGTCCCCCGAGCGGGCACCGATCAGCACCCACAACGGGACCTCGACCGTGTCGCCACCATGGCGGGACGCCACTCGTTCCTCCCCGGTGGTTTCGGCCGACGACTCCCCGGGCGTTGCGACGCCATGGTGCACAGCGGGCGGTGTGGCCGGGACCGGACGCCCGTCGCATTCGATGTGCGGTGACACCGCTTCGGCGCTGACCGTGGTCGGCCAGTAGCGGGCGACCCCCTGCGCCCCCGACGGCGCCGAGGTGAAGAACGTGCCGGGGTAGCTCGAGAGACTGGTTTCGACGACGGCGCCAGAGAAGGCCCGCCCGACCGCCTGCTGGTCGTCGCCACGCACGGCGAGGCGCAGGAACGCCATGCCCGTGCCCGTGAGGTCCCCCGAGAGGTCCTCGGATGTCTCGGCGAATCCGGCGCGCCCCCCGGGAAGGCCGGCCCAGACCGCCTCGGCGGCGAAACGCGCCTTCTCGGCCACTTGCGCGCCGGTCAAGGCGAGGGTCATGGCGTTGCGCCAACCTGCGTCGAGGTTGGCGGTCACCTTCAGCGTGGATGGTGGCGCCTCGCCGCGCACTGGACGCGATCCGCACGCGGTCGACGCCCTCCTGGGACAAGTCAATGGTGTCGAACCGGGCCACCGCATCGGGGCTGAGGTAGCGCGGGCCGCCGATCTCGTAGAGCAGCTGCGCCGTCACTGTCCCGACCGTGACCATGCCGCCGGTTCCGGGATGCTTGGTGATCACCGACGAGCCATCTGCACGCAACTCGGCAAGCGGGAAACCGATACGGGCGCGATTCGGGACCTCCTCGAAGAACGCATAGTTCCCCCCGCAGCACTGGGCGCCGCACTCAATGACGTGCCCCGCCACGACCGCGCCGGCGATGGCGTCGAGGTCGCCGTCGGACCAGCCAAACACGTGCAGCGCCGGCCCGACCACCAGGGCGGCGTCGGTCACCCGTCCCGTCACGACGACCTGGGCGCCGGCGGCCAGCGCGTCGGCGATCGGGCGGGCGCGCAAGTAGGCGTTCGCCGTCACCACGGGCGCGTCAGCGGGGAGGTGCTCCCCCGTGTCGAGGTTGACGAATGCCTCTCCCTGCGCCCGTAGCGCCGGGATGTCCGACGTGATGTCGTCACCCGAGACCGAGGCGACGTGCACGTCGAGCCCCTGGCGACGGGCCAGCTCCCCCACCGCTGCCGCCAGGGCCTCCGGCTGCAGCCCCCCGGCGTTCGAGACCACGGTGATCCCGCGCTCGATGCAGGTCGGGAGCACCTCTTCGAGCTCGCGGAGGAACGTGCGGGCATAGCCGCCGCTGCGCTCTCGCGTCTTGTGGAGGATGTACATCGTCAGCTCGGCCAGCCAGTCGCCCGTCAGGACGTCGATGGGCCCGCCGTTCACCATCTCGCGGGCGGCGTGCGTGCGGTCGCCGAAGAAGCCGCTGCAGTTCCCGATCCGCAGCACGTCGGGCCTGGACGGCCTCGTGCTCATGCCGGTCCCGGCTCCACGACGACGAGGAGGTCGTGCACGTCGACCTGCTGTCCGGGAACGCAGTGCACGGCAGCCACCGCCCCGGCACCATTGGCTCGCAAGGTGTGCTCCATCTTCATCGCCTCAAGGACGACCAGCCCTTCGCCCTCGGCCACCGTGTCACCCTCGGCCACGAGCACCTTGGTCACCGCTCCTGGGAGCGGCGCACGGCACTCGCCGGCCACGCCGCCGCGCTCGTCGAGCTCGTCCTCGGTTCGCCGGGCGAAGCTCGACTGGCCCTCGGGTCCGTTGACGTCGGCACCATGCGGGGACAGCCGGACGCGATAACGGCGCCGGATCCCGTCGGGAGCCACCAGGTCGACCACGCCGGCGTCGGGGTGCGGTGTGCCCACCACCAGCCACTCGTCGTCCACCAGCACGGAGGCCGGTTCTCCGGGCCGGGCGGCGCGTACATCCAGGGTCCCCGCGGCATCCGTGAGCTGCTCGGCGTGCAGCGCCAGGCCGACGTTGCGCCAGCCGGCGGCGGGGACCGGAATCAGGCTGCGCGCCGCCCGCTCGCCGGTCAGGCACGTGGCAGCGGCAGCCGCGTGGCGTCGGCGTACTTCATCGGGCAGCGCGGCATCCCGCAGGTCGTGGCGGGTATCGAGGTAGTGCACGTCCGCCTCGCCCTTCTCGAAGGTGGCGTCGTGCAACACCGCACCGAGCAACTCCCGATTGGTTTCCAGGCCATCGAGCTCGAGCGCGCGCAACGCACGCGACAGGCGCCCGATGGCGGTCGGTCGGTCCTGGCCATGAGCCATGAGCTTGGCCACGAGGGAGTCATAGGCGGGGCTCACCACGCTGCCGGACTCAATCGCCCGGTCTGCACGCAGCCCCGGCCCTTCGGGCCAGCGCACGTGCGTCGAGGTGCCGGGTGTCGGCCGGTACTCCTCTCGCGGCCGCTCGGCGCAGAGGCGGACTTCCACCGCGTGACCCTGCGCCGCCACCTCGGACTGGCCCAGCGGGAGAGGCCGGCCCGCGGCAACGGCCAGCTGCAGGCCGACGATGTCGAGCCCGGTGACCAGCTCGGTCACGCCGTGCTCGACTTGCAGCCGCGTGTTCATCTCGAGGAAGTAGAAGTCGCTGCCCTCGACCAGGTACTCGACGGTTCCTGCCCCGATGTAGCCGACCGTCTGGGCGACGGCAACCGCGGCGTCCCACATCTGCCGCCGGGTCGCCTCGGGCACGAGCACGGCCGGCGCCTCTTCCACCACCTTCTGGTGCCGACGTTGGACGGAGCACTCCCGGTCGAGCAGATGCAGGACCGTGCCGTGCCTGTCACCCAGCACTTGCACCTCGACATGACGGGGCGTCTCCAGGTAGCGCTCCAGGAACACCTCATCGGATCCGAAGGCAGCCGCCGCCTCGCGCTGGGCCGCGGCAACGGCGTCGGCGAGCTCGCCCGGCGCACGCACGAGGCGCATGCCGCGGCCGCCGCCGCCGGCCGACGCCTTCACCAGCAGGGGGTACCCGATCGTGGACGCGAGCGACGCGAGCTCCGCCACGCCTCCTCCGGTCGCGACCACGGCACTCGGCAGGACGGGGACGCCAGCCCCGGCCACCAACTCCTTGGCCCGAGCCTTGTGCCCCATCACCCGCATGGCGTCAGGAGACGGGCCCACCCAGACGATGGCGGCCGCCGCGCAGGCCTCGGCGAGAGCGGGGTTCTCGGACAGGAAGCCGTAGCCCGGATGCAGCGCGTCGGCACCCGCGGTCGCTGCCGCGTCGACCAGAGCTGGCGCGGACAGATACGTCTCGCCCAACGACGTGCCGGGGAGCAGCACCGCGGCGTCCGCCTCGCCCACATGAGGGCTGGCGGTGTCGTCTTCGGCGTAGACGGCGACGGCCTCGCAGCCGGCGTCGTGCGCGCCGCGGATGAGGCGCCGGGCGATCTCGCCCCGGTTGGCCACCAAGAGGCGGCGGATCGGACCGGTCTGCATCAGTGTCGCACCACGCCGAAGACAGCGGTCCCCCGCACGGCGGCAGAGTGCACCGCCGTCAGCGCGATCGCAAGCACCGTGCGCGTGTCGCGCGGGTCAATAATGCCGTCGTCCCACAGCCGGCCGGTGGCGTACTGTGCTGTCGACTCCTCCTCGATCTGGCTCTCCGTGGCCTGGCGCAGCTCCTCGTCCGCCGCCTCGTCGAACGGGCGCCCCGCGGCGCCCGCCGCGTTGCGCCGCACGATGGAAAGCACGCCAGCCAGCTGCTTGGGGCCCATGACGGCAATGCGATGGTTCGGCCACGTGAAGACGAAGCGCGGATCGTAGGCCCTGCCCGCCATGGCGTAGTTCCCCGCTCCATAGCTCGCACCGACCATGAGGGTGAGGTGCGGCACGGTCGAGTTCGACACGGCGTTGATCAGCTTGGCGCCGTCCTTGATGATCCCGCCCTGCTCGTAACGTGTGCCCACCATGAACCCGGTGATGTTCTGCACGAACAGGATCGGCGTGTCGGTGCGGTTACACAACGCGATGAACTGCGCGCCCTTCTGCGCCTCAGGCGAGAACAGTATGCCGTTGTTGGCCACCACGCCGAGCGGGTACCCGCCGAGGGACGCCCACCCGCACACCAGCTGCGGGCCATAGGCCTCCTTGAACTCCTCGAAACGGGATCCGTCAACGACGCGGGCGATGATCTCGCGCACGTCGAAGGGCACGCGGACATCCACGGACGCAATGCCGAGCAACTCTTGGGCCGGATACTGCGGATCGTCGGCCGGGCCGGTGGGGCCGGGGCCGAGGCGCTGCCAGTGCAGGTGGTCCACGATGCCGCGGGCCATGTGGATGGCCTCGGGCTCGTCGCGGGCCAGGTAGTCGCACAAACCGGAGATCTCGGCGTGCATGCGCGCCCCGCCCAGCTCCTCCTCGTCGGCCTCCTCTCCGATGGCCATCTTGACCAGTGGCGGCCCGCCCAGGAACACGCGGGCGCGGTCCTCGACCATCACGGTGTAATCGCTCATGCCGGGGAGGTAGGCGCCTCCGGCAGTCGAGGAACCGAACACCACGCAGATGGTGGGGATGCCCTGGGCCGAGAGCTGGGTCAGGCGGCGGAACTGTTCGCCCCCGGGCACGAACACGTCAGCTTGGCGGGGCAGGTCGGCCCCTCCGGACTCCACCAGGAGCACCAAGGGGAGGCGGTTCTCCTCTGCCACGTCCATGGCGCGCAGGAGCTTGCGAATCGTGGTTGGGCTCGTCGTCCCGCCACGCACAGTCGGGTCGTTGGCGATCACGAGGCACTGCGTATGGGCCACCTCGGCCAGCGCCACCACGACGCCACCCCCGACGGGGTCGCCGGTGTGCAGCCCGGCGAGTGGGCACAGTTCGAGGACCGGGGTTCCCGGGTCCGCCAGAGCCTCGAGGCGCTCGCGCACCATCATTTTGCCGCGGGAGCGGTGGCGCGCCACGTACTGCTCACCGCCGCCCGCGAGGAGGCCAGTGTGCAGGTCGCGCACCTCGTCGACCAGCCTGGCCATGGCTTCGGCGTTCTCTCGAAACTCGTCGCCGGTGACGGCCAGGCGCGACCGGAGAGCGGAGCTCACGCGGTCGCGTCCCACGCCGGCCGGCGCTTCTCCAGGAAGGCGGCCATCCCCTCCTGCGCTTCAACGCCCGCGAAGAGTTCCGCCGAGGTGGTCGCGGCGGACGCCAGCCCTTCGCGTCCACGCCTGCGCGGGCAGCGCGCGCAACAACTCCTTTGTGGCACGGACGGCGCCAGGCGCGGCTTGGCGGATCGCCAGGGTCTGGGCGACGACCCAGGCATCGAGCGCAGTCTCGTCGGGAACGACCGCCGAGAGCAGCCCGACGGCAGCCGCCTCGGCCGCGCCGAAACGCTCGCCGGTGAGCGTGGCGCGGGCCAGGAAGCGACGATCAACGACGCGCAAGGCCGGCACGAGGATCATGGCCGGCGCCACGCCGACCCGGACCTCGGTGAATGCGAACGTGCTCGCCTCCGCCGCCACCGCCATGTCGGCTGCCGCGATCAGGCCGAGCCCGCCTGCCCGTGCATGCCCGTTGACGCGCGCGATGACGGGTACCGCGCTCTCGACGATGGACGTCAGGATGTCCGGCATGCGGCTCGGTGCCGCCGCGCCGCGCTCGGACAGATCGGCGCCCGAGCAGAACACCTTCCCCGCTCCGGTGAGGACCACGGCGCGCACGTCCGGAGCACTGGTGGCATCCCGCAACGCCTGCTCCAGCTGCGCCAGCAGGTTGGCCGACAGGGCATTGCGGTTGGCGGGCGAATCGAGCGTCAACGTCCGGACGCCGTCGTGGTGCTGCACGCCGACCAACGCATCCGTCACGGTTGCGCAGTGTAGGGGGGCGCTCGCACGGGGGCCGAAAACGGCCGGTGGTATCGTTCGCCGGTGATCGAGAGCGACGAGCACCAGCTGTTCCGCAAGACGCTCCGGGACCTCTTCGAGCGGGAGATCGAGCCCCACGTCGACGAGTGGGAGGCGGCCCGGACCTTCCCGGCCCACGACCTGTTCCCCAAGCTGGCATCCGTAGGCCTGCTCGGCCTGGAGTACGAAGAGGCGTACGGCGGCATGGGCGCGGACCATTCCTATTCCCTCATCGCCGGCGAGGAGATGGGGCGGATCAGCTGTGGCGGCGTCCCGATGGCGATGGCCGTCCAGATGTCGATGGCCACACCCGCACTGGCGCGCTACGGCACTCCCGAGTTGAAGGAGCGGTATCTCGCGCCGGCCATCCGCGGCGAGGTGGTCACTTCCATCGCTGTCACCGAGCCCGACGCCGGCAGCGACGTCGCCGGTATCCGAACCCGCGCCGTGCGCGATGGCGACGAGTGGGTCATCAACGGCGCCAAGCTCTACATCACCAACGGCACCCAGGCCGACTGGCTCTGCCTGCTGGCCCGCACCTCCGACGATCCCGGGTCCCGCGGCATGTCGCTCATCGTCGTGCCAACCGACGTTGCCGGCGTCGTCGTGTCACGCAAGCTGGAAAAGCTCGGCATGTGGTCGAGCGACACGGCGGAGCTCTCCTTCACCGACGTGCGCGTGCCGGTGACCAACACCATCGGCGAGGTCGGCCGCGGCTTCCAACAGCAGATGGTGCAGTTCCAGGCCGAGCGACTCATGACCTTCTACAAGCAGGTGGGCTCCATCGCCCTCGCCCTGGAGCGCACGAAGGCGTATCTGCGGGAGCGCAAGGCGTTCGGCGCCCCGTTGCTGGCCAACCAGCACCTGCAGTTCGTGCTGGCGGAGCTGTCGGCCCGGCACGACGTCCTGAAGCACTACGCCCGCACCACTGCCGACTCGGTGCTGCGGGGTGAGGACGCCACACGCTTCGCCACCATCGGCAAGCTGCTCGGGTCCCGGTTGCAGCGCGAGGTCGCCGACGTGGCGGTGCAGTTCCACGGCGGCATGGGCTACATGGACGAGAACTGGACTTCGCGCTACTTCCGCGACACCCGGCTCGACTCCATCGGTGCTGGCGCCGACGAGGTGATGTTGCGCATCCTGTCGCGCATGGACGGCTATACCGTCGACTGAGTTCGGGGGCGGTCCGGCCGAGGGATACCGATCGGTCACGGCGAGCTCCACGGCTCCTTTCGGGCTCGGGTTCCGGGACTTCGTTTTCGGCCCCCGGAGCTCCGGGACTTCTTTTCAAAACTATAAACAATGTCGTTTATAGTTTTGGAGCACACCCCCCACGGTCGGGCCCGATGCTCGAGCTCGACCGCGAAGAAACATCGCCTACACGTGCCGGAACACCGCCTGGCCCCCGCCGCTGGCGACGAGCCGGCGCTCCTGTGACCACACCCTCCCGGTCCACGACAGCAGGCCGCCGTGCGCCACAGGCGAGTGCGCGTCGAGCAGCAGCCAGTCCGACGTCACACCAGGGTGCTGGAACGAGGCGTAGAGGTCCAAGCTTGGAGCGATGTAGGGGGGATCGAGATACAGGTGCGGCCGCGACCCCGCCGGCCAGCTTCCTACGTCGAGAACGATGAGCGAGCGCGCCGCATCGACCCACGGGTCGTCGAAGGTCGCGGTGGGCTGACTCCGCACCCAGGTCAGCCAGGTGGGCGGCAGAGGCTCCGTGGGAGGCCACTGGATCGACCGCTCCACGAGGCGCTGGTCGAAGTTGTCCCAGAAGGGCATGACGGGGCGGCCTTGGTCCGGCCCCAACTCCGCCCGCGTCGGCAGCTCGCCGGGATCGGGCACCTCCGGTGGGTCGACGTCCTCATGCTCCAGACCCTGGACGTCGCCGACGGACCAGACCATGGCCTCCAGGATGGGGCGGTCCTCCTGGGTCATGGCGACCCGTTGGGCCAGCACGGTCCTCCCCGAGCGCAACGGGGTGACCACAATCTCGACCGGGGCGAAGGCGGCCACCGAGAGGTAGTGGCAGAAGAAGCTGGCCGGTCGGGCGAAGGGGCTCTCCGCCCCCGCGGCGCGCAAGGCAAGCGCCGCGACGTATCCGCCGCAGGGTCCCCAGATCTCCCAGTCGGCGTGCACCATCGCCGTGAATCGGCTGTCCCCGTTTGGTTCGACCGCCGTCTGCACCCCGATGTCACCCACGGGCTCGGCGCGCCTCCCAGTCCTTCCGCATGAGCTCCAGCACCGAGAGCTCCTCGCCCCGGTCGCCCGTCGTCGAGAGGTGGTGGGTGAAGCCCAACCGCTCCATGACCCGCCCCGAGTCGACGTTCTCCGGCTCGTAGATGCTCACGATGCGGTCGAGGCCACCCGTCGTGAAGCCGAAGGCCACTGCGGCAGCACCGGCTTCGGTGGCCAGGCCGCGCCCGCGCCACGGGCCTGCCAGGCGCCATCCCACCTCGACGGCCGGGAGGATCGACGGCAGGAAGTGCGGCACCGCAAGTCCCGCCCACCCGATCATGATCCCGCTCTCGCGGTCGATCGCCGCCTCGATCCCGAAGCCGTCGCTGTCGTAGCGGGCCCGCACCCGCTGGAGGAACTCACCGGTCTCCTCCTTCGACATCGCACGGCGGAGCGGATACCACCAGAACGACTCCTCGGCGTGGAGGGCGGCCAGCTCGTCGATGTCGGTCGGGACGAAGGGCCGCAGGACCAGCCGCGGGGTCGTCAGCGTCGGAATACCGGGCCTGTCCACGGGGCCGGTCAGCCGAGGGGGAGCCCGGGCGCGTCGGCCAGGGACGGATCGTGGCCCGGCCGGGCGCTCGGGGCGTAGAGCTGGTCCGGTCGGAACGACCGCACGGCCCGGTCGCCGGATCGGCCGCCGACCACCTCCACCCAGACGTCACCCGTCTCCTCGTTGGTGATGTGGGCGACGAACTCCCAGGACGCACCGCGCAGGCGGGTGCCGTCGACCTGGACGGGATCGCCCGGCCGCAGGCCGGCCCAACGGGTCGTGCGCCGCAAGTCAGCCACGGCGGCGGCGGGCGAGGACACCGAGGGACATCACACCCTTTCTACCTGCTCGGGGGATGAGCCGGCGCGTCACTGCGCCGCCGTATCCTGACGTTCATGGCGCTCGACCTCCCGCGGACCCTCAGCCCGTCCAAGGTCGTCGCCTTCACCAACTGCCCACTGGCCTTCCGCTTCTCGCAGATCGAGCACCGGCCCGAGCCGCCGTCGCCCCCCGCTGTCAAGGGCACCCTGGTGCACGCCGCGCTGGAGGGGCTCTTCTGGCACCATTCCCCCGGGTTGCGGACGCCAGCCGCGGCACATGGCGAGCTCGAGCGCTGCTGGGAGGAACTGCAACACGACGAGGAGTACGTCGAGCTCGCACTCGACCCCGACGCCGCAGCGGCCTTCCTTGCCGACGCGCGCGTCCTGGTCGACAACTACTTCCGCCTGGAGGACCCCAACGAGGCGAGGGCAGTGGGGATCGAGTTGGGTGTCGAGACGGCGGTCGACGGGATGCGCCTGCGCGGCGTCATCGACCGTCTCGACGTGATGGACGACGGCAGTCTCATCGTCGTGGACTACAAGACGGGTCGGGCACCGTCGGAGCGCTTCGAGCGCGGCAGCATGGGCGGGGTCCAGACCTACGCGCTGCTCTGTGAGAGCCTGCTCGGGCGCGCCCCGACGGAGGTCCGGCTGCTCTACCTGCGACAGCCCATCGCCATCTCGACGGTGGCCTCCGAACAGACCATCCGTGGCCAGCGCCGACGGGCCGTCGCCGTCTGGTCTGCCATTGAGCGGGCCTGCGACGCCGAGGATTTCCGTCCCCACGTCGGGCCGCTGTGCAACCACTGCCACTTCAAGACCTCCTGCCCCGCCTTCGCCGCGTGAACGTCGCGCAGCTGGACACCATCGACGAGGCGGTCGACGCCGCCTTCGAGCCCCTGCGCGGTCGCCCCGAGATCGACCGCGCCGCCGCCGTCGTCTCCAACCTGGCCGATTACGGGCTGATCTGGGTCGCCCTGGCCGGCCTGAAGGCACGTCGCCGCGGCCCGGACCGGCGGCGGGCCGTCGTAGGGCTGGCGGCAGCGGGGTTCTCGTCGCTGCTGGTGAGCCGCATGGTGAAGGCCGCAGTGGAGCGGCAACGCCCGGACGACCACCTGGAGGCCAGCGTGCGGACCCCGACCAGCAGCAGCTTCCCCAGCGGCCACACCCTCGCTGCCTTCTGCACCGCCTTCGTCCTCGGGGACTCCGATGCCGGGACGGCCGCCAACGTGGGCTTCGCCACCGCCGTCGCGGCGAGCCGGGTCCACCTGCGGGCGCACCACCCCACCGACGTGATCGGCGGCGCTGTGATCGGCTCGGTGCTGGGCCTGGGGCTGCGGCCCCATCGTCGACATCGTCACGCCGGGCAGCGTCGGGCGGCGCGGCCGACGGCGACGCGGACGCAGGGGAATGCGCCGCGCCGACGTCGTGTTGAAAGAACTATGAGTTCGTCGTTCGCCGTCACCTGGGACTACCGCTGCCCTTTCGCCCGCAACGCCCATGAGCATCTCGCCGCCGCCCTGGCCGACGGCGCCGATTGGGACGTCACGTTCTTGCCCTTCTCGCTGAGCCAGGCGCACGTACCCGAAGGTGGAACTCCCGTGTGGGACGACCCGGACAAGGCTGACGACCTGCTGGCGCTGGCCGCCGGCCTGGTCGTGCGTGATCAGTATCCCGAGAGGTTCCTGGACGCGCACGTCGCGCTGTTCGCTGCCCGGCACGACGAGGGGCTCGACCTGCGATTGCCCGAGGTCGTCACCACCGTGCTCGAGCGGGTCGGCGTGCCGGGCGACAAGGTGCTGGCCGAGGTCGAGTCCGGAGCGCCCGTGCAGGAGATCCGCCGCGCCCATGAGCACGCCGTCGGCGAACTCGAGGTGTTCGGGGTCCCGACCTTCATTGTCGACGACCGTGCCGTGTTCGTGCGGCTTATGAGCCGCCCGGACGGCGACGCCGATCTGGCGCGCCGCACCGTGCAGGGCGTGCTCGACCTGTTCGACACCATGCCCGACCTCAACGAGTTCAAGTACACGACACTGTCGCGCTGAACACCGCCCGCCGGGCGCTGGTTCAGGAGCGGGCGATCTCGCTGATCAGCTCGAGGCCGCGGGCACGCTCCTCCGCATCGCCCACGATGGCGGCGACGAAGTCCGTCGCCCCCGCGTCAGCCAGTCGCGCGATAGACGCCGCGACGGCCTCCTCGTCGCCGATGAACCCGATGTCCGCCGCCACGGCGGCACCTTCCTTGTCGAGCATCGCCTTGTAGGCGGGGAGGTTCGGGTAGATGGCGAACGCCTCGTTCATCCGCTCCTTGGCGGTCTCGTGGTCGGCGGTCACGGCGATGGGCAACGAGACCACAATTCGAGGAGCCGGCCGGCCCGCCGCCTCGGCCGCCGCGGTGATGGTGGGCACAATGTGGCCGCCGATGGTGGACGTGCCGGTCATCCACGTGATGGTGCCGTCAGCCACGCGCCCCGTCAGCTTGAGCATGGTGTCGCCCAAGGCGGCCACCAGCACCGGGGGCGGCTCCACGTTGGCGATCTCGAGTGGGGCGAAGGCGTTGGTCGACACGCGCTCCCCGTCGACGTGGACGGTCTCGCCGTGCAGGAGCGGCATGAGCGCCGCCAGGTACTCCTTCATGTACGCGGCGGGCCGCTCGTAGCTCATGCCCCAGATCCCCTCCACCACCACCTGGTGCGACAGCCCGATGCCGAGAAGGAGCCGGTTGCCCGTCGCCGCCTGCACGGTCAGAGCCTGCTGGGCCAGCATCATCGGGTGCCGGGGGTACACGGGCACCACCCCCGTGCCCAGTCCTATGCCGGGCACCTGGGAGCCGGCCACGGCCAGGAGCGTCAGCGCGTCTGGCCCGAAGATCTGCGACGCGAAGGCGTGGTCGAGGCCCGCCTCCCGGTACCGCTCCAGGAGGGCCACCGTCTCGGGCAGCGGCTTGTCGACGTCGATCATGCTCCCGATGCGCAGCGGCTTGGCCATGTCCCTGGTGCTCCTCGCGTAGTCTGCCGGTTGTGTCCGTCCCACTGTCTAGGCGAATCCCCGGACGGGGGCGAGCGACCTGAGCACCCACCCGATCGGATTCGTCGGGGCCGGTCAGCTGGCGCGTATGGCAGGTGAAGCGGCCAGCGCGCTGGGCCTCTCCATGGTCGTGCTCGCCGAACGACCCGACGACGCGGCCTGTGCGGTGGCGGCCGAGGTCGTGCTCGGCTCGCCCTTCGTCGCTGCGGATCTCCGGGCCCTTTCGGCCAGGTGCGACGTGGTCACCTTCGATCACGAGCAGGTCGATCTCGACATGGTCGGCGCGCTGGCGACGCAGGGCGCGGTGGTGCGGCCGGGGGTCGAGACGCTGGAGCTCGCAGTCGACAAGGCCCACATGCGGACGGTGCTGGACGAGGCCGGCGTGCCCGTGCCCGCCTATCTCGTCGTCGACGAAGGGCCCGACGCGCTCAGCGCCGTCGAGGCCTTCGCCGCCGGCCACGGCGGCTGGCCCATCGTGCTCAAGGCCGCCCGCGGCGGCTACGACGGAAAAGGCGTCTGGCCGGTCGCCGACCGTGACGAGGCAGCGACCGTGCTGGACCAGGTGACCGGTCAGGTGGTGGTGGAGGAGCTGCTCCCGCTCCACGCCGAGCTCGCAGTCATGGTGGCCCGAAACCCGTCGGGCACCGCCGCAGCGTGGCCCGCGGTCGAGACCGCCCAGGTCGGGGGGGTCTGCCGGGAGGTGCTCGTACCGGGACGGCTGGACGCCGACGTGCTGGATGCCGCCTCCGCCCTCGGCCAGAAGGTCGCCGAGATCGCCGGCGGCGTCGGCGTCATGGCCGTCGAGCTCTTCTGGTCGGACGGCCGTCTCTTGGTCAACGAGGTGGCGACCCGGCCCCACAACTCGGGGCACTGGACGATGGAGGGCGCAGTGACCTCGCAATTCGAGAACCATGTGCGGGCCGTGCTCGACCTGCCGCTCGGATCCACCGCGGCCCAGCACCCCCAGGTGGCCAGCGTCAACGTCTTCGGTGGCTCTGGGGGCGAAGATCCCTCCGTGCTCCTGGCCCGGGGGCTCGCCGTGGAGGGCGCCCACGTACACCTCTATGGCAAGAGTGCCCGCCCGGGACGCAAACTGGGGCACGTGACGGTGTGTGGCGACGAGGCCGAGGTGGTCCGCGCCCGGGCCTGGGCGGCGGCCGTCGCCCTCGGCACACCCGTGCCCGACGGCATGGAGCTGCCGGCGGGGGTGCTCCGATGACGGGCTCGAGGCCGCTGGTCGCTGTCGTGATGGGCAGTGCGTCGGACCTGCCCGTGATGCAAGGGGCGGTCGAGATGCTGACGCGCTTCGACGTCCCCCACGAGGTACGCGTCGTCTCGGCGCACCGCACGCCGCGCGAGATGCTGGCCTACGGGCAGGAGGCTGCCGGGCGGGGTTTGCGGGTGCTCATCGCCGGGGCTGGCGGCGCCGCCCACTTGCCGGGCATGCTCGCCTCGGTCACCACGCTCCCCGTCATCGGGGTCCCAGTGGCGCTCTCCCAGCTCGACGGCCTCGACAGCCTCTTGTCCATTGTGCAGATGCCCCGGGGTGTCCCCGTCGCCACCATGGCGGTCAACGGCGCCCGCAACGCCGGTCTGCTGGCCGTGCGCATCCTGGCTCAGACAGACGCCGACCTGACCGCCAAGATGCAGGCCTTCCAGGATGAGATCGCTTCCGAGGCGCGCACCCAGGACGCCGAAGTGTCGGGAGGGACGGCGACAGATGGCTGAGCCGAACCTGGCCCAGCGCCTCGGCTACGACGCCGAGGCCAAGCTGGTCATCATCAACGCCGACGACCTCGGTTCGTGCCACTCGGCCAATGTCGGCGTCTACGAGTGCCTGGCCACCGGGACCGTCACCAGTGCCACGCTGATGGTGCCGTGCCCCTGGGCCCGGGAGGCGAGCAGCCGCTATCGGGGCGAGGACATCGGTGTCCATCTGACCGTCAACGCCGAGTACGAGCTCTACCGGTGGGGGCCCATCACGTATGCACCGTCGCTCCTGGGTGGCGATGGCGGGTTCCCGCGGACGCTCGAGGACGTCTGGGACCACGCCGACCTCGATGAGGTCAGGCGCGAATGCCGGGCCCAGATCGAGCGGGCGATCCTCTGGGGCTTCGACGTGAGCCACCTCGATGCCCACATGGGTGCGCTGCAGCTCCGGCCCGAGTTCTTCGACGTCTACCTCGAGCTTGCGCTCGAGTTCGGGCTGCCGCTGCGGATGGTGAGCGCCTCCATGGAGCGCTACGTGGGTTTCCCGGCCCGCGCGGTGGCGGCCGACGAAGGCGCTGTCTTCACCGACCATTTCCGCCTGGTGCCCGGCGTGGGCTCCCGTCAGATCTTCGAGCGCGACATCGCGACGCTGCGTCCCGGCGTGACCGAGCTGCACCTGCATCCGGCCGTCGACAGCGCAGAGCTGCGCTCGCTGGCGACCGACGACTGGGCGGCGCGGGTCGATGACCATCGCATCATCCGCGACGAGGACTGGGTCCGGCGCGGCATCGACGAGGCCGGAGCGACCCTGATTGGGTACCGCCCGCTGCGCGAGCTGGCCCGGGCCGGAGGCTGACCGACGTCCGGTGACCGCCTCGACCACCACCACCATCCGCGGCGTCTCGATCTTCTCTCGACAGCACAAGCGCAAGGCGGACGTGTTCGACATCGCGCTCTCGCCCGAGGGGATCGCCATCCAGCGGCCCGGCCGGGGCGACCAGTACATGGGCTGGGACCGCGTGACGCAGTGGGAGATAGAGGAGAGGCCGGGCTGGGTCCTGCTGACCCTGCGCGGCGGCGGCTCAGTAACCCCGCTGGTGGTCAAAGGCTGGACGCTCGACGATCTCGAGACGGTCATGCGGGAGACCACGGCAGGCCGCCGCGGTCCTGATCCGAGCGACATGGAGATCGCGGCGCCGGCGGACGCACCGGATCCCCCGCCGGCGACCAGCGACGTGCCGGAGGTGGCCGCCGCAGACGAGGTCGCCGCGGAGACAGTTGCTGCGGAGGAGGCCGTTTCGAAGGTGGCCGCTCCAGAGGCGACCGCTCCTGTCGCAGCAGAGCCGGTCCGGCCACGGGCCGCCCGTCGTCACGCGGCCCGCCGGCCCCGTCGCAGCATCTGGAAGGCGCTCGTGACGATCGTGCTGCTCGGCGCGCTCGCCACCGCAGTGGTCGTGATCCTGTTGCAGAGCGCGGGCATCATCAGCTGGAACTTCCTCGGCCCCACCGCCTGACCTCGACGCAATCAGGCTCCGGAGCGCACTCCAGCAAAGAGATCGTCCTCGGTCACGTCGACAGGACCGAGGCGGCTCTGCGCCAGCCGGAACTCGTCGGCCGGGTGGATGTCGCGCATCACTTCGGGCGGCAGGCCGAACCAAAAGGGCGAGTTGGGGTCCACCTGGGTCGCATGAGCCTTCAACGCCTCGCCTCGCACCGCGGTGTAGCCCGCGATGTCGATGGTGGTCGTGAAGGGCTCGGTCTTCGTCATACGTGCCAGCCACTTGTCGTCGAAGGGTGACTCCAGGCCGAGCTCCTCGAACTTCTCGTGGATCTGGCGGAAACGCTCACCCGACCACACCGAGTAGTACAGCTTGCTCGGGGTGAACGGTGGCCCGGCCTCCGGGAAGCGTTCTGCATCCCCGGCGGCGTCGAAGGCGATCACCGAGATCTCGTGGACCCGCAGGTGGTCCGGGTGCGGGTACTCCGTCTGGTTGTCGCCGTACGTGATGATCACTTGCGGGCGCTCGCGGCGGATGACCGCCACCAGGCGCTCGACCGCCTCGTCGAGCGGGGCTTGCGCGAAGGAGTCCGGCCGGGCGTTGGCCTCCGTGTCGGGCATGCCCGAGTCCCGGTAGCCCAACAGGACCGTCTCGTCGTAGCCGATGATGTCGGTCGCCGCCTTGAGCTCGGCCATCCGGATCCGCCCGATGTCCGCCCGCACCTCCGGGGTGTCCATGGCCGGGTTGAGGATGTCGCCCTCCTCACCCCCGGTGCAGCACACCAGCACCGTCCGCACTCCCTCGGCGTGGTACCGGGCCACCGTCGGCGCTCCCTTGGAGGCCTCGTCGTCGGGGTGCGCGTGGACGCTGAGCAGGCAAAGGCGATCAGGCACGTGCCGACCTTAGCGGCGTGCCTGGGCTGGGCCGCCCGGTGTCCCCCCTCCCCCGCTGGGCTTTATGCTCGGTATCCATGGCAGGCACGTTCAGTCGGATACGCGACATCTTCCGGTCCAAGGCCAACAAGGCGCTGGACAAAATGGAGGACCCGCGCGACACGCTGGACCTCTCCTACGAGAAGCAGCTCGAGCAGCTGCAGAAGGTGCGGCGGGGCGTGGCCGACGTGGCCACGGCGCGCAAGCGGATCGAACTGCAGGCCCAGGGGTTGCAGAAGCAAGCCGACAAGTTGCAGGGTCAGGCCAAGGCCGCGTTGGGTCAGGGCAACGAGGATCTGGCCCGCGAGGCGCTGGCCCGTCGGGCGGCGCTGGGCGAGCAGCTCGCCGAGCTCAAGACGCAGCACGACCAGATCAGCGATCAAGAGCAGAAGCTCGTGCAGACCTCGCAGGAACTCCAGATCCGCGTCGAGCGATTCCGCACGCAGAAGGAGACCATGAAGGCCTCCTACACCGCAGCCGAGGCGCAGACGAAGGTGGGCGAGGCGGTATCGGGGATCTCCGACTCCACGCGGAGCGCCGGCGCCACCATGCAGCGGGCCCAGGACAAGATCGCCAGCATGCAGGCGCGGGCCGGAGCCATCGACGAGCTGTTGGCGTCGGGCGCGCTCGACGACCTGTCCCATCCCGTCGACGACATCCAGAAGGAGCTCGACAAGGTCTCCTCGACTTCGCAGGTGGACAACGAGCTGGCGGCGCTCAAGGCCGAGCTCGGGACCGGCGGTGCCGCCGATACGTCCGCCGCGCTGCCGGCGGCCGAGCCAGGAGGAGCCGCCCCGGCCGGCGGGGAAGGCGCCTGATGGCCATTTCGCGCAACATCAAGGCTGACCGCGGCCTGACCTTCCGGATGCTCATGACGGGCTTCTTCCTCGTCCTGTTGTACGGCCTGGTGGTGGGCGTCCTGATCGCCGTCGGACTGTCCTACGCACTCGTGCTCGTGATCGCGGTGGTGCTGCTGTTCTGCCAGTACTGGTTCAGCGCCAAAATCGCCATGTACGCCATGCACGCCAAGGAGGTCACCCCCGAGCAGGCGCCCGAGCTGCACGGCGTGGTTGACCGGCTGTGCGCCCTCGCCGACATGCCCAAGCCCCGGGTGGCCATCGCCACCACGGACATCCCCAACGCCTTCGCAACGGGCCGCAGCCCGAAGTCGTCCGTCGTCTGCGTGACGTCGGGCCTGCTGCGCCGTCTCGAGGAGCCCGAGATCGAAGCCGTGCTCTCGCACGAGCTCTCCCACGTGGCGCACCGCGACGTTGCGGTCATGACCATCGCGAGCGGGCTCGGCATGATCGCAGGGCTCCTCACGCGCGTGATGTTCTACTCCGAGATCTTCGGCGGCGGCCGGGGCGGCGGGAACAACAACCAGAACCAGGCCGGCATCGAAATGCTCGTGTTGCTGGTGTCGGTCGTCGTCTACTTCGTGAGCTTCCTCCTGACCATGGCGTTGTCCCGCTATCGCGAGCTGGCGGCTGACCGCTCGGGAGCACTTCTCATCGGCCGGCCCTCCCTGCTCGCTTCGGCTCTCGTGAAGATCACCGGCGAAATGGGCCGTATCCCGACCAAGGACCTGCGCGCCGCCGAGCCGTTCAACGCCTTCTTCTTCACGCCGGCCGTGGCCAGCGGAGGGGCCCAGGGAGAGGGCGGCGGCTTCAGCTTCGGCAACCTCTTCCGGACGCACCCCACGCTCGAGCGCCGGTTGGCCCAGCTGGACGCGCTCGAGCGCCAGCTCGGCCAGGCCAACTGAGCCGTCCGCCCCGACAGCCGTGGGCCTCTTCGACACCATCCTCGGCCGCTCCAAGCCTGTCCGGGCCAACCTCGACGCGCTGTTCGCCCTCCCGACAGCGGCCCTGACCCTGCAGAGCGCCGGCGGCCTGGTGTCCTCCGGGCACGCCGGGGTCTGCTGGAAGCCACCGCCGGGACAGGCGGCGGCAGACGCCCAGAAGGAGATCGCCGAGCTGGTGGACGACGGGTTCAGCCAGGCGGTGGACCGCTTCGATTACGGGTGGCTCCTGCTCGACGACGCCGATCTCGAAGAGCTGGTGACCAAGATCCACATGGCCAACTCGACGCTGCAGGACAACGGCTGGGGGCCCCAGCTGCTGTGCTCGGCCTTCGGCTTCGTGCCCGGCACTGACGCGCCCGATGACGCCCGTGCCTTCCGGCTCATCTACCTCTTCAAGCGCGGCACCTTCTACCCCTTCGCCCCGGTCGACGTGGAGAAGGAGCGGCGCGACACCGAGCTCGAGCTGCGCATACGGACGATGGTGGGAGCCGACCTGCCGGTGGAATCCGATCTCACCCGGTGGTTCCCTTTGTGGGACATGCCGGTGGCCTGACAGGTTGGTCACCTGGAGTTCACGGACGTGCTCCGGCGGGGCGCCCAGGCGTGCAGACTGCAGGGAGGGCCCGGCGGGGAACAACCAGAGAGGTGCACTGAGGTGGCAGAGACCATGGAGCGGTTGATCACGCTGGAGGGCGCGGTGAATTTCCGCGATCTGGGCGGCTATGTGGCCGATGGCGGCTCGCGGACACGCTGGCGCACGCTCTTCCGCGCCGACGGTCTGGGCGAGTTGACCGAGGCCGACCTCGCCGTGTTGCGCCGTCTCGGCATCCGGACGGTGATCGACCTGCGCTCCGGCTCCGAGTTGGAGCGCGGCCGGTTCGACGTCGAGGCCCACCCGGTGACCTTTCACCACTTCCCCTTTATCGCCGAGCTCCCGGATGCGCAGGAGTTCGACCGTCGACCGGGCCTGCTCGGCTCGCAGTACCAGGAGATCGTGCGCGACGCCGGTCACCAGATCCTGGCCGCCCTCGAGGTCCTCGCCTCCCCCGAGGCACTTCCCGCGATCTTCCACTGCACGGCCGGCAAGGACCGCACCGGTGTCCTCTCTGCCATCGTCCTGTCGCTTCTCGGCGTGGACGAGCCGACCGTGGTCACCGACTACGCGCTCAGTGGCGCGGCAATGCAGCGTCTGCGGGAGAAGCTGATCCGGAAATACCCCGAAGGCCGCGACACGATCGAGAACATCGACGAGGTCTTTTCGGCCGATCCGGCGCAGATGGAGTTGTTGCTCGACCACGTGCGGGACCAGTACGGCTCCGTCAGCGCCTACGTCGAGGGGCTCGGTGCAGGACCTGGTCTCGTCGAGCGGCTGCGCACAGCCCTGCTCGAGCCGGCGGCCTAGTCGTCTTCCTCGTCCCGGATGTCCGGCCGCAACCGGTCGACCACACCGGCCAGGGCCAGGTCCAGCAGCGTGATGCCACCGGAGTCGTGCGTCGTGAGGGCCAACCGGACGGTGTTCCATCGGATGTCGATGTCCGGGTGGTGATTGGCCGCCTCAGCCGCGGTGCCCACCGCGTTGACGAAGGCCAGGGCGGCAGCGAAGTCATGCAGCTTGACCGTCGTCACGAGCACGTCTCCCTCGCGGGTCCAGTGCAGGCCCTGCGCCTCGACCTCAGCGTCGACGTCGGCCAGCGTGAGCACGGGCTCGCTCACGGGTGCGTCATCTCCTCGGGACGCACGGCGGCGTCGAACTCAGCCTCGGTCAGATAGCCGAGCGCCAGCGCGGCCTCCTTCAAAGTCGATCCGTCCTTGTGCGCCTTCTTGGCCACCTCAGCGGCCCGGTCGTAGCCGATGCTCGGCGCCAGAGCGGTGACCAGCATGAGCGAGTTCGTGAGGTGGCGCTCGATCTGCACCAGGTCCGGCTGCAGACCCTCCACACAGAACTCGCGAAAGGCCCGACAGGCGTCGGTCATCAGGGCGATCGACTGCAGCACGTTGTAGGCGATGACGGGCTTGCAGACGTTGAGCTCGAGATTGCCGCGGCTGCCGGCGGTCGCCACCGCCATGTCGTTGCCCATCACCTGGATGCCCACCATGATCATCGCCTCGCTCTGCGTGGGGTTGACCTTGCCGGGCATGATCGACGAGCCCGGCTCGTTCTCGGGCAGCGCCAGCTCGCCCAGCCCGCAACGTGGGCCCGAACCGAGCCACCGGATGTCGTCGGCGATCTTCATGAGCGAGACGGCCAGGGTGCGCAACGCCCCGTGGGTGAAGACCAGCGCGTCGTGCGCGGCCAGCGCGGCGAATTTGTTGGGCGCGGTAACGAACGGAAGTCCCGTGACGACAGCGATGGTGCGGGCAACCCGGTCGCCGAACTCGGCATGCGTGTTGAGTCCGGTGCCGACGGCCGTGCCCCCGGCGGCGAGCTCGTAGAGGCCGGGGAGCGTCAGCTCGATCCGCTCGATGTCAGCCGTCAGCTGCGCAACGTAGCCAGAGAACTCCTGCCCGAGCGTCAGCGGCACCGCGTCCATGAGATGGGTGCGACCGATTTTGGTGATGCCCTCGAACTCGACCGCCCGCACCTCCAGCGCGTCGCGCAGGGCGGCCACCGACGGGAGCAAGCGGAACACGATCTCCTCGGCCGTTGCGATGTGCATGGCGGTCGGGAAGGTGTCGTTGGAGGACTGGGACATGTTGACGTGGTCGTTGGGGTGGATCGGCTTCTTGGAGCCCATGACCCCGCCGCTCAGCTCGATCGCCCGGTTCGAGATGACCTCGTTGGCGTTCATGTTCGTCTGCGTGCCGCTGCCCGTCTGCCAGATGCGAAGCGGGAACTGATCGTCGAGGGCTCCCTTGGCCACTTCGCCCGCCGCCTGCTCAATCAACTCGGCCAGCGCGTCGTCGAGCTTGCCGAGATCCCGGTTGACCGCGGCCGAGGCCCCCTTGAGGACCCCGAAGGCCCTGATGAGGGGCTTGGGCATCGTCTCGAGTCCCGATGTCGAAGTGGTGCAGGGAGCGTTGGGTCTGTGCCCCCCAGTAGCGGTCGGCGGGGACCTCGATCTCCCCCATGCTGTCGCTTTCCATCCGTATGTTCGTCACGGTCGCCAGCTTAGGACGGCGTCACATGACGACCCGAGGGCCAGAGCGGGACCGCCCGCCTTCAGGGGGACGGGTCTGCGGAGCCGCTACGGGCGACGACGGGTCACCGGAGATCGGCCTCCGGCCGCATGCGCCGGTCCGGCGCCACCTCGCCGTCGAGCAAGCGGATGGCGGCCTCCCGGGTGGGCACGCCGAGCTTGCGCAGAATGGACGAGACGTGCGTTCGTACCGTCGTCGGCGAGACGAACAGCCGCTCCGACATCTCGGCTGTGCCGGCACCCTTGCGCATCAGCTCCAGGACGTCCCACTCGCGCCCCGTCAGCCGGGCGGCGTGACCGTCGGGGACGGCCACTCTCCGATGCTCGCGATCGCGGAACTCGTCGACCAGGCGAGCGACGAGGGTCCCAGGCAACGTGGCCTCTCCTGCCAGGACCCGCTGCAGCGCGTCGCCGATGGTGGCCTCGTCCAAACCCTTGAGCAGATAGCCCGAAGCGCCGGCCCGCAGCGCGTCGAAGAGATCCTCGTCCTGGCGCGACACCGTCAACATGACCACCGAGGTCTCGGGGAGCGCCCCGCTGATCTGGGTGGCGGCGGCGATCCCGTTGCCCGGCATGTTGATGTCGAGCAGGCAGACATCGGGCCGCGTGCGCTTGGCGCCCTCGACCGCGCCGGCGGCGTCGGCTGCCTCCACGCACACCTCGAAGTCCCCGGTGCGCTCCAGCGCGTTGCGCACCAGGGCACGGGTACGGGCATGATCGTCGGCCAACAGGACGGTGATCGGCGTGCTCACGAGAAGGCCACCGCCACCCGGGTGCCGTGTTCGGGCGCCGAATCGACGCTCAGCTCGCCGCCCACCGACGCCGCTCGCTCCTGCATGCTCTGGAGTCCGAACCCCCCGGCGGCGCGCTCGAGGTCCATGTCGAACCCGCAGCCGTCGTCTTCGATCACGAGCCGGAGCCGCTCCGCCCGCTCGAGGCTCACCCGGACGTGTTCCGACGCGCCGTGGTAGGCGGCGTTGGTGATGGCCTCCCGCACAATACGGAGCAGGTTCTCGGTGACCACGCCGGGCACCTCCACGTCATCGGCCAGTTGGAGGTCCCAGGCCACGCCGAGGCGGGAGCCGAGATCCTCCACGGTCTGGGAGATGGCGGCATCGAGCGACTGCGGCTGGGTGACCGAGAGCACGGTGATGGCCCGGCGGGCCTCGTCCAGGGCCCGATCGGCCGCACCCGCCAGCTCGCGGGCGTCGCGCGGCGTCGGTGCGCCCGTCACGGCGCCGCGGGTCTTGCTGGCGATGAAGGCCAGCTCGTGTGCCAGCCCGTCGTGCAGCTCGCGCGCGATGCGGCGCCGCTCCTCCGCCGTCGCCTGCTGCTCGAGCGTGCGGTGGGCGGCCCAGTTGGAGAGCGCGAGTTCGAGGAAGTGGCCGAGGGCGACGCACCGGTCGACGCATTCGTTCGGGATGGAAGCGCCCCGGCTGGCGATGCCGAGCACGCCATGCAGCTTCCCGTCCGGGCAGACCGGCACCCAAGCGCCGTGGGTCACCCCCGAGGCCTCGAGCACCTCCCGGACTCTCGGCCCGGCCGCGCCGTAGTCGAGGGGGGCGCTCACCGGCTCCAGCGTGGCGACCGCCTCGCGCAGGCCGGGGTGCTGCTGCAGCGGCCAGGTCGCCTGAATGTGCGTGCCCAGTGTGTCGTACTGGGCGTCGATGACCACCATGCCGTCTTCGATCCGGAAGTAGGACGCCCGGAGGATCTCCGACCCGGGGGGCGAGGCGATCCCCATGGCAAGCTGCGCGCCCAGCGCCGTGATCTGCGGCGGCTCCGACAGCTGGACCAGCTGGTGGGCGGCGGCATTGAGTGCCTCTTCGTGACGGAGCATCCGCCCCAGGCGCGCGTTGGAGTCGGTGAGGCGGCCACGAATGACGTGAATGGCCACTGCCAGCATGGCGGCGATGGCGCCGGTGAGGAGGAGCCGACGGGGCGCCGTGCCCAGGAGGCCCGGCGAATCGGCCCACGTGACGGCCAGGATGGCGAGCAGCACGAAGCCGACCGCCACCACCGATTCCCACGGCTTGCCGTAGAGGGCGATGCCGACCACCGGCATGAACAACAGGATGCCGAGTCCGCTCCCGATGCCGCCGGCCGCCAGCATCAGATACGCCGCCGACGACATGTAGAGGGCCGCCCCGACGACGAAGGTCCGGGGCGGCATGCCCCGGCGGGCCAGGAGGAGCACCAGGACCAGGGCCAGGAGGGCGCAGCTGGCGCACATAGGCCCCGCGATCGACGGGACCGGGTGGCCAGGCCACGCTCAGCTGCCCCACGACCGCAACAGCGATGAAGGGCAGGTAGCTCGAGAGGCGGTCGCGCAGAACCGGGGTTGGCATCCCTCACGGTATCGGCGCAATCCGCCCTGGACTGAGCGCCTTTCGAGCAACGATGACGACGCCTGCCCTCCAGGCAACTGAGCAGCTCTCGGCCCTGTGGGCGCCTTCGTGCGAGCCGGCTGCCGCAGGCCCCCGTGTCCAATTGCCTCAACGTTCCTCAAGAGGCCTCAGGCCACCCCCGAAGTCCCATTGGAACACGAAATATGAACCGTCCCTTTGGGCGGAGGAGAGGACGGCGACAGTGCGAGGGACGAAGACCGTGAAGGGAATCACGAGCAGGACCGGCCGCCTGTCGGCTCGGATGAAGATCGTCTCGGCCGTGGGAGGAAGCTTGCTGGTGGCGGTCGGCGCCTACGCGGCGACCAACTGGGTCGTCGGCCTGAGCGCCGGCTCTTCGGCTGAAGGGCAGTCCGCCACCATCGCCAATTTGACCATCACT
This sequence comes from uncultured Acidimicrobiaceae bacterium, assembly GCA_963753115.1. Lineage (GTDB taxonomy): Bacteria > Actinomycetota > Acidimicrobiia > Acidimicrobiales > RAAP-2 > Bog-473. The sequence continues at coordinate 137,094 of CAVWBB010000002.1, forward strand.
GCGGTGGCCAGCCCGTCACCGGCCAACCTGTTGTTCCCGGGCAACGCAGGCGACGCCGTCGTCACCATCGCCAACCCGAACCCGTACCCGGTGACCATCACCGCGGTCAACCTGCCCACGAGCTCCATTCAGGCGGGCGGGTTCACGACCAGCGCGCTGACGACGGCGCAGACCGGATGCTCGACGTCGACGAGCGGCGTCACCTGGAACTTCGCCACGGGGACCAGCGGCAGCTCGCACACGCTGACCACCGCATTGACGGTGGGAGCCAGTGGAGCAGCGAACAACCCGCTGGTGGTGACGCTCACCAACGACGCCATCATGGCGACCGCCTCGCCGGCGGCGTGTGCCAATACGTTCTTCTCCATGCCGTCCTTGACCGGCGTCACCGCCACAGGTGGCTCGGCCACGTCGACGACGAGTCCGGCAACCGACGGCTGGACCAGCTGATCTCCTCGTTGTCCCTACGAGGAGCCAACGGCAACGACGAGGGGAGCCCGTGCAGGCGGCGCGGTGCTCTTCTCGTCGTTGTCGTTTGCATGGGCCTCCTCAGCCTCCTTGTCTCGAGCGGGCCAGCCTCGGGTGCCAGCAACTGGATCGTCCACGTGGCCACCGTCAACTCGGCGGAGGCCAAGGCGCAGGCGCTGCCAACGACACCGACGGCCTCGGCAGCCTGCGCCACCCCGACGAGCTTGAAGAAGGTCACCGTCACCTGGGCCGCCATCACGCATGCCACCAACTACGGGGTGTACCAGTCGACCACGGTCGGCGGGACCTACACGCTGCAAGCGACCGTGACGACGACCACGTGGACCTCTGCGGCGCTGGCCGCCAACACGTACTTCTACGAGGTGGTCGCCAACATCGGCACCAACTGGGCCAGTGCCAAATCGGCGGCAACTGCGAAGCGCACCATCAGCAGCACGATCTGTTCGTAGGCCCAACGGCCCGTTAGCCAGGAGGATGGTCGTCCGGGCAGGCGCCGGGTGGGTCGTTGAAGTTCGGATCCGTCGTCCAGGCTCCCTGGGACCAATTGGTACCGGCGGGGGCCAGACGGAACACCGACGTCATGTCGGTCAGCAGGGCATCGGCATAGCGGGCGCTGCCCTCGGGGCAGAGGTGCACGTTGTCCAGCTTGCGCACGCGTAGCCAGGCGCTGCTCGGCGCGTGCGGAACGCCCTCGGGCGGCAGCCAGGCCGATTCCTTCCCGTGCAAGAGGACCGAGTCGGCTAGCGGGAAGTACATGACGCGGCCCGGAAAGGAGGACGTCATCTTCTCTGCGATGTCGTTCCACGCCGTGACGCCCGCCCGGCGCTCTCGGTTGTACGCGACCTGGTCAGCCGGGTTGGCGGCGGGAATGTCGCCGGATTGGGGGAACTCGGTGAAGATCACCCCCTCCACACCGTTGCCGGGTGTCAACATGGTGGCAACCGCTCGGCGGAGCAGCTTCGTGTACTGCACCGGCTGATGGAGCGCGTTCGGGGTCGTCGGCCCGTACTGGTCCCAGCTCCACGAGGCCACGATGAGCTGGGCCCCGGTCTGACGAATGAGGTTGGGGATGGAGGTCGGCCAGCCGGTCGCCGTCGTGAGCCCAAACCCGTCGATGGTCCTGGTGGCAACGGTGGCCTCGCCGGTGGACTCGAGCGCGGCGGTGATCCCGTAGGAGGCGTCGTGCATGACCGAGTCGCCGAGGATCATGACCCGGAGCGGATCAGCGGCTGACGGGGCTGGCGCCAGGTGGATGGGCTGCTGGCCCGCGTAGCCACCGGCGCCCGGGACCGCCTGCCCCGATCCCGGGGAGGCGAGATGCGACGTCCCCACGACACTGGAGGGATCGGCCACGGCCGGAATGGTGGCGACCACGATCGCCACGGCAGTGACGACGCCGGCGACCGGCCCCCAGACACGGACCCCGCCCCGGAACCGGGCCAGGCGGATCGGTCGCTCGACGAGGTAGTAGCTGACTGTCGACACGGCGAGCGTGACGACGATGCGGAGGAGATTGAGAGGCCAGGTCGACAGGCCGGTGCGGGCGCCGTTCAGGTAGACGATGACAGGCCAGTGCCACAGGTAGATGCCGTAGGAGATGGTGCCGAGGAAGTGCAGTGGGCCCCAGCTCAAGCCGCGGGCGAACCGCCCGGGTTCGACCAGGCGGGCGTCCGCGACGACCAGCGCGGCGAGCGCGGCGCAGAGGAGGAAGCCGCCCTCGAACATGAAGTTGGTCGGCAACCCGCCCGACGTGCCCGCCTTCACCCAGAAGACTGCGAGGACCACGGCGGCCGCAGGTCCCACCCAGTGGAGGGTCCGGCGCCCTGGCGCGGTCGGCTGTGGGCGCGCCGCAACCAGGAAGGCGATGGCAGCACCGGCCATGAGATCGAACAGACGCGTGTCGGTGCCGTAGTAGATGCGCGACGGGTCGACGCCGGGATGGAAGAGCAACGCCATCACCACCGAGGACCCGACGCCCAGCACCACGGTCACGGTGACGCCCGCCCTGCGCCAGCCACGCCGCCCGTAGCGAAACAGCACGAGGAGGAGCAGCGGCCACACGAGGTAGAACTGCTCTTCGATCGCGAGCGACCAGGTGTGCTGCAGCGGCGAGGGCGTGGAGAACTGGGCGAAGTACGACTGGTGGGCGTAAATGAGGTGCCAGTTGTTGACGTACAGCAGGGTCGCGATGGCATCGCCGCGCAACCCGGACAGGTCGATGAGGCCGTTGGCGCCTGGACCGCCGAAGAGCGCGTTGCAGATGAGATAGAGGGCCAGAGCGGCCACGACGAGGAACAGGGCCGGCAACAGCCGCCGCGCCCGGCGTCCCCAGAAGGCGGCGAGGTCGACCCGGCCGCAACCGACCCATTCCTCCAGCAGCAGGGTGGTGATCAAGAAACCGGACAGGACGAAGAACAGGTCGACCCCGAGATACCCGCCCTTGGCCCAGCCGATCTGCAGGTGATACGCCACGACTCCGATGACCGCCGCCCCGCGCAGCCCGTTGAGGGCCGGGAGGTGCCGACCGGTGACGGCGGTCGCGGACTGCGACGTACCCGGCCGTTCGTGGACCAGGGTGGCGTCCGTCATACGCGCTCCAGGATGCACACGGTGGGAGAGCCGGCGGCAGGCCGGAGGAGGAGGTCGGCCGAGCGGGCGAGGGAAGGGGCCAGCCTGTCGCCCGCCGTGACGTCGAGGGCGATCATCGGACATTCCTCTCCGAGCGGCCGCGATCGGTTGGCGGCAGCTCGGACCGGAAAATGGGGCCCCTCGCTGACCGCTTCGCCCGCACGCCACAGTGTCCGGCAGAGGGAGATGGCCTCCTCCAGGGAGTCGAGGAATGGCGGAGTGAAGCACAAGACGCTCCGGCCCCCGCAGACCAGGTCGAGGCTCGTGACATCCCGGGCGAGCATGGCGGGATGACGCTCCTGTGGGTCCAGCTGGATCCGGGCCCCCAGGAGCACCCGAGGCACATCGGGCGCCAACCCGGCGGCCAGGACAACGGGGTCGCCCAGCTCCCCCTCGCTCACGAACACGGCCCCAGCGCCCTCAGCCTCCGCCCGAACCGCCTCCGCACGCAGTCCGGCCATGTCAGCGGCCTGGAGGAACCGTCCTTCCACGGCGAGGCAGGTTAGGGCGTCACCGGACCGCCAACGGGGTCAGCCGACTCGCGGCGACCCCGGACGAGGCCACGGGCAGCCTGGGCTGGCTCGCCCGGTCAGCCCCGGGCCCACCATCCACCGGCATCGTGGGCCAGGCCGGCCTGAGCGAGCCTTTCAAGGCTCCCACAGACCTCCGCCAGAGCAAGACCGGTGGCCCGGGCCAGCTGGTCCAGGGGGGCGGGATCGTCGCTCAGGGCGTCGTAGAGCAGGCGGTCCGGGCCCGAGCGGGGAACGGGCGACGCCGACGGCCGGATCGCAGGCTCCGTCGCCAGTCCGACCGACGCGCCGGCAAGTGAGAGTGCGACGAGGATGTCAGCGGACGAGCACACGGGGAACGCACCGTCGGCGAGGAGCGCGTTGGTCCCCTCGGACGTGGCGCTCCGGATGGATCCCGGCACGGCGCCCACGGGGACCCCACGGTCGACGGCGGCTTCGACAGTGTGCCGGGAGCCCCCGTGGTGGCGGCTCTCCACGACGACCACGATGTCACTCAGCGCAGCCAGGAGCCGGTTGCGGACGGGAAAACGCCACTTCTCGGTCGGCACACCGGCCGGGGACTCCGACACGATGACGCCCGAGGTTGCCACACGCTCCCACAGGCGTTCGTGCCGCCGCGGGTACGGGCTGTCGAGCCCGCCGGCCACGACGCCGATGGGTGGTGCGCCGGCACCGCACGCGCCTTCATGGGCGGCACCGTCGATGCCCAGCGCGAGCCCGGACACCACACTGACACCCGCGGCAGAGAGGTCGGCCCCGAATTGCGCCGCCACACCGATGCCGTAGCGCGTGGGTGCGCGCGTGCCGACCAGCGCAACCGTCGGTGTGTCCCGCAGCACTGACGGGTCCCCGAGACAGAACAGCAGAGCGGGTGCCTGCGGGTCGTCGGCCAGGCGCGGCGGGTATGAGGGCTCGCTCGCGAGCAGCACCGTGATGCCGTGTGCGGTGTGCCGGGCCCAGAGGCGAGCCACTTCCCTCACTGGCCTCCTGTCGCCATGGCTTGCTCGCGCCCAGGCCACCGACGGCGGGTCCGATGCCAACAGTGTGCGGAGACGGGCCGGACCCATTGAGGGAATGGAAGCCAGGGCGACGGCAAAGGCCTCCTGAGGGAGATCGGATTCTCCGGCGGCGCTCATCGCACCACCACCGCCCGGCCGGCGCGCAGAGACAGCGCTTCCGACGCGTGGGCGAACGACACTGTGTCGGCACCGGCGAGCGCGGCAACCGTGCGGGCGACCCGGGTGACCTTGTGCAGTCCGCGGGCGCTCAGCGCTCCTGAGCGCAGCTTGGATGCGAGGAGGGCTGCTGCGTCCGACGTCAGCTCGCGGTCGCCGCCATGGTCCGTCAGCGCGGCGCGAGCGGCAGCGACGCGGCGTGCGACCGTCGCGGACTCCTCTCCCGGCACGTCGGCCAAGAGCTCGTCGGGGTCCGGCCGACTGAGCGGCACGACCAGGTCGAAACGGTCTAACAACGGCGCTGAGATGCGTCGCCGATAGCGGGCACGGCTGGCCTCGGTGCAACCGCAGGCGCCCGGATAGACGCCTTCGCCGCATGGGCAGGGATTCATCGCGGCGACGAGGAGGAAGGCCGCCGGAAAGGTCACGGTCCCCCCCGCTCGGCTCACCCGGATAACCCCTTCCTCCAGAGGCTGGCGTAGTGCCTCGAGCGCGGGCACGGGGAACTCACCCAACTCGTCGAGGAACAAGATGCCGTGTGTGGCCAGGCTCACCTCGCCGGGCCGGAGCGACCAACTGCCCCCACCGACCAAGGAGACGATCGACGCCTGATGGTGTGGAGCACGGAACGGAGGGCTGTCCAGCAGCGCCCCGTCGGGAAGGGCACACGCGGCGGCCGAGTGAATGCGGGTCACCGTGAGGGACTCGCCCGGAGTGAGCGGCGGGAGCAGACCGGCCATGCGCTCGGCCAACATCGTCTTGCCCGACCCCGGTGGCCCGACCATGAGGAGGTGATGGCGCCCAGCGGCGGCAACCTCGACGGCTCGACGACCGAGGGCCTGGCCCCGCACGTCGGAGAGGTCGGGTGGGATCGGGGCATCACCGGGAGGGGCCGGAGCCGGCGCAACAGGCCAACGCGCCTGGCCGCGAAGGATGGCCACCAGCTCGGCCAGCGTTGCCGCTCCCCGCACCTCCGCACCGCCGACAAGCGCCGCCTCCCGGACGTCGCAGAGCGGAACAACAAGACCGAGTGGGGTGGCCGCTTCGGCGAGGGCGATCATGCCCGGAACATGGCGCAACGACCCATTGAGTCCGAGTTCGCCGCAGAAGGCGAGACCTTCGGTGCACTCGGGCGTCAACTCGCCAGCGGCGACGAGTAGTCCCACCGCGATCGGGAGATCGAGGCCGGCGCCGCCCTTCCGGATGCCGGAGGGCGCCAAGTTCGCGGTGATCCTCCGCATCGGCCACTGCAGTCCGCTCGAGAGGATGGCAGCCCGCACCCGATCGCGCGCCTCGCGCACCGCGGCGTCGGGGAGACCCACGATGGTGAAGCCGGGCAGTCCATTGGAGACATGGACCTCGACCGAGACCGGACGTCCAATGGCACCGTTCAGGGTGGCAGAGGCGACTGAGGCGAGCACGCCGGAGAACGGTCGCACGCCACCGCTCTTGGCGCGCCCGCCGATCAACGAGCCGTCGTGGGCGGCGTTCGGGTCGCGTAGGACCTCCGACGACAAAACTTCTCAATCGGCCTGCTGTGCGGGCCATCCCGACAGGATGGGAGCCACTCCTCGCCGGGCTGGGGCTACCGTCGTGAACAATGAGTGAGACCAAGGTGATGGAGCTGCCTGACGGTCGGGAGCTCGCCTGGCTGGAGCTCGGCGACGTGAAGGACCCGGCGGTGTTCATCTTCCACGGAACACCCGGGTCACGCCTGCAAGTGTCGTTCGACGAGGCGGCGATCAAAGCGGCTCGCGTGAGATTCATCGCCGTGGATCGACCGGGCTACGGCCACAGCGCGTTCCAGCGGGCCCGTCGGTTGGCCGATTGGCCTTCTGATATCTCCTGTCTCGCCGACCACCTCGGTGTTGACGCATTTTCTGTGGTTGGTATCTCCGGGGGCGGACCGCACGCTGCGGCTTGTGCTCGTTTTCTTCCCGATCGGGTCAGGTGTGCCGGCATCGTCAGCGGGGTGGGCCCGCTGGTGGAGCGCGGATCGGAAGCCGAAATGATGCTCTTCAACCGGCTCGTCACACGACTGGCCCGCAGGTCTCCGCACCTCGTCTCTCCACTGTTTGCGTTGAGCACCTGGCTATTCCGTCGATGGCCCGAAAGGTCGATACGAGCGACGCTGGGTCAGTTCCCACGGTCGGATGTTGAGGTGATGAGCCGCCGCGAGGTGCAGTCGGCGTACATCGATTCGTACCGACGTGCTCCCTCGACCACCGCGCGGGCGGCCGCACAAGACTTCTCCCTCTTCGCGAGCCAGTGGGGGTTTCGCCTCGAGGACGTCACGCCCCTCGTCCACGTCTGGCATGGTGACCAGGACCGCAACGTCCCGATATCGCATGGACGCCTCCAAGCCGAGCGCATCCCAGGGGCTCGCATGCACGAATGCCCAGGCGAAGGCCACCTGCTCGCGCTGGACCGGCTCGGAGAGATCCTGAGGACAGTCAGCTCGGAAGATGCCGAGGGTGCGGAGGGTGCGTGAGTCGGAGGACTCGCACTCCCTCTTGATCTCCAGCACGTAGGCCCTTCTCGGCACGGGGTGATCCTCCGCACTGGCCAGTGGGTGCGTTCCCTCCGGCACGGTCGGTTACCGGTCATCCCCGGTCCAGAGACGCCCGAGCCTCCCGTACGGCGTAGTACAGCAGCACGTATCCGGCGAAAGGATCGGCCCACCACCAACCGGCCGCAGCGTTGAGCACCAGGCCACACAGAACCGCCGTGGCCAAGATGCCGTCAATCATCGTGATCCGACCCTCGGCCCGAAGCACTGGGTTCTCCAGCGTGGCGCCCGTTCTCGCTTTGCCGAATGCAAGGCCGAACATGACGAAGGCTGTGACGCCAGTCCAGAGAATGCCGAGCGGGCTGGAATGAGGACGAAACCCCACAATGAGAACGATCGTGCTCTGAACGCCCAGATAGATGGCCAGACCGACGAATGCGAAGCCGATCAGCCGCATCGCGCGGAGCTGCCGTTCTTCGTGCGCGTCGGCCAGCTGCCACAGGACAACCGCGGAGGCTCCGATCTCAATCAGGCTGTCGAGGCCGAACCCGGCAAGGGCGACGGACCGGGCCTGCACGGCGGCGAACGCCAGCACGAACACGCCGACGATGTTCCAGCCCAGCGTGATCGCTTCCAGTGTGCGACCCCGCCTGAGAAGCCGAGCCCGACGAAGCCGGTCGGCAGTGTCAGCCACCTCGTGAGTTTCGCAGATGGTGCCAGACATCACCGATCCCGATGGCAACCGGATCAACCTTCATTGGCGGCTTCCGGGTCATCTCCTGAACTCCGGGTCCCGTGCTCTCCACACGCCGGGACAGGGCGAGCCCTACCCGAGCGACTGACCGCATGCTTCGAGGGCCTCTTGCAGAATGCGGAGCGCCTTTGGCCCCATTCCGTGAAGCTTCAGCAACTCAGATGCGGGCACAGTGGCCAACTCGCCGAGCTCGGCATAGCCAGCCCCCACCAGTGCTCTGGTCGCAGGCGCGCCAATGCCTTTGGGAAACGCAGGTGCGGTGTCTGTCATCGACTCAGGGTATTGGGCTGCGTCGCGCCGGTACGCCAAGACGGAGGGACGGGTGGGTAATTCGGGTACCCTCGCTGACGATGAACGCCTGACCCGAGGGGCGTGGCAGGGATTGTTCCTGGGCATCACGGATGCCCGCTCGACACCGAGGAGTGAAGGCGTGAAAATCCTGAGACTCGCCGACGGCAGGGATCTTGCCTATGAGGAGTACGGCGACCTCGACGGCACGCCTGTGATCTTCTGCCATGGACTCTCGGACTCCAGACTGATCCGGAATCCCGACAATGAACTGACCGCTTCCCTGGGGCTCCGGGTGATCGCGGCAGATCAACCGGGAGTAGGCGGATCGTCTCCGCAGAAGAACCGCAGAATGGTCGACTGGGGACTGGACATGGAGGAGCTTGCGAACGCCCTCGCACTGGGGCAATTCGCGGTCGCCGGTCATTCTGGCGGCGGACCGCATGCTCTTGCGATCCCGTTCCGCATGCCTGACCGCGTCACGAAGATCGTTCTGGCCTCGCCGGTCTCGCCCCTCGATGAGAAAGGTATGGCCAGACTTCTGATCAACAAGGACCTCAAGCTGCTCGCCAAGCTCCACTTCTTGCACCACATGATCAAGTGGGGAGCCGACTACGCGGGAAAGAAAGCGGAGAAGGACATCCCGAGCTTTGTCGAAGCGACCGCTGCCGATGACCCATCGGATGCGGACACCTTCTTGAAGGACCCGGATCAGCGAGAGATGTTCGAAGCCTCCTTCACCGCGGGTATGCAGCAGGGGGGCGAGGGCATGTACGAGATGATCATGGCTCTTTGGGATTGGGGCTTCCGGCCCGAGGACATCCCGCATCATGTCGAGCTGTTCTACGGAGACGCAGACGACATTCTCGACCCCAGAATGCCGCTCCACCTCGCAGAGCGATTGCCCGATTGTTCGACGCACGTCTGGCCCGGTGCCGGACACTACGGCTTCGTTGACCGGCCGCGCTGGACTGCGTTTCTCAGCGCCGTGTGCTGATGGACGTGGGCATCTGCGCCGTCCGGACGCCCGACTCCGACCGCGAGCCCCGATCCAGGATTCAGCGGGCCGATCTGCAGGTTCTCTTGACTCCCTTCTGCAACCGGCGTAGAACAAGAACCCCAAATTGATCGGACGGAGGGTCGCAGTTGGCTGCAGAGCCGGTTGAGCACAGAATTGTCACCGTCACCTCGCACGTCCTCAGCTTCGAGGGCACGGTGGGAGCGATCGGTCTCTGCTCGTGTGGTGAGTTGATCTCAGCTGAGGGTTTCCGCACTCACGAGGTGACCAAGGAGCTCAGGGACGGATGGCAGATGCACGTCGACGCTGTCCTGACCGACGATTCAGCATGAGATGACCGCGCTCCCCACGAACCTCGCCGCCTGACCCAACGGCCAGGACGTCGAGACGTGTTCGGCCGAGCGCCGGGATGGGGCGCCGTCAGCCTTCCACCAGGCGAAGGGCGATGCGTCTGCCGCGCCCTTGCGTGATCGCCAGCGCAATCCACAAACGGAAGAGAGCATCGAGCAGTTCCTCTTGGTCGGCTCCCACGTACACGGGCCGCAATCCGACGCCTTCAATCACCTCTTCCACGGTGGGTCGATCGGCTTCCGGGGAGGAGAAGAACATGTCGGCTCTGCCATCGGAGAAGACGGGTGCAGCCATGTTCTCACCGCCGAGCGTGTTGAACGCTCGGGCGTATCGGACAGATGAGGGGAGCTGGCCTCTGGCGTTGGCCACATCGGCACCCATCTGATTCGTGGCATCAATCACAAGTTTGCCGTTCATCGCGTCTCCGTGCTCTGCCGAGAGATCCGAAACGGCGGCGCCCGGTATGGCGAGAAGAATCACTTCAGATTCGAGCAGCGCCTGAGCAATCGGCAAAACCCTGGCTGGCGTTCCTCTCGCGGCCTGATCCTCCGCATGTCGGGAGCCGAAAGTGATCTCATGTCCAGCATCTGACAGAGCTCGCCCGAGAGTCGAGCCAATGAATCCGGTCCCGATGATCGATATCTTCACGATGAACCTCCCAGACAGCGGCTCCCAACGTGTCCGCGCACGCTCTTGTCACCGTAGACGCCGTCATCGGCCGGCGGCCCGCATGGAGCTCAGGGGTCGGGGAAGGGGTCACCTCGCCGACCTACCCCGATTCCCGTCTTGAGCGTCGGGCCGCCGGCCAGATGGCAAGCTCACGTCGCCCGAACGAGGAGAGCGCAAATGATTGAGGATCCCGCCCTGAGGCCGCCGGTCAAGACACGCCGCCACACTGGTCAAGCGATCAGCATTCGCGGACTTCTGGCAGAGGTACGAAGAGTCGACGGAGTGAACGCCAAGATTGCTGTCTTCCTGACCAACATCGTCGGATCGATGTGGTGTGCGTACGTCTTCGCCATCATTGCGTTGATTGGATTGCGGCCCGCGCTGCAACCGGGGGGCGAGGGCATCATCGCCTGGATTGCGCAAACGTTCCTTCAGTTGGTATTGCTCTCCGTCATCATGGTCGGGCAGAACGTCCAGAGCGTGGCCAGCGATGTTCGTTCACAGCGCACGTACGACGACACCGTGAAGATTCTCGACCGCCTCGATATTCACACCGATGGCGGGATCAAGGATCTGGCAGATCGAATCGACGCACTCGAGGCAACGCTCGGTGGCACACATCCGCGATGACCCCCCTGACCCCTCCCGCGGGTCACCAGGAGGAGAACGACCGGGCAGGTGGAACGGGCTATCCCTTGGTGCTCTGCCCGCAGAACGTATCGACTGCAAGGACGGCGCGGGTGACCGATTTGGTGTTGAAGACGGCAATAGAGCCCGACTGAATCGCTTGCCGCGCCGCCTCAGTCAACGTTCCTGCGGCATCGACGATCTTCGACGGTGCGTGTGACTGGAGGTCAAGGATGACCCGCTCGTTGGCCCGTCGGGCCGAGAGGAACGCAGCGGACGTCGTCGCCGCGGTGAGCGCCGCGTTGATATTCGCGTTGTCGGAACAACAGATCTGCCGGTTGGCCTGGCCGAGAGCTTGGCCAACCTGGACAGAGAAGTTGGCCGTGCTCCCGTGAATCGACCGCACCGTCACGAAGGCCTGGGCGATTGGCGGCGTCGTGGTTGACGGTGAACGAGGAGTCACGGGTGCTGAGGGTGTCGTTGGAAGCGTGTCGACTCGCTTTGCCTCGGTCTCAAGAGGTCAGATGTCCCAGCTCCATGCAGCCGGCGCTCTCCGCTGGCGCCGCAGGTCTAGATCGATCCGATCCCCTGGCCGATGAGGACGACACCGAAGATCAGGAACAGGACCGACATCACTGTGGCATTGTTCCGCCTCAGCCAGGATTTCCAACCGTTGAGGACCTGTGGGGATCGATCGCCAAGGAAGACGGTCATCAGGATCGGTGCGGCGACGCCGAGAACTGCGACCAAGACGTAGATGGCGATCGCCGCAATCTGCTGACCGCGCGCGCTAGCAACCGAGGCGATGGACGCGGCGGCGGCCACTCCGACGGCGACGTTCTTTGGGTTGAGGGACCCGAGCACGAAGCCTGTTCCCAAGGACCGGCCGGGGCTGAATTCCGCAATCCCATCCATCCATTTCGGCATCGTCCCCTCTTGGCCGGCTCGGGGCCGACCGCGGAACTTCCTGACGGCCGCCACCAGAAGATACGCACCGAGGACGAGCTTCAACGTCCCCACCCAGGTCGAATGCCCGGAACCGGGTGAGAGGTCGATCGCTTCCGCGATGGTCACACAGGCAACCAGAACGGCAGCGACGCCGGCGATGAACCCGGCCAGGAAACACGACGCATTGACCAGGGGTCTTCGCGTGAAGAGCAAGAGGATCACGGGAATGACATTGATCGGCGAGATGGTCACCACCAGCGCAAGGGGAAGGATCTCCCCGACAACCACTTTCACCGATTGCTCCCTGTCCACTTCGTGCGGGGTGACGCTACCGGCCGCAGTACCCGTGGCCGGAATTCGCCCGGGGGCGGCCCGGTCAGCGCCCGGACCCCGACCGTGCGATGGAATCTGGTGGGCACAAAGCCGCGATGGCGGCCGGTCCAACCCCTAGGCTCTGCGCCATGGGCCAGGGCGATGTGCCGACATCACGGGGCGGGCCCCTCCGACGACGTCGGGAGAAACGACAGCTCGAGCACCTCGCAGCGTCCTCGGATCGGGAGGGGGCCCCGCGTGCCGCCACGGCGCACGTGAAGGTCATCGAGGACCAGACGGAGGCCGGGAGCCGAGAGCGCGCGGCAAGCGAGCCCGATGAATCCGCTGAGGGCACTCCCCCGATTCGATCCGGGGGCTTTCACGTGCACGCGGTGCCCATTGACCAACCCTTTGGCGACTGAGCGAGTCGACCGCTCCCCCGGGTGACGGGGCGAGTGCCGCTCTAACTGGAAATCGTTGCCGTCCGGGCGTAGGCCAGAGTGGTCAGTCGCCCGGTCGACCGGTCGGAGAGTTCCACCTGTACCGGAGCGTCGGGCCCCTCGCCGAGCACCGTGCACCTCGACTGGACCGGTCCTTCACCGGTCTGGGCCAGGTATCGCAGGTCCAACTCGGTGACAACAGCCGGAACGCCGAAGCGTGCCGCTGCGAGCTCCTCGGCTGCCGCCTCAGCGAAGAGCGCCACCATGGCGCCCTGCAGAGTCCCGGCGGGATTGCGGAGCTGGGGCGTCACCGGCATCTCGAGGACACCTTCCGTCGCATTGAGCACGACGATGCCCGCCTCGTCCCGGAGGGGTCGATCGAGGGTCTGCGAATGGCCGAAGAGTGTCGAGATGTGCTCCGGCGACGACTGCGGCTTGGGGGGATCCGACTCGCGACGGGTCACCCGGGCGAACCCGATAGCCCCCGTCGCCACCTGCTGACCTTCACCGTCCACGAGATCCACTGTGGCGGTAGCTGATCGTCGACCTTCTCTCAGGATCGTGGTGCGGGTGGAGAGAAACGCCGGCGCCGGCAGCGGCCGCATGCGCACCGACATGTCCGAAGTCAACGTCCAGGCGGTGGGTTCGTTGTCGAGGATGATGCCGGCTGCCACATCGATCATGAACGCAACGATGCTCGCCCGCAGTGCCCCGTGGTGCAGCAGTTCTGCCCGTGGGTGCAGCTCCAGGCAGAACTCCCCGTTCCGGACCTCGGCGACCACGCCGAGCCGGGATGGAAGGGACATGCTGTCGTCGAGAAGGTCGGTCATTGAAGGTCGGTCATTGGTTGTCGGGTTCGAGCACGGCCGGGACGCTACCGGCAGGCTCCCTTTCGCCACCAGTTGTGCGGCGCAGCGACATCGATTTGCTGGCAAGGTGGCGGTCATGGAGCCGATCGACGTCGCTGCGTTCGAGGCGTTAGTCGCGGATGCCCTCGAAGAGATCCCCGACGAGCTCCGCTCTGGTATGGAGAACCTGGCGATCATCGTCGATGCCGAGAGTCCCCCCGGCCGTCTCTACGGGCTCTATGAAGGGATCCCGCTGACGAGCCGCGGTACGTATGCGGGGGTCAGTCCCGACCGGATCACCCTCTTCCTCGCCACCATCTGCCGATCCGCCCACACGTCCGACGAACTGGCCGACCGTGTCCGCGTCACTGTCCTGCACGAGATCGGACATCACTTCGGGATCGGCGAGGCCAGACTTCAGGAGCTCGGCTGGGCCTGAGCCCCCCGACGCGCCGGTCGATGGCGGGACTTAGCCCTCCGGCGGCAGCTCCCTGTTCGGCCGCGCCGGGGTCGCCACGGGGGGCGTGGCACCGTTCCCCGTGGTGGCACCGAGGTCGTCATTGCGCAGGGTCGAGAGAAGCACCTCCGCCGCCCCCATGAGACTGGTGGCTTCGTAGGGCACGACGACCTTGGCGTTGTCCGATGCGGCAATGTCCTGCAGGGCCTTGAGCTGGAGCACGGCCAGCGTGCGCGGATTGATGGTGGCCGTGTCGATGGAGGTGAGTCGAGCTGCCTCGCCTTCGCCCCTCAGCTCGAGCGCTTTCTTCTCGCCCTCGGCTTGAAGCTCGAGCACTTTCATCTCGGCCTCGGCCCGGAGGATGGCGGACTGCTTCGCCCCCTCGGCTTCGAGGACCGCCGCCTGCTTGCGTCCCCCCGCGGAGTTGATGGCGGCCGTCTGCTCACCCTCGGACTTCAGAATGAGGGCGCGCTTGTGCTGTTCGGCTTCCTTCTGCTCCGACATCGCCTGCACCACGTTGAGGGGCGGCGTGATGTCGAGGATCTCAATGCGGTTGAGTCGCACGCCCCATTTGGCCGTGGCGTCCGCCATGTGGTCCTGCATCCGGCTATTGATCGTCTCACGCTCACTGAGCGCCTGATCCAGCGAGAGCTCGCCGAACACCGCCCGAAGCGCCGTGCGCGAGAGCTGGTCCACCGCGAGCTGGAAGTCGTTGATCTCGAAGAGAGCCGACTTCACGTCGATCACCTGGCAGAAGATTGTCGCGCTCACCTGCAAGGACACGTTGTCCTTCGTGATGACAGCCTGCTGATCACCCGTCATGGGGAACTCCCGGACGTCGACCTTCTCCATTTTGTCGATGAAGGGAATGAGGACCCGCATGCCTGGCTGATCGACCGACTTGAACTCACCCAGCCGCTTGACGACGCCGACGCTCCCTTGCTGCACGATCTTGACGAAACGCGAGAGGAAAAGAGCACCGAGCCCGACTCCGGCCAGAACGGCGATGATGACGATCCCCAAGACTTCTCCGGCCGATGCGAACATTTTCGGTACCTCTCTTCTAGCTGTCGATGGCGTAGACGACGAGCAACCCTCGCTCGACGTCGGCGACGACGACGTCGGTCCCGATGGGGATCGTGGCGTCGGGGTCGAGTGGAATTGCGAGCCACTCCTCACCTCGGGCCCGGATCCTCCCGGGGTGGTGCGCGCCCTCTATTGCCTTGGTCACCAACGCTGTGTCACCGACCATGCCTTGCACGCCATTCAGCACGAAAACCAGTCTATTAGCGACCGATGAAGACGGGCTCCCGCTTCTCGGAGAAGGCAGCCATCGCCTCCTGGGTGTCCTTGGTCGAGAAGTTCAGGGCCTGGCAGCGGGCCTCGTCCTCCACCGCCTGCTCCATGGATGCCATGGAGGAGGCGTGGAGCAGGGTCTTGGTCATGGAGAGTGCCAGGGGCGGCCCTCCGGCCAGGGTCGCGGCCCACTCGTCCACGAAGGGATCGAGCTCCTCGAGCGGCAGGGCCCGGTTCACCAGGCCTATGGCCGCTGCCTCCTCCCCGCTCCACATGCCTCCGAAGAGCGCGATCTCCTTGGCCCGGGCCAGGCCGACGAGTCGGGGCAAGAGCCACGAGGCGCCGTTGTCGAGAGCCAGGCCGCGCTTGGCGAAGATCATGGAGAGCTTGGCCCGATCGCTGCACACGACCAGGTCGCAGCCGAGGGCGAGCGACAGCCCCGCGCCAACGGCGAACCCGTCCACCTTGGCGATCGTCGGCTTGGAGACGTGGTGCAGCGCCAGAGCGACGTCCCCGAGTCGCCGCATCCTCGCCAGGCCCGATCGGGTGGGATCCGTGGCCGGGCCACTCGGATCCGACAGGTCGGCGCCCGAGCAGAAGGCGCCGCCGGCGCCCGTCAGTACCATCACACGGTCGTCCGGGCTGTCCTCGATCTCCTCGAAGATGGCGCGCAGCTCAATCAGCATCTTGCCGTTGGCGGCATTCTTGCGCTCGGGGCGGTTCATCGTGACGGTGACGACACCGTCCTTGCGCTCGACAATGAGGGTCTCCATGGGAACGGACCCTATGCCGCGCCGCTTCAGAACGCACCTTCGACGACCTCCAGCTTCCCGTCGAGCACGCCGACGACGTCGAAGCGGACCTCGGACCAGCGGCCGCCATGCTGGTGGAGGTACAGCGCCGCCAGCCGGCGCAGCCGGCGCTGCTTCGGTCGGGTCACAGCCTCGAGCGGATGGCCGTGGGCGGACCCGGTCCGAGCCTTGACCTCGCAGACGACCAGGGTCGTGCCGCGGGCGCAGAGCAGGTCGATCTCACCAGCCCGGCAGCGCCAGTTCTGCTCCAACACCGCATACCCGTGCGCCCGGTAGTGCGCAGTGGCGAGCCGTTCGCCGAAGCCGCCGAGTGCGCTGTTGCGCCGATCCCCGTTCCCCACTGATGAGGAACGGTCGCTCCGGCGCGGGATCAGAGCTCTTGTTCGGGCAACCGCTCGATGTTCACGTCACGGAAGGTGACGACCCGCACCTCGGGCACGAAGCGAGCCGGACGGTACATGTCCCACACCCAGGCGTCACGGAGCTCCAGCTCGATGCACGCCGGCGTCGTGTCGGAACGGACGTTCAGCGAGACGTCGTTGGCGAGATAGAAGCGTCGCTCCGTCTCGATCACGTAGGTGAAGACCGGCAGGACGGCTCGGTACTCCTGGACGAGCCCGAGCTCGATCTCGGATTCGTAGCGCTCGAGGTCTTCCTCGCTCACGCTGCGACCGCCCTACTCGTCGTGGTCCTCCTGGACGGTGTCATCGACCTCGGTGTCGTCCGTCCCGACCTCGTCGACGGCATCGGTCTCGACCGTCGTCGACCGCGTCGACCTCGTCGACCTCTTCGAGCTCCTCGACGTCCGCGCCCTCGACGTCGTCCTCGACGACGGTCTCCAGAGCGGCCTTGCCACGCGGGATGCGACGCTCCTTGATCTTCGCTGCCTTCCCGTGGCGGTCACGCAGGTAGTAGAGCTTGGCCCGGCGGACGTCGCCCAATGTGGTGACCTCGATCTTGGCGATCGTGGGCGAGTGCACCGGGAAGGTCCGCTCGACGCCCACCCCGAAGCTCACCTTGCGCACGGTGAAGGTCTCCTGCACACCCCCGCCCTGGCGCCGCATGACGGCGCCCTGGAAGACCTGCACCCGCTCACGGTTGCCCTCCACGACCCGGACGTGGACCTTGACGGTGTCGCCAGGGCGGAACTCGGGGATGTCGTCGCGCAGGCTGTCGCGATCGATCGTTTCGGTGGGGTGCATGAGAGGCGTCCTTCGGTTCACACCGGCTCAGTGCCGGACTGGACATCGTAGCCGTGCTCGGAGAGGGCCTGCACGTCGCTGGGGCTGAGCGCCGAGGCCCTGACCAGGCGCGCAATCAAGTCAGGGCGGCGCTCGGCCGTGCGCAGCAGGGCCTGGCGGCGGCGCCATGCCGCCACGGCCCCGTGGTCCCCAGACCGGAGCACCTCGGGGACGGCCCAGCCCCGGAACTCCGCCGGCCGGGTGTACTGGGGGTATTCGAGCAGGCCGTCGGCGAAGCTCTCGTCCCGGGCCGACTCCTCGTTGCCCAAGACGTCGGGCAGGAGGCGGGCGACCGCCTCGACGACGACGAGCGCCGCCAACTCGCCTCCGGCCAGCACGAAGTC
The DNA here is from genome assembly GCA_963753115.1 of uncultured Acidimicrobiaceae bacterium. Classification (GTDB taxonomy): domain Bacteria; phylum Actinomycetota; class Acidimicrobiia; order Acidimicrobiales; family RAAP-2; genus Bog-473. Next base: position 154,830 of record CAVWBB010000002.1, read on the forward strand.
CCCCACCGAGAGCTCATCGTCGACGAGGTGGTCGGCCACCCGCTGGTCGACACCCTCGTAACGCCCGCAGAGCAGGGAGAAGCCGCCCGCCGCGTGCTCCGCCAACTCGGCGGCCACCGTCTGATTAAAGGGCCGGCCGCCCGGTGCTAGCAGGAAGAGGGGGCGCGGCAGGTCCGGAACGGACTCGACGCTGCGGAAGATCGGGTCCGGGGTCAGGACCATGCCCGCTCCCCCGCCGAACGGGCTGTCGTCGACCGAGCGGCGGGCGTCGTCCGCGCCGTTGCGCAGGTCGTGGACACGCACGTCGAGCGCGCCCGCCTCGGTGGCCCGACCGAGAATCGACATGCCGCAGTAGGTGGCGACGACCTCGGGGAAGATCGTGAAGACGTCGATCCTCACGTCGCTGCGGTCACAGGTCGAGCAGTCCTTCAGGGATGTCGACGTCGACGGTGCGGGCGCTCGCGTCGTGGGAGATGACGAAGCGGACGGGGATCAGCCCGCCGGACTCGAGCACCATCAGGTCGCTGGCGGGATTGGCTTCCACCGAGGCGATGACGCCGAGCGCGGTACCGGCGGTGTCCCGCACGGTGGCGCCGACGAGCTCGTGGACCCAGATCACGTCCGGCACGTCGTCGAGCGGCTCGGCGAGGAGCTCCAGCCCGCGCAGGCCGTCGGCGGCGTTCCGGTCCTCCACGCCTTCGAACTGCACGATGTAGCGGTCCGGTCCGAAGGGGGTCGACCACACCACCGTGAGAATCCCCCGCTCGGAGGCCAATTCGGTTCCGGCGTCGACGCGCTGGGTCTGGTCGGTCCAGAGCTGGACGACGACCTCGCCGCGCAGGCCGTGGGCCTTTGTGACCCGCCCGACTTTGAGCAGATCAGTCGTCGACGATGTCGACGCTGGCCTGGACGCCGTCCTTGGCGCCCGCCACGTTGACCAGCGTCCGGATGGCCTGGGCGGTGCGGCCGCGTCGGCCGATCACCCGGCCCATGTCGTCGGGGGCCACGTGCAGGTTGAGGCGCAGGCCACCCCTGCGCTCTTCGGTGTCGATGACAACCGAGTCCGGGTCGTTGGACAGCGAGCGTGCCAGGTACGTCAGCACGGCCAACGCGGTGCCGCCTTCCTGGTCCCCGAGCTCGTTGCCCTCACCAACCTCGTCCTCGACGTCGTCGATGTCGTCGTCGGCCCCCTCGGACTGGTTGATGTCGCCCGCTTCGTAGAGGTCGGTCACTTGGCCCTCGCCGCGGCGAACTCGTCCCAGGCCCCGGAGGTCTTCAGGATGCGTTCGACCCGTTCGGTCGGCTGCGCTCCATTGACCAGCCACTTCACGGCCTTGGCGTTGTCGATGTTGATGACTGCGTCTGGTTCGGCCGTCGAGGAACCTCGCGGAGCGTAGGTGCCCACGATCTCGAGGAACCGGCCGTCACGCGGTGATCGGCTGTCGGCTGCCACGACCCGATAGGTCGGCTGCTTCTTCTTACCCATCCGCACAAGGCGGAGCTTTACTGCCACGGACTAATTCCTCCACTGATCTGGACGTCTTGGCCGTCCATTCTGGCAGATAGCGGGCCTACCGACCTTTCGGAGGGGTGACCCGCCCGCCCTTCTTCTTCTTCTTGGTGCCCTTGTTGCCGCTGACCACCGGTCGCGCCGGGGCTGCGACAGGGAGGCCCGGGAAGCCCGAGGGCAGCTCACCGCCCTCTTCCATGAGTTGGGAGAGCATGTCGAAGTCGGCTCCGGCGGGAGCGGCCGGCAAGCCGGCGGCTCCCTGCTGCGCCAGCTTGCGGGCGGCTCGGCCGCTCATGCCAGCCATGTTGGGCATGCCAGGGAGGTTGGGCATGTTGCCCGAGGCCATCCCCTTCATCATCTTCTGCATCTCCTTGAACTGCTTCAGGAGCGTGTTCACGTCCTGGATGGAGGTGCCAGAGCCCCGGGCCACGCGGCTGCGGCGAGAGCCGTCCAGGAGCGCAGTGTCGCTGCGCTCGGCTGGGGTCATGGAGCAGACGATCGCCTCCACCTTGGCCACCTCGCCGTCGTCGATCTGCCCGGCGGCCTGGCGCATCTCTTTGGACATGCCGGGCATGAGCCGCATGAGCCCGCCGAGCGATCCCATCTTCTTGACCTGCCGGAGCTGGGAGAGGAAGTCGTCCAGGGTGAACTGGCCCTGCATGAGGCGGTTGGCGCTCTTGGTCACCTCATCGGTGTCCATGGTGCGCTCGGCCTGCTCAATCAGGCTCAGAACGTCCCCCATGCCGAGGATGCGATCGGCCATGCGGTCGGGGTGGAACAGGTCGAAGTCCTCGAGACGCTCACCAGTGCTGGCGAACGCGATCGGCTTGCCGACGACACCCTTGACCGAGAGTGCGGCGCCGCCGCGGGCATCACCGTCGAGCTTGGTGAGGATGACGCCACTCAGCTCGAGCGTGTCGTGAAAGGCTTTCGCCGTCGCCACGGCGTCCTGCCCGATCATGGCGTCGACGACCAGGAACGTGTAGTGCGGCTCGATCGCCGCGGAGATATCCCGGATCTGCTGCATGAGGTCAGCGTCGATGGTGAGGCGGCCTGCGGTGTCGATGATGCAGATGTCACGGCCGAGACGGCGAGCCTCCTCCAGGCCGGCCTTGGCGCACGACACCGGGTCCGTGGGCTCGCTGAACACCGTCACCCCAGCCTGCTGGCCGAGGACACGCAACTGCTCGACCGCAGCGGGGCGCTGCAGGTCAGCGCCGACCAGCAGCGGATTGCGACCCTGCTGCTTCCACCAGAGGGCGAGCTTGGCCGAGTTGGTGGTCTTCCCGGAGCCCTGCAGGCCGGCCATGAGCACGACGGTGGGTGGCCGCGAGGCGTAGCTCAGCTTCAGGGTCTCGCCGCCGAGCACGCCGATCAGCTCCTCGTGGACGGCGCGGACGACCTGCTGGCCCGGGGTCAGGCTCTTGGCAAGCGCCTCGGTGCTGACTCGCAGCCGAATGCCGTCACAGAAGCGACGGGCGACCGACAGCTCGACGTCGGCCTCGAGCAGCGCTGTACGGATCTCCTTGAGTGCCTCGTCGAGATCTTCGTCACTGATGCGGCCCTTGCCGCGCAGGCGTGTCGAGATCCGCTCGAGGCGGTCGGAGAGGGCGTCGAACATGGGGTCTCAGGTTAGCCACGAGGGCCGCGTGGGCCGCCCGCACTCGGCGATGCATGTCTGCCGCGACTCTCAACACGTTCGTTTACAGTTTCAGGAGAGAGACCCGGGGTTCACGGGCAGAGGGACCGTCGGCCCTCGACCACGGACCACGGGCCACGGGCCACGGGCCACAGGCCACGGGCCACGCGGCCACGGGCCACGGGCCACGGGCCACGGGCTACCTGCACCGGTCGGGCACCCACGCTCCAGCCCGGACGACGGCGCCGTACGCTCGCGCCGGTGAGCCACCGCTTCCCGGGCCTGACCTACGTCCCATACGGCGACCTGGGGGGAGTTCCCAACGTCGTGGTGGACGGCTCGCCTGCCCAGGGCACCGTCGTGTGCCTCTCGCACTGGCCGGGTATCGGCAGCCCGCCCGAGTTCGCTGCCGATCTCTCCGCGGAAATGGCGCTGTTGTACCTCTCGGCGTTCGACCGCCATGAGGGTGCAGCAGCCGTTTCCAACAACCACTTCGATCAGGACGGGCTGGTCGGGGTCTTCGCACTCACCACACCGGAGGCCGCGCTGGCGCGACGGGATCTGCTGATCGAAGTGGCGCGTGCCGGGGACTTCGCCGTCACGCGCTCGCGGCAGGCCGCACGCATTTCGATGGTGCTCTCGGCCTACGCCGACCCCCAGCGGAGCCCGTTGCCGGGCTTGCCCGAGGACGACGACGCCCGCACCGCCGTGCTCTTTCACGAGCTGCTCGGCCGGTTCGCCGACATCTGCGACGGGCCGGATCGCTTCCGCACGCTCTGGGCCGAGGAGGATGAGGCGCTGGGGGCCAGCGAGGAGGCACTCGCCGCCGGTCTCGTGACGATCCGTGAGGATCCCGAATTGGACCTGGCAGTGGTCACGGTCTCCGAGCGCGCACCGCGGAAGGGGGGTCACCGGTTCGGAGGGCAGTGGGTAGAGGGCCTGCATCCCATCGCACTGCACAACGCCACCGAGAGCGGCGCCGTTCTCACCCAGCAGGGTCGCCACTATGCGTTCGCCTACCGCTACGAGAGCTGGGTGCAGTTCCGATCGCGCCCCGTGCGCCCGCGGGTGGACCTGGCGCCGCTCGCTGGGCATCTGACCGAGGCGGAAGAAGCCTGCGGTGGAACGGCCATCTGGGTAGCTGAGCGGATCTCGGGACTGATCCCCACGCTGGCGCCGGCCGGGATGCAGGAGAGCTGCCTCGGTCCCAGCGCCGTGCAGCACCTGGTGCAGACCCACCTCCGGACGGCGCCGCCGGCCTGGGATCCGTACACCGTCCGCTGCTGAACCGCGCCAGGGGCTGCGCTCCGAAGGAGCTGTGATTGCGCTCTTGCTGCGCTCCTGGTGCCGCTGGTTTTCAGCCCCCAGCGAGTACCGTCTCGGCGCATGTCCTCCCGCACACCTCGCTTCTGGACGCTCGCGCTCGCCATCGGTGCAGCCGGCGCGCTCGGCCTGGCCGCCTGCAGCTCGTCGCCGCCGAGCACCTCCGGCGCCGGCGCCACGACGAGCACGAACGCGGCCAACACGAACTCGACCACGACCGTCCCGGGTCAGAGCCCGCTCGACGCCATCCTCCCCATCCCGGCCGCAGACCAGTCCCCCGCTGGCACGACGGGCCAGGCCCCGAACGTGACCGTGCCCTCCAGCGCGCCGCCGACCTCGCTCCAGAGCGCGGATCTCATCACCGGGACGGGTGCGGCAGCCGCCCCCGGCGACAACGTCACTGTGCAGTACGTGCTGGCCACGTACTCGTCGGGGAAGGTGATCCAGTCGTCGTGGACCAGCCAGCCCTTCACCTTCAAGCTGGGCGCGGGACAGGTCATCCCTGGCTGGGACAAGGGAGTCGTCGGCATGAAGGTCGGTGGGCGGCGCGAGCTGATCATCCCGCCCAACCTCGGCTACGGGGCCCAGTCGCCTGGGCCGGGCATCGCCGCCAACGACACCCTCGTCTTCGTCATCGACCTGCTCAAAGTGAGCTAGGGACCCCGCGACGGTGGAGGTCACGTCGCACATCGACGCACTGCGCCGGCAAGGAGAGCTGCTGGCGGCGGCAACGGACACAGCTGACCCCGGCGCCGCCGTTCCGACCTGCCCGGACTGGACGGTGCGTGACCTCGTGCGCCACATGGGCGGCATCCATCGCTGGGCGACCGGGTTCGTCGCGGACCGGCGCATCGAGCCATGGCGAGTCGGACTCGACGAAGTCGTGGGCACCTGGCCCGATGACCCCGACCTGGCCGACTGGCTCCGCACCGGATGCACGGTGCTGGCTGACGCGTTGGCTGCCGCGCCCGACGATCTCGAGTGCTGGACCTTCCTTCCCGCGCCGTCGGCCCGGGCCATGTGGGCCCGCCGACAAGCGCACGAGACGGCCATCCACCGGATCGACGCCGAGTTGGCGGTGGGCGCCGCGCCCGCACCGTTCGGACCCGCCTTCGCCGCGGACGGGGTGGACGAGTTGCTCGTCGGCTTCGTTCCCCGGAGATCCAAGTCGTTGCGCGCCGAACGTCCCGTCAGCCTGTCGGTGCACTGCACCGATGTGCGGTGGGCCTGGCTGCTCGCCATCGGCCCCGACGGCGTCACGACCGCGACCGCCTCCGATGCGGCCGAGAACGCGGCGGGCGCGGACTGCTCGGTCGCAGGCGAGGCAGCTGATCTCTATCTGGCGTTGTGGAACCGCGCCGGGACCGAGCATGTGGCCGTGGACGGCGACGAAGCGGTCCTCAATCTCTTCTTCGACGCGGTCCACGTGCGCTGAAGGTCAGGCTGAGGCCGCCCCAAGGTCCCGGGCGGCGGCGTCGCCCGTTCAGGGAGATGCGAGCCGGCGACGGCCGAAGAGCCAGTAGGCAACCGAACCGGTGGTGTTCAAGCTGGACGCCAACCGCCACGCACGCTTCTTCCCCCGTACGGCCGCATCGGGGCGCCGGCTGAGATCCCGCCAGGTGAGCTTGACCAGAATGAGATGGACGACCAGCACCACGAGGATGACCTTCTTCTGCTGATCGGTCAGTGTGTCCACGGTCCTCCGTCAGTCGGTGTCGAGCAGGGCCTCGACGAACTCGTCGGGGTCGAAGTCAACCAGGTCGTCGGGCCCCTCGCCCAGCCCGACGAGTTTGACCGGCAGGCCGAGCTCCCGCTGGACCGCAATGACGATGCCGCCCTTCGCCGTGCCGTCGAGCTTGGTCAGCACAATCCCGGTCACGTCGACCGCCTCGGTGAACTGGCGGGCCTGGGCCAGCGCGTTCTGCCCCGTCGTGGCGTCCAGCACCAGGAGCACCTCGGTGACGTTGCCCGGGTCGCGGTCGGCCACGCGCCGGATCTTCTTGAGCTCCTCGACGAGGTTGACCTTCGTGTGCAGGCGCCCCGCCGTGTCCGCCAGCACCAGGTCGTTGCCGCGCGCTGCGGCGCGCTGCACCGCGTCGAACACGATGGCGCTGGGGTCGCCGCCCTCGGCGCCGCGCACGATCTCGGTCCCGGTCCGCTCGGCCCACATGGCCAGCTGGTCGGCGGCCGCCGCCCGGAACGTGTCCCCCGCGGCCAGCAGGACCGAGCGTCCCTCGGCCGTCTGGCGCTTGGCGAGCTTGCCGATCGTCGTGGTCTTGCCGACCCCGTTGACGCCCACCATCAACCAGACGTCGGGCGCACCGGGCGTGCCGTCGAAGCGCAGCGCGCGCGTGTCGGCTGTCTGGAGGAGTTGGCGGATGGCCGTGCCGAGCGCGGCCAGCAGGTCATCGCCCCCGTTGATCTCCTTCGCGTCCACACGGGCCCGCAGATCCGCGAGCAGCGCGTCGGTCGTGGCGACGCCCACGTCGGCCCGGATGAGTGCCTCTTCGAGCGATTCCCAGGTCGCGGCGTCGATCCGGCCCGAACGGAGCGCGGAAACGGCGCCGCTGAACAGGCCGCGCACGCTGCCGAGGCGACTGCGGTAGCTCGGCGGTGCGACGGGGGGCGCTTCGGGTGCGCCAGCCGGAGACGTCGGCGCCTCGGGCGCAGGCGGCGCCGGCGCCGGCGCCGTTGTGCCAGGAGCGGCCGGTGCCGGACCGGCCTGCGGGGGCGGCGTGGCCGGCCTGCTCGGGGGTGCGACCGGGCCTCGGTCGGAACGTCGGCGGGAGCGGGCGACGGCGATCGTCCCAGCTGCCACCGCCAGGACGGCGACGATGATGACGAGGATGATGATGGTGCCGATCATGCGGGCGGCGCCCCTTCGACGCCTTCGACACCTTCGACACACCGTCGACCTCGTCCCCCTGGGCCTCCAAGGCGGCCTCCGCCGCAGCCACCGCGGCCGCCTCCTCGGCGTAGGTCGCGCCGCCGTCGTCCTCCCCGGACTCGTACTCGTTGTCGCGGACCCGTCGTCGGGTGCGTGAGACCGCCGCCACCCCGGCGATGATGCAGATCAGGGCCGCCGCGACGAAGACGACGTAGAGCGAGCCGGTCACGCCGGCTCTTTCTCCTTCTCCACCTTCTGGCTGACCACCTGCGAGGAGCCCCCCGGGGCCATCGTCACCCCGTACAGCGCGTCACCCGTCTCCATGGTGCGCTTCTGGTGGCTGACAATGAGCAGCTGCGCCTCGTCGCGGAACTCGTGCACCAGCGCCAGGAAGCGGCTGAGGTTGACGTCGTCGAGCGCGGCCTCGACCTCGTCCATCATGTAGAAGGGCGAAGGGCGGCTGCGGAAGACGGCGAACAGGAAGGCCAGCGCCGCCATCGAGCGCTCGCCGCCGGAGAGCAGCGACACCCGGCGCACGTTGCGGCCCGCGGGGCGTACCTCGATCTCGACGCCCGTGTTGAGCAGGTCGTCAGGCTCCAGCAGCAGCAGCCGGCCGGTGCCGCCGGGGAACAGCATCGCGATGAGCGCCGAGAAGTGCTCGTTCACGTCGGCCGCGGCGGCGGCGAACGAGGTCATGATCTCGTGGTCGAGCGTGCGCACGACCTCGTGCAGCTCGCGCCGGGCGCCGCGCACGTCGTCGACCTGAGCTTCGAGCTCCTTGTGGCGCTCCTCCAGCGTCGAGAGCTCCTCGAGCGCCAACGGGTTCACGGGGCCGAGCGCCGCCAGCTTGCGCTCCAGCTCCTCGGCATGCTGCGGCAGCGTCGTTCCCTCGGGCGCCTCCGGCTCGGCCAGACCCGTCAGCTCGTCGGGTGTGGCACCGAGATCGCGCGAAATGTGCTCCTGCAGCGCCTCCATGCGCAGGTCCACCTCGTTGGACTCCAGGTCGAGCGTGCGTGTGCGTGCCCGCACCGCCTCCAGTCGTTGCTCGGTCGTGTGGCGGTCCTGGCGCAGGCGCTCGAGCTTCTCGCCACCCGCCCGCACGGCGTCGACCTGGTCCTGGTAGTCGTGGCGCAACGACTCGAAGACGCCGTCCAGCCGCTCGTGCTCCTGCTGGACCACCACCTCGAGGCGGGCCAGCGCCGCGCCCTCCGCCTCCAGGCGGCGCCGGCGCGACGCCGCCGTGGCCCGCTCCTCGGCGTGGCCCTGCAGACGACGCTCCACCTCGGCCTGGCGCTCCGCCAGCACGCGCCGACGTTCGACCACGCCGGCCACCCGCACCTCGACCTCCTGACGCCGGCGCCGGAGCCCCGCCCGCCGCTCCTCGAGGGCCTCCCAGGCCTCCAGCGCCTCTTGCAGCTCGGGGAGCGCCCCGGCCAGGTGCGCCTGCTCGGACGTGACGTCGGCCAGCCGCTGCTGCCCCGCCACGACGGCGGCGCGGGCCTCCTCGAGCTCGGCGGCAACCCGGCGCCGCTCTTCGGCGGAGCGCTCCCGGTCGGCCCTGCCCGTCTCGCAGGCGGAGGCATGGCGGTCGTTGGCCCGCTCGGCTGCGGTCCGCGCATCGCGGCAGCGGCCGAGCACAATGCGGCTCTCGGAGAGGTGGGCGCGCGCCAGCTCGGCGGCGGCGGCGGCTGCCTCGGCCCGGCGGCGCGCCTCCTCCACGGAGGCGGCCGTGACCACACTCGTGGCCGAACGGACGCGCCAGCCGGTGGCGGCGAAGCGGTCGCCCTCGGGCGTGACCACGACCAGGTCGTCGCGGGCGAGGGAGAGGTCGATGGCTTCTTCCCACCCGTCGACCCGGACGGCACGGCCCACGAGTGTGTCGAGCACCGATTCGGCTGCGGCCCCGCCCTGGCGGACGCGCACGTGGCGCCGGACCGCCTCTGCGCTGCTGCCGGGGGGCAGCGCGCCGACGCCGACCGAACCCGACGACTGCCGCGGGGTGAGGATGGCGCCGGTGACACCGCCTTCACGCAGGGTGGCCAGGGCGGCCTGCGCCGAGCGGCGCCCGTCGACCACAACGGCCGCGACACCCGCGCCGATGGCGGCCTCGAAGGCGGCGTCCCACCCGTCGTCGATCTCCACCAGGTCGACCAGCGAACCCACCACGCCGTCGACGTCGCGCAACAGCTCGCGCCCGCCGGCGCCCTGCAGGTCGGCCAGCGCGCGCTCCAACGCCTCGGCGCGGGCCGCAGTGCGGTACCGCGCCTCCTCGGCCTCGTCCGCCGACACCTGGGCCGCCTCCGACGTGCGGACGGCCTCCTCGAGCTCGGCGCTGCGCGCCGCCAGCTCCGCTTCCAGCGCAGCCGTCGCCTGTTCCAGCTCGTCGGCCTGCTGGGCCAGGAGGTCGGCGCGCACCGCTGCACCCGCCGTCCGCTCCTGCAGGGTGTCCACCCGCGCCGCCAGCGAGTCCAGGTCCTCCTGCTCGCGCGCCGCGGCGCGGACGACCGCTTCGGTGCGGGCGCGCACCCGGGCAATGGCCTGGTCGGGCGCATCACCGCCGAGCACCGTGGCCCAGCGCTCCTGCAGAGCCGCCGCCTCCCCGTCGAGGGTGGCCAGGGCCTCATCGAGCTCCGCTCGTTCCGGCGCCCCGCCGGCCTCTTCCTCGGCCTCGGCCGTGACCAGCTCGCTGGCCAGGCGGGCCGCCTCGGCCTCGAGGGTCGAGACCACGTCGACGTCGGCCGCAGCATCGAGTGCGGCCACCACGCCGCGCCCGCGCTCGCGCAGCACGCCGGTGAGCCCGCGGGCCCGCTCCACCAGGCCCTGCACGCGACCGAGCGCGTTGGCCAGGTCCTCCTCGCGGCGCGACGACAACTCGGCCGTCGTGGCGGTCGCCTCGGTGTCCAGCTGTTCGAGCGCCTCGTGCAGCTCCTGCTCCTCATCGCGGCAGACGGCCAGGTGCTGCACCGCCGCGCGGCGACGGGCGGTCAGGTCGGCCTGCTCGGCGCCGGCGAGATACAGGCGCACGGCCAGCAGCTCGGACGCCACGCTGTCGTGCGACCGGGCCGCAGCGGCCTGGCGCTCCAGCGGCCGGATCTGGCGCCGAACCTCACGGACCAGGTCGCCGAGGCGCTCGAGGTTCTCGGCCGTCGCGGCCAGCCGGCGGTCGGCCCGCTCCCGGCGGCGGCGGTGCTTCAAGACACCCGCCGCCTCCTCGATGATGGCCCGCCGGTCCTCCGGCCGGGCGTTGAGCACGGTGTCGAGCTGGCCCTGGCCGATGATCATGTGCTGCTGGCGGCCCACGCCCGAGTCGCTGAGCAGCTCCTGAATGTCGAGCAAGCGGCACGGCGCCCCGTTGATGGCGTACTCGCTGTCGCCGGAGCGGAAGAGCGTCCGGGTGATCGTGACCTCGGACAGGTCGATGGGCAGCTTGCCCGACGAGTTGTCGATCGTGAGCGAGACCTCGGCCCGGCCGAGCTGGGGCCGGGAGGAGGTCCCGGCGAAGATGACGTCCTCCATCTTCGCCGAGCGCAGCGAGCGCGGTCCCTGGGCGCCGAGCACCCAGGTCACCGCGTCGACGACGTTGGACTTGCCGCTCCCGTTGGGCCCGACCACCACGGTGATGCCGGGCTCGAACTCCAGCACCGTCGGATCGGCGAAGGACTTGAAACCCTTCATGCTGAGCGACTTCAGGAACATCGGGGCGACCCTACCGGCTGCCTACGAGCGGCGTGGGAACTCACACCTGGCAGTGTTCGCAGAAGAAGGTCGAGCGCCCGCCCGCCTTCACCCGCACGATGGTGTTGCGGCAGCGCCGGCATGGCTGGCCCTCGCGGTCGTAGACCTGGTGCGAGCCCTGGAAGTCGCCGAGCTCGCCGAAGAGGTCGCGGTACTGCTCGTCGGCCAGCGAGGAGCCCCGGTGCTTGATCGCGTCGGCCAGCGTCTCGACGATGGCCCGGTAGAGGCGGCGCACCTCGGTGGCCGTCAGCGAGTCGGCCGCCCGGTCGTAGCGCAGCCCCGCCTGGTAGAGCATCTCGTCGGAGTACAGGTTCCCGATGCCGGCCGTGAAGCTCTGGTCCATCAGCAGTGCCTTGATGCCCCCGTGGTGCTGGTGCAGCAGGGCGCCGAAGCGGTCCCAGCTCATGAGGTCCTCAATGGGGTCGAACCCGAGGTGCGCCAGCTCGGGGATCGCCTTGCGGATGGCGGCGCCGTCGCCGCCTGCCGTGCCCGAGACCGGGCTCAGCGGCGTCCCGTCCGCCTTGAGCGGCGGCGTCGAGACGAACATCTCCCCGAACGTGCGCGGGTCGACGTAGCGCAGCTCGCCCCCCTGGGTGAAGGTGATGACGACGTGGGTGTGCTTGGGCTTGGGGTCCTTGGGCGACTTGACCCGCAGCAGCTGGCCGCTCATGCCGAGATGCACCACGAGCGTGTCCCCGGTGTCGAGCGTCAGCAGCAGGTACTTGCCCAGACGGCCGACCGACTTGATGGTGTGGCCCTCCAGCAGGGCGCGGAAGTGCTTGGCCGAGGCGTGGCGGCGCACCGAACGGCCGTTGGACACCGCGACCGCCTTGATCTTTCGGCCCACCACCTCGCGGGACAGATCCTGACGCAACGTTTCGACTTCGGGCAGCTCAGGCACTTGTGAGGCCTTCCCAGGCCGCACGCGCGGCCTCCTGTTCGGCATCCTTCTTCGAGCGTCCCTCGCCCGACCCCCAACGAGTCCCACCGAGGAAGACCTCGGCCATGTAGACCCGGTCGTGGTCGGGCCCGGAGCCCACCACGACGTAACGGGGCGTTCCCTCCCCGTCACGCACGGCCTTTTCCTGCAAGCGACTCTTGTGATCGAAGTCGTCGGGCTCCTCGCCCGCCCGCTCGATCGCCTCGCCGAGCTCGCGCAGGACGAGCTCGCGGGAGGCATCCCAGCCGGCGTCGAGGTAGACCGCCCCGAGGATGGCCTCGAAGGCGTCGGCCAGGATCGAGGCCTTGGCCCGGCCACCTGATCCTTCTTCCCCCCGGCCCAACAGGAGGACCTCACCGACCCCGAGCCGGGCGGCAACCTGGGCCAGCACACGGGCGTTCACGACGGCGGAGCGGACCTTGGCCAGCTTGCCCTCGGCGAAGTCGGGGAATCGCTCGTAGGTGTACCCGGCCACGACCAGGCCCAGGACGGCGTCGCCCAGGAATTCGAGGCGCTCGTTGGAGGGCGCGCCGCCCTCCTGCTCGCCGCACCAGCTCCGGTGGGCGAGGGCGTGCTGAAGGAGGCTCAAGTCGGCGAAGGAATGGCCAAGTCGCTCGGCCAGTTCGGCCGCCCCCTCAGCTCCCGCGTCAACCCGCCTCGAGCTTGGCGTAGACGTAGTCAACTGCATCCCGGACCGTGCGCAGGTCCTCGAGGTCCTCGTCGTTGATGCGGAAACCCACCGTTCGTTCGCCCAGCTCCTCTTCCAGGGCTTCGACGAGCTCAATCAGGGCCAGCGAATCGGCGTCGAGGTCCTCCACGAAGGAAGCGCCCTCGGTGATCGACGACGGGTCCGTCTCGAGGATGTCGGCCAGCTGGTCCCTGATCAGCTCGAACACCCCGTTGCGGTCGAGCGGGCCCTGATTGGTGTGGGTTTCGGCTGGCACGGCGACCAGTGTACGTCCCGCCGGGCTGCGATTGCCCGTTTGTGCTATTTGAGCTGGCCTTTTAGCTCAATTCCCCAGAACGCACGGCCGCCGCCACGTGGTCCGCCAGCCCTCCGGTGGCACATTCGTAGGCGACCAGCACGGCGTTCATCATGGCCGTTGCATTGGAGGATCCGTGGCTGATGACGCACACCCCGTCGGTCCCGAGGAGCATGGCCCCGCCGGTGTTCTCGGGCTCGAACTGGGCCGCGATGGGCAGCAGGTACGGCAGCAGGACCCCCGCCGCCTCCGTCGTGGCCTCGTCGGTCCCGAACACGCCGAGCATGGTGTCGAAGAGGAAGCGCAGCGAGCCCTCCAGCGCCTTGAGCGCCACATTGCCGGTGAAGCCGTCGGTGACGATCACGTCGGCCGGCGAGGGCAGGAGATCCCGTCCCTCGAGGTTCCCGATGAATTCGAAGCCGCCACCACCACCCGGACCGGTGCCCACCTCGGCCGCCTTCACCAACAGGCCGTGGGTCTCCTTGACCAGCGGTGTGCCCTTGGTCGGCTCCTCGCCGATGGACAGGAGCCCCACCGACGGTGCCTCGGTGCCGAAGCGGGCGGCCACGTAGGCGGCGCCCATCTGGGCGAACTGCACCAGCATGGCGGGCGTGCACTCGGCGTTGGCGCCGGCGTCCACCAGGACGGCCGGGGTCCGCCCCAGCCTTGGCAGCGGGGTGGCGATGCACGGCCGCACGACGCCGGGGAGCCGGCCCATGCGCAGCAGGGCGGAGGCCATGGTCGCCCCGGTGTTGCCCGCCGAGACCATGGCGGAGGCCTTGCCGTCGCGCACCAGCTCGGCTGCCCGCACCAGGGAGGAGTCCTTCTTGCGACGGACGCCGCCGGCCGGGTCCTCGTCCATGCCGATGACCTCGGTGCAGGGGAACAGCTCCAGGCCCTGCGTGTCGCCGACCAGGTCGGGCGGGCCGACGAGCACGATGCCCACGCCGTTCTGCTCGTGCGCCCGGCGGGCACCCTCGACGATTTCGCCGGGGGCCAGGTCGCCCCCCATGGCATCGACGGCGACCGGGAGGGTCGCCAGTGTCTCGGGGCTGGGACGCTCGCCCCGACGACTCAAGTCAGTCGACCTCGACCGCTTGGCGTCCCTTGTACCACCCGCAGCTGGGGCAGACGACGTGAGGGGTCTTGGAGGCCTGGCAGTGCGGGCACACGCTGCGGGCGGGCCGGCCCAGACGCCACGCCCCAGCCTGGTGGCTGCGGCCCTTGGCCTTGGACTTCTTCTTCTTGGGGACGGCCATGGCGGAACTCCAACGATCGATTCGGGCGCACGTGCGCTCTCGGACGGTGCCGGACGGCGAGGAACGGCTACCGGAGCACGTCGAGATTAGCCCACCGGGGGTCACGGGGGGCAACGCAGCCGCAGTCGCCGTCGTTGCGGTTGGCCCCGCACTGGACGCACAGGCCCGCGCAGTCCTCCCGGCACAGCGGCGCCATCGGCAGCTCGAGCACCACGGCGTCCCGGGCCAGGGGCCCGAGGTCGATCGTCTCGTCGACGATGGGATAGAGCTCCTCGTCGGACGCCGCCGCCAGCGGGGCGTCGGCGAAGCGCTCGTGCACCGGGATGCGCAACTCGCCCGTCACCGGCTCGGCACAGCGCCGGCAGATGCCCGTCCAGGGCGCTGTCACCGTCCCGGTGACGTCGATCCCCCCCTCGAAGGGGATGAGGGTCACATCGACCTCGATCTCGGCCCCCGCCGGCACCACGCTGCGCCCGGGGTCGATGCCGGCCTCGTCGATGGGCCCGGCCTGGACCACCTCGCCCCGCCGCAGCTCGTGCACGGCCTGCCCGGGCGAGCGGCGCAGCCGGGCCACGTGGACGACGAACGGGTCGGCGGCCATCACGGGGCGCCCACTACGACTGGTCCTGGTCGAAGAAGCCGTCCTCCTCCGTCCCAGCTGCGTCGACGACGGGGGTGGTGTCCACGGTGGGTGCCGCCAGCCGCGCCCGGCCGGCCTGCACCGTGCGGGTGAGGCGGTCCAGGACGATCTCCATGCCGGCCAGCTTGGTGTCGACGAAGTCCTCGGCCTGGTGGCGCAGTGCCCGCGCCTCCTCGTTGGCATCGTCGAGGATGCGCTGGGCCACGGCGTTGGCCTGCCGCACGATCTCGGTGCGCTGGACCATGTGCTCGGCCTGCGCCCGCACGTCGTCCATCAGGGCCTCGGCATCGCGGTTGCGCTCCGCCATGAACTCGTCGCGTTCGCGCAGCAGCCACCGGGCCTGGCGGAGCTCGTCGGGCAGGCACTCGATGGCCGACTGCACCAGCGAGGTCACCTCCTCGCGGGACACCATCACCGAGGAGGACAGCGGCATCGACTTTGCCGAGGCCATCAGGTCGAGCAGCTGGTTCAGGATCGACTCGATCCCGACCTCTTCCACCGGCGGGTCCTCGTCCACATCGAGGAACTGGTCGCTCATCCGTCCTCACCCCCCTTCGCGTCCAGGCCGCGTTCGATGTACTTCTCCTGCAGCGCCTCAGCCACCGGCTTCGGGACGAAGGCCGACACGTCGCCGCCGAAGCGCCACACCTCGCGCACGAGCTTGGAGGCGACGAAGGACCACTCCGGGCTGGTCGGGATGAAGATCGTCTCGACCCCGGAGAGGTGGTTGTTCATCTGTGCCATCTGCATTTCGGCCTCGAAGTCCGACACCGCCCGCAGGCCGCGCACGATCGCCGACGCGCCGACGTCGCGAGCGACGTAGACCAGGAGGGTCGAGACCGACACGATGCGCACGCTCGGCAGGTGGGCCATCGTCTCCTCCAGCATCGCCTGGCGCTCCTGGAGGTCGAACAGCGCCATGCTCTTCTGGGGATTGCGCAACGCGGCGACGACCACTTCGTCGAAGAGCCGGGTGGCCCGCTCGACGATCTCGAGGTGCCCGTTGTGGAAGGGGTCGAAGGATCCCGGGAAAAGACCGACTTTCACGAGTCGTCACCACTGCGATGAGCCACGGTGACGAGCGTACCGCCGTACCGCCTCTCCCTCGCGACCACCCAGGCCTCGGGAAGCGCGATCGGGGCCGCCGATTCCATGACGACGGCATCGGCGCGCAGCACACGCAGAAGCGCAGGCCAGTCGTCGAAGTTGTACGGGGGGTCGCACAGGGCGAGGTCGAATGCGCCGGCGGCGGCCGACTCGAGCCACCCCGGCAGCGCGGCCCGGACGATCGTGACCGGCTCCTCCCCGAGCCCGACGGCGTCCAGGTTGCGGCGGACGGCGGCCAACGCGTCCGGATCCAGGTCGACGAAGGTGGACGACGCCGCCCCCCGGGACAAGGCCTCGACCCCCAACGCGCCGCTGCCGCAGAACAGATCGACCACCGTGAGCCCTTCGACGCCGCCCTGCGAGCCGAGGATGTCGAAGATCGCCTCGCGGACCCGGTCCGACGTCGGGCGGACCGTCGGCGGCAGCTTGGCGGCCAGCCGGCGGCCGCGGCTCCGGCCTCCGATGACCCGCATCGCGTCCACCCTATGGCGGCACGGGCCGAGCGGGGCTCCGGACCGGTTGTGCCGCGCAACGTGTGCCGGCTCAGCTCTTGAACAGGTATTCCCCTTCGTCCTCGCTCAACAGCAGCTTGACCTCGTCGGCCAGGTCGGCGTGCGCACGCAGCTGCGGGTCCTCGCCGACCACGGCCTCGGCCACGCGGCGCGCCTCGGCCAGCAGCGCCATGTCGCCGGGATCGGTGAGTGACGCCAGACGCAGGTCGCTCTGCCCCTTCTGCCGGGCGCCGAGGAGCGTGCCCTCGCCGCGCACCCGCAGGTCCGCCTCGGCCAGGGCGAAGCCGTCGGTCGACCCGGCCACCGCGGTCAGCCGTTCGTTCCCCTCCTCGCCACCGAGCAGGTAGCACCAGCTGGCGGTCCCGCCGCGGCCGACTCGGCCCCGGAGCTGGTGCAGCTGCGCGATCCCGAAGCGGTCGGCGCTCTCGACCACCATGACGGTGGCCTCGGGCACGTCGACGCCGACCTCAATGACCGTGGTGGCGACGAGCACATCGAGCGCACCCGTGCGGAACCGGTCCATCACCTCCTCGCGGGCGGCAGGCGCCATCTGCCCGTGCAGGAGCCCGACCCGCAACCCCGCCAGCTCGCCCGCCTCCAACCGCTCGAACTCCTCGGTGGCCGACTTGGCCTCGACCCGTGGTGAGTCGCTGACCAGCGGGCACACCACGAAGGCCCGGTGGCCCGCCTCCACCTCCTGGCGCACCCGGTCCCAGGCGCGCTGCGCTGCGCCGTCACCTTGGGCGTCGCCTTGGCTCTCGCCGTCGCCGGCGCCGGCGCCGGGTATCCATTCGGTGGTGACCGGTTGGCGGCCGGGAGGGAGCTCGTCGAGGGTGGTCAGGTCGAGGTCGCCGAAGATCACCATGGCGGCCGTGCGCGGGATGGGCGTCGCCGTCATCACCAGCAAATCGGGGTCACCGTCGGTGCCTTTGGCGCGCAGCGTCGCACGCTGTTCCACGCCGAAGCGGTGCTGCTCGTCGATCACCACCGCACCGAGCGACCCGAACGCCACCTCCTCGGTCAACAGCGCATGGGTCCCGACCACGATCCCCACCGCGCCCGAGGCCAGCCCGTCGAGCACCGCCGCACGCGCCTTGCCCTTCACCCGGCTCGTCAGGAGCTCCACCCGCACCTCGCCGCCCGCCATGCCACCAGCGCCCTCCAGGTCGCCGAGGAGGGCGCGCACGGCCGAGAAGTGCTGCTCGGCCAGGACCTCGGTGGGGACCATCAAGGCGCCCTGGTGCCCGCTCTGCACAGCCGCCAGCAACGCGGCCAGCGCCACGACCGTCTTGCCGGAGCCGACGTCGCCTTGCAAGAGGCGGTGCATCGGAAAGGGGCCAGCCATGTCGGCGACGATGACGGCCAGCGCCCGGCGCTGCGCCTTGGTCAGCTCGTAGGGCAGCGCGGCCAGGAACCGCGCCACCAGCGTGTCTCCCACCGACCCCGTGACCTCCCGCGGCGACACGTCGTGGTGCAGGGCGCGCGCGTTGACCTCGAAGGCGCGCCGCCGCAGCACGAGCGCGAGCTGCAGGCGGAACAGCTCGTCGAAGACCAATCGGCGGCGGGCCGGCTCGACCACACTCAGCGACTCCGGCGCGTGGATGGCCCCGAAGGCCTCGGTCCGCTCCCACAGGTCGATATCGGACCGCCACTCGGCCGGGAGCGGATCGGCGAACTCGCCGGCCCGGGTCAGCGCCTCCGCCACGAACTCGCCGATCTCCCACGACGTCAGGCCCGCCTTGGCCGAGGCCGGGTAGACGGGCAGGATCCGGAGCGTCCGCCGCCCCGGCGTGACCCCGGCCACCACGTCGACCACGGGATTGGCCATCTGGCGGGTGCCCCGGTAGTCGGTCACCTTGCCGAAGAAGATCGCCTCGGTCCCCGCCTCGAGCTGCTTGGCCCGCCAGGGCTGGTTGAAGAAGACGATCTTGAGGCGTCCGGTGTCGTCGCGCACCACCACGTCGACGACGGCGCGCCCGGTGCGCGCCCGGCGGGCGTGCGCCGACTGGACCGAGGCCAGCACGGCCGCCTCGTCCCCGACCTGGAGCCCCGAGACGTCGGCCTGGCGCGTGCGGTCGATGTAACGCCGCGGATAGGTCGTCACGAGGTCGAGGACGGTCTCGATCCCGAGGTCGGCCAGCCGGCCGGCCTTGCGCTCCGACACCGACTCGAGCACCGACACCGGCCGCAGGCTCAGGTCGCTGAGTGTCCGGCCGCTACTCAATCCCCAACAGGTACGGGTAGAGAGGTTGGCCGCCCTGATGCACCTCGAGCGCGACGTCCGGGTGTTCCTCGGAGAGCCATTCCTCGATCCGCCGCGTGTCCGCCACGCGCGCCCCATCGCCCTCGATGAGGGTGACCAGCTCGTGCGTGGGCTGCAGCAGGCGGCTCAACAGGAGGCGGGTGCACACGACGATGTTGTCGGAGACCGCCACGACGCCGTCCCGCGAGACCCCGATGAAGTCGCCCTCGTGGACCTCCCCGGCGTCGGTCACGGTGTCCCGCACGGCGCGGGTGACCTCGGCGGGTACGACGCGGGCGGCCGACTCGGACATCGAAGCGACGTTGGCCTCGGCCCCGGCTGCCGGGTCGTAGGCCAAGAGAGCGGCGAACCCTTCGACGATGGAGCCGGTCGCCACCACGCGGACCGTCTTGTCGCACAACGCATCGACCTGGTCGGCGACCGGCCGGATGTTCTTGTTGTTGGGCAGGATGACCACCTCGGCGGACCCCACCGACTCGACGGCCTTGACCAGGTCGGCCGTGGCCGGGTTCATGGTCTGGCCCCCGACGACCAGGTGGTGGACGCCGAGCGAGCGGAAGATGCGCCCGATGCCGTCGCCCGAGACGACCGCCACCACGCTCGTCGTCGGTGGCGGTCCCGTGCCCTCGATGCTCGGGCCGGCCCCGGGCGCGCCGACGCTCTCGCGCACCCAGCGCTCCTCCTCCACCTGCTCGTCGAGGTCGGTCACCCGGATCCGATGCGGCCGCCCGGCGTCCACGCCGGCCTCGATGGCGGCCCCGATGTCGTCCGTATGGATGTGGCAGTTCCACAGGCCGTCGCCCCCGACCACCACGATGGAGTCGCCGATGCCCGCCCACACCTCCTTGAACGCCTCGATCGAGTCGTCGGGCGCGCTGAGGAAGTACATGACCTCGAAGCGCAGGTCGCCGACGGCGTGCTCCTCGGCCCCCGCTCCGTCGGCCATCGCCGCCGTCCCGTTGAGGGCACTGAGGTCCGGGGCATCGACGCCGGACGGCTCCGGCAGGGGACGGCCGTCGAGCACGAGGAGGAACGCATCGAGCAGGAGCAGGTACCCCGTTCCGCCGGCGTCGACCACCCCGGCCTGGGCCAGGACGGGCAGCATCTCGGGGGTGCGGGCCAGGGCGTCGGCCGCCTCGCTGCGGGCACTCACCACCACGCCCACCAGGCCCGAGCCGTTGGCCGCACCGACCGCGGCGGCGGAGGCCACCGTCAAGATGGTGCCCTCGACCGGGCGCACCACGGCCCGCCGGGCGAGGTCGGCGGCGTGGGCGATGGCACCGACGAGCGTGTCGGGGTCGACGGTGTCGCTCCCCGCCCCGGCCATGCGCTCGCTCATCCCCCGCAGCAGCTGGGAGAGGATCACGCCCGAGTTCCCCCGGGCTCCCATGAGCGAACCGTGCCCGATGGCCTTGCACACCTCGGGCAGGCCGGCCCCGGCCTCCATGCCGTCCAGCTCGCTGACCACGGCTTCGAGGGTCAACGCCATGTTGGTGCCGGTGTCCCCGTCGGGCACCGGATAGACGTTGAGGCGGTTGATGTCACCCTGGTGCAGCCTGAGAGCGTCCCGGTACCCCTCCATCACAGCGCGCAGTTCGTCGGCGCCCAGCGTCGACGGGGAGGTCATGGCAGGGGATGCTAACCTTTGAGCCGTTCGTGAAGGCCTGCGTGGTCCGTCGACCGCGGCCTCCCCCAGGAAGGTTCTCCCATGGCAGCAGTGTGCGATATCTGTGGCAAGAAGCCCTCGTTCGGCATGAACGTGAGCCACTCCCACCGTCGCACCAAGCGGCGTTGGAACCCCAACATTCAGCGGGTCCGCGCCCTGGTCGACGGCGCCCCCAAGCGTCTGCACGTCTGCACCTCGTGCATCCGGGCCGGCAAGGTGACCAAGCCGCTGCGCCGGGCGCCCGAGCCCAGCGCGAACTGACGCCCGCCACCTGAGCGGCCCAGGGCGAGCCGCCTCAGCGGCCCAGGGCGAGGTGACCGACCTGCAGCGTCGTCTTCCTAGCCGACTGTGTGCTGCCACCCCAGCCGTTCGAGCGGGTGCCCTCCGAGCGTCCGCGTCGAGCTCTCCGCAGTGATGACGCCCAGAGGGACTGGGGCTCTGAGCCCGGCGGCGCCGAAAGCACTCGCCATCTCCTCGAGGCCGACGTCGTCCACGGCGATCACCAACTCGTAGTCCTCTCCGCCCCCCAACGCCTCCTCCCTGGTGGCGCCGGTCGCAATCGGGACAGAGGTCAACTCGAACCCGACACCTGATGCATCGGCGAGGCGATGCAGGTCGAGCGCCAGTCCGTCGGACACGTCGATCATGGCGTGGGCGCCGGCGGCCCGGCCCAGCTGGCCTTCCCTGACGCGAGCCACGGGCCGCCGATACGCCTCAGGCAGATCGCCCTTGTCGGCCGCCGCGCTCCCTCGTGCCCGGAGCTCCCGCAGGCCCGCCGCCGAGGCACCACAGGGGCCCGTCAGGACGACCACGTCCCCGGGTCGGGCGCCGGCCCGCGACACCGGTGGGCGCCCACCGGGTTCGACCGTCCCCAGCACGGTCACCGCGACGGTCAGCTGTCCCGCCTCCGACACGTCGCCTCCGACGACCTGGCACCCGCTGGCGGCCGAGGCCTCGGCCACGCCGGCCATGACCCCGAGCGCCAGCTCACCGTGACCGGAGCCACCGGGCACGCAGAGGGCCACCAGGGCCCCGATGGGAGCGGCACCCACCGCGGCCAGGTCGCTCAGCGCTCCCATGAGGGCCTTCCAGCCCACGTCAGCTGGGCTGCAGATCGACAGGTCGACATGGACCCCCTCGACCACGCTGTCCACCGACACCACCAACGGGCCCCCGCCCGGAAGGCTCACCACGGCGGCATCGTCGCGCAGGCCGAACGCCTCGATTCCGTTTCCCAACATCGACCGGATACTCTCTAAGACCTCGTCTTCTAAGACGGGGTGTCTCGTGTGCCGAGGTTTGGGGGATCCCACGTGACATGCCTAGCATTGGACCCCACCGAAACCGGCCGGACGAAGGAGTAGATCCCCCCGACATGGTGCCTACAAAGAACGCGAAACTCCTTGCCTGGGTCGAAGAGGTCGCCGCCCTCACGACGCCCGAGCGAATTGAGTGGTGCGACGGTTCCGCCGACGAATACGACCGCCTCTGTCAGGAGCTCGTCGACGCCGGTACGTTCACACGGCTGTCGGACGCCAAGCGCCCCAACAGCTACTGGTCGCACTCGGACCCGGGTGATGTCGCCCGCGTCGAGGACCGCACCTTCATCTGCTCCGCCAAGGAGATCGACGCCGGCCCGACCAACAACTGGTGCGAGCCCGACGAGATGCGCCAGACCCTTGACGGCCTCTTCAAGGGCTGCATGAAGGGTCGCACCATGTACGTGGTCCCCTTCTCCATGGGCCCGCTCGGTTCGGACATCGCGCACATCGGCGTGCAGCTGACCGACTCGGCCTACGTGGCCGTCTCCATGCGCATCATGACCCGCATGGGCGCCGGTGCCCTCGAGGTGCTCGGTGACGGTGACTTCGTCCCCTGCCTCCACTCGGTCGGCGACCCGCTCGAGCCCGGTGAGCAGGACGTGCCGTGGCCCTGCAACGCCGACAACAAGTACATCGTCCACTTTCCCGAGACGCGCGAAATCGTCTCCTTCGGCTCGGGCTACGGCGGGAACGCGCTTCTCGGGAAGAAGTGCTTCGCCCTGCGCATCGCCTCGGTCATGGCCCGCGATGCCGGATGGATGGCCGAGCACATGCTCATCCTCAAGCTCACTTCCCCCGAAGGCGACACCCGCTATGTCACCGGTGCCTTCCCTTCGGCCTGCGGCAAGACGAACCTCGCCATGCTGATCCCCTCGATCGAGGGATGGAAGGTCGAGACGGTCGGCGACGACATCTGTTGGATGAAGTTCGGTGCCGACGGCCGCCTCTACGCCATCAACCCCGAGTCCGGGTTCTTCGGCGTGGCGCCGGGGACCAATACGCACACCAACCCCAACGCCATCCTCACGCTGGACGGCAACTGCATCTTCACCAACACGGCCCTGACCGACGACGGTGACATCTGGTGGGAGGGCATGACCGAGGAGCCTCCGGCGCACCTCACCGACTGGAAGGGCAACGACTGGACCCCTGAGGCGGGCACGCCCGCCGCGCACCCCAACGCCCGCTTCACGGCGCCGGCCAGCCAGGACCCGGCGATTGCCCCAGAGTGGGAGGACCCGGTCGGCGTGCCGATCAGTGCCATCCTCTTCGGCGGCCGCCGCGCCTCGGTCGTCCCGCTCGTGTTCCAGTCGCACGACTGGGAACACGGGGTGTTCCTGGGCTCGATCATGGCGTCGGAGACGACCGCCGCCCAGGCTGGCGCCGTCGGCAACCTGCGCCGCGACCCCTTCGCCATGCTGCCGTTCTGCGGCTACAACATGGCTGACTACTTCGCCCATTGGCTGGAGATCGGTGCGAACGCACCCGACCGTGACGCCCTGCCGAAGATCTTCTACGTCAACTGGTTCCGCAAGGACGCGGACGGCAAGTTCCTCTGGCCCGGCTACGGCGAGAACTCGCGCGTGCTCGAGTGGATCTTCAACCGGGTCCTGGACAAGGCGCCGGCCGTCGAGACGCCGATCGGCTCGGTGCCCACGCCCGAGGCCATCGACACCACGGGTCTCGACGTGACGCGGGAGCAGATGGAAGAGCTCCTCCGGGTCGACGTCGAAGGCTGGCGGGCAGAGGTGCCCCTCATTCAGGAGTACTACGCCAAATTCGGCGATCGGCTCCCCAAGGCGTTGGCGGACCAGGCTGAGACGCTGGGGGCTCGCCTGGGCTGAGGCGCACTGCCTCTCTGCGGCCCCCTGACCGCTGTTCGGGCCCCTGCTGACCGCCGAGTCCGGCCGCTGACCGCCCGCTGTCTCGGGCCCCTCAGCGTCGGGGTGAGTCCTGAAGACTCTCAACACGCTCGTTTATAGTTGCGCACGACATTCCCGCTTCAGGCGTTCCGGTCATCACTTGACAGGGCGCGCCACAGGGAAAGCGTCGCGCTCAGCCCCCCGCCTCCCCCACCTCACCGAGGTTGCGGTAGTCACGCTGGATGAACTTCGGCGCACGAGCCGCTCGACGTCCCGTCACGTAGGAGAGGCCACCGAGTGCGGCCAGCACCGCCATGGTGGCATCGCCCTGGGGCAGCGTGAACACGACGATCAGGGGAATCAACGAGCCGATCACCCAGACCAACTGTTGACGCATACCGAAACGGGCGAAGGCCCTGCCCTGCGCGGACAGCGGGATCAGGCGCTGCGTCATGGCGTCGAACGACGGCTGGGCCACTGCGCCACACAGCCCGACCATGAACGCCAGCACGACCTGAGCGAGCAGCGTGCCCCACACGGCGACCCCGGCCGCCGAGATCGCGATCAGCCAGAGTGAGCTCAGCAGCAACTGCTGCTCCGTCAGGCGCTTCCGCAGCCTGCCGACCAGGACCAGCCCGACGATGGCCCCTGCCCCGCTGCCAGCCAGCACGAGGCCGTACCAGTAGAGCCCGACACCGTGCATGCGGCGCAACCCGAAGGCCAGCATGAAGATCATGAATCCCTGCAGCCCCCGCACGATGCACATGGCGCTGAGACCCAGCATGACCTCGGGATGCCCCATGGGCTGCAGGCGCAGCAGGTCGCGCTCTCTGTCCTGCGCCTCCCCGGCTTGGCCGTATTCGCGCACCTTGACGGTCTCGTCGGTCCACAGGCGTTCGCCCTTGCCACCGGAGAGCACCGGAAGGCGGGCGCCGGCGACCGCCGCGGCGACGAAGACCAAGGTGGCCAGGACGAGGACCGCCGGGGAACTCCCGATTTTGTACAGGATCACTGCGGGCACCGACACCACGAAGCCAGCCAGCGTGCCGAGAAGTGTGAGGCGCGCGTTGAGCGTCGCGTAGCCCGCCTGCTCCCCCTCCCCGCCGGGCCCGGTGAGCGCAGCCATCTCCGGGACCAACGCGCCCTTCGTGACCAGGTAGAGCTTCGAGCACACGAGGACGAGGAACGCCAGGGGGAACAACAGCAGGCTGTGGATGTGCATCGCCATGAGCGGGCACAGCACCGCCCGCCCGATGGCCGACGAGACGACCATGGCGCGGCGCGCCCCGCGACTGCGGTCGATGAGCGGTCCGAGCAACGGCGACACGATGGCGAACGGAAGCAGCGTGAAGAGGAGGTAGAGCAGGACCTTGTGATCGGCCGCGTCGGGCGAGATCGAGAAGAAGAGCGAGCCCGCCAGCGAGATCGTGACCAACGTGTCGCCGCCGAGCATGGCGCACTGCACCAGCGAGAGCCGGCCGATCGGATTCGACTGGTCGAACAGGTCCTTCTGGGCCTGCTTGGCCATGTCCTTGAACTGCTCGACCTTGGGGGACATCGCCACCAGGCCAATGTACGGTGTGCCGTGACCGTCCGTGCGTACGTCTTGATTCAGACCGACGTGGGAAAGGCGGCCTACGTCGCCCAGCAAGTGGCCGGGATTGAGGGTGTCATCGTCGCCGACGGCGTGACGGGGCCGTATGACGTGATCGCCCGGGCGGAGGCTCCCTCCATGGACGATCTCGGCCGCATGGTCGTGCGCGACGTGCAACAGATCGACGGCATCACCCGGACCATCACCTGTCCCGTCGTCACGATCTGACCCCACCGGGCGTTCCCGCAATGCGGGTTCGTGGCGAGCATCGCCGAGGCGACGGTCCGCGGTTTGCTACATGGCCGTTGCCACGCCTGGAACCCTCTCAGGGGACGCTCCCTGAGCAATGCCCACTTCCAGAATCCCCGTTGGCGCGGGGTTCTGCGGGTTTTCGCGGGAGTTTCCCGCGAACCGGTCGGTCACCGGGCGTGCCGTGGGTATGGGTTTGGCTGGACACGCTCGTGTCCCCCGTTCGCGTCCATCAGCCGCCAACCCAGTCAACCGCCCGCCATGCCGCCCTCGAAGGAGCAGCCGTCTTGTCTCCAGTCGCACGTTCGCGTCGCCGTCTACGTCCACGCGCCTCCTCGCTGTTGTCCATCATCCTCTTCGCCGTTCTGGCCTTCCTGTCCTCACAACTGGTCATCTCGGGAGCCGGAGCGGCATCGCCGCACCCCTCGCCGGCGATGTCGAGCGAAGCAGCCAGCGCCCTGACGGCGACCATCGTGCGTCCGACCACCCCCGTTCCACCGCCCCCCGCTCCTCCCACGCCACCAGTGGCCACCACGACGACGACCAGCACCACAGACGACCACCACCCCGACGACCTCCGGCCGCAGCTCCGGCCGCGGCTCCGGCCCCGGCCCCCAGCGCCTCACCGGCGGCAGCTCCCGCGCCCCCGCCGGCCGACCCGGGTGTGGTGCCCCCCGTCGGCCAGGCAACCGCCTGGGGCTGCAGCGCCGCTCTGGCCTATCTGCAGGCCTATGCCGCCAAGGGGTTCGCCCTGGAGTGTCCCGGCTATGCCGAAGGGCACCAAGCCATGACCTGTCTGAACGTGGCTGGGGTCTGCCCCGGTTCGGCGGTCATCGCCATTGCCGATGCGTGCCCGCAGGCCTACATGAACGAGGCCTCCAACTCTTACGTCATCACCGGGACCTCCGACGCGGCGATCGACCCGTACGGGTCCTGCCCCTGAAACAGCGCGTTCCGCGAGGCGACGCCCACAACCCGTCAGCCGAACGGTGGCGGCAAACTGCCCGCTTCTGCCGGCGGTGTCCACGCCATGTCGGGCCAGTCGAGCAGGATCGCATTGCTCCATCTCCATGCGCTCGGTGTGGAAGCGAGTCCGTCGTCCTCTCCGAGCGTGCGGGACGCCGGAAGCAATGAGTGGATCGCGTCGCGCGTGCGTCACGAGTTGCGCCACGAAACGGAGGATCGGTTTGCGGCATTGCGGGAAACGGCATCATGTGCGAGTTGCGACGCCGTTGATGATCGCAATGACTGCAGCGATTGCAGTGTGAGCATCACCGGCATCACCCAAGTGTCGAAAGGTGCGCGACGGATCGGGGCCGCCACCCTTCACCACCCATGTGCCAGCGCGGCGTAAGGTGCACACCCGCGGACTCGCCTTACCGCGGAGAGACGCAAACTCCATACGGTGTCGCACCGCTGGTCACCGACGGAGTGCACCACGTTGCTCAACTCGGTGTCGGGGGAGCAAGGCTGCGAGATCCGCCGCCTTGCGGTCGGCCATGGCAGGGGACCTGCAGCCGTCGACGGGGAACACAGAAGGGGAGCAGGAAATGCGAACGGGGTATCGAAACAGGATTGGCCCGGGCGGACGTCGTGCGGGCCGGGTGGTGGTGCTTCTGGCATCACTGTTCACGCTTACCTCTGCCTTGGCACTGAGCACCGCGGCAACCGCCGGCGCCATCGGGTCCTTCGGGCCCCATGCCGGTGCTGGCTCATCGCTCTCTGGAGCGCCGCCGGCTGCCGGTCACGCGCACCCATCCACGACGGCGGCGCCCCTCACCCAGGCCATCGTCACGGTGACGGCCCTGGCGTCGGGCAACGCGACGGTGTTCACCATGGGAAGCGTCGCGCCCACATGCGGTGCCACGGGAATCATCTGCACGACATTCAGCGACGGCACGAATGGCGGCCGGTTCAACTTCAGCCCACCCGCCGGATCGAGCTTGACCCCGGGGGCGCTCTTCGCGGGAGGATCGCTCAATGTGACGATGGGCCCTGCCACTTGTGGAACCAACGCCTCGGACTCCACGGCGGTCGAGCTCGACCAGTACACCGCCACGGCGAGCGCCGTGACCACGCTGGCGGTCCAGTTCGATTGCACCTCGTCGACCACCGACATCGCGGGAACGATCGCCTTCAACATCGTTCCGACCGACCCGGGGGCGGGGTATTACATCTTCGGCCAGGCCGGCGAACTGACAGGGTTCGGCAACGACAACTACCTCGTGTACCTCGACGGTGCCATGAACTACAACCTCAACGCCCCGATCGTCGGCATGGCACCCACGCCGGACGGTGGCGGCTACTGGATGGTCGGCTCCGACGGAGGGGTGTACGCCAGCGGCGATGCGCAGTTCTACGGCTCGACCGGGAATCTGCACCTGAACAAGCCCGTGGTCGGCATGGCGGCCACGCCTGACGGCAAGGGCTATTGGTTCGTGGCGTCGGACGGTGGGATCTTCAACTACGGCGATGCGCAGTTCTACGGCTCGACCGGGAGCATGCACCTCAACAAGCCGATCGTCGGCATGGCGACGACGCCGTCGGGTCACGGTTACTGGCTGGTGGCGTCAGACGGTGGGATCTTCGCCTACGGCGATGCGCAGTTCTACGGCTCGACTGGGAGCATCCACCTGAACAAGCCCGTGGTCGGCATGGCGTCGACTCCTTCGGGTCACGGCTACTGGTTCGTGGCGTCGGACGGCGGGATCTTCGCCTACGGCGATGCGCAGTTCTACGGCTCGACCGGGAGCATCCACCTGAACGAGCCCATCGTCGGCATGACTCCGACACCCGATGGCGGCGGCTACTGGTTCACGGCCTCGGACGGTGGGGTCTTCAACTACGGGTCGGCCGGGTTCGCCGGCAGTCTTGGTGGCACCGGCATCACCGATGTGGCAGGCATGAGCCTCGGGATGTGACATTCCGATCAGTCCAGGCTGCGCTGCGAGGAGGGCTCCGAAAGGGGCCCTCCTCCCGCGCCCGGGTCGAGGACGCCTAGCTCAGCGCCCCGGACTCGCGCAGCTTGGCGACGACGCTCTCGTCCACACCCCACTCCAGGAGGCCCGAGATGGTGTCCGCTCCAGGCGGCGATGGGGGCTTGGAAACGACGGACGGCGTCTTGGAGAACCGCGGTGCCGGTGCCGGCTGCACGGCGCCGTCGACCTCGATGTAGGTCGAGCGGGCAACGTTGTGCGGGTGTTCGTGCGCCTCCCAGGGCGACAGCACGGGTGCCACACAGGCGTCCGTGCCGTCGAAGATGGCGCACCACTCGTCGCGGGTCTTGGACTTGAAGATCGCGGCGAAGCGCTCCTTCATCGCCGGCCAGTCCTCGCGCGACTGCTGGTGCGGCAACGTCTCGTCGCCGGCCAGGCCGAGACCGTCGAGCAGGGCGGCGTAGAACTGTGCCTCAATGCCGCCGGCGGCCATCCACTTCCCGTCCGACGTCTCGTACACCTCGTAGAAGGGCGCGCCCGTGTCGAGCATGTTCGATCCCCGCTTCTCGTTCCAGATGCCGAACAAATGGAAGGCGTGGATCATCGTCATGAGGGAGGCGGCGCCGTCGACCATGGCGGCATCGACCACCTGGCCCTCGCCGGAGCGTGCCGATTCGAGCAGGGCGGCCACCATGCCGAAGGCCAGCAACATGCCGCCCCCACCGAAGTCGCCCAGCAGGTTCAGCGGCGGCACGGGCGCCGAGTCGGCCCGGCCCAGCGGCCACAGCGCGCCGCCGATGGCGATGTAGTCGATGTCGTGCCCCGCCATGGGTGCCATCGGCCCGTCCTGGCCCCATCCGGTCATGCGCCCGTAGACGAGCCGGGGGTTGCGCCCGAAACAGGCCTCGGGCCCGATGCCGAGCCGCTCGGCGACGCCGGGGCGGAATCCCTCGATCAGCCCGTCTGCCTCTTCCACGAGTCCCAGCACGAGCTCGACCGCATCGGGGTTCTTCAAGTCGATGCCCACCGACGGACGTGACCGGTTCAACAGGTCCCAGTAGGGTCCCGACCCCGAGGCCTTGAGCTCCTCCCCCCGTTCCACCGCTCCGGGAGCGGCCCGTTCGAGCCGGAGGACCTGCGCGCCGGCATCGGCCAGCATCATGCAGGTGTACGGCGCCGGCCCGATGCCCGCCACCTCAATGATCTTGATCCCGCTCAACGGTCCACTGCGGTCGGCCATCGCAGGATCGTGACCCGTGCCGCCCACGACGGTCAAGCCGGTG
Source organism: uncultured Acidimicrobiaceae bacterium (assembly GCA_963753115.1). Taxonomy (GTDB): domain Bacteria; phylum Actinomycetota; class Acidimicrobiia; order Acidimicrobiales; family RAAP-2; genus Bog-473. The sequence continues at coordinate 184,540 of CAVWBB010000002.1, forward strand.
TGTCCTGCGCCAAGCTGGGGGCGTGCCATCAGCCCGTGCCCCTGGACGAGTGACCCTCATCGGCGACCACACCGACTACAACGGCGGGCTCTCGCTGCCGATGGCCATCGACCTGGCCACCGAGGTGACCTTCACCCCGAAGTCCGGCAGCTTCCTCTTCGGGATCGACTCGGACCAGTTCCCCGGCCAGCCGATCGAGATTCTGCTGGGCGACACCGCCCCGGTCCCGCACGAGGCGGCGTTGGCGGCTGGGCTCTTGCGCGCCCAGGCTCCGCCGTCGGGTGGGGTCGCCCGGGTCACGAGCACCCTGCCGGTCGGGGCGGGGCTGTCCTCGAGCGCCGCGTTCGCGGTCGCGTTGCTGCTCGCCCTCGGCCACGACCCCGATCCCCTCTCGTTGGCACACGACTGCCAGGAGGCCGAGCGCAGCGCAGGCTCGCATGTGGGCCTGCTCGATCCGCTGGCCATCGCCGCCGCGGTCGCCGGCCATGCGCTCCACATCGACTTCGCCACGCTGCAGATGCACCAGGTGCCCATCCCCGAGGACGCGGCCTTCGTCATCGTGCACAGCGAGGCGCCCCGACTGCTCACCAGCACCCCCTACGCCACACGGCGCGCCGAATGCGAACGGGCTGCGCACATCATCGGGCGCCCGCTCGGCACCTGCGAGATCGGTGACCTCAGCGCGCTGCATGATCCCGTCCTGCGCCGCCGGGCCCGTCACGTGGTGACGGAGTGCGCCCGGGTGGTCGAGGCGGAGCGGCTCTTGGCCCGTGGCAACCTCGTTGGGTTGGGCGCCGTCATGACCGAGGGCCACCAGAGCCTGGCGCTCGACTACCGGGTCTCGGTACCTGCCGTCGACGAGCTGGTGGACGACCTGCTGGCCCAGCCGGGTGTCCTCGGGGCCCGTATGAGCGGCGGGGGATTCGGCGGGTGCGTCATTGCGCTCTGCCTGCCGGACTCGCCGGCGCTCGAACCGGAGGCCCACGCCCCGCGGCGGGCCTGGCGGATCAGCCCTGCTGCCGGCGCAACTCGTCTTGGGACGTAGCGACCAGCGCGTGCAATACCCCAACCGCCCGGCCGCTGTCGATCGACTCCGCCGCCAGAGCCAGTCCGCCCTGCAGGTCCTGTGCCCGTCCCGCCACCATGAGGGCGGCCGCAGCGTTCAGGATCCCGATGTCCCGCCTGGCGCCCTCCTCCCCCTGGAGCACGTCACGGATCACGCCGGCGTTGAACGCGGCGTCGCCGCCCCGGAGGTCTGCCATCGTGGCCGGCGCGAAACCGAGCGCCTGGGGATCGACGCGCCACTCCGACAGTTCGAACGCACCATCGCCGTCGCCGCGCACCTCCAGCACGTTGGCGGGCGATGTCACGCTCAGCTCGTCGAGGCCGTCATCGGCGTGCACGATGAGCGTGCGCAGGCTCCCGGTCGCCCCGAAGACGCCCGCCATGATCGGCGCCATAGCCGGGTCGCTGACGCCGACCAGCTGGCGGCGGGTGCGGGCGGGGTTGATCAGGGGGCCGAGGAAGTTGAACACCGTCGGCACGCCCAGCTCCTTGCGGACCGGGCCGATGAAGCGCATGGCGGGATGGAAGCGCTGGGCGAAGCAGAACCCCATGCCGGCCTCGGCGACACAACGGGCCACCCCTTCGGGACCGAGCTCGATCGCCACCCCGAGTGCCTCGAGCACGTCCGCCGTCCCCACCGACGACGAGGCAGCGCGGTTGCCGTGCTTGCACACCGGCACGCCCGCCCCTGCCGTGATGAATGCAGCCAGTGTCGTCACGTTGATGCTGGCCAGCCGGTCGCCGCCGGTCCCGACCAGGTCGACGGCCACCTCGGCGTCCTCGTCCCGCAGCGGGCAGGGCACGGCGGCATCGACCATGGCCCGGGCCAATCCGGTGACCTCCTCGGCCGTCTCGCCCTTGGCGTGCAGGAGAGCCAGGAACGCTCCCACCTGGGCCGGTGTGGCCTCGCCCGACACCACGATCTGCAGGGTCTCCTCGGCCTCCGTCGCGCTCAGCGGCTCCCGCCGGGACAGCCGGGCCAGAACCTCGGGCCAGGTCAGTCCCACCACAGGTCCCGATCCAGCACGCCCCGGGCAATCAGGCCCAGCTGCACCTGCGAGGTGCCCTCCACAATCGTGAGCTGCTTGGCGTCGCGGTACCACTGCTCGGTGGGGTGCTCCTCCATGTACCCGGCCGCTCCGAGCAGCTGGACGGCCAGCGACGACGCACGCACCGCCAGCTCGGTGGCGTGGTACTTGGCCATGGACAGGTACGGGACGAATTCTTTGGTGAACTTGCCCTCGTCGGCGAGCACGGCTGCTCTGTAGGTCAGCAGCCGTGCCGCCTCAATGTCGACGGCGCACTTGGCGATTTCCCACTGGATCCCCTGGAAGTCGGCGATGGTCTTGCCGAAGGCTGCCCGCTGCTGCACGTACTCGGTGGCGTACATGAGGGCGCCCTCGGCCAGGCCGATGCCGCGGGCGGCGACGATCGGCCGCATGGCGTTCAGCCCCAGCATGGCCAGCCGGAACCCGCCCACCTCCCCGATGACGTTCTCCGCCGGGACGTGGACGTCGGTGAGGAGCAGCTCGCCGGTGTCGACTCCCTTCACGCCCATCTTGTGATCGGTCCGGCCCACCTCGACCCCGTCCCACGCCCGCTCGACGATGAAGGCCGTGATGGAGTCGTGGGCTCGGCTGGCCGGATCGCTGGTCTTGGCGAACACGGTGTACCAGTCGGCCTCGCGCACCCCGGACATCCAGCACTTGGTGCCGTTGAGCACCCATCCGCCCTCGGCGCCGTCGTGGCACCCCGCGGGTCCGCATGCCCATCACGTCGCTCCCCGCCTGGGGCTCGGACAGCCCGAAGGCCGCACGCTGGGTTCCGTCGCAGATGCCCGGCAGATACCGCGTCTTTTGCTCCTCGGTGCCGGCGATCATGACCGGCCCGGTCGGGAGGCGGGTCAGCAGAAGCATCAGCGCCGCCGAGTTGGAGTACTTCGCCACCTCCTCAATGGCCAGGGCCAGACCGAGGATGCCGGCCCCGGACCCCCCGTACTCGACCGGGATGCACAGCCCGAGGAGTCCGGCATCGCGGAACGCGTCGAAGATGTCGGTCGGGTAGGTGCCCTCTTTGTCGATGGCCCGGGCGCGGGGCTGGACCTTGTCCTGAGCGAGGCGCCGAACGGAATTTCTGAGCTCCAAAAGCTCGTCTGGGAGTTCAAAATGCACCGGTGAAGGCTACCGGACCTCCAGGCCAGGTACTTTCTGGACCTTGACCCCCGACCAGCCCGATCCCCCCGGGCCGCCCGACGCCGATGTGGACCTTGCCAAGTCGCGCGCCGACTTGCAGGCAGAGCTCCGCACAACGCACAAGAAGGAGCGCAAGCGCCAGCACCGCTGGCGGCGCCGGGTCATCTACGCATTGTCGTTCATCATCGTGCTGGCGGCCATCGGCGTCGGCGGGCTCTACGTCTACGCCACCTACCGCTTCGACCAGATCAAGAAGGTCCACGCCAAGCACCTGGTCGCCGCGGCGCCGGCCGGCAAGCCCTTCAATCTCCTGCTCGTGGGCTCGGACTCGCGGTCGTTCGTGTCGAACTCCACCCAGGTCAAGGCGTTCGGCAACGAGGCCAACGCCGGCGGACAGCGCAGCGACGTGACGATGGTGGCCCACTTCGACCCCGCCGCCAAGACCGTCACGGTCCTGTCCATCCCCCGCGACCTCTGGGTCGACATTCCGGGCAACGACAGTGGGATCTCGGGCATGAACCGCATCAACGCGGCCTACGACAGCGGCCCCGACCTGCTCATCCAGACCATCGAGCATGACCTCGGGATCCCCATCAACCACTACGTCGCGGTGAACTTCCCGGGTTTCTCGGGCATGGTCAACGCGCTGGGCGGCGTCACCATGGACTTCCCGACCCCGGTCAAGGACCAGTTCACCGGCCTCAACGTGTCCACCACCGGCTGCCAGGTCGTGAACGGGACGACGGCATTGGAGCTCGTGCGCAGCCGGCATCTGTACTACAAGAACTCGAACGGCTACTGGGAGGGCGACGGCCTGTCGGACTTCAGCCGGATCCAGCGCCAGGACGCCTTCTTCCGGGCGGTGCTGGCCAAGGTGAACGCGTCCATCACGAGCCCGCTCACCATCAACTCCTTCATCGGCGCCGCCGTGGGCAACCTCACCATCGACGACACGCTGAGCCAGGGTGACCTCCTGCACATCGCCGACGTCTTCCGGGGCTTGCCGGCGTCACACCTCGTGACCGAGACGTTGCCGACCGTGTCCTATGTCACCTCCGGGGGAGCCGACGCGCTGAAGGAGGCGCAGCCGTACGCGCAGAACGTCATCAACGCCTTCAACCAGATCGGAGCGGCCGCCGCCGCGCCCACGCCCAGCCACAGTGGAAAGACGACCACCACGACGACGACCGTGCCGACGGAGGCCCACAACTTGGTCAGAGTGAACGTCCTCAACGCGTCGACGCAGAGCGGCATCGCGCACACCACCGCACTGGCCTTGACGACCCAGGGCTTCGACGTCACCGAGATCGGCAACGCCTCGACACCGCTGAGTGTGGCGGGCTCATCGGAGATCCTCTACGGGCCGTCCGGCATCGAAGCCGCGCACACGCTCGCATCGGTCCTGGGCGGGCCGCTCAGCCTGGTCCCCGACCCGAGCCTGAGCGGCCAGACGGTCTCGCTCCTGATCGCCGGCTCCCAATTGACGGTGACGGGCTCGTCGACGTCGGGCACCGGCACGACGACGACCACCGCGCCTCCCGGACCGACCACGACGACGACGATCCCCGGCGACGTCTACACCAACCTGCAGCCGGAGCCCTGGAACCCGTCGCCCTGCACGCTCGGCCAGCCGACGACGACCACGACCAGCGCGGCCAAGAAGGCCGCCAAGAAGAACTAGCTCCGGGCGAGCCCGCTCAGGCGGACTTGCGGCGCTGGCGTACGATCCGGCGGCGCTCCCGCTCCGTCGTCCCGCCCCAGATGCCCTCACGCTCGCGGTGAGCCAGGGCGTGCTCCAGGCACGCTTGGCGGACCGGGCAGACGGCGCACACAGCCTTGGCCTCGGCCGCGTCGGCCTCGTCCTCGGTGACGGGGTAGAACGCCTCGACGTCGAGGCCCCGGCAGGCGGCTTGCTTGCGCCACGTGGTGGCGATCATGGGAAACACTTCCTCAATAACGGATGAAAAGGCGGATACTTGATTCGCCCTGTTCGAGGCCCTTTTCTTGCATCAAAAGACGACGGCAACCCCAAATTCGGCGAACGAAGAGTATGGCGCACGTCCTGTGCGTCTGTAAAGACTTGCGCACAGAATTGTCCCTGGTCAGCCGATCGGCAGGGCCTTTGTTGTGCCGAGCAGGTCGCCGAGCAGCTCCTGTCGCACCGCCGGGATCAGGTCCGTCCTGGCCTCATAGGCCGGGTGGGTCGCCACCAGCGCAACCTCGGCGGCGGCCCCGAAAGCCGCCACCTGGGCCGGTGTGAACCCGAAGCGCACGTAGTGGACCGCCGGCGTCACCGTCTCACGGGTGAGGGCTGCGGCGTGGGTGGCCTCGGGCACGCTCGGCACCACCTCACCGTCCAGTGAGAAGCCGAGCTGGCGCTCGATCCCCACCAGCCGCGGCAACCACTCCCTGAGCGCATCGTCCGAGGTCAGCTCGATGAAGAGCGTCGCCGAGAGCTCCCCCTCCCCCGGCAGCAGTCGGTTGTAGATGTCGAGCTCGACCTGGATCCCCTCGTCGCTGATGATCTTCTCGGCCCGGGCCATCTCCTGGACCTGGAACCGCACCGTGTCGAAGCACTCGAAGACCAGGGTCATGACCGGTCCGAGCGCCACCCGCCGTCGCTGCTTGCGGGCGATGATGCGAGCCCGGTAGTCCTCCCGCACCCGTTCATAGGCGCGAAGGTCGAGTACGTCCGCCAGCGTCAGCCCCGAGGCCCCTGGCCCGCCCGTACCCGTCATGTCGAGGCCGACGCGTCGCGCCCGTCGACGCCGTAGGCGCGGGCCATCAGCTGCATCGGGTGCACCGGCTGCGTGCCGGTCTCCTGCAGGATCGACCCGTTCGCCAGATGGCAGTCACCGCAGACGACCTCGTTGCCCGCCGCTTCGATCTCGCGACCGAGTGGCGCCGCGACCTTGCGGGCCAACTCGTAGTTCTCGCTCCGATAGCCCCACGTCCCATCGATGCCGGAGCACCGCTGGACGATGGAGCACTTCACACCAGCTGTCTTGAGCAGGTCCCGGCCGCGCAGGCCGGCGTTCTGCGCCTGGAGGTGGCAGGCGACGTGGTACGTCACGGCGTCCGGCACCGATCCGTCCGTTCGGCCGGGGAACTCGTCGCGCAACGTGAACGGGTCGTCGCCATCACGGTGGCGCCGCATGAGGTACTCAGCCGGATCGAACGTGTGGGCGGCCACCAGGTCAGCGTCCGGGCCCTTGGCGTAGATCGGGTAATCCCGTTTGACGACGTAGGCGCAGGTGGGTTGGGCCACGATCACGTCCCGCCCGGCCCGCACCTCGTCGGCCAGTGCCGCCACGTTGCGGCGAGCGGCCTTGGTGAATTCGTCGACCCGACCCGAGTGCAGCCACGGGGCGCCGCAGCATTTGGTTCCCTCCGGCAGGCTGCAGGCCACTCCGTTGTGCTCGTAGACCTCTACGATGGCACGGCCCACATCGGGCTCCATGTATTCCACGAAGCACGTCGGGAATACCGAGACCGCCCCGTCGCCCGACCGACCGGCGGTCGGGCGCGACTTCTTGAACCAGGTCGTGAATCGCTGCTTGGCGTACGGCGGCAGGATTCGCTGCGACGCCAGTCCCGTCACCTTCTCCATGATCCGGCGCGGCAGCGAACCCGGCGTGCCTGTCGCCCAGTTGACCACCGGCGCGGTCGCGACCGACGCCCGGCCGAGGGCGTCGGTGCGACCGAGGAACTGGTCAGTGACCCGCTCCTTGACTCCCACGAGTTGCTTCTGGCGCACCGCGTGCACCCGGCTCATCAGCCGCGGGAAGTCGAGCTCCCACTCGTGCGGCGGCACGTAAGGGCACTTCACGTAGCAGAGCTTGCACTGGTAGCACTCGTCGACGACCTGGCCCCGCTCGGCCTCAGTCAGGGCCGACACATCGCCGTCGTTGGCATCGATGAACGTGAAGAGCGTGGGGAACGACGGGCACAGGTTGAAGCACAGCCGGCAGCCGTGGCACAGGTCGAAGACGCGGTCCACCTCCTCCCGGAGCGCGGCCGGGTCGAAGTACTTGGGATCCGTCGGGTCGTACGTGGCGGTCATGGTGCCGCCCGTCCTAGGCGACTGACTCGAGCCCTTGCGTGAAGCGTCCGGCGTGCGACTTCTCGGCCTTGGCCAACGTCTCGAGCCACTCGGCGATCTCCGCGAAGCCCTCGTCCCGCGCCGTCTTGGCAAACCCGGGGTACATCTCGGTGTACTCGTAGGTCTCACCCTCAATGGCGGACTTGAGGTTGTCCTCGGTGGCGCCCACCGGTACCCCGGTCACCGGGTCGCCCACTTCCCTCAGGAAGTCGAAGTGGCCGAAGGCGTGCCCGGTCTCTCCCTCGGCGACGGAGCGGAAGAGCGCCGCGACGTCGGGGTAGCCCTCGACGTCCGCCTTCTGGGCGAAGTAGAGGTAGCGGCGGTTGGCCTGGCTCTCGCCGGCGAACGCCTCCTTGAGATTGGCCTCGGTCTGGGAGCCCTTCAGTGCTGGCATGGTGATGTCGTGCCCTTTCTCTCGTGTTCGGTTTCGTGGTGCTACGGGTGCTGCTGAGATCCTCGGCAGGTGTCGCATTGGCCGCGGAAGACAACCTCGGCGCTGTCGACTGCGAAGCCCTGGGTGGCCCGCCGTGACACCCGGAGCCCCGGGATGTCCGCTGCCACGTCGCGCACCTTGCCACAGCTGCGGCAGACCAGGTGATGATGGGTCGTCTCGACGTTGGGGTCGAAACGTGACGAACCGGTTCCCACGTCGAGCACCGCGATCGCCCCGAGGTCGGCCAGGTCGTTGAGCGTCTGGTACACGGTCTTGAGGGAGACGTTGGGCATCTCCTCGCGCACGCGCTCGTGCACCCGCTCGGCGGATGGGTGGGTGACGTCCCCCTCCAGGGCCCTGAAGATGCACTGGCGCTGCGCAGTGATCTTGCGTCCGTGAGCCCGGAAGAGATCGGTCAGCGCGTCGGGTGACTGCATGGCGTGTTGACCCTAGCGGGAGTCCGACCCTCTTTGACAATCGTTGTCAGAATCTCGCCGATCGGACCCGGCCGGGCCGGGTCACGGCGGTGAGGCCCCGGGCCCGAACGCCTCGAGATCGCGCATGGTGAAGAGGGCATGGAGGGTGATCCCTTCCGCCGCCGTCACGTCGGATCCCCCGCCTTCCCGGTCGATCACGCACACGGCGTGCTCGACGACGGCCCCCTCGGAACGGAGATCCTGAGCCGAGAGCACCAACTGCCCGCCCGTGGTGACGACGTCCTCGATGATGAGGAGGTGGCGGCCTTCCACGTCCCCGCCCTCGCAGATCTGCTCGGTCCCGTACTTCTTTGGCTGCTTGCGCACGAAGTAGGCGGGCAACCCGGTCACCGACGACAGCATCGTGGCCAGCGGGATGCCTCCGAGCTCCAGTCCGGCCAGCCCTTCGGTCCCCGCGGGCACGAGTGGCACGAGGGCGTCGACGATCTCGGCCAAGAGAGCCGGATCCGACTCGAAGCGGTATTTGTCGAAGTAGTGGTCGGCCGTGCGGCCCGAGCGCAGGACGAACGTCCCCGTCAGATGGGACGCGGCGTAGACACGGGCGGCCAACGTCACGCACCCATTGTGCACCGTGCCGGTGTGCACCGTGCCGGCGAACGGAGCCGGTTGCTTACCGGCGGCTGGTGCCCCCGTCGATCCGGACATGGCCCAACCGGAAACGGAGGTGGGACCGGCACAGTTGGGTCGTGGCCAGAGCCCAATTCGGGCTCACGTTGGGGCGACCCAGCATGTCGCAGTCCGCACAGAGGCAGCCCGGCAGGCCCAGGACCTCGGTGATGAGGGCCGAGAGCTCGAAGAATTCCTCCATCGCCAGGCAACCGCTTTCGCAGTAGCCCCACAGTTCGGAGAGGCGGATCTCGTTGCTGAGCTCGACCTCGGATCCCCTCTCGGCGAACAGCAAGGCGCCGATCTCGGGCCTCTCTGCGGCGTCGTGTGACCACACGCTCTCGGACCAGTACCGGGGATGCTCCTCGTCCGCAATGAGGCTGCGCCAGAGCTCCTCGGGATCAGAATCGAGTGCGAACTCGGCCTCGAGCTCCGCCTCCGACGCGGGGACGGGCGCCGCAGCCGACGCGGGGTCGCGTGCCGCCTCCGACGCGACATCGTCCCAGCTCTCCTCGAATGGCTCCATCGTTCCCCCACTGGGGCAGCGTGCCGACGCGCGCCGCCCTCCCTCCATGGCATCGGCGCGCGCAACCACCGCCTGAAGCGAATTCGGCTTGCTGAGGAACGTCTGAGGTCGCTCACGCCTGTCGTGACCAGGGCGGACACAGCGACCACCCTGACACCAGGCGCCGTCCGTCCCTGCAGGCCACGATGGCCCACGCTCCCGGCGTCCAGGCGAAGACGGCGTCCTGGCCGTAGCGAGCCCCCAGCGCCAGCACCTCGGATTCGGAGGCCCCGAAAACCGCAACGCCCTCCTCGCGCCGGCCCGTGACCGCATCGGTCCCGACGGCGGCGCAGAGTCGGACCGCCAGGAGGCCCAGGTCCGCTTCGAGCGCCGCCTGCCGCGAGCGGTTGCGTGCAAGGCCGGGTCGCTCGAGGCCGGGATCCCAGGCAGTCAGCATGTGCACTGGTCCTCCGGTCGGCCAGGGCCAGGCCGACTCGTCGACGTCCGGGGCCGACCGAATCGTGACGCTGGCTTTCCCGGGCCGCAGGATCTCGACCACCGTCTGCCGGTAGGAGGCCAAGCGGTCATCCGGCACCGGCTGCACGGGTGGACCCTACGTCCCGCGAATATGGGCGTGGTGCCGCCGTCGCTCCCCCTCCCCACGCTGTTGTCGCAGGCGCTGGTCGCACACACGATCGAGATCGACAACGAGGCGGAGCACCTGCTCGCGCACCGGACAACCCGCCAGAAGGACCCCGACGTCGAGTCCGACGCCCCCTGGCTGGTGTCGTTCCCGCTGTGGGCCAATGTGTTGCAGTACCTCGACGGCAACGAGCCCGTCACCGTGGCCGAACTCCGCGCCCACGCGCGCACGGCTCGACTCCTCCTGGGCGGGCTGCGCCGTTGGGGCTACGTCTCGGTCACTCCTCCGGTGGACCAGCCGCTGCGAAACCCACCCCAGGACGCGGCCACCGTGCGTGCCAGGAGAGGCGGCCGGCGTGCCATGGAGGTCTGGTCACCGCTCCCGGCCGCTATCGACGGGCGCTGGCGGACCCGCCTGGGCGCGACCATGGTCGACCGTCTGGAGCGAGCGCTCGGCGCGATCTTCGAGCAGCTCAGCATCGACTCACCGGCCTATCTTCCCGTGATCCATCCCACACAGGGCGGCAAGACCGAGCAACCCCCGGATCGGGGCAGCGCCGGCGAGGCAACCGCCGGACTCCCACGGCTCGGTGCGCTCTCGCCGCTGCTCAGCGGAGTCCTCCTGGCTTTCACGCTGGACGTCGAGTCGGACGCACGGACCTCACTGTCCATCAGTGCCAACACCCTGCGCGTGCTCAGCGTCGGAGGAACACGCGTCAGGGACCTGCCCCGCCTGACCGGCGTGTCACGGGAGGCCAACGCCATGGCCGCGGGCTGGCAGGAGCGACGGGCTGCGCCGTGACGGAGGCGGACGTGACCGCCTCCCGGGGCAACGTGCTCCGCCTCACGCCGAAGGGACAGAAAGCCCAGCACTCGGCCCGCGCGATCCTGAGCGCCGTCGAAGAATCATGGCGGACGCAATTCGGCGCTGTTGCCGTCCGACGACCTCAAGGCCGCGCTCGAGCACCTCGTCGGGGAAGGGACCTACGCCGGCTCTCCCCTGGCCACGGGGCTGGAGCCGTACGACGACAACTGGCGGGCCAGCACCCGACGACCCGAGACGCTCCCGCACCATCCCATGGTCTTGCACCGCGGTGGCTACCCCGATGGCAGCTGAGGCCCCCGGTCTCGGGCCGCGAAGGATGTGGCAGGCTTCATCGGTGCACCCCTTTCGCCGCGCCGACGCGTTGCGACGCCTCGCCGACGAAGAGTTCGACGTGCTGGTCGTGGGCGGCGGGGTGACCGGGGCGGGAGTTGCGCTCGACGCGGCCAGCCGCGGCCTGCGGACCGCCCTCGTCGAGAAGGGCGACTTCGCCTCGGGCACGTCATCGAAGTCGTCCAAGATGATCCACGGGGGCATCCGCTACCTTCAGCAGCGGGAGTTTCGCCTCGTCTACGAGAACCTGGCCGAGCGGCAGCGACTGCTCGACAACGCGCCGCATCTGGTCAGCCCGCTCCCGTTTCTCATTCCCCTCTTCGGGCGCGACGGTGTCGTGTCCAAGACGGTGGCCCGGTCGTACGCCACCGCCCTTTGGATGTACGACCTCACGGGTGGGTGGCGCATCGGGAAACGACACCGCGAGGTCACCAAGGACGAGGCGCTGGCCCACCTCCCGACGCTCAACACCGACCACCTCGTGGCCGGATTCCTCTACTTCGACGCCCGGGCCGACGACGCCCGGCTGACGCTCGCCCTGGCGCGCACAGCTGCGTTCGAGTTCGGGGCGGTCGTCGCCAACTACACCCCGGTCGTCCGCCTCACGACCGGCGCGGACGGCACAGCCAACGGTGCCATCGTGCGCCCCGCCCCCGACGACGAGACCTCTGAATTCCCGATCCGGGCCCGGGTCGTGGTCAACGCCTCGGGCGTCTGGGCCGACGCGGTGCGGGCGCTCGACGAGGGCCGTGATCCGCACGCGATCCGGCCCGCCAAAGGCATCCACGTCACCGTGCCGGCGGAGCGGCTGCCGTGCGACATCGCCGCGGTCATCCCGGTCCCGAAGGACAAGCGGTCCATCTTCGTGGTGTCATGGCCGGAGACAGACCTCGTCTACCTGGGTACCACCGACACGGACTACACCGGGCCGCTCGATGATCCGGCCTGCACGCCGGAGGACGTCGACTACTTGTTGGACGCCGCCAACGCCATCACGACCTCGCGCCTCACCCGGGCCGACGTCACCGGCGTCTGGGCCGGCCTGCGGCCGCTCCTGGCGCCTCCGGACAAGGGCGGCCACGTCTCGGAGCGCACGGCGGACCTGTCCCGTCGCCATACCGTCGCGACATCGGGCCATGGCGTGGTCACTGTCACCGGAGGGAAGCTCACGACCTATCGCAAGATGGCGCAGGACACTGTCGACGTCGTCGTGACCCGGCTCGGCGAGTCCCCGCGCCGGCGGCGCTGCGTGACCAAGTCCCTCCAGCTGATGAACGCCACCGCCAGGACCCGTGATCCGGTGACGTTGGCCCAGCCGCACGCCCGCCTCCTTCGCCGTTACGGCACGGCGTCGGCCGACGTTCTGGCGCTGGCCGACGGACGACCCGAGCTCCTCGAGCCCGTCGTCGCAGGGCTGCCGTACCTCGGGGCTGAGGTCGTCTACGCGGCCCGAGAAGAGATGGCATGCACGCTCGACGACATCCTCTCGCGCCGCACGCGCGCCATGATCCAACGCGCCCAGGCCACCATGGAGGCCGCCACGGCAGTCGCCGCCCTCATCGCACCGGACATGGGCTGGGACGACAACGAGGCGCTCGAACAAGCGGCCCGGTTCAGCGACGCGTGCCAGAAGGAACTCCTCACCGCCGGGCTGGATCTCCCGTGACCGAGCCCACGCCCGTCACTCCTATCGACGCGTCCGGAGCGGACGTCGCCGACCGTCTCGGCGCACCGATCGCTGAAGTTCCGCAGACACTGCTCGATCGCCTCGCCGCCACGGGCGCCGCGGTCGTGCTCGACGACGACGCCCGGGCCGAGGCGGGACGCGACTGGTGGCCGCTCGCCATCGGTTGGGCCGCCGAAGGAGGCGTCCCGCAACGCCCTGCCGCCGTGGTCCGGCCAACGTCGGTGGAGCAGGTGTCCGCGGTGCTCGCGGCCTGCAACGAAGCGGTGGTGCCCGTCACGGCCGCGGCCGGGCGGAGTGGCGTCTGCGGCGGCTCGATCCCGGTACACGGTGGCATCGCCCTCGACATGACCGCCCTCGACGGCCTTCGCGAGCTCGACGAGACGTCCCTCACCGCCGACGTGCGGGCCGGCACGTTCGGCCCGGATCTGGAGCACGCGCTCGGTGGCGTCGGTGCGGGCTACACCCTGGGCCACTGGCCGCAGTCCATGGACCTCTCGACCGTCGGCGGCTGGTTGGCCTGCCGCGGGGCGGGGCAGTATTCGACTCGTTACGGGAAGATCGAGGACATGGTCATCGGCCTCGAGGTCGTGCTGGCGGACGGTCGCATCGTGCACACCGAGGGCAAGGGACCCCGAGCCGCCACGGGCCCCAACCTCACGCAGCTCTTCGTGGGCAGCGAGGGGACGCTCGGCGTCATCACGGAAGCCCGCTTCCGCGTGCACCCGCTGCCGGCCGGAAAGGAACGGCGCGCGTTTGGCTTCACGAGCTTCGCCGAAGGGCTGGAGGCGTGCCGCAGGATTCTGCGCCGGGGCGCCACGCCGGCCGTCCTGCGGCTCTACGACGAGACCGAGTCGGAGCGGAACTTCGATCTGGGCGACACCAATGTCCTCATCGTGCTGGACGAGGCGGACCTCGACATCCTCCCCGGAACATTCACCATCGTCGACGCCGAGTGCTCGCCCGAGGCGGGTGCACAGCCGCTGGACCACGCCCTGGTCGACCGTTGGCTGGGACACCGCAACGATGTCTCGGCCCTGGCACCGCTCTGGCGCGGTGGCATCGTGGTGGACACCGCGGAGATCTCGGGCCCATGGTCGGCGCTCCCCGGACTCTTCGACGACGTCATCGGCGCGCTCAAACAGATCGACGGGACCCTGGCGGCATCGGCGCACCAATCCCACGCCTATCCCGACGGCGCGTGCCTCTACTTCACCTTCGGCGGGCGCGGTCCCGAGGGTGACGCCGAATGGCGGGAGCGCTACTACCGCCAGGCGTGGGACACCGTCACCGACGCGACCATGGCGCACGGTGCGGCGATCAGCCATCACCACGGCATCGGGCTCAACCGCTCCCGCTTCCTGCCCCGGGCGCTCGGCTCGGGCTTCGAGGTCTTGCAGGGACTGAAGGCGACCTTCGATCCCAACGGGATCCTCAACCCCGGCAAGTTCGGCCTGGCCTCCCCCTTCGGACCGGCGCCCTGGGCATGAGCGCGGGCGGGGGCAGCATTCTGGTCGTCGACGTCGGCACGTCGGGTGTCCGCGCCGCCATCGTCCGTCCGGACGCCACGGTCGAGCACGAACATCACGTTCCCCTGCTGCCCGACACACCGGCACCGGGACTGGTGGAGTTCGACGCCGCCCGGATGGCCGACGCCGTGCTGCAGGTCGCACGAGCGTCACTCGAGGACGGTGGTCCGGTCGCCGGGGTGGGGATTGCCAACCAGCGCGCGTCGAGCATCGTGTGGGAACGCGCCAGCGGGAATCCCGTCGCTCCCGGCATCGGCTGGCAGGATCTGCGCACCGTCGGCACGTGTCTGGTGCTGCAATCGGAGGGCATCCGGGTGGCGCCCAATGCATCGGCGACCAAGGTGATGGCCATCCTCGACGAGGTCGACCCCGAGCGAGCCCGGGCGGAGAAGGGCGAGCTCTGTTTCGGGACGGTCGACAGCTGGGTGGCGTGGACGCTGGCCGGCGGGGCGGGCGCGGAGGCGCTGCACGTGACCGACGCCACCAACGCAGCCGTCACCGCGCTCGTTGATCACACGATCGGATGGGACGAGGCACTGCTGCAGACCCTGCGGATCCCGTTGGCGATGCTGCCCACGGTGGTCGACTCCTCGGGTGCGGCCGGGAGCGCCGCCGCGCTCCCAGGGACGCCGCCGATCTGCGGCATCGTCGGGGACCAGCAGGGCTCCCTCGTGGGGCAGGGCTGCACCCTGCCTGGCCTCGCCAAGGCGACGTTCGGCACGGGCGGCATGCTCGACCAGTGCGTCGGGCCCGGCAATCCCCCCACGGTGATGGGGCGCGGCGGCGCAGGGACGTTCCCGATCGTTGCCTTCCGCGTCCACGGCACGCCGACCTGGGGCACCGAAGCGGTGATGCTGTCGGCGGGGACAACGGTCGAATGGCTCCGAGACGACCTCGGGATCATCGCGACGGCGAAGGAATCCGAAACCGTGGCCGCCCAATGTGACACCGCGGGCGACGTCTGGTTCGTCCCGGCATTGCTCGGCCTCGGCACCCCTCTCTGGGACTTCGGCGCTCGAGGGACACTCGTAGGTCTCACCCGGGGCTCGGGGCGCGCCGAGATCGTGCGGGCCGTGCTGGAGGGCGTCGCGCACCGGGGAGCCGACCTGGTCGAGGCAAGCGAGGCCGACAGCGGATTTCCCATCGCGGCACTCCGCGTCGACGGTGGCATGACGGACAACACTGTGTTCGTCCGCGCCCTGGCCGACGCCATCGGGCGGCCCGTGGAGATCTCGCCCGTGTTGGAAGCGACCACTTTGGGCGCGGGACTTCTGGCCGGGTTGGCCATCGGAAACTACGCAACGACGGCGGAACTGGCGGAAACGTTCTCGCCGCGTGAAACGATCGAGCCAGAACGCGCAGAGCCCGAGCGCGTTGCCTCGCGTGAACGCTGGCTGGCGGCCCGGCACAAAGCCGAAGGCACGATTCCGGAACTCTCGGGCATCTCCTTCTGAGCGGGATTGCGCCCGCCCAGAAGGAGATCGCTGCCTCCCGAGTGACCCCCTTCCCTCCGACCTCCACCGTCGCCACGGCTCTTCAGCAGGCGCCTGCCTGCGGGTGCTGCGGGCTCGAGCACGGGAAGGGTGCTGCATCAATCGCTCTCGCCTGAAAGAACGGTATTCCCGGGGCACGAACCCCGTTAGAGCCGAGTGGCCCTTTTTTGGCTAGCCCGCTGCGTGGGCCAGGGCGTCATCCCAGCTGGTGCCGGACTCCAGGAGCGGGCGGAACCCCATCAGTTGGCGCGGCCTGCTGATGGCCATGACGGCGCGCAGCCGCCCGGCTCTCCCGAAGAGGGCGACGAACTTGCCCTCTTCCGGCGTCCCCTCGGCAATGTGGATCTCGTCGCTGCCACGCGGGCTCCCCAGCACCTGGAGGCGAATGCCGTACTGATCGGACCAGAAGTACGGGACTGGTGTGAAGGCCGGGGCAGCTGCCCGGCCAGCCAGCAGGCTGCGTGCGGCCGCGACACCCGCCTCTGCCGCGACCTGCCAATGCTCGATCCGGATCTGCTCCTCCTCGCCATCGCGCCGCCACTGCCAGCGCGCGATGTCCCCGGCCGCCACGATGCCGTCCGCAGCGAAGAGCCCGTGGTCGCAGACGATGCCGTTGTCGATGGTCAACCCGGATTCGGAGAGCCACTCGGTGCTGGGCAGCACCCCGATCCCCACGACGACGACGTCCGCCGGGAACGTCTCCCCGCCGTCGAGTTCCACGACGAGCCGACCCGTCTCGTCGGCGCCGGCGCGTCGGATGCCCCGCACGCCGACACCGGTGCGCAGGTGCACACCGTGGGCCTCGTGCAGCGTCGCGAAGTGGGACCCGACCAGGTGACCGAGGACGTTGCGCAGAGGGACGTCGAGCGCCTCGAGGACAGTGACACGGCACCCGAGGTCCGCGCACGTGGAGGCAACCTCGGCTCCGATGAAGCCTGCTCCGATGACGACGACCCGGGCCTCGTCCACCGCCGTGACGGCGGCCCGGAGGGCGAGCGAGTCGTCGAGGGTGCGCAACGTGAACAGGCCATCTCGCTGCAGCAGGCCGTCGGTGCCCGGTAGCGGTCGAGGCTTGGCTCCGGTCGCCAGCACGAAACCATCACCCTCCAGCAACGAGCCGTCGTCGAGCTCGAGCTTCCTCGCCGCAGCATCGAGGTGCACGGCGCGGCGACCCAGGACCTCTTGGATCCGGTGCTCGGCGGCTCGGCGGTTGTCGGCCAGCACCGCCTTCTCCGGTGGCCACGTCCCGGCCAGCACCTGCTTGGACAGAGGTGGACGGTCATAGGGGAGATGGCGCTCCTCGCCGACCAGCAGGATGGAACCCATGTAGCCCTCGGAGCGCAGCGTTTCGACGGCCCGCCATCCGGCGAGCGATGCCCCGACAACGATGACCTTGCTGTCGGCGGACAGTCCCTCCGCTGTGCTCATGAGCCGAACATCGCCATCCACTCCTCCGCGGAGCGTGGCCGGAAAACGTAGTTCCAGCGTCTCGTCTCGCCCATGCTCTGCGAGGGGTCCTGGGAGTAGAGGTGGCCGGGGAACAGGATGGCGTCGTCGGGGACGCGGGCCAAGCGGGTGTGGATCGACTCGTACATGGCCAGTGGGTCGGAACCAGGGAAGTCCGTGCGTCCACACCCCTCGAGAAAGAGGGTGTCTCCCGCCACCAGCCGACCGTCGACGAGGAAGCACTGGCTTCCCGGCGTGTGGCCGGGCGTATGGATCATCTCGACGCTGATTTGGCCGACCTGCAGCACGTCGCCGCTGTGGTGGGCCACCAGGTCGGCCGGACCGACGCCCGTCGTGCGCTCCACCCAGGGGACCTCCTCCGCCTGTACGTGGATCGGCACCTGCACCTTCTGGAGGAGGGTGCTGATGCCTTCGAGTGACCACCCGCCGAGCTCGCCGCCGAGGTGATCGGGGTGGAAGTGGGTGCCGAGCACGCCGGTCAGCCGCATGCCGTCGGCCTCGAGGATGTCGAGCAGGTCCTGCACGGCGTAGGCCGGGTCGACGGCCACGGCCTCGCCCGTCTCGCGATCGCCGACGAGGTAGACGAAGTTGACCATCTGGCGGGCCATCATGTCGCCCTTCGCAAAGTCGCGGCCAGAGAGCAGCTGCCTGAAATACAGCTTCTGGTCCGCTCCGACTCCTGGTGGAGCCCCGGCGCCGTCAGCCATCGTCGTCACCTCCTGCATCAGGGCCGGCCACCTCGCCGGCGAGCGCGTCGAGTCGAGGCACGAGCTCCTCGACCTGAGCCTGGGTGCGCCGCAGGCGCCGATCGAGCTCGTCGATCAGGGCCGTGGCTCGTTCGAGCCGGCCAACAAGTACGTCGACGTCAACTTCGCGCTGCTCGAAGAAGTTCACGATGGCATCGAGCTCGCGGCTCGCCTCCGTGAAGCTCAGCTGCTCCACCGGAACGGATTCGTCCGGGACGGTCATGCGTCTCCTCCTGCCTCGTGGCCCCCGTCGCCGCGGTCGGCGCCCGTGGCGGCAGCACGAACCGCGACCACCCGGCTGTTGACCGTACCGTCCGCAAAGCGCGTCACGATCTCCTGGTCCTCGGCGAGGGCGGACGCACTCCGTACCAGTCGGCCGTCGGCTGTGAGCGTCAGGCTGTAGCCCCGCTCGAGCTGCCGCTCGACGTCGTACGCCGCGAGCAGCCTGCGCCACGACTCCACGCGTTCATCCTGGCGTCCGAGATGGCCGAGACTCAGCGGCCCGAGCCGGGCGGCCTGGGCGCGGAGCCGCGTCGCAGTGGCGTCCAGCCGGTCGGGCGCCCTTCGCCCGATGGCCAGTCCCTTCCGGCCCAGGCGCTCCCGGTGGACCCGGAGCTGCTGTCGTGCCGCCGCCGTCAGCCGACCGCGGGCCTGGGTGTCGCGCGCCTGCGCTTCGTCGAGAAAGGCGGGTACGCGGCGGGACAGGACTTCGGCGGGCCCCGCCACGTTGGCCACCCACCACCGCGCCGTGGCCGCCACGATCTGCTGCCCACACTCGGTCGGCGTGATGCACACCCGCGCCGCCACGATGTCAGCCACGGTCTCGTCGCCCGTGTGCCCGATGCCGGTGAAGACCGGCTTGGTCGCAACCGCCACGGCGCGGGCGACCGCCTCGTGCTCGAAGGCGGCCAGGTCTGCCCGCGCTCCCCGCCGCGAACCAGGGCGATGATGTCGCAATCGCTGCGGCTGAGCGCCGTCAGGGCGCGGGCGACCGACGCCGCCGCCGCCGGGCCCTGCACGGTGACCGGTACGTGCGAGACGCGGAATCCGAAACCCGACCCTCGAAGCTGGCCGAGGAAGTCGCGGCAGCCCTCCGTGTCCCGGCTGGCAACCAGCCCGACGTGGAGGGGGACGTCCGGAACACGCAGCGCTGCGTTGCGACCCAACAGACCCTCCGACTCGAGCGTCCGCAGGAGCAGCGACCGCTGCGCAGCGAGACGACCCAGCAGCGCGGTGACGTCGACCTCGGCGAGGATGAGGCTGATCTCGCCCTTGGCCCGGTAGAGGTCGAGCGCGCCGCGCAGAACCACCACCATGCCCTCGGCGAGCTCAATGCCCTGCTTGGCCAGGCCGTGGCGCAGGGGCGCCCAAGAGCTGCGCCAGCACTTCACGTTCAACGTCGGCACGCCGCCGCGCCCCCGGTCCCGCCGCAACCCGTCGTCCTCGGGATCGACCAGGCTCAGGTAGAGATGGCCCGAGCGGTGGTCCGAGACATGCTGGATCTCGCCGCGGACCCAGAGGTGGCGGTTCCGGGGAAAGGCCTGGCTGAGGGCACCTTCGACCTGCTCGTAGAGACCCCCGATGGAGTGGACGCCAGGGCGGTCCTCCGGCTCGGCACCGCCGGAGACGGCCCGGCGCGACGAGGCGGCGTCCTCAGGAGGCGACTCGGGGTCGAAGAGCTGACGAGCGCCGCCGGACATCGACGACACCCTACCGATGCGCCGTGCGGTCACCTTCACCTTCCTGGTGGTGGCACAATCGTCGGTGACGGTGAGTCGGCCAGGTGGCCGCGGCACGGGCTGCGACAGCAGGACCGTGTCGAGGAAGGTCGGGACTCCACAGAGCAGGGTGCTGGCTAACGGCCAGTCGGGGTGACCCGCAGGAAAGTGCCACAGAAAGGAAACCGCCGATGGCGGGCCTCCGGGCTCGCACAGGTAAGGGTGAAAGGGTGCGGTAAGAGCGCACCAGCGGAGGGGGTGACCCCTCCGGCTTGGTAAACCCCACCCGGAGCAAGGCCAAGCGTGGGAAATGGGCTGCTCGCCCGCCTCCTGAGAGGGAGGGTTCCCCAGGTAGGCCGCTCAGATGGATGGCCACCCAGGCTCCCTCGGGAGCTGGACAGAATCCCGCCTACAGGCCGGCTCACCGTCAACCAGCCTGCGACCTGGACAAATGAGGTCAGGCCGACGTTTCGGTCCTCAAATCGACCTCACGACACATCTCGTCGCCCCCTGCTGAAGTGGGCGATCTCTCAATCCGCTCGATCCATTTCCGTCACGCAGGGTGGATCCTGAGCGAGAAGGATTCACTGGCACCTCGGGAGTATCTGCCCTTTGCCTTCGAGACGAGAATCCAGAAGCGGGGCCCCGCATCGTCGTCCGTAGACAAATGAGAATGCCCGCTTGAAGCCGTAGAAGGCGAGAGTGATGAGGAGAAAAGGCGAAGCCGAGGCAGCTTGCTTCCCATGCAGCCTCAGGTTGGTGGGCGCTGCGATTGAGGTCGAACCCAGCAGCAGCGAATCGCACCCGCTCCGCCTCGAAAGTCAAATGAGACCTGCGCCATTTAGCCGTGATCTGAGCAAGTGCGATATCAGACCCGCACAATCTTGGCGTCGAGAGACTTAGAGACTGGACGCGGCTGGCTCCTTCTTCCGTATGTCGGCTCCCTTCACGCACAAGTGAATGATCCACGAAGGCGCGGATACCGGAGGAACCGGCCGTTCAATGCTGAATATACAAAGGTGATCCATAGGCCCCTGAGTTGTCTTGCATGGAAGCGCGATCATTGGGCGTCGGCGACCTGGTCGATGAGACTGTCGAAGAGCTGGCGCTCCCTGCCTGGGTCGTCGGCGTGCATGCGCTGACGCTTCAAGGTGGTGAGGAACGTGGGCCAGCCCTCCAAGAATCCACCAGCGATTGCAGGCGCTCTCGAAGGAACAGTTGAGCAGTGCCGGCCCGGTGCGTTGACAGTCGGCCAGCAGCCCGGTGATGGTCGCTTGCCGACTTCGCGGTGCTGGATGTTGAAGCAGGCGGAGGCGCAGGTAGTCCGTAGAGGCATGCCGCGAGCACATGCGCCGACATTGGATTGCCACCCATGGGATAAACGTTGTACGAGTGGCTAGGCGACTGAATAGGCCCTCGCCGTTCATCATGAAATGGGTGAGTACACCGCTACCCAGTCGATCTGCATGTCGACCTCGGGCGGTGTCGATGAACTCGGGCAGGTTTCATAAGGATCTGCACAGGGCCAGACCATCTGCTGAAGAGTCAGGTGGGTGGGCGTCGTGACGTAGTTGGGCATCGTCGCCCATGTTTTCCCGTCAACGGTGAAGGTGATCGTGCTCGGGGTTGTGATGACACCCCACGTGTGCCACTGGGTCAGGTCCACCCCCGACGGCACCCCCGGCTGCAGCTGCGTCGCCCCGTTCGCCCCGTTGTACCACTCGGTCGCCCCCGACGAGTTGGTGCCATTGGACTCGTTGAAATCGATCTCTGGTGGCCAGGTGGTGTCGGTCCAAAGGATCATCACTTGCGTGACGGCAGTGGCAGACGTCACCCGCGAGCGAACGAGATACTCGCCGTAGGTGAGCGGGCTGTTCGGCCACAAGGCGGCGCCACCCTCAACCCACGCACTGTTCGGCCCAGCGTGAGCGGGGTCTTGGTAGGTGCGCAACGTGAGAAGGCCATTGCCGACTGTCACGTGCGACGGATCCCATGTTGTGCCTGCCTGCCCGTCATAGACGCCAAAGTCGTCACCGCTGTATTCGTGCCAGTTGCTGCCGAAAATGGAGCTTGTGAAGTCGTCCGCAAAGAATGGTTGATAACCGGCGGGTGGTGTCGTTGGCATTGACTGACCCGAGGGATCACCGGGTGGCTGCGCTGTCGTGTTCGTCGAAGGAGCTGACCCCGGGACCAGCGTGATCGCCAAAGTGGCGGCCACCACGGCAACCACGACGGTGAAACAGAACCTACGGAAGTGGGTGATCCGGGCGTGTTGTGCCCGGGATGCGTGGCGGGCACGAGTCATGCGGCCCTTCTCTCCGGGGTTGTTGCCCGGCCTTGATGCACGTGAAATGGCCCTCAAAAGTGCTCCCTCAGTTACGTGCGCAGGGAGATGGCCAACGCTGCCCCACAACTCCGGTTCGGGGCGCAGCTGGGTTGGCGAAGGCCGAGAATGGATTCGTAGCCGGACGCTTTGAGTACTTTCGTGTTCACAGTAACTGGGATCGCCGAATCGTGACAGCGATCTTCTCCGTCCCAGCAGCCCCGGCGGGTTGGCCAGCTCATTTGGCTGAGGCGCGACTCGCACGGTGAACGTCTGCGTACCGGCCTGACTGGGCGTGCCGCAGATATCCCACTCGCGGACCGGCTCCCCGATCTGTAATGCTCGTGGCAGTTGCCGTTGACCACCTTCAGGAGATAGGCATCGCACTCAGGTCCGTTACGGCGGCCAGCCAGTCCTGATCAGTTCTGCCGCGAGGGGCATACCCACGCCGGGCTCAATCGCGCGCCCATGCCACAAACGAAGTTCTCTGTACCGATGCGAGGGGCGGTGTAGTCGCCGTGGCTGCCACGGCGGCAAAGGGTGGTGTCCCAAGATCGCCGACGAGCCGAATCCCAAGGCGAACAAAGCCCAGCCGCTACCAATCCACTCATGTTCGAGCTCAGGTGCATGAGCGTCCCGTTCGTGGCCTGACCCCACCACTTCGGTAGAGGAGGAGTTATGCGGCGGATCGCACCTACTTCTCTATGCGGTCGATCGCACCAATAAGTTTCCAGAACGGACAAAACCGCATACCGGCAGGTTGTGCTCTGGCCCCCGCCCCGAAGCATCGGGACGGAGGCGGACATCGGACTATCGAATTTTGATATCGCATGACACGGGGTACTGCTCTCGGGCGTGGCGGTTGGGGACGTACCGGCCAATCTGTTCGCCGTCGCTACGAAACGTCGGCTATTCAGATTGCGTTCGCGATTGTCGGCGTTGCTGGTCTCCTGGAGGACATTGCACTAGAGGCCTTCGCACGTGCCTGCCGGAAGGCTGCCGCATTTCACCCACGACGCGAAACGCTGCCGGCCGGATTCTTACAATCACGCGCCACCTGACCATCGTTGCCCTCCGGGTGGGGCGGGCACCCCAACCGATCTCGGCGACGAAGTGTGTCGCGGCCCGATGAGTACAGAACTTCAATGCGCAGATGGAGCAGTCACCTCGACGGGGCATCGATCAATCCTGACTGCTCTCGCCAGTTTGCCGATCGAGCAAGCGCCGGCCCATGGTGAGGCTAATAGAGCAGTCCGGATCTTATTCGCCTGCCCCAGTTACGTCGGCCGGTAAATGGTTGGTCACCGTCCTGGATTCGTTCTCAGATGTGCTTTGCCGCCGGAACCACACCAAGGGGGCCGCCTCGCGTCGCCCGGGGCTTTGGTCGTCACCTCAACATTCTCACAACCGGAGTCACGGAGGTCCGCGTCTCTGCCGATGCGGAGAGGATGGGCAGAGACCCTCGGGCGCAATTCGGCGATCCGCTTGGATCTCTTGCCGCCATTCGACCATATTGATGTCCGAAGCACGGCATCTCGGTTTCCGAAGCGCCGGTGTACTGACGATCCTCGCCGCGTTGTCCTGCATGCTCCCTGTACTGGCCACGGCTCTGTCATCTGCTGCTTCGGCAACCCCTGGAGGGTCGAGGTCGGGTTCGGGCTACCGGCTCGTGGCCTCGGATGGAGGCGTCTTCGCCTACGGGGACGCCGACTTCTACGGATCCACCGGTGGCCTGACCCTGAACAAGCCCATCGTGGGAATGGCTGCCACCGCAGACGGCCAGGGCTATTGGCTCGTGGCCTCGGACGGAGGCATCTTCGCCTTCGGGGACGCCGACTTCTACGGATCCACCGGTGGCCTGACCCTGAACAAGCCCATCGTGGGAATGGCTGCCACCGCAGACGGCCAGGGCTATTGGCTCGTGGCCTCGGACGGAGGCATCTTCGCCTTTGGGGACGCCGACTTTTACGGCTCCACCGGTGGCCTGACCCTGAACAAGCCCATCGTGGGAATGGCTGCCACCGCAGACGGCCAGGGCTATTGGCTCGTGGCCTCGGACGGAGGCATCTTCGCCTTTGGGGACGCCGACTTTTACGGCTCCACCGGCGGTATGGCACCGAACAAGCCCATCGTGGGAATGGCCGCCACGCCCGACGGCCAGGGTTATTGGCTCGTGACGTCGGACGGAGGCATCTTGACCTACGGGGACGCCATCTTCTTCGGCTCCACCGGCACTCCGGCCCCAGCCGAGCCCATCGTGGGGATGGCTGCCACCGCAGATGGCCAGGGGTATTTGCTCGTGGCCTCGGACGGAGGGGTCTCCGCCTACGGGGACGCCACCTCCTACAGCCCCACCGGCAGTCTGGCACCCGGCAAACCCGTCGTGGGGATGGCCGCAGCTTCAACATTGACAGTAGGAGCATCGACAACAAAGCCCACGACACCCACCACCACAACGGGGGCGCCAACCACGACACCACCACGACGACGACGACGAACACGACAGCGCAGCCACCCGGTGATCCCTCGGGTCAGTCAATGCCAACGACACCACCCGCCGGTTATCAACCATTCTTTGCGGACGACTTCACAAGCTCCATTTTCGGCAGCAACTGGCACGAATACAGCGGTGACGACTTTGGCGTCTATGACGGGCAGGCAGGCACAACATGGGATCCGTCGCACGTGACAGTCGGCAATGGCCTTCTCACGTTGCGCACCTACCAAGACCCCGCTCACGCTGGGCCGAACAGTGCGTGGGTTGAGGGTGGCGCCGCCTTGTGGCCGAACAGCCCGCTCACCTACGGCGAGTATCTCGTTCGCTCGCGGGTGACGTCTGCCACTGCCGTCACGCAAGTGATGATCCTTTGGACCGACACCACCTGGCCACCAGAGATCGATTTCAACGAGTCCAATGGCACCAACTCGTCGGGGGCGACCGAGTGGTACAACGGGGCGAACGGGGCGACGCAGCTGCAGCCGGGGGTGCCGTCGGGGGTGGACCTGACCCAGTGGCACACGTGGGGTGTCATCACAACCCCGAGCACGATCACCTTCACCGTTGACGGGAAAACATGGGCGACGATGCCCAACTACGTCACGACGCCCACCCACCTGACTCTTCAGCAGATGGTCTGGCCCTGTGCAGATCCTTATGAAACCTGCCCGAGTTCATCGACACCGCCCGAGGTCGACATGCAGATCGACTGGGTAGCGGTGTACTCACCCATTTCATGATGAACGGC
>CAVWBB010000003.1:0-228389 GCA_963753115.1 uncultured Acidimicrobiaceae bacterium
CTGCGACAGCTCGTACAGGCGTTCGGACTCCTGCGTCCGGCTGTTCCGCCTCCTCCCTGAGCGCTGCGCAGCTTGGCCACGACTTGCGAGACGACGAGCACGACCACGGCGTAGACGACCAGGGCGATCCAGTTCGGGGGAGAGCGGACGGTCAGCGTGTTGTAAGGGGGAAGGAAGAAGATGTCGTAGAGCGAGGAACCCTCCCAGCGCGCCCACGACTCCCGGGAGGAGAGCCACCGATGACGACGCCGACGAGAACCGGCAGGACGAAAACCAACGCCGGGATGGTCGTGCTCAGATGGTACCGAAAGGGAAGCATCAGGGCCAGGAGAACACCGAGGCTGGCCAGAGTGACGACGATGCCCCAGCGCAGTCCGCTGGTACGTTGCCCTGGGAACCAGCCCACTTGGTCTGACGTGCGTCACAACTTTCCGTCCTTCGGAGCGTCAATGGAGTGTACCGACGCACCGTGGCGAGCCGGCAAAGCGAGGTGGCCGTGAGTCTCGGGTAGCGGTGAGGACGAGGGTGTACGCCCAACCGGCAAGTTCAGGGTCTACCTCGGCGCGGCGGCGGGGGTGGGCAAGACCTGCGCCATGCTCGACGAAGGGATGGCGCCGCTTCCAGCGCGGAGCCGACGTGGCCGTCGGATTCGTCGAGACACACAAGCGTCCCTACACCGTGGAGCAGATCCGGGACCTTCCTGTGGTGCCGCGGAAGAAGGTCCGCTACCGCGACTCGGACTGGGAGGAGATGGACCTCGACGCGGTGCTGGCCCGCAAGCCCGAGGTGGTGCTGATCGACGAGCTGGCCCACACCAACGTGCCGGGCTCGGGGCGCCACGAGAAGCGTTGGGAGGACGTCCTCGAGATCCTCGGTGCCGGCATCGCCGTGATCACGACAGTCAACATCCAGCACATCGAGTCGCTGGCCGACGCGGTCGAGCGCATCACCGGCGTCGGGGTGCGCGAGCGGGTGCCCGATTGGGTGGTTCGCCGGGCCGACCAGCTCGAGTTGATCGATTCGTCAGCCGATCAGCTCCGCCGGCGGATGCTGCACGGGAACATCTACCCCGAGCAGAAGGTCCCAGCGGCTCTGAACGGGTTCTTCCGTGCCGAGAACCTCGCTGCGCTGCGCGAGCTCTCGTTGCGCTTCGTGGCCGACGAGACAGAGGAAGAGCTCCTCGAATATCTCCGCTCGAAGGGGGCGGCGGGAGAGCTCTGGGAGACGACGGAGCGGATCATGGTCGCAGTGACGGGCGCGCCCGGGAACGCCTCGGTGATCAGGCGAGCAGCCCGCATTGCGGCGCGGGTCAAGGCTCCGTTGGTCGCCATCAATGTCATCGCCGGCGATGCGGACGCCACCCAGGCCAGCACGGCCGATCTCGAAGAGTTGGTGAAGGCGGTCGGTGGCACGTGGCAGACCGTCGAGGGGGGCGACGTGGCGAAGACGATCTTTGCCGCGGCGGTGGAGCAGCAGATCACACAGATCGTGATCGGGACGTCGCGCCTCACACGTTGGCAATCGATGACGCGAGGCTCGGTCATTCAGCAGATTCTTCGCATGGCGTCCGAGAACGACATCGATCTCCACGTGATCGCTCGGCGGGAGGACACAAAGGAACGTCCGCCGGCGGACGACGACGGTGGCTGACTAGGTCCTCGACAGGTCGGCGAAGGCGGCGTCGGCCGCCGTGCGCGCCGCCAACTGCATGCATTTGTTGAGGTGCGCCAGCGCCTTGGCCCGCCGAGGGTCGCGAGCCAGGTACTTGGCGACGGCCACCGGGTCGGCGGACCCGTCCGGCTTGCTCAACGCGAAGACGGCCTGGTCCACGATGTGCTCGTCGGGGCGATCGCTGATGCCCCGGTAAATGGACCAGTTGACGCCTTCGGCGTCGCACACCTCGGCGACGCCGGCCGCCTCCATGTCGACGGCGCCAAAACCCCGCTCGACGATGGGACGCCACACGTCGTCATTGTCGAAGAGCCCGTCGGTCGTCATGAGGGCGCCCGAGGCTTGCCGTGGTGGGACGGGGTTGGACGTGAACACAGGCCCGTCGGGGAAGAGCTGCACGCGCTCGGGCACCATGAGCGCGCCCACGGGGAGAGCGGGGTCGAGGCCGCCGGCGATGCCGATCACCATCACGTGGTCGATCGATCCGGCCGAGAGGGCCTGGCGGGTCGCCTCGCGGGCCAGGGCCGGTCCCATGCCCGTCACCACGGTGCCAACCCACCATTCGCCGGCCGTCCCGACGTGCGAGAACACCGCGTCGCCTGATGTCGGCTTCAACCCGAATGACTTCACGATCGCCTTGAGCTCGGGCTGCATCGGGGCGAGCACGGCCACCCGTTTCGTCGTCGCTGTCACGCCGTCATCATGCCTGATCGTTGGCTAGCGTGGGTCGCCGGGCCAGGGAGAGGAGCGTCGATGCCCAGCGCTGAACAGGTCGTCAGGGATTTCTGCGCCGCTGCGAGCACACGGGACCCCGAGGTACTGCGTGGCTTCTTCTCGGACGACATCGTGTACCACAACATCCCGATGGCGCCGGCGGAGGGGATCGAGGCCACCATGGCGGTCATCGACATGTTCGTGGGGATGTGCGAGGACCTGGAGTTCCAGGTGCACCACCTGGCGAGTGATGGCGCCACGGTGCTGACCGAGAGGACAGACGTCTTCACCATCAACGGTAAGGCTGCCCCCCTGCCCGTCATGGGTGCCTTCCACGTCGTGGACGGGAAGATCACCGCATGGCGGGACTACTTCGACATGGCCCAGGTGACGGCCATGTTCGAAGCGGGGTAGCGCCAGACCAACCGCAGCTCTAGTAGCTGTGGCACTGCCCAGGGGCATCAGGCGGTCCTTGGCCGTGTGCCGCCTCCCATGCCAGCTGCACGGACAGCGGCGCGCTGCCGGCGGTCGGGTAACCGTCGAAGTGGTTCCATTCGAGGATCCCGAAGTATCCGGCATATGGGTTGTTGCGACCGCCCTCTTCGCACATGGCCGTGGCCATCCATGCCGCCGGGATGGTCTGCTGCTGGGCCGCGACGGCCTGGAAGAAGGCCAGCATCTTGTAGAAGTTGAGGGCGTTGAAGAAGTTGGCCTTCTGGGCCGACTCGACTGCATTGGCGTAGGCCGCGACCTGCGCGACCTCCCGTGCCTGGGAATAGGACATCAACGTGTCGTTGATGCGCACCGCAGGGTGCGTCTCGGCACCCAGGTACGAGCTGACCGCCTGGTGGCGGGTCGCCTGGGCCCAGGCGGTGTCGCTGCCGAAGAGCGACATGAGTGAAGCTGGAATGGCAACAGCAATGACGGCCACCGCCGTCGTGAGTGCAATGCGGATCCGCACGGCACCTCCCTTCGTCGGGCGCGTGTGGTGAGCACACGCCAGGCTCTGCTCGGTGTAGGCGGGCTCCGGCCATTGCATTCGCGCCCCGAACGGTGAGCGGGAAGGCGTCGTCCGTTCTGGCATGTCGCCGCAGGGTGTGCGGCCGGTTGTGTACAGCCCTTCGATGGTGGTGCTCGGTATGGTCCTCATTTCCGGGCCCCGTGCCGGGACCTCTCGACGGTTCGGTCTTTACAGTCCGCAGACGGAGCGGGTCGTCCACGGCTCCCAGCCGCGCTGGGAGTAGAGCTTGAGTGCGGCGGCGTCCTGCACTGCCGGCGGGTAGTCCTGTGCCGGCGAGGGCAACCCTGTCAGTGACGTCCACGTCCCGAGCTCGAACTGGTAGGCGCCGCCGTTGCCGACGGCGTAGTTGCCGCCGGACTCATGCTGACGGATGCAGGCCCAGTCGGCCGTGTTCGTGCTGGTGGCGTCGGAAACGCCGCCCGGGGGAGCGGGCGCCGGAGTCGCCGCGGCAACGACCGGGACCGGCGCTGCCGCTGCCGCTGCTTTGGCCGCGGCAGCAGCCTGCGCTGCGGCCTGCTGCCGTTGCAACGCAACGGTTTTCAGGTATGCGAACTCGGTGAGATACGTCTTCTCCTGCCCGAGTTCGACTGCGTTCGCGTAGTTGACCACCTGGGCCACGTTGCGCGCCTGGTCGTACGACATCAATGTGTCGTCGATCTTCACCGGCGCCCGGTGTTGGCTGATCGCTTCGTGGCGGGTTACCCGGTCCGAAGCTGCTGAGGTACTGCTGAAGAACGCGAAAAAGATCGCGGGTATCGCTATGGCGGCGACTGCCGCCCCTAGTGCAATGCGGATCCGCACGGCACCTCCCTTCGTCGGGCGCATGTGGTGAGCACGCGCCAGGCTCTGCTCGGTGTAGGCGGGCTCCGGCCATTGCATTCGCGCCCCGAACGGTGAGCGGGAAGGCGTCATCCGTTCTGGCTTGTCGCCGCAGGGTGTGCGGCCGGTTGTGTACAGCCCCTGGATTGATCCTGGGTGTCGTCCTCAATTCGTTGTCCCGCTCACCCGGCAATCGGGCGCGTCGAGACCTCTGTCAATCTGAATGGTCCGAATTGACCATGTGCTTACCGTATGCAGCTCAAACTCTGTTCGGAGCTTGCATCAGAAAGGCCAATTCGGTTTTGTCGAAGGCAATCTACAGGATGGGTGCTCGAACCCGTGTTCGCTGTCTTCATCAGCCTCCTGACCTGGACTTTTAGTGGGGATCTTTGTGACGACATTCACAAAGTCCCTGGTGGGAGAACCGCATTTGGGTCAATAACACACGTAAATTCCCCCTTAATTTCTAGAAAAAGCGCCTGACCAGTAGTAACGCTCATCTTTCAAGACACTGAGATTGCCCCGGCGGGGCCGTGCAGGGCCCATTGCGGTACTTTCGGCCCAGTAGGGTCCCGTGCCGAAAGGTCGCGAGGAGGAGGTGGTCACAGATGGCAACGAGCGTCATCGTCACCGAGAGGGACCGCTACACCGTGGCGGGACTCCTCCGCCACCTGGCGCGTCACCAACCAGACGACGAGATGTTGGTCCAGGGGAGCGCGCGCCGCAGCTGGTCCGAGGAGTTCGACGCGGCCTGTCGCGTGGCGCAGGCGGCGAAGCGCGAAGGCCTCGGCGTCGGCGACCGCATTGCGTTTCTCGACCGCAACGGCATCCCCTACTTCGACTTCCTCTTCGGTGGTTCGTTCATTGGCGCCGTGAGCGTGGCGGTGAACTGGCGTCTGTCGCCAGCCGAGATGGCGGCCATCATCGACGATTCCGGTGCGCCGCTCCTGGCGATCCACGCGGACTACCTGTCGACGCTCGACGACATGGCGAGCGGGCTGCCCTCGGTTCGCCGGATCGTCGTCATCGGGGACGGAACACCCGCATGCACTGATCCGCGTGCGCAGAACTTTGCCGAGTGGATCGAGGGCACCGCCGCCGAGGATCCGGGCCACGTCGGCGAGCCCGACGAAGTCAGCATGCAGCTCTACACGTCGGGGACAACGGGCCTGCCCAAGGGCGTGATGCTGACCAATGCCAACCTGTCCACCGCGATCTCCGAAGCCAACGTCACGTTCCACATCACCGACGACACCGTGAGCCTGGTCGCCATGCCGCTCTTCCACATCGGCGGGTCTGGCTGGGCACTGTGTGCCATGTCTGGCGGCGGCCGGTCGATCATTCTCCGCGACGTCGATCCCAATGAGCTGCTCAGGTTGATCGCCTCTGAGCGGATCACCGAGATGTTCGTCGTCCCGGCCGTCCTGATGCTCCTCCTGGCAACGCCTGCACTCCAGGACACCGACCTTTCGAGTCTCCGCATCATCTTCTACGGTGCGTCGCCGATCTCCGAGGATGTCCTGGTCAAGTGCATGCAGGCGTTCGGCTGTGCCTTTTGCCAGGTCTACGGGATGACCGAGACGACCGGCGCCATCACGTCCCTGGCCTTCGAGGACCACGATCCCGATGGCCCGCGGCGTGGACTGCTGCGTTCGGCCGGTAAACCGCATGCGTCGGTCGCGTTGCGGGTGGTCGACCCCGATACGGGGCGCGAGTCCGCGCTCGGAGAGGTGGGGGAGGTGTGGACCCGCTCGCCGTACAACATGGCGGGCTATTGGCGGAAACCCGAAGAGACGTCGGCCACTCTCGATGCCGACGGGTGGCTCCGCACCGGAGATGCCGGGTACTTCGACGCCGACGGGTACCTGTATCTGCACGACCGCATCAAGGACATGGTGGTGAGCGGGGGAGAGAACATCTACCCGGCCGAAGTCGAGAATGCCCTGCTGTCGCATCCCGCCGTCGTCGATGCCGCCGTCATCGGGGTGCCCGACGCCAAGTGGGGTGAGACGGTCAAGGCGATCGTCGTGCTGGCTCCGGGGGAGACCCTTGACGAAGCCGCCGTGATTGCGCACTGCCGCGCCATCCTTGCGCATTACAAGTGCCCCACCTCCGTGGAGGCCATCGACACCCTGCC
Organism: uncultured Acidimicrobiaceae bacterium; assembly: GCA_963753115.1. GTDB lineage: Bacteria > Actinomycetota > Acidimicrobiia > Acidimicrobiales > RAAP-2 > Bog-473. The sequence continues at coordinate 6,363 of CAVWBB010000003.1, forward strand.
GCGCAACCCGTCGGGCAAGATCCTCAAACGCGAACTGCGCGCGCCCTACTGGGTCGGCAAGGAACGTTCCATCAATTGAAAGAGCACACGCCCTCGCCGGGCGTGTGCTCTTTCTGAATTCTTGAGTTTTCCGGTTATTTCTTCGTATCGGACGTGCCGCTGCGCACCGCGTCCTTCACCTTCTCACCAGCGTCCTTGAGGTGGCCGACAACTTGATCGACCTTGCCCTCGGTCTCCATCGGCTTGTCACCAGTGGCGCGACCCACGACATCCTTCGCCTTGCCTCGCGCGGTCTGAGCCTTGTTCTTTGCCTTGTCCTCGAGCGCCATGCTTCTCCTTGGTTCGTCGTCATCGGTCCATACCCAGACCGAGAGCTTCGAATCAGAGTGGTGCGCCGGCCGGTGCTACCCGAATGTGAAGTCGTAGGCCTCGACGCCGGGCGAGAAGCTCAACGTGAGCTGGCCGGTCTGCAGCACATTTCCAGAGAACAGTGTGTAGAGCTTGGGGATGCCTGAGACCGGCACGGTCGTCAGATGCTTGCCGTTGTAGGACACCCCGACCGTGCCTTGCCCGCTCATGACGAGATAGACGTCGTCCGCCGTGAACTGCAGTCCGAGCGTCGCATTGCTCCCGGCTGTCGCCTCCTCGTTGTGCACGGTCCAGGTGCCGCCGAAGGCCATGCTGTTCGAGGGGATGGTGGCGGGCGGGTGGTAGACGATCGCCTTGTTCGGCACCACAGCGGTCCCGACGGCGTTCTGCAGGCGCTCGTCGCCCACGTAGCTCTCCGGCGTGATGTCGTTGGTCGGTGTCTTGTCCGGGACGTCGGTGCGGGCGGGGAGGTCGGTGACACCGTTGGCGCTGAGGAGCATCCTGATGTTGTCTTCCATGCTGGAGTAGCCGCCCTCGCCGAAGGAGTACGCCCGCACAGTGCCGTCCGGGTCGATCAGGTAATCCGCCGGCCAGTACTCGTTGTTGTAGGCATCCCAGGTGGCCAGGTTGTCGTCCACCGCAACGGGGTAGTCGATGCCGAGGTTGCCGGCGGCGTTCTCGACGTTGGAGACCACATGTTCGAAGGCGAATTCGGGTGCCGACACCCCGACCACCACCAGGCCGTCCTTCTTGTAGTCGTTGTACCAACCCTCCACGTGGGGGAGCGCACGCTGGCAGTTGATGCACGAGTACGTCCAGAAGTCGACCAGGACCACCTTGCCGCGCAACTGGCCGAGTGACAGCGGCTTTTCGCCGGGGGTGTTGAACCAGGCGGTGATCCCGGCGAAGTTGGGCGCCTTGCCCAGGTTCGGCAGGTTCGTCTTGCTGGCCATGAACACTGAAGGCTTCCGCGGGGACGTCGGGGCAGTGGGGGCGGTCGTCGTGGTCGTCGTCGTTGCCCCTGCGACCAGATGGCCGCTCTGCGAGTTGCCCTGGTCGGTCGACGTACAGGTCGCCTTCTTGCCTTCGAGGCGGGCGTTGGCGGCGGCGAACTGGTTCTGATGCTCGCCGCTGAGGTGCTGCAGCTGTGTACAGGCGGAACCGGTCGATTCAATGTGGTCCTCGAGGGCACTCGTGTAGCCCGGCACGTCGCGCTGGAGGGCCCCGAGCCAGTTGAACGCGATGGCGAGGGTGGCAACGCCCAAAACCACGCCTGCGACCCTGCGAACCGTTGGCAGATGGCTGCGCAGCGAGGACCAGGACGTCGTGGCGCGCTGGGCCACCACCGCCAGGATGAGCAGCGGCACCGTGACGCCGAGGGCGTAGAACAGCGTGACCAGGAGCGAGCTTGCGCCGACGTGGTGGTGTGCGGCCGCGACCGAGATGGCGGTGAGGACCGGTCCGGCGCAGGGCACGAAGACGAGGCCAAGGCTCAGCCCAAGGACGAATCCGCCCCCTTCGTTGGCGTAGCGGGACGCGCCGAGCCGGGCGAAGGGCCGCTCAATGACCTCACCGATCTTTGGGATCAAGAGGCCGATGGACAGCAGGCCGAGCAGCGCGACACCCAGCCAGAACAAGAGGTCCTGGGGGAGGTGGAGGAAGCCGAGCAGCGAGCTCGCGAAGAGCACGGACACGCTGAAGCTCACGACCAGCCCGGCGATGATGACGTACGGGCGCCGCGCGCTGCTTCCCGTCGAACCTCCGGCCATCACGACCGGGATGACGGGGACGATGCAGGGCGAAAGACCGGTGATCAGCCCGCCGAGGAACGCGACGACGAGGAGCTCACCCATCGCAGTCGCTCCATTGCGTTCCGTCAGCGGGCACGGGTGCTGCTCCTTGGTCTGGCGTTCATTGTCGAAGCTAGTGGCCTGCCTGCCAGGATGGGCAGCGCCCCTCCCGCATGACGGCGGGGCTGCGGCGCTGCAGACTGTCCAACGGTGATCAACGAGAACTGGATCTACCTGGGGACCGCAATCGGCGCCGCCGGCGCCGCCGTCTACCTCCGGGACACCCTCCGGGGGACGACGAAGCCCAATCGGGTGACGTGGCTGCTCTGGGCTGTGGCGCCCCTGCTCGCCGCCGCGGTCGCACTCGACGAGGGCGCTGGCCTGCGTGCGCTGCCGACGTTCATGGTGGGCTTCATGCCGTTGCTGATCTTCATCGCCTCCTTCCACAACTCCGCCTCGGTGTGGAAGGTGCGCCGGGTCGACTACGCCTGCGGCGTCTTCTCGGTCGTGGGCACGATCGTCTGGCTGGTGACGCGCAACGGTGTGCTGGCGATCTCCGCCGCCATCGCCGCCGACTTCCTGGCCGGGGTGCCGACGCTGATGAAGAGTTGGACCCACCCCGAGACCGAGACGGTGCACTCCTACACCGGTGCCCTCATCAGCATGGTCGTCCTCCTGCTCACCGTCGACCACTGGACCTTCGACGTGGTGGCCTTCCCGCTCTTCGTGGCCGTCATGGCGACGGTCCAGTCGGTCCTCGTCGGCCTCGAGCCTGGACCGCGGCTGCGCCGTGCCCGCCAGGACGGTGCTCCGCCCCAACCGGCCCAACCGGCCCACCGGCCCGCCGGCCTCGCCGGCGGAGGGGCCGACCCGTTGAGGCTCCCGGGCTGGTAGGAAAGCGACCGGAATCACCGCCGAAGGGAGCAACCCGTGCCACAGGCCCATGTCAACGGAATCGATATCGAGTACGTCACCGATGGTGACCCTGCGGACCCACCGCTGCTTGCTCGTCATGGGGCTGGGTGCGCAGCTGATCGCCTGGCCGGAGGGATTCGTCGACGGGCTCCGGGCGCGCGGCTTCTTCGTCATTCGCTTCGACAACCGCGACTGCGGCCTGTCCACGAAATTCGAGGGGTTGCCGGACATGGCGGCCCTGTTCACGGGGACGGACCTCTCCTCAGTGTCCTACCGGATTGAGGACATGGCGGACGACGCCGCCTCGCTGCTCGCCGAGCTCGGGATTGCCCAGGCCCACGTGGTGGGCGTGTCCATGGGCGGCATGATCACCCAGGCCCTGGTGATCAACCATCCGGAGCTCTTCCTGAGTGCCACTTCCATCATGTCGACCACAGGCGACCGCGCCGTGGGTGCGCCGACCGGCGAGGCGATAACCGCATTGTTGCGCCCGGTGGCCACGAGCCGCGAGGAGGCGATCCAGGCGAGCGTCGAGGGGAGTCTCGTCATCGGCTCACCGGCGTATCCGACCGAGGAGCGCCTGCTGCGCGTCCGGGCCGGCCAGGCCTACGACCGTTCCTATTCCCCTGAAGGCACGGCCCGCCAGCTCGGTGCGATCCTCGGCTCGCCGGACCGCACGGAGGGGCTGCACGGCGTGCGCATCCCCTTCCTCGTCGTGCACGGCGAGGCCGATCCACTCGTCACACCCAGCGGCGGCGACGCGACCGCGGCTGCCGTGCCGGGTTCCAAGCTGCTCAGCATCCCGGGCATGGGCCACGACCTGCCCGAGGCCCTCTGGGACACCGTCACCGACGCCATCGTCGCCAACACGGAGCTCGCCGCCGTCTGAGTCGGCCTCAGGTGTCGAGCGCGTTCGCCGCCGCGACCGATGCCAGCCAGGCTGCGCTCGCTTTGGGTGCCCGCGCGAAGGTCGTGCGGTCAACCTCGACGATCCCGAACTTCGGCTTGTACCCGAGGGCCCACTCGAAGTTGTCGAGCAGCGACCAGTAGGTGTAGCCCCGCACGTCGACGCCGTCGGCGATGGCCTGCAGCACGCCGGCGAGCGCCTGGCGCACGTAGTCGACGCGCTGCTCGTCGTCGGTGGTGCCGATCCCGTTCTCGGTGACGAGAAGCGGGACCGAGCCGCCCGTGTAGTCCCAGGCCCGGCGCAGGCAGTTGCCGAGCGAAGCCGGGTAGAACTCGTAGCCCATGTCGAGAACGGGGACGCCGTCCTCGTAGCCGGCCCAGCCATCGGGGCCGATCAGCATGCGGGTGTAGACCTGCACCCCGAGGAAGTCGTCACCTTCCGTGACGTCGAGGAACACGTCTTCCGCGTGGTGCCGGATGCTCTCGAGCTTCTCCTCGCCGCCGGGTGCCAGCTGGTAGTCGGTCATGGAGAGGGTCAGGCCGACCGGAACGCCCGGCGCTCCTGCGCGGATGGTCTCGACGGCGACCCGGTGTGCCACCGCAAAGCGCTCAGCCACCGCACGTGAGAGGTTCAGGTCCTTCTTGCCCGGTGGGAACATTCCGGCGTGCCAACCCATGGTGGCCACGATGTTCGGCTCGTTGAGCGTGCAGGCCCGGCTCATCACGTCACCCAGCGCGTCGGTCACGACACCGCAGAGGCGGCCGAAACGCTCGACGGCCAGGTCCGTCTCCCAGCCACCCTGGGCCGTGAGCCACTGGGGGGTGGTGAAATGGTGGAACGTGACCACCGGGTCGACGCCGCGCGCACGTAGCCCGAGGCACTGGCGCCGGTAATGCGCCAGTGCGGCATGCGAGATCTCTCCCTCGGCGGGCTCAATGCGGCTCCACTCCACCGAGAAGCGGTAGTTGTCGAGCCCCAGGCCGGCCACCAGGTCGGCGTCCTCCTCCCAGCGGTTCCACGAGTCGCAGGCGTCGCCGGACGGCTCGGTGCACCCCGAGCCGGGCGTGTGCTCGAATGCCCACCAGTCGTTGTTGGTGTTGCCCCCCTCAATCTGGTGTGCCGCGGTCGCAGTGCCCCACGTGAACCCGGCCGGGAAGCGCTGCCCCAGTCCTGTCCCAGCCATCGGCGCGTCCTCCCCGCTTGCGTTGGTCTCCCGGACGGCACGGTATCGTTCCCTGACAATGACGTCATATTCCTCGCCGATGACTGACGTCCCCGATTCGGAGCGGACGGGGACGGGCGCGGGCGGTACCGTGCCGTCCCCGATGGTGGAGGCCCAAGGGCTCACCAAGCGCTTCGGCGACTTCGTTGCCGTGGACGGGGTCGACTTCACGATCGCCAAGGGCGAGTCGTTCGGCTTCCTCGGGCCCAACGGCGCCGGCAAGACGTCGACCATGCGGATGATCTCGTGCATCAGCCCTCTCAGTGGGGGCACGCTCCGCGTGCTCGGGATGGACCCGTCCAAGGACGGCCCACGCATCCGCTCGCGCATGGGGCTCGTGCCACAGGAGGACTCGCTGGACCTCGAGCTCACGGTGCTCGACAACCTCATGATCTACGGGCGCTATTTCGACATGCCCAAGAAGGTCATCCGCGAGCGCGCCGAGCAACTGCTCGACTTCGCGCAGCTGACCGAACGGGCCAACGACCGGGTCGACCCACTGTCGGGGGGCATGAAGCGGCGCCTGACCATCGCGCGCGCCCTCATCTCCGACCCCGATCTGCTCATCCTCGACGAGCCGACCACCGGGCTCGACCCGCAAGCCCGCCACCTCCTCTGGGACCGGCTCTACCGCCTGAAGCAGGACGGCGTGACCCTGGTCATCACGACGCACTACATGGACGAAGCCGAGCAGCTCTGCGATCGCCTGGTCGTCATGGACAAGGGCCGCTTCGCCGCCGAGGGATCGCCGCGCCAGCTGATAGAGGAGTACTCGACCAAAGAGGTGGTCGAGCTGCGCTTCGCTCCTGGCCAACACGAAGAGGTGGCGCCGTCGCTGACCGCGTTGGCCGAGCGCACCGAGGTGCTGCCGGACCGCATTCTGCTCTACACCGACGACGGCGACGCCGCCCTGGCCGAGGTCGCCCGCATGGGGCACGTCGCCCGCGCCACGCTGGTGCGCCGGTCGACGCTCGAGGACGTGTTCCTCCGCCTCACCGGCCGCTCCCTGGTCGACTGAACCGATGACGGCAGTGAACGACGCGGGGGCGTCGGGGCGCCCGGTGATCTTCGGGCACGGAGAGGAATTCGCGGCCCGGCGTTTCGCCACGCCGATGTGGCTGCGGGCCGCCCGCTACTGGGGCTACCAGTACAAGCGCACCTGGCGGAGTTCGGTCGCCACCAGCTTCCTCATCCCGGTGCTCTACCTGGCCGCCATGGGAGTCGCGCTGGGCTCGCTCATCGACAAGCACTCGCACGGGGTGGACGGGGTCACCTACGTGGCCTTCCTGGCCCCGGGCCTCCTCGCCGGCACCTGCATGCAGATCGGGACCAACGACGCCACCTACCCGGTGATGGGGGCGATCAAGTGGGTCCGCACCTATATGGCGCAGCTGGCGGGCCCTCTCAGCGTCTACGACGTGCTCCTCGGGCACCTGGCCTGGATCGCGGCTCGCTTGGCCATCGTGACGTCCATCTACCTGGCAGTCATGGCGGCCTTCGGAGTCGTCTACTCCCCGTGGGCGATCCTCGCGCTCCCGGCCGCCGTGCTCACGGGGATGGCCTTTGCCGCACCGGTCAGCGCGTTCGCCGCCACCCAGGACAAGGACTCCTCCTTCTCCACGCTCTACCGCTTCGCCATCATCCCGATGTTCCTCTTCTCGGGAACCTTCTTCCCGATCTCACAGCTGCCGACGTGGTTGGAGGTGGTGGCCTACGTGACGCCGCTCTACCACGGAGTCTCGCTCTGCCGTGACCTGACGCTCGGCCAGGTGAGCTGGGCTGACCTCGGGCACGCCGCCTACCTGTGCGCATTGGTCGCCGTCGGCTATGCCGTGGGCCGGCGGACCTTCTCCAGGCGATTGGTGGTGTGAGGCGATGACGTTTTCCTCCACCGCCGCCGGCACCGGCACCGGCAACTCCCTCGACCACCGGTCGCCGGGTGTCGCCGCACGGATCACACCGCTCTCGCTCCTCGGGGGGCGCCACGCCACGCGGGTGCTCGAGCGCAACATCTTGGTCTACCGCCGCTCGTGGGTCTTCATCGTCTCGGGTTTCTTCGAGCCGCTCTTCTATCTCCTCTCCATCGGCGTCGGGCTGTCGCACCTCGTCGGCCCGATCAACGTGGACGGCCGCTCCATCCCCTACACGGCGTTCGTGGCGCCCGGCCTCCTCGCGTCGTCCGCCATGAACGGCGCCATGCTCGATTCGACCTTCCTCGTCTTCTTCAAGCTCAAGATCGCCAAGACCTACGACGCCATGCTCTCCACGCCCCTGGGCGTCACCGACGTCGCGCTGGGCGAGCTCAGCTGGTGCGTCCTCCGCGGCACGCTCTACTCGGGTGCGTTCCTGGCCATCATGGCCATCCTGGGCTACATCGTCTCCCCGTGGGCGATCTTGTGCTGGCCGGCGGCCGTGCTGATCAGCCTGGCCTTCGCGTCGGCCGGCATGGCCGGCACGACCTACATGCGGACGTGGCAGGACTTCGACATGGTCTCGCTTGCCTTCATCCCCCTTTTCCTCTTCTCGGCCACCTTCTACCCGCTGACCGTGTACCCGGGCTGGCTGCAGGCCGTCGTCCGCGTGACCCCCCTCTACCAGGGGGTGGTACTGGTGCGGGCGGCCGACCTGGGGATCTGGGCGTGGACCCTCCTGGCCCACATCGCCTACCTCGTCGCGATGGCGGTCGTCGGGGTCATCATCACCCGGCGTCGCCTCGGAGCGCTGCTCCTGCCGTAACGGTCCACCCCGGTCGGCCGGTACCGTAAGGGCCGATTTTCCCCGATCGCCAGAGGATCACACCCCCATGAACACCACACCCCCATGAACATCGTCGTCAGCAACGTCAAGGGCGGGGTCGGCAAGACCACCACCTCCGTCTACCTGGCCGCCGTGGCGGCCCGGAAGGGCCGTGGTCCCGTCCTGCTGGTCGACGCCGACCCCCAGGGCTCGACGGCGGAGTGGTACGAGGTCGATCCCTTGGAAGGGGTCGACCTGATTGAGGGGCCCTCCGTGCGCACGGTCACCAAGGCCATGAGCCAGGAGGACGGCGTCGTGGTGGTCGACACCCCGCCCGGAGAGGGCAACGTCGTGCAGGCAGCGCTGGGGCGGGCGGACGCCGTCGTCATCCCCACCCGAGCCGGGGGGGTCGAGCCCAACCGTGTCGTCACGACCTTGGAGATGACGCCGAGCAACGTGCCGGCCGGCGTGGTCATCTGCTCGGCCCGTCTGGGCACCAACGACCTCGAGGCGACCATCGAATGGTGGACCGAGCTGAAGGTCCCGGTCTGGGGCATCATCCCCGAGCGGGTCTCCATCGCTGCCGGACCGACTGCAGCCCTCGCGTCCGAGGGCCTGGAGCGCTACGGCAAGGTGTTGCGGAAGGCCACCGCCAAGTACCGCTGACGGGTCCGCTCAGCGGGCTGACATCGGTTGCAGCTCGGCATGGAAGTGGCTGTCCACCCAGGCCACCGGTGCCTTGCCGTGCAGCTGCCCGGTCAGCTCCGCCAGGAACCAGCGACGGACGGCCACGCTCGTCGCCGACGCCGGAAGGGTCAGCAGCCGTTGCGCCAGCCCGAACTCGTCGGCTTCGTCGAGCATGGCGTCGTAGAACTCGACGGCGGTCACGGCTGATTGCGGGAGGTCCAGCGTCCAGTCGAAGAACTCGACATCGTTGTCGACCGCCCGCTGCCACATCTCGTCCATGCCCGGGCCGAGGCCGTTGAAGCGAGTGCCGATCTGGGAGACCAGGACGGCCAGGCGCTCGGGTAGGGGCGGCGCCTCGGGCACGCTGCCCGATCGCTCCTTCATCAGGCGCAGCTCGCGGAACAGTGCCTCGTACTCCTCGCTCGATTTCTGGAGGAGCGCCACCGGAATCCCCAAGAGGTGGACCGAGAGTTCCGGCGAGTCGTCCGATTCGCCGCGCACGTTGGTGTGTGCGATGTCCGTCAGGTCGAAACGGAAGCTGCCGTCCGAGACGCTCACGGGAGCGACCGGGAAGTCGACCGGGAGCTCGAACCACACGATCTTGCCGCCATCGACGGCCTGGACGCCCCAATTGGAGGCCAGGGTGTTGAACAGCGTGAGGCCGCGACCAGTGGCGGCGTCCTTGCCGTACTCCTTGATGGCAGGGAACGAAGGGTTGCCGTCGGCCACGTCGACGCGGATGCGATCAGGCAGGATGTGGAGCGTGATGCACAGTGGGGTCCCCGCGTGCAGCACAGCGTTGGTGACGAGCTCTGAGGTCAAGAGCGCTGCGCACCCCGTCACCTCGGCCGGCAGATCGCGCAGATGCGCAGCCACCCAATGGCGCGCCACGGGTGTGCTCTCGACCACTGGTTCGAGATGGAGAGTTGACATGCCATCTCGTGTCGTACCCACAGGAGGATCCGTTAAGCGCTCCTCGGAGACACCGGTGTAGCTGAGGCACAGCACCACGACGTCGTCGGTGCGCTCTTCGACGCTCAGCATGGAGGCAAACGTCACCGCGGGGTGGTCCGGCCAGCCGGCGCGCGCAACGACCATTGCCGTGTTGGCCAGTCGTTCCATGCCGTTCGTGATCACTTCGCCACGGCGCTCGATCAGGCCGTCGGAGTACATGATCAGTGAGTCGCCGCGGTCGAGCACCACCTCGTCACGCGGTCGAGGCGCGCCACTCAGTCCAGCCGCAATGAGGAGCGTGCGTTGCATGGGGCAGAACGTCGCGCTGCCGTCGGCGCGCACCACCAAGGGAGGAGGGTGACCAGCGTTGCTGAGGACGACCCGTCCCGTCGACGGTGTGATCGTGCCGACGACGGCGGTGACCACCCTGTCCTCAATGAGTGTGTCGAAGAGCCGGTCCAACGACGACAGGACCTCGGTGGGGGACAGGCCGGAGACGGCGTAGGCGCGGATGGCACTTCGCACCTGTCCCATCAACGCCGCGGCTGGAGCGCCCTTGCCCATGACGTCGCCAACACTGAAGAAGACCTCGTCGTCGCCGAGCTCGAAGACGTCGTACCAGTCGCCGCCGGCGTATGTGCCGGCCACGCCGGCGCGGTACTCGGCGTCGAGCAAGAGGCCCCCGACTTCGGGCAGTGAGTCGGGCAGGACGGCGCGCTGCAGCACGTCCGCCACGACATGCTCCCGCTGGAACCGCGTGGCATTGGACAGGGCGACCCCGGCCCGGCTCGCCACCTCGGTCGCCAGCGAGACGTCGTCGGCCTCGAAGAGCCGTCCCGGCCCATCGACGAAGGTCATCACGCCGATGACCTCGCCGTTGGCGGTCAGGGGCACGGCCAGCGCGGTGGAGGTGTGTGTCGGGTCGGCGCCGTCCTCGTCGTCGTGGAGAGGGGCCAATTGCGTGCGGCCCGTGCGGAAGGCGACCGCCGCGGGGGCGTCGGAGCTGAACGGGAGGACGTCGGGCTGTCCGTTCCTCGCGCCGCCGGCTTGCGCCGCCCGGACCGGCCTGGGCTCGCGGACGTCGAGCCGGACGAGCCCGTTCTCCCCAGGCACCAGGACCGAGCACGAGTCGGCCAGTCGCCCCTCCACCAGGCTCATGGTCCGCCGGATCACGATCGTCGGCTCGAGGCTCGAGCTCAGGAGCCGGGTCACCTCGGAGAGGAGGGACAGCCGTTCGCGCCCGGCCTCCGCGTCGCGCAATGCCTCGCGCTCGTGCTCGAAGACCTGGGCCCGCTCGAGTGCTTGGGCTGTCAGTCCCGCCAGGGTCGAGAGGAATCGCAGATCGGGCTCGCTCAACTCCGGCTGCGCCACGAAGGCGAGGGAGAGGACACCGAGCGCACCGCCGCTGCCGATGAGGGGCTCGCTCACGATGGTCACCGGCTTGGGCAGCTCGTGCAGGACCCGCGGCACGATCTCGGCCGCCATGTCCGTCCCCACCTCGTCGTCGTGGGCGATGCCCGCGACGATGGTCCGACCGCGCGAGAAGCAGGCGCCCGCGTGGCTTGCCTCGAGGGGCACCAGGGTGCGGGAGAGCAGCGCCGGGTGGCCGCTGCTGGCGAGGCAGGCGAGGCCACGCTCACCCACGGCGGGGACCCGCACCACCGCCGATTGTGCGCCCAGGGCGCGTCGTCCGCCGGCGATGGCCGCGTGGGCCACATCCCCGGGCGTCGTGGCCGCGGCCAGTGCCGAGCTGAGCTGGTGCAGATGTTGGCTGCGTTCGAGGTTGACGAACTCGGTCAGCGTGAGCCGGGCGCGCTCGACCGCCTGCGCCGCGGCGCCGGTGATGGTGAAGAGGAAGGTCCGGTCGGGCTCAGAGATCTGGCGCTCCGCGTCCCAGTGCACGACGACGGCGCCGATGGTGCGGTCGGACACGACCAACGGGATGATGGCCAGGGCCCCGAACCGCCTCGAGTTGAGGGCCGAGGAGATGTCGGGACGCTCGCGCTGGAGGTCGTCGATGGTCTCCGAGAAGAAGGCCACGTTGTGCCCCAGAACGGGGCCGTCGGCCCGCAGCGACCTCAGCACGCCGTCCGACGGATCGTCGGGCTCGTACCCGAAGCGTCGGAGCGTCTGGAGGACGCCGCGCTCGTCGAGGAGCGCGAAGGTCGATGCGTCGACGCGGAGTTCGTCCCGCATGGCGGCGAAGACCGCATCGGCCACCTGGGCCGGGTCGGCCGCCGTCGTCAGGGCCCGGGCCATGGTCTGCATGCGTTGCGCGGTCTCGGCGGCCACGCGCCGGCGCCTCTCGTTCCTTGTCTCGGATCGGGCCGTCCAGAGCTGGACGTTGCGCTGCCCACGTAGGTAGGAGATCCACATCGCCACCGCGGTCGCCGCCAGCATCGTGATGACGCGCAGCGTGTGATTCAGCTGGCCATAGCTGTGGGGTGGTGTGCTGATGATCAGCGCGAAGAAGGCGGACAGAATCCCGACGAGCGCCACGCGCGAGGGGCGGGCGAAGGGGGCGGCGATGAAGGGCGAGAGGGCGAGCAGCCCGACGAGCGAGACATTCCCGCCATAGACGGCGAAGACGATCGCCACCGTGGAGGCCCATGCCAGCGCGACGAGCGTCGCGATGACTTCCGCACGATCGCCGCGGTCGGTCCTGGGAGTGGGCGGAAGTTGTTCTTCGCCTGGCTCGGCCACGTGCTCTCCCCGGGTTGGCGGGCTCGTCCTCAAACGCTATTCCCCCGACCAGGTGACCAGGGTCGACGCCTGCCGTTCACCGGGGTTGTGCTCCAGATCCCCTACCCTGGTGCCGATGCGGGGAAACCCAGGTGGCACCCAGAAGGTTTAGGTTCGTCCCCCAGGGGCAATAGACCGTCTGCCAATCGGCATTGCATGACGTCCTCGGCGCAGCCAGGACGAGCCCACGGGAGGGCGGAGTGGATCAGGACTTTCATATCGAGGAGCAGGCGGGCTCATCACCCCCCGTGATCACGGTCAGCGGGGAGATCGATGTCGCCACTGCTCCCCAGCTGCGCGAGTGCCTGCACGGGGTCATCGCGCAGGGCGAGGCGACCGTCGTCCTGGACCTGCTCGGGGTCACGTTCTTGGACTCGACCGCACTGGGTGTCCTTGTCGGCGCACTGAAACGCTGCCGGGAGCTGGGTGGGGAGCTGCACGTCGTGGTGGCCGACCCGCGCATCGTCAAGATCTTCGAGATCACCGGCCTCACGAGTGTCTTCACCATCGCCGACTCGCTGGAATCGGCGGGGGCGGCGTGACGGAGACGGCCGACCGGCTGGAGAACGGCGACCGAATCGAGCTGAAGTTTCCGGCGCGGGGCGATCTGATCGTCCTCGCCCGGCTCGTGACGAGCGCGATCTCCGCCCGGGCCGGGTTCGACATCGAGGAGCTCGAGGATCTGCGGCTCGCCGTCGGGGAGCTGTGCCTGCTGACCTTGCAGGGCAGCGATGCGCAGCAGGGCGACCTCCGCCTGGAGCTGTCTGTACTCGGTGATGCCATCGGCGTGGACTGCACCCTCGAACGAGCTGGGATGGCGACTGCGCCTGCACCGGATGGTGACGAGGTCGCCCGACTCAGCGAGCAGATCCTTGACGCGCTCGTGGACGAGCACGGCAGGGAGGTCCACGACGGCTCGGTGCACGCCTGGCTGCGCAAGCGCCGGGGGGGGCATGCAGAGTGACGGAGGGCCGGGAACAGGATCCCGGGCCGCCGTCGGACGTCGTCGAGTCTGACCGACCTGCCCTCGATCCCGTCGCGCGTGAGGAGCTGATCACCTCCAATCTGGGGTTGGCCCATCAGCTCGCTCGACGGTTCCTCCACCGGGGAGAGCCATTGGACGACCTGGTGCAGGTGGCATCCGTGGCGCTCGTCAAGTCCGTCGATCGCTTCGATCCCGAGCGCGGCGTCGACTTCGCCGCCTTCGCGACCCGGACGATCATCGGAGAGCTCAAGCGGCACTTCCGCGACAAGGGCTGGGCCGTGCGCGCCAGCCGCCGGGTGCAAGAGCTCTATCTCGAGCTCGGTCACGCGACCGGCACGCTGGTGCAGCAACTTGGTCGCAATCCGACCGTGGCGGAGCTGGCCGAGGCCACCGGGGCGAGCGAGGAAGCGGTCATTGAGGCGATCGAAGCCGGGCAGGGCTACCGGGCCGCCTCCATCGACGCGTCGGAGAGCGAGGACGATCCGATGTCGGCGCGGCTCGGCGAGCACGACGGCAACTACGCCTCCGTCGAGGACCGGGCGCTCCTCGGGCCGGCGCTGGCCTCGCTCCCCGAGCGCGAGCAATCGATCCTCCGCATGCGCTTCGTCGAGGGTCTCACCCAGTCGGAGATCGCGGCCGCGGTCGGCGTGAGCCAGATGCACGTGTCCCGCCTCCTGTCCTCCAGTCTCCAGAAGCTGCGCGACGGCATCGGGCAAGCGGAGGCCGGACGCCGCTGACGCGGTGACGATATCGGGCACCGATCTGACCCGTAGGCACCGAAACCGTGGGCGGGAAAGCGTTCCGTGCCCGGGATGAGTGTTTTTTTCAGAAAGTCTGGAGAAATTCTGCCCGGCGTGAGTATGGTGCAGGCCAGCCCTGTTGGAACGACGCACCAGTCCTGAACGAACGGAGCGCCCATGGTCCACCTCGATGCCGCACTGGCCAAAGAAAAGGACCTTGGTGACAAGGGCCTCAAGAGCGGGGCTCTCGGCCTGTTCTCCTCGGTGGTGGTGGGCGTGGCATCCACGGCCCCCGCCTACAGCCTGGCGGCGACGCTCGGGTTCGTCGTCATCGCCATCAACGGGTTGCAGGCGCCGATCATCTCGATCCTGGCCTTCGTCCCGATGCTGTTCGTCTCCTATGCCTACAAGGAGCTGAACAACGCCGACCCGGACTGCGGCACGACCTTCACCTGGGCCACCCGGGCCTTCGGGCCCCGATCGGGATGGTTCGGCGGGTGGGGGATCGTGGCGGCCGACATCCTCGTGATGGCGAGCCTGGCCCAGATCGCGGGGCAGTACGTCTTCCTGCTCTTCGGCGCCAACGGCATCGGATCGAATCCGTCGAGCGGTTGGGTGCTCCTGGTCGGGATCCTGTGGATCGTGGTGATGACGGCCATCTGTTACGTCGGCGTTGAGATATCCGCCAACATGCAGAAGGTTCTCCTCGGCATTGAGCTGACGGTGCTGCTCATCTTCGCGGTTGTCGCTCTGGCCAAGGTGGGGGCGGGAAAGGCGCCGGCCGGGCATCTGACGCCGAGCGCGCAGTGGTTCAACCCATTCGACCATCTGAGCTTCACCAGCTTCATGATCGGATTCACGCTCATGTTGTTCATCTACTGGGGCTGGGACACTGCGGTCTCGGTCAACGAGGAGACCAAGGACTCGACGCGCACGCCAGGCCGAGCTGCGGTGCTGTCGACGCTCATCCTCCTCGCCACCTACGCCATCGTGATCGTGGCCTCGCAGTCCTATGCAGGCGTCGGTTCCACGGGCATCGGGCTGGCAAACTCGGCGAACTCGGGGGATGTCATCAATTCGTTGGGCTCATCGGTCTTCGGCAGCAGCGGGATCGGGTGGTTCATGATCAAGCTGCTGCTCCTGATGGTGCTCAGCTCGGCGGCGGCGTCGACACAGACGACCATTCTGCCGACGGCACGGACGACGTTGTCGATGGCTGCGTACAAGGCGATCCCGAGCACGTTCGGCAAGGTGCACAAGCGCTTCCTGACGCCCACGACCTCGACGGTGGCAATGGGAGCGGTCTCGATCGTGCTCTACGTGGCCATGAACTACCTGTCGAACGGGAGCAGCGTGATCGGGGACTCCGTGTCCGCCCTCGGGGCGATGATCGCCTTCTACTACGGGCTGACCGGCTTCGCCTGCGTCTGGTACTACCGCAAGAGCTTGACGGAGAGCACACGGAGCCTCTGGCTGCGCGGCATCCTCCCCCTGCTCGGAGGCCTCATCCTCTGGTTCTGCATGGTGTGGTTCATTTGGTACAACTGGGTCACCCCGAGCAACAGCTACACCACCTGGACATTTCCGGGGACGCACCGGGTGATCGGGGGCGTCTTCGTCCTCATCGTTGCCTCCTTCGTGCTCGGCGTCGTGTTGATGGTGATCTATGCGGCCGTCCGGCCTGATTTCTTCCGGGGCAAGACGCTCAACCGCGACACGCCCACACGGGTGCCGGATGAGCTCGGCATTCCGGTCGGATTGTTCGGGATAGAGCCGTTCCCCGACGCGGACGGACAGGCCAAGAACGAGCCCACCGGATCGGCCTGACACCGAGCGGAGCCGCCGCGCATTCCGGTAGACCGTGCCCGGGGCCGCATCCGGCCCGGACCAGAGACCACGTGGAGGCTCCATGACGAACAGACTGGAAGGGACGGTCGCCCTCGTGACCGGCGCCAGCAGCGGCATCGGGGAGGCGACGGCGGTTGCGCTCGCCGAGGAGGGAGCGAAGGTGGCCCTCGTGGCTCGCCGGCGCGACCGGCTCGAAGCACTGGCGGAGCGGATCGGCGGCCGCGGCACTGCGCTCGTGATTGAGGCTGACATCACGGACCAGGCGCAGGCGGAAGGCGCCGTGGCGACCACCGTGGCCGAGCTGGGACGGCTCGACACGCTGGTCAACAACGCGGGCGTCATGCTGCTGGGCCCCATCGTGGGCGCCCCCATCGAAGAGTGGCAGCGGATGGTCCAGCTGAACGTGCTCGGACTGCTCTACTGCACGCACGCCGCATTGCCACACCTCCTGACCAGCGCCGAGAGCGAGCCGCGCTCGGTGGCCGACGTCGTCAACGTCAGTTCGGTGGCCGGGCGCGTCGCCCGCCTCAACAGCGGCGTCTACAACGCCACCAAGCACGGCGTGGGTGCCTTCAGCGAATCGCTGCGCCAGGAGGTCACCGCCAGGCACGTCCGGGTCACGCTCATTGAGCCCGGTGCGACGGCGACCGAGCTCGCCTCGCACAACCGGCGCGAGATCCTGGAGGGCATGGCCCAGACCTTCGGGGGCATCGAGATCATGCTGGCGGAGGACATCGCGGAGGGCATTCGCTACGCCGTGACCCAACCCCGTCGGGTCGCCGTCAACGAGATCCTGATCAGACCCACCGAACAGGAGCGCTGAGATCGAGCGGATCGCCGTCGTCGGGTGCTCCGGATCGGGGAAGACGACGCTGGCGCGCACGCTGGGCCGTGCGCTCGCCGCGCCCAGCATCGAGCTCGACGCCATCTTCCACCAGCCCGGGTGGACCTCCCTCGACGACGACACCTTCCGGGCTCGGGTCATCGAGGCGACCGCGGCGGATCGCTGGGTGGTGGACGGGAACTACTCGACCGTGCGGGACATCGTCTGGGACCGGGCCGACACCGTGGTGTGGGTCGACCTGCCGTTCGCCACCGTGATGGCCCGCACCATCGCGCGCACGGTGCGACGTGTCGTCACCCGGGAAGAGCTCTGGAACGGCAACAAGGAGCCCTGGTCCAACCTGTACTCCTTCAATCCCGAGAAATCGATCATCGCGTGGGCGGCCACCCGACACCGGGTCTACCGTCAACGCTACGGCGAAGCCGAGCACGACCCGCGGTGGGCCCGTTTGCGCTTCGTCCGACTGCGTTCGCAGCGGGAGGCCGATGCGTTCTTGGCCGGGGTGACGTCCACCGCGCCGAGGGAGGAGTAACGAATGGATCTCGAACTGGCCGGCAAGACCGTGCTCATCACCGGGGGCACCGATGGGCTCGGACTGGCGCTGGCCACGGAGCTGACCGCCGAGGGTGCGGCGGTCGCCGTCTGCGGACGCGACGAGGAACGGCTGGCCGCGGCCCAAACCGCTCTGCAGGCCATGGGCGGCGACGTGCTGGCTCAGCGGACCGATGTCTCCGTCCCTGCTGATCTCGAGGCCTTCGTCGACGCGGCGGTGGCGCGCTGGGGGCGCATCGACGGCGTGGTGCACAACGCCGGGCGGGCGTCGGCCGGCGCTCTCGAGACGATCGACGACGCCACCTGGGAGTCCGACTTCCAGCTGAAGCTGATGGCCGCGGTGCGCCTCACCCGGCTGGCCCTCCCGCATTTGCGGGTGAGCCGCGGCGCCGTCCTCTTCACGCTGGCCATGGCAGCCAAGGCGCCGGGCGCGTCCAGCGAGCCGAGCTCGGTCACCCGCGCCGCCGGCATGGCACTCATGAAGGCGCTCTCCAAAGAGCTCGCTCCCGACGGCGTCCGGGTCAATGCGGTCCTCATCGGGCTCATCGAGAGCGGCCAGTGGGCCCGCATGGCCGGAGGCTCCGGGGCGACACTGCGCGCGTTCTACGACCGCTTCGCCGAGGATGCCGGCATTCCGCTCGGCCGTTTCGGCCGTGCCGCCGAGTTCGCCGACCTCGGCTGCTTCCTCTTGTCGTCTCGCGCCTCGTATCTGACGGGGACGGCCATCAACCTCGACGGGGGCCTGTCGCCGTCCGTGTGAGGGCTCGTGCTCGCTCCGTGTGGGGGCTAGTTGTACCCCTCGGTCTGCGTGGTGTCGCCCGTCCCGACCCGTTCCAGCCCGACGGCGAAGCCGTCGATCATGTCCAGGCGGGTGAGGGCGTCGACGTGGGCCCGGCCGTCGCCACCCCATTTGGCCTTGGCCGCCCGGCGAGCGGTTTCCATGTCCTCCGCGACCACGAACACGATCTCGTGGTCCTCACCCATCCGGCCTGATCCGAGCTCGCCACCCAGGAACGCTGCGAAGAGATGCACGCGGGCAGCGTAGCGAGTACGAAAGGGCGTATGAGCCAAGACAAATTGCAGGGAAGCACCATCGTCGTCACAGGCGTCACCGGGCAGGTCGCGCGCCCGTTGGCGAAGGCCCTGGCCCGCGACAACCGCGTGATCGGGGCAGCCCGGTTCTCCGACGAGGCCGCCCGCGCCGAGCTCGAGGCCGCCGGCATCGAGTGCGTCCCGGTGGACCTGGTGTCGGGCGAAGTGGGCAAGCTGCCGGAGGACGCGGACTACGTGCTGCACTTCGCCGTCGCGAAGACGAACGACTGGGAGAAGGACCTGGCGGCCAACAGCGGCGGCCTGGCCTACCTCATGGAACATCACCGGGGCGCCCGTGCCTTCCTGCACTGTTCGTCGACGGCGGTCTACAAGCCAGAAGGCCACCGCGTCTTCGACGAGGACGGCCCGCTCGGTGACAACCACGGCGTGTGGCCGTTCCTGCGCACGTACAGCATCTGCAAAATCGCCGCGGAAGGGACGGCGCGCTGGGCCGCCCAGCGGTTCGAACTCCCGACCACCATTGCGCGCCTCTCTGTCCCCTACGGCGACAACGGCGGCTGGCCGGCCATCCACCTGCACATGATGCTGTCGGGCCACGCCATCCCGGTCCACGTCGATGCACCGAGCGTGTACCACCCGCTGCACGCCGACGACATCCTGGCCATGGTGCCGCGTCTGCTTGCCGCCGCCTCGACGCCGGCGGTGACCGTCAACTGGGGCGGGAGCGAGCCGGTCAGCATCGAGGAGTGGTGCACCTACCTCGCGGGAGTGGCGGGTACCGAGGCGCGCTTCGAGCCGACGGCGAACACCATCGACAGTGTGCAGATCGACACGACGCGCATGCACGAGCTCGCCGGGCCGACGAGCGTCCCGTGGCGCGAGGGAATGCACCGCATGGCCAAGGCGCTGCATCCCGACCGCGTGGTGTGAGTGCGGCAGGACAGGATGGCGCCGGGGTCCGCTTCGAGCTCTGCGATCCGGAGGAGCACCCCGCCGACGAGTTGCTGGCGGCCATGCGGGCCGAGCTCAACGACGCGTACGGGACGAGTGGTCGTCTGGACAATCCACCGTTGGCGGCTGCGGAGCTGCGCCCGCCGGGCGGCGGCTACTACGTCGGCTATGAGGGGACGGAGCCGGTGGCGGGCGGAGGGGTGCGCCGCCTGGGTGACGGCGTGGCCGAAATCAAGCGGATGTACGTGCGACCGGACGCCCGCTCGCGTGGGGTGGCCGCGGCACTGCTGCACACGCTCGAGGATGCGGCGCGGTCGCTCGGCTACGCGTCGGTGCGTCTCGACACCGGGCCAAAGCAGGTCCACGCGCAGCGGCTGTACCGCGCCGCGGGCTACGTGGAGGTGCCGGCGTACAACGACAATCCGTTCGCCTGCTTCTGGGGTGAGAAGCGGCTGACCTGAGCCACACTGTGGGCGGGACGGGCCCTCCGTTCACTGCTGGCCCAAGTGCGAACGAAGCGATGGGACGATGACGGAACAGCCCGGGGACAAGGCCGGCATGACGCCGGTGGACGGAGGCGCCGGACCGCGCGACGGGGTCGGGGCCTCGTTCCGGGAGCGGTGGGCCTGGACCCTCCACCTGGAGAGGTCGATGTCGTCCCCGTTCATCGGGTTCATCTGTGCGGTGTCCATCGGCGTCCCGCTGGCCGTCGGCATCGCCTCCGGATACCCGCGGGTCGGTGGGTGGGGCGCCGTCGGTGCGTTCTTCACCGACATGGCCGTGTTCCAGCCCGGGCACCGCTTCCGGGCCCGGATCGTGGCCGGCGCCGGTGCACTCGTGGCGGTGGCGGCCTTCTTGGGCGCGCTGTGCGGCATCGAAAGCGTCGCCATCTTTCCGGTCGTGGTCATCTGGACCCTCGGGGCCGGGTTGCTCGTCGAGTTGGGCCCGCAGGCGGCGCTGATCGGCGTATCGTCGGCGACGTCATTGGTGTTCTCCGCCTCGTTCGACGTCAGCGCGACGCAAGCGCTCATCGTCGGCGCCGTCACCCTGGCCAGCGGGATCTTCACGGCGCTCCTGGCCCTCATGGCCCGGAGCCGGCTGGCCCGCTATGCCGACCCGTCGCGGCACGCCGGCGCCACCGGACTGACCTGGCTCCGCCAGGCGTCGGCGACGCTCAGGGGCGCAACCCGTGTCCGGTCGGTCGGCTTCTGGCATGCCCTGCGGCTGGCAGCGGCCGCCCTGGCCGGGACCGTGCTCTACCGGCTCACCAATCCGGCCGACGGGTTCTGGATCCCCGAGGCTGCGCTCTTCATCATGCGGCCCGACCCCCAGCTGACCAAGCGGAGGGCGGTGCTGCGCATCATCGGGAGCGTGGCGGGCGCGGCGTTGACGACGTTGCTGCTGCTCGCCTTCCGTCCCGGCCCGACCCTGCTCGCCGTCTTCGCCGTGGTGGCGAGCGGCATCGCGTTCTCGGTGCAGCGGGTCAACTTCGGTCTCTACATCACGTTCGTCACGTGCATCTTCGTGCTCCTCACCGCATTCGGCGGCCTTCCCGCCCGCACGGCGCTGGCGAACCGGGTCGTCGACAACCTGATCGGCTCCGCCATCGCGGTCGCCGCGCTCTTGCTCTGGCCGAACCGGCCCAGGCAGTCCGCCGTTCCCGAGAGCCCACGGTGAGGTGGGCGCAGACGCTCAGAACGTCCAGACCTCGACGACCTGGTCCGTCTCGGGTACGCCCGCGGTGCCCTCGTAGGTGGCGCGGGCGGCGACGTTGTCCATGTCGGTGATCACCCACATGCCGTAGCAACCGGCCTCGCGGGCGAGTGCGGCGAGCCGCTCCACCAGGGCTCGCCCGATGCCGCGGCGCCGGAAGGGCTCGTCGACCGCCAGCTCGTAGAGGAAGATCTCGGTGCCCTTGTCGGGGTGGGTGATCTCCACCCCACTGACGAACCCCACCGCGGCGCCCTCCTCGTAGGCGACGAGCAGGTGGTGGCCGTCCTCGGCGAGGAAGCGAGCGGTCGGGCCGGGGCGGGCCGGGCCGTCGAACAGGTGGGAGGCCGCCGCCACGAGTTCGTCGTCGCCGGGGCGGAGGACCCTGATCTCCACGTCAGTCCTGATCGGGGCGGCCCTGAAGGGCGGCCCAGGCCATCACCAGCTGCAAGGGCAGGCGGCCCCAGGCGACGGCACGGCTGTCCGACGGGCCGGTGTTGCGGCCGGTCCCGGCGTCGAGCGCCATCTGGACGTTGGCCGGGAACACCGCCGCCAGGGTGGCGAGGCTGGCCGCGCTCGCCCAGCGCGTGCGCCGGACCAGGCCAGCCGCGCAGAGGAGCTCGACGACGCCACTGGCGTAAATGAGGTTGGTGTGGTGCTCCTCCGGGATGGCGCGGGGCATGATCGACGCGAAGACCTGCGGGCGGACCAGGTGCACGACCCCGCTGGCGGCAAAGACGGCGGCGAGCGCCAACGGAGCGCGACTCCTGCGGCGAACCACGACCGGGACTGTACTGTGGCGGCGTGCCTACCCAAGTGACGATCGTCGGTGGCGGGAGCTATCAGTGGGGCCCGGAGCTGATGGCGGACCTCTTCGGCACGCCGGCGCTGGCCGGCATGCACCTCGTGCTCGAGGACATCGATCCGGCGCCGCTCCCCAAAATGGAGGCGCTCGCCCACAAGCTGAACGAGGCGATGGGTGCCCAGGCGACGATCGCCACCACCACCGACCTGCACGCGTCGCTCGACGGCGCGGACTTCGTCATCGTCTGCATCTCGACGGGGGGCTTCCGCTCCATGGCGGTCGACCTGGACGTCCCGGCCATCCACGGCATCACCCAGACGGTGGGGGACAGCGTCGGGCCGGGCGGCATCAACCGCGCCCTGCGCAACGTCCCCGTCCTCGTCGGCATCGGCAAGGCGATGGAGGAGCGCTGCCCCGACGCCTGGCTCTTCAACATCACCAACCCCATGACGGCGTTGACCCGGGCGGTCTGCCGCGAGACCGGAATCAAGACGGTCGGGCTCTGCCACGAGGTGGGCAACTTCTGCATGGACCTGGCCATCGCCCTGGGCCGGCCCTTCGAAGCGGTGTCGGCGTCGGTGACCGGGGTCAACCATTTCCCGGTGCTGACCTCGCTCGAGGTGGACGGCGCCGACGGCTTCGACGCCCTACGCAGCCTGGTGGACGAGGTGGGCGGCCTCAGTGCCCTGGCCCCGTACCCCGGCCGGCCCGAGGCGGACAAGTTCTCCAAGCTCGACTTCGCCGAGCGGCACCTCTTCAAGCTGACCCTGCTGGAACGGTGGGGCACCTTCCCCGCCGCCGGCGACCGGCACATCGCCGAGTTCGTCTCGTTCGCGCTCACGCCCGAGTCGGAGTGGGGCGCGGCCTACAACATCGAGCTGAGCCCGATTGAGCGCCGCGAGGCACACCAGGCGGGCTACATCGCCGACGTCGATGCCTGGCTGGCCGGCACCAAGGACCTGCAGACTTGGCAATCGGGCGAACTGCCCTCACCGATGATCCAGGCCATGCTCACCGACGAGCCGTTCGAGGCGCCTGTGAACATCCCGAACACGGGTCAGGCCATCGGGCTGCCGGCCGACGCGGTGATCGAGTCGATCTGCGTCATCGACGGCGAGGGCATCCGCGGTCGCGACCGCACCGCGTTACCGACCCCCTACGACGAGATCGTCCGCCGCCACGTGGCGACCCAGGAGCTCACCGTCGAGGCGGCGCTCCGGGGCGACCGCACGCTGGCGGGGGAGGCCTTCGCCCTCGACCCGCTGGCCGGCCGGGGCGACCTGCGCACCACCGACGCCATGGTCGACGAGCTCCTCTCCGGCACGGCGGAGTGGCTGCCCCAGTTCGTCACCCGCTGATCGGGTCGTCGGGAGGACCACGCATGCGCATCGGATTCATCGGCCTCGGCGCCATGGGGTTACCCATGGCGGGCCACCTGGTTGCCGCCGGCCACGACGTCACCGTCTCCTCGCGTGGGCGCGGTCCGATCGACGCCGCCGTGGCCAAGGGCGCGGTCGACGGGGGCTCCCCGCGCGGCGTCGCCGAAGCCTCCGAGGTGATCATCCTCTGCGTGCCCAACTCGCCCGAGGTGGTGGAGGTGGTGGACGGCATGCTGCCCGTGCTCGCCGCCGGCAAGACAGTCATCGACTGCTCCACCATCGACCCCGAAGCGGAGCGGGCCCAGCACGCCCGGGTTGCGGAGACGGGCGCGCGGTATCTCGACGCGCCGCTCTCCGGCGGCACGGCCGGCGCGCACAACGGGACGCTCACCCTGATGGTGGGCGGCGATGCAGACACCCTGGCCGACATGGGGCCGGCTCTCGATCCCTTCTCCGGGCTCGTGGTGCACGTCGGCGGCCCGGGGATGGGCCAGGTCGTCAAGCTCTGCAACCAAGTGATCTACGCCGCGCAGATGACGGCAACGGCAGAGGCCACCGCCATGGCAGTCCGCTCCGGGGTCGACATGGAGAAGCTCCTGTTGGTCCTCACGCACGCCACGGGTGATTGCGTGGCCGTGCGCACCCGCCTGCCGGTACCGGGGGTGATCCCCGAGAGCCCGGCCTCCAACGGCTGGAAGCCCGGCTTCATGACCGATCTCATGGCCAAGGACCTCGACCTCGCGATGGCCTACGCCGTGCGCTGCGGCGTGCCGGTGCCCACGACCGCGACGGCCCGCCAGCTCCTCACCGCCGCCAGCGCCGCCGGCTACGGGCGCGAGGACTTCTCGGCATTGGCAAAGGTCGTGCTGGCCCTGTCCGGTGGCCAAGGATGAGCACCGCACCGCTGCCGACGCCGGCCCTGATTTTGGCGGCGGACCACCGCGCACGCGCCGTCCTGACGACCGAGAACTGGGCGGAATTCTTCGGGGCTCTGGCGCAGGCCCTGCCCTCGTGCGACGGGATCCTCGCCACGGCGCAGCCGCTCACCGGGCTGGCCGAAGGGGGTCACCTGACCGCGCTCCACCGGACCTACCTGTCGATCAACCGCACCGGCCTGGCCGGCTCCGCATTCGAGCTGGACGACCGCCTGGTGGCCAGCGTGCCGCGGGCGGCCGCCGACGGTTGGTCGGGCGTGAAGCACATGACGCGCATCGACATGGACGACCCGATCACGGCGTCGGCGCTCGAATTGCTGGGTCAGGTCCTGGAGCAGTCGCGCCAGGCGGGGCTGGAGGCGTTGATTGAGCCGTTGGCGTGGCACCAGGGTCGGATCCGCCGAGACACGGACGCCATCGTGATGGCGTCCGTCATCGCCCACGACATGGGCGCGCCGGTGATCAAGGTTCCCGTGCCCGCGGCGGCACCCGGCGCCGAGCGCCAGCGCGCCGTCGCCCGGGTGGTGGCCAGCGTTGGCGTGCCCGTCCTCTTCCTCGGGGGTCCGGTGACGGGGGCAGGCCGCGACCACGTGCTCGACGAGGTGCGCGACGTGATGGAAGGTGGAGGAGCCGGCATGGCCATGGGCCGCACGATCTATCAGGACCCCGATCCGGCCGAGGTGGCCGGCCTGGTGCGTGCGCTGGTGCACGGCCGGTGATCCTCACCATCGACTTCGGCACCACCGTCACCAAGGTCGGCCTGTGGGGGGACGACGGTCTGGCCGCGTTAGGCCGTTCGGAGCTGACCACCACCTACCCGCAGGTGGGCTGGACCGAGCAGGACCCGCTGCGCTGGTGGACGACCGTCGTCATTGCCTGCGCCGAGGTGCGAGCCCTGGCGCCCCGCGCCTTCGGCGAGGTCGACGTGGTGGCCTGCTCGGGCGCCCGCCAGACGTTCGTCCCCGTCACTGCGCAAGGTGACCCGATCGGCAAGGGCATCTTGTGGTCCGACCACCGCGCCGCGGCCGAGGCGCGCCAGTTGGCCGACCGCATGGGCGGTGACGACATCAACCGGGCCCGCACCGGGATCCCGCTCGACGCCGGCGCCGTGGCGGCCAAGCTGGCCTGGCTGGCCGCGCACCAGCCCGAGCGCATGGAGGCGGCGCACGTGATCCTGTCGCCGCGCGACTTCATCGTCTATCGCATGACCGACCAGATGGTGACGGACGCCACGTTCGCGTCACGCAGCGGCCTCTATGACTTCGACGGCAACGCCGTGCGCGAGCTCGCTGGGCCGGCCCTGGGCAAACTTCCGAGCGTCGTGTCGTCTGACACAGTCGTGGGCCACCTCAAAGCGGTGCCGGGGGCCGAGCTCGGGTTGCGGCCGGGGACGCCCGTGGTCATCGGCGCAGGCGACCGCCAGTGCGAGGTGCTGGGCTCGGGCGCGTCGGAACACCACCCGATGGTGAGCTGGGGCACGACCGGGAACGTGTCCGTACCGGTGCACGAGCGCCCGGTGCCCTCGCCGGCCGGCGCGGTGGTGACCCGCGCCGCGGACGGGGGCTGGCTTCTCGAGGGCGGGTTGTCCGCCGCCGGCTCGTTCCTGGCCTGGCTCGGCCGCTTGCTCGACCGCAGCACCGAGGAGCTGGGCCGGCTGGCCGCGGAGAGCGGACCCGGTGCCCGGGGCGTGGTCGCCGTGCCCTGGCTCGACGGCGCCCGCGCCCCGTGGTGGCGCGACGATGCGCGCGCCGGCTTCTTGGGCCTGGGTGCGGCGCACGGTGCCGCCGACCTGGCGCGGGCCGTGGTGGAGGCCGTCGCCTGGGACGTGCTGCGGGTGATGGAGGTGGTCACGGTCGGGCGCCTCGGCGGCTCGACGGCGGAGGGAGTGACGCTCGGGGGAGCCGGTTCGGGCCTGCCCGTGTGGGTCGAGGTCCTCACGTCCGTGCTCGGCATGCCCGCGCTGCGCCACCGTTCCGGTGAGGCGGCTTCGGCCGGTGCTGCGCTCCTCGCCGGCAAAGCGATGGGCATGGGGCTCACCCTGGACCAGATCGATCCCGTCGAGGCAGTCATTGACCCGACCCCCGCGCGTCGTCGACTTCTACCGCGGCATGCGACTGCGCGTCGACCATGTGGCCGAGTCGATGCTGTCCGCCACGGAATCGCTGTCGGGACACGATCTGCCGGCGCACTGAACCATGCGCGTCGAGCTCGCTTACGGCCGACACGGGACGTCGGTCGAGGTGCCCGACGACGCACAGGTCGTCGTCCCGGTGGACGAACCGGGGCTGGCCGACGAGGCGACGGCGATCACGGACGCGCTCCGCCGGCCGCTGAGCGGGCCGCCACTGCGCGAGCTGGTCGCCGGCGCGGCCCGCGTGGCCGTCGTCTTTCCCGATCTGACCCGACCCATGCCGAACCGCAGCGTGCTGCCGCCCTTGCTCGCGGAGCTGGACCGCGCCGGCGTCCCCACCAGTTCCATCACGCTGCTCTGCGCCACCGGGACGCATCGCCAAGCCACCCGGGAGGAGATGGAGGAACTCATCGGCGCCGATCTCGTGGGCGGCTACACCGTGATCGACCACGATGCGACTGACGAGGATGCCCACGTGCAGGTCGGCGCGGTGGACGGGGCACCCGTGCTGTTGCAGCGCCAGTACGTCGAGGCGGATCTGCGCATCATCACCGGGTTCGTGGAGCCACACTTCTTTGCCGGCTTCAGCGGTGGGCCCAAGGCGGTCTGCCCGGGTCTGGCCGCAGGCGACACGATCCTGGAGGCCCACCATCCCCGGCGCATCGCCGACGGCCGGGCCACCTTCGTCACCCGCGCCGGCAACCCGGTGCACGACTTCGTCCGCGCCGCGACCGCGCTGGCCCCGCCCCACCTGTCGCTCGACGTCGCCATCAATCGGGCGCGCCAGGTGACTGCCGTGTTCGCAGGCCCGCTCCCCGGAAGTCACGATGCCGCCTGCGCCCACGTCCAGTCCGCTGCCATGCGCGAGGTCGACGCGCCCTTCGACCTGGTGGTGTCGACGAACAGCGGCTACCCGCTCGACCGCAACCTGTACCAGGCGGTCAAGGGGATGGCGGCGGCCGAACGCATCGTGCGCCCGGGCGGAATCATCGTCATGGCTGCCGCCTGCGAAGACGGGGTGCCCGCCGGGGGCGCGTTCGCCCGCCTCCTCGCCGCGGCGCGCAGCCCGGACGACCTTGTGGGGGCGTCAGGAGCGCCCGAGCTCGACCGCTGGCAGGCCCAGGTGCTCGGGCGGGTGCTGGCGCGCGCAGAGGTGCACCTCCACTCCGAAGGCGTCAACGAGCGGTCGTTCCCGGGTGGCTTGCTGCACCACGCGCT
Source organism: uncultured Acidimicrobiaceae bacterium (assembly GCA_963753115.1). GTDB lineage: Bacteria > Actinomycetota > Acidimicrobiia > Acidimicrobiales > RAAP-2 > Bog-473. The sequence goes on from CAVWBB010000003.1 coordinate 33,836, forward strand.
GGACCTCGACGGCGCGGTGGCCGCCGCCTTGGCGCGCCTCGGACCCGGTGCCCGCGTGGCCGTCCTGCCGGAGGGTCCGCTCACGGTGGCGACAGTGCGCGACACCGGAGGGGACGGAAAGCAGCGGTAACCCTCAAAAGCAGCGAAATCACAATGAATCGGAGGAGGCTGCGGGCTGATCTGAGGAGGCTGCGGACTGAGAGGCGGCGATCCTGTGCACCCGCGGTGAACAGTGCGGTTCCAATTGGGGCCTTCGACACAAAGACCGAATTCTTGACCAACATCTGGAACAACATGCGACCCGAACTTCCCAGGCGAGTATCAAGATTCACAGGTAAACTCCAGGTATGACAAAGGCGGCGGGCGGCTCGGACGACAAAGCGGTGAAGGTTCCTCTCAACGACTTGGTGTCGGACGGCGGATGTCCAGTGATGGCAGCGCCGGACGCAATGCCGAGCGACACGCTGTACTACTGGGACTATCTCCACCTCGACTACCTGCTGAACGCGCAGACACCGAAGAGCGAAGAAGCCGGCGAGCTGGTGCACGACGAGTACTTCTTCATTGTGGTGCACCAGACATACGAGCTCTGGTTCAAACAGATTCTCGTCGAGCTCGACTCGGTGATGGCCATCATGGCGCAGGAGCAGATTCCGGGGCGCGAGCTCGGCACCGTCCTGTCGAGACTTCGCCGCATCAATCAGATCCAGCGCCTCATGGTCGGGCAGATGGACGTGCTCGAGACCATGACGCCGCTTGATTTTCTCGACTTCCGTTCGCTTCTCCTCCCGGCCTCGGGATTCCAGAGCGTGCAGTTCCGGTTGATCGAGAACAAGTTCGGGCTCCTCGAACGCGACAGGTTGCACATTGAGGGGCACAACTACGTGGCCACACTGCGCGACGACCACGGCCAGATGGTCATTCTGTCCGAGCAGTCCCCTTCGCTCTTCGATCATGTCGAGACCTGGTTGGCGCGCCTGCCCTTTGTGCGCACGGAGAGCTACGACTTCGCGACGGAGTACGAGAAGGCGGCCTCCGAGATGCACGCGGTCGGCCGGGCCAAGATCGAAGGGCACCCCAACCTCGAAGACGATGCCCGCCGCAAGCAGCTCGACGCCTTCGAGAGCAGTGTGCGCCGATTCGGTGCCGTCTTCGACAAGGAGAGCTGGGCGCAGGACGTGCGTGAAGGAGGGCGGCGGTTCTCCTACGACGCGTTCATGGCCGCCCTCTTCCTCAACCTCTACCGCGAGGAGCCCCTGCTGCAGGTTCCCTTCCAGATCCTGGAGGTCCTCATCGACATCGACGAGATCCTGACGCTCTGGAGGCAACGGCATGCGCTCATGGCCCACCGGATGCTGGGGCGGATCACCGGCTCGGCAGGGAGCGGCTACGCATACCTCGACGAGACGGCGAAGCGGTACACGCCCTTCAAGGACCTCTTCGACGTGGCCACCTATCTCGTGCCTCGCGCCGAGCGGCCGCCCTTGCCGGCGTCGCTCTTCAGCGGGGCCGATGGGCTGTCTTGGTAGGACGCGGCACGAACCGGGGCACAATGGGCGGCGAAGGACGGGGTACCAATGAGCGGCGGATTGAGACACCCAGCAGCGACACGACCGCGTCCGTCGTGACGGAACCTCGTCGCCCGGTGCTGGCGATCGTGTACGGCGCGGGATCTTCCTCGCCCTTCGTCCTCTCGGAGGCTGCCTCGCCGATGTGCGACATCGTCTGGGTCGTCGATTCGAACGAACTCGACGACAAGCTGATGCTCAGGCTGCTCCGCAAGCTTGGGAAGACGGTCGACATTGCCGGCTTGTCGGGGGCCGAGGCGGCCGAGGCGTTGCGCCCGGTGCAGCCCGACGGCATTGTGGCGTACGCCGACGCCCACATGGCGACCGCCTCCGATCTGGCGGACCGGCTCGACCTCGACTACCACGACCAGGTGGTGGCAGGGAAGCTGCTCGACAAGGTCATACAGCGCCGGGCCCTGCGTGACGGGGGCCTCCCGGTGCCGGTGTGCGTCGTGGTGCCGGCGGACCCCACACCCGATGCGATGGACGCACTCGTCGCCGAAATCTCCTTCCCAGTGGTGCTCAAGCCTCGGCACGGGGCGGCCAGCAGAGAAACCCATCTTGTCCACGACGGGGACCACCTGCGGAAGCTGGTCGCCGAGCAGCCGCCCTCCGGTGCCGAACCGACCATGGTCGTCGAGGAGTACATGGTGGGCGCCTCGCCGCCGCCCAGTTCGCAGTTCAGCGACTACCTCTCCGTCGAGAGCGTGGTGGCCGACGGACAGATCAGCCATCTCGCCGTGACCGGTCGACTGCCGCAAGACGAGCCGTTCAGGGAGACGGGCCTCATCATCCCGACCGACTTCGCACCTCCCCTGGTGGAGGAAGTCCTCCGCCTCGCCACGACCGCCCTGGAGGCGATGGGTGTCCGGACCGGGTGCTTCCACACGGAGATCAAGATCACCGACAAGGGACCGCGGGTCATCGAAGTCAACGGTCGGCTGGGTGGCTTCGTCCCGCAAGTGCTGCAGCTCGCCGCGCCTGCAGTAAACCTGTTCGAAATCTCCCAGCGGGTGGCACTCGGGGAGCACGTTGTCTGGGACGACCTCGTGCCAACCGACCAGATCGGGTACGTGGTCGTGCGGCAGCCGCCCATCGGCGCCCGCCGGGTGGCGAGCGTCGATGGACTCGACGAACTGGCTGCCTATCCGGGGGTAGACGCCGTCTTCCTCAGCCGCCGGCCCGGGGACGAGGTCGATTGGCGCAAGGGCAGCCACGAATACGTGTTCTCCGTCCTCGGCTCCGTGCCCGAGTACGAGGACATGCGGGCGCTGCAGCAGTTCGTCGACGAGGCAGTCGTCGTGACGTATGACTGAGGCGGGTCAAGCCAGCCCGTAACCCACCAGGGGTTCACCTTCCCTGACGTCGGTGTCAGAGATAGAGTCCCCAGCCGGTGACCGACGATCCGCTGTTCGACTTCGCCGTACCGGAGGATCTGCTGCGCGAAGCGGTCTCGCAGGTCAAGGACGCCGAGGTCGTGGCTGATCTGGAAGTCATGCCGGGCACGGGCGAGGGCAAGCCGCCGGCGCTGATCGGCATCCTGAAGAGCTCGGGCTACGCACCGCTCGTCCTCATGACGGCGGCGGCCCTGGTACCGGGCACCTTCGGCAACGGGATCGCCCTCATCGGGAAGAACCTCGAGACCTCGTTCCACATGTCGAACGCCTCGCTCGGCGCGGTGGCCTTCATCGCCCAGGTCTCCCAGCTCCTCTGGGCCGTCCCGCTGGCGGTGTGGGCCGACCGGGGCAGCCGCAAACTCGTGGCAGGCGTCGCGCTGTTGGTCTTCGCCGTCTTCGGCAGCCTCATGGCGATCTCGCCCAACGTCTGGTGGTTCGCCTTCCTGTATCTCGCGGCCTCGGTCGGCACCGGGGTGAACAACACGGTGCACAACTCGTACCTGTCGGACGCCTACCCGACGGAGTCGCGGGGCCGGATCTTCAGCTGGCACAACCTCTCCGACCCGTTGTCGCAGACGATCGGGATCCTGATCTTCGGCTACGTCGTGACGGTCTCGCACAACTGGCGCTTCGGACTGCTGGTCGCGCTGGCCGGTATTCCGCTCGGCTTCGCACTCTTCACGCTGCGGGAGCCCGAAAAGGGGGCCAACGAGGCCAGCCACATCCTGAAGGCCTCGGGCATGGACCTCCAGTCGCAGCAGGAGAAGGCCCCCCGGGTCCTCCTCGGGTCCGCGGTGACCAGGCTGCTGCGGGTCCGGTCCCTCTATTTCGAGTTGGTGGCCGTGGCCATCCTGGGCTTTGCCGGAACGGGCGCACCGCTGTTCGGCAACCTCTTCTTCATCGACAAGTTCCACCTCGACACCGCCTCGCGCAGCGAGGTGTACGCCATCATCGGGCTGGCCGCCTTCCTGGGGCTGCCGCTGGCCTACGTGTTCGGCGACCGCTACTTCCGGCGGGCACCCCAACGGCCGCTGATCATCGCGGGCATCTGCATCACCGCGTACGGCGGGCTCTTCACGTTGTCGCTCTACGTGCCCCAGCTCTGGATGTGCGTGACCCTCCAATTCCTGGCCAGCGCCGCGGTCTCGCCGCTCGCCATCTGCATCTTCCTCACGCTGGCGGCCACCGCACCCCCCGAAATGCGAACGATCTGTTTTGCCATGTTCGGCGTCTACTCGCTCGTGTTCGGCGGCTTCACGGGCTCGGTTGTCCTCGGCGCGGTGTCCGACGCCATCGGCGGCTTGCACGGCATTGTGGTGGCGCTCTCCTTCATCTTCCCGGTGTGCGCCATCGGCGGGCTCCTCCTCATCATCGGTTCGCGCAGCGTGCGGCGTGACATCACCCTGGTCATCGAGGACGTGATTGAGCGCTACACCGAAGGGAAGCGGCGCCAGGCGGGTGGGGACATCCCCGCCGTCCAGATCCACAACCTCGACTTCTTCTACGACACCAACCAGGTCCTCTTCGATGTCAACCTCGAGATCGAAGAAGGGGAGATGGTCGCCTTGCTCGGGACGAACGGTGCCGGCAAGTCCACGTTGCTCCGCGCCGTCTCGGGGTTGTCGCACCCGCACCGCGGGGTGGTCCGGCTGTTCGGCATGAACTCGACCTATCTGGAGCCCGAGCAGATCATCGACCAGGGCGTGGCCCTGCTGGTGGGCGGGAAGATGACGTTCCCCGGCCTCAGCGTGCGTGACAACCTGCGCATCGGGGGCCACACGCTGCGGCGTGACCGGGCCAAGGCGCAGAAGGCGCACGACGAGGCGCTGGCCGCCTTCCCCGAGCTGACCGCCCGGCTGGACCAGCCCGCCGGCACGCTCTCGGGCGGTGAGCAGCAGATGCTGGCGCTGTCGAGGGTGATGATGACGAGCCCGCGTCTGTTGATGATCGACGAGCTGGCCCTCGGCCTGGCGCCCATGACGGTGGAGCGGCTGATGGGGATGGTGCGGCGCATCAACGAGTCCGGGACCACCGTGATCCTGGTGGAGCAGAGCCTGAACCGAGCCCTCAGCCTGGCCGAGCGCTGTTTCTTCATGGAGCGCGGCGAAATCCGCTTTGACGGGCCGACCTCCGAGCTCATGGCGCGCGACGACCTCCTGCGGCCCGTCTTCCTCGGCACCGCCGCCGCTGGCCTGTCATAGGGCTGATGCTCGCGCTCTCGGCCCCGAACTTCGTCCTCGTCCAGGGCGTCTTCTACGGGCTGGGCTTCGGGCTGCTGGCGCTGGGCCTTGTCCTCGTCTACCGCACCAACCGGGTCCTGAACTTCGCCCAGGGCCAGATCGGCGTCATCGCCGCCGTGTTCCTCGTCAAGCTGACGGGAGACTTCCATTTCAACTACTGGTTCTCCTTGATGCTGTCCATCGCGCTGGCCGCCTTCGTCGGTGCGCTGTCCGAGCTCGTCCTGCGCCGGCTGTTCAGCCGACCGCGAGTCCTGGTCATGGTGGCCACCATCGGGCTCAGCTACGTGTTGTTGGCGTTGACCGCCCTGCCCTTCATCCGGCCCTCGAACCTCTACAAACCGGTGCCCGTGCCGTTCGACCTGTCGTTCTCGCTCGGCCCCTTCATCATCACGCCGACCGAAGTGCTCACGCTCATTGTCGCCCCCATCGTGACAGTGATCCTGGTGCTGGCCGTCCGCTTCACTTCCTGGGGGCTCGCCATGCGCGCCATGTCGGAGAACGCGGACTCTGCCCGCCTCTCCGGAGTGTGGATCCGTCGCACCTCGACGCTGACGTGGACGGTGGCGGGTGCGCTGTCAGCCTTCACGGCGATTCTCAACGCGCCCAACCAGACCAGCGCCCTCACGCAGGCGCTCTCGCCCGACCTTCTGCTCTATGCCCTGACCGCCGCGCTCATCGGGGCGATGGTCAACCTGACGGTTGCGTTCATCGCCGGGATCGGGATGGGTGTCTTCCTCGAGGTGCTCGAGTGGAACGTCCCTTCGCCGGCCAAGCAGCAGCTCATCATCTTCGTCATCGTCATGGTGGTCCTCCTGGTCCGGGTGGGCGCACTGCGCAAGGGGGCACGGACGGGGGAGCGGAGCACCTGGCAGCACGGGGCCGCAACGACCATGCGGTCGGGGGTGGACCAGCTGCGCCGACGGGTCTCGGTCACCGGGGTCTGGCTCGCCATCGGGCTCGCCATCTTGCTGCCCGCCCTGCTGTCCGTCGGCAACAACGTCCTGTTCAGCCAGATCTGCATCTTCGCGGTCATCGCTCTGAGCCTCACCATGCTCACGGGCTGGGCGGGCCAGGTCTCGCTCGGGCAGTTCGGTCTGGTCGCCGTTGGCGCGCTGGTGGCGGTGCACCTCGGCACCTCCTTGCCGTTGCCCATCGTGATGCTCTACGGCGGCGCCGTGACCGCGCTGGTCGCCATCATCATCGGGCTCCCGGCACTGCGCATGCCCGGCCTCTTCTTGGCGGTGACGACTCTGGCCTTCGCCATCTTCATGCAGAGCGCGGTGCTGGCCACCCCGTGCTTCACCGTGCCGGGCATCAACAAGACGCTGTGCACGGGGCTGCCCGATCCCGGCTACACGTTCCTCGGCCGCCCCTCGCTGTTCGGCATCAGCCTGGCCTCGCAGCAGTCCTTCGCCTGGTTCTCGCTCGGCGTGCTGTTCCTGTCCATCTTCATGGTGCGGATCTGGCGCGACAAGGGCGTGGCGCGCCGCCTCGTCGCCGTGCGCGACAACGAACTGACCGCGGCGGCAATGGGCATCCCGATCCTGCGCACGAAGCTGCTTGCCTTCGGCCTCTCCGGTTTCATGGCGGGCTACGCCGGCGTCTGCTTCGCCTTTGCCACCCAGCAGCTCAACAACACCGACATCACCTTCGATCCAACCACATCGTTCGTGATCATCTCCATGGTCGTCATCGGGGGATTGGGCTCCATTCCCGGTGCCATCCTCGGTGCCATCTACCTCGAGGGCCTTCCCGCGCTCTTCGGCGCCAACCAAACCATCCAGTTCATCACCAGTGGCCTGGGCCTGATCCTGTTCATCCTCTACTTGCCCGGTGGGCTGGCCGACCTGCTGCACCGCTCCGGCGACGTGGTGACGGTCGCCATCCGCGCTGCCCAGCAGCGGTTGAGCTCCCCGCACGCCGGGCCACCGGTCACGCCCGCGCTGGCCACTGACGGGGGGACCGAGCAATGACGACGGTCGCCGAGAGCACGGTGGCCGTGCACCCCGCTCGCCTCCAGGTCGAGGATCTCGACGTCCGATTCGGGGGTGTGCACGCGCTCAACGGGGTGACGTTCGAAGCCGAGCCCGGTGCCATCGTCGGGTTGATCGGGGCGAACGGCTCGGGCAAGACGACGACGCTCGACGTGATCTCGGGGCTCGTGGCCCCCCAGTCCGGCTCCGTCCACCTGAATGACACCGACCTCACCGAGTATCTGCCCGAAGAGCGCCTCAGCGTGGGCATGGTGCGCTCGTTCCAGGACTGCCGGTTGTTCCCTGAGCTCACCGTGCTCGACGTGTTGCTGCTGAGCGAGGACGCGCGCAAGGAGGTGGCGGTGCTCTCCACGACCCTCCGCCTCCCGTGGGCCCGGCGGGCCGAGCACCGCAAGCTCGAGGCGGTGGACCAGGTGATTGCGGCCTTCGGGCTGGAGCGCTTCCGACACCACCGCACGGCGGAGCTCTCCACCGGGACGCGCCGGGTGGTCGACCTCGCCTCCATCGTCTTGGCCAGGCCGCGCCTGCTGTTGCTCGACGAGCCCACGGCGGGCATTGCCCAGCGGGAGGCCGAGGCCTTCATTCCGCTGCTGCGCCGCATCCACGAGGTGGCCGACACCACGATCGTTCTGGTGGAGCACGACGTGCCGCTGGTGTTCGAGCTCTGCTCCAAAGTCGTGGTCATGGAACTGGGTCGCGTGGTGGCTGCCGGGCCGCCCGAAGTCATCCGCGCTGACTCCAAGGCGCTGGCCGCCTACCTTGGTGCGAGCGACGAGGCCCTGATGGCATCAGGTCCGATCGGGGAGGGCGGCGGTGCAGACCGCCGTGAAGGAGGGTGAAGATGGAAGCGAGCATGGAGGTTCCTGCGCACCGGAAGGTCGCAATCCATCCCCTGGCGCCATTGGGCCGGTCCTGGCGGCGCCTGCGCCGGCGTCCCCGCGCCACGCAGATACGCACTGCGCTGATCATCATCGCCATCGTCGTCGGGCTCGTCGCCTGGCTCGTCCTCGCTCCCGCCGGCACCCCGGGCGGATCTGGCACCGCCGGCGCAGCCGAGGTGGCGTCGTCGGCCACGAAGGCAACGCCTCCCTCCCAAGCCAGCACCAGTACCCGCGGTGTCACCGCCACCAGCATCAACGTGGTGTTCCCCGTCGTGGCCATCAACAGCCTGGCGGGGAAGGAGGGCTTCGCCGAGGACAAGGAGTACAACGAGCAGATCCCGGCGATCCACCTCTACGTCGACCAGATCAACAAGAGCGGCGGCATCAACGGCCGCAAGATCAACCCGATCATCGTCCAGTTCGATCCGACCAACAATGCCAACATGCAGTCGCTCTGCCGGCAGTGGACCCAGGGGAGCCCGGCGGTGTTCGCCGTCGTCGACGGCATCGGCACGTGGGAGCAGGACAACCAGCTCTGCGTCGCCCAGCAGGGGCAGACTCCGCTCCTGAGCGCATGGTCCACGACGACCAACTGGACCAACCTGGCCTCGCCCTATCTGTGGTGGACCGGCCCGGACATGGCGCCGGTGCTGGCGGCCGTGGTGCAGTGGGGCGTGAGCTCGGGCCGCCTGGGCCACGGCAAGAAGGTCGGTGTGGTCGTCTCGGACCAGGCGGCCGACCAGGACGCGCTCAACGGCTTCCTCCTGCCCGATCTCAAGAAGGCGGGCATCACGCCGCTCGTCCAGACGGTGGCCGGCAGCGCGACCGCGACGGCGACGACCAACTCCGACGCGCAGCTGGCGGTGGAGAAGTTCAAGGCCGCCGGCGTGCAGTCCGTCATCCCGCTGCTGCCCGAGAACGCCTTCTTCCCCTACATCGGGGCGGAGAACGTCACAGCAGTGGTACCCCCAGCTGCTCCTGAGCGACTACCAGTCGACGGTCGAGGTGGCGCTCGGGCTCATCCCGGTCCCGTACAACAAGGCGCTGAACGGGCAGGAGGGTGTGACCACCGAGACGCTGGGCGGCATCGACGACAACCGCCCCCAGGCCCAGGGCGGCTACGACCCCGGCGTGCGGTCGTGCTACACGACGTGGCACGCCTACCACCCGAAGCCGATCCCGGGGACGCTCTACCACTACATCGAGGAGCAGGGCCCCATTCAAGCCTGGTGCGGGGCCATCCGTTTGTTCGCCGCGGCGGCCAAGGACGCCGGCAAGAGCCTGAACCGGCGCACGTTCGTGACGGGCATGTCGAAGATCACGAACTACCCGGGCACGCTCTCACCTGTGTGGAGCTTCGGGCCGGACAAGTTCTATGGCCCGACGCAGTACCAGGTCGTGAAGGTGCACAACAACGTGCCGAAGTCGGCCCTGTGCAAAATGCCCAAGAGCGGTAAGGCCCAGGGCACCTGCTGGGTGACGGTGCAGCCGTTCAAGCCACTGCCGGCAACCACCTCGGGCTGACCGGAGGGACGCCCAGCCCCAGTCCGAGGTGGTCGTGGTACCACGAGGCTCCCGCACCTGCTGACCCCATTGGCGTCCTGCCCACGATCGTGCAGGCTGGGGCGATGAAGGCGGCCCCGGCGGTCCACACTGCCTGGTACCGGTCTGTCGTCGGTTGGAAGCGGCAACGCTCGAGCTATCTGGTGCTCATCGTGCTCGTCGGCCTGGCCGGCGGCGTCGCCCTGGGCTCCGTCGCGGCGGCCCGACGGACCGCCTCGTCGTTCACCGTCTTCCTGGCGGCGTCCAACCCCTCGGACCTGACAATCGTGCCGGCCGGCGGTGGTCCGGGTGTGGGTCAGCCGCATCTGGCGCAGCGACTCGAGAATGCCGTGCGCAAGTACCCGCAGGTCACGCACGTGGAGAGCTACCAGGCGCTGCCCGCGTCGCTGCTACGGCCCGGGAAGGCGCAGGGGCGAGCTCTCGACGGCGACGTCCTCCTCGTGAGCAGCGTCGACGGGCTCCTCTTCAACCAGGACCGTTTCGCCGTGACCAGCGGGCGGATGGCGGATCCCTCCCGTGCTGACGAGGTGGTGATCACGCAGACAGCGGCGACAACCTTGGGCCTGCACGTCGGTCAGCACATTGCCCTCGCGGTCCAGACCGGTCAGGGCGTACAGACGCGTCGCGTGGCGCTCAAGGTCGTCGGCATCGGGCTGCTGAACCGGGAGGTCGTGCAGGACCAGATCGCTCGCTTCCCTACCTACATCGTCGGCACGCCGGCGCTCGCCCGCCTGCTGGCGTCCGACACCAAGACACTCGTCTATCTGGGCGCGCAACTTCGGGGTGGCACGGCGAACGTGGCGGCCGTCGAGCGCCGGTGGAACTCGACGGAGCAGTACTTCACCGACTTCGAGGTCTCGTCCCAGCTGCAGGCCGAGGCCCAGCAGGCGCTCCGCCCTGAAGCGCTCGCCCTCGGCGCGTTCGGGGCGATTGCCGCCCTCGCCGCGTTGTTTCTCGGGATGCAGGTCATCGCACGCCAATTGAGTGCGCGGGAGCAGGATCTCATGGTCATGCGGGCCGTGGGGGCGGGACCGGCAACGACGGGGCTCGACGGGCTGCCCGGCATCGGCGCCGCCATCCTGGCGGGGTCCGCGCTCGCCGTCGGTCTGGCGCTGGCCATGTCCGCGCTCTTTCCGATCGGGCCGGTGCGTGCCGTCTACCCCGACCGCGGGGTGAACGCGGACTGGACGGTCCTCGGTCTGGGGTTCGCGGTGCTGGTCGGCGTGCTCGGGATCGGCGCGCTGATCCTCGCCTTCCTCGGGGCGCCGCACCGGGTCCAGCGGCGCGCCCGTGGCGCCCTCCGGCGATCGTCGGCCATGGAGCTGGTGGCCCGGTCGGGGCTGCCCCCGACCGCGGTCGCGGGCACGGCCTTCTCCGTCGACGCGCGGACCGGGCGGTCGGCAGGCCCCTACCGGGGCGCCCTGCTCGCTGCCGTCACCACCATGATCGTCGTGACCACCACGCTGACGTTCGGCGCGAGCCTGCACGCGTTGGTGTCCCAGCCGGCACTCTACGGGTGGAACTGGGACTACGCCGTGGAATCCTCCAACGGCTACGGGCCCGTGCCGGCGAAGGCGGTGGCGACGCTTCGTCACGATGGCGGGGTCACGGCGTCCTCGGGAGTCTGGTTCGCCACCATGCAGGTGGACGGGGTGGAGGTGCCGTCTCTGCTTTCGAACCCCGGCAGCCCCGTCGGCCCACCGATCATCGCCGGTCACGGATTGACCTCCTCTCATCAGATTGTGCTCGGCGCGGCAACGCTGGCGCAGTTGCACAAGCGCATCGGCGACACGGTGGACCTCAAGTACGTCCCGGCCTTCCCGCGCCATCCCATCCGGTTGACCATTGTCGGCGTGGCCACCATGCCGGCCATCGGGATCGCCGAGGGGCTGCACACGTCCATGGGGATTGGCGCCGCCGTGCCCGCCAACGCCGGCCCCGTGACCGAGACTCTGGGTCCCCAGGCCTACGACCAGCCATGCAATGGGCCGAACATGGTGCTGCTCCGCGTCAGCGGAGGCTCGGGGTCGCCGCGGGGCTACACCGCCGCCCAGAGGCTGTCCACCGCGGCCAACGACATTCTGTCCCGGCAACCGTCCGACTCGAACTGCGGCGGATACCAGGCAAGCGTGCTCGCGGTGCAGCACCCGGCCCAGATCACGAATTACCGCTCAATCGGGACGACGCCGCTGCTGCTGGCGGCCGGGCTTGCCATCGCCGCCGTGGTGGCCCTCGGCCTGGCCTTCGCGGCGTCGGTTCGGCGGTGCCGACGCGACCTGGCGCTCTTCAAGGTCATGGGGTTCGTCCAGCGGCAACTGGCCGCCGCGGTGGCGTGGCACGCGACGTTCACCGCAACAGTCGGGGTGGTGATCGGCGTGCCGCTGGGCGTCGTACTCGGGCGCTGGCTCTGGACCCTGTTCGCTGAACAGATCGGAGCGGTCCCGGTTCCGGTGGTCCCTGTGTGGTCCGTCGTGGCCGCCGCCGTCGGCGCCCTGGTACTGGTGAACGTCGCGTCCTTGTGGCCCGGAAGGCGCGCTGCCCGTACGACGACTGCGCTCGCATTCAACGAGGAATAGGGCAGACGCGGGCGCTTCAGGCGATCATGGTCGGGCTCGGCGGCCGTCCCTGGAGAATGTCGTCGAATCGCGTGGAGATGGCGCCGTCAAGCTCGGGGTGCGTGAGGATGTAGAAGGTGTTCGTCTGGACGGCGTCGATGACGCGGTCGGCCACGGTGGTGGGAGCGATGCCGCCGTCGACCATGTTCTGGACGGCGCCGCGGAGCTCGGCTGCGCCGGCGACCTCGCGGTCCGGCGCCCACTCGGGGCGGTTGCGCTCGGAATCGGCGATGCGGGTCTGCACGAAGCCTGGGCAGAGGACGGAGACGCCGATGGGCGCGCCGACGGCCTGCAGGTCCTTGAAGAGCGTCTCGGAGATCGCCACGACGGCCTGTTTGGTGGCGTTGTAGGGGCCGAGGAACGGGGCGGCGATCAGGCCGGCGATCGACGCCGTGTTGACCACGTGCCCCTCGCCCTGTTCGATCAGCAAGGGCACGAAGGTGGCGATGCCATGGATGACACCCCAGAGGTTGACGCCGAGGATCCAGCGCCAGTCCTCCTCACTGACCTCCCAGATCGGACCGCCCAATCCGATGCCGGCGTTGTTGTGCACGAGGTGGACGGCGCCGAAACGATCGAGGGCCTGGTCGCGCAGCGCCTGCACCGAGGCGCCGTCAGAGACATCGGTCAGCACGCCGAGCGCTTCAGCACCCTGGCTCGTCAGGTCGTCGACGGCCCCCTTCAGGGGGCCTTCCTCAATGTCGCCCAGCACGATCTTCATGCCTTCCCCGGCGGCACGGTCTGCCACCGCCCGCCCGATGCCACTGGCCCCGCCTGTGATCACCGCCACTTTGCCCTGCAGCTCTTCCATGCGGCCCTCCCGTGCTCGTCGACGTTGCGCCCCACCGACGAGTCAACCACGGTGTGACCGGATGCAGCCAGTGCCAGCCGCGGTCGGCATCGCAGGGCGTCGCGAGCGTCGAGAGGAACACCCGGATGGTGCCCAAGAACTCGAAAGCAGACTTGGCAGCGTTTTCGGAACACCCCGCGTTGCTGGTGCGACCGACCTTCCGCAGTTCAGGCCGACACGGTCGAGCGGTGCCGGCGCAGATGGTCGGCGCCGGCCCGAGACACCGAGATCTGCGGACCCCGCCCGGGCTCGCGGTGGCGGACGATGAAGCCCCGGTCGTTGGCGTCCTCCCAGACCGGCAGCCGCGGGCACGACGTGCGCCACACCTCCATGACCTCGTCGTAGGGGCGCGGCGTCGGACCCAGCCATTCGAGGAGATCGAGGATCAGGGCATCGACGGTGTCCGCGGCTTCGAGCACCTGGCCATTGTCGCGCTCCTGCCACCTCAGAGCAGCGAGAAGGTTCCTGCCTGCACCATGACCAGCACGCCGATACAGCACAGCAGGATCGGGACGGCCAAGTGGCCGAGGCGCAGCATGACACCACGGGCCTTCGGGTGGCGGCCCCCCGCGAGGATCACCCAGGTGACCAGGACCTCACCGACCAGGAAGACGGCGACGACGGCGCCGAGGTTGGCCGCCCCGCCGACCCGGAAGAGGGGGATGTAGACGGCGAGGTTGTCGCCGCCCGCGGCAATGGTGACCAGCGCGGCCGCGGTGAAGCTCCGGCCCACGGCGCGTTGCTCGGGTGTGGATCTCCCGCGCCGAAACCAGCGCCACCGCCCGCTCGCCGCCGTTGCAGCAGCGGCTACTTCTGCGCCGGCCTCTGCCGTGGGACGCCGCGCCAGCCCGATCAGGCCCCGCACACCGATGGCCAGCGGCACCAGCCCGAGCAGTCCCACGACGGCGGTCGAGAACTCGAAAAGGACGGCTGCGGCTGCCGCGGAAACGGCCACGAGTACGGCGAAGCCGAAAACCTGGCCCGCCGCAATGCGGCGCGCGCGCTTCAATGGCGCGCCGGCCACCATGGCCATGGTCACGACGCAGTTGTCGACGTTGGTCCCGACGAACGCCGCCGCGGCGACGCCGAGGTCGGCCCCCAGGCCGGCGGACAAGGCGGCCGTCAGCTCGCGGGCAGGGGCATCGCCGGCCCAAAGGGCTTGTCGCCCCGCAGGGTCACCCGATGTGCGTAGCGGGCAGCGTCGCCGTAGTCGTCGAGCGCGTAGTGCAGCGTTGCGCGGTTGTCCCAGAAGGCCACCGATCCGGAGCGCCAGCGGAAGCGGCAGGTGTACTCCGGCTTGACGCAGTGGTGGTAGAGCATCTCGAGGATGGCGTTGCTCTCGTTGTCCGACAGGCCGAAGATCGTGCGGGTGAACTGCCGGTTGACGAAGAGGCCGTTGCGTCCCGTCTCGGGATGCGTGCGCACGACTGGATGCAGAGCTGGCAAGAGCTTCTCGCGCCACGTGCCGTCCCACTCGTAACCGCCGCGCTCGGCGACGTCGGCGGCGAACCACGGGTCGTGGTGGATGGCGATCAGCTGGTCGCACATGGCACGCACGGGTGGGGCGAGCCCGTCGTAGGCGTCCTGCAGGCTGGCCCACATGGTGTCGCCGCCGACCTCGGGCGCCTCGAGCATGTAGAGGATGGAGCCCATCGCCGGCGTTTCCAGGAAGGTGACGTCGGTGTGCCACCAGCTGGCCCGGTCCACCTTGCCGTCGATGGCGAGCACCTCGGGGCTCTCCTCAATGGAAGGCAGGACGGGATGGGCCTCCGTGACGATGCCGAACTGGCGGGCGAACGAGGCTTGCTGCTCCGCGGTCAACGACTGATCGCGGAAGAAGATGACGTGGTGGTTGTTGAGCGCGTCGCGGACGGCGGCAACCACCTCTGGCGCCAGCGGCCGCGCGATGTCCACGCCGGAGATCTCTGCCCCGATGGTGGGGGAGAGCGGGTGGACGCTGACAGAGGTGGCGAGGGTCACGGGGCCAATTGTGCCCGAGCCCGCGCATGCCCTCAATCGCGGCGAACCGCCGGCGCCCTCCACGCACGGTCCGGCCTACATTGGCCCCCTCGAGGGGCGACCGATCGACTCGAGACGCCGTGAAAGGGGCCGAGCATGACCGATGACACGGGGGGCCTGGTGCTCACCCCGCCGGCGCGCAATTACTCGTCCTGGTACCAGTGGATGACTCGCCTGGCCGCCACCACCCACGAGGACCCGCTGCCCGAGGACGATCCCGCGGGCATTCCGGCGTGGCTGGAGCGACGCCGCGCCCGCCTGGTCGAGCTGCTCGGACCAGAGCCCGCCCGCGTCCCGCTCCACGTCGAGACGCTCGAGTCCGAGGATTGCGATGGCTACCGCCGGGACAAGATCGTCTTCGACACCGAGGACACCATGTCGGTGCCGGCCTTTCTCCTCGTGCCTGACAGCCGCCTGGACCAGCCTCCAGGCGCGGCCGTCTTGGCCTGCCATGGTCACGGGCCGGGAAAGGCACAGGTTGTCGGGCTCGAGCACACCGACATGCCCAATGCGGACTACGCACTGCAGCTCGTCCGGCGCGGTTACGTCGTGTTGGCGCCTGACCTGCGTTGCTTCGGCGAACGGCTGGATTGGAACCCCGAGGACCATTACGCCTGCGACACCAACCTCGTCCACGCCGCCATGGCAGGTTGGAACCCGCTGGCGCAGAACATCTGGGACCTGCAGCGCTCGCTCGATGTGCTGGAGCAGCATCCGCTGGTCGACCCGGCGCGCCTGGGGATGGTCGGCATCTCCTACGGCGGCACCGTCACGCTCTTTACCGCAGCGGTGGACAGCCGGGTGGCGGTGTCGGTGGTGAGCGGGTACTTCTCCTCGTGGGCCGTCAGCCACAAGATGCCGTGGAACATGTGCGGCTCGCAGATCCTCTTCGGAATGCTCGGCAGCCTGGAGCACGAGGACCTCGGCGCGCTCGTTGCCCCACGTCCGATGCTGGTGGAGTCCGGTACCGGGGACGATCTGTTCCCCTACGCGACGGCGGCCGAATCGGTGCGTCGCACCCGTCTCGTCTTCGACCACCTGGGCGCGGGCGACCGCCTCGAGCACGACATCTTCGAGGGCGGGCACCAGTGGCACGGCACCGCAGCCCTGCCTTTCCTCGATCGCTGGCTCGGCCACTCGCCTCCCTGAGGGAGGCGCCGCCCGGGTCGCGTCGGGCTTCTTGCCGGCGGCCGCAGGGCATCACCATCTGGTGAAGCATGGAAAGAAGAGGAGAACAACACATGTCGGCGACGCTGAAGTTGACGCACAAGGCAATCGGAGCGGAGGTACGTCGTGGCGCGTACGATGTCGTGCTCGACGGCGAGCGGGTCGGGTCGGTCGAAATGAACGGCACGATGGAGATGCCAGTTGCTCCTGGAGGTCACACCCTGCAGATCCGCAGTGGCCGGAAGTCGAGTAGTACGGAAACCTTTGACGCCGCCGAGGGCGACATCCTCGCCTTCCGATGCACCGGAAAGAGGTTCTTGCCGATCTTTCTGGCGTCTTTCGTCGTTCCCAGGCTGGCGCTGAAACTCGTTCGCGTGTGAGTCGGCGTCATCGCCGTGGTGCTCAGTGTCGAGGCGCGGAACTCCGCCACCACCCCTCGCGCTCGCAGCGTCTCTCGATCACGAATGGAGTCATCGCCTCTGTCGCTGGGTTCGCTGCCCTCGTGCTGCTCGCGCACCTCTGCGGCATGACGGAGGACCTCGTCCAGAGACGTCTGCGTGTCCGGGACGACGGGCTTGCCTCCGCCGGCCACTCCATCCCGGTCCGCCGTGCCGGGCCAGTCCGCCTCGTCGTTCCGCTTCGTCCGCCTCGGGTACCAAGGGCGCCTCGCTGCCGGCGGTGGTCTGCTCCAGGCTGTGATGGCGGGTGGGATGAAGCAAGCTACGCCGCTGGATGTCGCCCCGCTTCCGCCCGCCGGCCACTAGCCGATCGCCACCCCGGCCAGCATCACAGGAAGGCTCGCAGCACGTTGGCGAACGCAGCGGCTAACACGACGGTTCCGTGCACGTCCCGGCTCACTGGGACGGAGACGGGATGGGCGGTGGGCACATGCATCAGGGACAGGACGGCCGAGACCGGGGTCCCCGGTCCGAGATAGATGTGCGAGGCCACCTGCTCGAGCAGCGAGCTCATTCCGGCGGGGTTCGAGACCATGGCGCTCACCGAGAGCTTCCCCGTGGCGAGCTGGCCGAGGCTCGAGTGCGGATCCACCGTATGGAGGTCGACCCCGACGTAGTGGGTGACCGGTATGCCCAGGCGGCCGAGCCCGGCGATGATCATCGACGGCGAGTGGAGACTCATTGCCTCCAGCGGGACGGCGGCGCCCGTCGCCTGGGGCAGGCCGAGCGCCTTGGGTATCTGCAGGACGTTGGTGTGCCCGCCGACGTTGTGGAACACGAAGACCTGTTCG
The DNA here is from genome assembly GCA_963753115.1 of uncultured Acidimicrobiaceae bacterium. Lineage (GTDB taxonomy): Bacteria > Actinomycetota > Acidimicrobiia > Acidimicrobiales > RAAP-2 > Bog-473. The sequence goes on from CAVWBB010000003.1 coordinate 51,379, forward strand.
CTGTGGTCGGGGCCTTTCACGATGGCCAGGAGGTCGTTCTTGCCCCGGGCCATCAAGGAGGCCGGGATCCCGACGTGGTGCACGGCGTGGTCGATGCGGTAGAGGCTGAGGCCGAGCCATCCCCCGACCAACAGGATCAGGGCGACGAAGGCGGATCCGGCGGCGAGAAGGAACCTCTTGAGCTTCCGGTGGCGCTTCGGCCGCGGTGCAGTGGGAGTCGGGCCGACCACACTCAGCACCCCTGTGGCAATCGCCGTCGTCACCAGCCCCCTTCAAGTGCCCATGGCCGCTGCCAGGCACCCCCTGCTCCCCATGTACGGAAGCTACGGATTCGCCATTGCCCCACCGTTGCCCTACGGGTTCGATGTGGTTGCCGTGGCTGCTGCATCACCCTGCCGGCGTCGCCGGCGCCCCCGGGCGCGGCCGGCGTCACGGGAGGTGCCGCAAGCATGGGAGTAGAACGTGACCACGGGCCGAACCCTGCGGCGTTCCTGGAACGACCGTGTGACTCGGCCTCAAAGAGACAAGCCAGGAGTGCGCGTGCCGATCGTGCCCGACGACAAGGATTGGACGTGGGTGCTCGAACGCCCGTGCCCCGAGTGCGGGTTTGACGCGGCCGCGGTGCCGCCCGAGTCGGTGGCAACGCGGTTGCGCGCCAACGCCGTGGCATGGGAGCAGGTCCTGCGTGAGCCCGATGACGTGGTGCGACGGCGCCCGGCTGACGACCGGTGGTCGCCGCTCGAGTACGCCTGCCACGTGCGCGACGTCTGCATGCTGTACCACCAGCGGCTCAATCTGATGCTGCAGGAGGACGACCCGCTCTACCCGAACTGGGACCAGGACGTCTCCGCGGTCGAGGCGCGCTACGGGGAGCAGGACCCGGCGATTGTCTCGGAGGAGCTGGTTCGCGCCGCGGCCGGGCCTCGCTGATGCCTTCGACGGCGTGCAGGCCGGGCAATGGCTCCGGCCGGGGCGGCGCAGCGACGGCGCCCGCTTCAGCATCGCGGGCTTCAGCCGCTACCTGCTCCACGACCCGGTCCATCACCTCTACGACGTGACGGGTCGCCGGGGATCGTGACGCCCCCCACGGTGCGGTCCCCTCAGTCGGGCAGCAGCCGGGCCGAGTCGGGCTCGAGGTGGACGGTGGCGTGGGAGATGGTCCGCAGCGCCGAGGCGGGGCACGCGGTCGTGATGGGGCCGGTGAGCGCGGCGGCGACCGGCTCTGCCTTGCGGGCCTCCGGGACGACGGCCAGGACACGGCCGGCCCGGAGCAAGGCGGGGATCGTCACGGTGATGGCGTGCGCCGGGACAGCGTCGAGGCCGGGGAAGTGGCCTTCGTTGACCTGCTGCAGGCGGCAGGCAGGCTCGAGCTCGACCACCTTGACGTCCAGCGGGTCGGCGAAGTCGGCCACCGGGGGGTCGTTGAAGGCCAGGTGCCCGTTCTCGCCCACCCCGAGGCAGCACAGGTCGAGCGGGTGCAGCCGCAGGAGCTCGCTGTAGCGAGAGCACTCCGCCTCGGCATCGCCCAGGCCTTCGACGTAGTAGGCAGCCTTCGGGTGAGCGGGCTCCACAATGCGCTCTCGGATCCAGCGCTGGAAGCCTGCCGGATGGTCTGGGCCCACCCCGACGTACTCGTCCATGTGGAAGACGACGGTGTCGGCCCAGGGCACCCCCTCGGTCTCGTGCACCAGGGCATGGACGAAAGCCAGCTGGGAGTTACCGGTGGCGAACATGGCGTGCGCGGTGCCCCGGGCTGCCACCGCTGCCTGCAGCACGCGGACCGCCTCGTCGGCCGCCGCGCGCGCCATGGTGGCCACGTCCGCGTGCACCTGCACGGTGGCGCCGTCGATGGTCCTGGTCCCGGCGTGCACGGCGTTCAGCATGCCAGGCGCGCCTCGGCCAGACTGGACCGGTGCGCGACGTGGAGCTGCCCGGGCCTGGGCACCGGGAGGCGGCATGGGCAGCCGTGCGCCGCTTCCTCGCGGTGACGCCCGTGGTGGGCGTCCCCCAGCTCGGGACTTCGGTGTCGGTCAAGGTGGAGACCCTCCAGCCCACCGGGTCGTTCAAGGTGCGCGGCGGCCTGGCTGCCGTGTCGGCCACGCTCGAGCAGGACCCCGGGCGCGCCGTCGTGGCCTCGTCGGCGGGCAACCACGGGCTGGGCCTGGCCTTCGCGGCGTCCAAGCTCGGTGCCACCGTCACCGTCGTCGTGCCGACCGGCGCCTCGGCGGCCAAGGTGTCCGCCCTCCAGCAGTTCGACGTGCGGCTCGTGCTGCACGGCGAGGGCTACCGGGAGGCCGAGACGCACGCACTCGAGCTCGCGGCGAGCGAGGGGAGCCGCTACGTGTCGCCCTACAACGACCCCGACGTCATCGCGGGCCAGGCCACGCTCGCCCGTGAACTGATCGAACAGGTCCCCGACCTCGGCACCGTCGTGGTGCCCTGTGGCGGCGGGGGGCTGTTGGCGGGCGTCATCCTCGGCTTGGCGGGAACGGGTGTGCGGGTGATCGGAGTCGAGTCGGAGGCGTCACCCTCCATGAGCACGGCCCTGGCGGCGGGTGCCATCGTGCCGATCGAGGTCGAGCCGACCGTGGCCGACGGGCTGGCGGGCAACCTCGAACCCGGGGCGGTGACGGTCGGGGTCGCTCTGGCCCACGGGGTCGACGTCCTCACCGTGAGCGAGGCCGACATCCGCTCCGCCATGGCCTACTCGGCGTCAAAAGTGGGTCTCGTGCTGGAAGGCGCGGGTGCTGTCGGCGTGGCCGCGCTCCGGGCCGGCGTCGTGACCCCCGACACGGAGGGGAAGCAGACGATCGTGCTGTTGACAGGGCGCAACGTGGCCCCGAAGCTGCTGTCGGAGGTGCTCCATTCCTGAGGTCAGCGCCAACGGTGCCACACTCAATTATGAGGTCACCGGTGACGGCGAGCCCCTGCTGCTCATCGCCGGCTGTGGTCAGCCCGCCATCGCCTGGCACCTGTCACTCGTGCCGGCCCTCGTCGCCGCGGGCTACCGCGTCGCCACGTTCGACAACCGCGGGGTGGAGCCGTCGTCCTCGCCGCCCGCGCCCTACAGCGTGGACCTGATGGCATCCGACACCATCGCGTTGCTCGATCATCTCGGCTGGGACGAGCCGGTGCGCATCGCCGGCCATTCACTGGGCGGGTGGATCGCCGAGACGCTGGTGCTCGACCATCCGGCGCGGGTCCGGTCGGCCGCACTGATGGGGAGCGCCAACGCGCCGACGGCCTGGGAGGTCGCGATCACCACCGTGGAACGCGACCTGGCCCGCCTCGACCACGACCTGCCCCCGCTCTTCTACGCCACCCAGACGCTGCGCTACCTGCCGATCGCCGACATCCAGGACAACGACGTCGTCAGCACATGGCTGTCGATGACGGGCGACCTTCCCGCGTGGCCCAACCCCGGACGACTCGGCCAGTATGAGGCCGCGCTCGCCTGGTCGACCGACCCGGCCCGCACGACGCGCTGGCCCGAGGTGCGCGTCCCGTGCCTCGTCCTGGCCTTCGAGCACGACGTGGATTCGCCGCCTCGCTACGCCCGCCTCGCCGCCGAGGCCATTCCCGGCTGTACCTACCGCGAGGTGTCCGGCTCAGGGCACATCGGCATCCTCACCCACGCCGACGAGGTGGCCGCCTCATCTGATCGAGTTCTTCGACCGGAACTAGTCAGTGCCCGAAGCTCAGGTACTGGTGCACGGCGCCGACACAGGCCGAACCTTCGCCGACGGCGCCCGCCACCCGCTTCGTGGAGCCAGAGCGCACATCGCCCACCGCGAACAGCCCGGGGTGGCTCGTCTCGAACGGCAACGGGAGCCGGTTCTGGGCGGCCCAGCGCTCGTCGAGGTCCTCGGGGCTCAGGGCGCGGTCCGTCAGGACGAAGCCGCGGCTGTCGAGCGCGGCGCACCCGGAGATCCAGTCCGAGGACGGGTCGGCCCCGATGAAGGAGAAGAGACCCATGCAGGGGACCTCCGTCGTCCCGGCCGCGTCGGTGATCTCGACCGCGTTGAGGTCGTTGTCCCCGACGAGCTTGGTGATCTGTGCCTCCGTCCGCACGGTGATGCGTGGGTGGTTGTCGATGCGATCGGTGAGATAGCGCGACATGCTCTTCCCGAGATCGTCGGCGCGGATGACGATGGTCACCGAGGAGCAGGTATCGGAGAGGTACATCGCTGCCTGCCCGGCCGAGTTCCCACCGCCGACGACGATCACCGGCGCGGTATCGCACTGGCGACGCTCTATCTCCGTGGCCGCGTAGTAGACGCTGGTGCCCTCGAACTCCTCGAGCCGATCGACGGGGAGACGCCGGTAGCGAGCACCGCTGGCCACAATGACGGCCCGCGCCGCCAACTCGGTTCCGTCGGAGAGCCCGAGGATCAAGTGACCGGCTTCCTCGCGCAGGGAGGTGGCCTCACACGGCGCGGTGAGGGAGGCCCCGAACTTCTCGGCCTGGATCATGGCCCGCCGGGTCAGATCGCCACCGGAGATCCCGGTGGGGAACCCGAGGTAGTTCTCGATCCGTGAGCTCGACCCCGCCTGGCCACCGACGGCGAACTTCTCGAGGCCGAGCGTGCGCAGTCCCTCCGAGGCGCCGTAGACGGAGGCCGCCAGGCCGGCGGGTCCGCCACCCACGACGACCAGGTCGAAGCAACGATCGGGCAGGCTCTGCACCGTGAGGCCGAGGTACTCGGCGAGCGAGCCAGGGGTGGGGCGCCGCAGGACCGATCCCGAGGTGATGACGACGGGCAGCTCGTCGGGATCGATGCCGAATTGCTCCAGGAGGGTATCCACGGCGGGATCGCTGTCAGGGTCGAGCCACTCGTAGGGGATGCCGCAGCGGGACACGAACTCGCGCAGCTGCAGGCAGTCCGGACAGAAGCGGGATCCGATGATCCGGGTCGAGGCCGACGCGCCACTCAGGAGCACCGCACGCCGGGCCATGAGGGCGACCAGGATCGTGTCACCGAGCCCGGGGTCGGTGGCGATGAGCCGGCGCAGCGAGTCCCGCGGGACGACGATCACCTCACCGGGTTCCACCGCGCGGGCGGAGACGAAGACCCGCATGCCGGTGAGCAGGTTGAGCTCCCCGATGAACTTGCCCGGCCCGTGCTCCGCGACGACCCGCTCCTCGGTCCCGTCGTGGCTGACGATCTCGATCGTCCCCGACACCACGACATTGAAGTCGTACGTCACGTCCCCCTCGCGGAACAGGTACTCCCCAGCGGCGATCGGTCGCCGAGTCCCCAGCCCGTCCAGGACCGCCAGGTCGGCGTCGGTCAGCGTCGGAAATGCTGTGTCGAAATCATCGGCCATCGTCGGGTCTCCTCAAGGGCTGTGCCGGCAGGACGGCGCGCGTCGATCGCGCGTTATTCGGGGTCCGGTCGGGGGCCCGACCAGTCGGAGTGGGGGTCGGAGGCAGGAAACGAGTCCTCTTCCTGCTCGTCGAGGTAATCGTCGCGGTCCGTCTCGACCTCGTCCGACTCGTCCTGCGGTGTCGCACTCACGCCGTTGCGCCCTCTCCATCGAAAGTGTCAGATCCGGCAAAAAGGACTACACCCTGGGAATTGGCCGCGCAAGGGGAGCTCACGACGGCAGACCCTGCGTCTTCCAGTCGATCGTGACCGCTGCCGCCTCGTCGGCGTGCTCCTGCAACCACCGGCGGGCATAGGGGCACATCGGCACCACGGTGAGGCCGTTGGCCGCGGCACGTGCCAGCGCGGCTCGGACCAGGCGACCGCCGATCCCGTGGCCGCTCCACTCGTCGGGGACGCCGGTATGGACCAGCACCATCCGGTCGCCGTCGATGACATAGATGAGCTCGGCCTCCGTGCCGCCTTCCCGGAGCAGGAAGCGGCTGTCGTGGGTGTCGTCGACAACCGGGGCGTCGTCGGCGGGGATCGTCATGGGCTGTTGCCTCCCGGTCGGTGCGGTCGTGCGTGGCTGCCACCCTAAGGGTGTACAACGGAGATCGTGAGTGGACCCGTCGCCACCGATGACGTGCCGCCGCTGCCTGAAGCCCCGATCGCTGCCCCGACCGGCGTTCAGGCCAACGTCCCGGTGGTCGAGATCGCCCCGGGCCGCCTCACCCAGGTGGGTTCGCTGCCGGTGCGCCGGGTGCTGCCCCAGCGCCCGCGGCGCAGCGTTGGACCCTGGTGCTTCGTCGATCACGCCGGTCCTGTGTCCGTCGAACCGGGCGTGGCGTTCGGCATCGGGCCCCATCCCCATATGGGCCTCCAGACCGTGACGTGGCTGGTGGCGGGCGAGCTCCTGCATCTCGACAGCCTGGGCTCCGAGCAGCTCATCCGCCCCGGCCAGCTCAACCTCATGACGGCCGGCCACGGCGTGTCCCATGCCGAGGAGGACCCCGCTCGGGCCGAGCAGGTGCACGCCGTGCAGCTCTGGGTGGCCCAGCCGGCCGCCACCCGTGACGGGGCAGCGGCCTTCGAGCACCATGCCGACCTGCCGCGCCTGGAGCTCGACCACGCCGAGGTGACCGTCCTGGTGGGTGAGGTGGCGGGCGTCGCCTCACCGGCGCGGCGCGACACCGATCACATGGGCGTGGAGCTCAACGTGCGTGCGCCTGGCACCGCGGTGCCGCTGCGTCCCGACTACGAGCATGCGCTGGTCGTCCTCAGTGGCCGTGTCTCGGTGGACGGCACGGTGGTGGAGCCCGGTGTGCTGGCGTACCTCGGGCTCGGCCGGGAGGAGTGCCGGTTCGAGGTGGTGGCGCCGGCGCGCGCCCTGCTCTTGGGCGGCGTGCCCTTCCCCGAGCGTCTGCTCATGTGGTGGAACTTCGTCGGGCGTCGCCGCGAGGAGGTCTCCGAGGCCCGGCGGCAATGGGCAGAGGACGACGGCCGTTTCGGCCGTGTGCGGTCGTCGCTCAGCCGGATCGAGGTCGGCAAGCCCCCGTGGGAGTGACGGCCGCCCCTGGTGGCCGCCCCTTGACGGCCGCCCTTGCGTGCGAGCTACCACTCCCCCCAGCCGGGAGGGCTCACCGTGCCGGTCACGCCGCGGGGGTCGACCGGCATCCGGGTGGCGCCCGCCTCGTAGACGGCGAAGCAGAGCCGGAGGACGTCGGTCGCCTGGGCCCCGGTCATCGCGGCTGCGGTGCCGTGCACCAGGGAGTCGATGAAATGCTGGGACGACCGTGCGAACCCGGCGCCCCAGTCGGCGTCGAGGTCGGTGAACTCCGTCGTCTTGATCTCCTGCGCCGTGCCGGTGAAGAGCATGACAGGCGCCAGGTCGAGCATCTCGCCCGTGGCCCGGGTCACCCAGAGCTGGCCCTCGTCGCCGGTGATCTCGAAGAACTCGTCGGCGCCGTAGTACGAGGAGCGCATGTAGAAGTTCGGCGAGTACTGGACCTCCATGGTGCCGAGCACGTCGGGGTCCTCGTACTCGAAGAGGACGGCGCAGGGCTCGAAGAAGAGGTCGCGCCGGCGCACCACGGCCTGCACGGAGGTGATGTCCATGTCGAGCAGCCACAGCGCCATGGCGTACTTGTGCACCATGTCGTCGAAGAGGTGCCCGCCCGGACTCCGCTTGTCGAGGCGCCAGCCGTAGCCCTCGGGGCGCAGCGAGGCCTGGAAGGCGGAGTCGGTCTGCCCCACCAGCGTGCGGATGCGCAACGACGTCGGCTTGCCGATGGCGCCTTCGGCGACGAGGCGCTTCGCCAGCTCGAGCGGTGGGTAGTGCACGAAGCACTCGCTGATGCGCAGCGTCCGCCCTACCCGGTCCGCGACCGCCTGCATCTCGAGGGCATCCTCGACGGAGTTGGCCACCGGCTTCTGCACCGACACGTGCTTGCCGGCCTCGAGGGCGGCGATCACGTGGTCGTGGTGCAGGTGGGTCGGCGTCAGGATCTCCACTGCGTCAATGGACTCGTCCGCCAGCATGTCGGTCAGATCGGCAAAGTAGGACTCGGCGCCCCACTCCTTGGCAGCCAGGCGGCCGATCTCCTCGTCGGTGTCGCACACGGCCACAATGTCGCAGCGGGGATCCTCCAGGTACCCCCGGACGTTCATGACCGCGATGTTGCCGGCGCCCAGCACGCCAAGCCGGACCTTGTCCATGAGACCCTCCCTTGGGCGGACGACGCCGCCTACGCGTCGGTCCCGAATGCGCCCGCGTCCCGGGCGGTGGAGATCTGATTGTCGTCATATCCCAGCACCGAGCGCAAGACCGCCTCGGTGTGCTGCCCCACCGTGGGGGCCTTGGCGGGGGGTGGCAGCTCCTCGCCGACGAAGTGCAGCGGTGTGAAGAGTTGGTCCGCCCCCACCTCCGATGCCGGCAGGAGCGGGAAGCGGTCCGCGAACTGGGGGTCGTCGAGCAGTGTCTTCGGCGAGTTCACGGGCGCGATGGGCGTGTTGACCCGGCCGCCGAACTCGAGCCACTCCTGGGCCGTCTTGGTGCGGAAGATGTCGCGCAACTCGTGCTGGAGTTCGCGGTTGCCCCGGGCGTGGTCGGCGTACTTGGACCCGGGCCACCGCTCGAAGAGGTCCATCCGGTCGACGGCCTCGCAGAAGTTCTTCCAGAAGGCCTGTTCGGACGCCATGAAGAGGACGTAGCGACCGTCGGCGGCCTCGTAGACCTGGTAGCGCACGCCCTCGACCATCCCCGCCGTGCCCGGTGCCCGGCGCTCGTAATTGTCGGACTTGTTCCCGGTCACCTCGGACTGGGGGCGCTCATAGGCGCGGAAGCTCTCGGAGCGGTACCAGTCCATGGCCGCCGCGGCGTCGGACTGGGCGAGGTCGATGAAGGAACTCTCGCCGGTGGCGCGGGAGCGGATGACCGCGGCCAGAATGCCGAGGGCGCCGAAGAGCGGGCCTGCGTTGATGCCGATGGAGACGTGCTCGGGGATGTACGAGAAGCCCTCGTCGTCGGTGGCGACGTTGACGATGCCGGCCCAGGTGTCGTAGGCGACGCCGTGGCTCGGGTAGTCCCGGTAGGGCCCGGTCATGCCGTAGCCCGAGATGCTGCAAAAGACGATCTTGGGATTGAGCAGCCGCAGGTCGTCGTACCCGACACCGCGCCGAGCCAGCGCACCCGGCCGCATGGCCTCCACCACGACGTCGGCGCCCGAAGCCAGTTCCTTCAAGATGGCGACGCCGGCGTCGGTGCGCAGGTCGAGCACGAGAGAGCGCTTGCCGCGGTTGAGGTGCAGGTGCATCAGCGAGGTGCCCTCCACAATGGGCCACGTCATTTCGCGGATGTAATCGCCGGCGGGCGGCTCGACCTTGATGACGTCTGCGCCCAGGTCCACCAGGGCCGTGGTGATGGCGGCCGGCCCCAATGCCGAGCACTCGATGATCCTCAATCCGTGCAGGGGTGGCGTCGTCGCCATCGGAACTCCTCTCGTCGCAGGCCGGATCGTAGCGGCCGCCGCCGTCGGCACCTGGAGCCGGCGCGTGGCCATACTGGGGCGATGGAAACGGAGGCCCTCGATGACGCGCTGATGGTCTTCGCGGCCACCGCGCCCAACTACGGCTCGATGGGCCTGGCCAACCACGGGCCGATGGTCGCCGAGGCCCTGGCCCACCTGGGGCGCCACGATGCCATCGCCGACTGGGTGGCCCGGTACCGTACGCGCCTCGACGATGCCCCGCTCCCGGCCCGACCGTTGACGGAGGCGGACTGGCCCGCCGCGCTCGGGCAGGAGGGTCGCTTCCCCGAATGGCTCGCACTCTTCGAGCGCGAGATCGCCGACCGGCCGCCGTCCGCCGTGGTGGGGGAGTGGGCGCCGCGGCTGCTTCCCGGCTCGGTGGGTGCGGCCACCCACGGGCTCATCCGCACCGGGCACGCGCTGCGCGCGCTGGCCGCGGCCGACACGCCACCGCGGCGTCTGGAGGTGGCGAACGGCCTGGCGTTCTGGGCCTCGAGCTACGAGGAGCTGCCGGGACCGCCGCTGCTCATCGGGCACGAGAGCGTCGCTCAGGCGCTGGCGGACCTCCCGTATCTCCCGGAGGAGTCGCCGCGCCCGGCGCTCATCAGCGACCGGGTGGCGGCCGTGGCCGACATCGCCGACGAGTTCGAGCAAGCGGTGGCGTCGCTCGGATGGACGGGTGGCGCGGTGGACCTGCTCGACCAGCTTGCCGTGGGCGGGTCACTGGCCTACCTGCGCAACGCCGACGAAGGCGGGGCGATCGGCCTGCTGCACGCGGTGACGTCGCCCCTGGCCTGCGAGCTGGTGCTGCCCTGGCTGGCGCCGGAGGATCGGGACGCCGCCCTGGGCTACGTCTGGCAGGCGGCGGCGGCATTGCACGTTGCCTACGGCGACGACCGGGTCACGCCGGCACCCACGGAGGCGCCTCCGTCTGCCGACGCCCTGGTGGATGCGGCTCTGGACTCGGGCGACGAGCACGCCATCAAGCTGACCGAGGCCGCCTTGCGCAGCTTCGGCCGCACCGGGCAGGCGTCACTCCTCCTGGCTGCGGGCGACGCCTCCGACCGTCTCTGACCCACGAGGCCGCGGGGCACACCGGCAGGTGCGTTGGTAGGTTCGATCGCATGGAATACCGCACGCTCGGAAGAACCGGCCTCAAAGTCAGCCCGCTCTGCCTGGGGGCGATGATGTTCGGGTCCTTCGGCAACACCGATCACGACGACTCCATCCGCATCATCCATGCCGCCATCGACGCCGGCATCAACTTCGTCGACACCGCCGATGTCTATTCGTTCGGCGAGTCAGAGGAGATCGTCGGCAAGGCGTTGGCCCAGACGAAGCGGCACAAGGTGGTCCTCGCCACGAAGGTGCACGGCCAGATGGGCCAGGATCCCAACGCGCAGGGCAACTCACGTCGCTGGATCATGGCCGCGTGTGACAACAGCCTGCGGCGACTCGGCGTCGACTACATCGACCTCTACCAGATCCACCGTCCCTCTCCCGAGACCGACATCGACGAGACACTCGGCGCGCTGACCGATCTCGTCCGGGCCGGCAAGATCCGTTACTTCGGCAGCTCGACCTTTCCCGCCCACGAGATCGTCGAGGCGCAGTGGGTGGCCGAACGCCGGGCCCGCGAGCGCTTCGTCACCGAGCAGCCGCCGTACTCCATCCTGGTGCGCAGCATTGAGAAGGACGTGCTGCCGATGTGCCAGAAGTACGGGATGGGCGTGCTGTCGTGGAGCCCTCTGGCTGGCGGTTGGCTCTCCGGCGCCTTCGGGCCGGGCAAGGAGAACACCAGTCGGCGCGCCACCTTCCTGCCCCATCACTACGACTTGGAGATTCCGGGGAACCGCGCCAAGGTCGAGGCCGTGGCGCAGCTGATCGAGCTGGCGGACGCGGCTGAGCTCTCACTGATTGAGCTTGCGTTGGGCTTCGTGCTCGAGCATCCAGGCGTGACGTCGCCCATCATCGGCCCCCGCACCATGGAACACCTGCAGTCGCAGCTGCCGGCGTTGGAGCTGCGCCTGGGTCCCGACGTGCTCGATCGCATCGACGAGATCGTCGCACCGGGTACCGACCTCAACGACACCGACGTCGGCTGGGTCCCCGCGGCCATCGCCGACAAGAGGCTGCGCCGACGACCGCTGGAACCGTCAGCACGTCAGCGCGGCCTCCTCGACGCCATCGGCTCCCCGGACTGAGCGCGTCATGAGCAACGCGCGTGTGGGCGATGCGAGGCGCTAACTGATCTCGAGCACCTCTTGCAGGAGCTCCTCCCACGGAACGTTCTCCCAGCCAGACTGTTCGGCCGCCTTCTTGGCGACGTCCGTCGCTTCCTCGACCCACAACAGTTCGACGTCCTCACCCGGTCCGATCTTCTGATCGCCCTTGATCTCCTGCGAGGGATTGCCCTTGCCGATCTTCACCTCCGAGCCGAATTCAAGTCCGAGCCACACGTCTTGCCAGGCCTTGTGCTTCTCCTTGAGCCGGATAGCCAAGCCGGAAAGATGCGAGTGCTCCGGGCTCTCGGCGACCTTGACCGCCCAATGCAGACAGCGCCTGGCGCGGTGATAGTCACCCTTGGGCGTCGCTGCCTCCGCCCGCTGTTCGTATCCTGCAAGCGTCTGCCGCTGGGCCTCCGGGAGGATCTCCCGCAGGTTGTTCATCAAGCCTCTGACGATCGGGGACGAGCCCGTGCTTGTTTCGTGAGCCATGCGCAAACCCTACAGGTCGACCCAATTCAGCCAAAGGAAGGACCGACGGGTCGACGTGCCGTCGCTTCTCGTTGCAGAGCGGTCCAGGGCACAATGGGGGCATGCGTCTCGGCATCGCCCATCACCTCGGGTGGGCCGTGGTCGTGACCGCGTCGGCGGATTACCAGGTCGTCGATCGGCGACGGATCGAGTTGATCGAACCCGGCCTGTCGGCAGCACCGATCCATCACGATGGGGGTCCACACGCCATGCATCGCTCAGCGGAACCTCTCGACGACGAGGCTCTCGCGCGGCTCGTCGCAGACGTGCGAGCGTCGTCGGTCCGGGCCACATCCGCCGCGCTGGACGAACTCACCGCAGCCGTGTCCGAACCGATCGTCTCGATGTCGGTTCGGTCATGGCCTGACGACTTCCCCGACGACATCGCCATCCAACGGCGCGTCCCCTACGAGAGCCGCGCTGACTCCGTCATGTACTGCCAGGTCCTGGCCGAACTCGCACACGAACGTGGCTGGCGGGTCCACTTCTACAGCCCGAAGGACATAGAGAGCGCGGCCGCTCGCATCCTGGGCGATCGGGCGGACGAGGTACTCCGCGGCCCGCGGGCGACCTTGGGACCCCCCTGGACGAAGGACCATCGCATGGCGCTCTCCGCAACCATCGTCATTGCCTGACGTCCCCGAGACAGACTGCACCCCGTGCCAGACGAAGATGCCAGGTTGGGTGGACGCCCCGCCCTGGTGCAGAGGGCAATCCGGCTCTCCTTCTTTTCGGTCGCGTGGGGTTTCGGCGCCGGCACGTGGTCGATCACCGCTGGGCTGTTGGCCGGGAGCCTGGGGGTGTTGGGCCTGGGACTCGATGTCGTGGCCGACGTGGCCGGATCGATCAGCCTTGTCTGGCGTTTCCGCCGGGAGCAGTCCGATCTCGAAGCCACCGATCATGCGGAGGCGCTGGCATCGATCGTGGTCGGGGCAGCGCTGCTCCTCACTGCAATGGTGCTGACGGTGGCCTCCGTTCGAGCTTTGGTGGCAGGTACGGCTCCGGACAACTCCCTCTCGGCGATGCTCTCGGCGGCGGTCTCCGTTCTCGTCCTGGCCCCTCTGGCCGCGGCCAAGCGAAGGGTGGGCATCGACCTCTCGAGCAGCGCGCTGCGGGGCGACGGGACGCTCAGCGGTATCGGAGCAGCCCTGGGTGTTCTCGCGCTCGGCGGTCTCCTGGCGAATCGTTTTCTCGGATGGTGGTGGGCCGATCGTGTGGCCGCACTGGGTGCGGCAGCAATCGCGGCGTGTGAGGCGAGAAGGGTGCTCCGGAACCGACCGCAAACCAGTCGTTGAGGCGTCGTTGTACGAGCTGGGCGCCGAGGGAGAGCCGCTGGTTCAGAGGTTCACCATTTGATACGGCTCCAGGACGATCTCGGCCGTTCGAAGGCGTTTCAACACCCTGTTCTCTCTCCCGTAGGAAAGGGGCGAGAACACGAGTGTGTCGAGAGGGAACCACAGTCCCACCCACACCAAGACCCAGCCTCCCGAGTCCAGGACCAGGTTGGCGTTTCCACTCGAGCCCACGATGCTCGATTTGATGATCACGAGAATGAACCCCACGACGACAATGGGGAGGCCGACCCAGAGCGAGTACACGCCGTCGCGTCGGACCGCTCGACGCTCGCGTTGGTTGTAGGCGATTCGATGGTCGCAGTAGCGGTTGAGGGTCCGGGCGATGCGATTGTCCAGTCCTCCGGTGATCTGGTCGGCGGGGAGTCCCAATTTGAGCGTGACCGGAGCGCTGGAATGGCGGCTTCGCAGCACGCTGATGCAGTACTCGAGTCCAGTCATGAAGTTGCGGTACTCGGAGAAGAGGTCGGCGGGTGCCAACACGAACATCTCCTCCGGACTGGTCAGCGAAAGGGGAATGACTTGGTGCGACGGTGCCATGGGGCCATGGTCTAGCCGCTTCGATTGATCCAGACCATGCGTGTCCGGATCCGGAGAAAGCCCGCCACGACTGTTTTGAGGACCTGAAATGCCACCAGGTCGGCACGGCTGACGTCGTCGCAGGCAACCCGATTTCCCCGGGCGACCATGATCCGAGCCTCGGTTCGTCCACCGTCGCACCGGTGATCGGAGGTCTGGCGGGTCCGAAGAAGCCGGCGTGGCCGGGCTCAGCCTGGGGCGGCGCCCCGCAACTCCCAGCGGTTGCCGGCGGGATCCTCACAGAACACAACCTGCAGACCGCCACCGTCGAAGGCCGAATGTTCGATGCCCGCCCGCTCGAGCCTGTCCACGAAGGCCGGGAGCTCGTCTTCGACCTCCACTGCGACGTGCGCCCGAGCAGCCGGGCGATGGTCCGGATCCTCGCTGAGGTGGATTTGCTTCCCATCCTCGCTCTCGAACCACCGGGCCTGGCGTGCGAACTCCGTTGCGAGCTCCGGGGGCGTTGACACCCGCCGGTAGCCGAGAACGTCCAGAAGGAACCTCTCCTCAGCCTCTGCCCCTCCAACGGGCACCCCGAGATTGACATGATGCAGGCGCAGCACGTCCGCAGCCTACAAGTGGCCCGCCCGGCACCAAATGAAGGGCGCCGCTCGACGCGCCGGGCGCATCCCCGGTCTCGGCTGACGCCTCGGACCGGGGAGTGTGGTCGCTCAGCGCCAGCCGAGCTCCGGCGCGACATCGCGAAGGACCGCATCGAGGACGTGCGCGCAGTAGTCGACCCCGAGCTGGTTCGGGATGGTCAGCAGCAGGGTGTCGGCGGCAGCGATCGCCTCGTCCCCGGCCAATTGCTTCACGAGCGTTTCGGGGTCCCCGGCGTAGGTCTTGCCGAAGCGTGCCTTGCCCCCGTCGAGGAAGCCGACCTGATCTTGCGAGTCTCCCTCGCCACCGAAGTACCTGTGGTCGAGGTCGTTGACGATGGGGAAGATGCTGCGGCTGACCGAGACTCGAGGCTCACGAGCATGACCGGCCTCGGCCCAGGCCTTGCGGAACCTTTCGATTTGCTCGGCCTGCAGCTGGTGGAACGGTACGCCGGTGTCCTCACTGAGGAGGGTCGAACTCATCAGGTTCATCCCCTTCTGGGCGGCCCATTCGGCCGTCTTCCGGGTGCCGGCGCCCCACCAGATCCGCTCGCGCAGAGCCTCGGAGTGCGGCTCGACCCGGAGCAGCCCCGGCGGGTTGGGGAACATTGGTCGTGGATTCGGTTCGGCAAAGCCGTCGCCCTTGAGGACCTCGAGAAAGACCCTGGTGTGCTGGCGAGCCATCTCGGCCTGATCAACACCCTCAGGCGGTACGTAGCCGAAGTAGCGGTAGCCCTCTATGACCTGCTCGGGCGATCCCCGGCTGATGCCGAGCTGCAGGCGCCCACCTGAGATGAGGTCGGCGGCAGCCTGCATCCTCGGCCATGTACAGCGGGTTCTCGTAGCGCATATCGATCACGGCTGTCCCGATCTCGATCGTGTTGGTCTTGGCGCCGATGGCCGCCAGCAGCGGAAATGGCGAGGAGAGCTGATTGGCGAAGTGGTGCACGCGGAAGTACGCCCCGTCGGCACCGAGCTCCTCGGCGGCGACGGCGAGATCGATGGATTGGAGCAGCGCATCCGACCCCGAGCGGGTCTGCGACTGCGCGGAGGGCGTCCAGTGGCCGAACGACAAGAACCCGATGCGCTTCATGACTGGTGCAACGCCTGGGAGGTCCCCATTGTTCCTCGTCAAAGGATGCAGACGTTCCGGGTCAGCGAGCCCCTCAGTTCATGCTCGAGGAGCTCGCTCTGAAGAGCCGGGGCACCACCACTTTGGCCCCGCGGTGATGATGACGCGAAACGGCCCCCCGGAGGGGGCCGTTTCGTTGATTGAACACATTCGCTCTACTTGAAAGCGAATGTGTTACCAGCGGTAGAACCTGTGGTTCCCCGCGCCCTCACCCCGGCCAATGGCGAATCCAACGAGCCAAAACACGAGGACGATGGCCGCCGCGATCCACAGCAAGTGGACGGCGAAGCCTGCCCCGAAGAGAATCAATACGAGCAGCAATGCGAGAATCAGTACCATCGAGAACCTTTCTGTTCACTCATTGTTAATCTGGTCTATTCACTTCGTAATCAGGGACTCACGACGAACGAGCCGTCGAAGGAGTACGTCGAACAGCTAGTAGGTCGAATCGACCCGACGAGCCACATTCCCCTGGCCGTCCTCGACGACCGTCCGACGGCGTCGCGTGTTCCCCAAGGCCATTGCGATGACGGACAGCACCGCTCCGATCACGCCAACGATCATCAAGATGACACCCACCTTGTTCACGTTGAATCCGTGTTGATCCGGACTTACGGTCACGGCGTAATCGAGAATGGCACCTACCGCAATGGCAACAATGCTTGCGACAAGTCCTCCAGCTCCAACCATCAGCTCCCTCCCTCGTAGGCTTGTGCCGTATATCTACCCATGCCGCATCAGCGAAAACGGCCGGTGCGATCGACGCGGAAAATACGCGTTTCGGAAATTGCATGTTTAGAGCCGAGGACTTCGCGGGGACCCGGGTGTTGGGCGTGGGGCAGCGTCTCCACGCTTCGGGTAGGGAATAGCTCGCTCTTCGGGAGGTTGTATCTGTCGTGACCGTAAGAGCAACGTGGAACGACGCCGTACTGGCGGAGAGCGACCGCACGATTCTGGTTGAGGGAAACCAGTACTTCCCTGTGGAAGACGTGCGAATGGAGCTCCTCGAGAAAACCGAATCCTCGACATACTGCCCGTGGAAGGGCGACGCCAAGTACTACAGCGTCGTGGTGGACGGTCATCGCAACAATGACGCAGCGTGGTATTACCCCGAGCCATACGACGCGGCCAAGGACGTGCAGGACTATGTGGCGTTCTGGAAGGGCGTCGAAGTGAGTGGGGGGAACCAGAACACGCCGGAGATCCGACCTCCAGGTCGTTAGTCCGCACCGGCGGTTGGCAGCGGGTGTGATTGGGAACAGTGTCCGGTAGACACAGCCCACCTACCAACTGGAGTCGACGTGGACCGAGAATCCTTTGTCTCTGCCTTGAACGAGGACCTTGAGACCGAGTTTCAATCAATTGTGCAGTACGTGAGCCATATTGCGACGATCACCGGCGCGGAGTTTCTCAGCACGATCGACGAGCTCAAGACACATCTCGTCCAGGAACTGCAGCACGCCCAGATCCTGGCCGAGCAGGTCTCCTTCTTGGGTGGAGTTCCGACGACCAGCGTGCCCCACGTCGAGCACATCGAAGACGGCCGCAGCGCTCTTTCGGCTGACCTGAAGCTGGAAGAGGGACAGCTCGAGAACTACCGGGAGCGGTTCAGCCAGGCGATGGAGCTCGGCCTTGCCGATGTGGCAGAGGCACTGCGGCCGCTCCTCGAGCAGACGCAGGAGCATGTGCGCGATCTCCAGACCATTCTCGGTCGGTAGCCGGAAGGGCGACGCTCCGGCTCGGCCCTGGGCAATCCGAACGGCTCGACTCACACCCGCAGAGTTGTTGGTCCCAGCGGACTGCAAGCGCCAGAGCAACGCACACGCTTCGCAATGACCCCCCTGATCAATCCTCCTCGTCGGGGGCGCAATCTCCGCTCTGGCGTTCGCGTCGCGGCGGCAGCGTCCTTCGGCATTGTGGCGGGGGTCGTCGCGTCACTGTGCACGTTCTGGCAAGCGGCGACACTCATCGGCTGGGACGTCGGCTGCCTCATACTCATCACGTGGATCGGGTGGGACGTCGCCGGTCTGAGTGCGGAAGAGTGCAAGCGACACGCAAAGAGGGAGGATCCGAGCGTCCGGCTGACCGAGCTCATGGTCCTGTCTGCAGGTGTCGCCGTGCTCGCTGCTGTCGGGTTGGCGCTCGTACGGGCGGGCAGTGCCAGCGGCGCAACAAAGGCGTACCTCATCGCCCTTGGCGTGGTGAGCGTGGCGTTGTCGTGGGGGTTGCTCCACACGGTCTTCACGCTGCGCTATGCCCGGTCCTACTACGCCGCGCCGGAGGGCGGCATCGACTTCAATGAGAAGGATCCACCCACGTACCTGGACTTCGCGTACCTGTCCCTGACCATCGGCATGACGTTTCAGGTATCGGACACGAACCTGACGACCAAGAAGATCCGGAGGATTGCCCTCTCCCACGCTCTCCTCTCGTACTTGTTCGGCGCTGTCATCGTCGCCCTGGTCATCAACGTCGTGTCCAGCCTGCTCCATTGACGCAGGCACGTTGCCGCACCGGCCCTCCGGCGAGACGCCGAGACGCCGAGACGCCGAGAAAGAGCGTTGGGACGCGTGCGACCCGACGCCATGGAGGACACGAACCTCGTGGTGCGTCGCGTCGATGCGCCCGATCAGGGTGGTGTCGACTCGACGACATCGCCTTGCCCTGCGCGCGCCTCCGGCGTGCGGACCGGGGCGCGACTCCTCATCCGGCCCCGAGGACACGGTGCAGCGCAGCCCCGGCCCTCCGTCCCGCCTCCTCGGGCGGGAGTGCATGGAGCACATCGGAGAACACCTCGACCCCGATCGGAGCCGTCGTGCCGGTGGCGCGGAGATCCGCCAGCAGGGTGGGCAGCGCCAGTTCGCCGTCGCCCGGCAGAAGCCTCTCGTGCAGCGTGGCGTGGAGCGGTTCGGACTCCGCCGCGGCCGGCGCATCGCAGAGCTGCACGCCGAGAATGGACGCGCCCGGAATGGAGCGCAGCAGCGCCCCGTCGGGGTCGCTCCGGAAGTAGTGCCAGGCGTCGAGCATGATCCCGCCGTTGGGCCTGTCCGCCGCGCGCACGAGATCCCAGGCCGTCGCCAGATCGGGGATGCGGGACCACGGGAGGAATTCGACGTGCACGAGCAGCCCGCGCTCCGCTGCCCGGTCGCACAGTCCTGCGAAGGCCGCAGCCGCTTCGTCGGGTGACCATGAGCCACCGAAGACGTCGACGGCGTTGAGCGAGCGCGCCCCGACGGCCTCGGCGACATCGAAGAGCGCTCGCTCACCAAACTGGAAGATCCGCTCAGCATCGTGCTCGACCGGAATGTGGACCTCGGATGCGCCGGGCAGCCACCACCAGGCGGGGTCGAGTTCGCCGATCGACAGGCCGTGGTCGTCAAGCAGCAGGCGGATGTCGCTGTCATACAGCCCCCGTCGCGGGCGACCTGGTAATCGCGCCCCCACAGCGAGATACCGGAAAACCCGCCGGCCTCGGCGGCGCCCAGTCGCTCCCGGAAGGAGACGCCGGCCCGCAGCGTGCCCGAACAGAGCACGCCGTCGCCTGGGCCGAGCCTCACGGGGCCGCCTTCCGGCGTTGACGGCCCGGCATCGGGGTGCCCCACCGCCGTGCTCGGGTTCTGATCACTATCGTTCCCTCCGTGCCAGAGAACGGTACCGGAGCCGCGTCCGGAGCTCACGAGAGCGGCGCCCCCGTGCGACGGCTCGTCCTGCGCAACGCCACCGTGGTGGACGCCGATGGCGCCCGCCCGGGGAGCGACGTCGTGATCGAGGATCGCCACATCGCCGCCGTGCGCCGCCATGCGGCGGTCGAGACCGGTCCGGGGGACCGGGTGGTCGACCTCGACGGGCGCACCGTCATGCCGGGCATGGTGAGCAGCCACTTCCACGCCACCTACAACGAGCTTGGGTCCAAGGCGGCCCCGTTCGGACTGGAGGAGCCGCCGGCGCTGCAGGCCGTCAGGGCGGCGCACCACCTCGAGCTGTTGCTGCGCAGCGGATTCACCGGCGCGGTGAGCGCTGGTGCGCCTTTCGCCATCGATGCGTCCATGAAGGCTGCCATCGCCGAAGGCCTCTTCCCGGGTCCTCGGCTGATGGCCGGGAGCCGTGATGTCAGCACCACTGGCCATGCGGGCGACAAGAGTTTCCCGTGGTACTGGGACGTCGGCGCCCGCGGCGCCATCAACCGCTCCGACGGGCCCAGCGAGTTTCGCCGCGCCGTACGCGACGAGATCAAGCAAGGCGCGCAGATCATCAAGATGTTCGTGACCGGAGGGCACGGCACGGTGGCGCCAAGCGAGCAGACCGAGATGACTCCCGAAGAGATCACAGCGGGGATCGAGGCTGCGCACCAACGCGGCGCGCTCGTGCGCGGGCACATCGCCAACCGCGACGCCATCCACATGGCGCTCGATGCCGGTATCGACGTGGTCGACCACGGTGACGGGCTCGACGCGCTGGCCATCGAGCGCATGGTCGAGCTGGGCACCTTCCTCGTCCCGAGCCAGCTCTTCCCGGTGCGCTTCGCCGAGATGATGGGCGGGGGTGGGCTCGGGTTCACCGCCGCCATGGGTGAGGACATCGAGCGCTCGCTCGCCATGCTGCCCAAGGCCAACGCGGCCGGAGTGAAGCTGCTGTGCGGCGACGATTACGGAGCCATCAGCCTGCCGCACGGCCGGTACGCGGACGAGCTCGAGTTCTATGTGAAGGAGGCGGGCATCCCGCCCCTCGACGTGATCCGCTGGGCCACCCGGAACGGGGCCGACCTCATGGGCCGCGCCCACGAGCTGGGCTCGGTGCGGGAGGGCTACCTGGCCGACCTACTGGTCGTCGACGGCGACCCGCTGGCCGACATTGGCATCTTGCAGGACCAGGTCAAGCTGCTGGCCATCATGAAGGGCGGCACGCTCGTCAAGGACGACCTCGGCCCGCTCGCCTCCGGCTGAGGGCGCCGCTACCCTCGCCGCATGATCATCATCGCCGGATCGCTCAGTTTCGACCCTGCGGACCGGGAGGACGTGCTCGCCAGCCTGGCTGAGGTGACCGAGGCCAGCCGACGGGACGCCGGTTGCCTCGAGTACTTCTGGGGAGAGGATCTCGAAGCGTCCAACACGTTCCGCTTCTTCGAATGCTGGGAGTCGCAGGAGCTGCTCGACGCGCATCTCGCCGCACCACACGAGGTCGCCTTCGGGGAACGCAACCTGCAGCGCATCACGGGCGCGACGGCGTCCTTCTATCAGGCGTCGCCCACTGCCCCCGTCGGCGTCCCCGCCGCCGGCTGAGCGTGGCCGCGGACCGAAGACCGGAACACCGGCACCCGTGAGCGAATCGCCACACGCCGTCATGCGACTCGGCGCGCAGGCCGTTGATGCCCTGCCGCCGCGCCTGCGGCGCTCGGTGCGTTCCGCCCTGGGGCGTCCCGGCCCGCGACCCGTCGCCCTGGACGAGCTCGACGAGGTGCTGGCCCGCGCCACGGCGCTCATGGGACCCGCCCCCGACGAGGCGCGCGAGCTGCTCGACGGGATCGTCCTGGCTCTCCCATCGGCGCCGCCCGCCGATCCGTTCTCGGACGCCTACCGCGAGTGGTCCTGGGACCTCTACCGTGCCATCTCGGGACGCGCCGACTACGACACCGAGCACGAGGCCTCGCCGTTCGATCCGGCCCTCGCGCGCGAGCGCCCCTTTCCGTATCAGACCGGTTCGCTGGCGCTGGTCGGGCGCGACCTCGTCGCCCGGGGCCACCTGCTCGAGTGCCTGGCCGATGCCGTGCCGCCGCAGTCGGGACCGCGACGAGTCGTCGAATTCGGGCCGGGGTGGGGCAACCTCACCCGCGATCTGGTGGCCACGGGGCTGGACGTCACCGCCGTGGAGCTCGATCCCAAGTTCTGCGATCTGATCGCGCACCGGTGCAACGGTCCCGGCCGGGTCGCCGTGGCGCAGGGAGACATGCTCGGATTCGTCGCCGAAGAGCCGTACGACGCCGCAGTGTTCTTCGAGAGCTTTCATCACTGCGCCGACCACGTCACCATGCTGCGCCGACTGCACGACATCGTGCGTCCCGGCGGCGCGGTGCTCTTCGCCTCGGAGCCGATTCAGAACATGGACTACTCGTGGGGCCCGCGGCTCGACGGGCTGTCGGTCTGGTCGAGCCGGACCTACGGCTGGCTCGAGCTCGGTTTCGACTGCGTCTACTTCGACGCAGTCCTCGCTCGCACCGGCTGGTCGGCTCGGCGCTGCCGGTTGGGAGTCGGGGCCAGCGAGACCGATGTGCTGGTAGCCCTGGCCGCGCCGGACGCCTGAGCAACCTCGAGCTCTACTGCGGGGCGAAGAACCGGGGGAGCGCTCCGTTCGGGACACTCGCCCCGTTCGTCTTCGCCTCCTGCAGGTGGCCGAGGTCCATCCAGTACGGGAGGATCGCCGGCGCCAGGTAGTCGCCCCCCGCTCCGGGTTGCATGGCGAAATGGCTCCCGTCGCTCTGGCGGACAGGGACGCCGTCGAGGTCCTCGGTATACGTGCCGCCCGGGCACACGTAGGAGTTCAGGTCCTGCACATAGACCTGGTCCGGATGCCGAGCCGCCACCTTGCGCAGCAGGTCGTTGTAGGCCGCCTGCCGGGCAGCGCTGTCCTGCGGCCACGGGGCGCCGTCGGGTTGCTCGCCCGTGCTCTGGCAGGGCTTGGTCATGAAGACCATGAGCGCGCCCTTCGCCGTGGCGATCTGCACCGCCTTCTCGAGTTGTCTCTCCACGTACGCGGCGAACGTCGGGTGCAAAATGTTGGTCATGTGCCCGCGGTAGAGGCGGTCGAGGATTTCGCCGCCGCCGGCCAGGAGCACCACCACGTTCGGCTGCAACTGCGTGACCCAGTCGGTCCAGGCAGTGGTCCAGGCCTGGCAGGGCACGTCTTGACTGGGGCCGAAGACACCGCCCGGCGGGCACGTGGCGGTTTGGGGGTCCGGGGTGCAGGGCGCGCCGACGATGAAGGTCCCGCCGGACTGCTCGCCAGTCGTCCCGTCGGCCACGCCGCACCCGAGGATCCCCTCGTTGAGCAGGTGGAGGTCGTCGTACCTCGCCGGGTGGGCCTCTACGGCGGCTTCCAACCCGATGCCGAGCGTCAGGGCCTGCGAGTCGCCGACGAGGAGGACCCGGGTCGGCGTGGCGGCGTACGCCGCGGGCACGGTGCCGGTGACGGCGGTCGCTGGGACGGTCCCGGTCGCGGCCGCACCGGTGGCGATGGTGTCGACCGCAGGCATGGTGGCGAGGACGATGGCCAGCACCACTATGCCGACCGCGGGCAGCGTGAAGACCTGGGCCCGGAAGCGCGTGAAGAAGGTGCCCTGGCGGATCGGCCGCTCGACGAGGAAGAAGGAGAGCATCGCCACACCGATGGTCGGAATCACCCGGACCACGAAGAGTGGCCATGGGCTCAGCCCGGTCCGCTCCTCGTTGATGAAGGTGAAGAGCGGGAAGTGCCAGAGGTACATGCCGTACGAGATGCGGCCGATGAAGGTGAAGGGGGCCAACGAGAGCAGCCGGGCCACGGGGGAGTACTGGGCACAGGACACGCTGAGGAGGACCGCGGCGGTGGCGAGGGCGGCCAGCAGAAACCCGCCGTGATAGGTGAGGGCATCGGCGGACGACACCTTGAGGAGCAGCACGGTGCTGACGGCGAGACCGATGAAGCCGACGGCGGTCAACATGAGGCGGCCCCCCGGCGTGCGCGCCTGCCAGTTGCCCTCGTCACCCTTCCGCGTGCGCTCGGCCCACATGCGCAGGCCCACCGCCAGGGTGGCACCGACCAGGACGGACTGCGCATGGGTGTCGGTTCCGAAGTACAGGCGGTTGATGTCGGTAGGGCTGTAGAGGAACGCCATCTCGAGAGCTGAGGCCAGCACGCCGGTCACGGCGACGATGAGCAACGCGCGCAGCGAGCCCCAGATCTTGAACACCGCGAGGAAGACCAGCGGCCACACCAGGTAGAACTGCTCCTCGACCGCAAGGGACCACGTGTGGATCAGTGGCGAGGTCAGACCCGTCATGTGGAAGTAGTCGGAGCCCGAAAAGATGAAGTGCCAGTTGGCGAAGTAGAACAGCGCAGAGAGCGAGTCGCCGCGCAGGGTCGGATAGGTCCCGGCGGGGACGAAGGCCCCGTAGAGGACGGCGACACCGATCAGCATCACGAAAAGGGCCGGCAACAGCCGCCGGGCACGGCGGGCCCAGAACGCCCCGAGTTTGATGGTGCCTCGCTTGCGCCACTCCACGATCAAGAGGGACGTGATGAGGAACCCCGAGAGGGCGAAGAAGCTGTCGAGGAAGAAGAAGCCGCCCGCGGTCAGGTAGACGCCTCCGTGCACGCCCAGGATCCCGAGCAGGGCGACGCCCCTGATCCCGTCGAGGGCCGGCAGGTAGGCGAGCGTGGCTCCCTTGCGCGGAGCGTCGGGAGAGACGCGAGCAGCCATTGTCCGGAGCGTACTGTCGGCTCGGCCGCTCCAGGTGTGCAGTCCCTGGCCAGCGGACCGAGGTCCCTCAGGGAGCGCGCATCAGTAGAGTGACCGGCGCAACGGCCGGAGAGTCGTTCGCAAGGGGGCTGTCCATGTCTTTGATCAGGCGACACGATGCACTCGTGCCCAAGGGTGGAACCGCACTGGCGGCGCTGGTGGCGCTCGCCATCGTCATCCCGCTGATGCTGGCCGCGCCGGCGGGCGCCGCGACAGGGGCCTCGGCGACGGTGACCTTTCACACGGCGGCGACCCTCACCGGCCCGATCACGACGGGGCACATCGTCGAGCCCGAGTCCGCCCACCCCCTCGAGCTCGCCGCGAGCGGGTACGAGGAGCACGAGTACTTCGCTTCCGGGACCGCGACGGCGTTCAAGGCCGACTCCATGCCCAGCGATGGGAAGTGGACCGTCACGCCCACGACGACCGCGGCGTACAAGACGAGGATCCTGGTGCGTCGACCCGTCAACCCCGCGCACTTCAACGGCACGGTCATCGTGGAGTGGATGAACGTGTCAGCCGGGGAGTCGAACCCCGATTGGGACTTCCTCAACCCGATGCTCATGCGCGACGGCTACGCCTACGTCGGGGTCTCGGCCCAGGCCCTCGGCGTCGACGGGGGACAGTCACTCCTCGGCACGCCCAACGCGGCGGGCGCGACGCCGACGGGTGGGTTGGTCGCGGGGGAGCCCGACCGCTACGGCACCCTGCATCACCCCGGCGATCAGTATTCGCTCGACATGTTCGCCCAGATCGGGCAGGCGCTCGACGCCCCGCAGCCGTCGGCACTCGGTGGCCTCAAGCCCAAGCACGTTCTGGCCATCGGCGAGTCCCAGTCCGCCTTCTACCTGACCACGTTCGCCGATGTCGTGCAGCCCCGGACCAACGTCTTCGACGGCATCTTCATTCACAGCCGGGGTGGCTCGGGTGCCTCGCTCACGGGATCGTCGATCAAATCGAGCAACGGGCCGGACAATCTGCGCATCCGCACCGACCTGAAGGTCCCGGTCTTCATGTCCGAGACCCAGACCGACCTGATACAGCTGGGCTACGCCCCCGCGCAGCAACCGAACACGGCCAAGATCCGCACCTGGGAGATCGCCGGCACGTCGCACGCCGACGCGTACTTCGTTGGCGCGGCGTCCAGCATCCTCGGCTGCACCACACCGGTGAACAGCGGCCCGCAGCACAACGTCCTCCAGGCGGAGTTCACCGCGTTCGACAAGTGGGTGGACAACGGCACGCCACCGCCGAGCCCGCCCCCCTTCAAGCTGTCCAGCACCCATCCGGCGACGCTGGCTCTCGATGCGCACGGCAACGTGATCGGGGGGGTGCGGACGCCGTCGGTCGACGTCCCGGTCTCCACCCTGAGCGGCGCGCCGCCTGCCGGGGCCACCCCGATCTGCTCCCTCTTCGGCTCGACGGTCGCCTTCACCCCGGCCCAGCTGACGAGCCTCTACGGGACCAAGGCCAACTACATCGCCGCCTACACCAAGAGCCTCGACAAGGCCATTGCCTCGGGCTTCATCCTCAGCGCGGACAAGGCCTCGCTGCTGGCGCAGGCCGAGCAGGTCCAGTTCCCCAGCTGACGGAGTCGACCGCGCCGAGTCAGCGGCGCCCGGCCAACGCAGCGAAGGCCACCGGCGGCCCCGCCCGCAGGCGGCCGAGGATCGCCTCGGCGCCCGCCGCGGGTGAGGTCGTCGACGTGTCGACCTCCAGGTCGTAGATGCCCGGGTCGTGTACCGCCCGTTCCCAGCGGCGCACGATGTCGGGAATCGCGCCGTTGGGCTCGCTCCTGACGTAGTCAGCACTGCTGGCATCCCGCCGGGACATGACCACCTCGACCGGGCAGCGCACGCCCACGAAGTAGGCCGGCAGCGCGCGGAGTTCCTGTGCCACCCTGGGCAGGATCCCCAACGGTTGTGCGTAGTCGTCGTGATGCCCGACGTCGACGACGACCCGCAGCCCCGAGCGACTCCATGCCAGGACCGCTGCGTAGAGCGCGTCGAACAGCGTCACGACGGCCTCCTCGAGGTCGGGCCGTTCCCCGCCCGGCCGCAGGCCGATGCCGGGCCGCAACGGCGTCGGTGTCACGCGCGCCATGGCATCGACCCCGAAGTTGAGCCATGGTGCACCCGCACCCGCACCCGCACCCGCACCCGCACCCGCGGACGCCTGCAGCGCGCCCGCCAGGCTCGATTTGCCCGAGCGCGGCGCCCCGTTCAGGACCACGATGGTCCCGGGCATGCATCCCGCGGAAGTCGTCGTGTCGCTCAGACCGTCTCCTGCCGCGGCATCGACTGGACCGCCGGGACGGGGTAGTTCGGCATGGCGCTCGAGGGCGCCGCCTCCAGGACGGACGTGCTCGTGCAGCCCTCGGCCAGCACGTCGGCCATCTGGTCCTTCGATGTGCTGGGCAGCTTGGGCAGGGTCGGGTCGCTGCGCTTCGGGTGCAGCGTGGACGTCAGGTCGCCCGCCGTGTGGCGGCGCCAAGCCGAGATATTGGGCGCCTTCACGCCGAAGCGCTCCTCCAGGAAGCGCAACTGCGAGGTGTGGTCGAACACCTCCGATGCCACGTGCCCCCCGCGGCTGAAGGGCGAGAGCACGAGCATCGGCACTCGGAAACTCATGCCGATCGGCCCGCCCGTCCCGTCGGTGTCGTCGGGCAACGGCGAGACCGTGAGGTACTCGCCGGGGGTCCCCTTCGGCGCCACCGGCGGCACCACGTGGTCGAAGAAGCCGTCGTTCTCGTCGTACATGTGGAACAGCACCGTCTTCGACCACACCTCGGGATTGGCCACCAGCGCGGCGAGCACCTGGCTGGTGTACCACTCGCCGAGCGCCGGCGGCGACGACGGGTGCTCGTCGTAGCCGAGCGGCGGGATGATCCAGCTGACGGCGGGCAGCTGTCCCGGCGTTGATGTCGCTCACGAAGTCGTTGGGATACAGCGGCAGGAAGGCCTTCTGGTACAGCGCCGAGGTGGGGTTCTTGTACTGGCTGAAGTAGGGAAGGATGGCGTCGCTCAGGATGCCGTACTTCTGGAAGGCCGCCGGCTCGTAGAGGGTGCCGGTCGGGTTGTAGACCTTCCAGCTCACGCCCGCGTCCTCCAGCACCTCGGGCATGGTGTCCCAGTGCACGCTGTCGACAGCGTCCGATGACCCGTTTGTGATGACACGGGCCCGCCCGCGGCCCCCGTGGGATCGATGGTGCCCGAGAGCGCCATGAGGCGGTTCGGGTGCGTCGGTCCCAGCACCGAGCAGTGGTAGTTGTCGCAGATGGTGAAGGCGTCGGCCAGCGCGTAGTAGAAGGGAAGGTCCTGGCGGCGGTAGTAGCCCATGGTGAGCACGCCGTGCTCGGGCCCCTGGTACGCCGACTGCACGTGCGTGCTGACGAAGGCCGTGTTCGTCCCCTTCGCCCAGCTCATGTGCTCCGCCGGCCAGCCGTGGTCGAGGTCGTTGGTGCACTCGCCGATGCCCGACGAGGTGTCGAGATGGAAGGGGAGCAGCGTCTTGTCGCGCCCGCCGGGCCAGGCCTGGGCGAAGTTGCCGAGCTTGCCGTGCGGGTGGTCGTCGAAGCCGCGCACCCCTGGATACGTGCCGTAGTAGTGGTCGAAGGAGCGGTTCTCCTGCATCAAGAAGACGACGTGCTCAATGGCGCCGAGGTCCGAACCGGCCGGCTTCGTGCGGGCAGCGAGCTGCGCCATGGCGGCGCCGGCGCCCTGTCCCTGGCTCGCCGCGGCCAAAATGGCGCCGCCGCCGGTCGCCAGCGCTGCGGCCAGCATGGTGCGGCGGTCGAACCGCGCGCGGTCGAGGCTCATGGTTGCTCCTTCACGTGTCGTCCCCTCACGTGGGCCCCCCGGCCCCTGTTCTCCTGCACCGCCCGCATGCGTCCCCGCGTGGGCCGGTTCTCCCCGTCGCCCTACGCGTCCCTCACACGGACTCGATGAGCGTCGGATCGTTGTTCCGCACGTTACCGATTCGCGGCCCGACGGGGTGGTGCACCACCGTGCCGGCCGGCGGGGGCCGCAGCAGCGCCCGCAGCTCCTCGACGTCCTCGTTGGCCGGATCGAGCCAGACGTCGAAGGTGGCGGGGTCGAGGATCACCGGCATGCGGTCGTGGATGCCGGACATGTCGGGGCCGGCGGTGGACGTGATCACGGTGCAGCTCCGTATGACCGGCGCGTCCGGCCCGGCGTTCTTGTCGCGCCAGCGCTCGGCCAGGCCGGCGAAGGCCAGCGGCTGACCGTCGGCCCGGCTGAAGTAGTGCGGCTGCTTGGCGCCGGTCTTGGTCTTGTGCCACTCGTAGAAGCCGTCGGCGGGGACGATGATGCGGCGCTCCCGGAACGCCTCGCGGAACGAAGCCCTGGTGGCCACGGTCTCGCCGCGCGCGTTGAAGAGCCGGCTCCCGGACTTGGCGTCCTTGGACCACCAGGGGATGAGGCCCCAGCGCAGGGACATGAGGATCCGTTCCGGCTCGCCGCCCGCTTCCGCCGGGCCCTCTTGCTGCGGGTTCTGTTCTGGGAGCCGGGCCGGGCGGTCCCGGACCCCGAGCACCGAGTCGGTCGGGGCGACGTTCCAGCTGGGGGCCTGTTCGCCGTCGACGCTCTCGCCCAGGGTGGCCCCGAAATAGCGGGCGATCCGGGCCGGTGGAGTGTAGAGAGCGAAGCGGCCGCACATGCGGCTGCATTGTGGCCCACCCGGGCTCCCGCGCCGCGTTCGGCCCCTGAACTGGGACTTCGGCTCCCCGAGCGGACGGCACACGCCCTGGCTAAGGTGCGAACATATGTTCGCCTTTCCTGCCGGGGACCCGTCGTCCCCCCGTTCCCGGGAGCTCCCAGCCGGGCTGGCCGACCGTATCCGGCCCGCCACGCCGGTGGCCGGGCGGACCCTGCCGGTGCCCCCGCCGCTCGCCCCGCTCTTCCCCGCCGGCTCCCTGCGGCGGGGCACGACCACCACGGTGGCGGGGCTCCCCGGCCACGGCGCCACCACCCTGGCTCTCGCGCTCTTGGCCGCGGCGTCGGCCGCCGGGAGCTGGTGTGCCGCCGTGGGTCTGCCCGATCCCGGCGTGGTGGCGGCCGCCGGGCTCGGGCTCGATCTGCGCCGCGTCGTCTTCGTGCCGCATCCCGGCAACGGGTGGGCCGAGGCGGCCGGTGACCTCCTCTCGGGGGTCGACGCCGTCCTGATCCGGCCCCCCGGCCGCGCCCGCTTGACGGCGGCGCGCCACCTGACGGCCCGTGCCCGCGAGCGCCAGGCCGCCCTGGTGGTCCTGCTCGAGGGCCCCGGTGCCTGGCCCGAGGGGGGAGACCTCGCCCTCACGGTGGGCGCGGTCGAGTGGGAGGGCGTGGGCCAGGGCCACGGGCACCTGCAGGGCCGCCGGGCCGAGGTGCGGGTCAGCGGCCGTCGCGCCGCCGGCCGGGTCAGCGAGTGCTCGCTGTGGCTCCCCGCCGGCTCGGGCGCCGTGGAGGACGCGGCGACCCACGAAGAAGACCACGGAGAAGAGCGGCGCGGGCCGGCCCGGGCCGGTCCCGGTGACGGGCCGGAGGCGGCCTGAGCGGAGCGGTGAGGAAGCAGTGGAACGGTTGGTCGTCATCTGGTGCCCCGACCTCTTGGAAGAAGGGGGGAAGGGGGAGGAGGCCCGGCGGTTCGCCCGCGTGCTGGCGCGGGCCGGCGAGCTCTGCCCGTGGGTCCATCCGGTCCGCCTCGGGGTCGGCGCGCTGCCCGCCCGCGGCCCCGCCCGCTTCTTCGGCGGCGAGGAGGCGGTGGTGGGCCGCCTGGCCGGCATCGTGGAAGAGGAGGGCGAGGAGGCCGCCATCGGCGTGGCCGACGGGCTCTTCGCCGCGCTGCTGGCCGCCCGCTCGGGGCTGATCGTCCCCTCCGGGGGAACGGCGGATTTCCTCGGCCCCTGGTCGGTGGCCACGCTGGGCCGCCCCGACCTGGCGGTCACCCTGCAGCGGCTGGGGGTCACCACCCTGGCGCACCTGGCGGCACTCCCCGCGGCAAATGTCTCGGACCGCTTCGGCGCCGACGCGGCCGCCTGCCATGCGGTGGCCCGGGGGGAGAGCGGGGAGCTGGCCGGGCTGCGCGACCGCACGATCGAGCGGCGGCTGCGCATCGCCCGGGGCGAGGACCCCGACCGGGGCCCCGACGTCCCGCCCCCGCCCTCCCAGCCCGGCTTCTTCGGTGGCGCCTCGGAGGCGGACACCCGGGCCGCCCGGTCCTTCGTCCGGGTGCAGGAGCGCCTGGGGGTGGAGGCCGTGCTGATGGGACGGCTGCGTGGGGGGCGGGACCCCGCCGGGCAGTCGGTGCTGGTGCCCTGGGGCAGCCCCGAGGCCGAGGCGGCGGTCGGCGCTGCGCCGTGGCCGGGACGGGTGCCCCCGCCGGCGCCGACCGACGTGCTGCGGGTCCCGTTGCGAGCCGAGGTGGCCGACGGTGCCGGCCGCGCCGTCGAGGTCAGCGGGCGGGGGTTGCTCACCGGGATGATCGAGCAGCTGTCGGTCGGCGGCGGCCCCTGGCAGCCGGTGGTGGGGTGGGCCGGCCCCTGGCCGGCGACCGAGCGCTGGTGGGCGGTGCGCCGGCGCCGGGCGCGCCTGCAGGTGGTCACCGCGGAAGGGGTGGCGCGCCTGCTGTGCACCGAGCGGGGGCAGTGGTGGGTTGAGGCCGTCTATGACTGATGCCTACGCCGAGCTGCACGCCCATTCGGGGTTCAGCTTCCTTGACGGCAGCAGCGACCCCGAGGAGCTGGTGGCCGAGGCGGACCGGCTCGGGCTGGCTGCGCTGGCGCTGACCGACCACCACGGCTTCTACGGCGTGGTGCGCTTCGCCGAGGCGGCACGGACCTGCGGGCTGCCGACGGTCTTCGGCACCGAGGTGACGCTGGCACCGGCCAGCCCGCGCACCGGCGAGCCCGACCCGACCGGCACGCACCTGGTGCTGCTGGCCCGGGACCCCGAGGGCTACGCGCGGCTCTCGACCGTGCTGGCCGACGCGCACCTGGCGGGCGGGGAGAAGGGGAAGCCGATCTTCACCCTGGACGCGCTGGCCCGCGCCGCCGGCGACCGCTGGCTGGTGCTGAGCGGCTGCCGGAAGGGAGCGGTCCCCGCCGCGCTGATGGAGGCCGGGCCCCGGGCGGCCTCCCGGGAGGTGGGGCGCCTCGTCGAGGCGTTCGGGCGCGCCAACGTTCGCGCTGGAGCTGTGGGACCACGGGGATCCGCTCGACACGGCCCGCAACGACGCGCTGGCCCGTCTCGCCGTCGAGTGGGGCGTCGACGCCGTGGCCACCAACAACGTGCACTACGCCACGCCGGCCGGGTTCCGCCTCGCCACCACACTCGCCGCGGTGCGGGCGCGCCGCCCGCTGGCCGAGTTGGAGGGCTGGCTGCCCTCGGCCCCGGCGGCCTGCCTTCGCTCCGCCGCCGAGCAGGCCCGGCGCTTCGCCCGCTGGCCCGGCGTGGTCGAGCGCGCCGCCGAGCTCGGGCGCGCCTGCGCCTTCGACCTGCGCCTGGTCGCGCCGCGGCTGCCCGACTTCCCCGTCCCCGAGGGGATGGACGAGCAGGGTTACCTGCGCCAGCTGGTGACCGAGGGGGCCACGGCGCGTTACGGGCCGCCCGGGGCCGAGCGGGTGCGTGGCGCGTGGAAGCAGATTGAGCACGAGCTCGCCGTGATCGGCCAGCTGGGCTTCGCCGGCTACTTCCTCGTGGTGTGGGACATCGCGCAGGTGTGCCGTCGGCTCGACATCTACTGCCAGGGCCGCGGCTCGGCCGCCAACTCGGCCGTCTGCTACGCGCTCGGTGTCACCAACGTCGACGCCGTCGACCTCGGGCTGCTCTTCGAGCGCTTCCTCTCACCGGCGCGTGACGGGCCGCCCGACATCGACGTGGACATCGAGTCGGGGCGGCGCGAAGAGGTCATCCAGTACGTGTACGAGCGCTACGGCCGCCGTCACGCGGCCCAGGTGGCCAACGTCATCACGTACCGGCCGCGCTCGGCCGTGCGCGACGTGGGCAAGGCGTTCGGCTTCACTCCCGAGGAGGTGGATGCCTGGGCCGCCGGCATCGACGCCGGACACGGGCGCGGCGTGTCCTCGGCGGCGGCGGTGCAGGAGGTGGCCGACCGGGAGGGTGGGGTGCCGCCGCTGGTGGCCGAGCTGGCGGCCGAGGTGCTGGACCGGCCGCGCCATCTCGGTATCCACTCGGCCGGCATGGTCCTGTGCGACCGGCCGGTCGTCGAGGTGTGCCCCGTGGAGTGGGGGCGCATGCCGGGGCGCAGCGTGCTGCAGTGGGACAAGGACGACTGTGCCGCCATCGGGCTGGTGAAGTTCGACCTGCTCGGCCTCGGCATGCTCGAGGCGCTGCACCGCATGGTCGACCTGGTGCGCGCCTTCTACGGGGTGGAGGTCGACCTCGGGCAGCTGCCCCAGGAGCCGGCGGTCTACGACCTGTTGTGCCGGGCCGACACGGTCGGTGTCTTCCAGGTCGAGAGCCGGGCCCAGATGGGGACGCTGCCCCGGGTGGCGCCGCGCACCTTCTACGACATCGCCATCGAGGTGGCGCTCATCCGGCCCGGGCCCATTCAGGGCCACGCGGTGAACCCCTACATCCGCCGCCGCCGGGGCGAGGAGGAGGTCACCTATCTGCACCCGCTGCTCGAGCCGATCCTCAAGCGCACCCTCGGGGTCCCGCTCTTCCAGGAGCAGCTGATGGAGATGGCCGTGGCGATCGCCGGCTTCAGCGCGGCCGACGCCGACGAGCTGCGCCAGGCCATGGCGGCCAAGCGCTCGGCGGCGCGCATGGAGAAGATGCGCGAAAGGCTCTTCAACGGGATGGCGGCGCGTGGCGTGACGGGCGCGGTGGCCGACCAGGTCTTCGACGCGCTGGCCGCCTTCGCCAACTTCGGCTTCCCCGAGTCGCACTCGGTCTCGTTCGCGCACCTGGTGTACTCGTCGGCCTGGCTGAAGCTGCACTATCCAGCCGCCTTCACCGCGGGGCTCTTGAACGCACAGCCCATGGGGTTCTGGTCGCCCCAGTCGCTGGTGGCCGACGCCCGCCGGCACGGGGTGCGCGTGCGCCGGCCGCACGTGAACCGCTCCGAGGTGGGGGCGTCGCTCGAGCGCGACGGGCTCGGCGAGGCGGTGCTGCGCCTCGGGCTCGGGTCGGTGCGCGGGGTGGGCGACACCCGGGCGGAGCGCATTGTGGCCGGCCGGCCCTGGGCCGGCGGCGAGGACCTGGTGCGGCGGGCGGGGGCGACCCAGGCCCAGCTCGAGACCCTGGCCGCCGCCGGCGCGCTCGACCCCGAGGAGACCGAGGGTGCGAACGGGGAAGGGGAACGGGAGAGTGGCGGGACCACGGCGTCGCGGCGCCGGCTGGTGTGGGCGGCCGGCGCGGCGGCCCAGGGCACGCCGGACCGCCTGCCCGGGGTGGTGGTGGGAGCCGAGGCGCCGTCGCTGCCGGTCCCCAGCCTCTACGACTCGGTGGGCGACGATCTGTGGGCGCTGGGCCTGGCGCCCGAGCGCACGGCCATGCATCTCGCCCGCGAGCGCCTGGAGGCCATGGACGTGCGGACCGCCCTCGCGCTCGAGGCGTGCGCCGACGGGGAGCGGGCCTCGGTGGCCGGCGTGGTGACGCACCGCCAGCACCCCGAGACGGCCCGGGGCGCGGTCTTCGTCAACCTGGAGGACGAGACGGGCCACGTGAACGTCGTCTTCTCCCGCGGGGCCTGGGCCCGCTGGAAGCACGTGGCCCGCCACGCGCCCGTGCTGCTTATCCGCGGGCGCGTGCGCAAGGGGCAGGGGGCGGTCAGCTTCGAGGCCGAGCGGGTGGAGGCGCTGGTCGTGGGGACGGCGGTGCCGGCGAGCCGCGACTTTCGCTAAACGCCACCCGACTCACCATGCAGTCCCAACTCTGCCGCCTTCATGATCAGGTAGTCCCGCTCGCGCAGGTTCTTGGTGCCGGCGGCGGCGGCGACGTATTCCGTCTGCGCCGCCGCGGCATCGCCTCTCTGCTCGAGGAGATGGGCGCGCACGGCATGCACGCGATGGGAGCGCGCCAGCGGCCCAGAGGCTGACAGCTCGTCGAGGAGCGCCAGACCAGCCTCGGCGCCATCCACCATCGCCACGGCGACGGCACGGTTCAGTCGCACGACCGGACTGTCGGTCATCCGCTCCAGAAATGTGTAGAGCGAGAGGATCCGTTCCCAGTCGGTGTCCTCGTAGCGCGCCGCGCCGTCATGGAGCGCGGCCACCGCCGCCTGAGCGGTGTACTGGCCCATTGGTCCCTGCTCGAGCGACGTGGCGACCAACCTGGTCCCCTCGCCAATCAGGGCACGATCCCAGCGGGTGCGGTCCTGATCGGCCAGCGGGACAAGTGCGCCGTCGGCTTCCGTGCGCGCCGGGCGGCGCGCCTCGGCGAGGAGCATGAGGGCGAGCAGCCCGGTCACTTCGGCATCGTCAGGCGACACGTCGTGGAGCAGGCGCCCGAGCCGGATCGCCTCCGAAGCCAGGTCGGTGCGATGGAGGTCGGGACCGCTACTCGACGCGTACCCCTCGTTGAAGGTGAGATACACCACACGGAGTACCGACTGGAGTCGCTGGGCTTTGGATGCGTCGTCGGGCAGCGTGAGCGGCTGATCCGCTTCGGCCACAGTGCGCTTGGCGCGGCTGATGCGCTGCGCCATCGTCGCCTCGGGGACGAGGAAGGCCGTGGCGATCTCCCGCGTGGTCAGCCCACCCAGCGCCCGCAGCGTCAGGGCGATTGCGGACGCCGGTGCCGAGCGCGGGGTGGCAGCACATGAAGAACAAGGCGACGGTGTCGTCCCGGGCCGAAGCGGCGTCGGGCGGCTCCCGTGACCATGAGGCCGCCAGCTCTTCGCGTCGTCGACGCGACTCGTCGCTCCGGTACCGGTCCGCCTCGCGCCGCGCCGCGACCCGTACGAGCCAACCGAGCGGCCGGTCGGGGACGCCGTCGAGCGGCCAGGAGGTGGCGGCCGCCATGAGGGCCTCTTGCACGGCGTCTTCGGCATCGGCGAAATGGCCGTAGCGGCGGACGACGATGCCGAGGGCCTGGGGGGCAAGCGTCCGCAGCAGTCCCTCGACGTCGACCTGATCCGTCACACTTCGGGTTCGGGTGCGCTCATCACCTGCCGCACCTCTATGCGCTGCCGTATCGGTGCGCCGCCCTGACCCGGTGCCGCCGACGCCTGGGCGGCGATCTGCAGGGCTCGCTCCAACGTGTCGACCTCGACGAGCCGATAGCCGGCAAGGAGCTCCTTGGACTCGGGGAATGGCCCGTCGGTGACCGTCGTTGCCGCGGTGCCGTCGGACACGACGAAACGCGCTTCGCCGGGGCCCGCCAGACCCTGAGCGTCGATGAGCTCACCCAGCTCCTCGAGCTGGCGGTTCAACGACTGCTGGAACTCGATGTGGGCCTTGACCTCCTCGGGGGTCCATTCGTACATGGGTGCGCAGTCGGACTCCACACCCCCGTAGTTCTGCAACAGCATGAATCGCATGACTCCATCCTTTCTTCTCCGGCGCCCCCATGGCCACCGGTCATGGAAATGTCGGAGCCGATTCCGGGTTCTCGACAGTGTTCGGTCTCGACCTGGCAGACTGGCCGACATCCGAAGAAGGGAGCCTTCGATGATCCGTGTGTCCGTGTTCTACCCATCGGCCGAGGGCGCGACGTTCGACCACGACTACTACCGGGAGAAGCACGTGCCGCTCTGCGTGCGCACCTGGAACCCCAAGAGCGCCGAGATCGACAAGGGCATCGACGGCCCCAACGTGGCCGCGGTGCACCTGACGTTCGAATCGCTCGACGCGCTGGGGCAGGCCATGGCGTCCGAAGGCACGGCCGACATCCTCGCCGACGTCGCCAACTACACGACCATCGCGCCCGTCCTGCAGACGAGCGAGATCGTCGACTGACCGCACCCCAGGGAGGGACGCACCGTGCTGCTCAAGGGCTTGAACCACGTCGCCGTCATCACCAACGACGCCACCCGCCTGAACGACTTCTACCGCGAGGTCTTCGACGCCGAAATCCTCCGGGACGGGCCGGAACCCCTCGCCGACAGACAGGGCCCCCGCCTCTCCATCATCAAGATCGGCGACTGGGCCGAGCTCAACGTCTTCGAGCTGGAGGGGAACACCGAGGCCGACCGCCAGACCCCGATGTTCGGCCGTGGCCGACTCGACCACCTGGCCCTGCAGGCCGCGTCGATTGAGGACTTCGAGACGATCCGCGAGCGGCTCATGGCACGCGGGCTGGCCGACGACTTCGTCACCGACTTCGGGCCCATGCTCAGCCTCTTCTTCCGTGATCCCGACGGTCTCGAGAGCGAGGTCTGCGTCGAGAATCCCGACGCGGTACCCGGCGTCTTCCACGGGCCGGGGAACCGGGCGGCGCGCTACTCCTGAGTGCGGAGGAACCGAACGTGGACGACATTGAGGCGATCAAGCAGCTCAAGGCGCGCTACTTCCGGACCATGGACACCAAGGACTGGGCCGGCATGCGCCAGGTGTTCACCGACGATGTCGTCATGGACACGACGGACTCCGGTGGCGGCGTCGTGACCGGTGCCGATGCCTTCGTGGCGTTCCTGCAGGAGACGCTGGCCGGTGCGGTCACGGTGCACCACGGCCACATGCCCGAAGTCCGGCTGACGTCACCGACCACGGCGACGGGCATCTGGGCGCTGCACGATGCCATCGTGTGGCCTGACGGCACCCGGCTGCAGGGCGACGGCCACTACCACGAGACCTACGAGCGGGTGGACGGGGAGTGGCGGATCGCCTCCTCCACGCTGACCCGGCTGCAGCTGGAACTGACCGAACCGGTCTGACCCGCTCTGCGTCATAGTCCCGGTATGACGCGGCGCCTCCAGGGAACGATCGCCGGGGCCCTGGTCATCCTCAGCGCGGCCTGTGGTGCGCCTCGAGCTGGCGCCAGCGGATCGACCGATCCGCCCATCACGACCCACGTCACGCTGACGACGCACCGTGTGGTAGCTGGTCACCCGATCAAGGGGACCGTCGTGCTCACGAACACGACAATGAAGGAGATCACCGTCAACACGTGTGCGATCGACGGGTGGCTGCAGGTGGGCCTGCACGGCAAGGTCGATTCCTATCCGTTCCTGACCTTCTCCGTCGCCTGCGCGCCGACGGTTCGGCTCGCGCCCGGGCGGAACAAGTTCCCGGTGACCGTCATCACCACCTACGCCAGCTGCACGCAGCCTGAGCCAGCCGGATCGCCGTTGACGCTCCTGCCGCCCTGCACGGAATCGAACGGTCGCCTGGGCTCGCCGCCGCTGCCCGCTGGTCGCTATGTCACGAAGTTGCACCTTGTCGGCCTGGACGGTCTCACGCGCTCTCCGAATCGGGTCGTCGTCACGCTCAAAGCACCGGCGACGCCTCCGATCCTCCCGCCCTGTACCGAGACCCCGTCCACCGCGCCGAACCTTGTCGCGGTTCCCAACGTGGTCGGGGACAGCTCGTCGGGTGCGGCGATCGTGTTTGCCAAAGCGTGCCTCAACGCGGGGTATGCGAATCCCGTCGGCACCCGGGTGGTCTCCGAATCGCCACCGGCCAACACCCTGGTGCCCGAGTATTCGACTGTTACCCTCGTGACCCGGTAAGCATCGGCGGACCGAGTGGTGATTGCGAGCAAGCCGACCAAGACGTGACCCCGGAGAGGCGACGAACGCGCCGCGCTGCGGGCTACTTCAGCAGGCGAAGATGGGAGTCCGTGGTCGCCGGTTTCCGGGCGAGCAGGTTCGAGAGAGCTGACGCACCTTGTGACGCCATGTCCGGTACTCGGCCGGCGGTGGCGTGTCGGGGCCGGACCCGGCGGGCGGGATCGACTCGGTCATGCCGAAGGCCAACGTGGAGATGAGGCGGGCGGCATCACGGGCCGGTAAGCGGAAGGTGCCGGTGCAGAAGTCGCCCTGCCACAGCGAGATGACCATGGTGTCGTCGACCGGGTGCGCGGAGACGCCCATCCGGCGGACCCGGCCCCGCGTGTCGTAGAACCAGACGCGGTCGCCATAGAGGTGCCCTTCCACCTGCACACCCGGGAGTATCGCGCCGGGTGCCGCCATTTGCTACTGGGGTCGGTGCAGTCCTGGTCGACCCCGTTGACCAGCGCCAGGAGGGTCGGCGACAACGTTCGCCCGTTCCGTGTCGCGGTCAGTCTTCAGGCAGGGCGGCGAAATCGCTCTTGGCCTTCTTGTACCAGGCCATGCCCGAGAAGGGATGCCGCCAGCGTCCCTTCATGTCCTTGAGGGCGCCCTTGTGCGCCTCGTCGCCGCCGGCGACGACCTCCTTCAAGTGGCGGTCCTGCGCCTTGATGACAACGTCGGCCGTCTCGCCGTGAAGTTGGAGATCACAGGGGCCGCCCAACTGCTTGCAGGTCATGGTCTTCACGATCAGGCCTGCGCAATGCGGACGAGGTTGCCCGAGGGGTCGCGGAAGGCGCAGTCTCGCGCGCCCCACGGCTGGGACGTCGGTTCCTGGAGCACCTCGGCACCCGAGGCCCGGACCTTCTCGAACGTGGTGTCGAGGTCGTCGGACTTGAAGATGGCGGCCTGCAGCGAGCCTTTCGTCACGAGGGACAGAAGGGCGTCGCCTTCTGTCTGCGAACGACCGCCGTGCGGCTGGGACAGGACGATGTCGAGGTCTTGCCCCGGTGCACCGACGGTGACCCAGCGGAACTCGCCGGACTTGACGTCGTTGCGAACCTCGAGCCCGAGCGCGTCGCGGTAGAAACCGAGCGCTTCGTCGGGGTCGTGGACGGAAATGAACATTGCGGAAACGGTGACTGGCATGAGACGAGTGTACGGCCGTCGATCCGCCGAATGCTTCTCCAATCCTGCTCGGTGTCAGAGCAGGCGCTCACACAGAGGCCCTACTCCTCCGAGGTCGCGTCACCACCATGCTCACACACGATGGAACGACTTCGCTGCCGCTGTGGTCGTGACCGCGGTACTGCGAAGGTGTCTCACCGACGATCTCGGTAAAGCGCGAGCTGAACGACCCGAGCGATGTACAGCCGACGGTGACACAGGCATCAGTGACGGACATTCCTTGCCGGAGAAAGGCCTTGGCGCGCTCGATGCGTCGCGTCATCAGATAGCTGTAAGGGGTCTCGCCATAGGCTGAACGGAACTTGCGCGAGAAGTGTGCCGGCGACATGAGCGCCGTACGCGCCATCGCCGGGACATCGAGCGGTTGTGCGTACTCGCGGTCGATGAGGTCGCGTGCCCGACGCAGATGGACCAGGTCGGACAGTTCCTCCGGCGTCATGTGGACAATGGTATGCGAAGGGCGTCGCGCTCGTACCAGGCTCCGTCGTCCGCGCCTACGTATGCTCTGCTCGGTGCAGACGCAGGTCGGCGATCCGCTCGTGGCAGGAACGAGGCAGCGAGCTCTCGGGGCCGCGATCGTGGCCGGATTGACGGCGGCCCTTCTGGGCCTCTTCGAGGGATTCGTCGGTTTCACCTCCGTGACGCCGGGAGCATCGTTGGCCACGACCTGTGCGTTGGTTGCGACCATCGGGTTGATCGCCCTGACGTTGGCCTGGGTCCTTCTCCGGAGGCAACGGAACAGCGTCCCCGTTCGAGTCTTCGTGGTCGGCACGGTGCTCTTCGGCGCGGCCGCCGTCTGGTGGACCTGGTCTTTCGCCATGCCGACGGCAATGCGATGGGACCCCGGCGCGACGTCACGAGCGCAGGCGGCGCTGCGCGGCATCGGCGAGGACAAGAGTGTCTGTGCGAACGTGAAGACCGGAGCCATCGGTCCGCTCGAAGCCCCCTACCGGCAGTGCGCGATCAACGGCCCGCCGGGGTCGATGGTCGAATACCTCGTCCTCTCGGGCGAGGACGTCGCGTCGCCTTCCCGCGGACTCGTCTACAGCGATGCGCCAGAGGCGACGTTCAGTGGAGAGTGCACGCGCCATCTCGTCGGTGACTGGTACGCCGTCACGAGCGATCCGTCTGGCCTGATCGGCTACACGTGCCGTGGGGGCGGCTGATGACGAGTCGACGTGACGTCTCGCGCACGGCGATGGGATCTCCCGGGCTGGCGCACGCATGTGGCGAACCGCGCACCACGTCGGCTGGGTTCCCCGCCACACCAAGGTGGTCGGATGCGGGGAAACGCACAGCCGGGCGCTCGCCAATGCGTGGCATCCAGCCCGGACACCGCCTGCAGGGAGACGGTGGCCCGCCGACCCACCAGGAGACCCCTGGCGTCGTCGACGGTGATGGTGGAATCCGCCCCCTGCTCGCCTGGCCCGGCACACGCCCGAATGGGTGCACCTGGCTGAGGGGGACGGACTCGGAAGGGGGTGTCGCGGTGAGCGACCCCCAGGGAAGCGATGAGTGAGGAGGGAGCGGCGGTGGCCGCGGAGGTGGGCAGTCCACCAGCAGGGACCCGGATGATCGTTATTCCCGACCTGAGGGCAGAGCGGCGATGGCGCCGTGGGCGTCGGTGCGCAGTGCTTTCGTTCGGGGACACACACTGGTGTCGCCGGGCCTGCGGGCGGTCTTAACCGGTGGACACGTACGTTTGCGAAGAATTGTGAGCGTGGGGGAAATTTGGAGCGCGGGGTTTGCCTGCGTTGTGATTCGCTCTGGCGTCAGGCCGGAGGGCTACGTGACGACGAGGCCCCGGCCGGTCACGAGGGGAAGATCAAGCGCCGTGACGAGGCCGGGCGGCGCCGCCACGACGGCGGGCACGGCGTTGACGAGCCGCATGGCAGTGGCCTTGAGTCCGGCCGTGTTGTGGTCGCCGTCGGTCCCCATGAGCTGCATGTCGAGGGTGTAGTTCGGCTCGCCCTTGATCTCGACCCGGTAGCAGCCCTGTCCCGCCGGCTGGGGCCATGCCGCCCCCAGGTCGTCGCGCAGCCGAGTGACGTGCTCGAGCACGACGACGGCTTTGTCGCCAACCATGCCGCGCACCTCGAAGTGCAGCGCGGCAGCAGTCCCTGCCCTGATCGTCCCGGCATCGACGCCGAAGTCCTCGGGCGCCGGCTCGCGCTCGTACCACTCGGTCACCTCGGTGAGGGTCACGCCGAGCCCGGCGGCGATCTGGCGCACGACCGAGCCCCAGGCCATGGTCAGGACGCCGGGAGCTGAGCAGGAAGGGCACCTCGTCCATGGCGCCGCCGAAGCCCATGATGCCGAAGAGCACCATCGGCTGGTTGTAGGTGTTGTAGTTGAGGATCTCGGAGCAGCGGACCTCCTCGATGCGCTCGCTGACGCCGGACAGGACGAGGGGGAGCGCGTCATTGGCGAACCCCGGGTCGACCCCGTTGACGAATATGGAGACGCCCGCCTTCTCCGCCGCCGCGATGACCGGCGCGGCGAGCGGGTCGTCCGGTGCGGGGTACTGCAACATCACTGGGCTCGAGGACACGACGTTGATGCCTGCGGCCAGGAAGCGCTCGAGATCGGACAAGGCTTCGAAGATCCGGTCGTCGGCCATGGCGGTGTGCACGATGCAGTCGGGCTCGAGGTCCAGCAACGCCTCGACGTCGCTGGTTGCGGTGACGCCGAACGTGGCCTCCAGTCCGGCCAGCTCCCCGGCGTCGTGCCCCACTTTGTCGGGGTTGGAGACGTAGACCCCGACCAGTTGCAGCTCAGGATGGGCGTGGATGCCCGCCAGCGAGTGGCGCCCGACATTGCCGGTGCTCCACTGCACGACGCGGTACGGCATGGCGCGCTCCTTAGAGGTCGGGAATTGGGAACTCGAGGTTGGGCGACTGCAGGCCGCCGTCGACCTCGAGGATCTTGCCGGTGACGTAGGCGCCGGCGGGTGAGGCCAGGTAGAGGATCGCCGACGCGATGTCATCGACGTGGCCCAGGCGCTTCAGCGGGGTGGCTTCCTCCATGGCGGTGCGCAGCTCGTCGCTCGACATGACGATGTCCAGTGCCGAGGTCGCCGTCGAGCCGACGCCGATTGCATTGACGCGGATGCGCGGCGCCAGGTCGCGCGAGGCCAGGCGCGTGTACTGCTCGAGCGCACCCTTGACCGTGCCGTACCCCACGTAGCCGCGGCCGGCGACATGCCCCATCACCGAGGAGATGCTGACGATCGCCCCGCCGGGGTGGTCTCCTTCGAGCATGCGCGGGACCGCCGCCCGCACCAGGGCGTGCCCGGCGGAGACGTTGAAACGGAAGGCCTCCTCCAGGAACCGGGGCGACGTGTCGAGCAGCGGCCTCGGCATGGTCCCACCCATGTTGTTCACGACGATGTCGAGCCGGCCGAGCTCATTGAAGGCGGTGTCGGCCAGTGAGGCGATGAGGTCGAAGTCGGTGAGATCGCCGGGAACGACAATGGCGCGCCGCCCCGTTGCCTCGACCTGCTTCGCCACGGCGCGCAGCTGGTCCTCGGTGCGGGCGGCCAGGACGACGTCGGCACCTGCTTCCGCCAGGGCGACAGCTGTGGCGGCACCGATGCCGCGCCCGCTGGCGGTGACGATGGCGACCTGGTCGGTGACGAGGAATCGATCGAGGATCATCCAGCGAATGTAGTTGGCCGCCCTGAAGGGCGCGGAGAGTGGTCAGGCGGGGTCAGCCTGGTGTCGCGCCGTCGACGTCTCCGGCCGCCGGCGCTCCGATCCGGGCGACCAGGTCGGCCCAGCCCATCTGGTCCTCCAGGACCGGGAAGGGCTTGGGCATGACTTTGGCTTTGACGTCGTCGGGCAGGCTCAGGTCGCCGCCGGTGTGCCCCACGCTGAACACGCGTTCGGGCCTGGCGCGCCCGATCATGGCGCGGCCCCATCGCCACAGTGCCGTGAAGCGGTGGCCGAACCCGTTCAGGAAGGCCAAGTGCACGAACATCCAGACGATGAAGCCCGGGAAGCCGCTGAGGCGTACGGGGCCGACGCTGACGATCGCCTTGAAGCGGCCGATGGCGGCCGCGCTCCCGAGGTCGCGGTACGTGAACGGCACGCTGTCCGCGCCCTTCATGCGTCGTTTGATCGTGTTGGCGGCGTGGAGCCCACCCTGCATGGCCACCTCGCAGACCCCGGGCAGGTCATTGATGGACGCCATGTCCCCGACGGCGAACACCTCGGGGTGACCCGGCAGGCTGAGATCGGGATCCACGGCGATCCTGCCGGCACGGTCGGTCTCCGCTCCAGTGGCCTCGGCCAGCATGCCGGCCAGGGGCGAGGCTTGGACGCCGGCGGCCCAAATGACCGTGCCGCACTCGAATCGCCCCTTTTCGCCGCCGGCGGCCTCGGTGTCGACCCCGAACGGATCGACGCCGACCACGCGGAGCCCCATGCGGAACTCAACACCCATCTTCTCGAGTTCGGCCCGCGCCCGCCCCGAGAGCTGGCCGCCGAAGTTGGCCAGAGGCTCCTTGCCCCCGTCGACCAGGATCACGCGAACGGTCGCGGGCTCGATGCTGCGAAAGTCCTTTGTCAGGCTGCGGTAGGCGAGCTCGCGGATCTGCCCCGCGAGCTCGACACCCGTCGGGCCCGCACCGACGATGACGAAGGTCATCCAGAATCGCTGCAGTGCGGGGTCGGTGAGGTTCTCCGCGATCTCGAGCGCGCCGTAGACGCGGCGCCGCAGCTCCATGGCGTCGTCGATCGTCTTCATGCCCGGAGCGATGAGGGCGAACTCGTCGTGGCCGAAGTACGACTGTCCGGCGCCAGCGGCGACAATCAGGCTGTCGTAGGCGTATTCGCTGTTCTCACCCGGCAGGGCCGCCGTCCGTACGAACCGTCGCTCCAGGTCGAAGCCGGTCACCTTGGACAGGACGACGGTGACGTTCTTCCGACGTCGCAGCGTGTGCCGCAGGACCGGCGAAATGGAACCGGGGGACAAAATGCCGGTCGCCACCTGGTAGAGGAGCGGCTGGAAGAGGTGGTGGTTCCGCTGGTCGATGAGAGTGATGTCGATGTCACTCCGGGCGAGCAGGCGCACCGCAGGCAGGCCGCCGAAGCCGCCCCCGACGACGACGACGTGGTGCCGATGCGTTGCGCTCACGGCGGCTCCTTTCGTCGAGGCAGTGGTCTCACTTCCAGGCTACGTCGTCGTCATCCGGTGGGCCCGGGTCGCCTGGCGCTGGGCGGGCTCGCAGCCTGAGGTCGTCAGAGCGGCGCTGCGGCCCGCTCGGCTTCAATCAGGCGGCCGACCGCGTCAATGAGCGCGAGATGCGTGAAGGCCTGCGGAAAATTGCCAAGATGTTCGCCCGTGGCGGCATCGATTTCCTCGGCGTAGAGCTGCAGTGGGCCTGCGAAAGCCAGCAGCTTCTTGCACAGAGTGCGGGCCCGCTCGTGTTCGCCGATCATGGCCAGCGCGGTGACGAGCCAGAAGGAGCAGATGGTGAAGGTCCCTTCTTTGCCTTCGAACCCGGTGTCGGTCGAGTCGACCTTGTAG
Organism: uncultured Acidimicrobiaceae bacterium; assembly: GCA_963753115.1. Taxonomy (GTDB): domain Bacteria; phylum Actinomycetota; class Acidimicrobiia; order Acidimicrobiales; family RAAP-2; genus Bog-473. Next base: position 96,070 of record CAVWBB010000003.1, read on the forward strand.
CGCAGGACCAGCCCATCCTCGGTCAATTCGTCGGCGATGGCGAGCACGGTGGCCCGCACCCGTTCGTCATCGGCGGGCAGGAACTCCATGATCGGGATCAGCAGGAGCGACGCATCGAGCTCTTCGTTGCCGTAGTGCTGGCGGAAGCGACCATTGGCGCCGACGCCTTTGTCGAGGATCTCGGCTTTCAACTCGTCGGCCGACTGACGCCACTTGTCAGCCCGTTCATGGTCCTGGCGGGTCCGGGCCATGTCGGCGCCGCGGTCCATGGCCACCCAGCACAGGACCTTGGAGGCGGTGAATTGCTGCGGGCTCACCCCGGATCTCCCAGATGCCCTGATCGGGGTCGCCGGAGTGGGTGATGGCGGCCTCGACCATTTTGGCCAGCCGTCCCACACAGGGTTCACGATCTGTGCGGCCCCCTCACGGAGGTGGATGTCGACGGCATCGAGGATCATCCCCCAGACATCGTTCTGGTGCTGGTCCCAGGCTCCGTTTCCCACCCGCACCGGCCGCGAATTCCGCCAGCCCGACAGGTGGTCGAGGGTCGTTTCGGAGAGATCCTTTCGACCGTCGATCCCGTACATGATCTGCAGGTTGAAGTCGCCACTTCCTCCCGCCACTGCCTCGAGCACGAAGGAGAAGTATTCGAGTGCCTCCCAGTCGAAGCCGAGGCGGTAGAGCGAGCGCAACATGAAGGAGGAGTCGCGGATCCACGTATAGCGATAGTCCCAGTTGCGAGCGCCGCCGGGGGTCTCGGGCAGCGACGTGGTGGGGGCCGCCATGATGGCGCCGCTGGGGGCGTAGCTCAGGCCTTTCAGCGTGAGTGCGCTGCGCTCCATGTAGCTGCGCCACGGGTGGTCGGGGAACGTCCCGTTGGAAAGCCAGTCCCGCCAGTAGCTGACCGTGGTTGCCAGTTCAGCCTGAGCCTCCTCCAGGGTGGTGGGCTGGTCGCCGGACCACGAGACGGAGACAAAGGCGCTCTCGCCCTTCTCGAGCGTCGACCGTCCATAACAACGGGCACCCCCCGACCCGAGGCGGAGGGTCGACGCCACGGTCACCACCGGGTCCCCGGCCGGCGGACGGCTCGTCATGACTTCGTAGCCGTCCCCCTCGTAGGCCCACATGCCGGTCTGGACCCCGTACTCGAAGACGGGCACCACGTTGACCACCACCTCGACGTGGCCCTCGATGCAGGTGGCCAGGCGAAGAAGGGTCCCACTGGCCGCGGCGTCGCCCGGGGCACGCCGGTAGTCCGCCCGCCGAGTCCCGTCCGTCACGGGCTGCACCACGAGCAGGTCCTGCACGAGGAGCCACCCACTCGGTGTGTGCCAGGTCGTCTCGAGCACCATTGTCCCTGGGATGTACCGCCGTTGATGGGGCACATGGGTGTTCGTGGGTCCGAAGCGGAAGTTGCCCGCCGTGCGATCCAAGAGGGCGCCGAAGATGCTGGGCGAGTCCGGACGGGGAAGGCAGAGCCACTCGACCGAGCCGTCGGGCGCGATCAGACAGTTGTTCTCGCAGTCTGAGAGGAACCCATACTCGGCGATAGGCGGAAAGCTGTCAGCCAGGGCTACTTCTGCAGACTCGTCGGTCACACAAGGATGCTACGCAGAAACCTCGCTCGGTGCCGCACGCCGCCGTTGTACGTCTTGCGGCGACGAGGGAGGAAATGATCACGGAGGACGTGACGATTGGGGAAACAAGATGCGCCGCGGGTAGGCCAAGTCCGTTCTTCGGCGGCCGGTCACTCGGTAGCGTAAGACTGCTCACTCGAGACGGCGCCCGGAGGGGTAGAGGGATGGAGGAAACGCCATGGCTGATGAGCTGCAGGGGAAGGTCGCGATCGTGACTGGTGGCAACTCGGGCATCGGCAAGGCCGTGGTGCTGGCCCTCGCCGCCCAGGGCGCCAAGGTCGTCATCGACTACGTGGCCAACGAGCAGGCTACGGAGGAGCTGGAGCAGAAGCTCCACGCCCTCGCTGAGGACTCGGTCGGCGTGGAGGCGGACGTGTCGAAGGTCGACGACCTGCAGCGGATGATCGACACGGCGGTCTCGACCTTCGGGCGCCTGGACATCATGGTCAACAACGCCGGGATCGAGACTCGTACCTCCGTGCTGGACACCACCGAGGGGCAGTACGAGAAGGTCATGTCCATCAATCTGAAGAGCGCCTTCTTCGGGACCCAATTGGCGGCGAAGCAGATGATCGCCCAGGGCGACGGCGGCCGCATCATCAACATGACCTCGGTCCACGAGGACTGGCCCATGCCGGGCAACACCCCCTACTGCCTCTCCAAGGGCGGCATGCGCATGCTGACGCGGACGGCAGGTCTCGAACTTGCGCCGCACAACATCTGCGTCGTCGGGGTCGGGCCGGGAGCAGTGGACACGCCGATCAACGCGGTAGACGGTCGCCGACCCTGCCGCGCTGGCGAATTTGAACAGCGCCATCCCGCTCGGGCGTCTGGCCGAGCCTGAGGAGATCGCTTCCGTGGTGGCGTTCCTCGCCGGACCCGGGGCGGGCTACATCGCGGCGACGACGATCTTCGTCGACGGCGGCATCATGCAGAGCAGTCCCGGCCTCTGATCCTTCTCCCGAAGGTGATCGTGCTCCGGTAGGAGCGGGTCAGGTTTCGGCGGGTACCTCGGTGGAGCTGTCGGAGGTGTCATCGCCTCCCACCCGCGGCACAGCCAGTCGCTTGCGGAAGATGTGGTAGCCCCACGCCTGGTACACGAGAACGATCGGGAAGAAGATCACCGCGACGACCGTCATCACCTTGAGCGTGTAGGGCGGGCTGGCGGTGTTGTTCACCGTCAGGTTGTAGGCGGCGTTGGTGGACGAGACCATCACGCGTGGGAAGAGCTCCCAGAAGAGTGAGCCCACGGTGCCACCGATGCCGACGGCGGCGGCCACGAACGCCCATCCCTCGGCCTTCGCAGAGGCCAACCAGGCCGCCGCGATCACCGCCATGAGAGCGAGCGCCTCAATCGGCTTCGGCACGAAGCCGTTGCTCAGTCCGACGTGGATCCAGGTCATGAAGCCGAAAGTCACGACGACGGCGACGACGCCGATGACCGTCGCGGCCCTCTGTGCCCGTGCGCGGAGCTCACCCGTGGTCTTCAGCGACAGGTACGTGGCGCCCATCAACAGCGACAGGACGAGCAGCGTGACACCCGTCCACAGCCCGAACGGGGTGAGGAGGGTGAAGAACCCACCGGTGAATTGATGCTGCGCGTTGATGGGCAGTCCGTGCAGCAGGTCGCCCAGGGCCACGCCGGCGAGGAGCGGAATCAGTGCGCTGCCGATGGTGAGTGACCACCGCCAGGTGGATCGCCAGCGGGGATCGTCGAACTTGCGCTGGTACTCGAACGACAACCCGCGCAGCATCAGCGCCACCAGCAGCACGACGAGGGCCAGGTAGAAGGTCGAGAACATCGTGGCGTACCAGCTGGGGAAGGCGGCAAAGATCACGGCACCAGCCACGATCAACCACACCTCGTTGCCGTCCCAGACCGGGCCGATGGTGTTGATCAGCACCCTTCGTTCCGAGTCGGTACGACCGAGGAACGAATGCAGCATGCCAACGCCGAAGTCGAACCCTTCCAGGACGAAGAAGCCGACCCAGAACAGCACGTCGACGATGAACCAGAGATCTCCCAGAGTCATGGCGAGCTCCTAGTAGACGAGGGCCGACTCGTCCTCATCGGACGACTCGTGCTCCGTGGACGGTGGACCGGCGTCATCCGTGGGTGGTGACACCACTTTGGCGAGGGGATCGTGGCCCAGTTCTCGGCGGCCGTAGCGCACCATCAGCCAGGTGTCCGCCACGCCGAGCACCAAGAAGATCAGGACGAAGACGATCAGCGAGATCCAGATGTCCGTTGCGGACACGGAGGGGGAGACGCCATTGGCGGTCTTCATCAGTCCCTGGACGATCCAGGGTTGGCGTCCGTTCTCGGTGAGCATCCAGCCGGCCGAGTTGATCAGGAAGGGCAGAATCACGGCCCAAGGCGCTATTCGTAGGAACCACTTGGCGTGGTCCATCTTCTTGCGGTACAGCAGCCATCCGCCCCAGAGGGCGAAGACGAAGACGAGAGTGGCCAAGTACGCCATCACGCGCATCGACCAATACTGAATGAAGACGTTGGGAACGTAGTTCCCGGGTCCGTACTCCTTCTGATACTCGGCGTTGAGCTGTGTGAGTCCGACCACCTTCCCGCTCGGGCTGTTGGTGGCGAGAATGGACAAGAGGCTCGGTATCTCAATGATCTGCGTCGGCGTGTGATCGTTTTCGCCGCCGCCGACCTGGAATGCGGAGAACGAGCAATGGCTGTCGCACGTGCTCCACTGTGCCTCGGCCGCAGCGATCTTCATCGGTTGGTAGGTCTCCTCAATGACGCCGAGCTCGCTGCCGACGAACAGGGCGAGGATCACCGCGGGCAACAGGACGGCCAACGACACCACGGCGGCACGCCGGAACGCGTCGACCTGTTGCTGTCGGCGGAGATGCCAAGCAGCCACCGCCAACATGATCACCGAGCCGGTCACCAGCGACGCGAGCAGGACATGGAGGTAGCTCCACACGAAGACGGGGTTGGTGAACAGGGCCCATATGTTCGTGAGTTGCGGCTGGCCCGTCTGGTGATTGATGGCGTAGCCAACCGGGTGCTGCATCCAGGAGTTGGCCGCCATGATGAAAGCGGCGGAGAGGATGGTGCCCGCGGCGACGAGCCAGATAGTGGCCAAATGAGCCTTCTTGGACAACCGGTTCCAGCCGAAGATCCAGATTCCGAGGAAGGTCGACTCCAAGAAGAACGCGACCAGGCCCTCCATGGCGAGGGGTCCTCCGAAGACGTTGCCCACCAGGCGCGAGTAGGCCGACCAGTTCATGCCGAACTCGAACTCTTGTATCAGCCCCGTCACGACCCCAATGGCGACGTTGATGAGCAACAGCGATCCGAAGAACCGGGCGAGGCGCCGGTACGTCTCGTCATCGTTGCGATACCACGCGGTCTGAAGGAGCGCCACCAGGAACGCCAACCCGATCGTCACGGGGACGAAGAGGAAGTGATAGATGCTCGTAATGGCGAATTGCCACCGGGCGAGGTCGAGGTTCACGGTGTGTCGCTCCCTTCGGTGATGGTCGTCGCAAGCCGGCCCGGCGGGGCGGAGGCCGGAGACGGCTCGTCATGCATCGGTTGATCACTCATCCGCTCTTCCCACCACATGCCGGCGTAGCGGCCACCGGCGGCCAGGAGATCGGCGTGGGTGCCCCGTTCCACGACCCGCCCTGCGTCGAGAACGACGATCTCGTCCACCTGCTCGAGCCCGGTCAGCCGGTGTGTGATGAGCAGCGTGGAGCGCCCCTCGGTAAGGGAGAGCAGATCAGTCGTCAGGGCATCGGCGGCGGCCGCGTCGAGATGCTCGGCCGGCTCGTCCAGCACGAGGATCGGGAACTCAGCCAGGAGGGCCCGGGCGACGGCAACGCGCTGGCGCTGCCCTCCCGAGAGTCGCGAGCCCATGGACCCGACCTCGGTGGCGAGTCCTTTGGGGAGGCCGGAGAGCCACTCGCCCAGGCCGACCCGGGCGAGAACGTCGACCAGTTCGGCGTCAGTGCTTGTGCGTCGACCGATGCGGAGGTTCTCGGCCAGGGAGGTGTCGAAGAGGTGGGGGCTCTGCTCGACAAGACCCACCGTGCGCCGGACGTCGTCCGCGCCGAGGCGATCCATCGGCACCCCGTCCAGCGTGGCGTCCCCAGCGTCGACGGGAAGGAACCGGACGAGCACGTCGGCCAGTGTCGACTTCCCCGCACCGCTGGGCCCGACGAGGGCCACTCTGCGGCCTGGCTGCAGGTCCAGGTCGACGCCGCGCAGCGCTGGGCGCTTACCGCCAGGGTACGACGCCCACACGCCACGCAGCGCCACCGCGTGTGGGCCGTTGCCCACCTCGACGCAGTCCTCGCAATCGATCACGGCGTGGCGTGGCGTCCATCACGTCGAAGACGCGTCCCGCGGCCACCCGGGAGCGTTGGAGAGCCTGGGTCGCCCCCGGCAGCGGAGAGACGAGCTCGAAAGCCGCCAAGGGCACCAAGACCAGCACGGCCAGGAGCGCACCATTGAGCGACCCGGCGTGGGTCGCGTGGACGCCGAGCGTCAGCGCTCCCCAGCTGGCCAGGCCGGCCAGGGCAGTGGTGAGGCCGAGACCGATGCCGGTGGTTCCCGCTCCTTGTCTCGCGATCGATCGCAGTGCGCCATCCGAGGCCTCGATGCGTGCCAGCTGATCGTCGGTTGCGCCCATGACCACCAGCTCGGGTGCCCCTGCAACGAGGTCGACGACCCCGGCCGTGAGCTCGCCTCGTGCCGTCGCCTGGCGGGACTCGGCGCGGGTGGCCAGGCGCCCCGTGATCCATGGCACCGCTGTCGCCGAAACCAGGAGGGCCACCAGCAGGACCAGTCCTGCCTGTGGGAGGAACCACCACATGGCGGCGACCGTCGTGACGCCGACGAGCACCGCGACCGCGAAGGGCTGCACCACACGCAAGACGACATCCTGGAGCGAGTCCACGTCGTCGACGATGCGGGCAATGAGGTCGCCCCGGCGGAAGGCGGGCAGACCGGCGGGAGCCAACGACTCAAGGCTCCGGTACACGCGCACGCGGAGGCTGGCCAGCGCCCGCAACGCAGCATCGTGGCCGACCAATCGCTCGCCGTAGCGGAAGAAGCCGCGGGAGAGGCCGAAGAACTGGACGCCGACGATGGCCAAGGTCAACGATGCCTCCGAAGGGTGCTGCGAGGCCCGGGAGATCAGCCACGCGGACGTTCCCATGAGGGCGATCGAGGCGCCGATCGCAGCCGCTCCCAGCACGGAGGCCCAGGCCAGTCGACGCCGGGCGCCGCTGGCGATCCCGAGGGTGCGGCTCACCGATGCGGGGCGGTCGCTCATGCCGGCACCACCGCGGCTGGGAGCGCGACGACCCGGTCCGCCAGGGCGGCGAGCGCAGGCCGGTGGGCCACAATCAGGGCGGTGCGGCCGTCGACCAGAGTGCGGACAGCCGAGAGCACCTCCGCCTCCGTCTCGTTGTCGAGGCTGGCGGTCGGCTCGTCGAGCAGGAGGAGGGGGGCGTCGCGCACGAATGCCCGTGCGAGCGAGATACGTTGACGCTCGCCAGCCGACAACCCTGCGCCTCCCTCACCGAGCAGTGTCTCGGCTCCGTCGGGCAGTCGCCGCACGACCTCGGTCAGCCCCGCGGCGTCGAGCGCCGCGGCCACCTCGGCGTCGGAAGCGGCGGGCCGCCCGAGCCTGACGTTGTCGGCGACCGAGCGGGCGAAGAGGTGCGGTCGCTGGGGCACCCAGCCGATGTGGCCGCGCCAGGCATCCAGGTCTATGTCGGCGAGGTCGACGCCACCGAGGGAGACTCTTCCTGCGTCGGGACGCCGAAGCCCGAGGATCACCGAGAGCAGGGTGGACTTCCCGCACCCGCTCGGGCCGGTGAGTGCGACGGTCTCGCCGGGTTCGACGATCAACGCCGCATCGTGCAGCGCTGGAAGCCGACGCCCGGGGTAGATGACGTCGAGTCCGGTGATACGGATGGCGCTGCTGGCGGGTCTGGTCTTGCCTCCCGCAGGACCTTCGTCGGGCTCCTCCAGGAGGCCGAACACATCCTCGGCGGCCTGCATCCCGTCGGCGCTGGCGTGGTAGTTGGCACCGAGGGCACGCAGCGGGAGATAGGCCTCCGGGGCGAGGACGAGGACGAAGAGCGCGTCCTCGAAGGTCATCTGGCCTCCGAGGAGGCGCAGGCCGACGGCGACCGCGACCAGCGCGACCGACACGGTGGCGAGCAATTCCAGGATCAACGAAGAGAGGAAGGTCAGCCGAAGGGTGGCCATGGTGGCCGAGCGGTAGCGGTCGGTGACATCGGCGATCGACTTGGCCTGGGCCTTGGCGCGTCCGAAGACCTTCAGCGTCGGCAGCCCGGCCACGACATCGAGGAAATGGCCCGCCAGTTTCTGGAGGGAGCGCATGCGGGCGGCAGTGCGATCCTTCGTGGTGGCGCCGACGAGCGCCATGAACAGCGGGATGAGCGGGAGGCTGACCGCGATCAGCGCCGCGCTCACCCAGTCCGCGCCAGCGACGACCCCGATGATGGTGACGGGGACGATGACGGCGAGGAACAGCTGCGGTAGGTACCGCGAGAAGTAGCCATCGAGCGCGTCGATGCCGGTGGTCATGAGCACGCTGAGCTGTCCCGTGTTGCGCTGTTCGAGTCCGGCGGGACCGAGGGTGGCGACTCGGGCGGCGGCGGCACGGCGCAGCTCGGACTTGGCTGACGCGGACGCCCGGTGTGCTGCTCGCTCCGCGGCCCAGGCCAGGAGCGCCCGGCCCACGATCACGGCGAGCAGCAGGGCGATCGGGACTCGGAGCGACTCGAGCGAGCGATGGTGGACGAAGGCGCCCGCGACGACACTGGCGATCAGAAATGCCTGGGCGATGACCAGCAGGGCGGTGGCGCCTCCGACGGCGATTGCCAGGCCAATGAACCGGCGCGTGCTGCGCGCATACCGCAGGAGCCGAGGGTCGAGGGCACCGCCGCTGCGCCCCCGAGCGGAGCCGCGGGAAGGCTCCCCCTCGCTGGCCTTCGCCCCTGCGTCCACCGATGCCCTCTTCCTGTGGTTGGTCGGGGACCGCGTGCCATGAAACAAGCCACTCGGTCCCGTGGCTTCACACTGCAGCACCCCTCGGGAGCGGTCTAGGGAACAAAGTCCCTTGCACCGTCGCGCAAATGTACAGCCGGTCACGGACGCCTTGACGGTGCGCGTCGGTGCGCGTCAGGGTGACCCATGGCTCGCCCCCTCTCCAACACCGATCCGGCACTGCGCCGATGCTGGCACCCGGTGGGCCGCTCCGATGAGATCACCGAGCAGCCGCAGGGGGTGATGCTGCTGGGCGAGCCCTGGGTCCTCTATCGAACGGAACGCCAGGTGCGGGCCTTTGCGGACCGCTGCCCGCACCGTCACTGCCCGCTCACGCTCGGCCACTGCGAGGACGGGGTGCTGCAGTGCGCCTATCACGGGTGGCGCTTCGACGGAGAAGGCCGCTGCGTCGAGATCCCGGCCCTGGGAGAGGGGGCGACCCTGCCCCCGGCCGCCCGCCTCACGGCCGCCGCCGCCGTGGCGGAGGCCCACGGCATGGTGTTCCTGGCGCCCGAGCCACCCATCGCACCGCTCGGGACCATCCCCGAGGCGGAGGACGCCACGTTCATGGAAGGCGTGCTCCCGACGATGCGGGCGCGGGGCTCGGCGGGCCTGCTCGCGGACAACTTCCTCGATATCGCCCACTTCCCCTTCGTCCACGCCGGTACCTTCGGCACGGACGAGGCGGCCGAGGTCGTGCCCTTCACCGTCGCTCGGGACGACTGGTCATTCAGCGTGTCCTATGAGCACCCCTTCGCCCATCGCGAGGATCCGGGGGTGGCCGCCGGGATACGCCCACTGATCCAGACGCGCCGCCTGACCTACCGGCTCAGCGCGCCGTTCTACCTCAGGTTGCGTATCGACTTCGTCGAGGCGGGCGGTTCGAACGTCATCGGCTTCTTCATCCAGCCCGAGACTGACGAGAGCTGCCGGTTGTTCACCACGCTGTGGCGTGATGACCTCGGTGGCGACGAGGCGCGGATGGCCGACGCCGTGGAATTCGAGGTCGCGGTGTTGCGTGAGGACCTCCGGGTCCAAGAGGCGTACCACGAGCTGGTGCTCCCGCTCGATCCCACCGCCGAGGTCCACACCCGGGCCGACCGGGCCACGCTGGAGCTCCGTCGCCTGCTCGCCGATCTGGTCGCCGCCGCCGAGGACGGTCGCGGATGAGCGCTGTCACCGTTGTCGACCATCCCGTCCTGGCCCACCGCGTGGCTCAGCTGCGCGACCGCGGGACGAGCGGCGACACGTTCCGCCAGCTGATCTCAGAGGTGTCCGGCCTCCTGGCCTACGAGGCGCTCCGTGACCTCGGGACCACCGAGGTCACGGTCGACACGCCGGTGGCCGACGCCGCGCCGGCGCGTCGCGTGGCGGAAGTCGTCCTCTTGGTCCCAATCCTGCGCGCCGGACTGGGGATGGTGCAGGCGATCCAGGAGATCGTCCCGCTGACCGAGGTCGCGCACGTCGGCCTGCGTCGGGACGAGGCCACCTTGCGTTCCGAGGTCTACCTGAATCGCTTGCCCAAGGACTTGCGCGGCCGGCGGGTCATCGTCTGCGACCCCATGCTCGCCACCGGCGGCTCGCTCGTCCAGGTGTGCGACCTGGTCGCGGCGCGCGGCGCGTCCCAGGTGCTGGCGCTCTGCATTCTGGCCTCGGAGCGGGGACTGGCCGCCTTCGCCGCTGCCCACCCCGGCGTGCCGGTCTACTGCGCGGCGGTGGACCCGGGGCTGAACGAGGCCGGGTTCATCGTCCCCGGGCTCGGCGATGCGGGGGACCGACTCTTCGGGCCGCCTGATTGACTCGCCACCACCCAGGAGCCCTGACCGTCGGTCCTGGCCGCCATGCCGGTGATCGGAGCGTTCAGGGTGATGCCGCCCAACGACCCGAAGAAGCTGGCGTCAGGGGAGAAGATCCCCCGTCGATGGCGACGAGCCAGTAATCCCCTGATCAGCCCACCGGCCACCGGCCAGCACGTCCCGGGGAGGGCAACGGGTGCGCGTCCCTACACTTGGCAAGCGACGTGGGTCGAAGAGCGAGCAATGAGGGGTAACCATGCAGGAAGATCGAACCTCGCAGGCGAGCGGCGCGTGCCGGTCGGTCGCAGACCTTTCCCACCACGAATTGGGGATCCTGGCTCGTGAGCACCTGCTCGCCGGGCACCTGATCGACCGAGCGGGCATGCCGTTGGTGACCGCGATGGGTCTCGACGTGATGACCCAAGTGGCCATCGACGAGTGGATGGGTGCAAGCCCGATCTACACCAAGCGCATGCAACGCCTGCTCGGATTCGAGGGGGACACCGTCGAGGTTGCTCTCAAGGGCATGCAACTCGACATCGGGGCGCCTCCCGAGTTCATGGACTTCCGCATGGCGGTCGAAGACGACCGCCATGGCACCTTCCACCTCGACCACTGCGGCGCACTGATGGATGTCGAACCCATGGGGGACGACTTCGTCGTCGCGATGTGCCACCACATTGAGGATCCCACCTTCGACGCCACAGGGTGGGCGACCAACCCGAAGCTGCGGATGCGGCCCGTCCATCGGCCGCCACGTCATCCAGCCGACCGGACCCCCCATTGCGCCTGGACCGTCACCATCGATCCCGAGGAATCCGACACCGCGACCCCAGAGCGGTCGCTCGAGATCGGCCGGACGAACGCTGCCGGCCTCCCGCTCGCGGCCATCGTGGGCCACAGCAACGACGGCTACGCCGACTACACACGCCCACTCGACCCCGATCTACGAGTGGCTGAGTTCTCCACCCCGGTCCTGCGAGCACTGATCGACGAAGTGACGCTGCAAGGACACCTGCTCGTGCTGTCCTTCGCCGCGGCCGTCGCTGAGCGTTGTGATGACCCCACCACCCAACAGATCGTCGCAAAGCAGTTCGCCGGCATCGCCGGTGTCGCGGCCGATCGCCTCGCCCGCGCCTTCGACCTTGGCGACTCGGCGGCTGATGTCGCGACCGTGTTCGAACTCCACCCGGCCTTTCACCCTCGGGCCTATGTCGACTGGAACGTTGAGCTCGACGGCGATGTCGTGCATCTTTCGCTGGGGGATGGTCCGGCCCGGACCGAGCGCTTCGAGTCGTGGATCCGCGTGCTGGCCGCAGGGCAGGATCGGGCGCTGCGAGCGATTGCCATGGGGGTGGATCCCCATTGGACCGTCGCTGCTGAGGGCGAATGCTCATGGGTCGTCCACCGCGCTGCCACGCCAGCGACTGAGCTCGACGAGGTGACGCTGACGAAGTTCTCAACCGGCGTGGCGTTCGGGTTCACGCGATAGGTCCGCGACGACCAGGGGCACGACCGGTCTTACAGCCCGATGTCCTCGTGCCAGATGTCGGGGCTGGCCTGAATGAACTCACCCAGCAGTTGGATGCACTCAGGGTCGTCGAGAAGGACCACGCGGCAGCCGTGCTCGGCCACCCACGTGTGCCCACCCTCGAAGTTGCGGGCCTCGCCGATCACGACGGTGCCGATGCCGAACTGGCGCAGCAGGCCGCTGCAGTACCAGCACGGTGAAAGGGTCGTGACCATGACGCAGTCGGCGTAGTCGCGCCGGCGGCCGGCGGCCCGAAAGGCGGCCGTCTCCGCGTGCATCGAGGGGTCGCCGTCTTGGACACGACGATTGTGGCCGCGTCCGAGGAGGGTCCCGTCGGCGTGGAAGAGGGCCGCCCCGATGGGGATGCCTCCCTCGGAGACCCCATGGCGCGCCTCGGCCAGGGCCACGGCGAGCATCTCGCGTACCAGGGCCTCACCGAGTGGCTCAGCGGGGGACATATGCTCAGCAGGAGTCATGTCCACGGCCGACGATCGTATCTACACGACCACCGTGGGGAGCCAGAAGGTGGAGCTCCCGCTCGTGGCGCTCTCGGACGAGCTGACGATCGCCCTCCTCATCTGTGTCGACATGGGCGTGTCCTTCGCGGAGACGGCGGGCCAGGAGCTGGCCGAGCTGATGCGGCCGGCCGGGCCCGAGATCATCGTCTCCGTGGCGACCATGGGCATCCCCTTGGCCATCGAGGCCAGCCGCGCCCTGGGCATGGACGACTACGTGATCCTGCACAAGACCCCCAAGATCCACCTGGGCGAGACGTGGGCGGAACCGGTGCACTCCATCACGACCGACAAGCCGCAGCACCTCCGACTCGATCCGGCACGCGCCGACGCTGTGCGGGGTCGCCGAGTGGCCGTGGTCGACGACGTCATCTCGACGGGTGCCTCGCTGTCGTCGGCCCTCCGCCTGGTCCGACGTCTCGAGGCCGAACCGGTGGTGGTGGGGACCCTGATGACCGAGGGCGGAGCCTGGAAGCGCGCGCTGGGGGCGGACGCGACGCTGGTCCGCGCGCTCGGCACCATGCCGCTGTTCCATCCCGATGGATCCGGCGGCCTGGTCGAAGACTGGGACTGAGCGGCCGGGGGCTCACACCGCGGCCAGGAGCCCCTCCTCTCGCAGGAGCTGCTCCTGCGCGTCGGCCTCCTTGCGCACGCTCCTCGTGGCCAAAATCAGGTAGACGACTGCCGCAACGCCCATGCCGAGGAACACGCTGAAGTCGCCGCCATAGCCGTACGCGTCACGGGTGTGATACGTGACGAGATTCAGCCACGTCGGGAGGTGGAATGTGGCCGACAGCGCCGAGATGGCGGCGAACATACCGATCACCTGGGCCACGAGTGCCGGCCAGAACACGCCTCCCCGGCGCCAGTACAGGGAGGTTCGCCCGGTCTTCTGGAGCTCACTCGGGACATAGCGATAGCGGCGCAGCACCCAGTCAACGAGGTAGATCGCGCACCAAGGGGCGATCCAGACGATGACGACGTCGACGAAGTCCTCGAGGTAGGTGGTGAAGGATGAGCTGAAGACTGCGTACATGGTGATGGCCAGGGCGATCGCGCAGTCGATCAGCACAGCCTGATACCGCTTCACCGGGACGCCGATGGCCTGCATGGTCACGCCCGAGGAGTACATGTCCAGGCTGTTGATGCCGAACAGTTGCACGGCGGCGAAGAGCAGGAATACCACCACGAACCAGGATGGAATGGCGCTCTGGTGGAGGAAGGGCTCGAGAGCCCCGTACGTCGATTTCCCCCCGATGTGAACGACGAATGTGCCGACCAGGGCGCCCAGGGTCATGATGAGGATCTCGGGCACTGCAGTACCGAGGAAGACCCAGCCGACAATGCCCTTCTTCGAGGTATTGGTCGGGCAATAGCGGGTGTAATCGTTGCCGCACTCGGTCCAGCCCAGACCGCTCAACGCGATCGTGAAGGCCAGAGCCTCCATGAAGCCCTGCCAATCACCACTCGTCTTGACGACGTGCAGGTTGGCGTGCGGAATGGCGAATCCCAACATGATGGCGAAGAGGATCACGAAGGGGATCACCAGCCAGCGCAGCGTCTTGACGATGGCGGCGTGACCGAGGAAGGGGAGGACGCCCTGAATGACCACGGCCGCGATGACCAACGCCACCTTGGCCGGGTCGCCCGGCGAAATCCCTGACTTGACCAGCAGCACCAAGCCCACCCCGACGATCAGGATCAGCCCCTCCACCTCGAAACCGATCTGCGTGACCCAGTTGAAGAACGAGATGGGCCGGGACCCGTTCGGCCCGAACGGCGCACGGTTGATGGCGAAGACGGTGGTCCCGGTGTTGGGTCCTTGCAACGAGCACAACCCGAGGAGCAGGTACGACAGGTTGCCCAACACGATGATGATCACGACCTGGGCAAAGGTCAGACCGAACGTCATGAGGATGGCCCCGTAAATGAAGTACTCGATCTGCACGCTTACCCCGGCCCACATGCCGAAGATGTCCCGCGGGGTCGCCCAACGCTCGCTCTCGGGGATGAAGTCGATCCCGTGTTGCTCGACGTGGAATGCGTCATCGACATCGGGCTCGTGAATGATCGCCAAATCCTCGGCAATCGCCACCGTGAGTACCTCCTTGTAGTCGCCTCCGCAGGGGCGCGCACGCGCCCAGAAGGGCGACCGGAAGGCGGGCAATTGCCCTCGCTGCCCCCCGGCAGCCTCCTTCGGCCTCGCGTCCACGCACCCACCTGTCAGGTCCGGTGCGCGTCCCTGGCGAGCGACCGAAGGTGTGTCGGCCCACAGAATGTGTGACGGCAGGCCCCCCGTCAAGTGACATCCCGTGAACGGTGCATGAACGGCCCGACGCGGCCCGCGACGCTGGCGACCCCGAGCCGGTGCGGCTCAGCCCTCGAGCTTGACCCGCATGAAGTCGACGGCCTTTGCCTGCATGTCGCGGGCCTGCGCCTCAATGAAGCGCTCGACGATCGGCCCGACGCCGAAGATCTTGACCCGGGCGTCGAGGAAGAACGTCTCCGTCGCCCCGCCGCCCTCGGGCGTCAGCGCGATGCGTCCCTCAATCTGCGTCTTGTCGGCCATGGTGCCCGGTGTCATGGTGAAGGTCGTGGTCGTGGACGCGGGATCGTAGGTGCTGACCTCGGTGGTGATGACCTCTTCACCGAAGATCTTGCGTACCGGCCCTGGCATGTTGGGGCGCTGCCCATAGCGCAGTGTCCGCACCAGGCCGCTCGTGATGTCGCCTTCCTGTGCCACCACCTCGGCCGAGGTCGAGCCCAGGTGGTCGAGGTGCAGCCGAACCGTGAACTCGGGGTCGTAGTAGAGCGCCCAGAAGGCCTCGGGCGGGCACTCCCAGCTGTAGGAGAGGGTGAGCTTCATGGCGCCAGGTCGAAGAGCATGTGGTGACCGAGGTCACCCACGAGGTCGATGGTGATGTGCATGGTGGCAACCCTCCAGCGGTTCTCGACGAATGCGTAGGTGTGCCGATAGCGGCCGGCGATCACCGGTTGGAGCGCCAGCTCGCCGGGCACGGCCTGCAGCACTGTGAAGTAGGAGCGGCTCAATGCGCTGTCGCCGCCGTCGGCAACGTCGACCATCACGTTGGTCATGACGTGCTTCGTGCGTGGCGTGCCGTCCTCGTAGCGTCGCGTCGTGCGCGTGTAGAGCGCCTCAATGGCGTCACGACCCGCCACGGCGTCGCCGAATCCCTCGAACGTCAGCGTGGCGTCGGCGAAGACCTCTGCCACGCCGGCGAAGTCGCCGGCGTCGATCCGCTCGGCGTAGGTGTAGATCAGCTTGGTGATCGCCTCGGCCGCCGTCTCCTGCACAGACGGCATTGTGGCACCGATTACTGGCCGAGGAGTCGCCCCATGGCGCCGGCCAGCCGGCTCGGGCGGCCCCGTCGGGTCTCGCTGCGATCGGCCAGCTTCATGGTCCAGAGGCCGGCGTTCACGCCGAGCCAGCGCAGGGGCTCCGGCTCCCAGCGCGGCGAGACGTGCCCGACCCAGGGCAGCCGCGTCAGCGCAGTGTCAGCTCCCGTGATGAGGTCGGCCAGGGTGCGCCCGGCCAGGTTGGTGGTCGAGACCCCGTCGCCGACGTACCCGCCGGCCCAGGCCAGGCCCGTGGCGCGGTCGAGGCCGACCGATGAGTGCCAGTCACGCGGAATGCCCAGGGGGCCGCCCCAGGCGTGAGTGAAGCGGGCGTCCGCCACCTCCGGGAAGAGCTCGGCCAGCGTCTGACGCAGCAGCGCGTGTACCGCTGGCTCGCTGTCGAAGTCGGGCCGCACGGTCGACCCGTAGTGGTACGGCGCCCCCCGCCCCCCGAAAGCGATGCGGCCGTCCGCCGTGCGCTGCCCGTAGATGATCATGTGACGGTGGTCGGCGAAGGTCGCCCGGCTCTCCAGTCCCGCCCGCGCCCAGAAGTCCTCGCCCAGTGGCTCGGTGGCCACCATGAGGGAGTACACCGGCACGATGGCGCGTGCGAGCCCGGGCAGGGTCGGCGTCCAGGCCTCCGTGGCCCGCACCACGACGTCCGCGCGCACGGTTCCCCCGGAGGTCACGACCGACGGCGGGTCGCCCGCCTCCCCGGCCCGGATGTCGAGTACCTCCGTGTGCTCGTAGATCCGCACCCCGTGGCCTTCGACCGCCTCGGCCAGCCCCCGGGCCAGGAGCGCCGGTTGCACAACCGCGCAGTGAGGTGTGAACGTGGCTCCGATCGCACCGGCGGCACCGACGACCTCGGCGGTCTCTTCGGGAGCAAGCCAGCGCACGTCGTCCTCGCCGAACCCGAGCGCCCGCGCCTCGTCGACCTCGGCCAGCGCCCGGACCCGTTGGGCCTCGCTGCGCACCAGGTCGACCGAACCGCCCTTGACGAAGTGGCAGTCGATGCCCTCGCTCGCCGCGGTGGCCCCGACCACGTCGACTGTCTCCTGCATGGCGCGGCGCATCGCCCGCATGGCGTCGACTCCGTGCTGGCGGGCCAGCGCAGCGTCCGAGGTTGCGAAGAGGGCCGAGCACCAGCCGCCGTTGCGGCCCGAGGCGCCGAAGCCGGCCACCTCGCGCTCGAGCACCACGACGCGGAGTGAGGGATCGGCCCGGGCGAGCGAGTGCGCGGTCCACAAGCCTGTGAATCCGGCGCCGACGATGCAGACGTCGACGCTCAGGTCCTCGGTGAGCGCCGGGCGCGGCGGCAGCGGGACCGTGACGCCCTCCCACCAGAGGGAGAGCCGCTGGTAGCCCGATGCGGCTCCCGGCGCTACAGCCGGCGCCACGCCTCGGACAGCACCTCGCGCAGCGTGGAGGCAATGAAGTCGATCTCTTCCTGGCCGCAGATCAGGGGCGGGGACAGCTGCACGACCGGGTCGCCGCGGTCGTCCGCCCGGCAGATCAGCCCCGCCTCGAACAGGGCGCCCGAGAGGAAGCCGCGCAGCAGGCGCTCGGACTCGTCGTCGTCGAAGGAGAGGCGCGTCTCCTTGTCCTTGACGAGCTCTATGCCGTAGAAGAAGCCGGCGCCGCGCACGTTGCCGACGATCGGCAGGTCCATCAGCCCGTCGAGCGCGCTGCGGAAGGCGGGCTCCATAGTGCGGACGTGCTGCAGGATCTGCTCGCCCTCGAACACGTCGAGGTTGGCCAGGGCCACGGCGCAGCTCACCGGGTGCCCGGCGAAGGTGAACCCGTGCAGGAAGGAGGCGCCCGGGCCGAGGAAGGGCTCCATCAGTCGGTCCGATGCGATCATGGCCCCGAGCGGCGCATAGCCCGAGGTCAGGCCCTTGGCCACCGTGATGATGTCCGGCTGGTACCCGTAGCGGATCGCCCCGAACCAGTGGCCGAGGCGGCCGAAGGCGCAGATGACCTCGTCGGAGACGAGGAGCACGCCGTGTCGGTCGCAGATCTCGCGCACACGCTCGAAGTAGCCGGGAGGCGGCGGGAAGCACCCGCCGGCGTTCTGCACGGGCTCGAGGAACACCGCCGCCACGGTGTCGGCACCCTCGCGCTCAATGGCCCGCTCGATCTCGTCGGCAGCCCACCGGCCGAACGCCACCTCGTCGTCCGCGAAGAGCTCGGCCCGATAGAAGTTCGTGTTGGGCACCTTGATCGCACCGGGCACGAGAGGCTCGAACGGTGTGCGCAGCTCCGGGATGCCGGTGATGGAGAGCGCACCCATGGAGGTGCCGTGGTAGGCGATGGAGCGGCTGATGACCTTCGTCCGTTGGGGCTGCCCCTGTATCCGGAAGTACTGGCGTGCCAGCTTCCAGGCCGACTCCACCGCCTCGGATCCGCCGGTGGTGAAGAAGACGCGGTTGAGGTCGCCCGGGGCGTAGGACGCCACCCGCTCGGCCAGCTCGATGGCGCGGGGGTGCGCGTACGTCCAGAGAGGGAAGTAGGCCAGCGTGCCGGCTTGCTTGGCCCCGGCCTCGGCGAGCTCCATGCGGCCGTGGCCGATCTGGGAGGTGAACAGCCCGGCGAGGCCGTCGAGGTAGCGCTTGCCGTGCTGGTCCCACACGTAGGCGCCCTCGCCGCGCACGATGACGGGGACCTCATGGTCTCCGTAGGAGCCCATCCGGCTGAAGTGCATCCACAGGTTGCGCTTCGCCTGGTCGCTCAGGTTTGAGTTCTCTGGACTGGTCGTGCTCATCGTTCCTCCGCGTCGTGGTCGGGGCCGCTCATCGCGTGCCCCAGGTGTAGGTCTGCTTGGCCAGCTTCAGGTACAGGAAGGTCTCGGTGGAGCGCACGCCCGGGATGGAGCGCACGGAGTCGTTGAGGACGTGCAGCAGCCGCTCGTCGTCCTCGCACACGATCTCGGCCAGGATGTCGAACGAGCCCGCACACATCACGACGTAGTCGACCTCCTGCATGGCGGACAGCTTCTCGGCCACGAGACGGGCGTCGCCCTCGACGGTGACGCCGATCATGGCCTGGCGGGTGAAACCGAGCTGCAGCGGGTCGGTGACCGCCACGATCTGCATGATCCCGGACTCGCGCAGGCGCTGGACGCGGCGGCGCACGGCCGCCTCGGACAGTCCCGACCGCTTCGGCAATGGCCCCGTAGGGCTGGCGACCGTCGCGCTGCAGGGCCTCAATGATGGCCCGGTTGGGTGCGTCCAGCAGGGTCCCCGCGGCCTGTACCGGGTCGCTCTGGGGGCCATCTTCCGCCGACCCCTCGTCGCCGGTCATCGCACTACCTCGCTTTGTGGTCACCGTGGGCCTCAATCCCCGTTCTGCAGAATTGTGTCATCTTGCCCTACCTAGTCAAGCAGAATTCGTCACATTAGGGTCCCAATGTTGCGGAAACGCTTGTGAAGTGCCGATCATCTGTGATTCTGTAGGCCACGGGCCAGGTGAGGAAAGGAGCCGCATGCGCAAGCTGCAGAACTTCGTCGGGGGTGCCTACCGCGACGCCGAGGACGGCCCGAGCGCGCCCCTGATCAACCCCAGCACCGGGGAGGCCTTTGCCGAGGCACCCGTCTCGGGGGCAGCAGACATGGACCATGCCCTCCGGGTGGCGGCGGACGCCTTCACCTCCTGGCGCCGCACCACCCCCTCGGAGCGGAGCCTGGCCCTCATCCGCATTGCCGATGCACTCGAAGCTCGGGCCGAGGATCTCGTCCGGGCCGAATCCGAGAACACCGGCAAGCCATTCCAGCTGACCATGGACGAGGAGATCCCGCCGATGGTCGACCAGATTCGTTTCTTTGCGGGGGCCGCCCGGCACCTCCAGGGCCTGGCCGCGGCGGAGTACATGGAAGGGCATACCTCATTCATCCGCCGGGAGCCGCTCGGCGTGTGCGGTGCGGTGACGCCGTGGAACTACCCGATGATGATGGCGGTGTGGAAGTTCGCGCCCGCCCTGGCGGCCGGGAACACCATGGTGCTCAAGCCGTCTGACACCACCCCGGTCACGGCGCTCCTCATGGCAGAGATCATGGCCGAGCATCTCCCACCCGGCGTGTTCAACGTCGTGTGCGGTGACCGCGATACGGGGCGCGCACTGGTCACGCACCAGACGCCCGCCATGGTGTCGGTGACGGGCTCGGTCCGGGCCGGCATGGAGGTCGCGGCGGCCGCCGCTCCGACGCTCAAGCGGGTCCACCTCGAACTGGGTGGGAAGGCCCCCGTCATCGTGTTCGACGATGCCGACGCGGCAGCAGCCGCCGAGGGTATCGCCGGCGCCGGTTACTTCAACGCGGGGCAGGACTGCACCGCCGCCACCCGCGTCCTGGCGGGACCGCGTGTGCACGAGGAGCTGCTGGCCGCACTGGTTGAGCAGGCAGAGGGGACCACCGTCGGTGGGATCGACAACGAGGAAGCCGACTACGGACCGCTCAACAATGCCAACCAGCTCGATCGGGTGCGCGGCTTCCTCGAGCGCACGCCCGCGCACGCATCGGTCGCCACGGGGGGCTCGCAGGTGGGTGAGCGCGGCTACTGCTTTGCGCCGACCGTCGTGGCCGGTCTGCGGCAGGACGACGAGCTGGTGCAGTCCGAGGTGTTCGGTCCGGTCATCACCGTGCAGGAGTTCACTGACGAGGCGGAGGCGCTCCAGTGGGCCAATGGGGTCGAGTACGGCCTCGCGTCGTCGGTGTGGACGAGCAACCATGGCCGTGCCATGCGCA
The DNA here is from genome assembly GCA_963753115.1 of uncultured Acidimicrobiaceae bacterium. Taxonomy (GTDB): domain Bacteria; phylum Actinomycetota; class Acidimicrobiia; order Acidimicrobiales; family RAAP-2; genus Bog-473. The sequence continues at coordinate 116,705 of CAVWBB010000003.1, forward strand.
TGGCGCGCGACCTCGACTTCGGCTGCGTGTGGATCAACACGCACATCCCACTGGTGGCCGAAATGCCGCACGGAGGGTTCAAGCGCTCCGGCTACGGCAAGGACCTCTCGGCCTACGGGTTCGAGGACTACACGCGCATCAAGCACGTGATGAGCAACATCGAGGAGTAGCGGATGATCATCGGCGTCCCCAGTGAAGTGAAGAGTGACGAGTGGCGGGTCGCGCTGACACCGGCTGGTGTGCGCGAGCTCACGTCGGCCGGACACACCGTCTGTGTCCAGATGGGCGCGGGTTCCGGTTCGTCCATGCCCGACGAGGACTTCGCCCGGACCGGAGCGAAGATCCTCGACAGTGCCGAGGAGATCTGGGCCACGGCCGACCTCGTGTGCAAGGTGAAGGAGCCGATCGCCCAGGAGTTCCCGCTCCTCGGGACACGCAAGGACCAGATCCTCTTCACCTACCTCCACCTGGCGGCGTCACGCGAGTGCACCGACGCGCTGGTGTCGGCCGGAAACGTGGCGATCGCCTACGAGACGGTGCGGCAGGAGGACAACTCGTTGCCGCTGCTGGCACCCATGAGCGAGGTAGCCGGGAGGATGGCTCCGCTGATGGGATCCCATCACCTGATGCGCCCGGGTGGCGGCAGGGGAGTGCTGGTCTGCGGGGTCCCCGGCGTGCGCGCCGCGCGCGTGGTGATCCTGGGTGCCGGCGTGGCAGGGTTCGCCGCCGCCACCATGGCTGTCGGCATGCACTCGGAGGTGTTCATCCTCGACCGTAACCTCGACCGCCTGCGCGACGTCGACCACCATTTCCGCGGTGCGCTGGAGACCGTTGCGTCCTCGGAGCACGCCATTGAAGAGGTCTGCCTCGAGGCCGACATCGTCATCGGTGCCGTGCTCATTGTCGGCGCGCGAGCGCCGCGCCTCGTCTCGGACGCGCTGGTCGAGCAGATGCGACCGGGCTCCGTGCTGGTGGACATCTCGGTCGATCAGGGCGGCTGCTTCGAGTCGACGCGCCCGACCACGCACTCGCATCCGACCTTCGATGTCCACGACTCGGTCTTCTACTGCGTGGCCAACATGCCCGGAGCGGTCCCGCACACTTCGACCCACGCGTTGGCCAACGCCACCTTGCCCTACACGCTTCGCATCGCCAATCAGGGGTGGCGGGGCGCGGTGCGGGCAGACCCGGCGCTGGCCGAAGGCGTGAACGTCGCCGACGGACAGGTGGTCTACAAGCCGGTGGCCGATGCCCACGGCATGGCGGTGACGCCGCTCGCCCAGCTCATCGACTGACGGAGCGAAGCAGGCAACGGCCAAGAAGGACGGACACAATTTTCGGTCAACTGACGCGATTCTGAGGCAGCACGCTGTCATCCCACTCGTCCGGCTCAAGGATCCGTCCCCGATGTCGACACTCCTGTTGTAGTTCCGGCGCTTCCCGAAGCTCGGGGCAAGAGGCTCGGACGTCAGAGGCAGGTGAGGGCCATGGTGACGGAAGACGAGTGGTCAGGAGAAGTGGCCCGCTCGGCCCGGTTCCGCCTCATTAGCCCTGTCATCGCGATCGGTGCGTTCGCCTTGATCTTCATCCCCTGCATGATGGCCGGCCAAGCGTTGGCCTCAGGGATCTATGCCGATCTGGTGTCGGTCGGGATCATCATGACCTTCATGTTCCCCCTGGCCTTCGTGTTGGTGGTCTTGGGCGAGCGCCAACAGCGCCGAACCGATGAAAAGGTTCGCAGCCTCAATTCAGAGCTGAGCGCCGCGGTCGCCGACGCCGAAAGCTTGAATGCGCAGCTCAGCAAGGCGATCTCTGATGCGGATCGCCAAGCGGAAATCCGCGACGCCCAGGTACAACGCCAACGCTTCGAGAGTCGCCTGGCCAACGCGTTGGATATGGCCGAAGGTGAGCCCGAGGTCATCGAGGTGATCGAACAATCATTCTCCACGGTGCTGCCGGATGCTCCCGTCGAGCTCCTGCTCGCCGACAACAGTCACGCGCACCTGCACCGCATGGCAGCAGTGGGACCCAATGGCCAGCCGCCGAGCTGCAGTGTGGATTCACCCGATCGCTGCCCCGCAGCGCGGAGGGCCCAAGTCCAGGAGTTCGCCGACAGCGACTACCTCGACGCCTGCCCCAAGTTGCGCAATCGCCCTGAGGGCCGGCTGTCCGCTCTCTGTGTACCGGTGTCCATCATGGGCCGGACGGTGGGCGTCATCCACGCGACGGGCGAGCCGGGAGCGACTGTCGACGACAACCATGTCGACGACCTGGCGACGCTGGCCAAGCTGGCCGGGGCCCGCATCGGCCTCCTCAGGGTGATGGCTGAGACGCAGCTCCAGGCTGCGACAGACACGCTCACCGGACTGCTCAACCGACGTTCGTTCTCCGAGCGGGTAGCCGCTGTGCCTGCACATCTTCACCCGGTGGCGATGACCATGGCTGATCTCGACCACTTCAAGGTACTCAATGACACCTACGGCCACGAGACGGGAGATCGTGCACTCCGCCTCTTTGCCCGAGTATTGCGAGACTCGCTGCGCGCCAGTGACGTGGCGTCGCGTTATGGCGGCGAGGAGTTTGCGGTCGCATTTCCGGACTGCTCGGCTGCGGACGCCGCTCGAGTGCTCGACACCGTAAGAGCCCGACTCGATGCCGCCATAATCGTTGGGGGACTCCCCAAGTTTACGGTGAGCTTCGGGGTCACCGAGGCTGAGCCCGGCGAAGAACTCGAGGCCGTGTTGCGGAGGGCAGACGATGCTCTTCTGAACGCGAAGCGCGAGGGGCGCGACAAGGTAGTGCTGCATGATCACGTTGGTGGCAATGCGAAGTCTGACGCCAACGACGCCGCGTCGAGCGAGCGGTACACACGCGACCTCCTTCCTGCAGATTGAGGTTTGGTCCGGGCACGCTTTCGGATGGCTTGGGTTGTCCAACAACCTCCCGCGCTTCAATCTGCGCTGGGTTGGCAATGCGTTCTCCGTCAGCCGAGCTGCGAGCCGACCACCGAGACGAACGACACCATCTCTCCGGGGTAACCCCCGAGATTGTGCGTCATGGCCAGGCCGCGGCCGGTGGTGGCGATCTGGCGGTCCGCCGGAGCCTCTTCGCGCATCTGCAACCAGCACTCGAAGAACATGCGCAGTCCCGAGGCGCCCACCGGGTGCCCGAACGACTTCAACCCGCCGTCGGGGTTGATCGGCAGTTCGCCGTCGAGGTCGAACGTGCCGGCGAGGACCTCCTTCCAGGCGGTTCCTCGCGGTGCGAAGCCCAGATCCTCCATCAGCACCAGCTCGGTCGGTGTGAAGCAGTCGTGCACCTCGGCCATGGCCAGCTGTCGTCGCGGGTCGGTGATGCCCGCCTGCGCGTACGCATCGGCCGCCGCCGCCTCGCACTCGGGGAAGTGGGTGTAGTCGTAGCCGGGGTCGATCAGTCCCGACCCGCTCCCTGCGGCGAACGAGAGCGCCTTGATGTAGATCGGCTTGTCGGTGTACTTCAGCGCGTCCTCGGCCCGCACCACAATGGCGGCGGCCGCGCCGTCAGCCACTCCGGCGCAATCGAAAACACCCAATGTCCCCGCCAGCCGGGGCGAGCCCAGCGCCTGCTCCTTGGTGATCTCGCGGCGGAACTGCGCCCGCGGGTTGCGGGCGCCGTTGTGGTGGTTCTTCACCGCAATCGACGCCAGGACGTCCGCCATGGTCTCGTCGTCCACGCCATACTTCTGGCCGTAGGCCGGAGCCACCATGGAGAACATGGCGGCCGCGGTCAGCGTTCGGGCTGTCCCATCGCCGGGCGGGTTCATGGCGTTGAGGCCCTGGAACCCGCTGTCCTTCACCTTCTCCGCGCCGACGGCCATGGCCACGTCGTAGGCGCCCGATGCCACGGCGTAGACCGCGCCGCGCAGCGCTTCGGACCCGGTGGTGCAGTAGTTCTCCACGCGGGTCACAGGTTTGTTGCGCAACTGCAGGGGCCGTGCCAGCGTGATCCCGCTCATGCCGCTCTGCGCCGTCCCGAACCAGTAGGCGTCGACGTCCTCCTTGGAGACACCGGCCGAGTCGAACGCCTCGGTGCTGGCGTCGACGATGAGGTCGTCGAGGCCCTTGTCCCAGAGCTCGGCGAACTTCGTGCAGCCCATGCCGACGATGGCGACCTTGTCGTAAATGCCGTGCGATCCCATCAGGCCTCTCCTCCCGTGCGCGCTGCTCCATTGCGAACAGGGCGTGCCTTCCAGAAGTAGTCATGTATGCCGTCGGCGCTGAAGAGCCGGCGGAATGTCATCTCGACTCTGCTGCCGGCGCGGATCTCGTCCGGGTCGGCATCGGTGAGCTCCACCGGGTAGCGGCCGCCCCCGTCGAAGTCCACGACGGCGAACACGATGGGCGGGCTCGGTGAGTAGGCCAGGCGGTCGATGGTGGATGTGACCACGGTGCCGATGGCGTCGGCCATGGCGATCGCCTCCATGTCGTCGACGGCACCACCTTCCATGGAGACACGCGAGGGTGGCAGATGGAGAGCACCGGTGCTGCGGTCCTTCGATCCGACGAAGCCGAATTTCCATTCCTCGTTGCGATAGGCGGCTGTGCTCGACACCCGGGCGGGCTCTGGGCGCCGGGGTGGCTCGGGCTGGAGCTGCCCCCGCCACGCCAGGAACTTGGCGTAGGGGAGTGCGGCGCCATTGGCCACCTGATCGGCCGTCGGCCGGGCCGGGTGCCATGACGCCAGGGCATCGGTCGTTCGCAGGACAACGGCATCGGCCCCGTCGGCCAGGTGCAGGGTCACGATGATCGTTCCCGCGCGAGCACCCGAGGCGCTCAAGGACTCCAGTGCGCTGGCGAGGACCAGGAGCGGGTGGGCCGCGCCGCTCTGGCCCACGCTCGATGTGAGGTCGTCGACCACCACTGACTCGCCCAGCTTGAGTCTCTTGACCAATCCCGAGACCGCCCGCCCGTGCATGCCCGTGACCACCAGGCGCCCGACGTCGCCGATCTCCAGTCCAGCCGATTTCAGTGCTCTGACCAGGGCATCTTCTCCCAGCGCCAGGTAGCGGTTCTCCCCGAACCGCTCCTCCCAGAGCTTGGAGGTCCGGTCGCCCGGAGCTCGCCAGCGGTCGGTGAACTCGTCGCGTCGCCGAGGCCGTCGCCACCAGCTCGGCAAGGACATCAGGCCCTTCCCCGACGAGGGTGGCGGCCCCCGCATCCCCGCCGGCCGACTCGTCGCTACTGGTCGGGAGACCGTCCCGCATATCGGCAGCGACGACAAGGGTGGTCCCGCCCCCCCGGAGCGCCGCAATTAGGCAGCCCACCCCGGAGCGCAGTGCACCACCGAAGTCGTAGGCGCCGACGTCGCCGGGGAGCCGGAGGGCGGCCGCCACCGCAGTGGCGTTCGTCTTGTCGAGATAGGCCGGCCGGGAGGTGGCGAACCACAGGGCGTCGGGGGTGTGTCCCGGCGCCGAACGCAGGGCGAGGCGGGCGGCCTCCACCCCGAGTGTGGTGGTGTCCTCGTCGTGGGACGCCACGGCTCTGCTGCCTTTGCCGCCGCCGCTGCCCATGAAGTCGTTGATATCCGACCGGGCCAGCCTGCGGAAGGGCACGGAGCCCGCCGCACTGATGATGCCTCGCACGGCGAATGAGCCTAACGGGTGGCGGGAGGTCGTCTGACGGGGCGTCAGGTCTCCCCTGAGCGGCCGCAGCGGGCAAACTGTCCTCATGGCGGACCTGCCGGACTTGCCGGACCTGCCGATTCGTGGAGGCCCGCGCCCGCTACCCGGGCGCGCCGGAGGGCTGACCGAGCGCGTGGCCGACGCCGATCGCGATCGCGCAGTCGCTCAACTGCGTGAGCACGTCGTCGATGGCCGGCTCACGCTCGACGAGTTCTCCGAACGCGTCGGACTCGCGCTCGACGCCCGCACCCGCGGTGACCTCGATGCGGTCATGGTCGACCTCCCCGAGGTCCGTTCGACCGGCCAGCAATTGCCCGAGACGACCTCGACACAGGCCAAGAAGAAGCGCCGCTGGCACGTGGCGGTGATGAGCGGTCACAGCACCAAGGGCCGCTGGCGCATCAGCGGGAAGACGAACGCCGTCGCCGTCATGGGCGGATGCGACATGGATCTGCGGCGCGCGGAGATCGAGGGCCCCGAAGTCGAGATCACCGCAGTCGCGTTCTGGGGCGGTATCAACATCATCGTCCCCGAAGGGTTCGACGTGGAGCTGCAGGGATTCTCGTTCATGGGCGGACGCGAGCTGCGGCTGCGCGACGTGCCCATCGTCCGCGGCTCGCCACGAATCGTGGTGCGCGGCTTCTCCATCATGGGAGGCATCGTCGTCAAGAGCCGGCCGAACCGGTCGCGCAAACAGCTTGGCCGAGGAGCCAAAGACGAGCTCGGTGCGGCTGACGCAGTGCCAGATCCCGCCGACCTGGCGGCGTTGGGCCAGGACGTCCGACGCCAGCTGCATGGGCAGCCGGACGGGCCACCGAGCGATCAGCGCCTCCGCCCGACCGATGGCACCGTCACGATTCTCTTCTGCGACATGGTCGACTACGCAGGCATGACCGAGCGGCTCGGGGACCAGACCTCCCGCGAGATCCTGCGGCAGCACCACCGCATCGTGCGCGACGCCATCTCCCGCCACGGCGGTCGCGAGATCAGCGTCCAGGGGGACGGCTTCATGGTGGCCTTCGGCGGCGTGGCCCGCGCCCTGCGCTGTGCCATCGACATCCAGCGTTCCTTCCACGAAGACGCGCCCAGGGTGGACGGCGAGCGCATCGCCGTCCATATCGGCATCCACACGGGTGACGCCCTCGACGAGGGCGACGACTATCTCGGGCACACCGTGATCGTGGCCAGCCGGCTGGCCGATGCTGCCGCCGGAGGCGAGATCCTCGTGTCGTCGCTCTCGGAGCAGCTCGTCCAGGGATCCGGCGAATTCGCCTTCGACGGCCATCGCGAGACGCGCCTCAAGGGGATGGAGCGGCCACAGGTCTCCGCCACACTCGGCTGGGCACCGTAGGCGGGGAACGCAGACCGCTGGGGGCAGCCGGCCGGGGCCCGGCTGGGGATGCGCCGGGCATGAGGGCATCGGCGGCGACGAGGCGGCGACGACACAGTCCCATGCCGTCCGGCTCCGCGTCGTCGGTGCCGTCACCTAGGTGATTTCAGAAGCGGCCCGGGCTTCGCTCGCCGTGGGGGTCGATGGCCACCTGTCCTGTCGTGGAGACGCATCATGGGTTATCGAAGAGGGCCTGACTCCGCCCAGAGTGTCTCCGGCACGCTGGGGTCGCACGAGCCTCCTTGGGGTGTTAACACCCTCGTCAGAGCACCGTTAACACTCGTGGTCGGCACAGGCATCGCCGTCTCGCCACCGCCCGGGCCCGTCATCCGCTTCGTCTCAACCGCCATGACCCTGCTCGAACCGGCGCCGACATCATGTGCGTTTCGAGGGCGGAGACTGGGCCTGGGACCGGGGCTTGGGCTGGGGCTTTGGGGCTAGGGGCTTGGGGCTGGGGGCTGGGGCTGGCCCTGGGGTCCTGTATCTGCGGGCGAACTTCAGAAGCCGGGTGTCGTAGTGGGGAGACCTCCGGACGGAACGTGACGGTCAATCGGTGACGACGATCTTCTTCCGGCGGCGCTGACGTCTTTGGTTGTTGGATGCCGGGACAGTGAGCCCCGGAAGCGAGGCGCACCTCGTCAGGTCCGGCGATGCATGGTTTGCTGCGGGATGCCCTCGATGCTTCCGGGGCCGCGTCAGCCCACCGCAAGCTGCGAGACATCCGAGGTCGGCGGTGACCCTGCTCTCAGGCCGGCACGGGTGTTAACGCCCTCCCAGACTGCGTTAACACAGGCCCTCGCTGGATCCGCGGGCCTGCCGCGAAAGCTGCCGTTCGGGTGGACCCAAGTCTGCCTCCCGGCGCCCTGCCCCCCACGTTCGCAGTTTCCTGGGTGGCTGGCTCTCGTTGGCCCGAGGAGCCGACCGCTTCGTGTCCGCTCCCCTGAGTCGGACAGCCCGACACGAGGGCCCCGCCGGGTGCGACTCCCCGGGCCGTGCGCGGTCTGAGCGTGGCCATTCCCCGCAACCACCAGGCTGCCACCATTCTGCGCCCGCCGTTGTAAACACCTGGGATTACTGTTAACAGGCCATGGCAACGACCAAGTCCACCGTTGTGGGGATCCGTCTCGACCACGACCGCCGCGCATGGGTCGAGGCCGAAGCAGCACGCCTCGGCGTCTCAATGCGCGGCCTCTTCGAGGGGATGATCGACGAGGCGCGTTCGGGTGAGAAAGCAGAGGCCAACCGGGCGATTGGCGGGCTGGGTTCCGCCGCCGCCGGCTCCGCAGCCAGTCGCGACGACAGATCGACCGGCGCGACTGAGGGATCGAGTGTCGGTTCCGACACCCGTGGCCCGACTGGTGTTAACAGTGTCCGTCGTCGTCGGCAGGCGAATCACCGGATTCGTCCTCGTGGACAGATCTTGGAACCGTGACGGCGTTGCCGGGTGGACTTATCCGCGAGGCTGCGGCCCTGACGGCGAGCCTGATCGAGTTGGGTGGTCGCTGCGCGGCGAGGCGGCTCGAAAGCTGCGCGTTAACGCGACGTTGGGGTAACCGCTCGGTGTAAACACCACAGGGTCCCGTGTCACGCGGGGCCCTGAACTTGCTGCATTCCATTCTTGCGAATTGTTTCACGAGGAACACCCGGTCGCAGCGCCCTTGTCTCTACGCGCGATGGTTCCGTCGGCTCGACGGCGCGCTCGCATATTGATCTCGCATATTGATTCGGTCCGCTTGATTCGCTCGGCGCGAGGGATCTTTCCGGACTTCTCTCGATGCCCACGCTTTGAGGCCCACGTCTGAGATCCACGGCGGTCCTCTGCTGGTGGTCGGTGCGCCGAACTGATTCCCTCTGATGCTGCTGTCGTCTCGGTCGAGCGCAGAGTGCATTGCGCGTCGCTGCGTCCGTAACGATGGATGTCGCTCCCCGTTTCGCGCTGTTCGATTCCGAACTGCGGGGAATCTCGGCGTTCTCCCGAGGTACGCATTCGCCGGGGTCCTGATCGTCTTGGAGATCCTGCGCTGCCCGTCCCGCGTGGATCGCAAACGCCGGCGTCGCAGGGAGATAAACGCCGGCGTCGCAGGAGAAGAAACGTCGGCGTCGCCGGGAGAAATCAGAATCCTCCAATTGCAGCAGAGCAACAGTGGGGGACGAGATCCGGCTCCGCTCACCAGGGACGTCGCGCCAGTGCGCGCCAGCCGCTCAGTGGGCGCGCTCGCTTGCCTTAGCTCTGGACTCCGGCCTGTCTTCGGGTCCGGCGATCCGACCCCGACCGCCCGGTCCGAGCCTGCGAGGTAGGTCGGGGTGTGCCCTATGATGTCGGCCTCTTCTGACGCACCGTCAGATCGGCTCGCGGGGTACGTGGAGGCAGCGCATGGAGTTCGAATTCTCGCCTGAGCAACTGGCTTTCGTGAAGGAGGTCGAGACCTTCCTCGACGCCAACGACGACCCCGACGTGTTCGACTTGACCCGGGAGAACATGGCCCAGATCGTGGACACGCCCAAGCGGCGGGCCTTCATGAAGTCGATGGGGGAGCGGGGCTGGCTCGGCATGACCTGGCCCAAGGAGTACGGCGGCTCGGAGGGCGAAGGGGTCTACGAGTACCTGCTCAACGAGCAGCTCGCTGGCCGCGGCGGCCCGCAGATCGGCAAGGGGGTCGGCATCGTCGGCAAGACGATCATCCGGCACGGCAACGAGCGGCTGAAGGCCGAGTTCCTGCCCAAGATCCTGCGGAACGAAGTCGAGTTCGCCGTCGGCTACTCCGAGCCCAACGCCGGCTCCGACGCCGCCTCCATGCAGCTCAAGGCCACCCGAGACGACGGGGGCTGGATTCTGAACGGGCAGAAGACCTGGACCACCTCGGCCCACTTCGCCGAGTGGTACTGGGTCGGGGGACGCACCGACCCCGAGTCCAAGCACGCCGGCATCACGCTCTTCCTCGTCCCGATCGACCAGCCCGGCATCACGGTGAACGCCATCTGGACCATGGGGGACGAGCGCACCAACGAGGTCTTCCTCAATGACGTCTTCGTGCCCGACGACTACGTGGTGGGCGAGGTGGGACGGGGCTTCCAGTACATCTCGGAGGCGCTCGACCTCGAGCGCTTCACCATGTTCACCCTCTCGCCCATTCAGCAGCGCTTCGAGCTGCTCGTCGAGTACGTGCGGACGACGGTGCGCGATGGCGTGCCGATGAAGGACGACCCCGTGATCCGCCAGCGCCTGGCGCAGCTGGCCACGCAGCTCGAAGTGGCCCGGGTGATGGGCCTCAAATTCGTCTTCGAGTCGTCCAAGGGGGGTGCGGCGCCGACGGCCGAGGCCTCCGAGTACAAGCTCTTCGCCACCGAGCTCTCGAAGCGCGTGGCGAACGCCTCCATGGACATCGCCGGACCGGGTTCGCAGTTGCGGGTGAAGACCGAAGAGGCGCCGATGGCCGGCCGGGCCGAGTCGACCTATCGCTACACCGTCATCGACACCATCGGTGGCGGGGCGTCGGAGATCCAGAAGAACATCATCGCCCGGCGCAAGCTCGGACTGCCGAAGAACTTCTGAGCGTGTCCGTGGTTGCGTCTTCAGCGGGTGGACCTTTGGAGGGTGTCACCGTCCTCGACCTGTCGACGGTCGGGCCGGCGGCGCGCTGCACGCGCCTGCTGGCTGACTACGGCGCGCTGGTGGTGAAAGTGGGCCCCGTGCCGACGGCCGATGCCGCACCGATTGTGCCGCAGTTCTTCGCGTACAGCGGGCATCGTGGCATGCGGCGCGTGTTGGTCGATCTGAAGGACGAGGACGGGCGGTCGGCGTTCCTGGCGCTGGCAGCAGCGGCGGACGTGGTGGTCGAAAGTTTTCGGCCCGGGGTGGTCGACCGGCTGGGCATCGGGTATTCCGCCGTGTCGGAGCGAAACCCGGGGGTGGTCTACTGCTCGACCAGCGGCTACGGCCAGGACGGTCCGGCGTCGCAATGGGCAGGGCATGACATCGACTACCTGGCGGTCGGCGGGTATCTGGCCATGAGCACGCCGGGGATCGATGGTGCGCCGCCGCTTCCGGGGGCCACGGTGGCCGACGCCGCGGCGGGTGGCATGCAGGCGGCGCTGGCGATCACGGCGGCGCTGGCTGGGAGGGCGACGAGCGGACGTGGCGCGTATCTCGACGTGTCGGTCGCCGAGGGCGTGCTGTGGCTGACGTCGTTGGCCATTGATGAGCAGCTGGCTCTCGGTGGGGAGTTCTTGCCGGGGCACGACGTGTTGTCCGGCCGGTACGCCTGTTACGGGACCTACGCCGGATCGGACGGGCAGTGGCTGGCCGTGGGCGCCATCGAAGCGAAGTTCTTTGCCAACCTCTGCGCCGCGCTGGGATGCCCCGAGCTTGCGGCGTTGCAATTCGACGATGACGCGCAGGGCGCAATCCGAGCAGCGTTCGCTGCCGCGTTCTCGGAGCGGACACGGGATGCGTGGGTGGAGGCCCTGGCCGGAGCCGATACGTGCGTCGCACCTGTGCTCGAGATCTCCGAGGTGGCCGGGTACCCGCAGTTCGTGGCGCGCAAGGTGGTCGGAACTGCGGTGCATCCGACCGAAGGCTCCGTCAGGCAGCTGGCGCCGTTGCTGGCCGGCATGGAGCGGGATCGTTCGGGCGGGGACGGGGGAGATGGCGCCGCTGCAGTGCAATTGCCCGACATGACGCAGACAGACACAGAGCACCTCTTGAAGGAGGCCGGAGTGGACGGAGCGACGGTGGCCCGCTGGGTCGCCCGCCAGGTCGTGGCATGAGCGGCGACGGCGGCGACGACGCGCTGGCCGACATGCGTGACCTCATCGGCAAGGAGCAGTACCACGAGGTGGGGGAGTTTCCCGTCGAGCGCGGGTACGTCTGGACGTCGTGTGCCTCGGTCGAGAACGGCAATCCGCTGTACTGGGACGATGCGGTCGCCGACGCGCTGACCGGCGGTGCCGTGGCCCCGCCGTCCATGGTCTCGGTCTGGTTCAGGCCGCACCACTGGGCGCCGGGACGGACACAGCAGGCGCTGCCCCTGCAGGTCCACTTCGACCTGAAGGAGGCCTTGGGCCTGCCCGAGGCGGTCATGACCGACAACACGATCGAGTTCCACACGCCGGTGCGCATGGGCGACGTCCTGCGGACGCACCAGGTGCTCCGTTCGATCAGCGACGAGAAGACGACGAAACTCGGCACGGGACGCTTCTGGGTGATTGAGGTTGTGTATTCCAATCAAGACGGGGAGCTGGTGGCGGTCGAGTCCTATACGGGCTTCGGCTACCAGCGGGGGGCAGCGGCATGACGACGACGAGCGCCGTGCAGCCGCAGCTCCTGTTCGACGATGTGGCGGTCGGCGACGAATTGCCGGCCCTCCAGTACGAGGTCACGGCGACAACCGTCGTGCTCGGCGCCCTCGCCACGCGGGACTGGCGTCCGATGCACCACGACAAGGACTTCGCGGTGGAGCGCAACGGAACCCAGGACATCTTCTTGAACACGCCCAACCAGGCCGCCTGGTTCGAGCGCTACCTGACCGACTGGACCGGTCCGCACGGCCGACTGGCCCGGGTCACGTTCCGGATGAAGGGGTCCGTCTTCCCGGGCGACACCATGTCGCTGCAAGGCGTGGTGGAGTCGACCGAGGTGGACGACGTCGGCTGCGGGTTCGTCTCGGTGGCCGTGACCCTTTCGGTCGATGGCGACGTCAAGACGACCTGCGCCGCCCGCATCGCGGTGCCCCGCAGCGCCGAGGACAATCCCTGGGCCCGCCGGGGTGAGCAGTGGCGCCCGTCGCCGGCCTCGCCGTGAAATCTGTCCGTTTGTCCATCTGCATGTGCACATGCCCCCGAGCAGGAAAGAGAATCTGAGTGCTGGACCTTGATTTCGACCAGGAACAGGAGCTGCTGCGCCAGACGGCGCGCGACGTCCTGGCGCGCCACTGCCCGCTCGAGGTGGTGCGCGCCATGGAGGACGACCCCGTCGGCTACCCCGCGGCGCTGTGGACCCAGCTCGGCGAGCTCGACTTCATCGGGCTGCTCCTGCCCGAGGAGTACGGGGGCTCGGGGATGTCCCTCGTCGAAGGGGTCGCGCTCTACCAGGAGCTGGGACGCGCCCTGGCCCCCACACCGCACTTCGTGAGCGCTGTCATGAGCGGGGGGGTGCTGGCCGCCGCCGGGAGCGAGGCACAGAAGGACCAGTGGCTGCGCCCGGTCGCCTCCGGCGAGGCCATCCTGACCCCGGCCTGGCTCGAGCCCGAGAACGGCTTCTCACCCCGCGGCGTCGAGACGCGTGCGGAGGCCGATGGTTCGGGTTTCCGGCTGAACGGGCTGAAGCGCCACGTGGCCTTCGCCTCCGCGGCCGATCGGTTCGTCGTGCTGGCCCGGACCGGCGACGCGGCCGAGGCGGTCGATCTCTTCCTGGTCGATCCGAAGGCCACCGGGGTGGCGCTGCGCCAGCAGTTCAGCCTCTCGTCCGACACGCAGTACGAGGTCACGCTGACCGATGTCGTCGTGAGCTCGGACGACCGGATCGGAGCCGGTGGCAGTGGGTGGGCAACGTGGCAGGAGGTGCTCGAGCCCGCGCTCGTGCTCTTGGCGGCGCAGGCCGTCGGCGGTGCGCGCTACGCCCTCGAGATCACGACGCAATACGCCAAGGACCGTCACCAGTTCGACAAGCCACTCGGCGCCTTCCAGGCTCTCGCCCACTATCTCGCGGACGCCGTCACCAACCTGGACGGGGCGGAGCAGCTCGTGCACGAGGCAGCGTGGGCCGGCGCGACCGGTCGTTCGCTCACGTCGTTGGCGCCAATGGCCAAGCTGTTCGCGTGCTCGAACTTCCGCGACATCACGGCCATGGCGCAGCAGATCTTCGGCGGCATCGGCTTCACCTTGGATTTCGACATCCAGCTCTACTTCCGCCGGGCCAAGGTGCAGCAGATGATGTGGGCCAACGACCGCGCCCTCGAGGACACGGTGGCAGCCGCACTCTTCGACTGACGTTCAGACCCTGGCACGCGGACGCGAAACGAGGCAGGCGCACCCGCTCTCGAGCGGGCGCGCCTGCCTCAGTTTCAGAATCAGGCTGGAGCCCCGACGGCCGCGCCGCCCACGATCGGCTGGTTGAGCTTGATGCCGCCGGTCGAGCCGAGGAACTTGGCGTCGCCGTAGCTGAAGACACCGCCGTCGGATGCGATCAGCCAGTAGCCCATCCCGGTCGAGGTCGAGGCCAGCCCGACGATCGGCTTGTTGAGCTTGATGCTGCCCGTCGAGCCGAAGAACCCGGCGTCGCCGTAGTTGAAGATGCCGCCGTCGGACGCCACCAGCCAGTAGCCCTTCCCGCTTGGGCTGGCTCCCATGCCGACGATCGGCTGGTTGAGCTTCAGGCTGCCCGTCGAGCCGAAGAAGGCGGCGTCGCCGTAGTTGAAGATGCCACCGTCGGATGCCACCAGCCAGTAGCCCTTCCCGTCGGGCGTCGCGGCCATGCCGACGATCGGCTTGTTGAGCTTCAAGCTGCCCGCCGAGCCGAAGAAGGCGGCGTCGCCGTAGTTGAAGATGCCACCGTCGGATGCCACCAGCCAGTAACCGGCGCCGTCGGACGTTGCGGCCATGCCGACGATGGGCTGATTGAGCTTCAGGCTGCCCGTCGACCCGAAGAAGCTGGCGTTGCCGTAGTTGAAGATGCCGCCGTCGGACGCCACCAGCCAGTAGCCGCCACCGTTGTGCGTGAGGGCCAACCCGACCACGGGCTTGTTCAGCTTCGACCCACCGGCAGAACCGCAGAAGGGAAGGGTCCCGAAGGTGAAGACACCCCCGTCCGAAGCGGCCATGTCATAGCCGGCCGCGCCCGCCGGAGCGACACAGGCTCCGGCGAAGGAGATGTTCGCCTGCGCCTGGTTCACGGCTGCGTCGCCGAAGGCGAGCACGCACGAGTCACCGGCCGCCTGCTGCGCCGCGGTCGGCGGGCACGGGTACTTGGCCGCGTCGGTCGCAGGGCTTCCCCCTGTGCTGTCCGTAGCGGGGCAGGTGACGAGGGTAGGCGGATCCGCAGGGTGGGCCAATTGTGCCGGTGGTAACGGTGAATGACGTCGAAAACGTGCCCAGTTGCGACGTGGTCGACGACGGCCACTCGCGGCGATGCCCGTGCACGAGACGGGCACGGAGCTCGCTCATCGGGGCAGCGTCGAGCGTCCACAGTTGGCTGGCTGGTGTCGCTGTTGCATTCCAAAACGGCACCGGCGGAATGTGCTCGGCGTAGCCCGTTCCTGCCACGGTCACCACAGTCGAGCCGGTCGACTGGAGCCCCGCGTTCGGTGTCACCGTGATTGCCGGCGACGCCGCGCCCGCCTCGCTGGCAAACGTGATCACCCCCACCGTCGAAAGCGTCAGGGCCGCTGCCACTGCCAGCATGCCCCGAACGAGAATTCCATTCTTCATGGTTCTTCCCCCATTCAGATTTCGGTTGATCGCGTCTGCGCGATTGAATCAAGCCCCCCCAGGCGTCATCGCTGCAGCATGCACAGGCGACGACCGCTGAACCCTAAGTGGAGTTCCCAGGCCCGTCAAGCGCTTTTCTCGGTGGTCATCGACATGGGTTGCCATCCAATGCAAGGATTCCGAGAGCGTCGGCCTGCAACCGAGGTCGGGCGTCACGCGAGGTTGCTAACTTGCTGCGCTCGTGGCAGTGGACGCGCTGAGCATCGAAGAGGCACGGCGGATCGCGCTCACGGCCCAAGGACTCCGGGGCGCCCGCGTGACGACGGGTGGTGCGGGCGCCATGGTGCGCCGGCTGGGGGCGGTGCAACTCGACACGATCTCGGTCCTGGCGCGGTCGCACGAGCTGGTGGCCTACGCACGTCTGGGGGCAATCGGCCGCTCCCTGGTGGAACAGGCGTACTGGGGTCCAAAGAGCACCACCTTCGAATACTGGTCCCACGCCGCATGTGTGGTGCCGCTCGACGACTGGCCGGCCTACGCGTTCAAACGCCGCCAGCGACGCGCCAAGGGGAAGCGCTGGCATGTGTTGGAGGAGCGCGACAAGACGTGTGCCGAGGTGCTCGCCCGCCTGCGCGGTGAGGGACCCCTGACGGCCAACGAGCTGGGCGGCGCCAAGAAGGGCGGCCCGTGGTGGGACTGGTCCGAGGTCAAGATCGCCGCGGAGTGGTTGCTCGACATCGGCGAGCTGGTCTGCCGTGAACGGCGCGGCTTTGCGCGGGTTTACGACCTGGCCGAGCGCGCCATTCCGGCAGAGCTGCTCGAGCGGGCGATGAGCGACGAGGAGTGTGCGCTGCAGCTCGTCACCGCTGCAGGGCGCTCGCTCGGCGTCGCGACCGAGGCCGACCTCGCGGTGTACCACGGCGTGCCGCGTGCGTTGGTCCGGCAAGTACTCGGTGCCACGCAGTTGACACGGGTCTCGGTCGCAGGGTGGAAGCAGGACGCCTACGCCGATCCCGGCGCGCTCAGCGAGGTCGGCTCCCGGATGCGGGGGCGGACCGTGCTGCTCTCCCCGTTCGATTCGCTCATCTGGTACCGAGAGCGCGTCGAGCGTCTCTTCGACCTGCGCCACCGGCTCGAGGCCTACACGCCGAAAGAGAAGCGCATCTACGGCTACTTCGCCATGCCCGTGCTCGCCGGCACCCGCATCGTCGGGCTGGTCGACCCCGGCCGGCGGGGCGAGGAGCTGGTGGCCAAGCAGGTGACGCTGTTCCGCCCGGGCGCGGCGTCAGACATCGCGCGTGCGGTGGTCGAGGCGGCCTCGTGGGTGGGCAGCACTTCGTGTGTCGTGGAACGGGTTGAGCCGGAGTCGGCGCGGGCGGAGCTCGAAGCGGAGATCGCGGCCGGGTTGGCCGGCTGAGCCCGGTTCAGGTGGTCACGGCGGCGCGCTCGGCGATCCGCTCGAACGTCGCCACGTCACCCCCGTATGGTCCGGTCTGGTCCGGGTGGTGCAGCACGAACTGGTCGAAGCCGAGCTGGTCATAGGGCGCGACGAGTTCGTCGAACTGGTCGATCGACGTGATGACCGGCTCGGTGGGCGTCCAGAGCAGCACTCTGCCGATGCTCGATGGTGCGCGACCCACGCTGCGGCAGGCATCGTCGAGCAGAGGGAGCTGGCGGCGCACGGCGTCCACCGTGGTCTCGGGCGTGCGGGGGACAGCGCCGGTGGGGCCGATGGTGACCCAGTCGTGGCCGTACATGGCGGCGAGCCGCAGGCCCTTGGGCCCTCCGGCGGCGATCGTGAGGGGGAGCGGGCGCTGGATCGCTCCCGGCGTGCTGGGTGCCTGGTCCGCCTTGTAGTGCGCCGTCGTGAGGGTCGTTCTCGCGGCCGGCTCCCCGTCCACGATGGGTTGGAGGACCTGGAGGAACTCCTCGAAGCGCGCCAGGCGCTCCGCTCGCGTCCACGGCTCCTGGCCGAGCGCGGTGGCGTCGGGCCCTTCGCTGCCCGGGCCAAGCCCGAGGTCGAGGCGACCGTTGCTCAGGTCATCGAGCGCGAGGGCATCGCGGGCGAGGGTGACGGGGTGGCGGAAGTTCGGTGACGTGACGAGCGTGCCGAGCCGGACGCGTTCGGTCGTGGCGGCCGCGGCGGCGAGCACGGGCACCGCCGCGTGCCACGGCCCGTCCGGCATGCCGCCCCAGCGGATGTGGTCGTAGGTCCACGCCGTGTGGAACCCGGCGCGGTCGGCCCACTCCCACTGGCGCCTCGCCTCGGGCCAACGGTCGGAGGGCAGGATCACGAGGCCGATGCGCACCCGCCGAACCTACCCGGGACCGATACGTTGTCGCTGTGGCCAACGAGAGGGAAACCAAGCGCTGGAACGACGACCGTTGGGTCGCATCGTGGCCGGATCGGGAGCGGCTGACCGAAGCCTTGTCGCCCCACCTGCTGCAGGCGGCTGACGGCCCGGCCGGGCCAACGCGTCTGCGACATCGGATGTGGTGGCGGGCTCCTGTCCATCGCGCTGGCCGAGGCGGTCGGGGCGGAGGGACACGTGGTCGGGATCGACATCTCGGCACCGCTGCTCGACCTGGCGCGGGAGCGCGCGGGCCAGGGCGGGGGCCGACGGCGTCGAGTTCGTCGTCATGGACGTGCAGACCGGAGCGCTCGGGCACGAGCCTTTCGACCTGGCCGTCAGCCAGCTCGGCGTGATGTTCTTCGACGAACCGACGGCGGCGTTCAGCGCCATCCGCGGCCTGCTCGGTCCGGGGGGTCGCTTCGTCTTCGCCTGTTGGCAGGGGGTCGAGCGCAACCCGTGGCACACGGGCACGGCGCTGCGGTCCTTCGTCCCGCCGCCCCGGACGCCGCCGCCGGGCAAGTCGCCGGTTGGCCCGTTCTCTCTGGGGGACGACGAGTACGCACGCGACGTCCTGGGCGGCGCCGGGTTCTCCGATGTCGCGTGTACCGAGTTCGATATCACCGTGCGGGCGCCGGCCACGGCGGTGGGCGATGCTGCGTTGCTCGAGTTCATGGGCGTGCCCCCCGAGCGCGTCGGGGAGGCGGCGGCGGCGCTCGAGGGCCACCTGGAGCGGTTCGTCGTCGGCCCCGGGGAGTACGAGTACCCCCTCGCCTTCCGGGTCTACGAGGCCGTCAACGGCTGATGGCCGGGTACAGCGGCACGCCGCTGCCCAAGAAGCTGGGGATAGCTGGCGATTCGACGGTGGCGTTGATCGGCGCGCCGTCCGGCGTGATCGGCGATCTGCCGACCGATGTGACCGTCAGGCGCTCGGCCCGTGGGAAGGCGGATGTCGTGGTGGCCTTCTTCACGGAGCGCCGCGAGTTCGAGCGACGAATCGACGCGCTCGGTCGCATGATCTTCCCCGCCGGGGGTCTCTGGGTGGCCTGGCCCAAGCGCTCCTCGGGGCTGCCGACCACCGTCGACGAGAACGTGGTGCGCGAGGTGGCGCTCCCGCTCGGGCTGGTGGACAACAAAGTGTGCGCCATCGACGCGACCTGGTCCGGCCTGCGCGTCGTCTGGCGGCGCCAGCGGCGCGGTTAGAAGAAGCCGACCCGCGACAGCGGCCAGATCCGCATGTCGACCTTGCCGACGATGGTGGACTCGGCGATCGGTCCCCAGAAGCGGCTGTCGCACGACCGGGGCCGGTTGTCGCCCATCACGAAGACGTCGCCGGCAGGGACACGGAAGGCGTGGTGCAACGAGTAGGGCGCGTTACCCGGCCCCGGGTAGGTGTCGTCGCGGACATCGGGCGGCAGGTAGGGCTCGGGCACGATGCGCCCGTTGATGAGGACGTGCCCGTCGTTGAGCGAGATGACCTCGCCCGGTAGCGCGATCACACGCTTGACGAGGTCAGAGACGGGTGGCCCCGCACAGTCCTCGTTGGGCGGCGTGGAGAACACGACGATGTTGCCGTGGTCGACGCCGTGCAGGTGGTAGCTGAGCTTGTCGACCACGATCCGGTCCCCGACCTTGAGGGTCGGCTCCATGGAACCCGAGGGGATGGAGTAGGTGGCGACCACGAACGTGCGCAGGAGGAAGGCGACGAGAATGGCCACGACCACCACGCCGATGAGCTCCACGAGCCAGCGAGAGGATGGCTTCTCCTCTTCGTCCTCCCCGGCTCCGACGGCATCGGCCGGGTCCGGGCCTTCCACCTGCGGATCGCCATCCATGTCCGAAGAAGTATGACCCGACGGCCTCGTTGGAGTGGCGCACAGTGCCCGTGTCACGCCCCCGCGGCAGTATGAGGGCAATGGTCAGCGCCGTCATCTTCGACTTCTACGGCACCCTCGCCCATTTCTCCGACACGGACGTCTCGAACTACGAGATGGTTTTCGCTGCCCATGGTTACGCGCCGGAACGGGCAATTTTGGACGACTACTTCGCCCGCTACAACGGGGTCGAGCACGTCGAGCACTCGGTCAGCGAGGAGGCCTACGAAGCCTGGGTCCGGGTCCGCCTGCGCGACCTCACCGGCGCCTGCGGCGTGCCGGATCCGCACGTGGAGGGCCTCGTCGATGCCCTGCGGGCGTCGGACCAGGGTCCGATGGAGGCCTATCCCGAGGCGGCGTCGACGCTTTCGTCACTGCGCGAGGCGGGGCTGGCCATCGGCGTCTGTTCGAACTGGGGCTGGGAGCTCGACGGGTTTCTCGACCGGGTCGGCCTGCTGGAATTCGTCGACGTCGGGATCACCTCGGCGCGCGCTGGCGCGCGCAAGCCGCACCCCGTCATCTACGACGCCTCCATGCAGGCACTGGGTGTCGACCCGCCGGACGTCGTCTTCGTCGGCGATTCGTGGGAGCCCGACGTCCGGGGACCTCGGGGGATCGGCATGACGGCCGTTCACGTGTGGCGCGAGGAGGAGCGCCGCGGGTTGGTCCCACCGGCGCTCGAGCCCGGTGATGTGCGCGTCGGCGACCTGACGGGTGTCCTCAATGTCGTCGAGGGCCTCCGCGCCGGCGGACGACCGGTGTGACTCGTGGCTACGTCGACGGGTCGCCGACAGGTGGTCGCCCGTTCTCGGCCAGCCCGGCGGCCAGGGCTGCGCGGTCGTCGTCGGTGAGCAGCCTGAATCGGATGTCACTGCTGTCCAGCGGTCGCCACCAGATCGGGTCGTCGGTGGCCCAGGCCTCGGCACGCAGGCCCACCTTGGTCACCTTCCCAGTTGCCGTCTGGGGGAGCGAGGGAGAGACCCGCACGTAGCGAGGCAGCCACTTCGGGCCCAGGTCGGGCTGTTCTGTGAGCCAGGTGGCGAACGCGTCGGGGTCGAAGGCCCTGCCCGGAACGGTCTCGACCCCGACCATGACTTGGTCGCCCGCACCCGAGGCCGTGTCGGGCACCGGGTAGACCGCGGCCACGGCCAGGTCGGGATGGCGCGAGATGATCGCCTCGACCGGGCCGGCGGCGAAGTTCTCCGAGTCGACCCGGAGCCAGTCTCCGGTCCGGCCGGCGAAGTAGAAGAACCCCTCTGCGTCGACGTAGCCCAGGTCGCCGGTCCAGTACCAGCCTTGACGCAGGCGCTCCTGCTCGGCGTCCGCCCGCTCGTAGTAGCCCTCGAAGCTGCCCCTGCCGCTCCGGTTGACCAGTTCGCCGATGGCTGCCCCCGCGTTGAGCAGCCGACCCTCGCCGTCGAACTCGGCCGGCGGGCACTCCACGCCGGTTTCGGGGCTGATGACGGCCAGGTCGACACCGTCGACCGGCTTGCCCAGCGCGCCCTTGGGCATGCCGAGCACCGGGTTGATGGCCGCACCGCCCTCGCTCGCTCCGTAGCCCTCAATGAGGTAGCACCCGAAGCGCTTGCGGAAGCGGTCCCGGTCGCGCACCGAGGCCTCCGTGCCGAATGCGCTCTTGAGCGTGTTGTCGGCGTCGTCGGGCCGCTCGGGCGTGGCGAGGATGTACGCGATCGCCTTGCCCACGTAGCTGAATTTGGTGGCGCCGAAGCGGCGCACGTCGTCGATGAAGGCCGAGGCACTGAAGCGTGGCCGGGTGGCGATGGCCGCGCCCATCAACACCGAGGGTCCCCACAACGCCATCAACGCGTTGCCGTGGAACAGCGGCATGGGGCAGTAGCAGACGTCGTCGGGCGTGTAGCCGTAGCCGGGTCCAGCCACCTCGGCGATGCCGGCCAGACGGCCCTGGGTGCAGCGCACCGCCTTGGGGACGCCCGTGGTGCCCGAGGTGAAGATCAACAGGTAGAGCGCGGACTCGTCGATGGCGTCGGCGCTCTCAATGAGGTCCTGGGCCTCGTCGCTGCCGGCGAAGCGTTGGAGAAGGGCGTCGTAGCGCTCGCTGCCGACGACGAGGATGTTGTCGCCGGTGACGTCGAGGTCCAATCCCTCGAGGAGGGCCGCCCCCTCGTCGTCGGTCACGATGACGGCGCAGTGGGTGGCACGGATGTCGGCGGCGAGCGCCTCGCCCCGCCGAGTCGGATTGATGCCGACGATGGCGGCCCCGGCCAGGGCGGCGCCGTTCAACCAGAAGAGGTACTCGGACCCGTTCGGCAGGAGGACGCCGATGTGGGGTTTGGCGTCGCCAAAGAGCGAACGGGCCAAGGCGCCCCGGGTCGATCCCTCGTGCACGGCTTCGCGCCAGGTCCAGCTGTCGTCGCCGTCCATGACCCCGGTGCGATTGTCATCGACACGGGCGGCGAGCATGGCGGCGACGGTTGTCATCAGAGAGTCCATCCAGGGGTCCGGCGCACCAGGGTGCGGTCGATGGCGTCGACGGTTGCCGCGCCGCAGAGATGCATGGTTCGGCGCAGTTCCGCCTCGTACCAGCGCAGCAGCGCCGACACGCCGTCTGACCCGCCGGTGGCCAGCGCCCAGAGCGACGGCCGCCCGATCAGCGTGGCCTTGGCCCCGAGGGCCAGCGCCTTGACGACGTCGGGGGCGCGGCGCACGCCGCCGTCGACGAAGACCTCGGCCTGCCCGTCGACGGCGTCCACGATGTCGGCCAGGATGTCGGCCGTGGCCGGCGCGTCGGCGAGTTGGCGGGCCCCGTGGTTTGACACCACGACTGCAGCTGCGCCGGCGTCCACGCAGCGCACCGCGTCGTCGCCCCGTTGGACGCCCTTGACCACGACGGGCAGGTCGCTCAGCCCGGCCAACCACCCGATGTCGTCGGGGGTGAGCGCCGGCTCGAACTCGTTCGTGACCACAGCCATGAACCCGCCCTCGCGCGCGCTGTCGGTGCTGTCGCCGGCCAGGTTGGGCAGAGCCAGGTCGTCGGGCAGGTGCATGCCGGTACGCCACTCACGCAGGCGCAGTCCCGAGACGGGGGCATCGACGGTCAGGACGAGGGCGCCGTAGCCGTGCTCGGCGGCGCGGCGCACCAATTCCTCGGTGCGGGCCCGTTCGCGCAGAATGTAGATCTGCATCCAGCGGGGGGCGTCGGGCGCGGCCGCCGCCACGTCCTCGAGCGGGCAGGTGGCCAGCGACGAGAGGATCAGCAGCGCGCCCACCTCGGCGGCTCCGCGGGCGCACGCCACCTCGCCCTCGGCGTGCGCCAGCCCCTGGATCGCCGTCGGCGCGATGGCGACCGGCGAGCTGACCGGGGTGCCGAGCAAGGTGGTGGCGGTCGAGACGCCGGCCAACCCGGCCAGGACGTGGGGGTGGAGCTGCCAATGGCTCCACGCCTCGACGTTGCCGGCCAGCAGGCGCTCGTCGTCGGCGCCGCCGGAGTAGTAGGCGTAGGCCATGTCGCCGATGGCGTGCCGGGCCTCGCGCTCGAGCTCATCGAGCGACAGGTCGGTGACCAGGGGCGCCGTCTCGACGAGGGGGACAGGGTTGTGCCCCGGCGCAGCGGTCCTGGCAGGATGAGCGGGCACGGGCCGCATGGTAGGCGCGCCCGAACCCGTGGACACCCGGAGGTGCAGTGCGTTTCTCGTATGCCGAGTCGATGACGGACCCGTCCTTCTATGTCCCCTTGGCCCAGGCGGCAGAGTCCGCGGGCTACGACTCCATGGTCGTGCCCGACAGCATCTGCTACCCCGAGGTGTCCGACACCACCTACCCGTTCAACCCCGACGGGACCCGGGAGTTCCTGGAGGACAAGCCCTTCTTGGAGCCGTTCTCGCTCATCCCCGCCATGGGGGCAATGACCCAGAAGCTCCGCTTCGTCACCTTCGTGATCAAGCTGCCCATCCGCCAGCCGGTGCTCATCACCAAACAGGTCAGCTCGACCGCCGTGCTGACCAACAACCGCCTCCTGCTCGGGGTGGGCACCAGCCCGTGGCCCGAGGACTACGAGATCTGCGGCGTGCCCTGGGAGCGACGGGGCAAGCGCATGGACGAGGAGATCGCCATCATGCGCGGGCTCATGGCCGGCGGCTTCTTCGAGTTCCACGGCGAGGTGTTCGACGTGCCCTCCATCAAGATGTGCCCGACGCCGAGCAAGCCCGTGCCGATCCTGATCGGCGGGCACCACGAGGCCGCCCTGAAGCGTGCCGCCATCGACGGGGACGGTTGGCTGCACGGTGGGGGCGACCCCGCCGACCTCCCGGGCCTGCTGTCCCGCCTGGCCGAGCTGCGCAGGGAGCACGGCACGGAGGACAAGCCCTTCGAGGTCCACGTGATCTCGCTCGACGCCTACACGCCCGACGGCGTGCGCAAGCTGGAGGAGCTCGGCGTCACCGACGTCATCGTCGGCTTCCGCTGGCCCTACGGCGTCGAGCAGGACACCGAGACGCTGGCGACCAAGGTCGACAACCTCAAGCGTTTCGCCGACGACGTCATCGACAAGGTTCGCTGAGAGGGAGCGCCATGACCGACGAATTCCCGAACGCCCGCGAGCTGGGCATCCGCTCGCGAGCCGCCGTCGCCGCCAAGGACCGAGACACCTGGTTGAGCCTGTTCGCCGAGGACGCCCTCGTGCAGGACCCCATCGGCCCGTCGCCCTTCGACCCCGAGGGCGTGGGCCACCGCGGACTGAAGGCCATCGCCGCCTTCTACGACGACGTGATCGCGACCAGCGAGGCCACCGCCTTCGAAATGAACCAGTCCTACCTGTGCGGCGACGAGGTGGCCGAAGTCGGCATCATCCGTATCACCCTGGCAGGCGGCACCCACCAGGCCATCGTCCGCGGCGTCTACACCTACCGCACCGACGGTGCCGGCAAGATCGCCTCGTTGCGCACCTTCTGGGAGTTCGACGGGATGGAAGTCGTGGAAGTCGGCAGTTGAGCGGTCCGGTGCACGTGCGCGTCCGTGAGGGACTCTTCGTCGAGGGTGACCCGCCGGCACTGCTGGGCACCCGCTGTGCCGCCTGCGGCTCGGTGCACTTCCCGCGGGCGGATGCCTGCACCTACTGCGCCACCGAGGACCCCGAACCGATTGAGTTGTCGGCGCCGGGCACGCTGTGGGCCTGGACCGCCGTGACGGCGTCGCCCCCCGGCTACCAGGGCGCGGTGCCCTTCGGCGTCGGCGTGGTGGAGCTCCCCGAGGGTGTGCGCATCATCGGCCGGCTCACCGAGAGCGACCCGGCCGCGCTGTCGTTCGGCCAGGCGATGGAGCTGCGCATCGTGCCACTGCACACCGACGAGGACGGCAACGACGTCATGACCTACGCCTTCGCGCCGGCATGACCGACGTCACCGTGGCCGGCGTCGGCCTGCACCCGTTCGGTCGTTTCGACGGCGTGTCCACGACCGACATGGGCGTGGTGGCCGTGCGCGCTGCGTTGCGCGAGGCGGGCATCGGCAAAGGTGATTTCCAGGCGGCCTTCTGCGGTACCGCCTACGGCGGGGTCGCCACGGGCCACAAGGTGCTCAGCCGCCTGGGTATGACGGGCATGCCCATCCTCGACGTCGAGGCCGGCTGCGCCAGCGGCGGGGCGGCGCTGATGCTGGCGGCGGCGGCCATTCAGGGCGGGGCAGTACGACTCGGTGCTCGTCTTCGGCACCGAGAAGATGCCCCGGGGCATCATCCGCTCCTCCTTCTTCGAGCCCTGGCAGGAGGAGGCGGGTCTCGCCTCGACGCCTGCCTTCTTCGGATTGCGGGCGCAGCGGCTCTGCCTGACGTCGGGGATCACCAAGGACCACCTGGCCCGGGTCGTGGTCAAGAACCGGCGCCATGGTGCGGCGAATCCCGACGCCATGTACCAGAAGGAGACGACCGTGGAGGCCGTGCTGTCCTCGCGTGTCGTGTGCGAGCCCCTGCACCTCTTCATGCTGTGCTCGCCCAACGAGGGCGCCGCCGCGCTGGTGCTGCGCCGGGCTGACCTGGTGCCCTCCGGGACCGGCGTGCACCTCGCCGCGGCGGTGTTGCGCTCGCACATCCCCGGCTCCGTGCTGAGCGAGTCGACCCCGCTGGCCGGCCTGGCCGACGACGACGCGCCGGCGCCGACGACGCTGGCCGCCACCGATGCCTACGAGGAGGCGGGCCTCGGGCCGTCCGACCTCCACGTGGTGGAGTGCCAGGACACGGACGCCGCCCGCGAGCTGGGCTCGTGCGAGGAGCTCGGGCTGTGCGAGCCGGGCGGCTCGGCCGCACTGCTCGACTCCGGCGCCACCGAGCTGGGTGGCCGCCTCCCGGTCAACCCGAGCGGGGGACTGCTCTCCAAGGGGGAGCCCCTCGGCGCCTCTGCCCTCGGCCAGGTGGTCGAGCTGGTGCGCCAGCTCCGGGGCGAGTGCGGGCCGCGTCAGGTGCACGGCGCCAAGGTGGCGCTGTCGCACACGGTGGGCCGGGGCGCCAACGCCGGCGTCGTCATCTTGACCCGTTGACCCCGCTTCCCACCCTGCTGTCACCACCGGGGACCGCACACCGCCTCGCCGCTTCTACCGACACACGCCTGCCGACGAGAGATCGAGAGACACACATGCCAGCGCCGTATGGAGACAGCCCCGGTCGATGGGAGTTCCTCTCGTCGCGCGACGGTCACGCCGAGATGTCCTGGACGCCGACACCCGACATGGCCAACCCCTTCGGGAGCGTTCACGGTGGGATCATCGCGACAGCCATCGACGAATCGTGCGGGGCGGCCCTGATGCCGTTGATCGAAGCGCCCTCCGCGCCCACGGTGTCCCTCAACGTCGAGTACCTGCACGCCGTCCAGATCGGGGGCACCTACAACGTGCGGAGTGACATCGTGCGGAAGGGCAGGGCGATGGCCATCGCCGACGCGCAGATCCTGAACCAGGAAGGCACGATGCTGGTCCGGGGCACCTGCTACTTCCAGATTCCCCGCCCGAAGTAAGGCGGGGGCCGGCGCCCTGTCAACGTTGGTCGGCGAGCCCATCGAGTGCCGCCAGAATGGCAGCGGTCAGTTTGCCGGCATCGGGCAAGGGCAGCCCAGTCGATTCCTTCATGCCGACTCCTGCCGTGAGGGCAGCGACGACCCAGGCTGCTGTATCGGGGTCGGCACACTGGGACATGGCGTCACGTGTCCGTGCATGGCGATCCGAATACAGGGCCTTGAGTCCTGCGGCTATCTCGGGATCATGACGGGCGGCAGCCGCCGCATCGACTTCGAGGAGGCGAGTCGCACGGCCTTCGCTGCCGTGGATCAGCTCAGCGCCGCGCCCGATGCTCTCGCCCACGGCGACGTAATCGACAGCTCGGTCACCCTCGGCGATCTTCCAACGAATCACCTCGACCAGCAGCTGCCCTTTTGAACGGAAATGGCCATAGACCGCGCCAGTGGTCAGCCCTGCCCCCGAAGCAATATCCCGCATTGAAACCGCGGCGTAACCGCGCTCGACAAAGAGTTGCGCCGCGAGGTCCAAGAGGCGCTGCCGCGTTCCCACCGACTTGGGAGTCTTCGGAGCGGGTGGAGGGACGAAGGGTCGGCGGGACTTCGACGACTTGACCGAAGTGGCCACGAGTGGTCTCCATGGGTCGCAGGGTTGAGATTGCAATTATATACCATTGATATATATTTGCCCCAGATGGTTGCCCAAAAGGACGAGAGTGGGGAGTCCCATGACCACAGTTGATCTTCGAACTCGCTCTGACAGCGACACGCTCTCGGTCGACGTTGCGACGTTTATCGATGAACATCTTCCCGCGCTGCTCAAGGCACGCGGGCCCGGGTCGGGACGGGCGGCCATGCGGCTCGAGCTCGTTCCGCTGAGCTTTGACGTCGAAGGGAGGCAGTTCTCGCTCGCGGTCGATGAAGGGTCGCTCGAGGTTCGGCACGGACTCGGTGCATCACTCGTTGTCGCACTGGATGCCGATGCGTTCTCGGACCTGCTAGGCGATGTCGTCTCAACCTTCGGTCTCACGGCGTTGGGACGCGCAACCATCCGTGCGGGCAGCGTCGATGATTTCGTGGCATGGGAACCCGTCCTTCGCCATCTCCTCGACGGACGCGTCGTGTACGAGCCGGGAACCATCGAATTCGTCGACCTCGGGGGTTCGCCCCTCGAACTCCGACGGTCGTTCACGCTCGATTCAGATCCCGAAGAAATGGGCCACTTCCTCGCCCAAGCAGGGTTCTTGCACATCGAGAACGTCTTCAGCAAAGCCGAGATGGCATCCGTAAGTCGCGACCTCGACGAGGCCATTGCGACTGCCCGTCATGACGATGGTGCCTCATGGTGGGCGGAGACCGAAGAAGGGGAGCGTTACCCGGCTCGGATACTGGGGTTCAATCAGAAGTCGCCGGCACTCCGGGCACTGTTGCACAGTGACCGGTTCGCGGCGATCGGAACGCTTACCAGCGACACGTATGAGCAGCGAAATCCCGATGTCGGCGACTCGGCCGAAGGCCTTCTCAAAAAAGTGAACGTGATTGAGGGCATTTCCGATGTGAGTTGGCACAAGGATTGCGCAATGGGCGGCCACAGCCGTCATTGCTGCGGCCTCACCGTTGGCCTCTCTGTGACGGGTGCAGGACGAAACAGCGGTGAGCTCGGCGTCGTGGCCGGCTCGCACCGAGCCAACGTCGCCCCCCTCGGTGTGGAAGGTCTCGACCTACCTCGTCTGCCGCTTCCAACCCGCACCGGCGATGTGACCGTGCACTGCTCCTGCACCCTGCACATGAGTCGGCCCCCGGTTTCAGCAGAACGGCGCGTTGTGTACACGGGATTCGGCCTCGCGCCAAGACCTGGGGACCAAGGAGTGGAGCGCACGCCGGAGGAGATTCGACGTGACCGAGCAAGGTTGGGCGATCAAGTCAGGCGTCAGCAGCGTCAAGCGCCTGGTGCACGGACGGCAAGCTTCGAGTTGTGATTGATGGAACTCCCGTCGACCGCCTCGTCGCTTCCGGCCGCCGTGGTCGTTCGGCCGCGGCGCCGCACCCGGCGCGCCCGAGCGGGTGGCGGCCGGCGGGCTCCGATTCGGGACTTCTCTATCAGCCGTTGGTCGAGAAGTGCTGCCTTGTGCTCGGCCAGCGCACCGGTCGTCCAGCAGACGCTGTGCTCGGCGTGCAGCTCGGTGGCCAGGGCCCGGCGGGCCAGCGCGGTGTGGTGGCGTTCCTGGGAGCGCCAGGCGGCGTACTCGCCGTCCCGGTCGAAGCCGACATTGAGGAGGCCGTGACCGAGAATGTCGTGCACGGCCCGGAACCGGTCGTATTCGCCGCCGATCTCGCAACCCATCAGCGGGTGCAGACGGTCGCGCGCCTGTGTCGCGGTCGTGATCTCCACGACGCGGTCTCGTGTGATCGACGTGATGAGCTCGTCCGCGTCCCGGTACGGCATTGCGCACGTGGTGAAGAAGATCCGCACGGATCGGGGTGCCTGCGTGAGACGCATGAAGATCTGATCCGTCTCGCTGATGAGCTGGGCGTAGGCGGCGCGGGCGAGGGCCCCACCGACGGCGGGTGCCTCCTGGTGCGCCGCCGCCACCTCGGCGGCGGCGGCCGGGTCGAGTTCGGGAAGCACCCGTGGCCGCGCTTGACCGAGCTCCCACCTGCCCCTCCAGCCCAAGGGCCTGCCCGGTCCCGAGCCCCCGCCGACCAGCGACGCTCCCTTCATGCCTCTTGAAGATACCGAGGCGTCTCGGGTCTCGCTCGGCCCGCCAGATCGCCGGACCAGGTCGTCCCAGAGTGGGTGCTGGTTGCCGGCGGGGTGCGCCAGGGACGCCGCCGGCCGAGGAACCGCCCCTGTTGCCCGACGACGTCAACCTGATCGGCTAGTCGCCGATCCGGCGCAGCACGTCGGGTAGCTCGGTCAGGGCCGTCACGACCGCATCGGGTTGCGGGCCGTCCCCGGGGAAGGGCACCGTGCCGTCGCGATCGATCCACACGGAGCGCCAGCCCGCGCCGTGCGCGCCGGCGACGTCGTTGACGGGATGGTCGCCGACGAGCACGCAGACGTGGGGACCGACGCCGAGTTCGCGCTCGACCACGTCGAAGATCCCCTTGTCGGGTTTGGCCACCCGGTGGTCCTGCGCGAAGACCACCGTCTCGAAGTAGGTGGCCAGCCCGACGGTTTCAGGCAGCCGGCTCCCGTTCGAGAGGAGCCCGAGCCGGTAGTCGGCGCGCAGGGCGTCGAGGCCGGGGACGGTGTCGGGGAAGAGGGCGGCATCGCGGTCACGGTGGATGAAATACGAGTCGCTCAGCTCACGCGCCAGCTCATCGTCGGCGGCTTCGTCTCCACCCTCGGCGGTGCGCAGGCGTTCGAGCGTGCGGGTGAAGCCGTGCACGCGCAGCTCGGCCAGCGACCACACGTCGGGAAGCTCCTCTGCCACGGCGGCGCGGTCGGCCTGCAGGTCATGCCAGTCCAACGCGTCGGCGAACGCACCGGGCCGGGCGTCCCGTAGCTCGGCGAGGGTGGCCACCAGCGCGTCATGCATGACGCGCTCGAAGTCCCACAGGGTCTGGTCCCCGTCGAAGAGGACGGCCTCAATCACGGTCACGCATCAGGGGCGACGAGGACGACCTTGCCGAACTTGCCCCCGGCTCCGAAGCGGTCGTAGGCGACCTGCGCATCCGACAGCGAAAACGTCTCGCACACGGGCACCTGCAGCCGGCCCGCAACGAGCCCCGGAAGGACGTGGGCTGCGACGTCCGCCGCCACGTCGGCCTTCTCGCGCCGGCTGCGGGCGCGCAACGTGGAGCCGCCGATGCGGGCGCGCTTCTGCATGAGCTGCATGAGCTCCACCTCCATGCGCCCCCCGCCGCCGACCCCGATCACGACCACCCGGGCCCAGGGCGCGAGATGCGGCAGCACGCCCGTCAGGCTGGGCGCGCCGACCAGCTCGAGCACGACGTCGTAGGGCGCCTGCGCAGCCTCGTCGCCGGGCGCAATGACATGGTGCGCCCCGAGGGCGGCCACGGCGTCGTGCCGGGCGGGGTCGCGCACGGTAGCCGTCACCACCGCGCCGGCCTGGGCGGCCAACTGCACGCCGGCCGTCCCCACGCCACCGGCGGCACCGGAGACCAGCACGCGCTCGCCCATCTGCAGCTCGGCCTGGCGGAAGAGCGCGTCGTAGGCGGTGGTGAAGACCTCGGGGAAGCCGCCGGCCTCGGTCCAGGACAGCCCGTCGGGGACGGGCAGCGCGTGGGTCTCGTCGACCCGGGCCATCGTGGCCTGCGCCCCGCCGCCGACAACGGCCATGACCCTGTCGCCGGGCGAGAAGAGGGTTACCTGGCGCCCCACGCCGACCACGTCACCGGCGAACTCCATGCCGGGGATGTCGGCGGGCCACCCCGCCGGCGCTGGATAGAAGCCGGCCCGCTGCACCAGGTCCGCCGCGTTCAACCCGGCCGCCCGCACGGCCACCAGCAGCTCGGTGTCGCCGAGGACGGGGTCTTCCCGCTCCTCCCAGTGCAGCTGGCCCTCCCGGATCACGACGGCGTGCATGCGGGCCACCCTACGCGGGCCGGGCACGTCGCCATCGGTGCCCGGTAGGGTCACCCTCATGGCTCTCTATGACATCCCCATCCACACCCTCCAGGGCGACGACGCCAAGCTGGGCGACTACAAGGGCAAGACCCTGCTGCTGGTCAATGTGGCGTCCAAGTGCGGCCTCACCCCGCAGTACGAGGGACTCGAGCGCCTGCAGAAGACCTACGAGGGCCGCGGCTTCTCGGTCATCGGATTCCCGTGCAACCAGTTCATGGGCCAGGAGCCCGGCACCTCCGAGGAGATCGCGCAGTTCTGCTCGGCGACCTACGGCGTGACCTTCCCGCTCATGGAGAAGATCGACGTGAACGGCGACGACCGCCACCCGATCTACGCCGAATTGGAGAAGAAGGAGGACGCCGAGGGCAACGCCGGCGACATCACGTGGAACTTCGAGAAGTTCCTCGTGTCCCCCAGGGCGACGTCGTGGCGCGCTACCGGCCCCAGGTGGAGCCGGAGGACCCGGCTGTCGTGGCCGACATCGAGGCGCAGCTCACCGCTTGACTCCGCCGCACCCCGTCGCGGCGGGGTTCGCCGCGTCCATCTTCGACATGGACGGGCTCCTCATCGATTCCGAGATCCTCTGGCACGAGGCGGAGATCGAGATCCTGGGTGGTCTCGGCGTCCCCCTCGCCGTCGAGGGCTGTCGCTCGACCAAGGGCATGTTCGTGGGCGAGGTCACCGCCCACTGGTACGGGCTGCACCCGTGGCCGGGCGCCACGCCGACGCCCGACGAGGTGGCGGTGCAGATCGTCGACCGGGTGATCGAGCTGATCACGACCAAGGGTGTGCTCAAGCCGGGGGCCGCGCACGCCATCGACCTCTGCCACGACCGCGGCCTGCCGCTGGCGGTGGCCTCTTCGTCGCAGTACCGGCTCATCGACGCCGCGCTGGCGCACTTCGGCCTGCGCGACCGGTTCGAGCTGGTGCACTCGGCCGAGGACGAGGAGTACGGCAAGCCGCACCCCGCCGTCTTCCTCACCGCGGCAGCCAAGCTGGGTGCGCCGCCCAAGCGCTGCCTGGTCTGGGAGGACGCGCCGGCCGGCGTGCTGGCGGCCAAGGCGTCGTCCATGACCTGCATCGCCGTGCCCGAGGAGGGCGAGGGGCACCACCCGGCCTTCGGGTTGGCGGACCTGGTGGTGGACTCACTGCTCGAGGTCGACGGCGCCGCGCTCGACGCGCTCGAACGCTCCCTCGGCGCTTCTGCACCCCCGGCGCCCCCTGCTGCCTAGCTAGACGAGCACGCGCTCCAGGCGGGCCGCCACCTCGCGGTAGCGCGCCACGGGAATGAGGTGCACACCGTCGAAGGCCCCCGAATCGCGGATGCCGACGACGAGATCGCAGGCGGCATCCACGCCGGCGTTGCGATCCGTCTCCAGTCGCGTCACGAGCTCGGCTGGGACCGTCAGCCCGGGAATGGTGAAGTTGCGCGCCATGCCCACGCTGGCGATCACGATCACGCCGGCGTAGACGGGCATGCCCGAGTCGGCTCCCACGCTGTCGCCCAGCTCGGCCCGCCAGGCCAACAGGTCGTCGAGCGAGAACCCGACCTGGACGCAGAGGAAGTCGGCCGCCCGCTTCCACGCCGGCAACGGCCGCAGCCCGGTGGCCGCGCCGAAGCGCATCGGCTTCCTGTCGCGGCTCCCCGCGAGACCCGCCGAGTACTCCCGACCCTCGGCCAACATGGTGCGCACGTTGAGCTCGCTCGTGCGGGCGCCGGCCAGCGGTTCGTCGCCGTAGACGAACAGGAACTGGTCCACGCCGTAGGCCTCCGCCGTCAACAGGTCGCGCCGGAAGCCGAGCAGGTTGCGGTCGCGGGCATTGAGGCAGGCGATGGAGCGACCGCCCATCTGCTCCACCTCGTGAGCGACGGCGACACTGGAGACGGTGGCCCGCCCGATGTGGTTGTCCGGAATGAGGAAGGTGGTGGCGACCGGACTGAGCACGCCGATCTGGTGCCGGACCCGGGTGAGGTCCGGGGTGGTCGCCGGCTCGATTTCGCAGATGAGCTCGAAGCGGCGCGCGTCGGTCGTCACGGAGCCGACGCCAGCAGTTTCGTGAACCAGATGTGGCGAGCGGGCACCGGGCGACCGTCGCGCCCGAAGAGGACGCGTTCCCAGCCGGTGGACTCGTAGAGCGCCACGGCCTCAGGCTGCCGGTCGCCGGTGCCGAGGCGCAAGTCGGTCAGGCCCAGTTCGCGAGCGGCGTCCTCGATCCCGCCCATGAGGGCGCGGGCCACGCCCTGTCCCCGCGCCGCCGGGTCGACCCAGAGGCGGCGGATCTGCCCGACGCCCGGCCGCAGGCCGCGCACCCCGACCCCGCCGAGCGGCGGTCCGGCGGCACCGGCGCGGGCCACCAAGAAAGCCCCGGCCGGTGGGTCGAACATGGCCGCGGTGAGGCCCCGCTCGCCGTCGTCGAGCCAGCCGTAGCGCTCGACGATCTCGGCCTCGGCTCGCGCCACCACCCACTGGGCGCCGTCGTCGCCGTAGGGCTCCCGGGCCAGCACGAGGCCGGCCCGAAGAGCGGAAGGGGGGCGATGCATACCCTCTATCCTTTCCGACGTGGCCGGGGCGCCTGTTCCCGCCGCCAAAGGCCGCCTCTCTCCCGTGTTCACACCCGTCCCCCCCGACATCGACTTCGTCGCCCTCGAGCAGGGCGAGCTGGCCCGCTGGGCGGACCACCGCGTCTTCGAGCGGTCGATCGAGCAGCGCAAGGGCGCCGACCCGTGGGTCTTCTACGAGGGTCCGCCCACGGCGAACGGCATGCCGGGCCTGCACCATGTCTGGGCCCGGGTCTACAAGGACCTCTTCTGCCGCTTCCGCACCATGGACGGCGCCTACGTGGCCCGCCGGGCCGGCTGGGACACCCACGGGCTGCCGGTCGAGGTGGAGGTGGAGAAGAAGCTCGGCATCACGGGCAAGGAGCAGATCGAGTCGCAGGTCGGCATCGCCGAGTTCACGCGGCTCTGCCGCGAGTCCGTCTACTCCTACGTGGACGAGTTCGCCCGCCTGACGACGCGCATCGGCTACTGGGTCGACATGGATGCGGCGTACTGGACGTTGGACTCGACGTATATCGAGTCGGTCTGGTGGCACCTCCAGCAGCTCTTCGACCAGGGGTTGCTGTACGAGGACCTGAAGGTGGTGCCGTACTGCCCCCGGTGCGGGACGGCCCTCTCGAGCCACGAGCTCGGCCAGCCCGACGTCTACCGGGACGAGGAGGACGAGTCGGCCTACGTGCGGCTGCGGATCACCGATGGTGCTGCGGCCGATGTCGGCGCCCTGGCGGGCACGGGCGCCGAGTGGCTGGCCGTGTGGACGACCACGCCGTGGACCCTGCTGTCGAACACGGGCGTGGCGGTGAATCCCGACCTCATGTACGCCGTCATCGACGGGCTGGTCATGGCCGAGGACCTCGTCGACGCGGTCCTGGGGGAGGGGGCGTCGGCGCGCGTCACGGCCCTCGTGCCCGGGTCCGCCCTCGTCGGGTTGCACTACGAGCGCCCGTTCGACGACCTGGACCCGCCGCCGGCGGCCGACGGATGGCGCGTGGTGCCCGCCTCCTACGTGACGACCGAGGAAGGGACGGGACTCGTCCACCTGGCGCCGGCCTTCGGCGAAGTCGACCGCCAGATCGGCCGCGAGAACGGCCTGCCCTCGCTGAACCCGGTCGGGCCCGACGGCCGCTTCACCGACGCCATCGGCTGGCTGGCCGGTCGTGACGTCCGGGAGGCCAACCACGACATCAACGACCGGCTGGAGTCCGACGGGCGGCTGATCCGCCGCTTCCCCTACGTCCACTCGTACCCGCACTGCTGGCGCTGCCGCACGCCCTTGATCTACTGGGGCAAGCCGAGCTGGTACATCGCCACGTCGACCCGGAAGGACGACCTGCTGGCGGCCAACCACACCGTGGACTGGCACCCGGCCCACATCCGGGACGGGCGCTTCGGCGAGTGGCTCGAGAACAACGTCGACTGGGCCTTGTCCCGCGACCGCTACTGGGGCACGCCGCTGCCGATCTGGCGCTGCGGGCGGGGCCACGTGCGCTGCGTCGGCTCGCTGGCCGAGCTGTCCGACCTGTGCGGGCGCGACGTGACGGGGATCGACCCGCACCGCCCGACCATCGACGACGTCATCTTCGCCTGCGGAACGTGCGCCGCCGATGTCGGGGCCGCCGACGAGGTCGACGAGCTGTCGGTGTGCCGCCGGGTCGAGCCGGTCATCGACGCCTGGTTCGACTCGGGCTCCATGCCGGCAGCGCAGGTGGGGTATCCGCATGTCGCCGGCTCGGCTGAGGCGTTCATCTTCCCGGCGGACTTCATCTCCGAGGCGATCGACCAGACCCGGGGTTGGTTCTATTCGCTGCTGGCCATCAACACCCTGGTCTTCGGCGAGAGCCCCTACCGCCACGTCGTGTGCCTGGGTCACATTGTGGACGCGGACGGCCGCAAAATGTCCAAGTCGCTCGGCAACATCATCGACCCCTGGTCGATCCTCGACACCCGGGGCGCCGACGCCATGCGCTGGTGGATGTTCAGCCAGGGCTCGCCGTGGACGCCGACGCGGGCGACGCTCGGCGCCATCGACACGGCCATGCGGGACATGCTGCTCACGCTGTGGAACACGTTCAGCTTCTTCACCACGTACGCGTCGCTGAACGAGTTCGACCCGGCTGACGCGGGGATCCCGCACGCGGGGGAGCGGGGGCCG
Organism: uncultured Acidimicrobiaceae bacterium; assembly: GCA_963753115.1. Taxonomy (GTDB): domain Bacteria; phylum Actinomycetota; class Acidimicrobiia; order Acidimicrobiales; family RAAP-2; genus Bog-473. The sequence continues at coordinate 152,685 of CAVWBB010000003.1, forward strand.
CTGGACCGTTGGATCCTGTCCCGTCTCGCCAGCACGACGGCGACGGTGACCGACGCCCTGACGGGCTACGAGCCGTTGGCTGCCGCCAGCGCCCTCGCCGGCCTCGTCGACGACCTCTCCAACTGGTACGTCCGCCGCAGCCGGCGCCGGTTCTGGCGAACCGATCCGGACGCGCCGGCCAGCGACACCCTGGCGGCGCAGGCGACGTTGCACACGACGCTGACGACGTTGGCCCTCCTGCTGGCGCCGCTGTGCCCGTTCGTGTCGGACACCATGTGGCGCCACCTGACGGGGGCCGGCGACGGGGAGTCGGTCCACCTGGCCGACTGGCCCGGGGCCGACGCAGCCGGGATCGCGTCCGATCCCGAGCTCGAGGCGCAGATGGCGCTGGCCCGCCGTCTGACATCGTTGGGCCGGGCGGCCCGCGGCGAGGCCTCGGTCAAGGTGCGCCAGCCGCTCAGGCGGGCTCTGGTCTTCCTCCCGGCCGACTCGCCCGAGATCCTGCGCGACATCGTCAAGGACGAGCTCAACGTCGACGAGATCGACACCGCCGAGGAGCTGAGCGAGGTGCTCCAGTTCGAGCTGGTGCCGAACTACAAGACCCTCGGCTCCCGTTTGCGGGATCTCGTCCAAGAGCTCAAGCCTGCACTGGCCGCGCTCGACAGCGTCGCCGTGGCGGACGAGCTGGAGGCGGGGCGTTCGATCACCGTCGTGCTGGGTGGCCAGCCGGTCGAGCTGTCACCCGACGACCTGCAGCTGCGAGTCCGGAGCCAGGAGGGCTTCGCCGTGTCCCGCGAGGGCGGCGAGGTGGTGGCGCTGGACTTGAACCTCGACCACGGCCTGCGCCAGCGGGGCCTGTCCCGCGACGTCGTCCGGCTGGTGCAGGACCTGCGCAAGGCCAGCGGCCTCGAGGTCTCCGACCGCATCCGCCTGTCCGTGGTGGGCCTCGAGCCCATCGCCGAGTTCTTCGACTACATCGCCCGGGAGGTGCTCGCCATCGAGGTCGTGGTCGGGCCCCGCGCCGGGGCAGGCGAGGGGACCCTGCTCGAACTCGACGACGAGATGCTCACCGAGCCGGTGCGGGTGTGGATCGAGCGGGTCGAGGTCGACGGGACGGCCGGCCCGGGCTGAGGCAGCCCGTCAGTTCACCCAGCCCATTCGCCCGTCGAGCCCGTCGGCCCGTCCGCCCTCAGCCCGCTCGTCAGAGGCGAGGATCGCCCGGGAGCAGTGATCCGGTGAGCGCCACCTGGACGCCTCCGGTGGCAGCCGGGTCAAGGACCACGAGGTCGGGATCCGTGCGCACCGCGGCCACACCGGCGCCCGCCGTCGCCGCGGCGGCCGCGGGGAGATCGTCGACCCGCAGACCGAGCAGGTGGGTGCAGGCCCGCTCGTAGGATCGCCCCCACAGCGCAGGATCCTCCGCCTCGTCGAGGCGGTAGAGGGCGAGCGTGCAGTCGCCGAGCGAGACGCCCGAGACGGGGTGTCCGGGCGCGGCGTCGGTGTGCTCGAAGGTGACCCCTGTACCGAGCATCGCGGCGAACTGTCCCGCCCACGCCCTCGGGTCGTCGACCAGCGCGCCGACGAAAGCATGGTGGGTGGCGGGCGCCAGCACCGGTGTCGCCGGGGCGGGCACGGCTGCGCCGAAGCGGGGATCGTCGGCGAGCTCGAAGGTGCTCCACTGGAAGAAGACGCCTCCGGTGTCACGGGGGTCGGTGAAGCACATCTCGGGGCGTGGGCGTGCGGCAATGTGAATCTCCTGCGTCTCCAGATGCGCCATCGTCGCCTCGAGGTCCTCCACCTGCAACGCGAGTGAGTGCATGCCGCCGCCGAAGCGCTCCACGAACCGGGCCGCGCCGCCTTCGACGATCGGTTGGCCGATTTCGATCGCGTTGTCGCCGACCCACGCCATGCCGCCGCGGCGGCCGATTCCGGGCTCGGTGGACTCGCTGTATTCGAGGACCCTCAGCCCGACGAGCGTGCCGAGGTTCCGGACGGCCAGGTCGTAGTCGGCCACCATCGCCGTGGAGTGGAACAGCCACCGCACCAGGTGCCGCCGTCGTGTCATCGTCCCGCCGTCACCGGGAGCTCGACCCCGGTGATGTTGCGCGCTCGGGGTCCGGCCAAAAAGACAACTGCGTCGGCGATGTCGGCGGGATCGACATGGCGCCCGAGCGCGGCGCCGGCGGCCATGCGGCGGGACACCTCGGCGGCGGGGGCGCCGGAGCGGGCCGCGATCGATTCGATCATGGCGTCGAGAGGTGCCCCGGAGACGAAGCCCGGCGTGACCACGTTGACGCGGACGCCGGTCGGTCCCAGTTCCTTGGCCAGGGTCAGCGAGGCGGCGACCATCGCCTGCTTGGTCGCCGTGTAGCGGGCGCGACCGGAGGGAAGGGTGTGGGTCCCGAAGGTGCCGATCTGGACGATGGAGCCGCCGTCTCCGCCGCTGGTCTCGTGCATGGCCCGTGCGGCCAGACGGCTCAGTTCCAGGGTCCCGATCACGTTGACCTCGAAGGCTCGGCGCCAGGTCTCCCAATCGGGCTCGACCTCGTCGATCGTCGCCTGGTCGCCACCGGAGGTCGCCACGTTCACCAGGACGTCGATCCGGCCGAGGCGCGCCAACACCTGCTCGATCAGGTCCGCGCACGAGGCCAGGTCACCGAGGTCGAGTTCCAAGGGGACGACTTGCCCTCCCGGCCCGGCGCAGAGTTCGGTGGCCAGAGTGGTGAGGCGGCGTCTGTCGCGTGCGGCCACGACGACGTTCGCCCCGGCGCGACGGAGTGCTGCCGCGCAGGCCCGGCCGACGCCAGGCCCGGCGCCGGCAACGATCGCCGTCTTGCCGTCCAACGTGGTCACGGCATCACCGTGCGCCGGTCAGTCGCCGAGGTCGGGTGCCCACGTCACTCCGTTGATATGGCCGCCGCCGTCCACGAAGAGCGTGTTGCCGGTCATGTAGCGGGCGTCGTCGCTGGCCAGGAAGACGGCCACGGGAGCGATGTCCTCCTCGGGGTCGCCGAGGCGGCCCATGGGGTTGGCAGAGTCGGCCGCCGCCTCCAGCTCGGGATACGCCGCGAAGGCCGCCCGGGACGCCGCCGTCTTCGCTCCAGGGCAGATGACGTTGACCCGGATCTGCCAGGGCGCCCATTCCCGGGCGGCCGTCCGGCTGGCGGCGCGCAAGGCCTCCTTGGCGATGTTGTACTGCGCGGTGCCCATGTGGGCGTTGACACCGTTCAACGAGCACATATTGATGACAGCGCCGCCCCGCTTGGCCTTCATGGCGGGGAGCACGGCCTGCATGCCCCAGAACGGGCCCAGCAGGCCCATGGAGAGTCCCCACTGCATTTGCTCGTCGGTCGTGGCTTCGAAACGACCGAGCGTGCCGCCGCCCCACGCGTTGTTGACGAGCACATCCACCGTGCCCCAGTTGTCGATGGCTGCGGCCACCATCGCCGTCACGTCTGCCTTCGCGCTGGCGTCGGTGTGCACGAAGCGCACGTCGGCGCCGAACTCGCCGCGACACGAAGCGGCGACGTGCTCGCCGCTGTCGTCGTCGAGTTCGGCAACCAGCACCTTGGCGCCTTCGGCGGCGAACCGGCGCACGACACCACGCCCGATGCCGTCACCCCCGCCTGTGACGATCGCCACCTTGTTCTTCAGTCGCTCTGCCATCAGAGTGCCACCGTAGCCAGAGGAGTGCCGGATCGCTCTCCGAGGTGTCTGCCCCGCGCCGTCGATCGACGCAGGTGCCCTCGTACCGCGTGACTGGACCGTCGATCGCTCAGGAACCGTTCACTTTCTCCGGAGGCGAGCGTTCTGAGCCTTCCCCGTTGCTCGCTCACGTCGGCTCGGTGCACCACGTCCGCCGTTCTCATGAGCGATGCGTGTCGACGGGGGCACGTTCATCGCGAACCCGGGGGAGGCAGACGGCTCCTCGGGGAGCGTCGTGGCGGCATCGGTGCTGTCGGCAAGGCGTGGTCCATCGTCGGGATCATTCAGGTCTTGCTCTGCTCGTGCGAGCTCTTCGAGGAGTGCCTGAAGGCCGATAGCGTCCAGAGCGGCGCGGGCCATGACCTCGTAGAACGCTTCGGGCGTCGTGACGGACGGGGGCATCGGATGGTTGTCGCGCTCGGCCATCCCCTTTGCCGCGAGTTCCACGAACGACTCGTAATCCGACACCATCAAGAGTGTACGAGCTGGGTCCGTCGAGAGCCTCGGGTCGTCGCTCGGCCGAACCCACCCCAGCGTGTGGCGACCATCCGCAGGCACCGCCTCGACCCGGAGCGGGATCAACCCGAGTCCTTCACGGCAGCCGAACGTCGTTCAGGTCCGAGACGAGGCCGTCAGGCCGTCTGGGGGAGAACCCGATCGAGACTCGAAGCGACCACTGTCCGGAGTGGTCACTCGTCTCCTTCGTCTCGCCGGTGCCGGGCGCCCCTAACTTCGGCATCAGCGCGTTTTGACGTCTCGTGGATCGTTTCGAGCTCCCGCTCTGCCTCCACCAGTCTCTCCAGGAGCGCCTGAAAGCCAACGGCATAGCGAGGAGCGTCGGCCATGACCTCGTAGAACGCTTCGGGCGTCGTGACCGACGGAGGCATCGGGTGGTTGTCCCGCTCGGCCATCCCCTTCGCCGCGAGGTCCACCAGGCACTCGTAATCCGACACCGTCAAGAGTGTACGAGCGCCGGTCTGGGCGAGGTCGGGCCGCCCGCTCTCAGCAAATCCGGTTGAGGGCGAAGTACCCTCAGTCGAGGTACCGGGTCGGAGGCGTCGTCATGTCCAAGCTCATCTACGTCACGAACGTGTCGCTCGATGGTTACATCGAGGACAGGGACGGCGGCATCAACTGGGGTACCCCAGATGAGGAGTACTTCGGTTTCATCAACGACCTTGAGCGGTCGGTCGGCACCTACCTCTACGGCCGCCGCATGTATGAGTCGATGAACTACTGGGAGACCGCACCCATAGCTGACCAGCCACCCTGGGTCGTGGACTTCAGCAACATCTGGCGAGCGGCCGACAAGGTCGTCTTCTCAAAGACCCTGGCATCGGTGTCAAGCGGGAAGACCACCCTTGAGCGGGAGTTCGACGTTGAGGCGATACAGCGGATGAAGGATGGCGGAAACAGCGATCTCACGGTGGGCGGAGCTGACCTTGCTGGCCAGGCTATTGGGGCGGGTTTGGTGGACGAGTGCCACTTGTTCTTCTGGCCAATCGTGCTCGGAGGCGGCAAACACGCCCTCCCGCGACACGCACGTCTCGACCTTCAACTGCTCAATGAACGCCGGACCCGGAGCGGGGTCGCCCACCTGCACTACCGCATCATCAGCTGAGGACCTTCTGTCTGTAGGTCACTCGTTGAGGGATCGCTGCGTTGGCACCACATTTCGCCGGGTGATGGCGTCAGGATTCCGGGTCGAGGCGAGGAGTCCGGTTGCTGGCCCATTGGACGGTGACGCCATCACGACGCATCATCGCCGTGAACCCGGATATGGAGATGAAGATCGCGATCCGCGGTGAGGCCATAGGTGACCACCGAGCGCTCCAGCACAAACGAACGCAGTGATGAGGAGACGAGCAGCCAGAAGACGAGCCCCGCGTTCAGCATCAGGACCGTCGCCCAGAGCACGGAGATCCTGATGAAGAATTGACGGACGAGTGGCCGTTTCATGATCGCGGGGTCGATGGGGCAAAAATCATGGGCGAAGCGTTGGGTGAAGGGGCGGCCGACCAACGCGGAGACAAGCAGGGCAACTGAGATTGCGATGGTTCCTGCTGTCGGTTGCGCGAAGTAGAGGAATGCGCTCCCTGTGACGAAGGCAACGACTGTCCTCAGGGTGAGGAGGATCGTTCCGAACAGCAACAACATCGAGACTCGTTCGCGCTTCAGAAGCCGTCGCCCCAACGCAAGATACGACCAGGTGAGCGCAGCAATCAACGCTCCCCGGAATCCGGCGAAGACGAGCAGGAGGTAGAACACGATCAGGGGGCCGACGATGCCCTCGAGCACGACAGGAAGTGCGTGGCGGAGCGCCGTCCGAGGCGGAGGCAACAGAAGCAGTGAACCTTGCCGCCCGTCGGTGCTGGATGTCGGGTGCAACCTGAGCATGTGCCAGGGCTCGATGATCCCGCCAGTGGATCTGGTTGCCACAGTGCTGCCGCTCTTGCCACCGTAAGCGGCGGCGCTTTCACCCAACTTGAGGTGGCCTGATCATACACCGACCCGATGAAGCGATTCCCTTCAGATCCCGACCGTACGTCCCTGTCTCATTGCCATGGATCTGGACGAGCTGTGGGCGCCCCCCAGGACGTCGGCGACCTCGCTGCCCAGGCAGGTGCTTTCGACGTCGTGGGCAGCTGGGTGGCGGCTTCATGTCTCAGAACGCTTGCGGTTGCGATCGCTGCACGACGTGAGGTCGCTGCGAGAACACAGTGGTTCTATTCTGGGTCCATGCAAAGAACGCGTGTCCCGGATCATGCGCTCGTGCAACTACGCCGTGCGCGAGACCACGCTGATCGACACTTTGCCGAGCCACTCGATTTGGATCACCTCGCGTCTGTGGCGGCACTCTCCAAATACCACTTTCATCGCCTTTTCACTGCCACCTACGGTCGAACACCAGCAGCGCACCTCTCCAGACGAAGAATCGAACGCGCTCAAGATCTTCTTCGATCCACCAACCTCACGGTCACGGAAGTCTGCTTCGCAGTGGGGTTCAGCAGTCTTGGGTCGTTCAGCACCCGATTCGCGCAAATCGTCGGCGAATCGCCGCGTGCGTTTCAACATCGCTATGGGGGTAATGCACCCCGGATACCCGGTTGCTACCTCTTCATGAGCGGATACCTCGAGCGAAATACAGCAAGCGAGGAGAAGCCTGCGGCTCGCAGCCCGTCGTAGCATTGGCGTCATGATCACCAACGTTTCGCTCGTCAGTGTGTGGGTCAAGGACCTCGACGAATCGCTCGCCTTCTACACGGACGTCCTGGGCTTCGAAGCTCGGGATGACATTCGGCTCGGTGAGGACTTCCGATGGGTAACCGTGGGCCACGCGAGTCAGCCCGAGCTCGATCTGCATCTGACAACCCCGAGTGGGCCGCTGTCGGACGACCTCATTGCAGCGTTGACTCGAGCACAGGCCGAAGGGGGCCTCCCGGGTGTCGGCCTGCACGTGGATGACTGCCGAAAGACGTACAAAGAGTTGACGGACAAAGGCGTTGAGTTCATCCAGGAACCTCAGGAACGGCCCTACGGCGTGGAAGCGCTCATGCGCGACAATTCTGGGAACTGGCTCGTGCTCGTCGAGCCGAGGGAGTTCACTGCCGCCGACTTCGAGGGAGCCGATCTGCACTGAGAACGGGCGTCGCACCGGACTGTCGGTTGGTTTTGCTCCGGGGATCGTGATGCCTTCTTGGCTCACCCATCTCCCGTTCGAGAGAATCGTCGATATCTCTGGATAGCCTGAAGAGGTCGGGAGAGAGGGGTTGGACGGTGCCTGGACCGAACTGGGCCGAGCAAGTCACAGCGATCGCTACGGCCGTCGGCGCCCTGGGCCTCCTCGGTGCCCTCTGTGCAGCCGCGTTCGCTGGTCAACAGGTGAAAGAGGCGAGGAAGGCACGGGAATCCCAGCTTGCTGCTGACTTCTTTCGCCGCTGGAACGAGGACGCACTCATAGAGACGCGCCGCCTCGTCGCCACATTCGAGACGAAGGAGGAGCTGCGCGCGGCGTTCGAGAGGTTCATTGCGTCGAACGCGGAGGAGGCCTACGTCTTGTATCGAGAGCTCGATTACTTCGAACAGCTGGCAGCGCTCGAACATGTCGGCGCTTTTGACTTCGAGATAATCAGGTTGCTCGTCGGACGGACCTTGATCGATCGATGGGAGATGTGGAAGCCGTCCATTGATGCCATGAGAGGTACGGGTGGTTATCCAATGTTCGAGTCGCTCGTCGCGAAGATGAAGGCCGCCTCTGGCTCTGTCGGGGCCGGCACCCGAGCGGATGGATGGTCGTTGTCAACCCCCAGGTAGTCGGACCCGTCGCAGCGGCAGCGGCAGCGGTTGCGCGCTGCTGCAGGCAGTCAGACGCCAGGGTGCGGCGGCGCAGCGGGCAATTGCACCGTGACGCAGAGCCCGCCCGTAGCCCGGGGAATGAGGGTGAGTGTTCCGCCATGTGCTTCCGTGATGCTCTTCACGATGGCCAGGCCGAGGCCAACACCGGCGTGGTCGGGACGTATTCGTTCGGTGCCGCGCTGAAACGGCTCGACAAGCGTGGCGACCAACTGTGGGGTCATCTTCTCCCCGGTGTTCTCGACGGTGAGCACCACTGTCTCCGATTGGACACCGGTCGTGACCCACACGGTGCCCTGTTCCGGCAGATTGTGGTCGATCGCGTTGTGCACGAGGTTCGTCGTCAGCTGGAGCAGGAGCGCCTCTGAGCCAAGGGCGGGGGTCATTTCACCGGAGGTCTCGATGGTGACGCCATGCTCTTCTGCGAAGGGGAGGAGCGTTTCAGTGGCTTCTTCCGCTATGAGGGACAGGTCGACGTGTGCTGAGGTGAAGGACTGCTGGTCGACGCGGCTGAGCATGAGCAATGCCTCGGTGAGGTCGATCGCTCGGGTATTGACGGCGTGGAGGCGGTCGACGAGTTCGCCGGTGTCAATGTTCGGGTCGTTGCGAGCCACTTCGAGGAGCATTTGGGTGATCGCGAGCGGGGTGCGCAGTTCGTGGGAGGCGTTGGCAGCAAATCTCTGCTGTTCGGCGACGTGCGCTTCGAGCCGTGCGAGCATGGCGTCGAAGGCGTCGGCGAGCTCGCGGAACTCGTCTTTGCGGCCCGGTAACGCGATTCGGTGAGAGAGGGAGCCGGTCCCAGCCGTGCGAGCGGCGTCGGTGATGCGAGTGAGGGGGGCGAGCATCCGACCGGCGAGCAGCCATCCTCCGAGGAGACCGAACACCAGCAGGAACACCCCCAAAATGGCCGCGGCCGGAGCGAAATCGCGCAAGAGACCGCCACGGCCGGGCGATACGAAGACAGAGGTGCCGTGGACGAGGACCGTCTCACCCCTGGGCACGTATCGCAGGAGGAATACCCACACGGCGCCGAGCAGCAAGGCGCCGGCGATCATGAGGAAGCCGGCGTAGCTGAAGGTGAGTTTGAGGCGAACGCTCAAACCGGGGGCTCTATCCACGACCTTCCCTATTTCGCTTGGTGTCGGGCTCAGTCCCGATGCGGTAACCGACGCCGGCGACGGTGGCGATGATCGGGGGAGCGCCGAGGCGTTTGCGCAGTGCCGAGACGATGATGCGGACGGCGTTGGTGAATGGGTCCGCGTTCTCGTCCCACGCCCGCTCCAGGAGCTCTTCGGCGCTCACAACGCCGCCTTCGGCGGAGACGAGAACTTCGAGCACAGCGAACTGTTTCCTGGTGAGGGCGATATAGCGGCCGTCGCGGTAGACCTCGCGGCGGAAAGGGATCCAGACGCAGGCCCGCCATCTCTCGCACCGGTGGCCTGTGGTGGGCGCGCCGACGGTCGAGCGCTCTGAGCCGGAGTACGAGTTCTTGGAGTTCGAACGGCTTCGTGAGGTAGTCGTCTGCGCCGAGCTCGAACCCGGAGGCCTTGTCATCGAGCCGGTCGGCAGCGGTGACCATGAGGATCGGCATGCCGCTGCCCGAGGCAACGATACGTGCGGCGACCTCGTCGCCCGAGGCCCCGGGGATGTCGCGATCGAGAACGGCGATGTCGTAGGTGTTGATGCTCAGCAGCTCCAGCGCACTGTCGCCGTCACCGACGATATCGGCGGCGATCGCCTCCAGGCGTAGGCCATCGCGGATGGCTTCTGCCATATAGGGCTCGTCTTCGACGATCAACACACGCACATTCAGATCATGCTACGCGTCAAGACATATCGTCCGCGTATCGAAATTGGCATACGTGCTGGCAACACCAGGCTGGCTTGACTAGCTGGTGTGCGTACCATTCCCGGCTGCCGCCGGTCAGCATCCTGCAACTGGCGAAGCAGCTGACGCCGTGCCACGTGTCGGAATCACCATCTATGGATGCGAGCACGACGAGGCCGCCCTGTTCCACGAAGTGGCCCCTCGCCTTGGCATTACGCCGACGGTCACAGAGGCGGCCGTTTCTGAAGCAAACGTCGAACTGGTGTCCGAGAATCGATGCATAAGCGTCGGTCACAAGACGCAATTGTCAAAGAGTCACTCTCGTGTCCCTTCGCCATGCAGGCGTGAGGTACATCTCCACCAGAAGCGTTGGCTACAACCACATAGACATGGCGATCGCGAGAGGATCTGGGCATTTCCGTTGAGAATGTCATGTATTCGCCCGACAGCGTGGGTGATTACACGCTGATGTTGATGCTTATGGTCGTTCGCCATGCCAAGTCCACCATCAGCCGGGCGCAGTCCCAGGACTACCGATTGAACGACGTGCGGGGGAGGGAGCTCCGCGACATGACCATAGGGGTCGTCGGAGCCGGACGCATTGGCGGTGCAGTGATCGACAGACTCCGAGGCTTTGGATGCCGCGTGCTGGCGTCTGACCCGTGTCCCAAAGCCCGAACCGAGTTGGCGCCTCTCGATGCGTTGTTGCGGCAGAGCGATGTCGTCACGCTCCATGCACCTCTCAACACGGATACGTACCATCTCTTGAATCGTCGACGCATCGAGCAGATGCGGCATGGTGCCTTCATCATCAACACGGGACGCGGGTCGCTTCTCGATACCGAGGCGCTTCTCTCAGCGTTGGAAGAAGGCCGGCTCGGCGGCGCGGCACTCGATGTCCTCGAAGGAGAGGAAGGTGTCTTCTACTCCGACCACAGTCATGGGCCCATTGAGAACCGACTGTTGTTGCGGTTGCAACAGCTTCCGAATGTGGTGGTCACACCGCACACGGCCTACTACACGGACCACGCCCTGAGCGATACCGTCGAGAACACCCTCACCAACTGCTTGCGGTTCCTTGAAGAAGAACAACATGGATAGGTTGAGAGTCGCAATCATCTTCGGAGGTTGTTCCGAGGAACATCCCGTCTCTGTGAAATCTGCACAAGAGATCGCAAGAAACCTCGATCCCGAAAAGTATGAACCGTTCTATATCGGGATAACGAAGAGCGGCGCCTGGAAACTCTGTGACGGTCCAGATGCGGAGTGGGAAGAGGGGCGATGCCGCCCGGCCGTGCTGTCGCCGGACCGAAACGTGCACGGATTGGTCGTTCTCGAGCAGGGACGGTACGAAACGGTCCGTCTAGACCTGGCCTTTCCCGTGCTGCACGGCAAGTTCGGCGAGGACGGGGCGATCCAAGGACTGTTGGAGCTCTCCGGCCTTCCCTATGTCGGTTGCGATGTCCAGAGTTCTGCTCTGTGCATGGACAAATCCCTTGCGTACATCGTCGCGAGGACCGCCGGGATCGCCACGCCGGATTTCTGGACCGTGAGCGGCAGCGAGGATGTTGACCCCGACCAGTTGATGTATCCCGTCTTCGTGAAACCGGCCCGTTCGGGATCATCGTTCGGCGTCACCAAGGTGTCTCGAGAGGAAGAGCTGCTGCGTGCGGTGAATGTCGCACGGCAGTACGACTCGAAGGTGCTGATCGAGGAGGCTGTCGTCGGCTGCGAGGTGGGTTGCGCGATATTGGGGAACGAGACGGATGTGATCGCGGGCGAGCTCGATCGCATCTCTCTGTCCCATGGGTTCTTCAGGATCCATCAGGAGAAGCAGCCCGAGAGCGGTTCTGAAAACGCAACATTCATCGTCCCTGCCGACATTTCGACAGAGGCGCGTGAGGTCGTGCTGGCGACAGCGAAGACTCTCTATCGCGTCTTGGGGTGCCGGGGACTGTCGCGGGTGGACATGTTCCTGAAGGAAGATGGAACGGTAGTCCTGAACGAGGTCAACACGTTGCCTGGCATGACCTCGTACAGCCGTTATCCGAGGATGATGGCGGCCGCGGGGGTACCGCTTACGGAAGTGATCGACCGGGTCGTGTCGTTGGCGTTGATCGGAACGTGACGATGCACGAGGACTTTGTCTTTGTCGACGAACTCGTACCCGGCGTTCGTTGGGATGCGAAGTACGCGACCTGGGACAATTTCACCGGAAAGCCGGTGGACGGATATCTCGCAAATCGAATCGTCGGCTCGAGGGCGTTGTGTGCAGCCCTGGAACAAGGCGCGCGAGAAGGCCGCATCCTGGGGTTTCGGGCTGCTCCTCTGGGATGGATATCGACCGCAGTGCGCCGTGGACAGTTTTCTGCGCTGGTCAGAGCAGCCTGAGGACGGCCGGACGAAACAACGTCACTATCCGAATATCGACAGAACCGCGATGTTCAAGTGCGGTTATGTGGCGGCTCAATCAGGTCACAGTCGGGGCAGCACGGTTGACTTGACGCTCTATCACTTGCGTACCGGTGAACTTGCTCCGATGGGCGGTGACCATGATTTGATGGATCCAATCTCGCATCATGGAGCAAGAGGAATTACGCAACTCGAAGCGCGCAACCGGAAATATCTGTGCTCCATAATGAGCGACTGCAACTTTGCTTCTTACGAGTGCGAGTGGTGGCACTACACGCTGAAGAACGAACCCTATCCGGATACCTATTTTGATTTCCCCATCACATGATGAGCTCAGGTAGAGGCCGTCGAGGACCTCGGGGAGCCAAGGCACCGCAGCCCGGGCGGCCGCGGTTGCATCGGCCTCGGTCAGATACTCCCTGGCGGAGTAGTAGGCAATGGGAGTCCACCTGCCCATGTCCTCTGGATCTCGCCGGAACTCCTCGAAGCCGAACGTGCCCTCAGGTCGTCTGAAGATGTCGACGCAACGATCCACGGCAGCTGTCGAAGGGCTCGATAGGACTGACCAGCTCGGATCCAGTCGCATGGACATGGCTGAATGATACGAGGGATCGGCCTCACTCCGAGCTCGCGGCCATCGGGGATGGGTCAGCACACCGGAAGGGTCACCCTCGGAGAGCCGGTGGCTCCCGGTGCGGCGCCGAAGGTCAGAAGTCACCACGCAACGAGTCGGTCTGACACCAGGCCCCGTCTACGTTGGACGGAAGCCTTCGAATTGGTCTGCCCCCTCGACAGGCGGCACCCAATGATGACGAAAAGGCGTATGGAGCTCCGCAATGGGTGCGGGAAAGTCGGGGTCTGCGAAGCTCCCGACCGCAATCACCGTGATGGTGCGCCCTTCAAATGTCCAGAACACCGTTGATCCACACGTTGGACAAAAGTGGTAGCTGACGTCGGCTTCGTTGGCCGTGCCGACACCGTCTATCTCGAGCCCGTTGTAGACCTGTGTTGCACCGGTGATCCTGACATTCGCATCTTCGGAGAAGACAGCGCTGACTTGGAATGCACTGCCCGTGCGCTTCTGACAGAACTCGCAGTGACAGGTGAGGACGGAGAGCGGCTCCCTCTCGACAGTGACGTGGACTCGTCCACAGGCACATTCGGCGGTTCGCGTCATCGCCACCACGTTCGCGCAGACTTCGGTTGACGACAATCGGGCTCCGAGCTCAGAGGGTCCACCGGCCACGCCGGGAAGAGGTCCGCCGGTGTGGCCCCCTCCGCCAGATTGCTGGACCGTCGCACTATGGATTCCCAGGGCGGATGGATCGTGCAGATGTCATCATGGTCATTGTGGGGATGACAGGTGCCCGACCCTGGTGGCGGCCTCTCCTGGCTGCTCTCACTGTTCTCGTCCTGGGCTATGGCCTCTGCGGTGCCTCGGATCTCAGCGGTGCTTCCAGTGCGGTCGGCACGCCAGCACGCCCCCAGATCCTCGACTGCTACGAGGAAGCGACAGGTTTCACCGGCACTCTGCCATCCATAGGGCCGAATGACGTCGGATTTGGCCCCGGGTATTTTCCCCAGGCTCGTCGGCTGGCGACCATGCATCCAACCGACTCGGGGCGAGAAGCTCGCCTCACCGGCTACAAGCTCCCTCCGGTTGTCTATCCGGGAGCCACGGTCACAATGACGATTGCTCCTCGAGCGCGGTCCTACGTCGTGCAGCAGAATCCATGGTCGCCTCGCCAAGGGAGCCAGTCGGTCACGTACCGGGCCTGTCTGCACAAGCGCGGGTTCTTTCCGCAGAGGTTTCGGTTCACCGACGGTCGAGTGCGGGGCTGCGTTCCGCTCGACATCCGGGTCGATGGTCAGCGCAGGAAGAGCCACATCGTTCTCTCATTCTTCGCCGGACCGTGCACGACCTCGTCCTGATCCGTCGATACGTCCGCGGCCCGGGCCGGAAATGGATGCCCACGTGAGGTCGCGCACCGAAGCCGCCACGGTACGGGCATGGAGGCCGACGACGCCGGAAGGGAGTTGCCGGCGCCGCTCGACAGGTCCCGGCCGCGTGTAGTGAACTCCGACGCATGACAGAGAGGCTCGAGATCTCCCGGGACATCGCTGCCCCACCAGAGCTGGTGTACGCCGCCATCTCCGACGTGACGCGTATGGGCGAGTGGTCGGAGGAGTGTCATGCCTGCGAGTGGCACGACGGCTACGACGGACCTGTCGTCGGCGCCACCTTTGACGGCCACAATCGCAACGGCCAGCACGAGTGGACGACGCAAGGCAAGGTCATCGAAGCCGACGCTGGCAAAGCATTCGCCTTCGAGTGCTCCATGATGGACTTTCACTACTCGACCTGGGGCTACCGCATTGAGCCGACCGAGTCGGGGAGCCGGGTCACGGAATGGAGTGAGGACCTGCGGCCCGAGTCCGTCCTGGAGTTCAGCCGGCAGACCTCTGGCGTGGATGACCGCGCGGAGAGGAACCGTACGACCATGAGTGCCACTCTTGCGCGGCTCGCCGCATCACTTGAGGACTAGTCGAGACGTACTTTGGAGAGCAGAACGACCGCAAACGACGTCGAAGCCGTGGAATGGATACACCGCGTGTGGCCCGCACGAGCGGCAACGACCCGGTCGAGAATCGAAAGGGCCGACGACCGTCTGAGACTCCATTGAGAGGCGACATCGCTGTCTGACCCGTTTGGTAGACAGCGAGGATGACTTCGATCCCGATCAGCCTGCGCGCGGTGGTCTTCGATTGCCCCGATCCTTCAGCTCTTGCGTCCTTCTACGCCGACCTCTTGAACGGCCAGACCGATCTCAGTGATCCGGAGTGGTGCGAGGTGCACGTCGGTGATCCGGCGTGCAAGCTCGCCTTCCAGCGTGCAACGCCGTATTCCCCTCCGGAATGGCCGGACGGTGCGCCGCAACAGCTCCATCTCGACCTGACCGTTTCCGACCTCCGTACGGCCGGACTCCGGGCTACCGAGCTCGGTGCGGTCGTCCTGACCGGCCCGGTGGAGGAACCAGACAACATCTTCGTCGTGTACGCCGATCCAGCTGGCCACCCGTTCTGCCTCTGTGAGGAGCGTTAGGCGAGGCCGATGGCGGCACTGGGAACACGGGGCCGACACGGACCATTTCCCCCGCACGCGGGGCGGGAGGCGTGAGATGCCGCCCGGTCACCAGCCGAGTTCGCTGTCACCCTCCTGGAACGTCCCGGTGGGGCCGTCCGCGCCGATCGTGGCCATGCGCACAATGACTGCAGCACCCTCTTCGACGGGCTGACCCGCGCCGCTGAAGGGGGTGAGCTCGGTCGCGGTGAAGCCGGGCTCGACGGCATTGAACTTGATCCCCGGATACGACTTCGCGTACTGGACGGTGAGCATCGAGACGGCGGCTTTGCTGGCGCCGTACACGATGCTCGGGAAGTGGAACTGGCGTCGTTCCGGGTTGGTGACGGCCCAAAACGAGCCGAGGGCGCTCGAGACGTTGACCACCACCGGGTTCTCGGATGCCTCCAACAGGGGCAGGGCAGCCTGGGTCACCCGGACCACGCCGACCGCGTTGGTGTCGAAGACCTCCAGTGCAACGGGGCCGGTGACATCCGCCGTCGTGCTGATGCCGGCGTTGTTGACGAGGACGTCCAGGTGGCCTTCGCGCTCCGCGATCGCGCCCAGCGCGGCCGCCGTCGACGCATCGTCGGTGACGTCCAATTGGACGAACTGCCCGCCGAGCTCGGTCGCCGCAGCCATCCCCCGCCCGGCGTCGCGCGCCCCGAGGTAGACGGAGTGCCCCCGCCCGATCAGCTGTCGGGCGGTCTCGTAGCCGAGTCCCTTGTTGGCCCCGGTGATGAGCGTCACGGTCATGTCTCGTGCTCCTTCGTCGCAAGGTCGCACACAGCTTCGCCCTTCGAGCGGGGCGCGGCGAAACGGGGAGTCAGAGACCGGCGTCGAGGACTTTGTGGAGCGCCACCTCGAGCGCGGCGCGGTCGCCGTCGTCGAGGTGCGCCACCAGGTGACGGTTGATCCCGTCGATGTGGGCGGCCACGGCCTTGTCGAGCACGGCCTGCCCCTCCGGCGTCAGCACGACATAGATACTCCGGCGATCGCTCGGGCAGTTCTCCCGCGCCACGAGTCCCGCCTCCACCATGCGGTCGACCAGGCGGGTCACCCCGCCGGTGGTCAGCGCCACGTCGGCGCTGAGGCGGCTCATGGTCAGACGGCTCTCGGGAGCGCCCCCCACGTGGATGAGGACGTCGAAGAAGACGAGGGGGATCCCGACGTTCTGCTCGAGCTCGCGTCCCAGGCTGTCGGTCAACCGGCGGTGCGTCCTGACGATGAGGGTCATGAGGCGGATGCGGTCGTCGTCGATCTGGCTCAGGACACCGCAGGTGCCCCCGGCCTCGCCGGCGGCCTCGTCGCCGGTCACACCGCCATTGGGGCGCACCTCTCCCCGGTTCTGGTCACCGCCTGTTGCCGGGATGGTCGCCGTTCCCATGTCGCTTCTCTCAGTCTCCCCCGAAAACTCTGCGATTCCCAGTATATCTGATTGACAAGTATCTGTATAGTCAGATATAGTGCAAGCAAGGAAATCCCGGCACATCAAGGAGACCAGCAAATGAGCACCGACACCAGCACTTCTACCCTCCCGAAGGTTGGGACATACACGATCGATCCGGCCCACACCGAGGTCGGCTTCGTCGCCCGCCACCTGATCGGCACGAAGGTACGTGGCCGCTTCACCGAGGCCGAGGGCACCTTCACGGTGGCCGAGAACCCCACCGAGTCGACCCTGCACGCCACCGTCCAGGCCGCCACCATCCACACCAACCAGGCGCAGCGTGACGAGCACCTGCGCACCAACGACTTCCTGGACGTCCCCAACCACCCCACGCTGACCCTGGTCAGCACCGGGCTGCGCCAGGTCGACGACAGCAACTGGGTCCTCACCGGCGACCTCACCATCCGGGGCGTCACCAAGTCGGTCGACTTCGACCTCGAGTTCCTCGGGGAAGGGCCGTCCATGCAGGAGGGCAAGACCGTCGTGGCCTTCTCGGCCAGCGCCACCATCGACCGGCGCGACTTCGGCGTGAGCTTCAACCACTCGCTCCTCGACGGCAGCGTCGTGGTGGGTAACAAGGTCCAGATCGAGATCGAGGTCGAGGCCACCCAGGCCGACTGACCTCTGGCGGCCGCCGGCCCGGGACCCGGGTCGGCGCCGCTCGATACGCTTCCCGGCCATGGCCAGCCTGCGCAACGCACCGGCCACCGGGCTCCGCCCCGTCGAGTCGACGCGCCCGCACGTGCTGGCGGTCGACCTCGGCACCGGTGGACCCAAGGTGGCTGTGTTGGCGGCCACCGGGCGGATCGCGGCCCATGCCTTCCAGGCGGTGGGAATTGATCTGACCGACGATGGGGGAGCGGAGCAGTCCCCGCAAGCCTGGTGGGACGCCATCGTGGCGTCGGCCCGTCAGGCCATCGCCGACAGCGGCGTGGCGCCCGAGGACATCGTGGGCATCGGCTGCACCTCCCAGTGGTCGGGCACCGTGCCCGTCGACGACAGCGGAGCCGCCATCGGTCCCGCCATCACCTGGATGGACTCCCGCGGCGCTCGCGCCGTCCGCGAGACCGTGCGAGGTGCCCTCAACGTGCAGGGCTACTCCGCCTCCAAGCTGGCGAAGTGGGTGCGCCGCACCGGCGGCATCCCGAGCCAGTCCGGCAAGGACCCGGTGGGCCACATCCACTTCCTGCGCGAGCAGCGGCCCGACACCTACGCCGCGGCGGCGGTGTTCCTCGAGCCGGTCGACTACCTGAACCTGCGCCTGACCGGCCTGGCCCGTGCGTCGCACGACTCCATCACCCTGCACTGGGTGACGGACAACCGTGACATCAACGCGGTCGCCTACGACGACTCGCTGATGGCGCTGGCCGGCCTCGAGCGCGCCAAGCTGCCCGACCTGGTGCCGACGGGGAGCGTGCTCGGCGGTCTCGCCCCGCCCGCCGCCGCCGAGCTCGGCCTGCTCCCGGGAACGCCCGTCGTCGCCGGCACCGGGGACCTCCACTCGGCCGCCGTCGGCTCGGGGGCCGTGGCCGACTTCGACGGGCACCTCTACATCGGCACCTCCAGCTGGATCAGCTGCCACGTCCCGTTCAAGAAGACCGACGCGCTGACCAACATCGCCTCCTTCCCCTCGGGCATCCCGGGTCGCTACCTCGTGGCCGACGAGCACGAGACGGGGGGCGCCTGCCTGACCTGGCTGCGCGACAACCTGCTCTTCCCCGAGGACGCCCTGACCGTCAACTTCTCCGTGCCTGCCACCAGCCCCCTCGCCCCCGGCAACATCTTCGCCACCCTCAACGACCTCGCCGCCTCGGTTCCCGCCGGGTCCCGCGGCGTCCTGTTCACGCCCTGGCTGAACGGCGAGCGCTCGCCGGTGGACGACCACACCATCCGCGGGGGGTTTCACAACATCTCGCTCTCGTCCACCCGGGCGGACATGGTGCGGGCGGTGTTCGAGGGCGTCGCGCTGAATTCGGCCTGGCTCCTCGGAGCGGTGGAGAAATACACCAAGCGCCCTTTCCCCTCCCTCGCCTTCGTCGGTGGCGGCGCCAACTCCGACCTCTGGTCGCAGATCCACGCCGACGCCACAGGGCGCACCATCCGCCAGATCGACGAGCCCGTCCTGGCCAACGTGCGCGGCGCCGGCCTGCTCACGCTCCTCGCGCTGGGCCACCTCACCATCGCCGACATCCCGGGCACGGTCACCGTCAAGGCCACCTACGAGCCCGATCCGGCGGCCGGCGAGGTCTACGCCGCGTTGCTCAAGGAGTTCGTCAACCTCTACGAGAAGACGAAGGCGATCCACAAGCGGCTGAACGGCCGCCGCCTGCAGCAGCTCACCGCCGGATGATCACCGGCGGCGGACGACGAAGACCTATCGCCGCCGCAGCAGTCCCCGCCGACCAGAGCCCTTCGTGACGATCAACGCCAGCGACGTCGTCACGTAGCCGGCCAACTCGGTGCGCAGGTGCACGTCGCTGTACGGCGGCACGTCGACGTGCTCGTCCTCGGGCGTCGCGCCCAAGGTGTAATCCATGTCGACGTCATGGCCCGCCCGCCGTAGCCGCGCCACCAGCTCTTCGATGTCCCGCCGCCGGTAGAACACGGTCCCGCCGGCCTCGACGGTGGCGTCGTTGGACGACACGAGGTACTCGGTCGTGTGCACGGCCACGCCGCCGGGTCGCAGGCACGCCAGCGACGCGGCCACGAAGTCGATCCCGGCGCCGAGCGTCCCAAGATGCTCCAGCGCGCACGACGACCACGCGAAGTCGAACCCAGTCAAGTCCGCCGGCACCTCGGTCATGTCCACGGGGCGATAGGTCACCCGCTCGGCGAACACCGCCGGCGCGCACAGCTCGAACTCGTTGAGGTCCTCGAGCCCGCCGGCCCACTCGACGGCCGAGTCCGTCCAGCCCGTGGCGACGGCCGACTCGCGGGGCTGGTCGGTGGCGACGATGGTGCAGCCGGCGTCGGCGAAGAGCGCGACCAGCGGCTCCTGCCCCACGCCGAACCCGAGCCCCCTGCGTCCCGCGGCGAGCAAGCCCCGCTCATGGAGGGCCTCGGCGATGAAGAGCCACTCCCACATCTTGCGGTGGAGCATGACCTCACGGCTCTCGTCGGCGGCCGCCCACATCGGCCGCAGCCGCTCGGCCCAGGCCCGCAGAGCCGGCGAGCGCAACGATTCGGCCGAGCACAATTGCGAGCGCAGCATGACCGGGCGACCTTATCGGGGTGGCCGCCTCGCCTCGCCGCCGGGCCGCCCCCGGAGGATCAGATCCGCTCGAAGTTGCGGGCCAGCTCCCAGTCCGTCACGTGGCGGTTGCTCGCCAGCCACTCCTGCTCGGCCGTGTTGAGGAGATGGTGATGGACGTCCGGCCCGAAGGCCTCGAGAGCCACGGCGGAGTCGCGCAGCTCGGCGATGGCCTCGACGAGGGTCGAGGGGATGCGCGGCACGTCGGCGGCCTCGTAGGCGTTGACGGGGTAGGGATCGCCGGGCTCGAGTTCGTGGTCGATGCCGTAGAGGCCGGCCGCGATGGCTGCCGCCAGCACGAGATACGGATTCACGTCCGCTCCCGGGATCCTCGACTCCACCCGCCGCCCGGACCCGTGCCCGACGAGGCGGAAGCCGCACGTGCGGTTGTCCTCGCCGTAGACGGCGGCGGTGGGCGCCCAGCTCCCGGGGACGTAGCGCCGGTAGGAGTTGACCGTCGGGGCCGCCATCCACGCCAGCTCGCGGGCGGCGTGCAGCTGGCCGGCCAAGAACCGCCGGCCCAGCGTGGACAGCCCGCTCGGGTGCGACGCGTCGCCGTCGGCGGCGTTGGCCGCCATCAGCGCCTCCCCGCTCTCCAGGTCCCACAGGCTCGTGTGCACGTGACACGAGGACCCGACGTCGTCCATCGTCCACTTGGCCATGAACGTCGCCGCCCGGCCCTCCTGCGTGGCAATCTCCTTGATCCCGTTCTTGAACACAAGATGACGGTCGGCTGTCACAAGGGACTCGTCGTAGGTGACATTGACCTCGTGCTGGCCCCGCCCCGCCTCGCCCTTGGAGAACTCGACGGGGATGTCGGCGGCACACATCTCGTTGCGGATGCGGCGCAGGACGTACTCCTCACGGGAGGTCTGCAGCAGCTGGTAGTCCTCGATGGTCGAGGTGTGCGGTGTCAGACCCTTCCAGCCCCTGGCGTCCGCCTCCTCGTAGGTCTCGTTGAAGAGGAAGAACTCGAGCTCGGTGGCGCTGCACACCCGCAGGCCGCGCTCGGCCGCCCGCTCCAGCTGGCGCCGCAGGATCCGGCGGGGCGACACCTCGACCGGCGCCCCGTCCTCGTCCGTGAGGTCGCAGATGACGAAGGCGGTGCCCTCGAGCCAGGGGATGAGGCGGGCCGAGTCGTAGTCGGGGCGGCAGACGAAGTCGCCGTACCCGGTGTCCCAGTTGGTGAAGCGGTAGCCCGGCAGGGGGTTCATGTCGACGTCGACCGCCAGCAGGTAGTCGCACGCCTCAATCCCGTGCTCGGCCACATGTGCCTTGAAGAAGTCGGACGTCACCCGCTTGCCCACGGGGCGGCCGTGCATGTCGGGGAACGCCAGCACGACGGTGTCGACGGACCCGTCGGCAATGGCCTCATCTATGAGCTCACGACCTGGCATCCGCCCTGTCTACCCCACGGCGGACGGCTGCACGGCGGGCGTCAGGCCGCCGCGTACCCCGTATGTACGCTGGGCAGGTGATCCCGCTCGTCGGCGTCTCGACCTATGTGGCCGACGTGGCCTGGGCCTCGTGGGAGCGCCGGGCCGCCGTCCTGCCCGAGTCCTACTTCGAGCTGGTGGCCGCCGCCGGCGGTCGTCCCCTCCTCCTCCCGCCGACCAGCACCGCCCCGGGCGGCCCCACCGCCGGCGCCGCCGAGGTCATCGCCGTGCTCGACGCCCTCGTCCTGACCGGCGGCGGCGACCTGGACCCCGCCTCCTACGGCGAGGACCCGGACCCCGAGGTCGGGGGCATCGACCTGAACCGGGACGCCAGTGAGCGGGCCCTCCTGGCCGCCGCCCTCGAGGCCGACATGCCGATTCTCGCCATCTGCCGGGGCTGCCAGGTCCTCAACGTCCACCTGGGCGGCACCCTGCACCAGCACCTGCCTGACGTGGTCGGCAACCTCGACCACCGCAGCGCCCCGATGGTCTTCGGCGACGTCGACGTCACGACCGTGCCGGGCACCACGACGGCCGCCGTGTTCGGCGCCGGCACCACCGTCCGCTGCTCGCACCACCAAGCCATCCGTGACCTCGGCAGGGGTCTGGTGGTCACCGCTCGCGCCCCGGATGAAGTGGTGGAGGCGGTGGAGCTCCCTACCGCCCGCTTCGTCCTCGCGGTCCAATGGCACCCTGAGGAGGGCATGGATCAGCGGCCATTCGACGCCCTGGTCGGGGCGGCCCGGGCGTACAAGGAAGAACGGTCGCTCCGGGCCGCAGTCTGACGGCCTCATTCCTGCAACCCCCAGATGACGTCGTCGTCCTGGGTCGTCCGGGAGTCCGCCGGGTAAGGTGCCCGCCATGGCCAAGAGCGGTGCCCGCAAAGTCGTCAAGCCCGTCGCAGCGACCGCAGTGACCCTGGGGACGATCGCCAGCATCTGGTGGTTCGCGCTCAAGCCCCGCCGCAAGGCCAAGAACGCCGGCGGGATCACGACCGAGAAGAAGTAGGGCCGGCCGCTACTCCAGCCCATCCATCAGCGCCGGCAGGCAGTCGCTGATGGAGCCCCAGAGGCGCACGTCGGCCAGCGTGTCCATGTCGGTGGGCTCGCCGTTCACGATGATGGCGACGGCACCGTGCCGGACGGCGATCGGCACCACGCCGGCCGCTGGGAAGACGGCAAGCGTCGAACCCACCGCCAGCAGCAGGTCGCATTCCGCCGCGGCCTCCTCGGCCCGGAAGAGGTCCTCCGCCACCAGGCTCTGACCGAAGCTGATGGTCGCCGACTTGAGGATCCCGCCGCAGACCGTGCCGTCCCCGCCGTCGATCACCGCCGTACAGGCCGGGTCCACCTCGCCGGCCCGCACCCGGTCGTGCACCGGTTCGGACGGCTGGCGCTCTCCGCAACTGAGGCACATCACGTCCAGCGACGTCCCGTGGATCTCCACGATGCGCGCCGGGTCACTGCCGGCCTTCTGGTGCAGCCCGTCGATGTTCTGCGTGACGAGCAGCTCCAACCGCCCGCTGCGCTCCAGATCGACCAGGGCGCGGTGCCCCGCATTCGGCTCGGCCCGCCACATCGATGAGGTGAGGCGGTTCTGCCACGCCCGCGCCCGCAGTTCGGGGTCCGACACGTAGGCCTGGAGCGTCGCCATCTTCTCGGCCTCGGGGTTCTTGGTCCAGACGCCCTGCGGCCCCCGGAAGTCGGCGATGCCCGAGTCCGTCGAGATACCGGCGCCCGTCAGCACCACGACCCGCCCCGCCTGCTGCAGCAGCGCACGGGCCCGCGCGATGTCGTCCGTCGAGTCCACCCCGTCCATCCCAGCCATGGTGGCACGGCCACCGGCGCGTATCCTGCGCCGGTGGCCGCGACCAGGAGCGCCCCGACCGTCGAGCTGTTGCACGCGGCCGACGCGGAGGACCGCCAGCGCCGGGCCGCCGCTGCGCTCCTCGCCCGGGGTTGCACGCGGGGCGATCGCGTCGCCTTCGCACTCGGCTCGTCGGCCGACCTCATCTGCGCGGTGCTCGGCGCAGCCCGCGTCGGCCTCATCCCGGTCCTGCTGAACGCAACGCTCACACCGGCCGAGCGCGACGAGCTCGCCGACGACGCACGCCCCATCACGCGTGTCTTCTCCCACGACGACCTGCGCCACCTCGTCCATGAGGGCGACGCGACGCGGCCCGTCGACCTGGCGCCCTACCCGCTGACCCGCTCCATGCACTACACGTCGGGCACGACGGGCAAGCCCAAGGGCGTCACCACCGGGCTGTGGGACGAGCCGACGGCCCGCGCCGTCTTCGAGGACGAGGCAGACGTCTGGCACTTCGACCAAGCAGACCTGCACCTCGTCTGCTCGCCGATGTACCACACGCCGTCGATCCGCTTCGCGAGCAACACCCTGCTGGCGGGAGGGTCGCTGGTCATCCTGAGCCGGTTCGACGCAGCGACCGCACTCGACGTCCTGCGCCGGCACCGCCCGACGACCACCTTCATGGTGCCCACCCATCTCGAGCGCATCCTGCAGCAAACCGACCTGGGCGACGACGAGCGCCTGGACTCGTTGCGCCTGTTGGCCCATGCCGGGTCGCCCTGCCCCGAGCCGGTCAAGCGGGCCGTGATGGCCCGTACCAACGCCGGCGCCGTCTGGGAGTTCTACGGCTCCACCGAGGCCCAGTTCACCGTGTGCCCGCCCGAGGACTGGCTCGAGCACCCCGGAAGCGTCGGCCGGGCCCGCGCCGGCCGCCGAATCACCATCGCCCCAGCCGACGCCGACGCCGACGCCGACCCCGGCGCTCCTCCCGGCACCAGGGTCAGGGATGACCCAGCCGACACGTCGGGCACCATCTGGTGCACCATGCCCGCCTTCGCCCGCTTCGCGTATTGGGATGACGCCGCGGCCACCGACGCTGCCTGGCACGGGGACTCGTGCACCGTCGGCGACCTGGGCCGCCTCGGTCCGGACCAATTCCTCTACCTGACCGGCCGCCGCCAGGACCTCATCATCAGCGGTGGCGTCAACGTCTATCCCGCCGAGGTCGAGGACGCCCTCGCCACCGCCGACGGCATCGCCGAGGTGGCCGTCTTCGCCCTCCCCGACGACGAGTGGGGCCAACGCGTCTGCGCCGCCTACGTCCCCGATTCCCGCCGGTCGCCTGCCAGCGCGTCGCTCGAGGATGCCCTGCGGGCCGCTGCCTCGGCCCGCCTCGCCCCCTACAAGCGGCCCAAGTCGTACTTCGCCGCCGGGGACCTGCCCCATACGGCCACGGGCAAGCTCATGCGCCGGGCGGTCCCCGAGCACCTCGGACTCGATCCCGGCTGAAACGAGCCCGTGGGCGGGTAAGACTCCTCCTATGCCTTTCGCCACCATCAACCCGGCCACCGGAAAGACGGAGAAGGAGTTCCCCGCCCATACCCCCGAGGAGGTGGAGGCGATCCTCGACCGCGCCATGGCCGCCTTCGCCGAGTACAGGACCACGACGTACGCCGAGCGTTCCCGCCACCTGATCACGGCGGCCGAGTTGCTCGAAGGCGAGGTGCCCGACGTGGCGCGCATCCTCACGACCGAGATGGGCAAGACGTTCGCCGCGGCCAAGGCCGAGGTGTCGAAGTGCGCGGTTGGCCTGCGTTGGTTCGCGGACAACGCCGAGGCGCTGCTGGCCGACGAGCCGATCACCACCAGCGGTTCGCAGTCCTACGTGCACTACCAGCCCATCGGTGCCGTGTTGGCCATCATGCCGTGGAACTTCCCGATGTGGCAGGTGATCCGCTTCGCCGCGCCGGCCCTCATGGTGGGCAACGTCGGCTTGCTGAAGCACGCCTCCAA
The DNA here is from genome assembly GCA_963753115.1 of uncultured Acidimicrobiaceae bacterium. Classification (GTDB taxonomy): domain Bacteria; phylum Actinomycetota; class Acidimicrobiia; order Acidimicrobiales; family RAAP-2; genus Bog-473. Next base: position 178,062 of record CAVWBB010000003.1, read on the forward strand.
TGTGCCGCAGACAGCGCTGGCCATCGAGGACCTGTTCCGGCGGGCGGGCCTGCCTGACGGCGCTTTCTCCAATCTGTTCGTGCCGTCGAAGGACATCGCTGCGCTCATCCACGACCCGCGAATCGCCGCGGTGACGCTGACGGGGAGTGAGCCCGCCGGGATGTCGGTCGCGGCCGCGGCCGGCGACGCCCTCAAGAAGACCGTGCTCGAGTTGGGCGGGTCCGACCCCTTCATCGTGCTCGGCAGCGCCGACCTCAATGCCGCCGTGCGCACCGCAGTCACCGCCCGCGTGCAGAACAACGGCCAGTCGTGCATCGCAGCCAAGCGGTTCATCGTCGCCGACGCGATAGCGGACGAGTTCGAGGCCCGGTTCATCGATTCGATGGACTCGCTGGTCGTGGGCGATCCGTTCGACCCCGCCACCAACATCGGGCCGATCGTGAGCGAGGCCCAGCGCGACGAGCTGGTGGGCCAGGTCGAAGAGGCCGTGCGGCAGGGCGCGACGGTGAACAACGGCGCGAAGCTGCCCGATGGCGACGGGTGGTGGTTCCCCCCGACCGTGCTGACGGGCATCACGACCGACATGCCCGTGGCCCGCGAGGAGATCTTCGGCCCGGTGGCGATGGTGATCCGGGTCCCCGACGTGGAGGCGGCGATCGCTGCGGCCAACGACACCCCATTCGGGCTGGGTTCGAGCGTGTGGACGAAGGACGAGACGGAGATCGCGCGCTGCGTGGAGGGGATCGAGGCCGGGGCCGTCTTCGTCAACGCCATGGTGGCGTCCATGCCCGAGCTGCCCTTCGGCGGGATCAAGAAGTCGGGCTACGGGCGCGAGCTCTCCGAGCTCGGGCTCAAGGAGTTCACCAACCCCAAGACCGTCTACGTCGCGTAGGGGGACTTCGCCCGGCTCCGGCCGCCGGAGGACGACGACGAAATCAGAGGGAACCTTCGTCGCCGTTCGCTCCAGCGGGGCCAGCGCTCGGGCACCCGATGGTTTGCCGCCGGTGCATCGTCTGGAGTGCCGAAGGTCGTGTTCCAGGTGATTAGGGGCTCGCTCCACAACCAGGTGGTCGCTACCGCGACAGCCACGGCCTACGGGCGGTTGGCCGGGTCCAAGACCAAGACGATTTTCAACGGGACCTACACGCTTCAGAGCGTGGCCCCGTATCCCAGCGGACGGAGTGGGACGAGCGCCGGAATCACGGTGCATGTGAGCAACTGACAAAGCGGGCATTTGCACGGCCGGCAAAGTCCAGTCACGCGCGCTCCGTTAGTTACTGACGGTAATCGAAACCGGTTTGCTTGCCGTTCTCTTGCCTGCGGCGTCGTAACACACGCTCTGCAGCTCGTACATCCCATTGGTCACTGTTGCGGTGTTCCAATAAGCGAGCCAGCCGAACGTCGTCTTGATCGCGCTGCCAATGAGCCGGGATCGCATTCCACCGCCCGTGATCTGAAACTCCACTCGGGTGACCGGCAAGTTGTCCGACGAGACTCTTGCGGCCAGCCAAGAATCTCCAGACAAGATTGCGCCTGTCCGAGGTCGAACAACCTCTGTGAACAGATCAGTTGGCGCCGTCGTCTCGGAGGTGGCGCTCGATGCCGGATGCAAGAGGGCTTGTGCGAGGACTTGCCGAAGATACATGGAGTAGGTGGCCGTGAGGTGCAGGCGGTCGAGGTAGACCTCGTCGTTCCCGATAATTGGCGAGCACGTGGCCGAGCAGAACCAAGGAGTTGTGTCGATATATCCAGCCCCCGCACTGCGGGCAGTTGTCCGCTCGACTTGGGTAAACGGAGAAACGGCGACCGCCCGTGGTGCCGAACAGGCTTCGACGTCCTGGGTATGGGCCGCCAAACAGGATGGGGCGTCCTTGGGAAGCACGGGAATATTGCCCAAAATCACCTTTCGGGTCTTCGGGGACTTGATGTCCTTGAGGAGAGTCGACATGCCAGTTCTCCACTGCTTCGCGTTGAAGTAGAAGGTGTCTGACGCCTGGGTGATCACCAAGAGCTTTGGCTTCGCCCGATTTACCCAGTGAATGACCCATTGATGGAATTTGCTGCAAATGGTGTAGCGACCACCTATGGGTCCGATCCCTGGCGGATTGATGGGCGTGACGATGTCAGCTGGGCAGCTTGGCTTGCCGAGGTCAACGAGCTTCCAGTGCGCCTGCAGTGCGATGGAATTCAATGCTTCGAGCCACATCAGCGCGTGAGAGTCTCCGAGAACCACCATCTCCTGCTTGGCATTGCGGTCGCCCAGGACGCAGATCGGTTCACTGGACTGGGCGACCGTGGGCGTACAGCTGTCATTGAGTTTCCCACCCCAGTCACCGGCTGCCTGGGCCAGTTCGGGCTCTATGGCGGCGGGCACCTCGGTGATCGACTGAGCCGCGGCGACCTGCTGGAGGACGGCCTTCACGTCTGGTGCCGCGGGGACGGCGGTTGCTGTGCGCGGCGTCGAGTCGACCACGATGGCCAACGAGAGGATTGCGACCGTCGCCAATACGATCGCGATTCCCGCGGCAATGGTCGTGCCCGACGGCAGCTTCCAGTGCCGAATGGGGTTCTCCACGAGGCGGTAGGAGGCCATCGAGACCACGATGGCGAGAAGGATCAACAGAAGGCTCTCGCCGAGAGGGAGGTTCGTCTTTCCGGCCCGCTCGGCGGCGAGGATCAGGATCGGCCAGTGCCACAGGTACAGCGAGTAGGACCGTTTGCCGAACCATTGGAAGGGCCCGAGCCCCAGCAACTGCTCAGCTCCTCGACGTGGCACCGCCGCTCCACCGGCGATGACCAGTGCCGCACCGAGCACCGGGATGGCCACCAGTGAACCCGGATAGGGCGTCGCCGCCGTAAAGGTGAATGCGGCCAGCGCGATAGCGGCCAGTCCGACCCAGGTGAGCAGAGCCGCGGCCCGAGCCGGGATCCGCCTGAGCCACGGCGTCCCCACGGCGACGAGCGCTCCGAGGGCCAGCTCCCAAGCCCGGGTGAAGGGGGAGAAGTACGCCGCGGTTGGTTGCGAGGCAGTCTGGGCGACCGAGAGCCAGTACGAGGCGACCGTCACCACGACCAACGTGATCGCCATTTTCGTCTGCAAGGACAGACGACTCTTCAGCCGGGCGATGAGCAAGAACAGGGTGGGATAGACGACGTAGAACTGCTCTTCGACCGATAGCGACCAATAGTTCTGGAGCGGCGAAGGGGGGAGGTTGGCAGTGAAGTAGTTCGTCCCGACTGCCTCGAAGTGGAAATTCGACAAGAAGACAGCGGCCCAACGACCATCGTCGGCGACGATGTCGCCCGACACGTAGCCGAGCATCAGGTATGAGGCGGCCACGACGACGATGATGACCAGCGTCGCCGCGGGAAGGATCCTCCGGAGCCGCCGTGCATAGAAATTCGGAATCGACGTGCGGCCGCTGCCTTGGCGTTCCCGCAGAAGGAGCCCGGTGATGACGAAACCAGAGATCACGAAGAAGACGTCGACGCCGACATATCCGCCGGTGACCCGGGCCACATCGGCGTGATAGAAGACGACGAGCAAGACAGCGACCGCTCGAAGACCTTCCACGTCGGGGCGGAAGCGTCGGTCTTCAGGAGCCGTCCCCGCTTCATCGCCAGTCGCGAGGAAGCGCTCGTCCAACGCTAGCGAGTTCAAGCCCAGCATCCCTTCCCCGTGGCCGTGCGAGACTCTAATTCGGAACTGTTGTCTACGAAATTCACCCGAGGCGGTTTCAATTCGCCACGCGTCGGCCACGGTTCACTCGTCGAGGGACCGACCAGCCGCCTCGCCGGCCACGGCACGCCAGTCGTACGCCGTCCGCTGTACGGGCAGACTGGCACGACATCTATGACCTACCTCGACCACGCCGCCACGACGCCGCTACGTCCCGAGGTGGCCGTTGCCATGGCCGAGGTCCACGCTGATTCCGGCGCCGGGGGTCTGCTGGGCAACCCGACGGGCAGCCACCCGCCGGCCCAGCGGGCGCGACGCCTGCTCGAAGAGGCGCGTGACGAGGTGGCCGCCTATCTCGGCCGGGATCCCGGCGACATCGTCTTCACCTCCGGTGGCACCGAGTCCGCCAACCTGGCCGTGTTGGGACCGGCCGAGGCGGCGCGCCAAGCAAATGGCGAGGCGGTGGTCCTGTACTCGGCTGTCGAGCACCCGGCCGTGCGCGAGTCGGCCAAGGCCGCAGCGAGGAGCGGCATCGACGTGCGCGAGTTGCCGGTGGACCAGTACGGCCTGGTGGATCCTGATGCGCTGGCCCGCACGCTGTCGTCGAAGGTCACGTGCGTGGCGGTGATGACGGCGAACAACGAGACGGGGGTCGTACAGCCGTTGCCGGATCTCATCGAGGCGGTGCGCTGCTGCGCCCCCAAGGCCTACGTCTTCACCGACGCCGTGCAGGCGGCGCCCTATCTGGACCTGGCCGAGGTGACGGCGGGCGCCGACCTCGTGTCGCTGAGCGCGCACAAGGTCGGAGGTCCTGTCGGGATCGGCGCACTGGCAGTGCATGGGCGCGTCGTGTTGGAACCCCGCCAGTACGGCGGAGGGCAAGAGCGCGAGCGGCGGTCCGGGACCCAGGATGTCGCCGGCGCGGTCGGGCTGGCCACGGCGCTGCGCCTGGTGACGGCCGAGCGTGCCGTGGCCGGGCCGAGGGTCGCCGCACTGCGCGACCGGTTGCGCGACGGCCTCCTCGCTTCCGTGGAGGGCGCCTACGGCACGGTTCCAGCCGCGGCGACTGCCGCCGGGGTCACGGTATTGCCGGGTCACCTCCATCTGTGCGTGCCCGGAGTCGAGCGGGAGGAGCTCCTGGTGGCGCTGGGGGAGCAGGGCGTCTGTGTCTCGGGTGGTTCTTCCTGTGCCAGCGGCGCGCTCCAGCCCAGCCACGTCCTCTCCGCCATGGGCGTTCCGCCGGAGCTGGCGGCGGGTGCTCTGCGCTTCACCCTCGGGTATGGCACGACGGACGCCGACGTCGACCGTGCTCTGGCGGTCGTCCCGGCGGTGGTGGCGTCGCTCCGTCGGCGAGAGCTGACGGGGTCGGCGACGGCCGGGTCCCGTTGTTCCCGGTGGCACACTGGTCGCATGCGAGTGCTCGTGGCCATGTCGGGAGGTGTCGATTCCTCCGTTGCGGCGGCGCTCCTGGTCGAGCAGGGTCACGACGTCGTGGGCGCCACGCTCAAGCTGTGGGGTGGCCCCTCCGACTCCGGGTGCTGCTCCGTCGCCGACGTCGAGGACGCCCGCCGGGTGGCCCAGCAGCTGGGCATCACCCACCACGTCTTCAACCTGACCGAGGAGTTCGACCGCAAGGTCGTGGCGCCGTACGTGGGAGAGCATGCGCGGGGGCGGACACCCAACCCGTGTATCGAGTGCAACCGCTCCATGAAGTTCGATCGACTGCTGCACCGGGCCGACCGTCTCGGCTTCGACCGACTCGCCACGGGCCATCACGCCCGGGTGTGCCTCGAGGATGACGGTGGGCACGGGCTGCGCAGGGGTGCCGACCCGGCGAAGGACCAGTCGTACGTGCTGTCGATGCTGGGCCAGGACTCGCTCGCCCGCGTCCTCTTCCCCGTCGGCGACATGACCAAGGACGACGTCCGGGCCAACGCCCGCCGCCTCGGCCTGCGCACGGCGGGCAAGCCGGACAGCCAGGACGTGTGCTTCATAGGGAGTGCCGAGGGCCGTGAGGGCTTCTTGTCGCGGCGCGTGGAGCTGCACCCCGCCGAGGTGGTGGATGGCGAGGGCCGCCCGGCCGGCTCCGTCGACGCGGTCGAGCTCGTCACGGTGGGCCAGCGGCGCGGCATGGGTCACGGGAGCGACGGCAAGCGGCGCTACGTGACGCATGTCGACGTGGGCGCGCGGCGGGTCACCGTCGGCAGCGCCGCTGAGGCGCTGCGCACGTCGGTGGTGCTGGCCGGTCCGTCTCTCACCTGGGTCGACCGGCCGCTCGCTCCGGGCGCCCGGGCGGTGGCGCAGGTCAGCGCGCACGGTCGCCCGGTGCCCTGCACGTTGCTGACCCCCGATGGGTCCGGTGCGCCGGACGTCGGCGCCGGCATGGAGGTCCGCTTCGACGCCCCGCAGCGACCGGTGGCGCCGGGCCAGACGGTGGCGCTCTACGACGCGCTCGACCCCGACGCCGTCGTGGGCGCGGGTATCGCCGCATAGCAGTGGCTGCGGCGAAGGAGCACGCGAACGGGGGCGGTGACGCCGTGCCGCCGAAGGCGGCAGCGCGTGCCGAGGAATTGCGTGCACTGATCCTGCACAACAACGAGCTGTATCACACGCTCGATGCGCCCGAGATCCCCGACGCCGAATACGACCTCCTCGTGGTGGAGCTTCGGCAGCTCGAGGCGGACTACCCCGCGCTGGCCTCGCCGGACTCTCCGACGCAGGCAGTCGGGGCGGCACCCTCGGGGCTCTTCCAAGAGGTGCGGCACCGGGTCCCGATGATGAGCCTCGACAACGCATTCAGCGAGGACGAGCTGCGCGCCTGGTCCGAGCGACTGCGGCGCCAGGCGCCCGACCTCGATCTCGAGTCACTGGCCTTCTCGTGCGAGCCCAAGGTCGACGGCGTGGCCATGTCGTTGACGTACGAGCGGGGCACGTTCGTGCAAGCCGCGACGCGGGGCGACGGCGTGACGGGGGAGGACGTGACGGCGAACATCGTCACGGTGGCGGACGTGCCCAAGAGGACTGGCAAAGGCGGGCGGGCCCTATCCCGACGTGCTCGAGGTGCGCGGCGAGATCTACATGCCCGTCGCCGAATTCGACGCCATGAACAAGCGGCAGGCCGAGTTGGGGGAGCGCCTCTTCGTCAACCCGCGCAATTCCGCCGCCGGCGCATTGCGCCAGAAGGACCCGGCGATCACGGCGCAGCGGCCGCTGCACTTCTGGGCCTACGCGATCGGCGTCGTGGAGGGTGCGTCGGCAACGGGCAAGTGGCCGGCGGCCACGCAGACCGAGACGCTGGCGCAGCTGCGCAAAGCCGGGTTCCCGGTGAGCCCCGACGCCCGTCAGATCAAGGGGATGACGGCGGTCGTGGCCCGTTGCGAGGAACTGGCCGAGGAACGCCATCAGCTGGCCTACGAGATCGACGGCGTCGTCACCAAGGTCGACGAGATCGCCCTGCACAACGTCCTCGGGGCCACGTCGCGGGCGCCGCGATGGGCCATCGCCTTCAAGTTCCCGCCCGAAGAGCGCACGACCCGGCTCCTCGACATCATGGTCTCCATCGGGCGCACCGGGCGGGCGACGCCGTTCGCCCGCCTGGAGCCTGTCTTCGTGGGCGGGTCCACCGTCGGCGTGGCGACGCTGCACAACGAGGACCAGGTGGCGGCCAAGGACGTCCGGCCGGGCGACCTCGTGATCGTGCGCAAGGCGGGCGACGTCATCCCCGAGGTCGTGGGGCCGGTGCGCGAGGGCCCCGGGGTGCCGAAGCGCCGCAAGCCGAAGTGGGCGTTCCCGACGACGTGCCCGTCCTGCGGACAGCCGCTGGTGCGTCTGCCAGGGGAGAGCGACACGTATTGCACCAACATCGACTGCCCGGCGCAGAGGGTGCAGCGGATCTCGCACTATGCGTCGCGTTCGGCGATGGACATCGAGGGGCTCGGTGAGGAGCGCGTGTTGCAGCTTGTCGCCGCGGGCCTCCTCCATGACGCCGCCGACCTCTACGACCTCACCACCGAGCAACTTGTCACTCTGGAGCGGTTCGGCGCGGTGTCGGCGGCGAATCTGGTGGCGGGCATCGATGCCTCACGGAACCAGCCGCTGAGCCGGCTGCTGGTCGCTTTGGGCATCCGGCACGTGGGGCCGACGGGTGCCCGCGCCGTGGCGCGTGCCTTCGGGTCGCTGGAGGCGATCGCCGCGGCGACGGTGGAGGAGCTGGCGGCGGTCGACGGTGTCGGCGGGATCATCGCGGCGAGCCTCGCCGAGTTCGTGACGGCGGACACCAACGTGGCCGTGATCGCGCGGCTGCGCGAGGCCGGCGTGACCATGACGGAGCCGGGGTCCGGTCCCGCCGGGACGTCGGATGGCGGAGCCGGGGCGGCGGCCCTCCCGCAGACGCTGGAAGGCAAGACGGTGGTGGTCACCGGGGGGGTCCCCGACTACACGCGCGAGGAGGCCGAAGAGGCGATTCTGGCCCGGGGCGGCAAGTCGCCCGGCAGCGTGTCGAAGAAGACGTTCGTGCTCGTGGTGGGCGAATCGCCCGGCGCCAGCAAGCTCAAGAAGGCCGACGAGCTCGGCATCCCGACCGTGGACGGAGGGTCGTTCCAGGACCTCCTCGAAACCGGCGAATTTCCCGGGTGAGCGCGGCCGTTGCAGGTAGGGGGGTGTCCACCGAACGAGCGTCCGCACTCGGTAGCCTGATTCCGCCCCGATGCCCCTGATTTCAGACTCCATCGGCCGGGTCCTAGGGAAGCGGTACCGGCTGCTCTCCGCACTGGGCACCGGCGCATCAGCCCACGTCTTCCTCGCGGAAGATGTGTCGTTGCAGCGTCACGTCGCCGTGAAGGTCCTTCAACCCGGGTTGGCGACCGACGAGGCGTTCCTGAAACGCTTCCGGGCCGAGGCGCGGTCCGTTGCGTCCTTGAACCACCCGCATGTGCTGCGTGTCTTCGACTGGGGCGAGGACCAGGACGGTCCGTACTCTGGTGTTGGAGTATCTCGGCGGGGGCTCGTTGCGCGATCTGTTGGATCGCGGCATCCGGCTCTCGCTGTCGCAGGCGGCCCAACTGGGGACGGAGGTGGCGCAGGGCCTGGCCTATGCGCACCTGCGGGGGCTGGTGCACCGAGACATCAAGCCCGCCAACCTCTTGTTCGACGAGGAGGGGCGGGTGCGGGTCGCCGACTTCGGTGTGGCCCGTGCGCTGGCGGAGGCGGCGTGGACCGAGCCGGCCGGGGCGATGGTGGGGACTGCCCGGTACATCTCGCCGGAAGCGGCCGAGGGGAAGCCGGTCGACGGTCGTGCCGACGTGTACTCGCTGGCGCTCGTCCTCTACGAGGCGGTGACGGGGACGGTCCCATTCGTCACGGACACGACGATGGGGACGCTCGCCGCTCGTATCGGGCAGCCGCTGCCGCACAACGACCTGTTGGGCCCGCTCGATGACGTGTTGGCCCGCGCCGCCGCTCCCGACGTGGCGTCCCGCCTCGACGCGGCGGGGCTGGCAGCCCGGCTGGGCGCGCTCGCCTCTGCGCTGCCGACACCTTCGGCGCTGCCCCTGGTGACGCCCAGGCCCGAGGACGTTGCGCCGATCAACGGGTTCCGGGCGCCGGGCGTCTCGGAGCTGACGGACTCGGGAGTCGCGCTGGGGGCCGGTGCCGCCGCTGGTGCGGCCCTCGCTGGTGGGGCGACGTCGCCCGACGGGACGGCGATCGCGCCCGGCCTGGCGGGTGCGCCCGTCGGCACCAAGGCCGGTCCGGGCGAGATCTTCGACGCCGAGCCCAACACGGGCCGTTCGAAGCGCGACCGCGGGATGAGCTCCGGGGGGCCCACGGGGCCGTTCACACGGAAGAAGAGCCACCGGACCTGGTGGATTGTCGGGGCGATCGCCGCCGCGGTGATCATCGCCGCCGGGCTGGTGACGGCCTTCGAGATGAAGGTCTTCACGCCCTCGCACCCCGTGCCGACGGTTGTCAACCTGCCGGTGGCACAGGCCCGGGCCTCGGTGAACAAGGTCCATATGACCCTGAAGGAGGGCAAGCCGGTCACCTCCATCACCGTGGCGGCCGGCGACGTGGTGCTGCAGAGCCCCAAGCCGGGCGTGTCCCAGAAGGAAGGCTCGACGGTCACTGTCGTGCTGTCCTCCGGGAAGCCTGACGTCACCGTCCCGTCGCTCGCCGGTATGACCTGCGCGCAGGCCGCGACCGCCCTCCAGTCGGCGCACTTCCAGTCCGTCTGCGCGCCCGGGACCTACAACAACACCGTGCCGTCCCAGGTGTTGGTCCTGTGGTCGATCGGCTCGACCCAGAACCCGACGAAGGCGCCGTACGGGGCGACCATCACGCTGGTCCCCTCGTTGGGCCACGAGCCGGTGACGGTGCCGAGTATCCCGTCCAGCTACACCTTCAACCAGGCGCAGGCCGCCCTGACGGCGGTCGGCCTCACGGCGACCCAGAACAACGAGTCCAGCGCGACGGTGCCCTCGGGCCAGGTGATCTCGACGTCGCCAGCCAGCGGGCAGCCAGCGCCGTTTGGCTCGGCGGTGGCGGTCAACATCTCGACGGGACCTCCGACGACGACCGTTCCCAACGTGATCGGCGACACGGTGACGCAGGCCACCAGCGCGTTGCAGAACGCCGGGTTCAGTGTCTCGGGCGTCTCCGGCAGCCCCAGCGGCATGGTCAGCGGCACGCAGCCTTCGGTGGGGTCGACGGTGCCGACCGGCTCGTCCGTCCAGATCTTCACGCACTAGCCGCGCCGTGGCGCTCCCGTTCGATCCCGACTGCGACCTCTGCGAGGCGGCGCGCCTCTCCGAGTGGCACCACGAGGACGACATCTGCTGGGTGGCCGACTGCGAGGTCTGCGGCGTCCCCATGGTCGTGTGGAGGCACCACGGGCCGACACCACCCGAGAGCGACGTCGACCACATGGTGGCCGAGCTGACCCGGGTGGCCGATGCCCGCTTCGGCGAGGGTGAATGGTCGGTCGACCGGGTGATGCGCCAGATCCCGAACCACTTCCATGCCCACGGGCGCGACCCCAATTGGTGGTTCCGCCTGCGCGGTCTGCGCTGACCAGCGTCGGGCGGTTTCCCTCGGCCCGGTGAAGGCGTTGCCGGAGGGGGCATCCCGAGGCGGGCACGTAGGGTGTCCCAGGTGGAGGAGCAGGGCGAGGAGCAGACCGACGTCCTTCTCGACCCCAAATTCGACCCCGGCGGCGGAGCCATGGGCACGCTGGGGGCGGACGGCTCCGTCGAGACGAACTGGTTCGTGCTGCTGCACCGGCGCGTCACGGGACGAGCCGTCCGCAGTCCCCGCTACCAGTGGTGGGCGCTGATCGCCCTCCTGGCGGGGCTGCTCTCCCTCAACATCACGTTCACCGTCTTCGTCGTCGCCTTGCCCACGGTCAAGGCGGACTTCAACACCAACTTCTCCGTCCTCGCCTGGGCCTCGACTGGACCGCTGCTCGCCTTCGGCGTGGCGGCGCCGTTCTTCGGCAAGGCCGGGGACCTCTTCGGCCATCGCCGGCTCTACCAGTTCGGGCTGTTGGGGGCGATGGTCGAGCGCGATCCTCACGGCGACGGCGCCGAACGTCGGAATCCTCCTGTTCGCCCGCGCCCTCGACGGGGTGCAGGGCGCCGCCACCGGCACGGCGTCGATGGCGATCATCCTGGAGCTGTTCTCGCGCCAGGACCGCGTCAAGGCGCTGGGGTGGTGGTCGCTGGTCGGCGCCGGCGGCCCCGTGCTCGGTGTGACGCTGGGCTCGCCGGTCATTCAGTACTTCGGATGGCGGACGCTCTTCTGGGGGCAACTGGTGCTGCTCGTCATCGCGTCGGCGGTCGTTGCGATTCTGCTGCCGACGCACCGGAAGGCGCGGCCCGAGGACGTGGGCGTGGGCGTGGACGGAGCGTCGGCGAACGGTGGGGATGGCGACGGCGCCGTGCGGGAGCGCTCACGCGTCTGGGACGGCATGGACTGGGTGGGGAGCTGGAGCCTGGCGGGATCCGTCACGGCCGCGATGCTGGTCCTGAGCGTCGGGCCCATCGCGGGATGGACGTCGCCGGCGGTGATCACCTGTGGCGTCTTGGCGATCCTGCTGACGGCCGTGTTCATACGCCGGGAGCTGACCTTCGCCACGCCGCTGGTGCCGACGACCTACTGGCGCCGTCGGAACTTCATGTTCCCGATGGGGACGAAAGCGTTCTCGAGCTTCGCCTACTTCGGCGGCTTCTTCCTCTTCCCCTTGTTGATGGAACAGGTCTACGGCTACAGCGTGTCGCAGGTCGGCTTCATTTCGGTGGCCCGGCCGCTCCTGTTCGCCATCAGCGCACCGATCGCCGGCTATATGACCGTGCGTACGGGGGAGCGGACGGCGAGCCTGTTCGGCACCGGTTCGCTCCTGCTGTCCATGATCCTGTTCGCCACGTTGAGCCCGACGGCGGGACTGGCGGTGATCCTGATCGCGCTGGCCCTCTCCGGACTCGGCATGGGCGTCTCCATGCCGGCGACCATCGGCGACCATGTCCAACGAGGTTGCGGCGTCGGAGTACGGGGTCATGAGCGCCGCACAGTTGCTGGCGGCCCAGGTCGGGGAGGTGGCAGGGATCCAGGCGGTCTTGACCATTCAGGAGTCGATCGCCCGCAGGTCGGGTCTGGGAGACGTGCACCACAGCACCGCGCTCCTGCACAGCTTCAGCGTCCCGTTCTGGGTCGGTGCCGGCGTTGCCGCGGCCGCCGTCGTCTGTGCGCTGTTCATACGGCCGCTGCCGCGTGCGGCCCGGACGGCGCAGCGGCTGGCCGACGCCGGATGACCGCTGACCGCTGACCGCGGGGGAGCGCCTGCCCTATTCGGTGATGTCGCGCAACTTGGCGGCCATCTCGGCGGCACTGGGATCAGCCGCCGCGGGCGCCGACTGCAGGGCCATGAGCTTGGCCATGTCACCCTCGACACGCACCTTGCCGGCCATGAAGGCCTGCATGCCGGCCTGGGGGTTGCCCTCGATCAGGATCGCCTTGGCCGTGTCGTAGTCCACCGTGACCTTGAGGTCCTGGATCTCGAGGTGACCGGTGTCGAGCACCAGCTCGCCGCTCGAGGTGTCCATGTGGGCGTGGATGTCCTCTTCCGAGAAAGGGACCGACGTCACCACCAGGTTCATACGGACCACGTGTGGGACGGGAGCGGTCTTGCCTTCGTACTCGGCGCGGATCCTCCGAGCTTCGCCCAGCCACTCGTCACTGAGGAACGGATATGAAGACATCGCTGTGCTCCTTCGTCTCGGTCATGGTGCAGGACCTGCGTTGCCCCGCCCGGAGCCATCTGGCCGCCGGAACCCTACTCGTCTCGCCGGTAGGCTGCCGGACCGTGAGCGCGTCCATTATCCCCGGTGCCGAGCCGTATGCAACCACTGGCGACGCCCGTGGCGCGTTGGTCCTGCACGGGTTCACCGGCAACCCGCAGTCGATGCGTGGACTGGCTCTGGCACTGGCCGACGCCGGCTTCACCGTCGAGATGCCGCTGCTGCCGGGACACGGGACGCAGATTGAGGACATGCTCGACACGCGCTGGGAGGACTGGTCGGCCGCGGCCGAGGCGGCCTACACCGAACTGGCGGCGCGCAGCGACGGCGTCGTCGTGGTCGGGCTCTCCATGGGCGGCATGCTGAGCGTCTGGCTGGCCGAGCACCACCCAGAGATCGCGGCCATCGCCGTCGTGAACCCCCTGCTGTCGTCGCCGGACGCGGACACCATCGGCTTCATCCAGGCCATGCTCGACGGAGGCGACGAGGTGGCACCCGGCATCGGCTCCGACATTGCAATGGAGGGTGCGGTCGAGGCGGCCTACCCCGGACTCCCATTGCAAGCGACGCTCTCACTGTTCGCCGCCGCGGCCGACGTGGAGGCGGAGCTCGAGTCGGTGACCTGCCCGGTCCTCGTCTTCACGAGCGTCCAGGACCACGTCGTCGACCCCGTCTCGAGCCAGAAGCTGGTGGCCCGGGCCAAGGGCCCTGTCGAGCAGGTGGTGTTGGAGCGGAGCTTCCACGTGGCCACCTTGGACTGGGACAAGGACGAGATCGAGACACGCACCGTCGAGTTCGCCAGCAACGTGCTCGCGCCGCGGCCATGAGCGAGGACCCGACAGGCTTGCGCCGGGAGGACGTCGTGTACGTCGCCCGCCTGGCCCGGCTCGACCTGAGCGACGACGAAGTCGAGCTCTTCACAGGACAGCTGCGGACGGTGCTCGACCATGCGGCCGATGTCGCGTCGCTCGATCTCTCGCATTTGGAGCCGTCGTCGCACCCGATCGCGCTCGAGAACGTCCTGCGCCCCGACGAGCCCCGTCCGAGCCTCGACCGCGACGAGGTGCTCGCCGCGGCGCCGTTGGTGGAGGATCACCGGTTCCGCGTGCCACGCATCGGGGGAGAGGCGCCATGACGGCGACGGCTCTGTCCCTCGCCGCTGCCATCCGCTCGGGGCAACGGTCGGCCCGTGAGACGGTCGACGAGGCGCTCGCCGCGGTCGCCGCGGGAGACGGCGACATCAACGCCTTCCTCACCGTCCTCCCCGACGAAGCCCGCGCCGCGGCCGACGCCGTCGACGCCACGGTGGCGGCGGGGAACGACCCGGGCCCGCTGGCGGGGGTGCCGGTGGCTCTCAAGGACAACCTCTGCACGCGGGGCGCCGTCACGACGTGCGGATCCCGGATTCTGGAGGGTTGGCGCCCGCCCTACGACGCCACGGTGGTGGAGGCGCTGCGCGGTGCCGGGGCGATCGCGCTCGGCAAGACCAACATGGACGAGTTCGCCATGGGCAGCTCGACGGAGAACTCGGCGTTCGGGCCGACGCGCAACCCGCGTCACAGCGGCAAGGTTCCGGGCGGCAGCAGCGGTGGTTCCGCCGCCGCCGTGGCGGCCGGGTTCACCCCGCTCAGCCTCGGCTCGGACACCGGCGGCTCCATCCGCCAGCCTGCCGCCTTGTGCGGGGTGGTCGGGATGAAGCCCACCTACGGTCGCGTGTCGCGGTACGGGTTGGTGGCCTTCGCCAGCTCGCTCGATCAGATCGGCCCGTTTGCGACGACCGTGGCGGACGCCGCGCTGTTGTTCGACGTCCTGGCAGGACACGACCCGTGCGACAGCACGTCGCTGCCGTCACTGCCCGAGCCGACGCTGGCCAGGGTGCACGACGGCGTCGAGGGGATCAGGGTCGGGGTCTGCCGCGATCTGGTCGACGGCTGCGCGCCCGACGTGGTGGCGCGGGTGCAGGAGGCGGCCGACGCGTTGGCCGGCGCCGGCGCCAAGGTGGAGGACGTCTCGGTGCCCGAGTTCGGGTACGGGTTGTCCGCCTACTACCTGATCGCGCCGGCGGAGGCCTCGTCCAACCTGGCCCGTTACGACGGTGTGCGGTACGGGCTGCGGGTCGACGGTGATGACGCGGCGGCCATGAACACGGCGACGCGCACGGCGGGCTTCGGGGCGGAGGTCAAGCGGCGGATCATGCTGGGGACGTATGCCTTGTCGGCCGGCTACTACGACGCCTATTACGCGCAGGCCCAGCGGGTCCGCACGTTGGTGATGCGGGCGTTCGACCGGGCCTATGAGTCCTTCGACGTGTTGCTCGGCGCGACGGCGCCGACGACGGCGTTCGATCTCGGGGCGAAGGTGGACGACCCAATGGCCATGTACATGAACGATGTGTGCACCATTCCGTCGAACCTCTCGGGGCATCCCGCCGTGTCCGTGCCGTTCGGGGCGGGCGCCGACGGGCTGCCGGTGGGTGTCCAGGTGCTGGCCCCCGCGCTGCAGGAGGCCCTGCTGTTCCGGGTGGCCCAGGTGGTCGAGGACCACGCGCCGACGGGGGCGGGCGCATGAGCACGGAATGGGAACTGGTGGTCGGGCTCGAGGTGCACTGCGAGCTGAAGACGGCGACGAAGCTCTTCTGCGGGTGCCGCAACGCATTCGGCGACGAGCCCAACGTGAACATCTGTCCGGTGTGCCTCGGTTTGCCGGGCTCGCTGCCCGTCCTCAATGAGCAGGCCGTCGATTTCGCCATGCGCATTGGGGCGGCGCTGCATTGCGAGATCCGACCGTCCGTGTTCGCCCGGAAGAACTACTTCTACCCGGACCAGGCGAAGGACTATCAGATCAGCCAATACGACCTCCCGCTCAACATCGACGGGTGGCTCGAGCTCCCCGACGGGTTCCGGGTCGGCGTGACGCGGGCGCATATGGAAGAGGACACGGGAAAGCTCACCCACGTCGGGGCGAGCGGTCGTATCAACGCGGCTCACCACGCGCTGGTCGACTACAACCGCTCGGGAGTCCCGCTGGTCGAGATCGTGAGCGAGCCCGACATCCGCACGGTCGCCCAGGCGCGGGCCTACGCCGCCGAGCTGCGGGGGATCCTCATGGCGACCGGCGCGTCGGACGGACGGATGGAGGAGGGCTCCATGCGGGTGGACGCCAATGTCTCGGTCCGGCCGGTTGGAAGTGATGCCTTCGGCACCCGATGCGAGATCAAGAACCTGAACTCGCTGCGGTCGCTCGGTCGGGCGATCGAGTACGAGGCGGCGCGCCAGATCGCGTTGCTCGAGTCCGGCGAGAAGGTCCACCAGGAGACCCGGCACTGGGACGAGTCAGCGGGGCGCACGGACTCGATGCGCTCCAAGGAAGAGGCCAACGACTATCGCTACTTCCCCGAGCCGGACCTGGTGCCCTTGGCGCCCGATGCGGCGTGGCAGGAGCGGGTGCGGGCCGGGCTCGGTGCCATGCCGGCGGACCGGCGTGCGGTGCTGGCGTCTGCACTCGGTGGGTCACCGACCGATGCCGAGAGGGACCAGATCCATGCCGTCGTCGACCTGGGTCTCGACAGTCTGGTGACGGCTGCGGCCGATGGCGGGGTGCCCGTCTCGCTGGCCCTGGCCCGCGCCGCCAACGAGGTGGCGGCACAGAGCGAGGCGGGACTCGAGCTCGACCCGAAGTCGTTCGCCTCGGTGCTCGGCATGGAGTCGAGCGGTCAGCTCTCGGCGACCCAGTCCAAGGCTGTGCTGGGCGCACTGCTCGAACGCGGTGGGGGAGACCCGACGGCGGTGGCCAAGGAGATGGGCTTCGAGGCCCTGGGGTCCGACACCTTGGGCGCGGTGCTCGACGAGGTGATCGCGGCCAACCCCGACGAATGGGGTCGCTTCGTGGAAGGCGACGACAAGTTGATGGGGTTCTTCACCGGTGCGGTCATGAAGGCCACGTCGGGGAAGGCCAACGGCAAGGAAGTGGCGGCCGAGCTGCGCGCTCGGCGCGGCTAATCGCCGCCTCACGACTCACCTCTCGCCCGTCGCCCCTCGCCCTCGCTCCTCGTCCAGTGGGCGGAGGCCTGACGACTTCAGGTCCCAACGTTTCACCGGCGGCAAGGCACGTGGGGAGAGCTCATGGACTCCGAGCCCGTGGACGTCGAAGGCATAGGATCCGCCGGCCGCGCACCGTGGGAGCGATGAGACGGCGGTGGTGCGACTGGGACTCACGGCCGATGTGATGCCGCCGTGCCGCCCATGTCGGACCGTGGACTCTGCGGGCGCGTGACAGCGGACACACGGTCTGACGTCGGCAGATCGCTCGACGACGGTACCTTCCAGGATCGAGCCGGCGAGACGCGTGACTGGTGGCTGGCGAGAGGTGGTGGCCGATCGTCGCATGCGGCGTCGGCTATCGGCGCTGTCCCTCATCGATTTTGGCCATCTCGACGACATGGGATCGACACACTCGCCGGTCCCGGGGGAGCCGATCAGACCATCCAGGTGTGGTGGATGGCGTGGGCCGAGCACGCTCTCGCCCACGGGCAGAATCCGTTCTTCTCGAACTGGATCAACTATCCCGTCGGCATCAACTTCGGGCCCAACGGTTCGATGCTCGCGACTCGGGACTCTCGTGTCACCGATCACGGCCGTCTTCGGACCCGTGGTCTCATGGAATGTCCTCGTTCGCCTGACATTGTGCGCTTCGGCCTTCGCGATGTGCCTCTGTCCTCCGGCGCTGGACGCGGTGGTGGCCTGCGGCCTTCGCGGGAGGCCTGCTCTACGGCTTCTGCGTCTACCAGACCGCGCAGGCAAGCGGCTACGTGTTCCTCACCTTCGTGCCGCTGCCCACCACTCATTTATCTCGTTCTCTATGAGGGCCTGGTGCGCCAGCAGTGGAGGCCCGCCCGTGCCGGAGTGCTCCTTGCCGTGCTCTGCCGGCACAGTTCCTGGTGTCGTCGGAGGTCTTCGCGAGCACGGTGCTGTTCGGGCTCATTGCGGTTGTGCTCTACCTGCTGGCCGAGCGGAGGTCCTTCGCCGCTCGATGGCCCTACCCAGGACGTTCGGCACGTGGACCATCGTCGTCGGTGCGATCCTGCTGGCGGTGCCAGTGGCCTACGCGCTCTTCGGCCCGCAGGCGGCGAACGGAGCTCCGAACTCGGTCGTCAAGCTGTTCCATGGCGACCTGCTCGGTTGGATTGTGCCGACTCGCTTCCAACGGTTCACCACTCCCGGGCTCACGTCCTTCAGTACGCAACACTTCGGCTCGTCGGCGAGTTTGTACCTCGGGCTGCCGTTCGTTCTGGCTGTTGCGGGCACCGTGTACTGGTTGCGCAAGCGAGGCATCGTGGTGCTGGCGGGCGCCATGACGGCTATCTCGTATCTCCTGTCGCTCGGCTCGACCCTCTTTGTCGGCGGGCTACGACACCCATGTGCCGTTGCCCTACGTCGTCCTGGCGCATCTGCCTTTGCTCGAGGGTCTGGACCCGCCACGCTTGGTCCTCTTCACGTGTCTCTTCGGTGGGGCGGTCGTGGCCATCGGGCTTGACGAGGCCTACCGACGCTGGCGAGACGATCGCACGTCCGTGGGCGTTGCCTTCCCGCGGCGAAAGCGGATCACAGGTCTGGTTGTCGTCGTAGCTCGCTGCTGGCATCATCGTCCTGCCTGCTCTCCCGCTGCAACGCTGAGACGGTTGTCCCGACCCCGGTCGCTCCGTTCTTCGACTCGCTCGCCGCGGCCAAAATCCCAGCGGGAAGCGTGGTGCTCGCCTATCCGTATCCGAACTCCCCCTCCTTTCCCGGTGCCTTCGGCTACTCCTTCTCGCGGCGCTATCAGGCCATCAACGACCCCCTGCTCGGCCAGGCCTCTGCGGGTATCCCCTTCAAGCTGATCGGGAGCTACGGATGGCGACCGGACGGAGACACTGCGAACACCGCTGGACCGTCTCTCCTCGCGCCCGCTTCGGTGCAGGCGTTCTTCGACTTCGAGTTCTACGGCGTGACGACGACGACCGGGCAGGCCCACCTCCTCGTCACCAGGGATCTGGTCGCCGATCTCCGCGAGTTCCTCCGCCAGAACGATGTGGGTACGGCCGTCGTTCTCCCGGTGGGCCAGCACCCGGCGGCCGTCACGTGCGCTCTTCACCGCCGCCATCGGTGACGCCGTCACGTGTGGGTGGCGCGACGGTCTGGTTCGATGTCAAGCGCCGCCTGAAGACCGTCGCGCCGAGCGCGGCACCATCGTTCGTCGCTGCTCCACCGGCGACGCAGGTCGTGAAGCCAACGAGTGGCGAACAGACTCGAGGGCCGCCAATATCTCGTCGCCGCAGCATCAGCAGGTCTCGGGCTTCGCAAGGTCGTCTTCCAGATCACGGGAATGGGTCGTACGTTCCAGGAGACCGCGAACCGATTTTTGTACGGCTGGCTGGCGGGCTGGAACACCGCCACAGTGGCCAACGGGACGTACACCGTGCGGAGCGAGGCGTATGGCAGTGCCGGCCAGAGCAGCTTGAGCGCGGCCGTCGTCGTTCATGTGAAGAATCCCTGACGTTGCGCGCTAGTCGTCGGGCGGCAGGCCGCGACGGAGGCGTCGCTGTGCGCGGCTCAGTCGATGGGCCCGATCATGTAGCGGTCGAGTGTCGGGCCGGCCCAGCGGGCGATCTCCGCCGGGGCGGCTGTCGAGATCGGCGGCACCCGGAGGATGTAGCGGGTGAAGGCGAGCCCCATCAGCTGCGAGGAGACGAGGGCCTGGCGTTGGCGGGCGAGGCCCTCGCTCTCACCCTCGTTCGCCGGGATGTTGTTCCAGACCCGGTCGGCGACGAACTCGCGCATGGCGTCCGCCACGCTCGTCGACGAGGCCATGCCGGCCACGCACGCCGCGAACGACGAGCCCGTTCCCTCGGCGTGATCCCACATGGCGAGGAAGCCCGTGATCACGGCGACCCCGGCGGACGTCCCCGGGGTGGATGGGCGCTGGTGCTGCTGCACCGACCGGGGATCGAAGGGCAGCGCCATCGCGGCCACGAAGAGGCTGGCCTTCCCGTCGAAATAGTGGTGCACCAGGGCCGGGTCCACGTCGGCCTCTCGGGCCACCGCACGCAGGCTCGCCCCGTCGTACCCCTTGGCTGCGAAGACACGCTTGGCGGCCTCGACGATCTCGCCTCGGGTGTCCACGTTGCCGGGCCGGCGGCCGGCCGTTCGAGGGGCACTCATGAGGGGTATTCACCAGCGAAGAATTCTGTGCTACAACTCATCAGTGATGAATCTTAGGGCGCAGCGGCCGTGAGTTCGCCGGATGGGGCGCATCTGACGCCCGGGGGCGGCGACGAGGTCCAGCCCGAGACCGTCCTCGGCCGCCTGGCCGGCGCCTGCTACGACCGCCGCCGGACCGTGCTGGCTCTCTGGGTCCTGGCCATCATCGGCATCACGGTCCTCTCCCAGGTCGTCGGCACCCACTTCGAGAACAAGTTCACGGCGGGCAACACCCCCTCACAGCAGGCCTCCGACATCTTGCAGGCGACGTTCCCCTCGAAGTCGGGGGACACGGCCGACATCGTCTTCCGCACGGCGGCACCCATCGACAGCCCCGCCACCAAGGCCGACATCGAAAAGGTTGTCGCCGATGTCGAGTCGCTGCCCTACGTCCAGAGCGTCACCAGCCCGTATTCGCCCGCCGGCGCCCACCAGATCGCCGACCCCAGCAAGGGCAACATCGCTTTCGCCCAGGTCCAGTTCACGACCGACACCGCCGACATCCCGACTGCCGCGGTGAAGAAGGTCATCACGACCGCCCAGGCGGCCGCGCACGACGGGTTCCAGGTCGAGCTTGGCGGCAGCCCGATCTCGGCTGCCGCCACGGCGGCGCCCGGACCGAGTGAAGGCATCGGGATCACCGCCGCCATCATCATCATGCTGCTGGCGTTCGGGTCCGTGGTGGCCATGGGCCTGCCCGTCATCACTGCACTGGCCGGCCTCGGGATCGGCATCGCCCTGCTGGAGCTCCTCACCCACGTCCTCACCGTCCCGAACTTCTCTCCCGAAATGGCGGCCATGATCGGCATCGGGGTCGGCATCGACTACGCCCTCTTCATCGTCACCCGCTACCGGCAGGGCATCTTTGAAGGCCGTGATCCGCGCAACGCGGTCGTCACCTCCCTCATGACCTCGGGCCGATCGGTCCTCTTCGCCGGCAGCACGGTGGTGATCTCGCTCTTCGGCCTCTTCCTCATCGGGCAGGCGTACATGATCGGCCTGGCGTCGGCGTGCATCGCCGCCGTCCTGATGGTGCTCATAGCCGCGTTGACCCTGCTGCCCGCCATGCTCGGGTTTGCCGGCAACGCCATCGACAAGTGGCACCTGCCCCGGCTGCTCCAGACGGGCGGCCCGCCGCCCGAGAACGGGTTCTGGTACCGCTGGAGCCGCTTCGTGCAGCGCCGGGCGTGGATCACCGGCGCCCTGGCCGTCCTCGTCCTGGTGGCGCTGGCCCTGCCGCTGTTCAGCATGCGGCTCGCCTTCACCGACGCCAGCAACGACCCCGCCTCCCTCACCACCCGCCAGGCCTACGACCTCCTGTCACAGGGGTTCGGCCCCGGGTTCAACGGCCCCCTCGTCGTGGCCGCCGCCACGCACGGCCCTGCCGACACGCAGACCGTCGACCGACTCCAACAGGCCATCGCCGCCCAAGGACACAACGCGGGGATCGCCTATCGTCGCCCCCGCCGAGTTCAACGAAGCGCACACCGGCGCCGTGATCGCCGTCTACCCGACGACGTCGCCCCAGTCGCAAGAAACCGAGACGCTCGTGCAGACCCTCCGCAACGACGTCATCCCGCCCATCACGAACGGCACCGGCGTCGACGCGCAGGTGGGCGGGCAGACGGCCGCGAGCATCGATGCCGCCAACTTCCTCGGCCACCGGCTCTTCATCGTGATCGGCGCCGTGCTGATCCTCTCGTTCCTCCTCCTGATGGTCGTGTTCCGCTCACTGGTGCTCCCGCTCAAGGCGGTCATCATGAACCTCCTCAGCGTGGGCGCCGCCTACGGGGTGATGGTGGCGGTGTTCCAGTGGGGCTGGGCGGGGCGCATCATCGGGATCGGCGAGACGGGACCGATCGACCCCTGGATACCGGTCGCCCTCTTCGTCGTGCTCTTCGGCCTCTCCATGGACTACGAGGTCTTCCTGCTCTCCCGCATCCGCGAGGAGTGGCTCCGCACGCACGACAACTCGCTGAGCGTGGCGGACGGCCTGGCGGTCACGGGCCGCATCATCACGGCGGCGGCGGCCATCATGTTCTGCGTCTTCGCCTCGTTCGTGATCAAGGACCCGCTGCACATCCTCAAGGTCTTCGGGCTCGGGCTGGCCACGGCCGTCCTGGTCGACGCCACACTGGTGCGCATGGTGCTCGTGCCGTCGATCATGGAGCTGCTCGGGCCGGTCAATTGGTGGCTGCCGCGCTGGATGGACCGGTCGATCCCGACCATCGGCATGGAGGTGACCCCGGCGCCACCGACCACCCCGCGTTCGACTCCAGCGCCGCCGTCATCGTCACTCCCGGCGCCGGTCTGAACGCGGCCGAGTCAGCGGGGAGCGAACCCGGTCGGCCCGGCCTGTTGCCCCCGTACTTTCCAGCGGATTCTCGGTAGACTCGCCGCGCCGAGGTTCCGACGCCAGGACGGAGTGATGTGCGGGGAGCAGGGTTCATGACTTGCTTGTTCCGTGTCGTGATCCTTCCCGTGTTGCGCGTGACGGGGGTGATCTCGAGCGCGACACCCGAGAATGATGGGGAGACGGTGACATCGGACACCGGGCACGCGCTGGCGCCGACGGAAAGTCGTGAAGCCAACTCGGACGAGGATCCCGCAGCCGGTCGAGTGGGGACACGGCGCGCACACGGTGGTACTGGCGGCGATGGGGGCCCGTCGTCGCCTGTATTGCCGCGTACGGGGTCTTGGCCACTCTCGACTTCGGCCCCCTGAGCTCCCTCGGCCCTGGCCATATGGCAGGACCACGGAGTGCGGACCAAATCGTCGGGGTGTGGTGGATCGAGTGGGCGTACGCCGCGCTGGTCCACGGCCACAATCCTCTCTTCACCGATTGGCAGAACTATCCCGTTGGCATCAATGCCGGGGTGAACGGCTCTATGTTGCTTCTCGGCGTCTTGGCCTCGCCGATTACGTTTCTGTTCGGTCCCGTCGTCACCTGGAACGTCCTCGAGTGGGCGGCCCCCTTTGTCTCAGCGCTCTCGATGTGCCTGGTGCTGCGGCGTTGGACCCGATGGTGGCCGGCTGCCTTCGTTGGCGGATTGCTCTACGGATTCTCCTCGTACGTCACCGCGCAGGCGGGGCACCTGTTCCTGGTCTTCGTGCCTCTTCCGCCCCTGTTCTTCCTGCTCCTCCACGAGAGCCTGGTGCGCCAACGATGGAGCCCGAAACGTGTCGGAGCACTCCTCGGTCTCCTGTGTGTCGCCCAGTTCTTCATTTTTGCGGAGCTCTTCGCCAGCCTGGTGCTGATGGGAGCGGGCGCGACGGTGCTCTACCTGCTGGCCAACCGAAAGCACATCTCCATTGACACGAACTACCTGAAGACGGCCAGCATCTCCGCCGCTCTGGTCGGCGCGGTCTTGCTCATCTACCCGATCTTCGTCACACTTTTCGGGCCGCAGCACATCAACGGGGTACCCAATCCACCGGCGGCTCTTGCCGCGCTGCACGGCGACCTGGCGGGTCTCGTCGTGCCGGGCTACCTCCAGCGACTGGCTCTTCCCGCGCTGCGTTCCTACTACTTGCTCAACTCGGCGACGATGTACCTGGGTCTTCCCCTCATCCTGGCCATCGGCGCCATCGTCGTTCTCCTGCGCCGACGCGGGATCGTCCAGTTGGCGGGGGCTCTAACTGGCATCTCGCTGATCCTCTCTTTGGGTTCGCCGCTTTATGTGGGGAGGCAAGATACCCACCTCCCGCTCCCCTTCGTCGTCTTGGCCCATCTCCCGCTCACCCAAGGATTTCTCCCCACTCGATTCTCCCTCTACACGATTCTGTTTGGATCTGCGATTGTCGCCATCGGCCTCGATGCGCTCCATCACCGCGTGGTGACTTCTCGTCGTCTGGGTGGGATCAGCCCACGCGCGAGGGAGCTCGTGGCGACTGGAGTATTGATGGCCGGCGCACTCGTCATTGCTCTCCCGACGCTGCCATTGCACCAACAGGCGTCGTCAGCGACGGGCGCATCCGAATTCTTCTCCAGCCCGGAGGCCACGCGGAACATCCCAGAGGGAACCGCGATCCTCGCTTATCCATACCCGGACGACCCCATCTACCCGGGCGCCGCCGTCGGATTCTCGTTCTTGCCGAGGTACCAATCCGTCAACGACGTCCTCTTGGGTCAGGCCGTTTCGGGGATGCACTTTCGACTGATCGGAGGGTATGGATGGCGGCCAAGTGGAGCACGATACGGGACCCCGGGCTCGAGTGTCCTTCTCCCCCAAACAGTGAAGGATCTGTTCGACTTCGCCTACTACGGTGTCGTCGAACGTCCTGCGCAGGCGAAGGCACTCGTCACGAGCAATCTGACCGCTGACCTTCGCAACTTCGTGCACAGGTATGACGTGAGCACCGTGGTCGCACTCCCAATCGGACAACACCCTGCGACCGCCACCACGTTCCTCACTTCCGCCTTGGGGAAGCCGTCACACGTGAACGGTGTCTCGGTCTGGTTCGACGTCGAGCAGAGATTGAAGAGCGGCGCGTCGGGACCACCGCCACCGCTGGTGGCTGCTCCGCCAGCGACAGACGTCGTGAGGCCGACCACGAACGAACAACTCACGGGCGATCGGTATCTCGTCGCACGGGCGTCGTCAAGCCTTGGGATCAAGAGAGTCTTGTTTCGCATCACTGGAGGCGGCGCAGACCCTCGGTACGCGAATGCGCGCCCGTTTCAGTATGGCTGGCTGGGAAATTGGAACACCATCACGGCGGCAAACGGCACCTACACCGTGGAGAGCGTCGCCTACGGAGCCACCGGTCAAGTCACCACGAGTGCGGGCGTCGTCGTGCATGTGAGGAACTGATGACCCTCGTGCCCTCATGCCCTCGTGCCCTCGTGCCGTCGTGGCGGCACCGGAGGAAGCACGCTCCAGTCGAGTGTCGGGGCCGCTAGTTTGGATCCGTGCCTGAGGAACCCAAGGAGCTGACGTCCACGTTCGTGTCCATCAATCCCGGGCGCGACGTCCAGCGGGTCGGCACGGCGATGCCCGACGAACCCAAGGTGCCCTCCGCCACGCTCGTGTCCATCAACCCCGGGCGCGACGTGCAGCGGGTCGGCACCGCCGCCTTCCTCGGTGAGGACGTCAACAAGATCCACGATCCCGTCTGGGCCGTGATCGGCAACCTCGGCGACAGCCAGTGCTATCTCGGCGTTCCGGAGAAGGTGCAGGCGATCCAGGCCGCGCTGCACCGCCGCATCGCCGACGACGACCTCGCGGTCCGGCTGATCCCGCCCGTGTTCACTCTCGGCGTGTCCGACGGCCAGCTCAACGGCACGCCGGAGATGCGCTTCTCCCTCGTCGGGCGCGAGCTCGTCCACGACATCGCCGACGTGCACATCGCGGCCAACGGCGTGGCCGGAGTCGTCGGCGTCGTGGCGTGCGACAAGCCCCCGGTCGGCACCGTGGCGGCCGTGCTGGAGAACGACACGCCGGCCGTCATCCTCTCCGACGGCCCCATCCGGCCCGGCATCGACCCGGAGACCGGCGATCGCATCGACCTGGTGTCCGCCTTCCAGGTCGCTGACCAGAGTCCGGAGACCCGCGCCCGCTACGCCCTCAACGCCTGTCCGGGACAGGGGAGCTGCGGCGGCATGTTCACCTACAACACCATGCAGACGTTCATCGCCGTCCTCGGCCTCGAGCCGCTGCACATGGTGTCGCCGCCGTCGGACGATCCGCGCCGGCTCAACGACTTCCCCGACCAGATCGTCGATTGCCTCCTCACCATGGGCGAGCGGGGTATCCGCCCGCGCGACATCGTCACGCCGGCCTCGCTCCGGAACGCCATGACGGTCGCCATCGCCATGGGCGGCTCCACCAACGTGTTGCTGCACAGCGTCGAGATCGCCCGAGCCGCCGGCATCGACTTCTGGGCCGAGGTCATGAGCCAGGAGGATTTCAACGACCTCGCCCGCCGGTTGCCGGTCCTCGTCAACATGCGGCCCTTCGGCGAGTACTCCATGGTGGACGTGGACGCCAAGGGCGGCCTGCAGGTGATCGTGAAGGAATTGCTCGAGGCCGGCTTCCTCGATGGCGCGACCCTCACGTGCACCGGCGAGACCCTGGCCGAGCAGGTCGCGCGGCTCGCCCCGCCCGCCCCCGATCAGGACGTCATCTACGAGGTCGGCACGCCCTTCAAGGACACCGGCGGGCTGCGCCTGTTGCGCGGCAATCTCGCACCCGACGGCGGCGCCATCCTCAAGGTCGCGGGCATCGAGGGTGGCGTGCGAGACGGCGTGTTCACCGGGCGGGCCCGCGTCTTCAACGGCGAGCGTCCGCTCATTGAGGCGCTGGACGCCCATGCCGACTCGTTCCAGGACAACGACATGGTGGTGATCCGCTACGAGGGGCCCCGGGGCGCGCCGGGCATGCCTGAGTTGCTGGACCCGACCTCGAGGATCACGGCGCTGTGCCGCCACCGCCACATCACCATCGCGCTCATGACGGACGCCCGGTTCTCCGGCGGTTCAGTCGGCCTCGTCATCGGCCACGTGGCGCCGGAGGCATTGCTCGGAGGGCCGATCGCCCTCGTGGAGGACGGCGACACCATTGTGGTCGACCTCAACACGGACCGGATCGACTGCCCGCAGCTCGCCGATACCGCCGAGTTCGAACGGCGCACCGCCGCCTGGCAGAAGGAGGTGGGGGCCAACGGTGGCCTCCACCCCGATGCCCAGCCGGTGACGGACCGCGTGCTCGCCCGCATGCGGGCGACGGCGCTGCCCGCCCTCCTCGGCGGGGGCATGGCCACGCCCTAGGGGTTGTCCTGGGCCGCCGGCATGCCACAATGGCCACCTCATGCAGGGACGCAGCCACCGCACCCAGATTCTGGTACTCGTCACGTAGGCGCGCGCCCACATCGCAACGCGCGCCTTACGACCTCCCACTCCCGGGGGGTCTTTTCAATTTCCGGACGGAATCGCAAACACGACAGCAGAGCAGCACCGCAGAGCAGACAGGGGAAGCACATGAAGATGACCGGGGCCCAAGCCCTCATCAAGAGCCTCGAGATGCAGGGGGTCGACGTCATGTTCGGCCTGCCCGGCGGCGCAATCCTGCCCGTCTACGACCCCATCATCGACTCCTCCATCCGCCACATCCTGGTCCGCCACGAGCAGGGCGCCGGCCACATGGCCGAGGGCTACGCCATGGCCACCGGGCGCCCCGGCGTCGCCATGGTGACGAGCGGCCCGGGAGCCACCAACATCGTGACGCCGCTCGCCAACGCCTACATGGACTCCACGCCGCTGATCGTGGTGTCGGGTCAGGTGGCGACGGGATCCATCGGCACCGACGCCTTCCAGGAGTGCGACATCACCGGCGTGACGATGGGCATCACCAAGCACAACTGGCTCATCAAGGACGTCGACGACATCCCGAGGGTGGTCGCCGCCGCCTTCCACGTCGCCACCACCGGGCGGCCGGGACCGGTCCTGATCGACCTGCCCAAGGACATCTCGAACGCCACCATGGAGTGGTACTGGCCGTCGTCCGTCGACGAGCTCGACCTGCCCGGCTACCACCCGGTGACGTTCGGTGACCCCATGCTCGTCCGCCAGGCGGTCGAGCTGATCGCCCAGTCGCACCGCCCCGTCTTCTACGTCGGCGGCGGCGTGCTCAAGGCGCGGGCCGCCGAGGCGCTGCGCGTGCTGGCCGAGCGGACCGGGATTCCGATCGTCACCACCTTGATGGCGCGGGGTGCCTTCCCCGACTCACACCCGCAGGCGCTGGGCATGCCGGGTATGCACGGCCACTACACCGCGGTCACCGCCATGCAGCAGAGCGACCTCCTGATCAGCCTCGGTGCGCGGTTCGACGACCGCGTCACCGGCAAGATCAGCGCCTTCGCCCCCGAGGCCAAGGTCATCCACGTCGACATCGATCCCGCCGAGCTGGGCAAGGTGCGCGTGCCCGACGTGGGCATCGCCGGCGACTGCCGCATGGTGATCGAGGAGATGCTGCTGGCGATGGACTCGCGGGGCGACCTGCCGCCGGTCCAGGACCTCGCACCGTGGTGGAAGCAGATCAACGAGTGGCGTGAGCGTTTCCCGCTGTATTACGAGGACGTCGAGGGCGGGGCGATCAAGCCGCAGAACGTGGTCGAGCAGCTGCGCGATGCGGCGCCGGTCGACACCGTCGTCGTCGCCGGCGTGGGCCAGCACCAGATGTGGGCCTCGCAGTACTGGAGCTTCGAGCACCCCTATACGTGGGTGAATTCCGGCGGCGCCGGCACCATGGGCTTCGCCGTGCCCGCGGCCATCGGGGCCAAGGTGGGCCGCCCCGACCGCACCGTGTGGGCCATCGACGGCGACGGTTGCTTCCAAATGACGGCGCAAGAGCTCGTCACCGCCAGCTCGGAGCAGATCCCGGTGAAGATCGCGATCTTGAACAACGCGTATCTCGGGATGGTGCGCCAGTGGCAGGAGATGTTCTACGAGGAGCGCTACTCGGAGGTCTACCTCTCGCCCGACCTGCCCGACTACGTCAAGTGGGCCGAGGCGATGGGGTGCGTGGGCATCCGGGCCGAGACGCCCGAGGACGTGGGGCCGGCCATTGAGAAGGCCAACGCCATCGACGACCGTCCCGTCGTGGTCGACTTCCGCACCGACGCCTTCGAGAAGGTGTACCCGATGGTGGCGGCGGGGTCGTCCAACGACGACATCGTCGTCCACCCCGACCAGCTGAAGGCGGCGGCCCGATGACGGCCACCCCGCTGCACTCGATCCGCCCCGACCGCAGGTCGGCGTCTCGCCCCGCCACCACATCCTGTCCGTGCTCGTCGAGAACAAGGCCGGCGTGCTGGCCCGGGTGGCGGGGCTGTTCAGCCGTCGCGGCTTCAACATCTACTCGCTGGCCGTGGCGCCGACCGACGAGGACGAGCACTTCAGCCGCATCACGATCGTGGTGGACGTGGAGTCCGCGCCCCTGGAGCAGGTCATCATGCAACTCGACAAGCTGGTCAATGTCGTCTCCATCGACGAGCTGTCGCCGGCCGAGGCGGTCGAGCGCGAGCTGGTCCTCGTCACGGTGGCGGTGGGTCCGACCGAGCGCTCCCAGGTGATACAGCTGGTCGGGGTCTTCGGCGGCGAGGTGGTCAGCGTGGGCGCCGATCGCATGACGGTCATGCTGGCCGGCCGACCCGAGAAGATCGACGACTTCGAGGGCCTGCTCGAGCACTACACCGTCGAGGAGCTCCAACGGACGGGGCGGGTCGCCCTGCCTAAGCTGGAACGCCACTAAGCCGCCAGAGCACGCCCAAGTCAGAGAAACAGAGAGAAAGAGCAGAACGACATGGCCACGATGTACTACGAATCCGATGCCGACCCCGCGCTGATCGCCGGCCGCAAGGTGGCGATCCTGGGCTACGGCTCGCAGGGGCACGCGCATGCGCAGAACCTGCGTGAGTCCGGCGTGGACGTCCGGGTGGCGCTGCGTGAGGGCAGCTCGAGCAAGCGGAAGGCCGAGGAGGCCGGGCTGCGCGTGCTGTCGCTCGCCGAGGCTGCCGCCGAGGCCGACGTGATCATGATGTTGCTGCCCGACACGGAGCAGAAGGCGGCCTACGACGAGTTCGTGGCCCCGAACCTGAACGACGGCGACTGCCTGATGTTCGCCCACGGGTTCAACATCCGCTTCGGCCAGATCGTGCCGCCGCCGGGCGTGGACGTGACCATGGTGGCGCCGAAGGGGCCGGGCCACCTCGTCCGCCGCACCTATACCGAGGGTGGAGGCGTCCCGACGTTGATCGCCGTGCACCAGGACGCCACCGGCAAGGCGCGGGAGCTGGCGCTGTCGTACGCGCACGCCATCGGCTCCACCCGGGCCGGGGTGCTCGACACCACGTTCGACGAGGAGACCGAGACCGATCTCTTCGGTGAGCAGGTGGTGCTGTGCGGCGGCCTGACCGCCCTGGTGACCGCCGGTTTCGAAACGCTCGTCGGGGCTGGCTACCAGCCCGAGTCGGCCTACTTCGAGTGCCTGCACGAGCTGAAGCTGATCGTCGACCTGATGTACGAGCAGGGGATCGCCGGCATGCGCTACTCGATCTCGGACACGGCCGAGTACGGCGACGTGACCCGCGGGCCGCGGGTCATCAACGAGGCCGTCCGGGCCGAGATGCAGAAGATCCTCGATGAGATCCGCAGCGGCGCCTTCGCCGAGGAGTGGATCGCCGAGAACCGGGCCGGGCGCCCCCGCTTCGAGGCCCTGCGCAAGGAGGGCCAGGCCCATCAGATCGAGACGGTGGGGCAGGAGCTGCGCGGCAATGATGCCTTTCATCTCGGCCGGCAAGACCAAGGTGCAGGACGCACCCTCGGATCCCGCCCGCTAGTTTAGATCCGTGCCCGACGAACCCAAGGTGCCCTCCGCCACGCTCGTGTCGATCAACCCCGGGCGCGACGTGCAGCGGGTCGGCACCGCCGCCTTCCTCGGTGAGGACGTCAACAAGATCCACGATCCCGTCTGGGCCGTCATCGGCAACCTCGGCGACAGCCAGTGCTATCTCGGCGTTCCCGAGAAGGTGCAGGCGATCCAGGCCGCGCTGCACCGCCGCATCGCCGACGGCGACCTCGCCGTCCGGCTGATCCCGCCCGTGTTCACCCTCGGCGTGTCCGACGGCCAGCTGAACGGCACGCCGCAGATGCGCTTCTCCCTGGTCGGGCGCGAGCTCGTCCACGACATCGCCGACGTGCACATCGCGGCCAACGGCGTGGCCGGCGTGGTGGGCGTGGTGGCGTGTGACAAGCCCCCGGTCGGCACCGTGGCGGCGATCCTGGAGAACGACACGCCGGCCGTCATCCTCTCCGACGGGCCCATCCGGCCCGGCATCGACCCGGAGACGGGCGGCCGCATCGACCTGGTGTCCGCCTTCCAGGTGGCCGACCAGAGTCCGGAGACCCGTGCCCGCTACGCCCTCAATGCCTGCCCGGGCCAGGGGAGCTGCGGCGGCATGTTCACCTACAACACCATGCAGACCTTCATCGCCGTTCTGGGCCTCGAGCCGCTGCACATGGTGTCGCCGCCGTCGGACGACCCGCGCCGGCTCAACGACTTCCCCGACCAGATCGTCGATTGCCTCCTCACCATGGGCGAGCGGGGCATCCGCCCGCGCGACATCGTCACGCCCGCCTCACTCCGGAACGCCATGACGGTCGCCATCGCCATGGGCGGCTCCACCAACGTGCTGCTGCACAGCGTCGAGATCGCCCGGGCCGCCGGCATCGACTTCTGGGCCGAGGTCATGAGCCAGGAGGAGTTCAACGAGTTGGCCCGCCGCCTGCCGGTCCTCGTGAACATGCGGCCCTTCGGCGACTACTCCATGGTGGACGTGGACGCGAAGGGCGGCCTCCAGGTGATCGTGAAGGAGTTGCTCGACGCCGGCTTCCTCGACGGCGGCACACTGACGTGCACGGGCGAGACCCTCGCCGAGCAGGTCGGGCGCCTCGCCCCGCCCGCCCCGGATCAGGACGTCATCTATGCGGTCGTCGCGCCGTTCAAAGACACCGGTGGATTGCGCCTCCTGCGTGGCAATCTCGCCCCCGACGGTGGCGCCATCCTCAAGGTCGCCGGCATCGAGGGCGGGGTCAAGGACGGCGTGTTCACGGGTCGCGCACGCGTCTTCAACGGCGAGCGACCGCTCATCGACACGCTGGACGCCCACCCAGACTCGTTCCAGGACAACGACATGGTGGTGATCCGGTACGAGGGGCCGCGGGGCGCGCCCGGCATGCCCGAGCTGCTCGACCCGACCTCGAGGATCACGGCGCTGTGCCGGCACCGCCACATCACCATCGCGCTCATGACCGACGCCCGGTTCTCGGGCGGATCGGTCGGGCTCGTCATCGGCCACGTGGCGCCGGAGGCACTGCTCGGGGGGCCGATCGCCCTCGTGGAGGACGGCGACACCGTCATCGTCGACCTCAACACCGACAGCATCGACTGCCCGCAGCTGGCCGATGCAGCCGAGTTGGAACGGCGCAACGCCGCCTGGGAGAAGGAGGCGGAGGCCAACGGCGGCCTCCACCCGGACGCCCAGCCGGTGAAGGACCGCGTGCTCGCCCGCATGCGGGCGACGGCGCTGCCCGCCCTCCTCGGCGGGGGCATGGCCACGCCCTAGGGGTTGTCCTGGGCCGCCGGGCGTGCCACAATGGGCACCTCATGCAGGGACGCAGCCACCGCACCCAGATTCTGGTACTCGTCACGTAGGCGCGCGCCCACATCGCAACGCGCGCCTTACGACCTCCCACTCCCGGGGGGTCTTTTCAATTTCCGGACGGAATCGCAAACACGACAGCAGAGCAGTACCGCAGAGCAGACAGGGGAAGCACATGAAGATGACCGGGGCCCAGGCCCTCATCAAGAGCCTCGAGATGCAGGGGGTCGACGTCATGTTCGGCCTGCCCGGAGGCGCCATCCTGCCCGTCTACGACCCCATCATCGACTCCTCCATCCGCCACATCCTGGTGCGCCACGAGCAGGGCGCCGGTCACATGGCCGAGGGCTACGCCATGGCCACCGGGCGTCCCGGCGTCGCCATGGTGACGAGCGGCCCGGGCGCCACCAATATCGTGACCCCGCTCGCCAACGCCTACATGGACTCCACGCCGCTGATCGTGGTGTCGGGCCAGGTGGCGACGGGATCCATCGGCACCGACGCCTTCCAGGAGTGCGACATCACCGGCGTGACGATGGGCATCACCAAGCACAACTGGCTCATCAAGGACGTCGACGACATCCCGAGGGTGGTCGCCGCCGCCTTCCACGTCGCCACCACCGGGCGGCCGGGACCGGTCCTGATCGACCTGCCCAAGGACATCTCGAACGCCACCATGGAGTGGTACTGGCCGTCGTCCGTCGACGAGCTCGACCTGCCCGGCTACCACCCGGTCACGTTCGGCGACCCCATGCTGGTCCGCCAGGCGGTCGAGCTGATCGCCCAGTCGCACCGCCCCGTCTTCTACGTCGGCGGCGGCGTGCTCAAGGCACGGGCCGCCGAGGCGCTGCGCGTGCTGGCCGAGCGGACCGGGATTCCGATCGTCACCACCTTGATGGCGCGGGGTGCCTTCCCCGACTCACACCCGCAGGCGCTCGGCATGCCGGGTATGCACGGCCACTACACCGCGGTCACCGCCATGCAGCAGAGCGACCTCCTGATCAGCCTCGGTGCGCGGTTCGACGACCGCGTCACCGGCAAGATCAGCGCCTTCGCCCCCGAGGCCAAGGTCATCCACGTCGACATCGACCCCGCCGAGCTGGGCAAGGTGCGCGTGCCGGACGTGGGCATCGCCGGCGACTGCCGCATGGTGATAGAGGAGATGCTGCTGGCGATGGACTCGCGCGGCGACCTCCCGCCGGTCCAGGACCTCGCACCGTGGTGGAAGCAGATCAACGAGTGGCGTGAGCGTTTCCCGTTGTATTACGAGGACGTCGAGGGCGGGGCGATCAAGCCGCAGAACGTGGTCGAGCAGCTGCGCGATGCGGCGCCGGTCGACACCGTCGTCGTCGCCGGCGTGGGCCAGCACCAGATGTGGGCCTCGCAGTACTGGAGCTTCGAGCACCCCTATACGTGGGTGAACTCCGGCGGCGCCGGCACCATGGGCTTCGCCGTGCCCGCGGCCATCGGGGCCAAGGTGGGCCGCCCCGACCGCACCGTGTGGGCCATCGACGGCGACGGTTGCTTCCAAATGACGGCGCAAGAGCTCGTCACCGCCAGCTCGGAGCAGATCCCGGTGAAGATCGCGATCTTGAACAATGCGTATCTCGGGATGGTGCGCCAGTGGCAGGAGATGTTCTACGAGGAGCGCTACTCGGAGGTCTACCTCTCGCCCGACCTGCCCGACTACGTCAAGTGGGCCGAGGCGATGGGGTGCGTGGGCATCCGGGCCGAGACGCCCGAGGACGTCGGGCCGGCCATTGAGAAGGCCAACGCCATCGACGACCGTCCCGTCGTGGTCGACTTCCGCACCGACGCCTTCGAGAAGGTGTACCCCATGGTGGCGGCGGGGTCGTCCAACGACGACATCGTCGTCCACCCCGACCAGCTGAAGGCGGCGGCCCGATGACGGCCACCCCGCTGCACTCCATCCGCCCCGACCGCAGCTCGGCGTCTCCGCCCCGCCACCACATCCTGTCCGTGCTCGTCGAGAACAAGGCCGGCGTGCTGGCGCGGGTGGCGGGGCTGTTCAGCCGTCGCGGCTTCAACATCTACTCGCTGGCGGTGGCGCCGACCGACGAGGACGAGCACTTCAGCCGCATCACGATCGTGGTGGACGTGGAGTCCGCGCCCCTGGAGCAGGTCATCATGCAACTCGACAAGCTGGTCAATGTCGTCTCGATCGACGAGCTGTCGCCGGCCGAGGCGGTCGAGCGCGAGCTGGTCCTCGTCACGGTGGCGGTGGGCCCGACCGAGCGCTCCCAGGTGATTCAGCTGGTCGGGGTCTTCGGAGGCGAGGTGGTCAGCGTGGGCGCCGATCGCATGACGGTCATGCTGGCCGGCCGACCCGAGAAGATCGACGACTTCGAGGGCCTGCTCGAGCACTACACCGTCGAGGAGCTCCAACGGACGGGGCGGGTCGCCCTGCCTAAGCTGGAACGCCACTAAGCCGCCAGAGCACGCCCAAGTCAGAGAAACAGAGAGAAAGAGCAGAACGACA
Source organism: uncultured Acidimicrobiaceae bacterium (assembly GCA_963753115.1). GTDB lineage: Bacteria > Actinomycetota > Acidimicrobiia > Acidimicrobiales > RAAP-2 > Bog-473. Next base: position 212,922 of record CAVWBB010000003.1, read on the forward strand.
TGGCCACGATGTACTACGAATCCGATGCCGACCCCGCGCTGATCGCCGGCCGCAAGGTGGCGATCCTGGGCTACGGCTCGCAGGGGCACGCGCATGCGCAGAACCTGCGTGAGTCCGGCGTGGACGTCCGGGTGGCGCTGCGTGAGGGCAGCTCGAGCAAGCGGAAGGCCGAGGAGGCCGGGCTGCGCGTGCTGTCGCTCGCCGACGCTGCCGCCGAGGCCGACGTGATCATGATGTTGCTGCCCGACACGGAGCAGAAGGCGGCCTACGACGAGTTCGTGGCCCCGCACCTCAAGGACGGCGACTGCCTGATGTTCGCCCACGGGTTCAACATCCGCTTCGGGCAGATCGTGCCGCCGCCGGGCGTGGACGTCACCATGGTGGCGCCGAAGGGGCCGGGCCACCTCGTCCGCCGCACCTATACGGAGGGCGGAGGCGTCCCGACGTTGATCGCCGTGCACCAGGACGCCACCGGCAAGGCGCGGGAGCTGGCGCTGTCGTACGCGCACGCCATCGGCTCCACGAGGGCCGGGGTGCTCGACACCACGTTCGACGAGGAGACCGAGACCGATCTCTTCGGTGAGCAGGTGGTGCTCTGCGGCGGCCTGACCGCCCTGGTGACCGCCGGTTTCGAAACGCTGGTGGGGGCTGGCTACCAGCCCGAGTCGGCCTACTTCGAGTGCCTGCACGAGCTGAAGCTGATCGTCGACCTGATGTACGAGCAGGGGATCGCCGGCATGCGCTACTCGATCTCGGACACCGCCGAGTACGGCGACGTCACCCGCGGCCCGCGGGTCATCAACGCGGCCGTCCGCGCCGAGATGCAGACCATCCTCGACGAGATCCGCAGCGGTGCCTTCGCCGAGGAGTGGATCGCTGAGAACCGGGCCGGGCGCCCCCGCTTCGAGGCTCTGCGCAAGGAGGGCCAGGCCCATCAGATCGAGACGGTGGGGCAGGAGCTGCGCGCAATGATGCCCTTCATCTCGGCCGGCAAGACCAAGGTGCAGGACGCCTCGGGCGGCTGACCAGGGTTTCGGGAGATCCACGCCGCGCTTTCTCGGATCCTCGGGTCACGCGCACTCCGAGATCGACGTCGACCACGCGCCGGCGCCCGGTCGGCGTCCCGAGACCAGGGTGGAACTGAGCGTCCGCAGCGTGTCGGGCGACGTCGAGATCGGGCGGATGATCGAGCACGCCTCGTCGAAGATGATCGGGAACGCCTCCAAGTTGGCCATCAGGTCGGCGACGGGGGTGGAGCGGCAGACCTCGACGTTGTTCCGCCCGAGCGTTCTGTCCGACACGAGGAGCACGGCGTCGACTTTGGGCTGACCCAGGAGACCTCGTGGCCTGACGCCACCCTGACCTGATCAACGGGAAGCCTGAGTAGATTTCACCAGATGGGGTCGATGGAAAGTGTGGTTGACCGGCTGGCACTCACCAGACGGATACTTGAGTCCCCACCTCTCGTCCACGCGGACGCACCGAACGGAAGCGTCTGGTCAACCGAAGAACGGTGTTACGAGTTCATGGCCGGGCAGGTAAAGCCAGGTTGGCGGACGCTCGAGACGGGCGTCGGTGTCTCAACGGTTCTCTTCGCTGCGTGGGGTTGCGAACACTTGGCCATCGTGCCATATGCGAATGAGGCGAAGTCGATTGAGGCCTACTGCTCCGAGATGGGAATAGCCACCTCATTGCTCACATTTGACCTGCGGCCATCCGAATTCGCGCTCCCGGATTTGGCGGACAGACGACCAACAGCCTTCGACATGGTGTTTATCGATGGAGCACACTCGTTTCCCTTGCCAGCGATCGACTGGTTCTACGGAGCGGGACTCTTGCGAAAGGGGGGATCGCGATCTTCGACGACGTCGACCTTCCCGCTGTGGGCTCCCTTCTGGAGTCGTACCTTGACCGTGATGACCGCTGGCAACTGATGGATGCCTCGGGTAAGTGGCGGGCCTACCGGAGGTTGTCGGAGGGCTCGCTCGCGGGGCATGAGTCCCAGGAGGGGTTCTACACGGGCAGGCGACCCATTTCCTGGGCTGTGGCATCGCGGATGGCGAAGGATGTGATCCCACTCAGCGTCAGAAGGGCCGTTCGCAAGAGGCTCTGAGGGGACGCCGTTCAGGTCCGTGGTACCTGCCCCTGGACGAGGTAGCTGCCCCGGACTACGCCGATGCGGACAGCGAAGAGCGGATTGTCGCTCCTTGCGCTCGGCGCAACCGAATGCATTAGAACCGGGCACGCCACGGGCATCGATCCCGGGCACCGAATTCGTCGCTCGCGATACTCGGCTGGAAGGAAACTGGAACAAAACCAGTTGACGATTGCGTCGCCCCACGCTGGCCTGATTGGGCGATGCCAACGACCTAGTCGCGGTCGTGATGGCACACGGCCTCGAGCATGAGGCCGAAGGGATCGAGCCAGAACGTCGCAAAGTAAGGCGGCGGGTACTGCGGCCATTCCTGGGGCGGATGGAGCACGGTGCTGCCCGCCTCAGTGACATGCTCGTGGACGTCGCGCACCACGCTGCGGCTCGGGACGATGAAGCCGAGATGCTGCAACCCGGTGGCCCCTCGGGTGTAGGCCTGGTCTTCCGTCGCCTCGTAGAAGAAGAGGTAGGCGCCGCGCTTGCCTCCGGCCGGCATGAAGGCGAGGGCGTCCTCGGCCATCAGAAACGGCTCGTACTCCAGCAGCGGCAGCAACGCTCCGTAGTACTCCGCCGCCTGCCCGAGATCGGGGACGTTGAGGCCCATATGACCCAGCACAGGGCCATTCTCTCCGTCGGCTCCCGCCCGACGCATGTCGAATCGCCGGCATCGTCCTCGGGGGCGCGCTCACCTGGGACTGAGCTGGGACCAGACTGGCGCCAGTGCTTCGCCGGACGACCCTGCTCATCGCCCTGACCCTGGTTGGGCTGGCCGCCGCCACCCTTGTCGGGCCGACCGCCGGCGCCGGCTCTGGCGCCGCTGGCGGCACGATCCAAGCCGGAGCCGCCGCCCTCCCGACGCTGTCCTCACCGATCTTCACGGCGGCCAGCGACAGCGGCGTGGGCGCCGCCACCGTCTCGGGCCGGATCTCGGCCCCCGGCGGGCCGTACCTCTACGACAGCGAGGGTCGGGTCGTCTTCTTCCACGGGGTCGGCGCCGTCTACAAACACCCCCCCTACGAGCTCTATCCCGACCCCGGCAAGCCCTGGAACTTCTCCGTCGCCGACGCGTCGCTCATGGCCCGGCTCGGCTTCAACGTCGTGCGACTGGGGATGACGTGGAGCGGGCTCGAACCGGGCACTGCGCCGGCCAACGACCCGGCCATCTGCGCCCGCGGGAAGCCGACGAGCTCGAACCAGTTCAACCAGGCCGTCCTGGACCGCTACGTGGCGCGCCTCACCAGGACGGTCGACCTGCTGGGTCGCTTCCACATCTACACGATCCTCGACATGCACCAGGACGTGTACAACGAGATGTTCGACGGCGAGGGGGCACCGCGCTGGGCCGTGTGCACCAACAACGTCCCGAGCGTCGACCCGCCCGGCCGCTGGTCGCTCGAGTACGCCACGAAAGCCGCCGGCATCGCGTTCCACCACTTCTGGGACAACAACGTGCGGGGCAATCTGCAAGGCCAGTACGACGAGGTCTGGGGCGACGTCGCGCACGCGTTCAGCGGGAACCGCTGGGTCCTCGGCTACGACCCCTACAACGAGCCGTTCTCGACGTCGCTCATCCGCGTCGGCGACGAACACTTCGACGCCCAACTCGAGTGCTTCTACACCGGCACCGGCCACATCGGCACCCCGTCGCACGGCGCGCCGCCGCTGCACTGCCCGGCCGACGATCCCGCCGACGGCGTCATCCCCACCATTCTGGCCAACGACCCCCGCCATCTCATCTTCGACGAGCCGGACAACTACGCCAGCCGCGGTCTACCCACCTACATCGGCCCGATGGACCTGCCCAACCTCGTCTTCAACGTCCACATCTACTGCGGCGCCCGCAGCCCGGTGACCGGCAACCCGACCCACCCCGCGACCTGCGCCGCTCAGGACGCGCACTCGCTGGGCGTGCGGGCGTCGGACCGCCCCGAGATGGCCTCGGCCACCCAACCGGGCGGCCCGGCCTGGTTCGTCAGCGAGTTCGGCGCCAGCAGTGATCCGCAACTGCTCGCGTCCATCACTGCCGCCATGGATGCGCGACGAGTCGGTTGGGCCTACTGGGCCTGGAAGTACTACGGCGACCCCACCGGGAGCGCGGCCGAATCGCTCGTCATGGCCAACGGGCGCCTGCGCTCGACCGCGCGCGTCCTCAGCCGCGCCTACCCACAGGCGGTCGCCGGGACCCCGATCCGCTACTCCTTCTCCCCGGCGACTGACGTCTTCGACATGGCGTACGTGCCCAACCACCACGTTCACGCTCCGACACTCGTCTTCGTGCCGACTGCGTTGCACTACCGCCACGGGTACTGCGCCCGCACCACGGGCGCCAAGGTGACGTCGGCGCGGGGGAGTGACCTGCTCCAGGTGCGGAACGCCACGACCGGACACCGCGTCACCGTCGAGATCACGCCGGGGCCCTGCGGGCCCGGGAGCGCGCATTCGACCGGGGCATAGGCTGGCTCCATGTGCCGCAACATCACCACTCTGCGCGGGCTCGAGCCCGTGGCCACCCCCGAGGAGATCGAGGCGGCGGCCCGTCAGTACGTCCGCAAGATCAGCGGCGTGCAGTCGACGTCGCCGGCGACCGAGAAAGCGTTCGAGCGTGCAGTCGCCCAGGTGACGAAGGCGTCCACCGCCCTGCTCGCCACGCTGCCTCCCCGCAAGCAGCCCCCTCCGACGCTTCCGCCGCTCCGCCGCATCGCCGCCAAGAAGGCGACTGCCACCGCCTGAGGTCCTTGACAGGATATATTCTGTTTTGAGAATATATCCTGCATGACGGGCATTTTCGAAGCGTTGGCGGACGAGAGCCGCCGCGTCATCCTCGACCTGCTGGCAGATGGGGAGCGCCCGGTCGGCGAACTCGTGGGCCTGCTGTCGCTGAGCCAACCGACGGTGTCCAAGCACCTCAAGGCCCTACGCGACGCCGGACTGGTCGAGTCCCGCACCGAGGGGCAGCGCCGGATCTACCGGGTCAGTGCGGAGCCCCTGCGCGAGGTCGACGAGTGGCTGGGGTCCTTCCGCCAAGGATGGGCCGCGTCGGGGGACGGGCGCGTGAGCGCCCTGGAACGCCACCTGGAGATCATGGGGGATGCCGACGGCGGACTGTGAGGGGGCGGCCGATCGGCGCTAAGCAATGATCCGCCCCCTCTCGAGACTGGACGCCGCTATGAGCATGCAAGGCAAGGTCGCGGTCGTCACCGGCTCCAACGTCGGCATCGGGTTCGAGACGGCCGTGGGCCTCGCCGCGCTGGAGGCGACCACGGTGCTCGCCTGCCGCAACCGGACCAAGGCCGAAGCGGCGGCCAGGGAGATCACCACGCGGACGTGGAACGACGACGTCCATGTCGTGCCGCTCGACCTGTCCGACCTCGCCTCGGTGCGCAAGGCGGCCGATGACATCCTCACGCGCTGGGACCGACTCGACGTCCTCGTCAACAACGCCGGCGGCACCTGGTCGGAGCGCCAGGAGACAGCACAGGGGTTCGAGCACACGTTCGGCGTGAACCATCTCGGCCACTTCTCTCTGACCAACCTGCTGCTGCCGCGGCTCAAGGCCAGTGCACCATCCCGCATCGTCAACGTCACGTCGGTGGGCCACCATGCGGCCCGGCGCGGCATGCGCTTCGACGACCTGCAGAGCGAGCGGCACTACGAGGCGATGGAGGCCTATTGCCGCTCCAAGCTCGCCAACGTGCTCTTCACCCGGCAGCTGGCGAAGCGCCTCGAGGCCGACGCCGTCGCCGTCACGGTCAACGCCGTGCACCCCGGCCCGGTCCGCAGCAGCTTCGGGATGGACGGCGACCTGCAGGGGTTCATGGGCTTCGGCATGCGCCTCGTCCGCCCGTTCGAGATCAGCCCCAAGCGGGGCGCCAAGACTTCGCTCTACCTGGCCGCGTCCCCCGACGTTGCCGGCAAGACGGGTATGTACTGGGTCCGCTCCAAGCCGGGTCACATGAGCCGCCAGGCGCGCGACGACGAAGCGGCCGCCCGGCTGTGGGACGAGAGCGAGCGATTGCTCGCCTCCGCCGGTTACCCCGTCGCCTGACCCGACCGGATCAACGCAGCCGGTCGGGCATCACGCGTCACGCGTCTTCATCCGCCACGCCCCGATGGCGGTCCAGAACACGATCCAGCCCACGATCACCAACGACGACGCCAAGGTGGATTCGGGGATCAGCGGGTTGAAGCCACCGCCACCCCCGCCACCCCCGCCGCCGCCGCCGAACGGCGTCGGCAGACCTCCCGGCTCGATATGGGCCATCGCCACCCCGACGATCCCGCGCTGCACGTTGACGAGGTGCGAGATGATGTGCCGGCTGAAGATCGGCGTGAGGATCAGCTCCAGGACGATGAGCAGGATCACCGCCACCGTGCGCTGACCCATCAGCGAGGCCAGCCCGAGGCCGACGATGAACCCGATCGTCGCTTCGAGCGCGATCCAGAGCCCGACTTGGACCATCAGCGTCGTCGAGGGGACCAAGAAGTTCGAGTGGTAGTCGGCGTAGTCCTGGTTGGCCACCGTGACGGCGAAGGCCCGGATCTGGGCCGGTGACTCGGCGGCGGGGACGGTGAACGTCCCGCCGCCCTTCCCCTGGACCACCGTCCCCGGCGGCGGCCCGATCAACTGCCCGCCGCACGTCACGTTCGGCGGCGGCTGGTCCAGCCCGGCACCCCCGTGGAAATTGAAGTCGCAGATGACCTCGTCGGCGTGCGCGGCCGCCCAGCTGTCGAGGGCCGGCTGGGACAACCCCGCCGGGACGTTGACGCCGTCGTAGCTGAGCTGGGCCGGCGCGGCGAAGACGCACACGGCACAGACGATCGTGTACCCGACCGCCACCATGGCGATGACGATGGCCAGTCCGGCCGGGATGCGCGCGAAGTAGAGGGCCAGCCGGGAACGGCCCGTGATCACCAGATGGCGGAACATCCCCTCGGTGAGGTCGACGGACCCCGCGGTGGCGCCCACCACTGCCGCGACGACGAACCCGAACACGTACATGAAGCCCGCCACCAGCGTCGTGAAGATGCTGTAGCCGCCGGCAGGCCCGTAGGACTTCGGGTCGACGGCGTGCGTGATGAGCCGCACCCCGAGGAAGACGACCGGGATGCCGATGTTCACCGCGATGAGGGCGATCATCAACCCCCGCCGCTTGCGCAGCTCCATGCAGCGCGTGGTGACCATGCCCCAGGTCGGGATCCACGAGCCGCGGTGGTCGCTCCGCGGCTCCGCCGGGATCGGTGAGGGAGTGTGACCCGGTGTGCCGAGGTCGGTGACGGTCGTCATTCGGGATCCCCCAGTCGCTTCGTCACCTCGAGGAACCACGATTCGAGCGAGGCCTGTATGTGCTGGAGCCGGAACACCGAGATCCCGCCCTCGACGAGCAGGCGGTTGATCTCCGCGATGGCGTCGCGCTGGGTGCCCTCCGGCAACGTGATGGCGAGCCCGTCCGGACCCGCCTGCACGTGGGCACCGAAGGGTGTCGCCACCAGCAGGCCGCCGGCCCGGTCCGGGTCCGAGCACTCGACCTGCACCTCGAACGACGAGCCCGCGAGCAGCTGGGAGATCGGGCCCTGGCGGATGACCCGGCCCCGGTCCACGATGGCGACCGCGTCACACGTGCGCTCGACCTCATCGAGGAGATGTGACGACAGCACCACGGTGCGACCCTCGGCCACGAGAGACAGGATCATGTCGCGCATGTCGAGCATGCCCGCCGGGTCGAGGCCGTTCATGGGCTCGTCGAGGATGAGCAGCTGCGGGTCGCCGAGGAGGCAGGCTGCGACACCGAGGCGTTGGCGCATGCCCATGGAGTACTTGGACACCTTGTCGTCGGCCCGATGGAGGATGCCGACGCGCTCGAGCGCCGGGTTGATGCGGCCCTTGGCCGCCGGCTCGCGCGCCGCCGCCAGGATCTGCAGGTTCTGGCGACCCGTCAGGTGGCCGTGGAAGCGGGGCTCGTCCACGATCGCACCGACCCGCGCCAAGGCGACGTCACGATGCCGGGGGACGCGGTGACCGAGGAGGAACATGGAGCCTGCGTCGGCGTGTGTCAGCCCCAGCAGCACGCGGATCAGCGTCGTCTTGCCGGCGCCGTTCGGGCCCAGGTACCCGAACGCGCAGCCGCGGGGGACGAGCAGTTCCACGTCGTTCACGGCGACGTTCTCGCCGAACCGTTTGGTCAGCCCGTGGGTCTCGACGGCCCACTGGCTACCGCCAGCCACTGACGGCGGCGAGTTGGCCAGCGTTGCAGTGCTCAAGGCTCTGACCTCCGGGTTCGCGCGCTGCGGCCGACCTGGTCTGCGCTATACCCGGTATAGTACAGAGCACATACGCGTTGCGGCTAGGGGGCTCTCACCCGTCTTCCTCCTGGGGCTGGCACCAGTCCATCTGCGCCACATGGGGCGGGCCGGGCGCCCAGGTGGCGTCAGTCGGCGAGCGCGCCCACCACGTGGGTGATGCAACCGCACAGCGAAGCGACGTCGTCGGGCTCGATCGCCGGGAACATGGCGATCCGCAGCTGGTTCCGCCCGAGCTTGCGATACGGCTCGGTGTCGACGATCCCGTTCGCCCGCAACACGGCAGCGATCGCCGCCGCGTCGACCGCGTCCACGAAGTCGATGGTGCCAACGACGTGGCTCCGATCAGCCGGGTTCTCGACGAACGGCCGGGCGAACCCGGATTGCTCCGCCCACGTGTAGAGGATCTCGGCGGAGCGGTCGCAGCGCGACGCGGTCCACTCCAGGCCGCCGTTGCCGTTCATCCAGTCGAGCTGTTCGGCGAGCAGGAAGATGGTGGCGAGCGCCGGCGTGTTGTAGGTCTGGTCGAGCAGCGAGTTGTCGACCGCCGTCTTGAGGTCCATGGAGGTCGGGATCCACCGGCCGGAGGCAGCGATCCGCTCCACCCGCTCGAGGGCGACCGGCGACATGAGGGCGATCCAGAGGCCGCCGTCGGAGGCGAAGCACTTCTGCGGGGCGAGGTAGTAGGCGTCGAACTCGGCCGGGTCGACCCGGAGGCCGCCGGCACCCGAGGTGCCGTCCACTGCCACCAGTCCGCCTCCGTCGGCGGGGGCGGCCGCACCCTCGGGCCGCTGGATGGGCATCGAGACCCCCGTGGATGTCTCGTTGTGGGTGAGCGCGTAGAGGTCGACCGATGGGTCGGCCTGGGGCTTGGGGTGCGTGCCCACCTCCGAGGCGATGACCTGGGGGTCCTTCAGGTGCGGCGCCGCCTTGGCGCACGCAGCGAACTTCGAGGAGAACTCCCCGAAGCTCAGGTGCTGGCTCTGCTCTTCGATGAGACCGAAGGTCGCGGCGTCCCAGAAGCAGGTCGTCCCCCCGTTGCCAAGCACGACCTCGTAGCCGTCGGGGAGGGAGAAGAGCTGGCGCATGCCGGCGCGCACCCGGCCCACCTGAGCCTTGACCGTCTTCTGGCGGTGGCTGGTGCCCATGTAGGTGGAGGCAATGCTGGCGAGCGCGTCGATCTGGGCGGGCCTGACCTTGGAGGGGCCGGACCCGAATCGGCCGTCGGAGGGCAGCAATTCGGGCGGAATGGTGATGTCGGGGGCGTCTGGCACGTATGAGATCATGGCATCCGTGACGACCACGAAATCCCCGACCGAGCTCCGTCGGATCTCTCGCCGGGCCGCCGCCGTGGCGCCCTCGGCGACCCTGGCCGTGGATGCGAAGGCCAAGGCGCTGCAGGCGGCCGGGGAACACGTCATCGGCTTTGGCGCTGGCGAGCCGGATTTCCCGACGCCGGAGCACATCGTGGAGGCGGCCGTCAAGGCCTGCCGGGACCCTGCCAACCACCGCTACACGCCGACCGGGGGGATTCCGGCGTTGCGCGAGGCGATCGCGGCCAAGACGCAGCGCGACTCGGGTTTCGAGGTGGCTGCGAACCAGGTGCTCGTCACCAACGGGGGGAAGCAAGCAGTGGCCAACGCATTCGCCGTCCTGTGCGACCCGGGCGACGAGGTGCTGGTGCTCGCACCCTATTGGACGACCTACCCCGAGTCGATCGCGTTGGCGGGCGGCACGCCTGTGATCGTGTCCTCCGACGAGGCGACCGGATTCCGCTCCTCGGTGGCGGACCTCGAGGCGGCCTGGACCCCGAACACCAAGGCGCTGCTCTTCGTGTCGCCTTCCAACCCGACCGGTGCGGTGTACCCCGCGAGGAGGTCGAGGCCATCGGCCGCTGGGCCGTGAGCAAGGGCATCTGGGTGTTGACCGACGAGATCTACGAGCACCTCGTCTACGGCGGAGCCGAGCACCACTCCATGCCCGTGGTCGTGCCCGAACTGGCCGACCGCTGCCTGGTGGCCAACGGCGTCGCCAAGACGTACGCCATGACCGGCTGGCGCGTGGGGTGGCTCATCGGCCCGACCGACGCCATCGCGGCGGCGACCAACATTCAGAGCCACGAGACGTCCAACGTCGCCAACGTGTCCCAGCGCGCCGCGCTGGCCGCGGTCTCGGGCGGCCTCGAGGACGTTGCCATGATGCGGGCGGCCTTCGACCGCCGGCGCCTCACGATCACCGCCATGCTCAACGACATCCCGGGCGTGGTGTGCGTGGAGCCCCAAGGCGCGTTCTACGCCTATCCCTCGGTCAAGGGGCTGCTCGGCAAGAGCCTCCGGGGACAACGTCCGGCGAGCAGCGCAGAGTTGGCTGAAATTTGCATCAACGATGCCAAGGTGGCGGTCGTGCCCGGAGAGGCGTTCGGCGCGCCGGGCTACTTCCGCATGTCCTACGCGCTGGGCGACAACGACCTTGTCGAGGGCGTGAGCCGGTTGGCCACGCTCTTCGGCGAGGCGCAAGACTGACCGCTTTCATCGGCGGGGGGAGTGAGGAGACCACCGCGGTGGCACGGGTACTGGTAACTGAGAAGATCGCGCAGAGCGGACTCGACCTGCTGGCCGACGCCGGACACGAGGTCGATGTGCAAGAGGGCCTGAGCCCCGAACAGCTGCTCGGGGCGGTGGCGGGCGCGCACGCGCTCATCATCCGCTCCGCGACGCAGGTGACGACCGAGGTGCTGGCCGCCGGGACAGCGCTCGCGGTCGTCGGGCGGGCCGGTGTCGGGCTCGACAACGTCGACGTCGACGCGGCCACCGAGCGCGGCGTCATGGTGGTCAACGCGCCCACGTCGAACATCCTCTCGGTCGCCGAGCAGGCCATGGCCCTGCTGCTGGCGCAGGCGCGCAACATCCCGCAGGCGCACAGCGCTCTCGTGGCGGGGCGCTGGGAGCGCTCGAAGTGGGAGGGTGTCGAGCTGCACGGCAAGGTGCTGGGCGTGGTGGGGCTCGGGCGCGCCGGCTCGCTGGTGGCCCAGCGCGCGCACGCATTCGGCATGGAGCTCATCGGCTACGACCCCTTCGTCTCCCACGAACGCGCGCGGGCCATGGGGGTGCGCCTGGTCAGCATCGAGGAGTTGGTGGGCGAGGCGGACTTCGTCTCCATCCACACGCCCAAGACGCCCGAGACCATCGGTCTGTTCGGCCGCGACCTCCTGGCCAAGGCGAAGCCCGGCATCCGGATCGTGAACACGGCCCGCGGCGGCATCGTCGACGAGGACGCGCTGGCCGAGGCCATCCGTGACGGCATCGTGGCCGGCGCCGGTCTGGACGTGTTCGCCAAGGAGCCCTGCACCGAGTCGCCCCTCTTCGACCTGCCCCAGGTCGTCGTGTCGCCGCACCTCGGGGCATCGACCGAGGAGGCGCAGGACAAGGCGGGTGTGACCATCGCGGAGCAGGTGCTGCTGGCGCTCGCCGGCGACTTCGTGCCGTACGCGGTGAACGTGGCGGCACGCGACGTCACCGATGTGGTTCGCGGTTTCATGGGCCTGGCCGAGCAGCTCGGCCGCTTCTTCGTCGGTCTCCACGACGGCCTGCCCGACGTCATCGACATGGAGTACCAGGGCGAGTTGGCCGGGGAGAGCACGGGCATCCTCACGTTGTCGGTGCTCAAGGGGATCTTCGGCGGCTCCACCGAGGAACCGGTGTCCTATGTCAACGCGCCGCAGCTCGCCGAGCGCCGCGGCCTGCAAGTGCGCGAGTCGTCGACCGCCACGTCACGCGACTACAAGTCGCTCATCACCTTGCGCTCGGGCTCGCACTCGGTGGCCGGCACGCTGATCGCGGCCGGTCTGCGCACCGAGCCCCGCATCGTGGTGGTCGACGAGCACATGGTGGAGGTGCCACCGTCGAACCACATGCTCGTGGTGCGCAACGACGACCGGCCGGGCGTGATCGGGATCGTGGGGACGGCGCTCGGGACGGCAGGCGTCTCGATCTCGTCGATGGCCGTTGGGCCCAGCCCGGAGTCCACCACCGCCATGATGGTGATCTCGACGGCGACACCGGCGCCCGACAACGTGGTGGATCAGCTGCGGGGTGACGAGGGCATCCTCGACATCCACCGCGTCACACTCTGACGCAGGCGGGTCAGTCCTGCGGCTTGCGTGGCACCGCCGGCCAGGTGTCGAGGCTGCCGATGACCGGCTCGCCCCGGTGGAGCTCCCGCCGCGGCGCTCGGTCGAGCAGCACGGCGCGCACGATGGCCAGCGCCCCGACGATCAGGGCGGCCCGGAGCAGTGTCGAGAGGAGCCGGCGCACCCGACCACGGTAGCGTGACCGGCCATGGCCACCCTGCAGAGCATTTCGCCGATCTTCCCCACGGCCGACATGGAGGCCATGCAGGCGCACTACGAGGCCCTCGGCTTCAGCGTGCACGTGCACGGCGGTGGCTACGGCACCGTCGCCCGCGACGGCATCCGCATCCACTTCAAGCTTGTGCCCGAACTGGGCCCGGGGATCGAGCGCGGTGCGGCCTATCTGGCCGTCGACGACGCCGACGCGCTGCACGCAGCCTGGCGGGCCGCCGGGGTGGGGGAGACCTCGGACCTCTTCGACCCCGGGTTCGGCGTCTGGGAGGCTGCGCACACCGACGGTGACGGGAACCTGCTGCGCTTCGGCTCATCGGTCCGGCCTGCGCCTTGACGCCCGCCCCACGCGATGGGACCATTACACTGATGGAGATGAGGCCGACTGCGTCCAACCTGCTGCTTACCTGACGGCGAACGCCACATCGCGTTCGCTCGCAACCTCCTGCGCCGCAAGGCCAGGGGGTTTTTTGTTGGGCCGGCAGCGGTTTGATCCGACCAAAGAGAGAGAAGGGGAGAAACCCATGGTTGAGGGACAGAAAGGGAGTGGTGACGACATGGAGCGAGGTCACCTGGCCCTGCCCTGCGACCCGTCACCCATGCCCTTTGGGAAGTATCACTCGCACGTGCCGCTCGTCCTGCGCGACCGCACCTGGCCCGACCGCCAGTTCACCGAGGCGCCGCGCTGGGCCAGCGTGGACCTGCGCGACGGCAACCAGGCCCTCATCGATCCCATGGACCCGGAGCGCAAGCTGGCGCTGTTCCAGACGCTGATCGACGTGGGGTTCAAGGAGATCGAGGTGGGGTTCCCGTCGGCGTCGCAGACCGACTACGACTTCCAACGCCTCATCATCGACGAGCACCTCATCCCCGCCGACGTCGAGATCCAGGTGCTCGTGCAGTGCCGCCAGGAGCTGATCGAACGCACCTTCGAGTCGCTGGCCGACACGCCGCGCGCCATCGTGCACTTCTACAACTCGGTGTCCGAGCTGCAGCGCCGCGTCGTGTTCGGCCTCGACAAGGCGGGCATCATCGACATCGCCGTCAAGGCCGCTGAGCAGTGCAAGCAGTACGAGGCGCAGCTGAGCGGGACGGCCATCCGCTACGAGTACTCGCCCGAGAGCTTCACCGGGACCGAGCCCGAGTTCGCCGTAGAGATCTGCGAGGCGGTGATGGACGTGATCCAGCCCACGCCCGAGGCGCCGATGATCCTCAACCTGCCGGCCACGGTCGAGATGTACAGCCCCAACGTCTACGCCGACGTGATCGAGTGGTTCGGCCGCACCATCAAGCACCGCGACGCCATCGTGCTCAGCCTGCACCCGCACAACGACCGCGGCACTGCCGTGGCGGCGGCCGAGCTGGCCGTGCTGGCCGGCGCCGACCGGGTGGAGGGCACGCTGTTCGGCAACGGCGAGCGCACCGGCAACGTGGACGTCGTCACGCTGGCCATGAACCTGTTCTCGCAGGGCATCGACCCGGCGCTGGACTTCGGCGACATCGAGAAGGTGCGCCGCGTGGCCGAGTACGCCACGCGGATGCCGGTCCACCCGCGCCACCCGTATGCGGGGGATCTCGTGTACACCGCCTTCTCGGGCTCGCACCAGGACGCCATCAAGAAGGGCATGGCGGCCATCGGGAGCGAGTACGAGGAGTGGGAGGTGCCCTATCTGCCCATCGACCCCAAGCACACCGGACGTACCTACGAGGCGATCATCCAGGTGAACAGCCAGTCGGGCAAGGGGGGCGTGGCCTACCTGATGGACACCGACCATGGCCTCGACCTACCCCGGAGCCTGCAGGTCGAGTTCTCCAAGCGCGTGCAGGAGATCACCGAAGCGAGCGGCACGGTCATCGCCTCGGGCAAGATGCGCGACGTCTTCGAGGAGATGTACCTGCCTGAGGATGCCGGACTGCGGCTGATCACGAGCGAGGTCTCGACCGGGCGCGGTCACACCAGCGTCACGGCGCAACTGCTCGTGGACGGCCAGCATCAAACGGTGCGCGGCCAGGGCAACGGGCCGATCGACGCACTGGTCTCCGCGCTGAAGGCCGATCTCGGTATCGTGTTGGAAGTGAAGGACTACTCCGAGCACGCGCTGACCGAGGGCTCGGGCGCGTCGGCGGTGGCGTACGTGGAGTGCGTCGGGGCCGACGGCACGACCTGGTGGGGGGTGGGCCGCGACTCGTCCATCCTCGACGCCTCGCTCGGCGCGGTGGTGTCGGCGGCGAATCGGGCCCGCACCGGGTGATCCGCCCGGCGGTCGAGGCGGACGTCCCTGAGCTCGTGGCGATGATCCGCGAGCTGGCCGAGTACGAGAACCTCGTGGAACAGGTGGCGATCACCGAGGACGACCTCGCCCGCACGCTGTTCGGCCCAGATGCCATGGCCCACGACTGGGTCGTGGAGGACGGGTCGGGACCCCTCATCGGCCACGCACTGTGGTACCGGACGTTCTCGACGTTCCTGGGCCAGACGGGGATCTGGCTGGAGGACATTTATGTCCGGCCCGAGCACCGTCGGCAGGGCCACGCCACCCAACTCCTGACCCGGTTGCGTCAGGAGACCAACGGCCGCCTCGAGTGGGAGGTCCTCGAGTGGAACGTCCCGGCTCTGGACTTCTACCAGCGCCTCGGGGCCCGGCCCATGGCCGGCTGG
>CAVWBB010000004.1:0-154280 GCA_963753115.1 uncultured Acidimicrobiaceae bacterium
GGTGGGGTCGACGCCCTCCTCGTCGCAGAGGAGCGCCTTCACCGCCAGGCCGCTCTGGGAACCGGGATGCGTGTGCACGGTGATGGGTGCGCCCGTGGTGCGGTGCGCCCGGGCCACGGCGCGCATGACCCGGGCGACGCCGTCGGTCATGCCCTGATGGTCGATGGCGCACTTGAGAAAGGCGGCCTTGACCCCCGTGCCGGCGATGCCGTCGGTGATGTCGCCCACGAACATGTCCACCATCGGGTCGGGCACCTCCATGCCCACCGCGGCCGACAACGCCGGCCCCCGGTAGTAGAAGAAGAAGGGCACCTGGTCGTAGGTGTAACAACCGGTGGCGGCGACGATGTTGAGGTCGGGTACCTGCTCGGCGATGCGCTGGATCCGGGGGATGTAGCGGCCCAGGCCGACGACGGTCGGGTCGGCGATGCTGCGGATTCCCTGCGCGGCAAGGGCCTTGAGCTTGCCGACGGCATCGGCCACGCGGTCGTCCTCGCTGCCCCACTCCGCCGGGTAGTTCTGCTGCACGTCCGGGTCGAGGACGAAGACGTGCTCGTGCATGTAGGTCGGCCCGAGGTCTGCGGTCTCGATCGCACCCAAGACGGTCTCGACGGTTGCCATGTTCCCCGCTCTCCCTCCGGTCTGCTGCCCTTCTGCTGCCTTGTCTGCTGCCCTGACTTCTGGCTGCCTCTGCCCTGCCTTCTGTCGAGACCCTATTGATCTCCACGGTGTCGCGCCCGAGAAAGCAGGCCGTGCTTGGCGCCACGTCGGGGCTCTGCAATGGTGATCGGGTGCACAGGGTCATCGTGTCGTCCGAGGGCTCTGGCTACGGCTTCCTGGTCGACAACCGCGGCCGCCTGCACCAAGCCGGGTTCGGGCCTGACATCGACGCCCACATGGAGCGACTGCCGGACGGCATCCCGGCTTCCCTGTACCCCCTGGTCTATCCCGCCTACGACGACGAGCCGACCCGGGCCCCCGCGCTGCGTGTCACGCACGGTGACGGCACCACGACGACCCGCCTGCACCTGGAGGACGTCCGCGTGGCGGGGCCGCAGACCGACCTGCACCTCGTCGACCCCGACTGCCCGCTCGAGGTCACGCTGTCGTTCCACGCCGACGACCACGGTGTCCTGCGCCAGTGGGCGAGCGTCACCAACCGCCAACCGCGGCCGGTGACGCTGCACGAGGTCGCCGCTGCCTCGCCGCTCCTCGCCTCTCCCGCGCCGCACCTGACCCACTTCGGTGGGGGCGACTGGGCCGCCGAGTGGACGACGACCACCGAGGCGCTGACGCCGGGGACCAAGATCGTCGAGTCGCGCGGCGGCGTGCAGCCGCACCTGCGCTCCTGCCCCTTCTTCCTGCTCGGTCCCGACGGGAGTGCCCGAGGAATCGGGCGGCGCCGTCCTTGCCGGCGCGCTGGCGTGGGGCGGCAACACCCGCTTCGCCTTCGAGCGGACGACCACCCCCGCAGTGCGGGTCTGGTGCGGGCACAACCCGGCGGCCTCGGAGTACGTGCTCGACCCCGGCGCCACCTTCGTCACCCCCGAGCAGATCTGGCTGTGGTCGACCGAGGGCGTCGGCCCGCTGACGCGCCGCTTCCACCGCTGGGTCCGCGCCCACGCCGTGCGCGACGGCGACGCGCTGCGTCCGATCGTGGTCAACAACTGGGAGGCCACCTTCTTCTCGTTCGACACCGACCGGATTCTGGGCCTCATCGACCACACGGCGGACGTGGGCGCGGAGCTCTTCCTGCTCGACGACGGCTGGTTCGGCCAGAGCCATCCCCGCGACGACGACACGACGGGGCTGGGCGACTGGGAGGTCGACCAGGCCAAGCTGCCGGGCGGCCTCGGGCCGCTCATCGAACGGGCCGACGAGCGCGGCGTCCGGTTCGGGCTGTGGGTCGAGCCCGAGATGGTGAACCCGGACTCCACCCTCTACGGCGAGCACCCGGACTGGGTGGTCGGCCAACCGGCGCGGCGCCCGCGCCGCTGGCGGAACCAACTCGTCCTCGACGTCCTCCAGCCCGAGGTCGCCGACTTCGTGTGCGGCGTGGTCGACCGTGTCCTGGCGGAGAACCCGGGCATCAGCTACCTCAAGTGGGACGCCAACCGGCCCCTGACCGACCCCGGGTCTCCCACGCTGCGCGCCGAGCGGCAGGCCAACTACTGGGTCGACCATGCCAGGGCCACCTGGCGCCTGATGGAGACCGTGGCCGAACGGCACCCCGAGCAGACCCTCATGCTGTGCGCCTCGGGCGGGGGGAGGGTCGACCTCGGGTCGCTGCGCTGGTTCCACGAGGTCTGGCTCTCGGACAACACCGATCCGCTCGACCGGTTGCGGATGCAGTGGGCCGCGTCGCACTTCCTGCCGGCCAACGTGGTCGGCGCCCACGTGACCCGGGAAGGCGACCGGCCGGTGGCCTTCGGCTGCGCCGTCGCGATGAGCGCGCGGTTCGGCTTCGACATCGACTTCGACGCCATGACCGCCGACGAGCTGGCCATCTGCCGGCGGGCGGTGGCGCTCTACCGGGACATCCGGCCGCTCGTCCAGCAAGGGGACCTGTGGCGGCTGGTGCCGCCGGGCGAACGCGCCGCCCTCGCCTATGCCGCAGAGGACGGCCGACGCGCGGTCGTCTTCGGCTTCCAGCTCACCGCGCCCTACTGCTCACGCCGATGGTCACGCCGATGATCCCGCCGAACCGCTGCGGCCGGGTGGGCTCGATCCCGACCAGGTCTACGAGGTGACCGCCGTCGATCTGGCGGCGGACGCCGGTCGGGGTGGGGCCGCCGATCGGAGTGGGGCCGGGTCGGGGCGGGACCGGGGCGGACGTGCGGCGGGGGTCGGCGCTGATGGACGAGGGGCTCGACTGGCCGTTGGCCGAGCCCTGCACCGCCCGCATCTGGGTGCTCGAGCCGGTGTAGCGCGGCGCAGTGGACCCTCGGCCCGGCCATCCCGGGCTCCTGCTGAATTCCACCTGGGGTTGCAAGCAAGATCTGGGGTATCCTGCCCAGGTCAGCGGCCATATCTTCAGGGAGCGCCGCACGACACACAGGAGGCGGCATGGCGAAAGATGCCGACAGCGGGGACCTGAGCGACACCGAGGTGTCGTGCGCCGCCGTGCCGGTGGACGTCGAGGGCAAGCAGGCGGTCTGGATCTTCACCGAGTTCGAGACCAAACAGTCGCTCAAGACGCTGCGCGACTGGATGATCCCGGACCACTGGCCGGACTGGGGCGGCGAGATGTTCAAAGAGATGCGGCCGCTCGGCTCGCTCGACCTGCGCCCGACCCGGGGCGGGGCGAAGCAGACGCACTCCAACTATCTCGAGGTCGTCGAGATCGGCGGGCACCGGCTCGAGACCGAGCTGCGCTGCGACTTCAAGACCGAGGAGCGGTGGGCGGCCACGAGCTTCGATCTCGAACGCAGCATCGGCGACATGCTCCAGGTCGACCGCGGCTACCTGATGGTGGCCGACGTCGGCGGCCGGCGCCACGTCAAGGCCCTCAAGGTCGTCGGCTTCACCAACACCCTCCTCAACACCGTCGCCACGCAGGTCTGCCCCGAGTGGAGCCTCTGGGTGCAGCGGGCGACCAAGGTCAGCGCGGTCCAGGCCGCCGGGGGCTCGGTCAGCCCGAACCCGGGCTCGGTCGGCGACTCCGACCCGCGGGTGTCGTGGTCGACCGAGGGCGCGGCCGCGTTCACCGGTGGGGTGGCCGAGCAGCTGATCGAGACCGTCACCGACATGATGGACTTCTACGGTCCCTTCGTGACCGACGTCAGCGAGCGGGTCTGGTCCGGCCACTACGGGCAGGAGGATCTGGCCACTGACTCGAGCCGGCTCTTCCAACGCCTCGCCCGGGACTGGTCGCGCGCCTGGCAGACCGGGATGGAGGGCGTGTCGAACTGGTCGGAGGTGACCGTGCGGCCGACGGCCGGTGCGGACCCGGGGCGGAGCGCCCGCACCACCGAGCACACGACGCTGATGGTGAAGGCCCGCTCGGACGACGCGCGGGTGAGCATCACCGACCTCACCCGGGTCGGTCAGAAGGGCGCCACCATCAAGGCCTCCGAGTTCACCATCACCCCGTCGGTGATCGAGAAGGCCGGCCGGGCCTACGTGACGATTCAGGCCGACACAACGAACGTGCCCGCCGGCCTCTACGAGGGCGCGCTCGTCGCCGGCACCGGAGGCAAAGAGGCCCCCGCGCTCTTCTACGTGAGCCACGCCCAACCCGCGGGGGACTGAGGGGTCGACCCGGTGGCACCGGACGAGGCACGGCAGGGATCGGGAGGCGTCGGCATCGGAGCAGCTGGGCATCGCGGCGGCGTCAGCGGAGGACCGCCTGCACCTGCTGATCGACCGCCTGCTGACGTCCATGGACGCCGCCGCGTCCATCGGCGCCTGGGACCGCGTGGTCGAGCAGGCCGACGACGTCCTCGCCGTCGACCCGTCGAACGAGCGCGCCGCGCAGATGCTGGAACGGGCCACGCTCGAGCGCTCCCTGCCCGGCGGGCAGCGTGCCTTCGTCAGCCTGGTCTTCGCCGACATCGTGCAGTCGACCGACATGGCCGAGGTGGCCGAGCCCGAGGTCATTCAGGACGTCTTCGTCCTCTACCGCCGGGTGGCGGCGGAGACCATCGAGGAGCTGGGCGGACGCGTGCTGCAGTTCCAGGGGGACGGCGTCGTGGCCTGCTTCGGCTACCCGGTGGCCCACGAGGACGACGCCCGGCGCGCGGTGCTGGCCGGGCTGCGACTGGTCGAGCGCATGGAGCACGCCGGCATAGAGCTCAAGCGGCTCCACGACATTGAGCCGGCCATCCGCGTCGGCGTGCACTCGGGCACCGTGGTCATCGCCGGGCTGGCCTCGGGCGTGATCGACGGCTCGGCCCTCGCCGGCTCCGTGCCCAACGTCGCCGCGCGCCTGGAGGGCGAGGCCGAGCCCGGGACCGTGTGCATCAGCCAGACGACGCAGCAGCTCGTCGAGCCCCACTTCGAGCTCAACGCGATGGGGACGCGCCCGCTCAAGGGGATCGCCCGGTCCATGGAGCTCTACCGGGTCGTGCGCTCGAACCTGGCCGCGCCGCCCTCGGGGCGCGGGATGCCCGAATCGGTGGCTCTCGTCGGCCGGGAGAACCAGAGCCGCCTGCTCCGCTTCACCTGGAAGCAGCTCGTCCACGGAGGCGGCGCAGCGCGGCCGCAGGAGAACGTGGTCGTCGTCCGGGGCGTGGCCGGCATCGGGAAGTCGGCGCTGGCGGCGGAGCTGGCGGCGCAGGTGCGCCTCGAGGGTGGCGCCGTGTTCGAGGCCAACTGCTCGCCGTATCACGGCAACGTCGCGCTGTGGCCGGTCGGGCGCATGCTCGAGCAGCTGCTCGGCTTCTACCCGGACCAGCCGGCCGAGGACCGGCTCAGCGAATTGGACAGCCAGCTCCAGAGCGCCGGCCTCCCGAGCGACACCCTGCCGCTGGTGGCCCCGCTCCTCGGGCTCGCCGCCGACGAACGGTGGGCCCGCCCCGAGGTGGACGCCCTCGCCCTGCGTCAGCGCACGCTGGAGGTGCTCGTCACCTGGCTCGCCCACACGGCGGCAACGACGCCGAGCCTGGTCCTGGCCGAGGACCTCCACTGGGCCGACCCGACGACCGTGGAGCTGCTGGGCCTCCTCGCCATGGCGGGCGTCCCCTGCACCATGATCCTGATCACCAGCCGGGACCCGGTGGCGGCGCCGTGGGCGTCCTCGGTGGTCGACATCGCGCTGGAGCCGCTGGGGGAGAAGGAGGCGGCGGGGCTGGTGGCCGCGCTGACCGACGGCGGGCTCGATGCGATGCAGCGCCGCCAGATCGTCGAGCAGGGTGCGGGCCTCCCCCTCTTCTTGCAGGAGCTGACCCGCAGCGCCGTCACCTCGAGCCCCGGTGAGGTGCTCCCGCCGCGCATCCACGAGATCCTCACCGCACGCCTGCGCGCGCCCGGCATCGACCTGCGCGTGGCGCAGCTGGCGGCCACGCTCGGGGCCGAATTCGACGAGGAGCCGCTGCGCCAGCTGGCCGGCCGGGAGGTCGCCGCCGCGTTGTTCCGGCTGGAGGACGCCGCGCTCATTGAGCGGGTGGCCGAGGTCCGGCTGGGCCGCTACCGCTTCCGGCACGGCCTCATGCGCGACACCGCCTACGAGACGCAGGTGCTGCCGGTCCGCCAGAAGAGCCATCGCAGCGTGGCGGAATTGCTCGGCGCCACCGCGAGCACGCCCGGCGATCTGGCCGTGGTGGCCCACCACTGGGACCTGGCCGGCGACGTGGCGCAGTCCGTCCCCGCCTACATGGTGGCGGCGCAGGCGGCGCAGGCGGCGGCCAGCCACATTGAGGCGCGCCAGCTGCTCGACCGCGCGCAGGAGCTGACGGCGACGCTGCCCGAAGGGGACGAGCGCGACCTGACGGAGCTCATGATCCGGGTCCAACGCACCATCAGCTCGAGCTCCCTCTACGGGTACGGCTACCCCGACGTCTTCGAGGACTTCACCATCGCCGAGGAGATCTGCCGGAGGCTCTCGGACCGGCCCGAGATCATGCCCGTGCAGGTCGGCATCTGGAGCTACCTGTTGGTGCGCGGCGAGGTGGACGCGGCCAGCGTGGTGCTCGAGCCCCTCAGCGGCGTGCTCGACGACCCCGGCGCGGCCTGGTTCGCGTCCGAGATCAAGACGTGCATGGGCTACAGCGCCTTCTATCAGGGCAGGCTGGCGGAGGCCCACCGCTGGCTCGTCGAGGCGTGGGAGGGCTACGGCGCGCGGTCGGCCGACGCGGCGTCCTCCCCGTTCTGGCCGCTCCCGCACGATGCCGTCCCCGTCACCGCGGTCGCGCTCGCCTGCGTCGCCGCGCTGCAGGGTGCCACGGAGGAGAGCGCGCTGTGGGAGCGGCGGGCGCTCGCCACCGCCGAGGAGCTCGAGTTCCCGGCCGGGCCGTTCAGTGCCGCCTTCGTCTCCGTGTATCTCGCCTGGATCCGCATGATCACGGGCAACCGGGACGAGGCGCGCGAGTTCGGGCGGCGCACGATGGAGATCGCCGAGCGGTGCCGCTTCGACTACTTCCAGCTGCTCGGCACCCAGTACGTGCTGATGCCCGAGCCCGGCCGTCCCGTCGCCGTGGCGGACCTCGAGCAGTACGCGCTCGGCATGGACCTCGTCGGCCACGGGGCGTTCCGACCCACCCACCTCGGCATCGTGGCGCAGAACCACCACTATCTCGGCGACGCCGACCCGGCGCTGAAGTCCCTGGACGAGGCGCTGGAGCGGTCGGCGTCCTCGGGGGAGCTCGTGCACCAACCCGACCTGCTCCGCCTCCGGGCCGAGATCATCTGCGCGGCGTATCCCGAGCGGATGGACGAGGCGGCCGCCGATCTGGAAGCCGCCGTCGACATCGGCCTGGCCCAGGGCTCGCTCGTGCTGGCGCTGCGGGCCGCCAACGACCTCGCCCGCCTGCCCCACGACCGCCCGCCGGACTGGGCCGAACGGCTCCGCGCCGTGCTCGAGCGGTTCCCACACAACTCCTCGAGCCCCGAATTCGCCCAGGCCCTCGACCTCCTGGAGGCCTGACGTGGCGGGCTCGCGGGGCGCCGTCGCCATTCTCGGCGGCGGCATGGGCGCCCTGACGACGGCATTCGAGCTCAGCGAGGGTGACTGGACCGACCGGTTCGAACGCATCACCGTCTACCAGCGGGGCTGGCGCCTGGGCGGCAAGGGGGCCAGCAGCCGGGGTGCGCACGGTCGCATTGAGGAGCACGGGCTCCACGTCCTCCTCGGCTACTACGACCAGACCTTCGACGTCATGCGCCGGTGCTACGAGGAGCTCGACCGGGCGACGGCGGATCCGTCGTGTCCCATCCGGACATGGGACGACGCGGTGGCGCCGTCGAACCTGGTCGGCGTGGTGGACGCGCACGACGGCGCCTGGGAGCCCTGGGTGGCGTCGTTCAGCCCGGTCGCCGGTCGCCCCGGAGCTGGTGCGGCGAAGCCCCCGGGGTCGTCACCGCTCGCCATGGCCGAGCTGGTCGTCCGCTCGCTGCGCCTCCTCATCGACTTCTTCGCCTCGCTCCCCGTTCCGGACGCGGGTGGGGGCGGGACCATCGCGTTCAGCACGTCGCCCGTGCCGCCCGCCGCCCGCGCCGCGGACCCGGCGGCACCGATGGCCGCCGCCGTGCAGGGCGCCGCACTGCTCGGGCTGACGCTTCCACTCAATTGGGCCGAGCGGGTCGTGGGCCAGGTCACCACGTTGACCGGCACCCGTGACCTGGCGGGCGCGCTGCCATCGCTCATCGAGCCCGTCCGACGCAGCCTGCGCGGCGCGTTGCGCGCGCAGCCGGCGGCGCGACGCAGCTACGAACTGGTGGAGCTGGTGACGGCGAATCTGGTCGGCGTCATGGCCGACGGGCTGCTCACGAATCCCGACGGCTTCGGCGCCATCAACCATCTCGACTACCGCGAGTGGCTGCTCCGCCACGGCATCGACCCCGACGCGCTGGCGTCGCCGATCCTCCGGGGCATGTACGACCTCGTCTTCGGTTACGAGGCGGGAGATCCCGCCCGCCCCCGCTTCAGCGCCGGGCTCGGGCTGGAGCTGGCGACGAAGATGCTCCTCGAGTACTCGGGCGCACTGTTCTGGAAGATGCAGGCGGGCATGGGCGAGGTGATCTTCGCCCCGCTCTACGAGGTCCTGCGCAAGCGCGGCGTCGAGTTCCGCTTCTTCCACCGGGTCGACGCCGTCCGGCTGTCCGACGACGGGCGGTCGGTCGCGGCGATCGACCTGGGCGTCCAGGCCGAGCTGGCCGGCGGCGTCGAGGCCTACGACCCGCTGATCACGGTGAAGGGGCTCCCGTGCTGGCCCGACGCACCCCTGGGCGCGCAGCTCGCGTCCACCGAGCCGCTGTTCGGTGTCGACCTCGAGTCGTTCTGGTCGCCGCGCCACGACGTCGGGCGGCGCACGCTGGAGGCGGGCAAGGACTTCGACAGCGTGGTGTTCGCCATCTCGCTCGGCATGGTGCCGCACGTCTGCGGCGAGCTCCTGGCGGCGTCGCCGGCCTGGCAGTCGATGGTCGACCACGTCGGGACCGTCGCCACGCAGGCGCTCCAGCTCTGGCTGTCCGAGGACGAGCAGGCGCTCGGGTGGTCCGGTCCCGCGGGGGTCACCGTGAGCGGGTTCGTCAAGCCCTTCGACACCTGGGCCTCCATGCCCCACCTCCTGCCGGCCGAAGACTGGCCCGAGGCGGCGCAACCGCGGACCATCGCCTACTTCTGCAGCGTGCTGGGCACGCCTGAAGGTCCGGGGGATGCGCCTGGTCCCGAGGACGAGAGACGGGCCGTGCGCGCCCGGGCGCAGACGTTCTTGGACCGCGAGGTGGCAACGCTGTGGCCGGCGGCGGTGGAGGACGGCGGATTCCGCTGGTCCCTGCTGTGCGACGGGACGTCGCCGAGCACGAGCGGCCCCGAGCGGCTCGACACCCAGTACTGGCGGGCGAACACCGATCCCTCCGACCGCTACGTGCAGTCCCTGCCCGGCACCGACCGGTACCGTCTGGCGCCGGGGCGCACCGGGTTCAGCAATCTCGTCGTCGCCGGCGACTGGACCGACAACGGACTCAACGCGGGATGTGTGGAAGGGGCCACCCGGTCCGGGCGGTTGGCGGCCGAGGCGGTCCTCGAACAATTTGGAGACAATTGGAAGGAACAGAGCGGATGGGTGGCACATGAGCGAGACCAAAGACGGGCCCTTCGCCGCCAACGCAGCCGAGGCGGCACGGCTGGTGCGGGAGGTGCAGGACCTCGGCTTCGAGGCGGCCCAGACCATCGTCGGGCGCTTCTGCGAGCTCTTCGGCCAATTCGCCGCCGGCAACGGTGGGGCGGGGGCGGCGGCGCGCCCGGGCGGTGGCGGCAGCAGTGGCGGTGGCGGCAGCGGCGGTGGCAGTGGTTCGCCGTTCGGCTTCTGGGGATCGGACCGGTCGCGCCAGGCCATGCAGGCGGACATGCAGCGGGCGGCCGACTCCTACATGGCGATCATGGGCCAGATGAACGAGGCCGGCCTCCGGTTCCTCGACGCCACCCGATGGTGGCAGCAGGCACCCTCGACCGAGCAGAGCGACCTGCGCCTGCCCGACGTGGCACCGGGTGGCCGCGTCAGCGCGCGCCTGTGGCTGCACAACACGACCGCCGCGCCGGCGGCCAACCTCCGGCCGTGGTGTCCCGGATTGTCCAGCCCGGGTGGGGCGTCGCTGGCAACCAACACCGTGACGTGCGGACCCGAACGCATCGCCCGCCTCGAGCCGGACGCCAGCGTGGAGGTGCTCGTCACCGCGGCGGTGGAGGACGCCGCCGCCCCGGGCGTCTACCACGGGCAGCTCCTGGTCGACGGCCTGCCCGACGTGACGTTCCCGCTCCGCCTCGTGGTGCTGGCGCCCCCGAACGCTCCGTGACGACGACGCTGGAGCCGACCACCGGCCTGGCCCGCTACGGCGCCTGCGTCGCCGACGACCTGCAGCGGCGCTTCGCCACCGCGGCCGACCAGCCGTATCTCGACGCGCCGATGCGCGACTACCCGTCGCGCGGTGGGAAGGCCCTGCGGCCGAGCATGTGCCTGGCCAGCTGCGAGGCCTTCGGCGGCCCGCTCGACGACGCGCTTCCCTCGGCCGTGGCGATCGAGCTCCTCCACAACGCCTTCTTGGTGCACGACGACATTGAGGACGCCAGCCTCCTCCGGAGGGGCGAGCCGACCCTGCACCGGCGCTTCGGCACCCCGCTCGCGCTGAACGCCGGCGACGGCCTCGCCCTGCAGGCGATGGCGACGCTGCGCGAGAACATCGATCTGCTGGGCCCGCGGCTGGCGGACCGCATCATGGTGGAGTTCGACTTCATGAGCCAGCAGACGGTCGCCGGTCAGGCCCTCGAGCTCGGTTGGTGCCGGGACAACCGCATCGACCTGTCGCCGGACGACTACCTCGAACTGATCATGAAGAAGACGTGCTGGTACACCACGGTGCTCCCGCTCCGGGTCGGTGCCCTCGTCGGCTCGCGGGGCACGGCACCGCTCGATCCGATGATCGAGTTCGGTTTCCACCTCGGGGCGGCCTTCCAGATCCGCGACGACATCCTCAACCTGGTCGGGGATCCTGCCGTCTACGGCAAGGAAGCGCTCGGCGACCTGCTGGAGGGGAAGCGGACCCTGATGCTCATCCATCTCCTGGCCAGCGCGGAGGGGGCGGACCGGAGCTGGCTGGTGGCGTACCTGGGCCGCCCGGCGGCGGAGCGATCGCATGAGGACGTCATCGCGGTGTTCGAGCTGATGCAGTCGTACGGGAGCATCGCCTTCGCCAACGAGTTCGCCACCGGCGTGGCGCGGTCCGCCATGGCCTCCATGGATGCGGCCTTTGCCGGCCTCGACGACACGCCGGCGCTCCGCTTCATTGCCCGTCTGGTGCCCTTCATGATCGAGCGCGCCTCCTGATCCCGAGCGTTGCCGGCGGCGTGGCATGTGCCGGACCTCGTGCGACAAGATGCAGGCGATGGGACCACCCGGCGGGACGACAGCCAAGGAAACCAACGAGGCCTCCGGCGGAGAGGTGCAGCGGTTCTCCGGTCAGGTGGCGATCATCACCGGTTCGACGGCCGACCCGAGTATCGGCCGATCCTGTGCGCTCCGCCTGGCCCGAGAAGGCGCGTCGGTGGTCATCAACGGCCGGGACGCTGACCGGGTCGCGACGACCGAGGCCGCCTTCCGCGCCGAGGGACACGCTGTCGTCGGCGTCGTCGGGTCCATGGACAACGAGGATGCGGTGGCGCTGCTCACCGACAAGGCCATGGAGGCGTTCGGTCGCATCGACCTCCTCGTGAGCACCGTCGGTGGCGCGCCGTACGCACTCCCCTTCGACACCATCAGCGAAGCGCAGCTGCTCGAGACGGTCAGGCTCAACACGTGGCCGACCGTTGCCCTGATCCGCGCTGCGCTGGCCCGCGGCCTCGGCGACAACCGGGGATCTGTCGTCACCATCTCCAGTGGCTCGCCACGCAAGACCACCTCGTCCATGGTGGCCTACGCCTCCGCCAAGGCGGCGCTGAACGCCATGACCCGCACGATCGCCGCCGACCTGGCCGGCAAGGGGGTCCGGGTCAATGCGGTGAGTCCCGGGCTGGTGCGCACCACGGCCACCCGGCCCATGTGGAAGAGCGACGACGGTGCGGCCGCCGGGGCGAATCTCCCTCTGGGCCGGCTGACGGAGGCCGACGACATCGCCGGTGCGGTCTGCTTCCTCCTTTCCGACGACGCCCGCCAGATCACCGGCATCACGCTGGACGTCGACGCCGGGAACCACCTCTCCAGTGGCTGGACCCCGATCCGCTCCTAAAGGGAGCGGCGAGCGGCCGACGATCCGAACGTCAGGCGGGTCCGGCGGGTCAGGCCCAGATGTTGCGCAGGGCCGGAACGACGGCGGTCCCGATTTCGGCGATCTGCTCCCGCACCTGCTCGGGCTCCATGCCGGGGAGCTGCACACGGAGGTTCACCGCGTCGGCTCCGACGTCTTTCATGGTGGCGGCCAGTCGTTCGGCCACGTCGCCCGGGTCATCGGACGCGATCGTCTGGTCCGCGCCGAACGAGGTCGTGTCGGCGGCGTAGCTCTCGTAGACGGCCCGCTGCTTGTCCACCAATTGGGACCGCACCCTGCCCAGCCAGACCCGGCGGATCAGGACTGTGGAACCCGTCCCCCCGGCTTCCTCATATGCGGCAGTCAGGCGGGCCAAACGCTCGGGAGCCGACATCCCCTCCATGAGAAGGCCGGCACCGCAGCGGGCCGCTCGCACGGCGGCCGCAACCGACACCGCGGCACTGAGCACGGGGACGGGCGCCTCCCGGCAGGCGAGGAGTGCCGGGTCTGCCTCGAGCAGGCCCAACTGCTCGCCCCGGAGCATGGCGACGAGCCGGGGAAGCTCCGACTTGAAGCGGTCGACGGAGTCGGCCTGGCTGACGCCGGTCGCCTCGAAGTCCAGCGGCAAGGCGCCCGCGGCCACACCGAGCCCGACCCGGCCGCGATGGCGAGCCTGGAGCCACGCGACCTCCTCAGCAACGAGAGCGGTGGAACGAAGCGGCAGGAGGAGCGGGGCCGCCGCGGCCCAACCCGTCGCGTGCTCCTCCAGGACGAAGGAGGCCATCTGCAGCGGCTGGGCCATGTAGCCGGCGAAGCCGCCGTGGTGCTCGCTCGTCATCACCCCGTCGAAACCGCTGCGCAGCGCGAGGCCGGCTTGGCCGCAGAGCTCGTTGACGATGACGTC
The DNA here is from genome assembly GCA_963753115.1 of uncultured Acidimicrobiaceae bacterium. Taxonomy (GTDB): domain Bacteria; phylum Actinomycetota; class Acidimicrobiia; order Acidimicrobiales; family RAAP-2; genus Bog-473. Next base: position 13,301 of record CAVWBB010000004.1, read on the forward strand.
GGCGGCCAGCTCGTTGTGCGGATAGAGCCGGATGGAGATCGAACCCGGTGCGAAGGGGGGCGGTCGTGATGGCACCGGCCCGGTGCGTCCATCGCCGGACGCCTCGGGTCCTCCGCTCGGCACCCGGCAATCCTACGAGTCGCCAGCCCCACAGTGGTCTGAACCCCGAGGCGCGACGAGGCGCGCCGGTGCTCGCTCAGCGGATGGTGCCCGCTCCCGGGATGAGCGGCAGGTCCAGCGCGGTCGCCCACCCAGGTGGCAGGTCGTTCACGGCCGGCACGGCGTTGAGGGCGCGCAGCCCGGTCGCGAGGCAGCCGGCCGCGGCGGCGTCGCGACCGCTGCCGTCGGTGAAGCGGAAGGCGGTCTCCTGCGTGATCGAAGGGGTCCCCTCGATCTCCACCCGGTAGACGTCGTCCTGGGTGCCCCGCGGCCAGTCCGGCGCGGCGTCGGTGCCGACCCGGTTGATGTGCTCCAGGCAGATGCGGGGCTCGCCCTTGTACATCCCGTTGATCGTGAAGTGGATGGCGGCCACCTCCCCCGGGTTGATCACACCCTTGGCGGTCGTGATCGGCGCGTCGGTCACCCACTTGTCCCAGGTGGTGGTGATCTCGTCGAGCTCGATGCCGACGGCGTGGGCCATCATCGGCACGGTGCCGCCCCACGACATGACGAGGATGTCGGTGTGCTCGAGCAGGGGCGTGAACTCCGGTGCGCGGCCGATGCCCATTTCGTCCTCGTAGGCACCGGTGTAGTTGAGGTAGTCCAGGATCTCGAGGGCCTTGACCTTCTTCACCTCGGCGCACAGGCCCATGAGCGTCATGGGGAACAGGTCGTTGGCGAAGCCCGGGTCGATCCCGGTGGTGAAGCAGGTGGCGCCGCCCTCGGCGCAGGCGTCGGTGATCGGGTCGATCCACGAGGGCGGGTTCTGCTTCATGTGCGGCCAGACCCACGGGGTCATGGCCGTCGAGCTCACGTCGATCCCGGCCCGGAGGAAGGCACCCATGTCGCGGATGTTGGCGTCGGCCTGGCCGGCCGTGGGGCCGTAGTGCACCAGGGCGTCGGGGCGGAGGGCGACCAGCGCATCGAGGTCGTCGGTGGCGGTGATCCCCGTGCTGCCGATGCCGCAGATGTCCCCGACGTCGCGGCCGACCTTGTCCTTGTCGCTCACACCGACCCCGACCAGCTCGAAATTCGGGTGCCGCAGCACCTCCGGGATCACCATCTTCCCCACGAACCCCGTTCCCCAGACGACGATCTTCTTCTTGTCTCCCATGAGGGGCATCATCGCACCCACGAGGCCGCCGTGGCCCGGGGGGCCCGCCCCTCCGGAGGCCGGCCTTGCTTCCCGACGCACGGATCGGGGTTAGGGTGCAGTACGTGCCTAGCCATGCTGAGCAGGGCATTTCACGTCGGGCACCAGCTCGAGGTCGATGAATTCATAGAACGAGCCCCGGCCGATCCCCCGGCTCGGTTGGGAGCTGAGCAGTGACGACACCGAGTACCTACAAGGTCGATGACGAATCGGCAGTCAGCGTCGAGGACGCGCAGGCTGCATGGGTCGCGGTGGCGCGCCCGGCGTTGGAGCGGACCGCCCGGAAGTACAACGCCACGATCACCTACAAAGAGCTGGCCGAAGAGGTGCAATCGGGTTCGGGGATCAAGACCCGCAAGCTTCTCCAGAACTGGATCAAGGACGTCCTCGGAACCGTGGCCAAGACGTGCCACGAGAACGGTGAGCCCTTGCTCTCGGCGCTGTGCGTGCGAGCCGATGGATCCGTTGGACCGGGCTACGCCAAGTCGGTGGTCGAGATCTTCGGCGGCGACGCGCCCGAGGACCCCGACATGCACGCCGCCGAGGAGCGGCTGGCGTGTTACCGGCACTTCGGAGCCGAGCTCCCCGCCGATGGTGGGACCGCCGTGCTCACCCCGCAGGTGGCGGCGGCGCGGCGGCGCGTGCGCGTGGTGAAGCGACCGTCTCCCGCCGAGGCGTCCCGGCCGACCTGCCCGACCTGTCATCTCATGCTGCCGATCTCGGGGCAGTGCGACAACTGCTCGTAGCGGCCGAAGGTCCTCGCCGCGCCTGAACTCCTGGCGGCCGAGGTGCGATGGGAAGAGTTGGCGGTAAGCGGACGCGGTTGGCGGACGGTGGCCCTCCGACGGCAGCGGCTTCCTCAAAAACTGTAATAAACACGTGTGCGTAGAGTTTTGGACTGACCCCCAGGAGCCTGGATTTCGAACCGAGACGTCCGAGACGACCTCGCCGTTGCCGTAACGCAGATGGGCGGGGCCGAAGCCCCGCCCATCGCGGCAGACCGTCTCAAGGAGACGTCAGACGGCCGAGCCGAAGAACGGCATGTCCTCACCCGGAGGGCTGAAGGTGAAGAGCCCGCCGTCGGAGGCCACCATGTAGTAGCCGTCGTAGGAGTTGTTGTTGAACCCGCCCACGACGGGCTTGTTCAGCTTGATGCTCCCGGTCGACCCGTAGAACGGGGCGTCGTAGGAGAACACGCCGCCGTCCGAGGCGACCAGGCGGTACCCGCTCCCGTCGGAGACGGGGGCGATGGCCACGACCGGCTTGTTCAGCTTGATGCTGCCGGTCGACCCGTAGAAGGGGGCGTTGTAGGAGAACACGCCGCCGTCAGAAGCGACCAGCCAGTAGCCGCCGGTCGCCCGGTCGAGACTCATGCCGACGACCGGCTTGTTGAGCTTGATGCTCCCCGTCGACCCCTGGAAGGGGGCGTTGTAGGAGAAGACCCCGCCGTCCGAGGCGACGAGCCAGTAGCCCGTCCCGTTCAGCGTCGCGGTCATCCCGACCACCGGCTTGTTGAGGTGGATGTTCCCCGTTGAGCCGAGGAAGGGGGCATTGAAGGCGAAGACCCCGCCGTCAGAGGCGACCAGCCAGTACCCGCCGGTCGCACGATCGACGGCCATGCCGACGATCGGCTTGTTGAGCGTGACGCCGGTCAGCGAGCCGTAGCAGGTGGCGGCGCCGAACGTCGCCACGTTGCCGGCCGAGTCGACCTCGTAGTAGCCGGTGCCGTCATCGAGGGCAGCACCGCCGACCACGGAGCCCGAAGCCAGTGTGTTGACGCAGCTCGTCTTGACCGGGCCGGGGGTGGCCGGGCCAGCGCCGGGAACCGTCTGGAACCAGAGGTAGGCGTTGGTGGGCACTTCGCCGATCCCGTTCGTACCGATGCCGCTGTTGGGCTGATTCTCGAGCGCCTTGACGGCCGAGTAGCTCTTGGCGGTTTCCACCGAGTTCAAGCCGGCGGCCGAGGTCACGGGAATGACGATGACGTTCCACCACTCAGGCTGGTCGCCGTTGCGCGTCGTGAGCAGGTGATCGTGGCCAGGAAGCGCCACGTTGTCGAGACTCGCCGCCGGAGCACCGAGGACCGAGGCCAACCGGGACAAGTCGATCGTCGCCGGGTGGTCGATGCAGGTGATGGCACTCGAGCACTGGTTGTAGGTCACCGGCGGTGTCTTGTACAGCGGCACCGGGATGTAGAGCGGGTCGATGTTGCCGTTGGTCACCGTGGGCGACGGGGGCGTGCGATCGGCCACACCTGGCGGCACCTGGTTCGGCGCCGCGCCGGCTTCGCAACCGGTGGACGATGCCGCCGCCACCGTGGTGTCACAGAAGAAGGGCTCGGTGTACAGCGCGTTCACGTCCTGGCCGTCGATCCAGTCGTGGCTGATGCCGATGTTCTGGCAATTGGGCGCCGTGGCGCCGCAGTCGTTCTGGAGGTTGTTGATGACCGTGCCCGGCTCGGTCTGGTTGACCGTCGGGTCGGGGTCAGGAGCGGCCGCGACGGCCGCTCCGGGGGGAGCCGTGGCGGTCAGATTGGCCGCTTGAGCGGCCGGGACCGTGCCCGGCAGGACCTGGAAGAACAGGGAGGCGTTTGTGGGAGCTTCAATCGCCGTGGACGCGTTGACCGCTGCCGTGATGGCGGCGGTGCTCGTCAAGGTGGCGAACGTCGCCGGGTCCGTGGTCGCCACGACTTCGACGTGCCACCACTCGGGGAGGCCGCTGTTGCGGGTCCCCACCACGTGGTCGTGCGCAGGGATCGGCACGTTCTGCACGCTGCTCGGGGACGGGTTCCCGGGGAGGGCACCGGCGATCCGCGAGAGGTCGATGGTCTGCGGATGATCGATGCAGGTCGCCGTCGCCGTGCACTGCGTGGGCGGTGGGTTGGAGAAGAGGGGCACCGGGATGTAGAGGGTGTCCTGGTTGGTCGTGTTCCCGAGCGTCGTCCCGTTGGGGGAATTGGCGCTGGGCGAGCCCGACTGCGGCGCCCCGGCTTCGCAGCCGGTCGATGCGTTCGAGCTCACGTTGCTGTCGCAGTAGTAGTCCTCGCTGTAGAGAAGGTCGACGTTCGTCCCGTTGTAGTAGCCGTAGGACTCACCCACCTGGCCGCAGGTCGGCGCATCGTTGCCGCAGTTGTACTGCAGCGGGTCGATGGTGGTCCCGTTGTCTCCCGACGGGGGCGGCGCCTGCACCGCGTGCGGCGCAGTGGCGGCGGTGGCTGTCTGCATGCCCGCAATGCCGGACACGCCGAGCACGACCACGAACAGCGACGCCACCATGGCCGTCAGCGTTCGTAGCGAGAATCCAATGAGCTGCAATCGATGCCTCACGGCGTACACCTTTCGTAAAGGGAGGCCGCCACAGGGACACGGCACTGCATTCCGGTGTAGCCGTGGCGGATTCCAACGGGTGGCCCTGGCTCCACGACAGCGTGGATGCACAGAGGGAAGGGCCACGGGGGGTATTCGGCACGGCCGCCCAGCCGGATGCCAGAACGTTTGGCGCGTCCCCCCAGCAGAAACCTTCGCCCGGGTCGGGGCTGCGCAAGGACCCAATCGCCGGCGGGTCACATCTGCAGGCGACAGCCGATCCGAACAGAAAGCGATGACGACCACATCCAGTCACACGACAACGACGGAGCAGGGGCACGTGGGGCATCGCGGCGCGGCCGTGGTGGACGGGCCCGGCAGCGGTCCGGCGCCAGGCAGGACCTCGGGGCGCAGGCACCGGGTCGGCGGGGTCAGCGCCCGGTCCGTCCAGGTAGGCCTCGGCATCATCTGGCTGCTCGACGGCCTCCTCCAGCTCCAGCCCAAGATGTTCGGTCACGCCTTCGCCAACCAGGTGATCCTTCCGACGGCCCAGGGTCAGCCGGGCCTGGTGTCCAGCGGCATCACCCACGTGGCGCACCTGATCTCGCTGCAGCCCGCCCTGACGAACAGCTTCTTCGCCTGTGTGCAGATCCTGATCGGCGTCGGGCTCCTGATCCGCAGGACGGTCCGGCCGGCTCTGGTCCTCTCATTCGTCTGGGCGCTCGGTGTGTGGGCGCTCGGGGAGGGCTTCGGCATGCTCTTGACGGGCGCGGCGTCGCCGCTCACAGGAGCACCGGGTGCCGCACTCCTCTACGTCGCCGTCGGGCTCCTCGTGTGGCCACGCGCCAACCGTGCCGACACCGAGTTGGAGGTCGCGGGTCCCGCGGCCGCCGAAGGACCGCTGGGCCGCCGGGGCGGCAAGGCCGTGTGGGCCGCCGTCTGGGGAGGCATGGGGATCCTCTGGCTCCTGCCCGCGAACCGGGCCGGCGGAAGCATTTCGGATGCGATCAGCGGAGCGGTCGGCGGCGAACCCGGCTGGCTGGCCCACGTGCAGCTGTCGGTGGCCCATGCCGTCGGGAATGGCGGCGGAGCGGTCGCCATCGCCTGCGCGGTCCTGTCCTTCGTGATCGGCTTCGGTCCCCTGGTGTCGCGCCAGACCACCATCTTCCTTGTGGCAGGCGCCGCGCTGGCTGCCGGCTACTGGGTGTTCGGAGAGGCCTTCGGCGAGCCCTTCAGCGGCGTCGCCACCGATCCCAATACGGGCCCCCTGCTCGTCCTCCTGGCGCTGGCCCTCTACCCCAACGCTGCACGTTCTCGATCAGCGACCGGCACCGGGCTGACGCGAGGCGCCGGAGCGGCGAAACGGGTCGCGCTCTCACCCTCGTCGTAGACCGCACGGCAGCCAGTGACACAGCCCGAGCACAGCTGCCGGCGTCACAGCTGCCGGCGTCAGAAGGGCAGCCAGTTCGTGGCGGAGGAGCTCAACCAGTCGAGCACCTGGCGCCGCGTCGTCGGCCCGTTGGGCTGCCACGCCGAAGGGAGTGCGCCCTCGTCGCGCAGCGCGGCCGCCTCCGAGATGTTCGCCGCCAGCGGATCTTGCGTCAGCCCGCAGCGTGTGGCCGTGGTGTCGACGCCGAAGAGCTTCGCCGCGTTGAGGCCGAACACGCCGGCCTTCACCTCGTCCGTCAGGGCGGGGTACTTGTAGAGCTCTTGGAACTGGGGCGTGATCTCGAAGGTGCGCATGGCCATGATCTGGGGCTCGGGGCTCCCGTACCAGATGGCGTCGGTGCCCCACATGACCCGCTGCGCACCCACCCGGCCCAGCAGCTTGCCCATGGCGTGCGCGGCCTGGTCGGGTGTCGTGAGGAGCTGGCGCCACAGCGTGGCGATGTCGACCCAGACGTTGTCGTTCGGGGGCACGCCGTGACGGTCGAGGGAGGCCAGCAGGGTGTCGATGCCGAGGACGGCGTTGGGGTCGTAAGGGCCTTCCACGTGGGAGGGATCCCAGGCGGCGTGGTAGATGACGAACTGCATGTCGGGGAATTGGCGGGACACCGCGACGACGTCGTCGGGGTGGTTGAAGGCCGGATCGAAGTTCACCAGCGGCAGCCCCTTGTGGGCCACGAACACCTTCACGCCGAGGTCGTGCGCGTGCTGCACCGTGGGAATCCCGATGGTGGGGTCCTGCAGCGAGTAGCCCTGACCGCTCGGGCTCCAGGCCGTGTACACCTTGAAGGCGGCCGGCGGGCCGCTGGTCATGGCGCTCGACATCTCATCGAGCGTGGCGCTGACGGGACCGACGTTGGGGGCGATGATGTTCTCGACCAACAACCGGCTGGCGCCACCGTCCGTCAGGCCCGCCGTGATCTGCTGCGTGCGCAGCGCCTCGGGGAACGGGATCGGCGCGTTGGCCGGGCCCGAGTTGGGCACGTCGGTCAGGATCGCCATCGTCGTGTCACTGGCCAGGAACATGTCGTGCAGATAGCTGGCCCGGTCCACGCAGTCGAGCTGCGTGGCGTCGGTGCAGCCCACGGGGAGCATGGAGAGCACCAGTGACGTCGTCTCGGGTGCGGCGTCGACCCACGGCCCGGCCGGGATGACGTGATGCGTGTGCACGTCGAAGATGAACTCGGAGCCGGTCAAGGCCTGCTGGCAGGCGGCGGTGTCTTCCGGCGGCGGCACCTTGAACCGGCCCCCCTTGCCCCGGGGCGATCCCGCCTGCGGGTGCGACGCGGGCGGTGAGGCGCAGCCGGCCAGCTCGAACACGGCGAGGGACGCGGCGACGGCCCCGGCGCCCTGCAGGAAACGGCGGCGGTCGACCCCGGTCCGGCGCGCCGCGCCGTCGATGGAGTCCCGGATCAGTGCATTGACCGTGCGGTCCTTCGCCCCCTCCGAGGCCGGGACGAACTCACCGTTCGAGACCGGCCCGGCGTGGAGGGGCAGCTGGTCGTCGGGGCGGTCGCGTAGGCGACGGGAGAAGGGGCCGATGCCAGCCATACCGGGAGGCTACGCCCGGCACCGTGGATTGAGAAGGGCGTGTCCTCAGGCCGTCGACGGCGGTGCCCACGGACGGGACAGCACGCTGCGCACCATCGGCTCGAACGTCGAGAGGGGCTCCGACTTGTACGTCGGGTCGAAGGAGACCTCGTCCCAGTTCGTCGTGAAGTCGACGCACGCCTGATAGTTGGGATTGTCCTTGTACTGGTCGCGGGCATTGGGGTCGAGACCGAGATGCTGGGCGTAGAAGTAGGTCTGGAAGATCGGGTGCATGGCCAGGACCCAGTGGTTCTGCTCCGAGATGAAGGGCTTGAGGATGGCGGCCACCACCTCGCCGTGATTGAGCGGTCCCAGGGTCTCGCCCACGTCGTGGAGCAGCGCGCACACGATCAGCTCTTCGTCGGCGCCGTCGCGCATGGCCCGGGTTGCGGTCTGCACGCTGTGCTCCAGGCGGTCGACGGGGTAGGCGGCATCACCCTTCAGGCTGCTGAGCATGGAGAGGAGGAGATCGGGGAGCTGCGCCAGGTTGCGCTCGTGCACCCGGCGCATCACCTGGAAGTCCTCGTCGGTGCCGTCGTCGAGGCGGTCGAAGTGCATCTTGCCCAGCGGTGTGTCTGCCATCCGGCGAATTGTACAAATCAACCTGGGACTGGAGGCCCCAGAACCGCGATTGCCGCAACCCTCGAGGTCGTCTTGATCCCGTATTGGCCGCTTTCCCACCTCAGGCACAGGGGCGAACGCGCCGATATGTAGTGCCGTGGACCAGGTGTCGAATTCCAGCGACAGGGACCCCTGGCGCTGGTACGCGCCCCACCGGGCCATCATCCTCCTGGGCGTCGTGCTGATCCTCATTGCGCTCGCCGGGGCGACACTGGGCGTCGTGAACGCGGCTCGGGCCGAGGCCCTGAGCGCCAAACTGACAGGCCGCTACCTCGTCCTTCTCCCTCCCGTGAGGGACATGCGGGCCTCCTCGGACGCGTTCCAGGTGCTGGCGGAAGAAGCCTTCACCAACTCGGTGCCGCCCAGCTCCGTCGTCACCGGCAGCCGTGAGTGACTCAAACGCCCTCAACAAGGCCTACCTCTCCCTGCAGCACCTCCTCGCATTGCCGGGCAACGCCAACCTGGCGCCTCATCTGGCGAGCCCGCATGTCGGCCTATTCTCGCCGCGCAGTCGAGCCTGGGTGCATTCCTGGCCGGGCAAGCACAGACGGCCCAGACCGCACATCTGGCTGCGGTGGAGAAGACCGCGGCGAAGAACCTCGACGCAACACTGGGCACCTTGCAGGCGACCATCTCCGAGCGGCTGGACACGACGGCCGACCAGGCCCATGCGGCCGCCAACAGCGCCCGGGTCGATCTCCTGTGGTCCATCGCCCTCGGGGTGGCCTGCGCGGTCATCGTGACCATCGTCCTCACGAGACACGCCCTCACGGTCGAACGGCAGCAGGCGAGAGTCGGACTCATCCAATCCGACCTCACCCGGCGCATCGAATTCGAGGCGAGCCTGCAGACCGCACTCGAGATGTCGACGGCCGAAGCGTCTGTCTTCGATGTCGTGTCGGTGGCGCTGAGCCAGGCCGCCCCGGACATGCGGTCCGAAATGTTGCTGGCCGATTCCAGCACGGCCCACTTCCGCCAGGTGCTGGTCAGCAGCGCGCAGGAGGACGACGCCGGGTGCGGCGTGATGTCCCCCGACGACTGCCCCGCCGCATCGAGGGCCCGGACCATGGTGTTCCCCGAGAGCACGGCCCTCGACGCCTGTCCCCACCTGCGCGGCCGTGCGTGTTCTGCGCTGTGCGTCCCCATGAGCATCGGTGGCAGCTCCATGGGTGTGTTCCATGTCACCACGGAGGACGGTGCGCCGCCCTCCGACGCCATACAGGCGAACGTCGAGGTGGTCGCACGTCGGGCATCGGAGCGGTTGGCGATGCTGCGCGCCTTCGAGGTCTCGCAGACCCAAGCCAACAGCGACTCGCTCACGGGCCTGATGACCCGGAGAAGCCTGGAGGCGGCCGTCCGGGAACTCCGTTCCACCGGCACGCAGTACGCGGTGGCCTACGGCGACCTCGACCATTTCAAGGTGTTGAACGACTCCTTCGGCCACGCCGCCGGCGACCGGGCGCTGCGCACCTTCTCGCAAGTCCTCCGGGACTCGCTCCGGCCCGCCGACATCCCGGGCCGCTACGGGGGCGAGGAGTTCGTCATCGTCCTCCCCGACTGCCCGTTGGAGGAGGCCTACCAGGTGCTCGAGCGGGTGCGCGAACGCCTCGCCGACCGGATCATCATCGCCGCGGTGCCCACGTTCACCGTCAGCTTCGGGCTTGCGGCGTCTCACCAGGGGGAGGACTTCGATCACGTCGTCTCTCTCGCCGACGCGGCACTGCTCACTGCCAAGGCGGGGGGACGGGATCGGATCGTCGTCTCGGATGGTCCCGCGCCTCCCGTCACGAACCCCGCCGCCGCCAGCGTCCGCCTGGAGCCGAGGCCGCGCACCAACGGTGGTGGCCAGGCCGCGGCCGCCGGCGCCGCCCGCGAGCCCCAGCACAACTGACGCACAACTTTCTCAATAAGACCCTTAGAAGACCGTAGAAAGGGTCCGTCTCAGGGTCGGGGGAGGCTCTCGATCATGGCGATGACCTCGTCGCGTCGGTAGCCCTGGAGCCGGCAGAACTCGACCAGGTCACGGATGCGGCCCATCACTGCGCTGCGCTCGGCGGTCCCCGCCACGGTGATGCCCCTTCCGCGCTGGAAGTCGAGAAGTCCCTCGTCACGCAGGATGTGGAGCGCCCGCAGGACGGTGTTCTTGTTCACCCCGAGCACCGCCGCCAGGTCCTTGGCCAGCGGGAGGCGTTCCCCCGGGCCGGCCTCGCCCTCGGCGATGGCCCGGCGGATCTCGGCCGCCACCTGGTCGTGCAGCGGGACGGGTTCGGTGCGGTCGATGTTGACGGAAAGCATGGTACTAGTAATACTAGCTCTATGAGCGGAGCCGGTACACAGCCCACGATACGGCGCCCCGTATGAGCCGGCCGGCTTCGGTGATCCCCGTCCCCCGCGCTCCCGACGCCGGGCCGGTCCGTGGCACCACCCCGGGTGAGGCGCCCGAGGCGCTCTTCCGGGAGGCCCGGGCTCGCCGACGGAGGCGCTGGCTGCTCGGGTCGGCGTTGGCAGCAGTCGCCCTCGTCGTTGCCCTCCTGACCATCGTCGTCAGCATCGGGTCCACCGCACCCGCACCGCGCACCCGGCCCCGCCATCCCGTGGGCCACGAGCCCAGCGGTGTCCGTCGAACGCAACGCCGTTGTTGGCATGGGTGGACTACAACGGCCACCTCCACATCGGCAATGCGGCGACCGGCGCGCAGTCCATCGTCGGGCAGGCCAAAGCGGATCCCACCACCCCGTTGGTCTCTCTCGGCGGGCGACTCTTCTGGATCGGGACCGGGTGCTCGTACGAAGGCGTGAGCAAGTGCCCCTACTCCGACTTTGGCGGCGTCCTGCCGACGCAGGTCAAGGAGTTCGACCCCGCCACCAAGACGACCGTGTCGCTCGGGCGGGGCGACGCAGTCTTCGCCGGGCCCGGGGGGCACACCATCGACGTGGTGCGCAAACGACTCGACTGCATCCCCCTCCATGGGTCCTGTGACCCCTACGCCCAACAGGTGGTGCAGATCCCCGTCTCCCGCGGCGGCATCCGGCGCACCTTCACGGTCCCCTCCGGCTGGTACGTCAACGCGGGCGACGGCTATGCCAACCCGATGAGCGTGGCCGGCGGCATCCTCGTCCAATCGGCCCTGCCGCAGGCCAGCTCGACCCCGGCCCGGTTCGGAGTCTGGGACCCGGCAACGGGGAAGATCCGCCAGCTCGGGCGCGACTGGGGCCTCATCGATTCGCACACGGCGCGCAACGGGCGCTCGAGCCTGCTGGCCTGGCTGCCGGGACGATGCCTGGCCGCCGACACATGCAACCTCCGGATCACGAACACGGGGACCGGGCGCACCATCGATGTGCCCAGTCCGCTGCCCTACGGCTTCGACATCGGCGGTGCCATCTCGCCCGACGGGACCCGACTGGCCGTCTTCGTGAAGACCAACTCGGGCGAGGTCAATCCCGCCATGCAGTTGGCCATCGTCGACACCGCCACCGGAGCGCTCCGGCTGATCCCCGGCGTGCAGGGTGAGATCGGCGAGTCGGTCGGCTGGGCCCGCTGGCTCCCCGGCGGCACGAGTGTGCTCACCGGCACGTTCTCGGCGGAGTACCGGACCTACAACCACTATCTGATCGACACCAAGACGAATGCGGTGAAGCTCGTGGACTTCTCGGGCGATCAGGACACCGACGTGAACTTCTCGGCGTCGACGATCGGGGGCCTGAGCCAGCGCCCGTAGCACCTCGTGCCGGCGGCGGCGCGGGACGCAGACGAGGACTCAGCCCGCGCGGGCTTCACCGTGGCGTTGCCCAGCGCCGTGGTGGCGCCGCTCGAAATGAGAAAGCCGTCCCCGCTCGCCAGGGTGCACTTCATACCCGCGGTCGACGACGCGCAGGTGAAGGGCCCGAGGGTGATCGACTGGCCGTAGGCCAGCGTGGGCGTGTTCAAGCCGGCATTGGAGAGGCAATTGACGCCGGTGCACTCGACGAGGGTGCTGTCCGCTGCGAGCGTCACCGACTTCGGTGGGGAGACGGTCAGGCAGAGCGTGCTCGTGAGGGCGCCCTGCCCGAAGTTGTCATCGATCTCGCAGCTGATGTTCTTCGACGGGGAGACGAACTCGGTGCTCGTGGGGGTCTGCGGGACGAGCGTGCCCGACGTCTGGGTCGTGGTCGAGGTCGTCCCGGCAGTGGAGCTCGAGGTCGTCGACTGCTGTGTGGTGGACGTGACCGTCGACGTGGTGGTGGTGGGTCGACGAGGAGTTCGACGACGGGCTGCTCGAACAGGCCGCGAGCGCGAGCGCACAGGCCGGGAGGATCAGCAGGCGGATCGACCAGGTGCGCACGGTTGTCGGCATCGGGCAATGCTACGGCCCGCCGTCCCGGACATGGGGGTTTCCGCTTGGTCGTTTCTGCCACGGGGTCGCCGGTGGCCCGAGCGGCATCGATTGCGCGGGCAGGCATCCGCTCTCCGGCACGCACCGCGGCCTACCGTGCGAACGGCGCCCGAAGAGGCGTTCAGAACGGGGGGTCGATCATGACCATGTTGCCAAGCCAGTTCGCGGGCCTCGCCGGGGGGATCGTCGCCTTCATCGCGATCTTCATCGCCCTCTTCTCCCTGGTCCTGTTGGTCCCGGTGATCCTCATTGTGGCGAACCGCGCCGAACCGGATCAGCGGGGGCAGCGGTCACACAGCGTCTACCTCTTCGGGATGAGCTTCGTGACGCTGCAGCTCACGTTCGCCGGGTCGGTGCTGATCGTCACGTCGATCTTCTCGGTGATCGCCCCGCACTTCGAGCCGCTCACCAACTCCATCGCGCGCTCCATCGTCATCGGCGGCCTGCTCGTCGTGCTCTTCGGTGCCGTGCTGTTGCTGCATCTCGGCCGCGGCATCGAGACGGCGCGTGGCGACGCCGGCGTCACCGGCCCCAACCTCCGGGTCATGCAGTCCTACGCCGGCGTGGTCAGCTTCATCTACCTGCTGCAGCTGATCATCTCGCTCGCCGTCGCCATCTACCTCGTGTTCGCGCTGATCGCCCCGGGCGTGTTCGGCAGCATCGGCTCGCAGCGCAGCGGCACCCTGGCCATGCTGCTCGACCTCGTCTACGTGATACTGGTCTCGGGCTTCATTTTGATGGCCCACTCGTCGCTCGGCCCGACGGCCGTGCCGACCCGGCGGCCACCGTCCGAAGTCCCCGTCGCGTAAGAGAGCGTACGGCGTACGGCGTCACGGCGTCACGGGCGCGCCGGCACCGTCCCGATCACCGAGGCGCGCTCCATGGAGCGGCGCTGCGGCCAGTAGTCGCTCGAGGCGTAGTGCTGCACCGCCCGGTTGTCCCAGAACGCCACCGCGTCCTTCGTCCAGGTGAAGCGGCACTGGTGTTCGGGGGCATCGGCCTGCCGGCAGAGCCGGTCGAGCAGCTCCAGGCTGGCCTCGCGGTCCAGCCCCTCAATGTGGCTGACGAACGGGCGGTTCACGTAGAGGTGGAGCTTCCCCGTCGCCGGGTGGCTGCACACCACGGGGTGACGGACCGGCGGATACTGCTCCTGCGCCTTGCGGCGCTCGTCGTCGGTCATGGAGTGCCCGAACGTCTGCGTGAAGTCGTGCACCGCCTGCAACTCGTCGATCTCGTCCTTCGTCGCCTGGTCCAGGCCGTCGTAGGCGGCGTACATGTCGCTGAAGAGCGTGTCACCGCCGCAGTCCGGCACCGACACCGCGTGCAGGATGGCGCCCATGGACGGGCGTTCCCGCCACGTGACGTCGTGGTGCCACGAATTCTCGTAGCCGCTGACCTCGGCCGTCTTCTCGAAGCGGACCAGCTCGGGCTCTCCGGTATTCGACGGCAGGAACGGGTGCACCTCCAGGTCGCCGAAGCGGCGGGCGAACGCCACGTGCTGGTGCGGGTCGAGCGGCTGGTCGCGGAAGAAGATGACCTTGTAGTCGTGCAACGCGTCGCGCAGCTCGGCCACCACGTCGTCGGGCAGAGGCGCAGTCAGATCGACGCCCGAGATCTCCGCGCCCACGGTGGCACCGAGTTGGCGGGCGTCGAAGTTCCGCCACTCCAAGGCGGCCAGGCGGTCCCGTTCCGCCGCCACGTGGGTGAACGGCCCGACCGCGATGGTGTAGCCCGGAAGGCGGAAGGCGCCGGGCTGCTTCGAGGTCGCTGCAGTCGTCATGTCCGTACTGTACCGAACCACCGTTTCACCTGACCTGACGGCCTCGCCGGGTGCACGTTCTGCGCCGTTCTTATACTGACGCCATGACCACCCGGACGGACCCCCCGACGGCACGCGTGCGGTGAGGGCCGACGGCGCGACACAGAGTGCGGTGCGGCGGGCCGTGCTGGAGACGACCGGTGCCGACGACCGGCTGCAGGTGACCCAGACCGTCGCCACCCACGGGTGGGGTGACGTGCTCTACGTCGACGTGTACGCGCGCTCGCGCGATCAGACCCTCGGTGATCTCAACCCCGAGCTGCGCCAGGCCGTGGCCGACGTCGCGGAAATGCCGTACCGGCGCGTCACGATCAAGTGGCGCCTCAGTAACACTTAGTTCGGCGTCAGTCGGCCGCGATGGCGGCGAGGACGTCGAGCTTGGCGGCGCGCCGCGCCGGCCAGCTCGCCGCGATCAGCCCGAGGACGGCGGCCAGGATCAGGAAGACGATCAGGCTGGTGAACGGCACCACGATGTCGGTGATCCCCTGGTTCTTGAGCGACCACGCCAGCGCAATGCCGAGTCCCGTCCCGACGATGATGCCGATGACGGCCCCGAACACGGCCAGGATCACCGACTCGGAACGGATCATCGCCCGGATCTGCCGCCGTCGCATACCGACGGCGCGCAGGAGGCCGATCTCGTGCGTGCGCTCGAACACCGACAGCATGAGGGTGTTGACGATCCCGATCAGGGCGATGAGCACCGCCAGCGCGAGGAGCGCGTAGACCAGGCCGAGGAGCTGGTTGACCGACGCCTGCTGGGACTGCTCGAACTGCGCCCGGGTCTGGATCTTCAGGTTCGGGTACGAGGCCAGCGCGTGCGTCACGCTGTGCTCGACGCCGGGGCTCCCGTCGGTCTTGAGCAGGACGGCGACGGGCAGGCTGTTCGAGAAGTGGGTGAGGAAGAAGCCGTCGCCGACGAGATACTTCCCGATCAGCTGGTTGGCCTTGAACACCCCACCGATGCGCATGGTGGTCTTCCCCGTCTTGGCGAACTTCACCGGCACCACGTCCCCCGTGGCGAGATGCTTCGAGTTGGCGGTGTTCGTGTCGATGAGCAGCTCGCCGTTGGCCAGCGTCGACGACGATCCCTCGGTCATGTTGAGGATCACCGTGTCCGCGATGTCCCGCGTCGAGATCGCGGTCAGGCCCTGCAGCGCACCCTGCACCTCGAACTGGTCCTGATAGACGGTGTTCGAGGCCGTGACCCCGTCGACGGAGGCCGCTGCCGGCGCCACCGAGTTGCTGAAACCGCCCTGCACGTTGTTCGGTGTGGTGACGATGAGGTCGGCGCTGATGGCGTTGTCCACGCTGCTCGTGGCCGACCGGGACAGCGACGCACCGAACACGGCGATCGCCGAGACCAGCGCCAGGCCGACCATGAGTGCCGACGCCGTCTGCGCCGTGCGCCGCGGGCTGCGCATGGAGTTCTCGCGGCCCAGCCGGCCCGACATGCCGAGCAGCCGGGCCAGCGGCCGACCGATGACGCTGGACATCGGCCGCGCCACCGCCGGGGCGAGGCGAGCCACCCCGACGAAGATCAGGACCGCCCCGAGCCCGACCAGGGCGATGGCCGGGGCCGTGAGCCCGATGGCCAGCAAGATCACGCCGGCCAGGGTGACGCCGATCCCCCAGCTGAAGCGGCGGCGCAGCGAGATCTCCACCTCGCTCTGCTGGTCCGACACGGCGGCCACGGGCGCGATCCGCACCGCGCGCCGGGCCGGGCTGATGGCCGACACCACCGTCACGCCCACGCCGACGATGAGACAGACGATCACCGTCCGGGCTTCGAAGACGAGCGGGCCGGAGGGCAGCGTCACGCCGAAGCCGCTGAGCAGCGCCTCCAGCCCGAGTGCGGCGAGCACCCCGAGCCCGAGGCCGATCACGGACGACACCAATCCCACGATCCCCGCCTCGAGCATCACGGAACGGAAGACCTGGCTCCGGCTGGCGCCGACGATGCGCAACAGCGCGAGCTCGCGCGTGCGCTGCCCCACAATGATGGAGAAGGTGTTGAGGATGGTGAAGCCGCCCACGAACAGCGCGATGAAGGCGAAGACCAGCAGCGCGGTGTTGAAGAAGCCCAGCGCCTGGCTGATGGTGCTCGTCGCCTCGTTGATCACCGTCTGACCCGTCACCACCTCGTCCCCGGGCGGCAGGGACCGCGCGATGGCACGCTGCACCGTGGCCTTGTCCGCGCCCGGTTGGGAGACGATGTTGATGGTGTCGAATTTGCCGACCTCGCCCAGCACGGCCTGTGCGGTCGACGTGTCGAACGCGGCGAGCGTCGCGCCGGCAAGGTTGTTGGCCGTGCCGAAGCGCGCCAGACCGCTGATGGTGAAGGTCTTCGGCGGGCCCTGCAGCAGGATGCGAACCCGCTGGCCCACATGGAAGTGGTACTTCTGCGCGGTGCCGAGGTCCATCACGACCTGGTTCGGCGTGGTGGGCGGGCTGCCCTGGGTCAGACGCAGCACGGAGAGCTTGGGGTTGGGATCGAAGGAGACCCCGAGGGTCGGCGCGCCGCCGGTCGTGATCGCCTTGCCCGCCGGGGAGACGTACTGCGCGTACCCGGTGACCGAGCCTTCGGCGACGTCGACGCCGGGCACGGCGCGCACCGTCGACACCAGCGACTCGGGCACGGGGTTGCGCGTCGCGGTGCCACCACTGCCGAATTGCGCCACACCGCGCACCTGGAAGTCGATGTTCTGGTAGATGTTGCCGAACAGCGTGTTGAACGTGTTGTGCAGCGTGTCGGTGAGGACGAACGTCCCCGCGATGAACGTGACGCCGAGCACGATGGCCAGCGCCGTGAGGGCGAGCCGCAGCTTGTGCGCCAGCAGTCCCTTGATGGTGACCCGCCACATGTCAGGTCCCCAATGTCCGGATGCGCTCCAGAATCGAGTCGGCGGTCGGCTGCGCCAACTCGTCGACGATGTTGCCGTCGGCCAGGAACACGACCCGGTCGGCGTAGGAGGCGCCATGGGGGTCGTGGGTCACCATGACGATGGACTGGCCGAACTCGGTGACGGACCGGCGCAGGAACGCCAGCATCTCGGCGGAGGAGTTGGAGTCCAGATTCCCCGTGGGCTCGTCGGCAAAGACCAGGTCAGGGCGGTTGATGAGGGCGCGGGCGCAGGCACAGCGCTGCTGCTGGCCACCGGACAACTCGCCCGGCCTGTGCGTCAGCCGGTCGCCGATGCCGAGCTGGTCGACCAGGTAGTCGAACCACTCCTTGTCGACCTTGCGCCCGGCCAGGTCCACCGGCAGCGTGATGTTCTCACCGGCGGTCAAGGTCGGGACGAGGTTGAAGGACTGGAACACGAAGCCGATGTGGTCGCGCCGCATTTCGGTCAGGCCGGCGTCGTCGAGGGCGCCGATGTCGAGGTCGCCCACGAACGACTGGCCCGACGTCGGGCGGTCCAGTCCGGCCATGCAGTGCATCAGGGTCGACTTCCCCGAACCGGACGGGCCCATGACCGCGGTGAAGCGGCCGCGCTCGAAGGTGACGTCGATGCCGGCGAGGGCATTGACCGTCGCCTGGCCGGTGCCGTACGTCTTGGTCAGCTCGACGGCGTGGGCCGCCGGCGGGGCCGGGCGTTGTTGTGGTGGTGCTGCATCGGTGAGCGTCACCGTGACTCCGATCGTCGCGTGCGAGGGTGTGCGGGGAAGTCGCGATCCGTTCCCCCGTGTCGGGGCGCCGCGTCACGGCACAAGGCCGCCGCCGCCACCACCGCCGCCATTGTCGCAGAAGCGAGTGACCCCACGGACACGGGGCCCGGGCACGGCCGTGTGAGGACTACTACCCTGAGCGCCCACGAGCAGGTGAGGCATGTGAGCTACCCGGGGGGGCACGTTCGCCGATGCGACACGAAGCGATGAGAAAGGCATGAGTCGCTGACGACTCATCTGCGGTTGCCTGGGCGCACGTCGACCGCAGTGGCGGCCGTCCTTTCCGTCGGCGCGGTCCTGATCGTGCAGCTCGTCGTGTTCCCGGTTCCCTTCGGAGTCTGGCTCCAGGGCGCCGTGCTCGGTCTCCTCGGCTCCCTCATGGCGGTTGGACTGGGGCTGACCTACCGCCTGAACAAGGTCATCAACTTCGCCCAGGGCGATCTCGGCACGGCGCCCGCGGTCCTGGCCATCGGCCTCATCGCCTTCTCGGGGGTCAACTACTTCGTGGGGCTGGCCACCGGCCTGGTCGCCTCGCTCCTGCTGACGGCGACCGTCGAGATCGTGGTGGTCCGGCGCTTCCGCCGCTCGCCGCGCCTCATCCTGACCGTGGCCACCATCGGGCTCGCGCAGTTGCTGGTGGTCCTCAGCCTCCTGATCCCGCGGATCTGGGGCCAGACCCCCATTGCGAGCGCCACGGTCTCCTTCCCGTGGCACCTCGCCTGGCACGTCGGGCCCGTCGTCTTCACCGCCGACCACCTGGTGGCCGTGATCGTGTCCGTGGCGTGCCTGACGGCGGTGTCCCTCTGGTTCACCCGCAGCGACGTCGGGCTCGCCGTGCAGGCCGTGGGCGACCGGCGCGACCGTGCCTCCATGCTGGGCATCCCGGTCGGGCGGCTGCAGTCCGTGACCTGGGTGGTCGCCGGCGTCCTCTCCTTCGTCAGCATCTTCTTCCAGGCCGCGATCCTCGGGCTCCCGCTCGATCCCACCTACGGCCTGACCGCCCTCGTCACGGCCCTGGCCGCCCTCGCCCTGGGCAACTTCACCGAGCTGCCCGTCATCGCCGCGTCCGCCGTGGCGCTCGGCATCCTCGAGCAGGGGGTGGCCTGGAACGACCCCACCAACCCGGCCCTCGGCCTCGCCGTCCTGGCCGGGGTGGTGTTCGCCGCCATTGTGGTGCGCCAGCTGCTGGCGAACCGGACCGACCGCGAGGTCGAATCCTCACTGGCGCTGGCCGGGAGCGTGCGCGACCTGCCCGCGTCGCTGCGCGACCTGACCGAGGTGCGGGTGGGCACCCCGGTTGCCGCGCTGGTGGCCTTCGCCGCCGTCTGCACCCTCCCGCTGTGGATGGGCCCCGGTGAGCTGATCCGCGGCTCGGGGCTCGTGGTGCTGGCCATCGTCGGCTGCTCGGTGGTCGTGCTCACGGGGTGGTCGGGGCAGGTCAGCCTCGGCCAGATGTCGTTCGCCGCCGTGGGCGCCACCGTCGGCGCGGTGGCGCTCCTCGACTGGCACTGGGACCTGAGCCTCGCACTCCTGCTGGCCGGCACCGCCGCCGCCGCCGTGGCCGTGGTGGTCGGTATCCCGACGCTGCGGCTCGACGGCATGTTCGCCGCCGTGACCACGTTGGCCTTCAGCCTCGCCGCGTCGGGCTACCTGCTGGTCCGTCAGGAGTTCTCCTGGATCCCCCAGGGCCAGCTCGGGACGCCGTACCTCTTCGGGCTCTCCATCACCTCGCAGTCGGCGGTGTTCGAGCTGTGCCTGGGCGTCCTGGTGCTCGTCCTCGTGGCGCTGCACGGCCTGCGCCACAGCCGCACCGGCCGCGTGCTGCGCGCGTTGCCCGCCAACCAGCGTGCGGCGGAGGGGTACGGGGTCCGGGTCGTGCAGGCGAAGCTGACCGCATTCGCCCTCTCGGGCTTCATCGCCGGGCTCGCCGGCTGCCTCCTGCTGGTGGTGAACCAGCAGTACGAGGAGGCCTCCTTCCTGGTCCCCGTGAGCCTGATTGTGTTCACCTCGACCGCCGTCGGCGGGCTGGGCTCGGCCTTCGGCGCCATCCTCGGGGCGGCCATCGTGGAGGGGAGCACCATCTACCTGCCGCCGAGCTGGCAGCTGTTCCCGTCCGCGCTCGGCGTGCTGCTCGTCCTCATCCTCTTCCCCCGCGGGCTGGCCGGGCTCTGCTACGACCTGCGGGACTGGGCGCTCGAAGGGTTGGCCCGGCGCCACGGGGCCACCCCGCCGCCGGTGCCCGGCGCGGTCGAAGGAGCGCTGGCCCCGTGAGCCGGCTGGCCAAATTCGGCGACGGCGCGTCCTTGTTCCCCCTCGGCGTGCTCTTCGGGATCGAGCTGCTCGACCAGGCGACGCAGAGCGCCTTCAACGTCCTGACCCCGAACATCCGCGATGCGTTCCACCTCACCAACGCCGGCATCTTGTTGATCGTCGCCATCGCCGGCGCGGCGGCGTTGGCCTGCACGCTCCCCATCGCCGTCTTGGCCGACCGGACCAACCGGGTGCGCATCGCGCTCATCGGCGCGCTGGTCGGTGCCGCGTTCTCCATCGGCCTCGGCCTCGCCCAGGGCGTCGTGGTCGCCACCATCATGCTGGTGGGCGTCTCCATGGGGCAGGCCGTCATCTTCCCCACCCACAACTCGCTGCTGGCCGACTACTACCCCGTCCCGGCCCGGCCACGGGTGTACTCGGCGCACCGCTCCGGCATCAGCATCGGGGCCATCGTCGGCGTGCTCGTGGGTGCCGGGCTGGCGGCCGTCTTCTCGTGGCGCGCCCCCTTCTTCTTCTTCGCCGTGCCCATCGTCGTCGTGGTGATCGTCGGCCTCCGCCTGCGCGAGCCGGTGCGGGGGCGCCACGAGCAGCTCGAGCTGAGCGAGCAGATGCTCGCCTCCGAACGCGGCGAGCCCGCCCCGCTCGACGACCTGCCGGCGGCGCCGGCCGAACCGGCCGGCGCGCCGCTGGACATCCCCGTGGAGACCCCGCCCTCCCTCGGCGAGGCCTGGCGGACGGTGTGGAAGATCGGCGTGCTGCGCCGGATCTTCATCGCCCTCCCGTTCCTGGCCGCCGCCATCGCCGGCTTCACCTCCCTCGCGTCGCTGCAGTACCAGGAGACGTTCCACCTCGACGCGGTGGAGCGCGCCTATCTCATCGCGCCGATCCAGCTCTTCGACCTGCTGGGCCTCGCCGTCGGCGCGGTGATCGCCACCCGCCTGGCCCGGCGCGGCATCGGCCTGGTCTTCCGCATGCTCGCGGTGGCGTCCATGGTGGCGGCCTGCTTCGCCGTGCTGTTCGCGCTGGCGCCGAACGTCCCGCTGGCCTTCATCGGCAACGCCGGCATCGACGCCTCGCTGGCCATCGTGGGACCGGGCGTGCTGGCCTCGCTCTCGCTCGCCATTCCGGCGCGGGTGCGCTCGGTCGGCTTCTCCATCGGCGCCCTCTTCGTCCTGCCGGGCTTCTTGGTGCTGCCGGCCGTCGGCGCGCTGGGCGATGCCGTGGGATTCCGGTACGGCCTGCTCATCCTCGTCCCGATCTTCGTGATCGGCGGCCTCATCGTGGCCAGCGCCGGCAGCCTCATTGCGCGATGACGTGCACGACGTGTGGACCTCCATGCGCACCCGGACCCAGATGCTGCTGGACCGCCACGCCGGCCGGTTGCCGCTGCTGGCCGTGCGCGAGCTCGCGGTCGGCTACGACGGCGTGGTGGTGCTGACCGACGTCGCCATCGAGATCGCCGAGGGTGAGATCGTCGCCCTGGTCGGCACGAACGGTGCCGGCAAGTCGACGTTGCTGCGGGCCATCGGCGGGGTGGTCGAGGCCGATCACGGCGCCATCGTCTTCGACGGCCGCGACATCACCCACCTGCCCCCCGACGAGATCGCCCGGCTCGGCGTCGCCCAGGTCCCCGGTGGCGAGGGGATCTTCCCCAACCTGCGTGTCGAGGACAACCTGCGCGTGGCGGCGTGGCAGGGCCGGCGGCGTGGCGAGCACGACGCCGACATGATCGACGAGGCGCTCACCGCCTTTCCCTCGCTCGCCACGCGACGCGACGAGCGGGCGGCCAACCTCTCGGGGGGCAGCAGCAGATGCTGGCGCTCGCCATGGCGACCATCACCCGCCCCAAGTTGTTCCTCATCGACGAGCTGTCGCTGGGACTCTCGCCCATTGTGGTCGAGCAGCTCCTCGGCGCCATCGAGTCGATGCGCCAGGCCGGCACCGCCATCCTCCTGGTCGAGCAGTCGATGAACGTCGCCGTGGCGGTGGCCGACCGGGTCTACGTCATGGAGACCGGCGTCGTGCGGTTCTCCGGGTCGGCCGAAGAGCTGGCGGCGCATCCCGAGATGCTGTGGTCCGTCTACCTGCAGAAGGCCTCCGAGACGCTCGGGACGCAGTCCCTCGACACGCCGACGGCCGCCGCCCACCGCACCGAGCTCGAGGTGCGCGGCCTCGCACTCAGCTTCGGCGGCAACGCCGCACTGGACGACGTGTCGCTGCACGCCGAGCACGGCGAGATCGTCGGCATCATCGGGCCCAACGGCGCCGGCAAGACGACGCTCTTCGATGTCATCTCCGGCTTCCTCCGTCCCGACTCGGGGCGGGTCGAGCTCGCCGGGGCCGACATCACCGACCGCACGGCGTCCTCCCGCGCCCGGCTCGGCCTGGGCCGCTCGTTCCAGGACTCGCGCCTGTTCTCGGGCCTCACCGTCCGCGACGCGCTGGCCGTGTCGCTGGAGCGCTTCACGGACGTGGCCGACCCCTTCAACGCCATGCTGCGCCTGCCACTGCAGGTGCGGACCGAGGCCGCGGTCCGACAGCGCGTCGACGAGCTCCTCGACATGTTCGGCCTCGACCGCTACGCCGACAACCTGGTCAGCGAGCTCTCGACCGGCTCCCGGCGCCTCGTCGACCTGGCTGCCGTGGTGGCGCACCAGCCATCGGTCGTCCTGCTCGACGAGCCGTCCTCGGGCGTGGCCCAGCGTGAGGTCGAGGCCATGGTGGGCCTGCTCCGCTCGGTGCGCGACCGTCTCGATGCGACCCTGCTCGTCGTGGAGCACGACATCGCCTTCATCGCCGAGCTGGCCGACCGGCTCGTGGCGATGGACCGTGGCGCGGTGCTCCTCAGCGGTCCGCCCCACGAGGTCCTCGAGTCGCCCCTGGTCGGCGAGGCCTTCCTCGGTTCCGACCCGCTGGCGCTGTCGCGCTCGGGGGCCGGGGCCGGCGCCGGCGCCGGCGCGACGACGACCACGGAGGTGGACCCGGCATGAGCGACACCGGAGCGGAACCGGAACGCGCCGGGCGGCCCTGGCCGAAGGTCGGCCTGCTGCGGCGGGCCGGGCCGGTCGTCCTCATCGTCGCCGCGCTCGTGGCCGCCGGCGTCTCGGCCACCATGCACGAGAACAAGGGCACGACGGGCGGCGGCACACCGGGCGCGGGCGGCACGGCGCAGATCGGACATTCGACGGTGCCGCTCACCTACGCGGCGGCGGCCAAGGTCGGCAAGACGGCCGCCTACAACTGGGGCCCCGAGTGCGACCACCACACGGGTCGCCTGAAGATCCCGAGCACGTACTCCCCGCCCTGCGTGCCGGTGCCGGCCGCGGGGACGTCGAACGGCGACGCCACGTCGAATGGCGTGACGGCGAGCACCATCAACGTCGTCTACTACCAGGCCCAGCCGGGTGGGCTGGCGTCGACGATCTCGGGCGCGGCGGGCACCAACGCCCAGGCGCTCGCCACCGCCCAGGCCTACGTCGCCATGTTCAACAAGTCGTACGAGCTCTACGGGCGGCACATCAACCTCATCCCCTTCACCGCGTCGGGGGCCGACGCCGATCCGGTGGCGGCCCACGCCGACGCCGTCACGGTCGGCCAACAGCTCCACGCCTTTGCGTCCATCAACGGGCCCGGCGAGACCAACGCCTACGAGGACGAGCTGGCGCGCCTGCACGTGCTCTGCATGGCCTGTGGCGACTCGTCGACCAACGGGCAGATCCAGCAGAACGCCCCCTACCAGTGGGCCAACCTCCCGACGGCCGACACCTCGCTCTACGAGACCGTCGGGTACCTGCTCGCCAAGCTGAACGGCAAGGACGCCATCTGGGCCGGCGAGCCGTCCTTCCATACGAAGAAGCGCCGGTTCATCGTCGTGAGCGAGACATCGGAGCCGCCCGCCCCCGGGCACGCGGAGCTCACGGCGTCGCTGACGAAGAAGCTGGAGGCGGGCCACGCCACCATGGCCTCGCCGAGCGGGCTGTCGTACACCCTCGACCTGACCACGCTGCCCACCCAGGCCGCCACCATCGCCGAGAAGCTCAAGGCGTCCGGCGCCACCAGCGTGGTCTTCGCCGGGGACCCCATCATGCCGATCTACCTCACCAAGGCCTGCGCCGGCATCGGCTACTTCCCCGAGTGGATCATCACCGGGATTGTGCTCACCGACACGGCGGCCCTGGGGCGCTACTACAACCAGAGCGAGTGGGCGCACGCCTTCGGAGTCACCAGTCTCGGCGTGCCGGTGCCGGTCGGGTCCGGCGAGGCCGACCGTCTCTACCGCTGGTGGTATGGGCCCCACGCGTCGCCTGCCTCGTTGGCGGCGCCGGCGATCATCCCGCCGATCCAGCAGTTCTTCACGGGCGCGCAGCTGGCGGGTCCCGACCTGACGCCGTCCACCTTCACCACGGGGCTGTTCCGCGCCCCGCCGGCCGGCGGCGGTCCCACCACGCCGCTCGACGCCTACGGCTACCAGGGGGCGGCGCCCCGCCCGAGCTACTCGTCGCCCGCCGACTACTCATTCCTCTGGTACGACGCCACGGCGAAGGGACCCGACGAAGAAGGGACCAACGGCACCGGGTTGATGCGCTACGTCAAGGGCGGTGCCCGCTACCGGTCGGGCACGGTGCCGTCGGGGCCCGTCCCCATGTTCACGGTGGCGGGCTCGGTCACCAGCTACGCCTCGCCACCCGATACCCCGCCGGTGTACCCGGCCTGGCCGGGGTCGCCCGTGGCGTCGGGCACCGGCTGACCCTCCTGCCCGGGACTGGTGCTACCCCCAGTCCCGGACGCCCGGTAGGGCCATTCTCAGCGACGCACTCGGGCCTCATGCTGGGTCAGGCGGCGCGACATGTCCGGCGCCCACTGCGAAAGGAGACCCATGATCGTCACTCGCGGGCTGACGAAGCGTTACGGGAAGACGGTCGCGGTCGATGACCTGAGCTTCACCGTCACGCCCGGTGTCGTCACCGGCTTCCTCGGTCCCAACGGCTCGGGCAAGTCCACGACCATGCGCATGATCCTCGGGCTCGACGTGCCCGATGCCGGGACGGCATTCGTGAACGGCTCGGCGTACGCCGACCTGTCGTGGCCGTTGCGCGACGTCGGCGCCCTGCTCGACGCCAAGGCCTTCCATCCCGGGCCGCACCGCCCGGAACCACCTGCGCTGGCTGGCGCAGACCAACGACATCTCCTTGACGCGCGTCGACCACGTGCTCGACCTCGTCGGGCTCACCGCGGTGGCGGACAAGCGGGCCGGGAAGTTCTCGCTCGGCATGGGGCAGCGCCTCGGCATCGCCAGCGCCCTCCTCGGCGACCCCGGCGTGCTGCTCTTCGACGAGCCGGTCAACGGGCTCGATCCCGAGGGCATCCGCTGGGTCCGCCACCTGCTGCGGGACCTGGCGGCCGAGGGTCGGACGGTGCTGGTGTCGAGCCACCTGATCAACGAGATGGCCATGACGGCGCAGCGCCTCGTGGTGATCGGGCGAGGCACGCTGATCGCCGAGACCAGCGTGGACGACTTCGTGGCGCGTCATCAGAGCGAGGCGGTCCGTATCGTCACGCCGACGCCGCAGCGCTTCGTGGCCGTCCTGTCACGGGCCGGAGCCCGGCCCGCCGTCGAAGCCGATGGTGCCATTGTCGCCTCGGGCCTGTCCTCCGCCGACATCGGAGACCTCGCCGCGGATCAGGAGCTCACCGTGCACGAGCTCACGCCCCTGCGCGCCTCCCTCGAAGACGTCTTCATGGAGCTGACGAGCGCGTCGGTCGAGTACCGCGCCAACACCAACGACCCGGTCGCCGCCGCCGGCGCACTCCCGACCCGCTGAAAGGACCCCCATGACCACCATCCCCGTCACCGCTCCCCGCCGGGTCACCGGCGGCGCCACCTCCGGGCCCTGGCGCGCCGGGCTGCCCCAGACCGTGCGCGCCGAGTGGACCAAACTCGTCTCGCTGCGCTCGACCCGGTGGACCCTCCTGGTCACCGCCGTCGGCACGTTGCTCGTGACGTGGCTGGCGACCCGGGGCGCGACCCATCACCCCGCGCAGTGGTACCGGGGATTCGACCCGACCAATCAATCCCTGGCCGGGCTCGCCCTCGGGTCTCTCGCCTTCGGCGTGCTCGGTGTGCTCGTCATCAGCGGCGAGTACGGCTCGGGGACGATCCGCTCCTCCCTCGCCGCCATGCCGCGCCGCGGCGTGCTGCTGAGCGCCAAGATCGCCGTCGTCGGCATCACCACCCTGGTCGTCGGCGAGGCGCTCAGCTTCCTGTCGTTCTTCGAGGGTCAGGCCATCCTCTCCGGCGGGGCGGCACCGACGGCGACGCTCGGCCAGCCGGGCGTCCTGCGGGCGGTTGCCCTCTCGGGGGCCTTCCTCGCCCTCTTCGCACTCCTCGGGCTGGGGCTGGGCACGGTGATCCGGCACACGGCCGGCGCCATCGCCGTCTTTGCCGGGGTCACCCTGCTGGCGCCGATCCTGCTCCACTCCCTCTCGGAGAGCATCTCCCGTTTGGCCCCCGAGCTGATCTTCGCCAACTCGGTGGCGGCCGTCGTGCCGCAGGGCAACTCGGTCTCGGTCACACTGGGAGTCGTGCTCATGCTCTCCTACTGCACCGCGGTGCTGGGATTGGGCGCAGTCCTCTTGCACCGGAGGGATGCGTGACACCGGACCAGGTGACGCCCGACCAGGTCGCTGCCGAGCAGGTGACGCCCGACCAGGTCGCTGCCGATCAGACCGATGACAGCGGCGTCCGGGTCCGCGTCCGAGGACGTGAGCTCTCGCTGGCCCTGACCGAGGAGCAGGTCGTCCAATTCAAGGCGGTCGTGCAGCACATTGCGCACGAGCCCTTCACCAAGCGGGTGTGGAGCGAGCTCGCCTTCTTCTTGTTGGGCTCGGCCCTGGCCGGGATCGGGCTGGGCTTCGTGGCGCTGACGATGTTCGCCGGCCTCGTCCTCGCCATCACCTTCTTCGGCCTGGCCCTGCTGGCGTTCTCGCTGCGGATCGGGCGGGGCATCGGCGGCCTCGAGCGGAACCTGGCCCGCAACATGTTGGGTGAAGTGGTGGACGATCCCCAGCCGTTCACCAATCGACCCGGTTTCCTCGGTTGGCTCCAGTCGTGTCTCCGCGACCGGGTGGCCTGGCGCGCCGTCGGGTACCTCGCCCTCAAGGTGCCCTGGTCCATTCTCGGCGTCCTCGTCGCGTTGAGCCTGTGGTGGGATGCCTTCGCCTGCCTCGTGCATCCGCTGTTCGGCCAGAACGGCGGCGGCCCCGGCGTGTGGGGCCCGGTGGAGAGGTTCTTTCCGGGCGGCGACCTCCACGGCTTCGACTCGGCCAGCTTCATCCACGAGGTGGCCATCTTCATCTTCGGCGGCGTCCTGTTCTTCGCGGCGCCGTGGGTCATGCGGGGCTTCGTCAACGTCGACCGCCTGCTCATCCGCAGCCTGCTCGGGCCCGACCCCATGGCGACGCGGGTGCGCTCACTGGAGCAGGCCAGGACGCAGACGGTCGACGCCTCGGCCGCCACGTTGCGTCGCATTGAGCGCGACCTGCACGACGGCACGCAGGCGCAGCTCGTCGCGCTCGCCATGCGGCTCGGCATGGCCAAGGAGAAGCTCGAAGACGACCCCGAGCACGTCGACCTCGACCGGGTGCGCGAGCTGGTCGACGCCGCACACCGCGGGGCCAAGGAGGCCATCGCCGAGTTGCGGGACATCGCACGCGGGATCCATCCCCCGGCCCTCGACATCGGCCTGGAGGGCGCGCTGGCGACGCTGGCCGCCCGCAGCGCGGTGCCGACGGAGCTCTCCGTCGAGCTCCGGACGCGGCCGACCCCCGCCATTGAGGCCATCGCCTACTTCTGCGTGGCCGAGCTCCTGGCCAACGTGGCCCAGCACGCGCACGCCTCCCGGGCCACGGTCTCGTGCGCCCAACAGGGGAGCTGGTTGCGCCTCGTGGTGCGCGACGACGGGACCGGCGGCGCGCAGCTGACCTCCGTCGGGTCCTCGTCGAGCGGACTGGCCGGGCTGACCGATCGGGTCCATGCCGTCGACGGGCAGCTGTACCTGGTGAGCCCGCCCGGGGGCCCCACGGTCGTCACCGTCGACCTGCCTCTGGCCACATGACGTCCTGCGCGCTCCGCATCGCCATCGCCGAGGATTCGGCCATCCTGCGCGACGGCCTCGTCCAGTTGCTCGTCGACCGCGGCTTCACCATCACCGGTGCCGTCGGGGATCCGGCCGCGCTGCGCAGCTCGGTGGCCCAGAACCCACCCGACGTGGCGGTGATCGACATCCGCATGCCGCCGTCGTTCACCGACGAGGGTCTCCGTCTCGCCCTCGAATTGCGCGAGCGCCACGAGGGGATGGGCATCCTCCTCTTCTCGCAGTACATCGAGACCCGCTACGCAGCCGACCTGCTCGCTGACGACGCCGCCGGCATCGGGTACCTCTTGAAGGACCGGGTGGCCGACGTCAGCGATTTCGTGGAGGCGTTGGAGCGAGTCGCCGTAGGAGGTACCGCCTTGGATCCCGAAGTCGTCACGCAACTCCTCGGGGCGACGCGCCGCACCGATTCCCTCGCCGTGCTCACGTCCCGCGAGCGCGAGGTCCTGTCGCTCATGGCCGAAGGGCGATCCAACGGCGCCATCGCCAACGCCCTCGTCGTCAGCGAGGGCGCCGTCGAGAAACACGTCGCCAACATCTTCGCCAAGCTCGATCTCCCGGTGTCCGAGAAGGACCACCGCCGGGTGTTGGCCGTGCTCCGCTTCCTCGAATCCTGATCGCCGCGCCGCCCCGGGACTACCGGGCGCCGTTGAGCAGGACGAGGCCGTGGCGCAGGAAGTCTGCGCACATGGCGGGGTCCACGACGGCGCTGCGGCGCAGGACCGCACCGAAGGGTGCGTTCCAGTAGTCGGGCTCGCCGGGGCGCTCCGTTCCCCACGGGCCGACATAGACGTAGGGCTCGTCGGAAAAGGTGTCCCCGGGTGAGAAGCCGAGGTTGACGCCCCGGCCCGCCCCGACGTCGCGGGACGTGCCGACGTCGAAGTGCTCGGGCCACAGCTGCAGCGTGGACCACCCCGACCCTGACGCCGGCTCCGAGGTGACGGTGTCGAGCACCCGCCAGCCGAGGTCGAACCAGGCGTACAGCGCGTCGAGCTCCCCCCGGTCCAGGTGAAACCGCTTCTCAGGCGGACCGGGCGGCGGCATGCCGGCACCCGCCGAGTAGTCCGACCCCAGGTCGGCCCCTGCGAAGTCCGCCAGCTCCGCCAGCGTCGCGCCGTCGAGCGCGAGGGAGCGCGCGTCGTTCCCGACTTCACGGACGAGGTGCGGCCCGGCGAGCCGCAGCACCTCGGGCTCGGACCCGAAGGCGGGTGTGGCCACGCCCCGGGGGCTGGCCCTGAGGCCGAAGTGCCCGCTGACGGCGAAGCGGCGCCTGCCCAGGACGTGCGCCGCCACCACGTGCAGATCGCTGCAGGTCGTGTGCATCCCGACTTGGAGCGTAACGGCGGGTGCGGCGCCCCGACGCCGGGGGTTGGGTGGGGGTGCAACGCCCGTTTCGCTGGGCCGATGCGTCCTCACCTGACCAGTGATGCGCAGTTCCTTGCACCGAGGGGTAAACAGGTGCTGATGAAGGTGATCCGTGGAGGCCTCGGCAGCCGGAAGGCGCCGTCGATCGGCCTGGTGCTCGGTGCCGGGGGCGTCGTCGGCCAGGCCTACCAGGCGGGCGTCCTCTCCGCCCTCGAGCGCGAGACGGACTGGGACCCGCGCCAGGCCGCCGTCGTCGTCGGCACCTCCGCCGGCTCCATCACCGGTGCGGCCCTCCGCCTCGGCGTGCCGGCCACCGACCTGGCGGCATCGCTCTACGGGGTGCCGACCTCGCGCCGGGGTGGCGCCATCCTGCGCCGCATCCTCCCCGCCGATGCCGAGCCCCTCCCCACCCCGTCGGTCGGCTCACTCTTTCGACCCTGGACCCTGCCGTCCCCCGCCCTCATCACGCGGGCGGTGCGCCGCCCCCTGGCCTTCCGGCCCGACGTGGCGGCGATGACGTTGCTCCCCCGCGGGCGCATCGACATCTCCGAGCGGGCACGGGGACTCGACGATCACATGGGCAGCCGCTGGCCCGAGGGCCTGCGCATCTGCACCGTGCGGCGGTCCGACGGCGCCCGGGTCGTGTTCGGACGTGCAGGCGCGCCGCCGGCCCGGCTGGCGGGAGCCGTGCTCGCCTCGTGTGCCATCCCCGGCTACTTCCGCCCGGTCGAGATCGGCGGCACCGAGTACGTGGACGGTGGCGTGCACTCGTCCACCAACGCCGACGTCCTGCGATCCGACGGACTCGACGTGGCTCTCATCATCTCGTCCATGTCGGCGGCACACGGCAGCGCCAACGGGGCCGACGGCTGGCTGCGGCGCTCCGTGCACCGGCGCATCGAACGCGAGATCACCCGGCTGCAACAGGCCGGCACGGTCGTGATCAGCCTGGAGCCGGGGGCCGCCTCGCGACGCGCCATGGGCCTGCGGGCGATGGCCGAGGACAGGGCACCGCAGGTGATTGAGGCGGCCTACGAGGAGACGTGCGAGATGATCCTGGCCACGCCCGCCCTCGCCTCCCTCGGCAAGCACCCTCGCCACCGCCAGCGGTACCGCCACCGCCACCGGCCACCGCCAGGGCTGAGGCGCCGAGGCCGAGGTGACCCTGGGAGATCCTGGGCGACCCCGGGAGATCGAAAGCACGCGGTAGTAGCGTGCGCGTCGAGGGGATGTCGCTGAAGGGAGGGTTGCATGAGCCCTGATCGCTTGAGCCCGTTGGACGCCTCGTTCCTCCACATCGAGGACCACGTGTCCCACATGCACATTGCCTCGGTCGCCATCTTCGAAGGCCCCCCGCCGCCCTTCGGCGACATCGTCGCCATGGTGGACGCCAAGCTCGACCTCGTCCCGCGGTATCGCCAGAAGGTCCGCTTCGTCCCCCTCGAACTGGGTCGCCCGGTCTGGGTGGACGACCCCCATTTCAACATCGAGTACCACCTGCGGCACACGGCGCTGCCCGCCCCGGGCGGCGAGAGCGAGCTGCGCAAGCTGGTCGGCCGCGTCATGGCGCAGCAGCTCGACCGCTCGAAGCCGCTGTGGGAGATCTGGGTGGTCGAGGGGCTCGAGGAGGGCCGCTGGGCCATGCTGGCCAAGACGCACCACGCGTTGGTCGACGGCATCTCCGGCACGGACCTGCTGGCCGTCATCATGGATCTCAGCGCGGAGACGGTCCGGCCGGAGCCCTCGGCGTGGACACCGCATCGGGAGCCCTCCGGGATCGAGTTGCTGGTGGATGCACTCGAGAACATCGTGCAGTCGCCCTACGAGCAGGTGCGGGCGGCGCGGGCGCAGACGCGTGCCCTGCGCAAGATGGCGGGGTACGTGCTCGAGGTGGCCGGCGGCCTCTTCTCCCTCGGCGGACTGGTGCGCCCGACCCCACCGACCAGCCTGAACGGCCCCCTCGGTCCCCATCGGCGCTACGCCTGGGCCACCACGTCGGTCGAGGACATCAAGCGGGTGCGCAAGGCGCTCGGCGGGACCTTCAACGACGTCGTGCTGGCCAGCATCACCAACGGGTTCCGCGAGTTGTTGCTCGCGCGCGACGAGGACGTCGACCGCGTGGTGCGCACGCTGGTGCCGGTCTCGGTCCGGCCCCGCGACACGACGGGCAAGGCCGTGGGCGACGGGACCTACGAGAACAAGGTCTCGGCGATGTTCGCCGAGCTCCCGGTCGACATCGACGACCCCGCCCTGCGGCTCCACGTCATCACCGATCAGATGAAGGACCTCAAGAACTCCAGCCAGGCGGTGGCCGGGGAGGCGCTCACCTCCATGTCGGGCTTCGCGCCGCCGATGCTGCTCGCCCTCGGCATGCGGCTCGCCACCCGGGCGGGCCAGCGCAACGTCAACACCGTGACCACCAACGTGCCGGGACCACAGTTCCCGCTCTATGCGGCGGGGCGACGAATGATCCGGGCCTTCCCCTACGTGCCCCTCGGCGCCCAGATGCGCCTCGGCATCGCCATCTTCTCCTACGACGGCGAGGTCAACTTCGGGATCACCGGGGACTACGACACGACGCGGGACATCGACATCCTGGCCGGCGGGATCGAGGACGGCATGACGCAGATGCTCAAGGTGTGTGAGCAGCCGGGCGGCTGAGGCTCAGCCCGTCCATCCGGCGATGCCGGCCACCTCGTCGGCGATGTAGGCCTGCAGGTCGTTGACGATCACCTTCTCGACGGAGCGCCCCACAATGGGCACGCGCACCTTCAGCTCGCCCTCGACCTCGACCACGGTCGTCTCCGGCCCGCCGTCACCTTCCTCGAAGCGGTACGTGCCGCTGGCGCTGAGACGATCCGGGTAGTGATCGGGCAACACGACCCAGCTCGAGCGATGCTCCGCGAGCAGGATCTCGGTCTGGGTGATCCACGACATCTTCTGGGGGTCGACCACCGCCCGCACGGCGGACGACAGCGACCCGGTGAAGGCGAAGCGCACGTCCAAGAGGATGCGGTCGCCCATTGCTTGGTGCCGCACGACGTCGCGCACCGCGATGTCGTCACGGGTTGGGCGCCCCTCGTAGAAGGCCGGCGAGCCGTAGGCCGCCATCGCCCGGGCCGGCGAGACGGCGACCGCCTGCCGGACGGCGAATTTCACGTGGTCGGACGCGACGACGGCAGCCCCAGCTTGCGGTGGTCCCAGCTGACGGTCTTCTCGACGTTCAACTTCACCGCGACCCGCTTGTGCAACATGATCTCGAGGATGGGCTTGAGGTCGTCGGAGTACGGCCCGTTGTAGCGCTCGTACACGCTGATGCCGAGCTGCCACAGCTTGTCGGGGTCGTCCACGATCTCGGCCTTGCCGACCAGCTCCACGCCCCGCAGTTCCTCGTAGTAGTCGCCATCCTCGAAGAGCAGCGTGAGACGGGGGTCGCGGCGCAGGTTCTGGACCTTCTGTGACTTGGCCTTGGTCTCCACGGTGACGCTGCCGTCCAGGAACCCGTACCACATGGCCACCGCGTGGATGGAACCGTCGGGGGACATGGAGCACATCGTCATGTTCCGGCGCTCGGCGAGGAACGCGTCGATCTCGTCGGGTGTCATCTGTATGGCCTTGCGCTGATTCACGCCGTGGCCCATGGCCTCGGTCATCCGCTACCTCCCACTCGTGTGTCAGGGAGCGTAATGCCCTGATCAGGGCCGGAGCATTAAGAGTTCATCTGCAGAACACTTGGAGGTTGCGCCGCTTTCACGGCCCGTTCACCTCGGCTTCGTAGCGTGATCAGCGATGGCGACCGTGGATCGGCACATGGAGCACTCCGGCCGGGAACATCGTTCCGCTCCCGGCACCGGGCGTCATCGCGGCCAGGAATCACTGGCCGAGGTCATCGCGATCCGGCCGCGGCCCTCACACTGCAGCGGCCTTCTCGGATCGTTGGTCACCATGGCGCGGGTCTTCGCCTCCCCGCGTACCCAGGCGGCGCCGGTGCGATCTACCCCCCGTCCGCCGTCGTCGCCTGCCCTTCTCACGTTCCGGCCGCCCCGAGTCCCCCACGACGCCGCCTGAGACTGACTCCAGCGTGGCAGTTGCAAACGCACCGGCGTCGAGCGGCCGGCCACCCCTACCCGGCCCGACCCGGGACAATCGACCACTGGTGCTCGTGGTCGACGACGAGGAGTCCTACCGTCAGGCACTGGCTTCGGGCCTGACCCGAGAGGGCTTCGCCGTCGAGGCGGCCGGCGACGGGCATGAGGCGCTGCGTCTCTTCCACCGCGTCCACCCCGATCTCGTCCTGCTCGACGTGATGCTGCCGGACCAGTCCGGTATCGAGATCTGCCAGCAGATGCGCAGCCTGAAGCCCGTGCCCATCATCATGGTCACCGCACGCGACTCCGAGGTCGACATTGTGCTCGGGCTCGAATTGGGTGCCAGCGACTACGTGGCCAAGCCGTTCCGCCTGCGCGAGCTCGTCGCCCGCATGCGGGCCGTGCTGCGACGCGGGGTTGCCGTCGCCGAGCACCACGAGGAGGTCCTCAGCGTGGGCCCGGTCCGTCTCGACGCCGGCCGCCGCGAGGTCACCGTCTCCGACGTCCCGGTCGAGCTCTCCCGCAAGGAGTTCGACCTGCTGGCTCTCCTCATGTCGCACAGCGGCCAAGTGGTGACCCGCGACTGGTGCATCGACCGTCTCTGGTGGGACCAGGAGCTGACCGACACCCGCACCCTCGACACCCACATCAAGCGGCTGCGCCGGAAGGTGGAGCCGGACCCGGCCAACCCCCGCCACCTGGTCACCGTCCGGGGGGTCGGCTTCCGCTTCGAGGCGTAGCCGGGCACCACTCCGTGGTTCGCCCTACATTGAGCACATGCAAAAGGGCGACGTCGTTCCCGACTTCACACTCCCCGACCAATCGGGCGAACCGCGGACGTTGAGCGGCTTCCTGGCCAACGGTCCCGTGGTGCTGTTCTTCTACCCGGCGGCCATGACGTACGGCTGCACCAAGGAGAGCTGTCACTTCCGCGACCTGGCCGGCGAGTTCGCCGCCATCGGGGCGCAGCCGGTCGGCATCAGTGCCGACGGCGTCGAGAAGCAGAAGCAATTCGACGAGAAGGAGTCGCTCGGCTTCCCGCTGCTGTCCGACGCCGATCGCACGGTGGCGGGCCAGCTGGGCGCCAAGCGCGGCATGAACTTCTTGCCGAACAAACGCATCACCTTCGTGATCGACACCGACCGCACGCTGCTCGACGTGATCCACACCGAGGTGTCCATGGGCGCCCACGCCGACAAGGCCCTCGCCCTCTTGAAGGCGCGCCCCGCTGCCTGAGCGCACCGTCGTCATCACGGGCGCCGCCTCCGGCATCGGCGCCGCCACCGCGGCGCGCCTCGGCGCGGCGGGCTGGCGCGTCATCGGCATCGACAAGGACCAGACCGACATCGTGGCCGACCTGTCGACCCGCGCCGGTCGGCACGAGGCCATCGCCGCCGCCACGGAGCGCAGCGGGGGCGAGCTGGCGGGCATCGTGACCTGTGCCGGACTGGCCGGGACACCCGACCGGACCGGCTCGTTGCTGGCCGCCGTCAACTACTTCGGCACGGTGGACCTGCTCGACGGCCTGCGGCCGCTCCTCGCGCCGGGGGGTGCCGCCGTGGCCATCAGCTCGAACTCGACCACCGTGCAACCCGCGGTCCCGGCCGACCTCGTCGAGGCGCTCCTGCGCGGCGACGAGGAGCTGAGCGCGCAGGTCGCCGACGCCCGGGGCTCGCTCGTGGCCTACCCGGCCACCAAGCTGGCGGTGGCCCACTGGGTGCGCCGCAAGGCCACGGGGCCGGAATGGGCGGGGGCGGGTCTCCGGCTCAACGCCATCGCCCCCGGCATGATCGACACGCCGATGGTGGCGGGCATGCGGGCCGACCCGGAGGCCGGCCCCCTGCTCGACATGCTGCCGATCCCGGTCGGGCGCCCCGGGCGGCCCGAGGAGATCGCTGCGCTGGTGGACCTCCTGCTCGGCCCCGACGGCGCCTTCTTCTGTGGCTCGGTCGTCTTCTGCGACGGCGGGAGCGACGCCCTCCTGCGCACCGACGACTGGCCGGCGGCCTGGGACATCTCGGTGCGCGACCTCGGCCAGCAGCTCTCCTGAGCACACCGCGACGGGTCCGGGCCCACCGGCACCGACCGTAGGCTGACCGCCATGCCGGGCCGGATCCTGGTGGACACCACCCCGCTGCGGGAAAGCCGCGACTTCCGCCTCCTCTTCATCGGCCAGCTCATCTCGGTCATCGGGACGCAGCTGACGGTCGTCGCCATCCCCTACCAGGTGTACTCCATGACGCACTCCACCCTGCAGGTGGGGGCGATCAGCCTGGCCCAGCTCTTCCCCTTCCTCGCCGGCGCGCTCTCCGCGGGCCCCATCGGCGACAGCCACGACAAGCGCCGCATCATGGTGTGGACGTCGGTGGCCCTGCTGCTCACCAGCGGCGCCCTGGCCATCAACGCCGCCGTGGCCCACCCGTCCCTCGCCGTGCTCTACGTCGTCAGCGCGGTCGCAGCCGGCTTCACGGGATTCTCGAGCACCGCCCGCATGGCGGCCGTGCCCGGCATGGTCGAACGCCGGCACATCCCCGCCGCCGCCGCCATGACGCAGATCGTCTTCCAGGTCGGGGTCATCGTGGGGCCGGCGCTCTCCGGCTTGCTGCTCGGCATCGGGCTCCCGCTCGTCTACGGGCTCGACGCGGCCTCCTTCGTGGTGGCCGTCGTCACCTCGGCGCTGCTGGCGCCGATCCCGGCCGCCGGACACGCCGTCGGCCTCTCGCCCTGGCAGTCCACCAAGGAGGGGCTGCGGTACCTGCGCACCCGCCAGGCGCTGCAGGGCGTCTACCTGATCGACATCAACGCCATGGTCTTCGGCATGCCCCGGGCGCTCTTCCCCGCCATGGCCGGCGCGGTCTTCGGCGGCGGCACCATCACCCTCGGCTTCCTCTACGCGGCGCCCGGTGTGGGCGCGCTGATCGGGGCCGTCACCACCGGCTGGGTCGGCAACCTGCGCCGTCAGGGCTGGGCGGTGATCGTGGCCGTCTCCGTCTGGGGCGCCGCCATCGCGCTGTTCGGGTTGACCGACACCCTGTGGGTCGCCCTCGCCCTGCTGGCGATCGCGGGCTGGGCCGACGTCATCTCCGCCGTCCTGCGCAACACCATCCTCCAGAGCTCCATCCCCGAGCGCTTCCGCAGCCGGATGTCCTCCATTCAGATGGCCGTCGTCCAGGGCGGCCCGCGCCTCGGCGACATGGAGTCCGGCACCGTGGCGACGCTCACCAGCATTGAGTTCTCCGTCGTGTCGGGCGGTCTCGCCTGCATCGTCGGCGCCGCCGTCATCGGCGCGCTGCTGCCCGTCTTCCGGCACCACGTCGCCGGTGAGATCGACGACGTGCCCGTATGATCCGGGCATGAGCACCACGTTCGCCGAGCCGACATGGGGTGAGGTCGACCCCGCCGTCCTCTCCCGCATCCTCGTCGTCTCCCCGCACTTCGACGACGCGGCGATGGGCGCGGGCCACCTCCTCGCCAGCTATGACGACACGACGGTGGTCACGGTGCTCGGCGGGGAGCCACCCGCCTACCCCGACGAGCCCTCGGAGTGGGACGCCCTGGGGGGCTTCGTGGCCGGCGACGACGTGGTGGCGGTGCGCCGCGAGGAGGACGCGGCCGCCATGGCCGTCCTCGAATCGGGGTACGAGTGGCTCGAGTTCCCCGACCACCAGTACCTGGACCCACCGGATCGGCCGACGCCGGCCGACGTGGCGCCCGTCCTCGCCGCCACCATCGCCGAGTTCGATCCGACCGCCGTGTTCTTCCCCATGGGGCTCGGCAATCCCGACCACGTGATGACGCACGACGCCTGCCTGCTGGTGCGCCAGGAGCAACCCGCACGCGAGTGGTTCTGCTACGAGGACCACGGCTACAAGCACATACCCGGCTTGCTGGCCTGGCGCGTGGCGAAGCTGTTGCGCTCGCAGCCATGGCCGACGCCCGCCATCATTCCCCATGTGCCCGACGAGGAGCGCAAGCGCCGGGCCATCTGGTGCTACACCTCGCAGATCGCACCACTCGAACAGGACCACGCGCTCAGCGCCGCGCATGGAGGGCCACGTCCCCGAGCAGTTCTGGCGGCTGGCGCCCCCGCCGTCGGGGTGGGAAGGGCTGGCCGACTTCATCTGAGCCCGGGCGCGCCACGACCCGCCCGGGGGGAGTCGGGCGGGTCGTTGGCACTCCCTCGATTCGGCTGAGGTCCTTCCGGTTGCCAGCTCGCCGGTGCTGGGGGTCCGGCAACGCTGACCCTGCCGATCGTTGCCCCCGGCCGCCCCGAGAACAAGGGCACCGAGCCAGTGTTCACATGGCGGAAATCCGGGCCGCGGGCCACTCAGGCCATGGCCGGTTGCGGCGCGATCTCGTCGATCTCCACGCTCTCCTCGGCCATGACGGTGTGAAGCAGTCCGTCGACTCGCTTCTTGCGCTGACGGAGGAGTTGCAACGGGCGATGTGCGTTGTGCATCCGTTGTG
This sequence comes from uncultured Acidimicrobiaceae bacterium, assembly GCA_963753115.1. Classification (GTDB taxonomy): domain Bacteria; phylum Actinomycetota; class Acidimicrobiia; order Acidimicrobiales; family RAAP-2; genus Bog-473. The sequence goes on from CAVWBB010000004.1 coordinate 51,782, forward strand.
ATTCGGGCCGGGACTTTGGCCGTGGAAGGTGACCAAAGTCAGGCGGCAATCCGGGACATTCAGCTCTATCCGGAGTCGGCACCGAAGGCGCACCATCAGTTGCGTGGTCATGTACAGAGACCTCCTGACACGGGCCCTTGGCAAGGATGAGGAATGGCACAGATCCGGCGACCTGTTGCTGGCGGACCTCGTTGAGTCCCGGGCCAGGCTTCACGCGACGGGTGCGGCGACCCCAGTCGCGGAAGCACTGGCCCGGGAGCTCTCCTACGACGGCGCGCTCATCCGACTCTGCGCCTCACTCGATGTCCGGGCCACACCGGAGTGGTTCGAGAGCCCCGAACGCGAACGGGCCCGGCTGGAGGACGAGCTGCTGCATCGCGGCATCTTGCTGCCCACACCACAACTCCAAGACGCGTAGCGTTTCCGCGCTGCACTTACTCCTGGCCCTGCGACAACGTCCCTGACCGGGGCATCACGCCCACTCGGGCGTGGCCGCGGGGGATCTTGCATGCCAGCAGGCAGGCTGGGAGCGTCCTGGGTGTGGCGTGTTCGGCTCCCTTGCGGGTGCCGGGAAAGCCACCCGCCGCAGCCCGTCACTAGAGTCGTCAGCGGTGCCAGGGGACGACGAGCGCATGGTGGAGGTCGGTGGCCGCGAGGTGCGCGTCTCGCGGCCCGACAAGATCTACTTCCCCGCCCTCGACGCCACGAAGTTCGATCTCGTGTCGTACTACCTCGACGTCGGCGAGCACCTGTTGAACACCGCCGGTGGGCGGCCGGCCATGCTGCAGCGCTTCCCCGACGGCGCCACGGGCAAGTCGTTCTACCAGAAGCGCATCCCGGCGGGAGCTCCCGACTGGTTGCAGTCCACCACCGTCTCCACGCCCAACGGCACCACGTCCAACGCACTCGTCGTGGCGGACATCGCGCACGTCGTGTGGGCCGTCAACATCGGCTGCATCGGCCTGCACCTGTGGCCGTACCTCGCCGCCGATCCCGAGCACGCCGACGAGCTGCGCATCGACCTCGACCCCACGACCGGCATCGGCTTCGACGAGGTGCGCGCCGTCGCGCTCCTCTGCCGCGACCTCCTGGCCGAGCTCGGTCTGCGCAGCTATCCGAAGACGACGGGCAACAACGGGCTGCACGTCTACCTCCGTCTCGAGGCCCGCTGGGACTCCATTCAGGTGCGCACCGCCGCAGTGGCGTTCGCCCGCGAGTTGGAGCGGCGGTTCCCTGACCTCGTGACCGCCAACTGGTGGAAGGAGGAGCGCGGGGCCCGCGTCTTCGTCGACTTCAACCAGAACGCGCCACACAAGACCGTCTTCGGTGCCTGGTTCGCCCGTCCGCGCACCGGCGGCCAGGTCTCGACGCCGCTGACCTGGGACGAGGTCGAGACGGTGGTGCCCAACGACCTGACCATCCGCACCGTCCCGGACCTGGTGCGCCGCCGCGGTGACCCCTGGGCCGACATCGCCGCCGAGCCGCAGACGATCGAGCCCCTGCTCGCCCTGGCCGAGCGCGACAAGGAGGCGGGGCTGCACGACGCGCCGTGGCCGCCGCAATACCCCAAGATGCCCGACGAGCCGCCGAGGGTGGCCCCGAGCCGGGCGAAGAAGGCCTGACCGTGGAACCGCTCGACGCCCTCAACCGGATCGCCTTCCTCCTCGAACGGGGCGGCGCCGACACCTACAAGGTCCGCGCCTTTCGCAACGCGGCGCGCGCCGTGGCCGGCCTCGACACCGACACGCTCCGCGCCCTGGCCAAGGCGGGGCGGCTGCAGTCCATCGACGGTGTCGGCAAGTCCACCGCCCTCGTCATTGCGGAGGCGCTCGACGGCAAGGTGCCCGAGCGGCTGCAGCAGGCGGAGGAGACCCCCGACGACATCGAGCTCGACGCGCCCGCGCAGGCACTGCTCGGCTCCCTGCGCGGCGACTGCCACTCCCACTCCGACTGGTCCGACGGGGGGAGCCCCATCCGCGAGATGGCCGAGGCGGCCCGGGACCTCGGGCACGAGTACCTGGTGCTCACCGACCACAGTGCCCGCCTCACCGTGGCGCACGGGCTCAACGCCGAACGGCTGCGCGCCCAGCTCGACGTGGTGGCCGAGGTCAACGAGGAGCTGGCCCCGTTCCGCCTCCTGACGGGCATCGAAGTCGACATCCTCGAGGACGGCTCCCTCGACCAGGACCTGGACCTGCTGGCCGAGCTCGATGTCGTCGTGGCCAGCGTGCACTCCAAGCTGCGCATGGAGTCGCCCGCCATGACCGAGCGGATGCTCGCCGCCATCGAGAGCCCGCACACCGACATCCTCGGCCACTGCACCGGGCGACTCATCACCGGCCGTGGCCGCCCGCAGTCGACGTTCGACGCCGACGCCGTCTTCGACGCCTGCGCCCGCACCGGCACGGCGGTGGAGATCAACTCACGGCCCGAGCGCCAGGACCCGCCCCAGGACCTGCTCCGCCAGGCGGTCGACCTCGGCTGCTCCTTCTCCGTCGACACCGACGCCCACGCGCCGGGCCAGCTCGGCTGGCTCGGCCGCGGCTGTGCCAAGGCCGTCGACGCCGAGGTCCCACCGGAACGGATCGTCAACCGTGGCTCGGTCGACGAGCTGCTGTCCTGGGCCGGTGCGCATGGGGGCTGACCGCTCATGACGCTGCCCGTGAACCCGCCCGTGGCGCCCATGCTGGCCAAGCTCTCCCGCGACCTGCCCCGGGACGACGGCCTCTTCTACGAGCCCAAATGGGACGGCTTCCGCTGCATCGTCTTCCGCGACGGGGACGACGTGGAACTCGGCAGTCGCAACGAGAAGCCCCTGACGCGCTACTTCCCCGAGCTCGTCGACGCCCTCCGGCGCGAGCTCCCGGATCGCTGCGTGCTCGACGGGGAGATCGTCATTGCCGGCGCCGGTGGACTCGACTTCGACGCGTTGTCGCAGCGCATCCACCCGGCCGAGAAGCGCATCCGCCTGCTGGCCGAGTCGACGCCCGCCTCGTTCGTGGCGTTCGATCTCCTGGCCGAGGGCGATCGCTCGTTCCTCGAGACGCCGTACGCAAAACGGCGCGCCGCGCTGGAGAAGGCCCTCAAGAAGGCGCGGCCGCCGGTCCACCTCACCCCGGTGACCGACGACCCCGACGTGGCGGCCGACTGGTTCTCCCGCTTCGAAGGGGCGGGGCTCGACGGCGTGGTGGTCAAGGACGGCGCGCTGACCTACCTGCCCGACAAGCGGGCGATGCTCAAGGTCAAGCACCAGCGGACGGCGGACTGCGTGGTGGCGGGCTTCCGCACGCACAAGGACGGCGAGGGCGTGGGCTCCCTGCTCCTCGGCCTCTACGACCCCGAAGGGACGCTGCACCACGTGGGGGTGGCATCGGGGTTCAGCGTGGCCCGCCGCCGCGAGCTGGTCTCCGAGCTCGAGCCCTACCGGAAGAACGCGCAGAAGGACCACCCCTGGGCGGGTTGGGCCGAGGCCCAGGCATCGGGCCGGGCGCCCGGGGGGACGAACCGCTGGAACGCCGGCAAGGACATGACCTGGGAGCCGCTGCGGGCCGAGGCGGTGGTCGAGGTCTCCTACGACCACCTCCAACAGGACCGCTTCCGGCACGCCACGTCGTTCGTGCGCTGGCGCCCCGACCGCGAGCCCGGCTCGTGCACCTACGCCCAGCTCGACTCGCCGGTGCCGATGCTGCTCGCCGACGTCTTCGGGACGCCGTCGGGTTAGCCGTCGGGTCAGCGGTCGAGCAGCGCGGGGTCGGCCGCCAACTCGGCGCGCACCGCGGCCTCCCAGAAGCCGAGGAAGCCCTCGCCGTCGCTCTGCGCCACCAGGTCGATGAAGGCCTGCGGCACCCGCGAGGCGCCGCTGCCACCGGCGGCCCGCACGTACCAGGCGTGCTGGCAGCGCTGCTCGAGCGCCACGGCGCGCTGGTGCACGGCGCGGGCCGATCCGCCGAGCACGAACACCCCGTGCCCGGCCAGCAGGGCCATGGAGGCGTCACCCATCTTCTCGACCGCCCGCCGCGCGCTCGAGGCGTCGTTCACCGGGCCCTCGTACTCGTCGACGACGACCAGCGTCCCGCCCCCGAGCGCGGAGCTCTGGTCGAGGATCGGCGGCAGTTCCCCGAGGTCCGCCCACACCGTGCCGAAGAGCGGGTGGTTGTGCACGGCCCAACCGACGTCCTGGCGGAGCTTGTGCAGCTCGAGGTGCAGCGGGATCCCGAGCGGGACCGGCCAGTCGCCCTCGACCACCCGGCCCTCGAGGTCGATGCGCAGCAGCTGGGAGGGACGGAGCTCCGCCCAGGTCAACAGCCACGGGTTGCAGAGCAGCGTGCCGTCGCCGAGGTTGACGGTGATGTGCCCGGCCAGGTGGTCGTTGTAGCCCTCGCGCCACAGGGCACGCGCCAGCACGACGAGCTCCTCGCGTGGCGTGAGGTCGGGGATGAGCTTCTCGGCGGACGGCGTGAACACGGGTCGCCTCCTCTCAGCGGGGCAGGACGTGGTCCGGCAGCGGGTGGCGGTACAGGGCGGCGGCGTTCTCACAGCACATGGCGCGCAGCTCGTCGGCCGGGATGTGCCCCCACGCCTCCTGAATGACGCGTTGGGTGTCGGGCCACGTGCTGTCGCCGTGGGGGTAGTCGACCTCCACCATGATGTGGTCGACGCCGATGGCGTGGCGGGTGTCGATGGTGGACGGGTCGTCGATGGTGCAGAACCAGAAGTTGCGCCGCAGGACGTCCGCCGGGCGCACGTCCCAGCCGAGGCCGTAGCGCGACCGGTCGACGATGTTCTCGAGCCGGTCGAGCAGCATGGCCACCCAGCCGATCCCTCCCTCGCTCATGGCGATCTTGAGGCCGGGCAGGCGCGCCGCGTAGCCCGACCACAGCCACTCGGCACAGGCGATGAGCGACAGCTGGCCGAAGAGCGTTGCTCCGAGCTGCAGGGCGTCCATGCCGGCCCCGGGCGGTGCCGGGGTCAGGCCCGAGCTGCCGACGTGGAGGGAGACCACCGTGTCGGTGTCGACGACGGCCTCCATGATCGGGTCCCAGTGCGCGCGGTCCCACAGCGAGGGCAATCCGATCTCGTGCGGGCGCTCGGGGAACGTCACGGACGTGAACCCCCGTTGCGCGTTGCGGCGGATCTCGGCCACCGCCAGGGCGGGATCGGCCAGGTAGGTGATCCCGAGCGGGACGATGCGGTCCGGATGGCGCGAGTACCACTCCTCGAAGAGCCAGTCGTTCCAGGCCCGCACGCAGGCCAGACCCAGGTCACGGTCCTCGGCGTCGAAGAAGACGCGGCCGCAGAACCCCGTGATCATGGACGGGAAGTTCACCGAGGCCCAGACCCCGTTGATGTCCATGTCGTGCACGCGGGCGTCGACGTCGTAGCAACCGGGCCGCATCTGGTCGAAGCGGAACGGCTCGAGGCCGTACGTCTCGGGACGGCGGCCGGCGACGGCGTTCATCCCCACCTGCGTGTAGCGCTGGCCCTCGAACTCCCACACCTGGTGTCCCTGCGGCGTCTCGACGATGCGGGGGCGCGCGGCGCCAGGGCGGCCGGCAGCCGGTTCTCGAACGTGTGGGCGGGCTCGACCACGTGGTCGTCGACCGAGATCACGGTGTAGCGCACCTCGCGTGGCTCGGGCTCGGGCAGGAAGAGATCGTCGTCCGGCACAGACCGGAGTATGCCCGAGGATGGCCCGTCGTGCCGTGACGAACATGCCGCGCTCGCGCGCGCCCCGCGTGGATACTGGGACGAAGCGGAAAAGGAGGCGGCGTGGTCGCGCTTGTCATTGTCTCGACGTTCGTGGTTCTGGTGCTCGGCATCCTGGTGGCCGGGCTCCTGCGCAGCCATGCCGACATCCTCCGCGCCCTGCACGAGCTCGGCGCGGGCGTCGGCGACCCGGCGGCGGCGTCGGCCACCCCCGCCGGGGCACCGGTCGACTTCATCCCGCCGGCATCGAGCCCGCCGCTGGGAGCGGCGCCCGCCATCGCCGGCGTGACCCCGACCGGTGACGCCCGGGCCGTGGCCGTCGACAACAGCGACCACCTCACGCTGCTCGGGTTCCTCTCCTCGGGCTGCACCAGCTGCGGCGCGTTCTGGGACGCGCTCCAGGACCCGGCGAAGCTGCAGCTCCCCGACCACACCCGCGTCGTCATCGTCACCAAGGGCCTCGACCGCGAGGTCCCCTCCGAGGTCCGGTCCAAGACGACCGGCCGGGTCCCGGTGGTGATGTCCACCGACGCCTGGCTCGACTACCAGGTGCCGGGCTCGCCGTTCTTCGTCCTCGTCGACGGGGCCACAGGCCGCAAGGTCGGGCAGGGGGTGGCCAGCCACGTCGGGCAGCTGGCCGAGCTCGTCCGGCGGGCCGAGCACGACCGGGGGCAGGTCGACCGCGACCGCGGCCGCGGGCCGGGCGACGTCTCGCTCGACGGACCGGCCCGTGAGGCGGCCGCCGACGAGGTGCTGCAGGCGGCAGGGATCCTGCCCGGGGACCCGAGCCTGTACCCACGCACGCTCGACGATGTCTTTCCCCTCGGGCACGCCGGGACCGAGGCACCGGTCCACGGCGCCGCCAACGTAGTGGCCACCATCGGCGCCCACGGCATCACGGCACGACTGCCCGAGGGCTTCGAGGGCCGGATCTTCGTGCGCCCGGCCAGCATCGGCGTGACCTACCCGATCGGGCAATTCGCCACGTTCCCCATCCCCGACGACATCGGTGACTTCGGCAGCGGTGCCGTGAACGTCATGGGGCCCTCGGACGTGTTCGCCAGCCTGTTCGAGTACGGCCCCGAGAGTGTCGGCACCGCGCTGTTCGCCCGCCAGGGCCGTCCCGACTCGTTCTCGGAGGCCGATTTCTCCCCCATGACGCTGCGACGCGGCATCCCGGGGCAGTCGGGCACCCAGTGGTTCTTCACCGAGGCCGGGCGTCCCTTCTCGTTCTACGCCGTGCTCGGCAGCCACGCGCTCCGTCCCGCGCTGGTCCCACGCGTCAACACCTTGCTGACGGCGTTGACGCTGAGCCCGGCCATCACCGAGAGTCCCGCCACGAGGCCACTGTGGAACTGATCGGCCTCTTCCTGATCGCCGCCGGTCTCCTGGTCGCCGCCGGGGTGGCCAAGGCGGTGCGCCCCGACGACACGGCCCGCGCCATGGCCGCGTTGCTGCCGGGGGCGCCGGGCCTGCGCCCGCTGCGCTGGCTCGTCCGGGCCGGCGCGCTGGCGGAGGCCGCGCTCGGCGCCGTCGCCATCGTCTTCCCGCGCCCGCTGACCGCGGCGCTGGTCGCGCTCTCCTATCTCGCCTTCGCCGGCGTCGTGGCGACCGCCCGCTGGCGCGGTGGACCACTCGCCACCTGCGGCTGCTTCGGGCGCCCGGACACGCCGCCCACCGTGCTCCATCTGGTGCTGAATCTGGCACTGGCCCTCGCCGCGGCCGCGTTCGCCAGCGGGGCCCCGAGCTCCGGCACCCTGGCGGCCGAGCTGGCCCACCAGCCCTGGGCCGGCATCCCGCTCCTCTTCGTCAGCGCGGTCGGGCTCTGGCTCACGGCACTGGCCCTCTCGTCCTTGGCCGCCCTGACCGCGGTACGGCATCGGGCCCGTCCCGTTCCGGGAAGGTCATCGTGAGCTTCTCCACCGCGCTGGTGGAGCGCACGGCGAAGGTCCTCGAGGGCCGCCTGTCGCGGCGCAACCTGATCAACCGGTCCGCCTTCGTCGGCAGCGCCGTCGCGGTCGGCTCCGGCCTCGACCTCGCCCTCAGGCCCGGCACCGCCTACGGGGCGATCTGCGAGTGCGGCAACACGGGGTGCGGGTGCGGGAGCACCTGCTGCTCGGGGTTCTCCGAGTTCTGCTGCGCGGTCAGCGGCGCCAACTTCTGCCCCGCCAACACGGTCATGGGCGGCTGGTGGGTGGCGGAGAACTCCTCGTACTGCGGCGGCCCCCGCTACTACATGGACTGCAACTCGACCTGCTCGTGCACCAACGGGTGCAGCAACGGCTTTGCCTTCTGCTCGCCCGGCTGCGACCACACCGGCTGTGGGTGCGGCTCCCGGGGTTGCGACTCCTACCTGACCGGCTGCCTGCAGTTCCGCTACGGGCAGTGCAACCAGAACGTCCCCTGCATGGGCCGCATCGTCTGCCGCGTCGTGGCCTGCGTGCCGCCGTGGACCGTCGATCCCTCCTGCACCACCGCGGTCGCCGTCGACAACGCCACCGCCGAGCAGAACGAGCCGTGCTGGACGACCGCCCCGCCGGCGCCGTTGTGCGCCTCGCCCGACACCAACTGCCAGGTGGTCGGCATGGCCCCGAGTGCCGACGGCCACGGGTACGCCGTGCTCACCGCGTTCGGGCGGCTGTTCGACTACGGCGACTTCCCCAACGACGGCGACGCCTCAGAGCTCGGCCTGGACGCCCCGATCGTCGGCATGGCGGGCTGCAAGACGGGGGGCTACTTCCTCGCCGCCGCCGACGGCGGCGTCTTCGACTACGGCGGGGCGCCGTTCCTCGGCTCCATGGGCGGCAAGCGCCTCAACGCCGCGGTCGTGGGCATGGCGGCGTCGCCTTCGGGCCAGGGGTACTGGATGGTCGCGGCCGACGGCGGCATCTTCGACTACGGCGACGCGCTCTTCTACGGCTCCATGGGGGGCAAGCGCCTCAATTCCCCGGTGGTCGGCATGGCCGCCACCCCGACGGGGCGGGGCTACTGGCTGGTGGCCAAGGACGGCGGCATCTTCGCCTTCGGGGACGCGCCGTTCCTGGGCTCCATGGGCGGGCAGCCCCTCAACGCCCCGGTCGTGGGCATGGCGGCAACCCCGACCGGCCAGGGGTACTGGCTGGTCGCCTCGGACGGGGGCATCTTCGCCTTCGGCGACGCAGGCTTCTACGGGTCGACGGGGTCCCTGCGCCTCAACGAGCCCGTGGTGGGCATGGCGCCCTACGACGACGACACCGGCTACTGGATGGTCGCCAGGGACGGCGGCATCTTCGCCTTCGGCAGCGCGCCGTTCCTCGGCTCACCGGCATGACTGAAAGGGAGAACCCATGACCGCGCTCCTCACCGTGTCCGCAGCCGTCGTCGCGGTGGTCGCGGCGGCCCGTTCGACCTGGTCCCCCTGCGGGGTGTCCATGCTGGCCACCGTCACGCCACTGGCCGAGAGCGCCCGCGGCCACCGCTACCGGACCACGGCGACCTGGTTCGTGGCCGGCGGCCTCGTCGGCGGGGCGACCCTCGGCCTCCTCATGGCCGCGCTGGCCCTCGGCGTGCACGCCGCCGCGCCCTCGGCGATCGTCGTGGCGGCCGTCGCCACCGTCACCGCCCTGCTCGCCGCGGCCTCCGACACCCGGCTCGGCGGTTTTCGCCTCCCCTTCCACTCCCGTCAGGTCAATGAGCGCTGGCTCGACCAATTCCGCCCATGGGTCTACGGGGCGGGTTTCGGGTGGCAGATCGGTGCGGGATTCGTCACCTACATCAAGACGGCGGCGCTCTACCTCATGATCGTCCTCGCCGCCCTGACCGCCAGCCCCGGCACCGCCCTCGCCATCGGCGCGCTCTTCGGATTGGTCCGTGGTCTGGCCGTCCTGCTCGGGCGGGGCATCACCAACACCGCCACCCTCGCCGCCTTCCACCGGCGCTTCACCGCCGCCGACCCGATCGTGCTCCGCGTCGTGGTGGCCTGCGAGCTGGCGGCCGCCGTGGTGTTCGCCGCCGTGCTGTCGCCCTGGGCCGCCGTGGCCGTGCTCGTGCTGGCGGCGGCTGCCGCGACGGGCCGCACGCGGCGGCGCGCGCCGCGCACGCCGGTGGCGGCGCCGGCCCGGACCTCGGCCTAAGCGCTCATGTCCACGGCGTTGACGTGGGCCGGGACGATGCGCACCGTGACGCGGCGGTCACCGGGCGCGTCGTGCTCGCGTAGGTCGGCGTGGTACTTGGCGCCGACCTTCTCGGCGAAGGACCGGTCCTCGTCGGGCGCGATGACGGCGGTTCCCCGGATCTCCACATAGCGATAGGGGTTCTGCAGGTCGAGGAGGAAGGCCGTGCACGCGGGCTCGGTCTCGAGGTTCTTGACCTTCTGGCGCCGCGTGTTGAGCGAGATGGCGACCTGGCCGTCCTCCATCACGAACCACACCTCGGACACCTGGGGGTAGCCGTCCTCGCCGACCGTGGCCAGGGTGAGCACGTCGCCCTCCAGAAGGTCGCGGTGGCTCTCGGGGATGGTGGTCTTTGCCATGCGATCGCTATACCCGGGTGTGCGCCAGAGATGCGCGGCCCGGCCCCGGCGCCGCCTACCATCGGCGTATCGCCTCCGACCCGGCTCCCGACGACACGCCTCCCGACGACAGGGGGCGCCCGCCGATCCGGCTGTTCCTCGCCGACGTGGACGGGACGCTCGTCACCAAGGACAAGGTGCTCACCGACGCCGCCATCGACGCCGTGCGCAGCCTGCGGCAGGCCGGCATCCTCTTCGCCCTGACCAGCGGCCGGCCCCCGCGCGGGATGGAGATGCTGGTGGACCCCCTCGACATCGAGACGCCGCTCGCCTCCTTCAACGGCGGCATGACGGTGGCCCGTGACCTCGAGATCATGCAGGAGCACACCCTGCCCGAGCATCTCGTCCATCCACTCGTCGACCACATGCAGTCCTTCGACCTCGACGTGTGGCTCTACCGGGGATCGGACTGGTACGTGCCCGACCCCAAGGGACCCCACGTGGACCGGGAGGCCTGGACCGTGAAGTTCGAGCCGAAGGTGATGGAGGACGGGATCCGCGGGCTCACCGACGGCGTCGTCAAGCTGGTCGGCGTCAACGACGATCACGACGTCATCGCCAAGGCCGCCCACGCCGCCGCGGAGAAGTTCGGTGACCACGTCACGGCGGCGGCCTCGCAGCCCTACTACCTCGACGTCACGCACCCCAAGGCCAACAAGGGCGAGGTCGCCCGCTACCTGGCCCACTGCTACAAGCTCGCCCCCGAGGAGATCGCCACCATCGGGGACCAGCCCAACGACATTCTGATGTTCGACCACTCGGGCCTCAGCATCGCCATGGGCAACGCCGACCCGGAGGCGAAGGAGGCGGCGCACCAGGTGACGAAGAGCAGCGAGGACGAGGGCTTCGCCTACGCCGTCGAGCACTTCGTGCTGCCCGCCGCCTCCGCCTAGCCCCCTGGGGCCGGCCGCTCCCGCGCAGGCCGCTCCGAGCGGGCCGCGCCGCCCGCTCCCGAGCAGCCTGCGGCTCAGACGCCGCGGTGGTTCTCGAAGCGGGCGTACTGCTTCAAGAACAACAGATTGGCCTTGCCGGTCGGGCCGTTCCGGTGCTTGGCCACTTCGATCAGCGCGTCGTCCGCCCGGTCGATCGGCACCTCGTCGTTGTACTCGGACTCGCGGTAGATGAAGAGGACGACGTCGGCGTCCTGCTCGAGCGAGCCCGACTCGCGGAGGTCCGACAGCTGGGGCGTCTTGTCCTGGCGTGACTCGAGGTTTCGGGAGAGCTGCGAGAGCGCGACGACGGGCACCTCGAGTTCGCGGGCCAGGATCTTGAGACCGCGGCTGATCTCGGCCACCTCGGTCTGGCGGTTCTCCGCCCGGCCCCGGCCCGTCATCAGCTGCAGGTAGTCGATCACCACCAGGCCGAGGTCGCCCTCGGACTTCTTCAGCCGCCGCGCCCGGGCCCGGATGTCCATCACCGTCACGTTGGGGTTGTCGTCGATGAAGATCGGCGCGCCCGACAGCCGGGTCACGGCCATGCCGATCTTGCTCCAGTCCTGGGTGCGGATCCGGCCCGTCTGCAGGCTCTGGCCGTTGACCTCGGCCTCCGAGGCCAGCAGCCGCTGGGTGAGCTCCAGGTGGCCCATCTCGAGCGAGAAGAGCAGGGCGGGGCGCTGCACCTGCAGCCCGACGTTGGCCAGGACGCCGAGGGCGAAGCTCGTCTTTCCCATGCCGGGGCGGGCGCCCACGATGTTGAGCGACGAGGGCTGGAAGCCGAGGAGGATCTTGTCCAGCTCGTGGTAGCCGGTGGCCACGCCGGTGATGGCCGAGCCGCGCTGGCCCAGCTCCTCGATGCGGTCCAGGCCCGCCCCGAGCAGTTCGTGCAGCGGGCGCATGGTGTCGACCGTGCGGCGCTCGCCGACGTTGAAGACCATCTGCTCCGCCTCGTCGACGGCGGCCTTGACGTCCTCGGGCACCGAGTAGCCGATGTCGGCGATGTCCCCGGCGACGCCGATGAGCTTGCGCAGCAGCGCGTGCTCCTCGACGATCTCCGCGTAGTGGCGCGCGTTGGCGATCGACGGCGTGTTCGCCTGCAGCGAAATGAAGATGGACGGGTCGCCGACCGCCTCGAGCACCCCCGAGCGCTTCAGCTCGTCGGTCACCGTCACCGCATCGATGGCCTCGCCCCGCTCCATGAGCGCCTGGATGGCGCCGAAGATGTGCCCGTGCGCCGGCTTGTAGAAGTCCGACGACGAGCACTTCTCGATCCCGACCGACGCCGCGTCGTTGGAGAGCAGCATGGCCCCGAGCAACGACTCCTCGGCCTCGACGTCATGGGGGGGCACCCGCGCGCCGGTCGGCATGGGGTGCGGGGCCGTCCGCAACTGGCGCGGGCGGGTGTCGTCAAAGGCTTGAACCACGGCTCACCTACTCTGCCGGTCGCGCCCTGGGGACGGTAAGGCCCCAATAGGTGTGGGTAAGGCACGGCTTCGTGTGGATAAGCCGTGCACGAGTGGTCAGCGGCTGGGGACCACGGAGAACGCAAATCGGCACGCCCACATGATGGGCATGGGGTAGTGACAGACCGGCGGATACCGCCTGGTCAGGAGCTTGCCGTGACCTCCAGGGTCACGATGGTGGCCACGTCGCGGAAGAGCTCGACGGTCACCTCGAAAGAACCCGTCTCCTTGATGTGCTCGGGCAGGAGGATGTGCCGGCGATCGACCTCGATCCCCTTGGCGGCCTTGATGGCGTCCACCACGTCGGACGGGCCGATGGAGCCGAACAGCCGTCCGGCGCCTGACGCCCGGGCGGCGATGGGGATGACCGCGCCGGCCAGCACCGTGGCCTGCGCCTCGGCGGCGCCGCGGTCCTGGGCCTCGCGCAGGTCGCGGCCGCGCCGCATCTGCTCGGCCTGGCCCGTGACACCCTCGGAGGCCACGATGGCGCGGCCCTCGGGCAGGAGGAAATTGCGGGCGAAGCCGCCCGCCACCTTGACGATGTCCCCCCGGCGGCCCACGCCGGCGACATCGTCGCGCAGGAGGACCTTCATGCGTCCGCCCCCGTCTCGGCCGGTTCCACCACGACCTCGACCGCAGCGCCGGCCTCGGCGTCGGCCTCGGCCTGCTCCACAATGGCGAGCGCCTCGTCCGGCGCGCTCTCGGCCGCCGCGTCCCGGGAAGGACGCGGCCGCGGCGCCTCGGTGGGGACGGAGTCGAGCGTGCGCTCGCCCCGGTCGCGCCCGCCGCGCCCGCCCGGGCGCTCCGTCACGGTGCGCTGGGTGTACGGCAGCAGCACGAGCTCACGCGCCGTCTTGATCGCCATGGCCAGGGCGCGCTGGTGCTGGGCGCAGTTGCCCGTCACCCGGCGTGAGCGGATCTTGCCGCGGTCGCTCATGTACTTGCGCAGCATGGGGACGTCCTTGTAGTCGACCCACTCGACCTTGTCGCGGCAGAGCGCGCACGGCTTCTTCTTGACCCGGCGGCCGAGGTCCTTGGGGGCGCGCCGTGACGTCGTCCCACCGCGTTGGTTGTTCCGTGCCATTAGAAGGGCTCCTCATCGAATCCGTAGCCCGGGCTGGCATTCGGCGCCGCCTGGGGTTGTGCCGGCGGAGCGGCCGGCCGGCCACCCCCACCGCCTCCGCCGCCACCCCGGCTGTACTCACCGGGGCCACGACGCTCGTTCTTGGTGATCTGCGCGGTGGCCCAGCGGAGCGAGGGGCCGATCTCGTCGGCCACGACCTCGACCTTGGAGCGCTTGTCGCCCTCCTGGGTCTCCCAGCTGCGCTGCTCCAGGCGGCCGGCCACCATGATGCGGGCGCCCCGGGTGATGCTCTCGCTCACGTTCTCGGCCATCTCGCGCCAGCACACGACGTCGAAGAACGAGGTCGCCTCCTCCCACTCCTGGGTCTGGCGGTTCTGCCAGCGGCGGTTGACCGCCAGGCCGAAGGTGACGTTGGCCTGTCCGGTGTTGGTGAAGCGCAGCTCGGGATCGCGGGTCACGTTCCCGACCAGTGTCACGCTGTTGTCTGACGGCATCTCTGCTCCTCTCGCCGGCCGCTCAGCTGGCCGCGGGCGCGGCGGCGGCCGGGGCCTTGTGGTCCGGCAGGCGCACGATCTTGTGGCGGATGACCTCGTCGGCCAGGCCGAGCATGCGGTCCAGGGCGGCCACGGTCTCGGGCTCGGCGGTGAATTCCACCACGACGTAGTACCCCTCGCGCTTGTGGTTGACCTCGTAGGCCAAGGTGCGCTTGCCCCAGCGGTCGATGGCACCGGGGGTGCCGCCGGTGGAGCGGATCACGTCGAGGGCCTGGTCGATCACGCCCTGAATCACCGTGGGTTCGGTGGTGGCCTCAAAGATGGCCATGACTTCGTAGGGCCGCATATGCGGCGTACCTCCCTCTGGACCGGCGAGCCGGGCCCCTGACGGTCAGGAGCAGGGTCTGTTGCGGGGAGCCATGCTAGCCGCCCCCCGCTCACGGCGTCAGCCCAGGGCGTCGCCCAGGCCTTTGGGGGCGTGGTACGTCTCGGCGTCGCCGGGGAAGTTCCCGCTGCGCACGTCGTCGGCGAAGGCGGCGATGGCCTCGGTGGCGATGCGGCCGACGTCGGCGTACTGGCGCACGAACTTCGGCGGGGCGCTCTTGCCCAGGCCCAGCAGGTCGTGGAAGACGAGCACCTGGCCGTCGCAGGCGGGGCCGGCCCCGATGCCGATGGTCGGCACGTCGAGCTGCTCGGTCACGGCGGCGCCGAGCACGTCGGGCACCCCCTCGAGCACGAAGCCGAAGCAGCCGGCGACGGCGAGGGCCTTGGCGGCGTCGAGCAGCGCGCTGGCGGCGTCGGCGCTCTTGCCCTGGACGCGGTAGCCCATGGCCAGGACGGACTGGGGGGTGAGGCCGAGGTGGCCCATGACCGGGATTTCGGCGCGGATGATGGCCTCGACCACCGGCAGGCGCGCCCGCCCGCCCTCGAGCTTGACGGCCTGGGCCCCGGCGCGGATCAGGGTGGCGGCGTTGCGCACCGCCTCGTCCGGCGAGAGGTGGTAGCTCATCCAGGGCATGTCGCCGAGGATCAGGCAGTGCGGCTCGGCGCGGGCCACGGCGGCGGTGTGGTGCGCCATGACGTCGATGTCGACGTGCAGCGTGTCGGCGTACCCGAGCACGTTGTTGGCCACGGAGTCGCCCACGAGGATGATGTCGGCCCCGGCCTCGGAGACGATGCGCGCGCCGGGCTCGTCGTAGGCGGTGACCATCACGATCGGCGCGGCGCCGTCGCGGCGCTTGCGCGTCCGCAGCGAGGGGACGGTGACGGGACCGGCGCTCACCGGGCCGGCGCCGCCTTCTTCTGGGCCGCCTTCTTCTGGCGCGGCGTGCGGCCGCCGGCGGGGTACTTGCGCATCAGGTGGTGCCAGGCGCAGGCCGGGCAGACCTCGACCTCGTAACAGAGGACGGGTTCCTCGCGCCGGCAGAGCGCCTTCAGCTCGGCGGCGGTGCCGGGGCAACGGCCGCCCGGCGGCAGCTTGGCCCCGAAGACGAAGGTGACGGTCACGAGCCGGCCGTCGTCACAGATGGGGCAGACCTCCTTGGTCGCCCGGCCGACGTTGCGGGCGGCCCGGAGCAGCTCAGGGTGGGCGTCGCAGACGTCGGTCTGGAGGACCTTGCCCCGCTCGACCGCCTGGACCACCCCGTTGCGGATGATCCGGTATTCCACCTGGGCCGTGACGTCAGGGCTCACGGCACGGGATGGAGACCTCGGTTCCGAGGTGACGGACACGGCGGCCAGGCTACCCCCCTCGCCCCGAATCCGGGACCAATTCGCGCGCCAAAACAGGCACGAGCGTGACGGTTGCGCGATCAAAAACGTTGCGCCGCTATATCGAACCGATATACTCCTTCGTTATGTTGGATCTGGCCATCCTGGGCCTCCTCGAAGAGCGCGATCTCCACGGGTACGAGATACGGCGCCAATTGCGGGAGCACCTGGGCCTTTTGGCCAACGTCTCGTTCGGCTCCATCTACCCCGCCCTGACCAGGTTGGAGAAGTCAGGTGCGGTGGTGGCCACCGAGGGCGCCGGGGCCGAGAACCCGGCCGCACCCGCCGCACCGGCACCTCCCACGGGCTCGCTGAGCGGCGAGCTGGCCGTGCTGCGGGCCCGTCGGCACTCCCCCACCCGGGCCCGGCGGGGCCGCAAGGTCTACCGCATCACCGACGCCGGCCGCGAGCTCTTCGTCGAGCTCCTGGCGGGCAGCGGGGCCACCGACGACGCCCGCAGTTTCGGGCTCCGGCTGGCCTTCGCCCGGCATCTCGCACCCCAGGCCCGCCTCACGCTCCTGGAGCGTCGGCGGGCCCAGCTGGTCCAGCGCCTCGGCGAAGCCGAAGCGGCCCGGGCCGACCTCGACGTCTACGCCCGCTCGGTGGTGCAGCACACCGCCGACGGCGTCGCCCGCGACATCAGCTGGCTCGACACCCTCATCGCGTCCGAGCGCGCCGCCCTCGCCACAACCGAATCCCCCACCGCCGGCACAGAGCCGGAACCGGTGGCCTGACGAAACCCCGCCTCACAGATACTGAAGGAGACATGTCCATGCCCAAGCCCATCCGCCTCGCCATCGCCGGCGTCGGCAACTGCGCCAGTTCGCTCATTCAGGGGATCACCTACTACCGCGACGCCGACCCCGCCGACGTGGTGCCGGGCCTGATGCATGTGGAGCTCGGTGGCTACCACGTGCGCGACCTGCTGCCGGTGGCCGCCTTCGACGTGGACCAGACCAAGGTCGGGACGGACCTCGGCAAGGCGATCCATGCGGGCCTGAACAACACCGTGCGGTTCGCCGAAGTCAGCGAAATCGGCGTGACGGTGCAGCGGGGGCCGACGTTCGACGGGCTCGGGCTCTACTACCGCGAGCTCATCGAGGAGTCGCCGTTCGAGCCCGTCGACGTGGCCGAGGCACTGCGGCGGGCCGAGGCGGACGTGCTGGTCTCCTACTTGCCGGTGGGCTCCGAACAGGCCCAGCGCCACTACGCCCAGGCCTGCATCGACGCCGGCGTGGCCTTCGTGAACGCCATCCCGGTCTTCATCGCCTCGGACCCCGAGTGGGCCCGCAAGTTCCGCGACGCCGGCGTGCCGATCGTCGGCGACGACATCAAGAGCCAGGTCGGCTCGACCATCGTCCACCGCATCCTGACCCGCCTCTTCGAGGACCGCGGCGTCGCCCTCGACGAGACGTACCAGCTCAACTTCGGCGGCAACATGGACTTCAAGAACATGCTGGAGCGCCAGCGGCTGGAGTCCAAGAAGATCTCGAAGACCCAGGCCGTCACCAGCCAGCTGGAGGACAACGTCCTCGACGCCGACGACGTCCACGTCGGCCCGTCGGACCACGTGCCGTGGCTCAAGGACCGCAAGTGGGCCTACATCCGCATGGAGGGCCGCAACTTCGGGGACGTGCCGCTGAACCTGGAGCTCAAGCTCGAGGTCTGGGACTCCCCGAACTCGGCCGGCGTGATCATCGACGCGGTCCGCTGCGCCAAGCTCGCCCTCGACCGCGGCATCGGCGGCCCGCTGCTCGGCCCGTCGGCGTACTTCATGAAGTCGCCACCGGTGCAGTACCACGACGACGTGGCGCACCAGCTGATCGAGAGCTTCGCCGCCGGCGAGCCCCAGGAGAGCTGGCCGGTCGACTGATCCGGAGCGCCCGCTGCCTCGAGCGCCGGCGCTGATTACAGAGTGCTGCCGCTGCCTCGAGCGGGGGCGTTGTTCCCAAAACTCTCAACCAACTCGTTTATAGTTTTCGAAACACCTACCCGCCTCGCCGCCCGGGACGTCGCTGGGGCTGACGGGTGTCGGTGGGCGGTGGCAGTGGGAGCGGGGCTGGGCAGTACGACGCCCGCACGTCGGTCCCGCAATCGATCAGGCGCTCGATCAGGCGCTAGAGCTAGACGAGGATGCGCTCGTCCGGAGCCCGGACGCCGACCACGGCGAGCGTGCGCCCCATGCCGAGGAACATCCCGCAGCAGATGGTGAGGTCCGCGAGCTCCGCCTCGGAGAAGGCGTCGTGCAGGCGGCCCCAGAACTCGTCGTCCATGGCCAGGTGGTCGATGGCGAAGCGCTCGGCGAACTCCGCCGCCAGCCGCTCGCGCACGCTCAGCCCGGTGGCGGCCCGCCAGTCGGTCACCTCGGCGTAGAAGGGCTCGCCCGCCCCGGCGGCCTCCCCGTCGCGGGCACGGGTGTCGCGGCAGACCGCGCAGTCGTTGATCAGCGCGATGGTCCAGCGCGCCGCCTCGCGCTCGCGCACGGGCAGCTGGGAGTTGCCGTAGACCGCTGCCGACAGCTTGCCCATGCCCGCCGCCATGTCCGCGCGCAGCAGCGCCCAGTCGATGTGCTCGCCCATGCCGCTCTCTGGTGCCACGATCCTCGTCATGCCACGCGACGCTATCGCTGGCGGCCCGAGGACGCCACGCCCGGCTCCCGCCTACTGGCGCGCCGCCCACCAGGCCCGCAGCCGCCGCGCCGCCTCCTCCTCGCCCAACGGGCCCTCGTCGAGGCGCAGCTCCATCAGGAAGTCCAGGGCCTGGCCGATGGCCCGCCCCGGGCCGATGCCCAGCAGCTCCATGATCTGGTTCCCGTCCAGGTCGGGGCGGAGCGCCTTGAGCTCCTCCTGCTCGCCCAGCTCGGTGATGCGGGCCTCCAGCTCGTCCATGCGCCGGGCCAGCGCCCGGGCCTTGGCGGCGTTGCGCGTCGTGCAGTCGCAGCGGGTCAGCTCGTTCAGCAGTTCGAGGTGCTCGCCGGCGTCGCGCACGTAGCGGCGCACCGCCTTGTCGGTCCAGCCCAGCCGGTAGGTGTGGAAGCGCAGGTGCAGCTCGACCAGCCGCACCACCGTGTCCACGTCGGCGGCGGAGTAGCGCAACGCCTCCATGCGCGTCCGCGTCATGCGCGCCCCCACCACCTCGTGGTGGTGGAAGCTCACGCCACCGTCGGTGATGGCGCGCGTGCGCGGCTTGCCCACGTCGTGGAAGAGCGCGGCGAGCCGGAGCAGCCGGTTCGGCGACGTCTTGTCGACGACGGCGAGCGTGTGCGCCAGCACGTCCTTGTGCCGGTGGATCGGGTCCTGCTCGAGCGCCAGTCCCGGCAGCTCAGGCAGGAACTCGCCCGCCAGTCCGGTCCGCACCACGAACCAGAGCGCCACCGAGGGCACGTCGACCATCACCATCTTGTCGAGCTCGTCGCGGATGCGCTCGGCCGAGACGATGGACAGCCGGCCGTGCATCTGCTCCACCGCCGCCGTGAGCGCCGGATCGGGCTCGAGCGAGAAGCGCGCCGCGAAGCGCGCGGCGCGCAGCATGCGCAGGGGATCGTCCCCGAAGGAGATGTGCGGGTCGAGCGGCGTGCGCAGCCGGCCCGCCGCCAGGTCCCCCAGCCCGTCGAAGGGGTCGATGAGCTCCATGTCGGGCAGGCGCAGGGCCAGCGCATTGATGGTGAAGTCGCGCCGCGACAGGTCGACCACCACGTCGTCGCCGAAGGTGACCTCGGGCTTGCGAGACTCGGGCACGTAGACCTCGGCCCGGTGCGTGGTGATCTCGTAGACCTGGTCACCCTTGCGGCAGCCGATGGTCCCGAAGCGCTCGCCCTGGGTCCAGATGTCGTCGGCCCAGCCCTGGATGAGCCGCTCGATCTCCGCCGGGAGGGCGTCGGTGGTCAAGTCGAGATCGTGCGCGTCGGCCGTGCCCGCCGGGCCCGGAAAGAGGGCGTCGCGCACCGAGCCACCCACCAGATAGAGGGCCTTGCCCGCCGCGGCAAAGCGGCGCCCGATCTCCTCGGTGGCTTCGACGTAGGGGCGGAACCGTTCGGGCACCGACGTGGACTGCACCCAACCACGGTAGTGCGCCCTCTACCCTTTGCCTGTGTCGACGCGCCGCGCCAGGACCGCCCTGTGCACGCTCGCCGTGGCTGTCGCAGCCCTGGTCAGCACGCTGGGAGCCGGTGGTGCCGGTGGGGTGGAGCGGGCGCACGTGGCCGGCGCGCCCCTCGTCCTGGTCTCCCAGACACCCTGGCTCACGGCCGACCAGCCGTGGTTCAACCTCACGGTGGGCGTGTCCCCCAGCGTTGGGGCGCCCAGCACCTTGTCGGTCAGCGTGTCCTTCTACGGACGCCTCGTCGATACGTCCGATCTGCAGCAGGCGATCTCGGGGATCCCCGGGGGCAGCCCGCTGCTGCGGGAGACGGGACTCCCCGTCACCGCGGCGACCGGCGGCGGCCTGTCCGCGGCCACCTGCGTCACCGTGGTGCCCAATTCGAGCGCCTCCGTCCCCGCCACCGGGGACGGCATCTGCCCGGCCGGGTCGCCGCGCACCATGACGCTGAGCTGCCAGCCGCTGAAGGACGAGTGTGAGGGGGTCTACCCCGTGTCCGTCGCCCTCGTGCGGCAGGGCTCGTCGACACCGGTGGCCCGCTTCACCACGTTCCTCACCTACCAACAGCCGACTGCGGTGTCGCCCACGGGGGGCGCCCTGCGCGTGGGCGTCGTCGTCCCCGTCGCGGCGGGCGGCCTCACGACCATGGCCGACGCCCTCACCGCCTACCACGACGTGGCCACCACGCTCGCCGTGAACCCGCTGACCGTCAGCCAGGTCGACGCCGCGCACGACCGCGCCGGCATGCGCGCCCTCGCCCAGTTGGCGGCACTGAGCGGCGACGAAGTGACCGATCAGTCCTACGTGCCGATCAACCTGGCCGCGCTCACCGGAGCCGGCCTGTCCGGCGAAATTCAAGCGCAGCTCAGCCGCGGCGACGACATCCTGCACGCCGCCGGACTCAAACCCGACGCCGGGGCGTGGGTGGACACGAGCTCCACCCTGTCCCAGGGCGACGCCGCCAACCTGGCCTCGGGCCTGCAGCTCGCAGGCGCCACGCAGGTCGTCGTCAGCGACGACGACCTGGCCTCGGCCGGGGTGAACATGTACACCTTCGCCCAGCCCTTCACCCTCGACCTGGGGCACGGCTCGACCATCCCGGCGGCGGCGGCCGACTCCACGTTGAGTGCGCGCTTCACCGCCAACCCTGCCAACCCCGTGCTCGGGGCCGAGCAGCTGCTCGCAGGGCTCTCCTTCGTCCACTACGAGAACCCATTTCTCAGTGCTCCCCGCGGCGTCGTCGTGGCCCCGCCGGCGGGGTGGCACCCCTCGGCCGCCTTCATGGACGCGCTGCTCGCCGGCCTCTCGAACAACCAGGCACTCCAGCCGGTGACCCTCAGCCAGCTCTTCGCTGCGGTGCCCGCTGGTGGCAACCACGAGCCCGCCGTGCGCCAACTCCAGAGCGGACCGGCCGGCCACGGCATCACGCACAACGCGGCGGCCCGCATCGCGCTCGACCGCGAGCAGCTGGCCTCCTTCAGCCAGGCCGTGGGCGGGCACCCGCCCAACCTGACGACACTCGGCGACACGCTCTTGACGACCGAGGCGCGCGGCCTCAGCGCCACGGGCCGCGCCAGCGCGTTGAACGCCTACGCCAAGACCTTCGAGGGCACCACGGGACAGGTGACCCTCGGGACCGAGCGCACGGTCACCTTCACCTCGCAGCGCGCCGCCATCCCGGTGACGGTGCTCTCCTCCGCGCCCTATCCGGTGCAGGTCGTCGTCACGCTGACCAGCGACAAGTTCACCTTCCCCGACGGCAACACGCAGCGGCTGACGCTCGTCCACCCGACGACATCGGTCCGGATCACCGCGCAGGCCCGGACCTCGGGCGACCGCCTCCCCATTGAAGTGAGCCTGCACACGCCGGACGGCCAGGTCCTCATCGCGCGCACCGTGCTCACGGTGCACTCCACCGAGATCTCCTTCGTGGGGGTCGCACTCACCGTCCTGGCGGGGGCCGTGCTGCTGGCCTGGTGGATCCGCACGTGGCGGCGCTCGCGGCGCGCCCGCCCGCGGGCGCACTGACGGTGGCCGCCCCCCGCCGCGCCGCCACCCTGCCCCTGCGGACGTCGGCCGCGTACGTCGCGGTCGGCACCGGCGTCTCCCGCGTCACCGGACTGCTCCGCTTCGTCGCCCTGGCCTGGGCGCTCGGCCAGACGACCCTCGCCGACTCCTACAACCTGGCCAACACCACGCCCAACATGCTCTACGACGTCGTGCTGGGCGGCGTGCTGTCCGCCACCTTCATCCCCGTCTTCGTCGACCGGCTGGCCAACAAGACCGAGCGCGAGGCGTTCGACTCCATCTCCGCCGTGATCACCGTGTCGGTGGCGGTGCTGGCCGTCACGACGGTGGCCGCACTGGTCGCCGCGCCGTTCCTCATCGACGCCCTGACCGTGCTCGATACGCATGCGGGCCCCCACGAACTCCACCGCGTGCTGCTCGAGCGCCAGGTCGCCACGGGGTTCCTGCGCTGGTTCGTGATCCAGATCGCCGCCTACGGCCTCTTCGCGCTGGCCGCCGCTCTGCTCAACACGCGCCGCCGCTTCGTCGCCGTCGCCTGGGCCCCGATCGTCAACAACATCGTCTGCATCGGGATCCTGGTCTGGTTCGGGCTGTGGGCCGGCCACGGCGCCTCCCTGGCCACCGTGGAGAGCCACCGGACCCAGCTCATCCTCCTCGGTCTCGGCACCTCGCTCGGGGTGGTCCTCCAGGGCGTGGCGCTCATCCCGAGCCTGCGCAACGCGGACCTCGGGCTGCTGCGCTGGAACTGGAACCCGCGCGACGACGCGCTGCGCGCCGTGACCCGCCTCGGCGGGTGGACGTTCGGCTTCGTCCTGGCCAACCAGATCGCGCTCTTCGTCGTGACCATCCTGGCCGGCAGCGTCGCCGGGCCCGACCCGGTGTCGTCGTACACCTACGCCTACGCCTTCTTCCAACTGCCCTACGGCATCATCGCGGTGACCGTCATGTCGGTCGTCACACCGGACCTCGCCCAACAGTGGTCCACCGGGAATCAGGCCGCGTTCTTGAAACGCATGACCGGCGGCCTGCGCGCCGTCCTGGCGCTCATCATCCCGGCCGCGGTCGGCATGCTGCTGCTGGCCAAGCCGTCCGTGGCCCTCTTGCTCGGGAACGGGCACAGCACCCCGGCCGAGACGGCCACCACCGGCGCCGCGCTGGCGATGTTCGCGCTCGGGCTCCCGGGCTTCTGCACCTACCTCTATCTCGTGCGCGTGCTGCAGTCGATGCAGCGGACCCGGGTCGCCTTCTACCTCTACCTCGTGGAGAACGCGCTCAACGTCATACTGGCCTTGGTCCTGGTCCACCCGCTCGGCGTGCGCGGCCTCGCGCTCTCGCTGTCGATCTCCTACACCGTGTCGGCGCTGTTGGCCCTGGCCACCTTCCACCAGTGGTTCGGGCGCCTGGCCGAGCGCGAGACGTGGGCGCCGCTGGTGCGTGTCGTCATCGCCGCCATCCCGATGGCCGTGGTCGTGCTCGTGGTCTCCAACCTCTCGGCGTCGACCAGCGTCGCCGGCCTGGCGATCAGGGTCTTCGGCTCTGTCATCGCCGGCGGCCTGACCTTCGGCGCGGTCATCATCTGGCTGGGACGGCGCCACGACGCGCACCGCCGTCCCCCGAGCCGGCCCGGCGGCCCCGACAGCTCGGAAGGGCCGGACGGCCCGGTCGGGCCGGTCCGTTCTGTGAGTCGCTCCGGCCCGGTGTACCCCGTCGACACCGTTCGCCCGGTTCGCCCCGATTCCCCCTTCCACCCGTTCGCCCCGTCGACCCCGTAGACCCCGAAGGCCCCGAAGCCCCGATGGACAACGTCCACCCGCTCAGTCCCAAACCGCTGGGCACCACCTGGCCCGCCTGAACGACGCTCTCCCCGCCCTTCACGGGCCCCCCGTGGCAGACTCCCTGCATGCCCGGCGTCCACATCGTCACCGACAGTGCCTGCGACCTGACCGATCAGCTCGTCAAGGAGCACAACGTCATCGTGGTGCCGCTCTCCATCCGCTTCGGCACCGAGGAGCTCGAGGACCGACGCCAGCTGTCGCCGGCCGAGTTCTGGGAGCGCTGCCGCGGCAAGGGCGACCTGCCCCAGACCGCCGCACCCTCCCCCGGCGCCTTCCAGGCCGCCTTCCAACAGGCGGCTGACGAGGGTGCGGACGCCGTGCTCTGCCTCACCATCTCCTCCAAGGTGTCCGGCACCTACGGCTCGGCCGTGACGGCGGCCGACGCCTTCACGTCGGTGCCGGTCCGCGTCGTCGACACCTACTCGCTCACCATGGGCCAGGGCCTCCTGGTCATCGCCGCCGCCGAGGAGGCCGCGGCGGGCGTCGGCATGGACGACCTCGTGGCCGCCACCGAGGACCGCATCCCCCGCACCCGCATCTACGGCGTGCTCGGCGGGCTCGAGCACCTCCAGCGCGGCGGCCGCATCGGCGGGGCCCGCGCCCTGCTCGGCTCGTTGCTCAACATCAAGCCGGTGATCCAGCTCAAGGACGGCGAGGTGGCCGAGGAGTCCAAGCAGCGGACCCGGAGCAAGGCCCTGGCCTACCTGAAGGACAAGGTCAGCGCCGATGCCCCGCTCGAGCGCATCGCCGTGGCCGACGGCGCGTGCGACGACTTCGCCGACGTGCTGGCCGGCCTGAGCGGCATCGCCACCGAGCATCCGATGCTCTCGGTGGACCTCGGCCCGGTGGTCGGGACCCATGCCGGGCCGAACACGGTAGGCGTCTGCTACATCATCCCTGCCAGGACGGCCGGGACCGCCGGGTAGTCTCCACGCCGTGGCTGAGAACGATCTTTCGGATGCGCTGTCTGACCGGGCCCTCGAGGCCGTCGACACGGTGGTGGCCACCGTCAACGACAAGGCCATCCGTCCGGCCATCGTCGCCGCCCGGGGCATCGTCTTCGGCGTCGTCATCGCGGTGCTCAGCATCACGGTCGTCGTGCTCTTCTGCGTGGGCTTCATCCGGCTGACCACCATCGCGGGGCACCGGATCTGGGCCTCCTACCTGGTGTTAGGCCTCATCTTTTGTGCCGTCGGCGCCGTGCTGTACTCGCGCCGCGGCGTCCCGCCCGATGCCTGAGCGCCGCAAGGTCGTCATCATCGGGAGCGGGCCGGCGGGTCTCACGGCGGCGCTCTACTCCGCCCGCGCCCAGCTCGCACCGCTGGTCATCGAGGGTGAGCCCTCCTCCACCAGCGACCAGCCCGGGGGCCAGCTCATGCTGACCACCGATGTCGAGAACTACCCCGGCTTCGTCGACGGGGTCATGGGCCCGGACCTGATGGGCATGATGCGGGCCCAGGCGATCCGCTTCGAGGCCGAGCTGCGCACGGCCAAGGTCAGCCGCATCGATGTCACGCCCTGGCCCTTCGAGGTCTGGGTCGGCGACCCCGAGGCCGACGAGCCCACCGTGCTGGCCGACACGCTCATTGTCGCCACCGGCGCCCGCTCGCTCATGCTCGGCTGCCCCAACGAGGCCCGCCTGCTCGGCTACGGCGTGTCCACCTGCGCCACCTGCGACGGCTTCTTCTTCCGCGACCAGCACATCGCCGTGGCCGGCGGCGGGGACTCCGCCATGGAGGAGGCCATCTTCTTGACCCGCTTCGCCTCCAAGGTCACCGTGATCCACCGCCGCGACGAGCTGCGGGCCTCGCGCATCATGCAGGACCGGGCCCGGGCCAACCCCAAGATCGAATTCCGCTGGAACTCGCTCATCACCAGCGTCATGGGCGACACCAAGGTCAGCGGGGTCCAGCTGCGCGACACCGTCACCGGCGAGGAGTCCGAGCTCGAGGTGAGCGGCCTCTTCGTCGCCATCGGCCACGAGCCCAACAGTTCCCTGCTCAAGGGGCAGATCGAGCTGGAGGACAACGGCTACGTCCGCACCTTCGGCGGCACCACGAAAACCAGCGTCGACGGGGTCTTCGCCGCCGGCGACGTGCAGGACCACTACTACCGCCAGGCCATCACCTCGGCGGGCTCGGGCTGCATGGCGGCCATCGATGCGGAGCGCTGGTTGGAAGAGCGCGGCGAGTAGCCGGGAACAGAACCACCGGGGTGGGCGTTACACCCGCTGACAAGGAGATGCGATGAGCGAGAAGATCGAGACCTTTACCGACGCTACCTTTGACGAGCATGTCAAAGCTTCGGATGTCCCCGTCCTGGTGGACTTCTGGGCAGAGTGGTGCGGCCCGTGCAAGATGATCTCCCCGGTGCTGGAGGAGATCGCGGAGGAGCAGGCCGGCAAGATCCGGATCGGCAAGCTCAACATCGACGACAACCTGGACGTGACCCGGCGCTTCGACGTGATGAGCATTCCGACGCTGATCCTGTTCAAGGACGGGGAGCCCCAGGTGCGCCTGATCGGGGCGAAGCCGAAGGGCCAGCTGCTCGAAGAGATCTCGGCCTACCTGTAGGCCTGCCTCTCGCCATCGGGGACCGCGGCGACGCGGTCTCCGATGTGCAGCACCGCCTGACCGCCATCCTGCCCGGCGCGCCCGTCGACGCCGACGGTGTCTTCGGGCCGACCACCCGGGCCTCCCTCGAGGCCTTCCAGCGCCTCCGCGGCCTCCGCGTCGACGGCGTCTGCGGCCCTCAGACCTGGAACACCCTGGTGGAGGCCGGTTTCCGCATGGGCGACCGCTTCCTCTACCGCCGCACGCCGATGCTGCGGGGTGACGACGTCGCCGAGCTGCAGCAGCGCCTGTGCACCCTCGGCTTCGACACGGGGCGGGTCGACGGCATCTTCGGGGACGCCACCGTGCGCGCCCTGGCCGAGTTCCAGCGCAACGCCGGCCTGCCGGTCGACGGCATCGTCGGCGGGGCCACCCTGCAGGAGCTGATGCGCCTGGAGAGCCGCCACCACGAGCCCGAGCTGGTCTCCGCCGTCCGGGCCCGGGCCGCCCTGCGTGACGCCCCGCCCACCCTGCGGGGGCGCCACGTCGCCGTGGGCGAGAGCGGCGGCATGGGCAGCGTGACGGGCGCCCTGCGGCGCCGGCTGGGTTGGGGCGGCATCCGGGTGACCGAGCTGCACCACCCCGACGACACCGTCCAGGCCAAGGAGGCCAACGAGCTCGAGGTCGACGTGTTCATCGGGCTGCGGCTCAATCCCTCGACCTCAGGGTGCAGGACGGCCTTCTGGTCGGGCCGCCACGACGAGTCTCCCGGCGGGCGGCGACTGGCCGAGTTGGTCCAGGCCGACGTCCCCGGGGCTCTGGGCGTCACCGACGCCGGCGTGCACGGCATGTCGGTCCCCCTGCTCCGGGAGACCCGCATGCCTGCAGTCCTGGTCGAGGTCGGGCCGGCCAGCACGGTGGTCGAGGGTGCGTCCGTGTTGGCAGCCGCCCTGGCCTCTGCGCTGGGCCGTTGGGCCGACGCCTCCTGGGACTGATTACTGGTAATCGCGGTGCCGCGGACGGCACCGGCGTGTCGATCTGGCAGCTCCGCGGCCCAGGCGACGGTTACGCGATCAAAGCTTCCGGCAGATGAACGAAGTGACAATCCACAACGTCATGCACAGGTTGTGGATGAAGCTGTACGACCCCTTGACAGTTGCGTGAACTACGCGACGCCGCCGTCACCGACCATGGCGCGGTAGATCCGCTCGAGGTCCTCGAGGGTCGCGAATTCCACCACCAGGCGGCCCCGCCGGTTCTGAATATCCACCTTGACCCGGGTGTTGAGGTAGGTCGACAGGAGGTCCTCGAGCTCGAGCACACCCGGCTCCGGCAGCTTGCGCACGGCCGGCCGACGGCGACTCGGCTCGGTGGTACCCGAGGTGCCACCCTCTTCGGGGGCGGATTCCGCCATTTCGGGCGCGTCGGGCACCACTCTGAGCTCGGCGGTGCCACCCTGGCGGACCAGCACCTCGACCGCCCGAACCGTCAACCCCTCCTCGACAATTTGCTCGACCATCTTCTCCTGCAGGGCCCGGTCCGGCGTTCCGAGCAGGGCCCGGGCATGGCCGGCGGAGATGGTCCGCTCGGCCAGGGCGCGCTGGGCCCCGGCCGGCAGCTGCAGGAGCCGAAGGGTGTTGGTCACCGTCGCCCGGCCCTTGCCCATCCGGGTCGCCACCTGCTCGTGGGTCAGTCCGAACTCGTCGATGAGCTGTTGGTAGGCGGCTGCCTCCTCCAGGGCGTTCAGGTCGACGCGGTGGAGGTTCTCGACCAGCGCCTGTTCCAGGCTGGCCACATCGTCCGCCACCTGGACGAGGACGGGAATGGTCTGGAGCCCGGCCCGGCGTGCGGCGCGCCAGCGCCGCTCCCCCGCGATCAGCTCGTAGCTGTCCTCCTCCTCCTCGAGCTCTCGGACGAGCACCGGCTGGAGAAGGCCGACCTCGCGGATGGAGGCGGCCAGCGCCCCCATGGACTCCTCGTCGAAGTGGCTCCGGGGCTGGAAGGCGTTGGGCCGGATGTGCGAGATCGGCACGACCCTCAGTAGAGAGTTGGTCTCCCCCGTCGACTCACTCGGGATCAGGGCACTGAGGCCTTTACCGAGACCGCTGCGGCGCGCCATTGCTCACCTCCTTGGCCAGCTCGCGGTAGGCCACGGCACCCCGCGAGGTCGGATCGAACACTGTGATCGGCTGTCCGAAGGAGGGCGCCTCGGAGAGGCGGACGGTGCGGGGGATCACCGCCCGGCAGACCCGCTCGGAGAAATGCTCCCGGACCTCGTTGGCCACGTCCACGGAGAGCCGGGTGCGGGCGTCGAACATGGTCAACACAATTGTGCTGACTTCGAGAGTCTGGTTGAGGTTGGTCGAAACCAGGTTCACGTTGCGCAGCAGCTGGCTCAGACCCTCCAGGGCGTAGTACTCGCACTGAATGGGGACGAGTACTTCGTCCGCGGCGGCCAGACCGTTCACCGTGATGAGACCGAGCGAAGGAGGACAGTCGATGAGCACGAAGTCGAAGTCGTCGACCACGGTGTCGATGGCTCGCTTCAGCTTCATCTCCCGGCTGAAGGCGGGGACGAGCTCGATCTCGACACCGGCCAGATCGATGGTGGCGGGCGCCACGAAGAGGTTCTTGACACTGGTGGGCTCGATGCAGTCCTCGAGCGGCTGGTCCCGCATGATCACGTCGTACATGGACAGCTCGAAGTTGCGGGCCTCGACGCCGAGGCCGGTGGTGGCGTTGCCCTGCGGGTCGAGGTCGATCACGAGCACCCGATAGTCGAGCTCGGCCAGGGCCGCCCCAAGGTTGACGGTGGTGGTCGTCTTGCCGACACCACCCTTCTGGTTGGCGATGGCGATGATGCGGGGCAGGTCCCGGGTGACGGGCTTCGACCCGTTCAGCAGGTCGGTGGCCTCGTTGCCGATCGAGGGTGTCCGCATGGCGTGCTTGGGAGCAGGGGTCGAGGATCGGGCCGGAGCCGAGGGCGGGGCCTCCTCGGGCTCGGGCGCCAGGGGAGCGGCGGGGGGGCTGACTGGCGCTGCCTCGGCCGGCACGGCGACTGGCGCCTCGGCCGCAACGGGATCGGCACGTGGAACTGCCGCCTCGTGGAGCGGGGGACTCGACTCGGTCACCGGCGGGGCCGGTGGCTCCTCGGCCGCGTGCACGGCATGCGCCGGCTCTGCCTGCGGGGGGCTTGCGGTGTCGTCCGAGGGCGGGGGAGCGACCGCCGGCTCGGAAGGGCCATCTCCGTGGATTGCCACGCCGGGATCGGGTGCGGTGGCGTCGCTCGGCGCCGGCTCGCCGATCAGGCTCGTGACCGGGTCCGCCGGAGGAGAAACTTCCTGGTCATACAGGACAGCCCTCGCCTCTCCGGCTTCGGTCTCGGGGTGGTCCTTGTCCCTGCGCCTGATGCGCATCAGCTAGGAGTTCCGAATCGCCGCTGCACGGCGCCTATCCTGGCGCGGCTGGGTCCCGGGGTCAAGGGTTGAGATTGTTCCACGTGGAACCGGCCACCGGCCAATGGGCCCCGAGCTTGGTTTCACGTGGAACACGCCTTCTGGTCACCTATCGGTTACTTCCGTCCAGGTCAGAGCCGAGAGAGTCCACGCAAGGGCCTAAGACCTGTCCCCGGGTCCCGCTGAGGTCGGGCGGGGGCCCTGAGCGGGCCACTGGCCCTCCTTGGTCGATCAATGCCCTGCGAGGCGTCGGCAGACCGGGCCGAGCCATCCACGCGACGGGCGCCCGGCACGAGCCCGCCCTCTGAGGCCCCTCGTCGGGCCTCCTGCCCGGCAACCCTCGGGGGGGCGGGGTGCCTCGCCACCCAAGGGACCTCGAAACCCCTCGGGGTGGCCCGGTGGCCCGGTGGCCCGGAGGTGCCCGGGTTTGGCCTGCGGGGCCTCGGTGCCCCGGGGGTGGCCGGGTTTGGGCCGCCGGGCCTGGGGTGGCCCGGGAGGCCTGAGTTGGCCGGGAGTTGACCTGGGGTGGTTGGGGCGTGAGAGCAGACGGGCCCAGCCGGCTCCGGATTGCCTCCGGCCCCTGACCTCTCGAGGATCCCGCTGGGTTCGGATGGCCAGAGCCGGGTTCATCAGGCCGTGGGGGGAAGCTCCCGAAAGCTCTGCACAGCCTTGTTCAGAGTCTCGAAAAGAGCTCCACCGGCGCCCCCCTCTGTCCAGCCCGGCACCGACTCTCAGAAGAGGGGCTTCTTGGCCGGGACCCCGTTTCGCCGGGGGAAGCGGTCGGGGCACGGCGCCACCTGCCTCAGGGTGCGGTACTCGAAGGTCTGATGGATCACCCGTGCCGGTTCCAGCCCGAACTGCCTCAGGGGCTCTGCGGGCCACCGTTCGCCGGCCTCGCCCAGCCCGCCCGCCTCGCCTGCCTCGCCACCCTCGCCGGCAACGCCAGCCTGGGGTGGTTCAGAGACGATCAGCCACCCTCCGACCCTCAAGAGGGGAGCGGCACACTCGGCCACCACCGCCGGGCGGCCGAAGGAACGGGCCAAGGCCCCGTCGAACCCGGCCCGGAGGTCGGCGTCACGCCCGGCGATCTCCGCCCGCTCCTCCAGGACCGTGACACGGTCGGCCAGCCCCAGGCGCTCGACCGCACGCCGCAGGAACGCGGCCCGGCGTCCGTGGGCCTCCAACAGGGCCAGGGTGACCTCGGGCCACTCGCTCGCCACCACAAGCCCGGGCAACCCGCCGCCCGAGCCCAGGTCGACCAGCCTGGTTGAGCCTTCCCCCGGCAGGCCGCGGGCGATGGAGCAGAAGCCCTCGGCGTGCTGGATCTGTGGCTCCAGCGGGCCGGGCCCCAGAAATCCGAGGGCGCGCGCTTCGGTCAGGAGCTCGAGCAGCACAGGAAGCACTGGGGTGGGGGAGTGACCCCCTTCAGCGGCGCCGGGCACCGGCGCCGCTTCAGCCCGCAGGCGCGATGACGATGTGGCGGTTGGGGTCCTCGCCCTCAGAGCGAGTCTCGACCCCGTCCAACTCGTTGATGGCGTCGTGCACGGCCTTGCGGTCAGCCGGGCTCATCGGCTCGAGCGCCTTCTCCTCGCCCGAAGCCAGGACCTCCTCGGCGATCTGGGTGCTGAAGCGCTTGAGGGCCGCCGAGCGGCGCTCCCGGTAGCCGGCCACGTCGACCAGGATGCGGTCGGTGCGCGAGGGGCACTGGCGCTGGACCACGGCCCGGGTCAGGTCCTGCAGGGCCGCCAAGGTCGAGCCACGCGGACCGACCAGGATGCCCAGGTCCTCACCCATGGCGGCGATCTCGACGGTGTCCTCGTCCAGCAGACGGGTCTCGACCGTCCCTTCCATCCCGAACTCACCCAGGAGATCGGCCACGAATGCTCGCCCGACCTCACCCTGCTCCTCGAGCGTCATTCCCTCGGCCATGTCCACTGTCTCCTTCGCTTCGTTGCTCCGTTGCGGAGCCTTCTCGCGTCCCGACTCCCCCGAGCCGTTCCGCGAGCCTTGCACCGACGCCACCCCGGCGCCTGTCGCCTTGCTGCGATTGCGCCGGCGCCGCGCCGAGCGGCTGGTGCCGCTCCCCGTGCCACCGGTCGCCGTCCCTCGCGCTGCCGGAGCCGTTCCTCGCGCCTGCGCCCGCACCCTCGGCGCTGGACCTGGACTCGCCCGAGCTGCTCGCATCGCCTGTCGACGAACCGGATGCTGCAGACGAGGCGGAGGAGCCTGACCGGCCGGACGACGCAGCGCTGCGCTGGCCGCCCTGGCGGCTGCCCTGACCTCCCTGCCCGGAGCGACCCCCGCCACCGCTGCCGTTGCGCCGTGAGCGCTCTCGGCGCGGCCGGGGCCCGACCGGGCGCACGCGGGCCCGCACCCTGGCCTCGACCCTGACGCGGCCGAAGAGCCCCGTCTTTGGCTCGTCGACCACGATCACCTCGGCATCGCCCACGGCGACGCCCAGCTGGTCCAGTGCCTGTTCAGTCGCCTCTTCGACGGTCTTGCCCGCCACCTCAACCCACTCCACGCGCTATCGAGCCTTTCTTGTCCTCTTCGAGCGCGACCGCGGGTGGGACTTGGGTTCTGGAGCATCGTCGGCGCTGTCGTCGCTCGCCGCCTTGCCGTTCGTCGTCTTCCCCGCGGCCGGCTTCCTGCCGTTCGTCGGCGCCCGCCCGTTCGTCTTGGCACCGTTGGTCTTGGCTGCGCCCTTGGCCGGCGGCAGCGTCGCCTTGGCGGCCGCCGTCCCGTCCGTCGCCGTCGACGTCTTCTTCTTGACCGCCTTCGGCGCCGGCGGTTTCTCCTTGGTCTCCTTGTCCTTCGAGGAGCCGATTTCCCGCTCCGCGGCGACAGGCGTGACCATGCCGGTACGGAACATCACTTCTTGCGTCCCGATGCGCATGGCGGATGAAACCACCATGTAAATGGTTGCTCCGGCGGGCACTCTTAGGTAAATGACACCGAAAATAATAGGAAAGAACTTCTGCATTGTTTGCATCTGTGGATTCGCCGCAGCAGCCTGAGGATTGCGGCTATTCATCTGCTTCATTTGGTAGTACTGCAGGAACATCGCAGCACCAATGAGCACCAGATACGGCAGCACCAACACCGCCTGGCTGGCGCTTCCAGGGAACGCGTGATGCGACAATGGAAGGGACGACAAATCCATCCCGAACCACCAGTGCATTTGGCCATGACTGGCCACCAATGCTTGGTGCATTTGTGAACTTGTCGGGATGTAACGCGGCGCCGCGCATCCAAGGTGTTGGGTGCACTTGACTGTCGCCCCGGCCGCGTTCGTATATGACTGACCCTTGGGCACGACATTGGAGAGCCCGCGGATCAGCGAGTACAGCACGATGAGGAACGGCATCTGCAGGAGGCTGGGCAGGCAGGCCCCGAACGGGCTCGTCCCGTTCTCCTTGTAGAGCCGCATCATCTCCTGGTTGAGCATTTCCCGGTTCTCCGGGCCCTTGTACTTGGCCTGGAGCTTCTTCATCTCGGGCTGCAGTCGTTGCATGGCCAGCATCGACTTGGTGCTCTTCACCGTGACCGGCGTCAGGGCCAGCATGATGAGGACGGTCAGGCCGGCGATGGCGAAGCCGTAGTTGGGCCAGATCGCAGTAGAGGCCCGCCAGGATCAGCCCGAAGAACTCGAAGAGGGGGTGGAAGATCTCCCCGACCAGCTTGAACAGGGAATTCTCAGCCAACAGCGGGTGGCTCAGCACGAACGGCTCCCTTCATGGCACATGGGCATGCACCCGGACCGGGACCAGGTCGACCCCGTGGGGCCCGAAGGGCCGGCAGCGCAGCAGGCGCCGGGCGCTCAGGGCGAGGCCGCGCCAGAAGCCGTGCACGGAGAATGCCTCCACCGCGTAGCTCGAGCAGCTCGGGTAGAAGCGGCAGGGCGAGATCCGGCCCGAGGCCGCACCCTGATAGGCGGTGACCAGGGCGATCGCCATCCGCACGGGGAGGCTCTGGGGGGATCCGGTGCCGCTCACGCGCTCACCCGGCTCCGGTCCCGGCCGGCCTTGCGCAAGGCGGTCTCGACGTCCTGGCGGAACGTGGCGGGGGCGAGCCCGGCCGCCGACGGCTCCAGGCGCACCAGGTACGTGCCGCGGGCCAGGGTCGGAGCGGCGGTGCGGACCACGGCACGGGCCCGGCGGCGGAGGGAATTGCGGACCACGGCCCCGCCGCAGTGACGGCCGATTGCGTAGCCGACCTGGGGAAACACGCCGGGGGTCTCGGACTTGGCCGGGACGAACGTCACCCGCACCGGGCCGCTGGAACCGCGGGCCCGGGAGCGTTGCAGCTCGGCGAACGCCGCGCGGCTGGTGATGCGTCCGACCGTCCGAGCAGGCACGAATGGCCCTCAGACGGTGAGACGGTGGCGCCCCTTGAGCCGCCGCGACTTCAAGATGGCCCGTCCGGCCCGCGTGGACATGCGCTTGCGGAACCCGTGGGTCCGGGCACGCTTCCGGGTGTTCGGTTGATAAGTGCGCTTCACGTCAATTCAGCCTTTCGCGACAGCCGTACGGCAATCCGGAGCCGGTTCGTCGCAGGTTCCATGCCTCGGCCTTCGAGTCGATTCCGGCCGCCGGCGGCGAGTCCTCCCATGTTAGGCGCGATTCGCGGATGGCCTCTAGTCGCACCGCCTGCCACGGTGTACGTTCATCCAATTACCCGTACCGAGGATCGTTCCCAGCTTGCTGACCGGACGCCGAGGGGGGAGAAGGGGCGTTCGGCACTCGCAGTGAACCAGGCAGGAGATCTTTGGACACGGTGCACGGGGTCCCTGCGCGACCAGGTATCGGAGAGCACCTGGCAGCTGTGGCTGTCGGGTATCGAGCCCGTGGCCTACGCCGACGGTGAGTTCGTGCTCTCGGTCCCCAACGGGCTGATCCGGGAGCGGGTCGAGTCGCGCTACCTCCCCATGATTGAGGACACCCTGGCCAACGAGGTGGGGACCCCGGTGCGCGGCCGCCTCGAGGTGCAGGATCCCGGGCCGGCGGTGACCGAGCCCACCACCGAACAGATCTTCGGGCTGCCCCCCGAGCGGCCCGAGCGCCAGCCCGAGCCGGCCCAAACAACCAGGTCAGGCCGGGAATCGCCGGCCGTCCAGCTCGATACGAAGTTCACCTTCGAGACCTTCGTGGCCGCATCGTCGAACCGCCTGGCACACGCCGCCGCCCAGGCCGTGGCAGAGACGCCCGGTCGTTCCTACAACCCACTCTTCATCTACGGGGACTCCGGTCTCGGCAAGACCCACCTGCTGCACGCCATCGGGAACTACGTGACCGAGAACTACCCCCGGCGCAAGGTCCTCTACGTGACCACCGAGACGTTCATGAACGACTTCGTCGACTCGCTGCGCACCTCGACCACCCTGACCTTCAAGCGCCGCTACCGCGACTGCGACGTCCTCCTCATCGACGACGTCCAGTTCATGGAGCGCAAAGAGGGCCTCCAGGAGGAGTTCTTCCACACCTACAACGACCTCAAGGCCGCCTCCAAGCAGATCGTCCTGACCTCGGACCGACCGCCCAAGTCGATCGAGACGCTCGAGGACCGGCTGCGCAGCCGCTTCCTCTCGGGCCTCATCACCGAGATCGACCCGCCCGACCTCGAGACACGCCTCGCCATCCTGCGCTCCAAGTCCCTGAGCGAGCACCAGGACGTGCCCGACGACGTGCTCGAGTTCATCGCCTCCCACGTGAAGG
Source organism: uncultured Acidimicrobiaceae bacterium (assembly GCA_963753115.1). Taxonomy (GTDB): domain Bacteria; phylum Actinomycetota; class Acidimicrobiia; order Acidimicrobiales; family RAAP-2; genus Bog-473. The sequence goes on from CAVWBB010000004.1 coordinate 87,465, forward strand.
ACAACATCCGGGAGCTCGAGGGTGCCCTGACCAGGATCTGCGCCTTCGCCAACCTCAACAAGGAGCCGATCTCGCTGGCGCAGGCCGAGAAGGTCCTGTCCGACCTGGTCCTGGCGGGGGAACCCCGCCGCATCACTCCACAGATCATCCTCGACGCCACCTCGGCGAGCTACGGCTTCTCGGTGGAGGCCATCTGCGGGCCCAGCCGGACCCGCCCGCTCGTCACCGCCCGCCAGGTCGCCATGTACCTGACCAGGGAGCTCACGGACTACAGCTACCCGGCCATCGGGCGCGTCTTCGGCAAGCGCGACCACACCACCGTCATCCACGCCGTGGACAAGATCGCCGGCCAAATGCAGGAACGCCGCCAGATCTACGAACAGGTCACCGAGCTGATCCAGAAGATCCGTGCCGGCTCGGCCTGACCCTCGCGTCCCTCGCGACCCTCGCCGCGCCGCCAGTCCAATTGTCGCCCGCACCGGTGTCGTTTGCCGGGGGACGGCTGTGGGTCGGCGGGGGCAAAGCCTGTGGACCGACCCCTCTTTGCCTGGGGACCCCCCGCGCGCTTGTCCCCAGCCTGAGCCGATCGGCCCCGCGCGTACGATCAAGGCCGCGCCCCGCCCACACGCCCATGGGGACAGCCATCGGTGCGCCCAGCAGGGATGGGATCATGTCGTCCACAATCCACACCCCTTACTACCTTTACAAGACACATATACCTCTCCCTCCGATATGAAGGATTGGGAAAACTCCCGAAAGGACAAGCTTCGGTGAAGTTCAGATCCGAGCGTGATGCGCTCGTCGACATGCTGGCCACCGCGAGCCGCGCCGTCGGGGGCCGTGGCGGCTCCTCCCCGGTGCTCCTTGGCCTGCTGCTCTCGTGCGAGGGGAACGCCCTGCGCGTCACCGGCACGGATCTGGATCTCACGATCCAAGTGACCGGCGAGGTCATCGGGATCGACGACGGCAGTTGTGTGATTCCGGCCCGTCTCTCGACCGACATCGTGCGCCGGCTCGAGCCCGGAGCGGTGACCTTCGCCGATCAGGGAGATCACATCACCATCAGCGCGGCCCGCTCGACCTTCAAACTCCACACCTACCCCGTCGTGGAGTTTCCGCCCGTGGGCAAGACGGACGAGCCAACGACACAACTCTCGGAGACCGCGTTGGGCGAGGCCGTGCGCCAGGTCGTGCGCGCCGCGTCGCACGACGACGGCCGACCGCTCCTGACCGGAGTGCTGGTCTCGCGCGTCGACGGCATCATCCGCATGGTGGCGACCGACTCGTACCGCATGGCGATGCGCGACCTGCCCGGCTCCGAGACGCTGCCCGGCGAGGAGGACCTGCTCGTGCCGGCGCGGGCGCTGTCGGAGCTCCAACGCCTGCCCACAGGCACGATTTCGGACGGATCCGAGACAAATCACGTCGGCGTGGCGGCCAACAGCAACGAGATCACGTTCTGGCAGGGCAACGTCCAGATCAGCACCCGGCTCCTGGAGGGCCGCTACCCGGACTACAAGCAACTGATCCCGGACCACTACCCGAACACCCTGCATCTCGGGAAGGAGAGCTTCCTCGCCGCGCTGCGCCGCGTGCAGTTGCTCGTGCGCGACAACACGACGCCGGTGCGCCTCTCCATGCGCCAGGGTGGCGTCGACCTGAGTGTCCAGAGCCAGGACGTCGGCGACGCCGCCGAAGCCGTGGACGGGGACTACACGGGCGAGGATCTCGTCATCGCGTTCAACCCGTCGTACCTCATCGACGGCGTCGAGGCCGTCGCGGGTGACGAGGTCATCGTCGAGACCGCCGACGCATCGCGCGCCGCCACGGTGCGCGGTGCCGAAGATCAGGAGTTCCGCTACCTCCTGATGCCCGTCCGGGTCTCCTGAGCAGCCCGCGGCCGCGGTGAGCGTCCGGCACCTGGAGCTGGCCGACTTCCGCATCTTCCACGCGGTGCACCTCGACCTCGAACCCGAGGGCACCACCGTCATCACGGGCTCGAACGGCACCGGGAAGACGAGCGTGCTGGAGGCGCTGGCGTATCTCGGCACCCGCCGCTCCTTCCGCGGCGCGCCGCCCGACGCCATGGTGCGGACCGGCGCGGAGAGCGCCATCGTCCGCGCCGAGATCGACAACCGCGACAGCCCCGCGCTGGTCGAGGCGCAGATCATGCCGACGGGGCGGAGCCGGACCCGCGTCAACCGCAAAGCGGTGAACGGCCGCCGGGAGCTCGGCGCCGCGGCGCCGGTCACGATCTTCTCGCCCGAGGATCTCGCCATCGTCAGCGGGGGCCCCAAGGGGCGGCGCGAGGTCCTCGACGACGCGCTGGCCCTCCTGGACCCCGAGGGGGCCCGGGCCGCCGACGAGACCGACCGGGTCCTGCGCCAGCGGGCCGCCCTGTTGCGCCAGTCCGGCGGCCGGGCCGGCGAGGAGGTGACGGCGACCCTCGACGTCTGGGATCAGCGGCTGGCCGATGCCGGGAAAGTCCTGGTGGCGGCCCGCGAGCGGCTGGTGGGCGACCTCGACCCGCTGGTGGCCGCGGCCTACCGGCACCTGGCCGGCGCGGTGGACACGGCGGACCAGATCGTCATGAGCCAGCGCTACCTGCGCAGCTGGGAGGGCGACCTCCTGGCCGCGCTCGGTGCCTCGCGGCGCGATGACCTGCGCCGGGGCGTCAACACGGTGGGGCCCCACCGCGACGACCTGCTGCTCGAGATCGACGGCCGGGAGGCCCGCACCCACGCGTCGCAGGGCGAGCAGCGCTGCCTGGCCCTGGCCCTGCGCCTGGGGGTGCACGAGCTGGTGCGCGCCCGGACGACGCTGATCCCCACGCTGCTCCTCGACGACGTCTTCTCCGAGCTCGACCCGGCCCGCAGCCGGGCCCTGGTGGCGGAGCTGCCGGCCGGACAGTCGATCCTGACCACGGCGGCGCCGCTGCCCGAGGGGATCGAGGTGGCCCGGTTGCTCCCCGTGCAGGACCTGGAGGAGGGGTGACGAAGCGCCGGCGCGACTACGGGCCGCGCCCGGTCGGGGCCTCCATGCCACGGCTGCTGGGCCGGCTGGGCTCGGCCCCCACGCCGGCGGTCATGGAGGCGGTGTTCACCCGCTGGGAGGAGCTGGTCGGCCCTGAGCTGGGCAGCCATGTGCGGCCTCAGCGTGTCGACGGGCGTGTGCTCGTGGTGGCGGTCGAGCACCCGGCCTGGGCGACCCGCGCCCGCATGGAATCGGGTCAGATTCTGGCGCGGTTGCGGGCCCTGGGCGACACCACCATCGACCGCCTGGAGGTCGTGGTCGAGCGCACCTGAGTGACACGTGCGTGGGGGCGCCCGCGACCGTTCAGAGGTGCCGAATTGGAGCCGCCGTCGGGTAGAATGGTGCGTCCGCATCGAAAGGCCCGACGTGACCATCCGGGGATTCGATACGCACCGGGAAAGACCTACGTTCTGAAAGGGCGCGCCTGTGGCAGTAACGGTGGATGAGAGACCTGGCGGGACCGATGCGTCGTACAACGAGGGCGACATCACCATCCTCGAAGGGCTCGAAGCAGTGCGCAAGCGGCCCGGCATGTACATCGGCTCGACCGGGCCGACCGGGCTGCACCACCTGGTGTGGGAGGTCGTCGACAACTCGGTCGACGAGGCGATGGCCGGGCGCGCCACCCGCATCGACGTCGCCCTGCTGGCCGACGGGGGCGTGCGCGTCAGCGACGACGGCGCCGGCATCCCCGTCGGGCCCCACCCCAAGTACCCCAAGCAGTCGACGGCAGAGATCGTCCTCACCACCCTGCACGCCGGCGGCAAGTTCGGCGGCAAGGGCTACCAGGTCTCCGGCGGCCTGCACGGCGTCGGCGTCTCGGTGGTCAACGCCCTGTCGACGCGGCTGGTGCTCGAGGTCGACCGCGACGGCCAGCACTGGGAGGCGGAGTTCGAGAAGGGCGGCAAGCTCAAGAAGAAGATCACCGCGACCGGGCCGGCGCCCAAGGACCGCAGCACCGGCGAGCCGCGCACCGGCACGACCGTGACCTTCTGGCCCGACGGGTCCATCTTCGACGAGACCGAGTTCCGGGCCCAGACCGTCGTCGAGCGCATGCAGATCATGGCCTTCTTGAACAAGGGCCTCGAGATCCGCTTCACCGACGAGCGCACCGACCCGGTCACCAAGACCACCTTCAAGTACAACGGCGGCATCGTCGACTTCGTGAAGCACCTCAACGCCTCCAAGGAGGCGCTCTTCCGCAAGGTGGCGTCGTTCGAGCAGGCCGAGGAGGGCCAGGAGGTCGAGATCGCGCTGCAGTGGAACACCGGCTACCACGAGTCGATCCACTCCTTCGCCAACGGCATCTCCACCATTGAGGGCGGCATGCACGTCGAGGGGTTCTCCAAGTCGCTGACGAACTCCATGAACCGCTACGCCCGCGCCCGCAACCTCCTGAAGGAGAAGGAGGAGAACCTCAAGGGCGAGGACATCCGCGAGGGCCTCACCGCCATCATCTCGGTGCGCCTGCGCGACCCGCAGTTCGAGGGGCAGACCAAGTCCAAGCTCGGCAACACGTCCATCCGCTCCCTGGCGGAACGGACCACGAACCAGAAGCTGACCGAATGGCTCGAGGAGAACCCGCGCGAGGCGAGCCAGATCGTGCAGAAGTCGATGCAGGCGGCGCGCGCCCGGCTGGCGGCGCAGGGCGCCCGCGACCTGACGCGGCGCAAGTCGGCGCTCGACGGCGCGGGCCTGCCCGGGCAAGCTGGCGGACTGCTCGTCGCGCGACCCGCGCGAGTCCGAGCTCTTCATTGTGGAGGGCAACTCCGCCGGCGGGTCGGCCAAGGACGCCCGCAACCCGCACACGCAGGCCATCCTGCCCATCAGGGGCAAGATCCTCAACGTCGAGCGGGCGCGCATCGACAAGATGCTCAAGAACGCCGAGATCCAGGCCCTGATCTCCGCCATCGGCGCGGGGCTGGCCGAGGAGTTCGACGTGGCGAAGATCCGCTATCACAAGGTGATCCTGCTGGCCGACGCCGATGTCGACGGCAGCCACATCCGCACGTTGTTGCTCACCTTCTTCTACCGCCAGATGAAGCCGTTGGTGGAGGGCGGCTTCGTCTACGTGGCCCAGCCGCCGCTGTACTCGACGCTGGTCGGCAAGGAGAAGATCTACCTCAAGGACGACGCCGCCCGGGAGGCCTTCCTCGCCGAGCACCCGGACCACAAGCACGACTTCAACCGGCTGAAGGGCCTCGGGGAGATGGATTACGCCGAGCTGCGCGACACCACGATGGACCCCGGCAAGCGGTCGCTGCTGCAGATCAACGTCGAGCAGGCGGCGACGGCGGACGAGGTCTGCTCGATCCTCATGGGTGACGACGTGGAGCTGCGGCGCCACTTCATCCAGACGAATGCCAAAGACGTCCGTTTCCTCGACATCTGAGCGGACGGACCGGGAGTAGGGAGCACATGCCACAGTCGACACGCGGCTCGGGCCGCGGGGGAGCGGGCTCGGGCGGGGACAGCGGGACCCCACCCGACGCCGAGGAGCCGGTCAGCGGCTCCATTGAGCCGATCGAGATCCAAGAGGAGATGGAGCGCTCGTTCCTCGAGTACTCCATGTCCGTCATTGTGGCGCGCGCCCTCCCGGACGTGCGCGACGGGCTCAAGCCGGTGCACCGCCGGATCCTCTACTCCATGTTCGACAACGGGCAGCGCCCCGACCGGCCCCACAGCAAGTGCGCCAAGGTCGTGGGCGAGGTCATGGGGACCTACCACCCCCACGGCGACTCGGCCATCTACGAGGCGCTGGCCCGCATGGTCCAGGAGTTCTCACTCCGCCATCCGCTGATCGACGGGCACGGCAGCTTCGGCGGCCGCGGCCCCGACGACGGGGCGGCCGCCATGCGGTACACCGAGTGCCGGCTGGCGCCGCTCGCCCTGGAGCTGATGGCGGACATCGACGAAGAGACCGTCGACATGGTCGCCAACTACGACGGCTCGTCCCAAGAGCCCGTCGTGCTCCCCGGCCGCTTCCCCAACCTGCTCGTCAACGGCTCGCAGGGCATTGCCGTCGGCATGGCGACCAACGTGCCGCCGCACAACATGGGCGAGGTCATTGACGCCGCCATCCACGTGCTGCACCACCCCGAGGCCACGCCCGACGAGCTCATGGAGTTCGTCAAGGGACCCGACTTCCCGACGGGCGCGCAGATCCTCGGCCGCCAGGGCATCCTCGACGCCTACCGGACCGGCCGCGGTTCCATCAAGATGCGCGCCGTCGCGGAGATCGAGGAGGGCCGGACCGGGGACCGCATCGTCATCTCCGAGCTGCCGTACCAGACCTCGGTCGAGGTGATCGAGCAGAAGATCACGGAGCTCGTGCGCGCCGGGGACCTCGACGGCATCAGCGGGATGCGCAACGCGTCGGCCAACCAGCAGCCGAGCCTGATCATCGACCTCAAGCGCGACGCCAACGCCAACGTCGTCCTGAACAACCTCTACAAGCAGACGCCGCTGCAGACCAGCTTCGGCGTGAACATGCTGGCGCTCGTCGACGGCGTGCCGCGCACGCTGAACCTGGCCCAGGCGCTCTCGTACTACATCGACCACCAGATCGAGGTCATTCAGCGCCGGTCGCAGTTCCGCCTGACCAAGGCGCGCAACCGGGCCCACATCGTCGAGGGCCTGCTGCGGGCGATCGACATGCTCGATCAAGTCATCGCGACCATCCGGGGCAGCGCCGACCGGCCCGAGGCCCGCACCTCGCTGATGGCCGAGCCCTTCTCGTTCACCGAGGTCCAGGCCACCCACATCCTCGACATGACGCTGGGCCGCCTGACCCGGCTCGGCCGCTCCGAGCTCGAGGCCGAGATGCAGGAGCTGCTCGCCACCATCGCCGAGCTCGAGGCGATTCTGTCGGACGACGCCAAGCTGCGCGGTGTCATCGAGACCGAAATGACCGCGATCCGGGACAAGTTCGCCAACCCGCGCCGCAGCATCATCACGCACGATCCGGGCGAGATGGGCGTCGAAGACCTCATCTCCGACGAGGAGATCGTCGTCACCATGACCCGGGCCGGCTACATCAAGTCCGTGGCGGCGGCCGCCTTCCGGACCCAGGGTCGGGGCGGGCGCGGCGTCCAGGGCGCCCGGTTGAAGGAGGAGGACCTGGTGAGCCAGGTCGTGCACACCTCCGCCCACGCCTTCCTGCTGCTCTTCTCCAACCAGGGCAAGGTCTACCGGCTGCGCGGGCACGAGATCCCGATGAAGGACCGGACGGCCCGCGGCACCGCGGCGATCAACCTGGTGCCGCTGGCGCCGAACGAGTCCATCGCGGCCATCATCGCCACGCGCGAGTTCGCCCCGGACCAATTCCTGGTGTTCGCCACCGCGCTGGGCCAGGTGAAGAAGACGGCGCTCAGCGAGTACGACAAGTCACGGCGCGAGGGGTTCATCGCCATCAACCTGCGCGATGGCGACGAGCTCGTCCGCGTGGTGGCCACCTCGGGCGACGACGACCTCTTCGAGGTCACGCGCAACGGCATGACGATCCGCTTCAACGAAGAGGATGTGCGAGCCATGGGACGCGACGCCGCCGGCGTGCGGGGCATCCGGCTGCGCGCCGGGGATGCCGTCGTGTCCCTCGACGTCGCCGCGGACGACACCGACATACTGATCGTCACCGACGCCGGGTACGGGAAGCGCACCAAGCTGGAGCGCTTCAACCGCCAGGCCCGCGGCGGGCAGGGCGTGCGCGGCATCCGCCTGACCGGCAAGCGGGGCACCGTGGTCGCCGCCTTCATGGTGGCGCTGGACGAGGAGATCCTGCTCGTCTCGTCGGGCGGTGTCGTCATCCGCACCCAGGCCCGCGAGATCGCCTCGCAGGGACGCGACGCCACCGGCGTCCGGGTCATGAACCTCGACGAGGGTCAGAGCGTGGCCGCCGTGGCGCGCGTGAACGCGGAGACCGAAGAGGGCTGACGCTGGGGCTGTCGGGCGGCTGCCGGGCGCAATCCCGGCGGTTCTAGAAGATGTGCAGGGACGAGATCGGCCACACGCGGAGCTCGACCTTGCCCACGATCAACGACTTGGCGATCGGTCCCCAGTACCTGCTGTCACACGAGTCGGTCCGGTTGTCGCCCATGACGAAGTAGTTGTCGGTCGGCACGCGGTACGGCCGGGCCAGGTTCGAGTTGTTGCCCGCCGGGCCGGGGACGGTGACCCCCTGCTCGGACGAGGGGAGCCAGGTCTCGTCCAGGCGCTTCCCGTCGATGTAGACGTAGCCGCCCGAGAGCGAGACGACGTCGCCCGGGAGCCCGATGACCCGCTTCACGAGGTCGTTCACCTGCGCCCCACCGCAGTCCTCGGTCGGGGGTCGTGAGAAGACGACGACGTCGCCCCGGTCGACGCCGTGCAGGTGGTAGCTCAGCTTGTTGACGAGGATGCGGTCGCCGATCTTCAGCGTGGGCTCCATGGAGCCCGACGGGATGAAGAAGGTCTGGACGACGAAGGCCCGCAGCAGCACCGCCACGAGGACGGCGACCACGACGACGATGACCGCCTCTTTGATCCACCGCGTCGGGTGGGGATCGGCCGGGGCCGGCTCGGGCGGCGGCTCGACATCCGGTGGCCCGTCGGAAGGCGGCTCACCCGGGGGCCGTTCGTCGACGGCGAGGACCGGTTCGTTCGGGTCGGGCGCCACCGCACGCAGGTTAGACGGCGTCGCAGGAGGGGTGGGCTCAGGCTGGGGTGGGGACCACCGAGGCCGTGTCGCGCCCGGAGCGCAGGATCGTGCCGGGCAACGCACCCGTGGGAGCACCGTCGCGAATGGTCTCGACCCCGTTGACCAGGACACGCACGACCCCGTGCGAGCCGGCATAGAGCCGGGCGGTGTCGCCGGGCAGGTCGTGCACCAGCCGGGCGGGCTCCGACCCCACCGTCTCGGGGTCGAAGACCAACAGGTCGGCGGCATAGCCCTCGCGGATCAGGCCGCGCTCGCGCAGGCCGAACAGCCGGGCCGGCTGGTCCGTCAACATGTGGACGGCCTTCTCCACCGGGACCAGCTTGCGGCCGCGCAGGCAGTCACCGAGGAAGGCGGTCGGATAGTTCGAGCCGCACATGCGGTCGAGGTGCGCGCCGGCGTCAGACCCGCCGACCATGGCGCGGGGGTCGGACCAGATCTCCGCGCGCAGCTCCCAGGTGGAGTCTTCCCCGTCGTCGGTGTTGGGCCACAGGACGGTGCGCAGGTCGTCGGCCAGGACGATGTCGAGGAGCGTGTCGAACGGTGCGGTGCCCCGCTCGGCGGCGATGTCCGCCACGGTGCGGAACGCGCAGCCTTCGTTCGCCGGCGAGTAGGTGTCCCCGATGGTGTAGGTGCCCCACCGGCCGAGGCCGCGGAAGACCCCCGCCTCCTTGCTGTGGACCCGTTCGTCGAGCAGTGCGCGCACGGCGGGATCAGCCAGCTGGCGCATCCGCTCGGCTTCGGGCAGCCCCATGACGTCACCCCAGCCAGGAATGAGGAAGAGCGCGCAGTGGGTGCGGAAGCTCATGTTCATGGGCACGACCGTGGGCATGGTCAGGGCGACGATCCGCCCCCCGGCGGCAGCGGCGGCAGAGGAGGCGGACAGCTGGTGCGCGATCTTCTCGGTCGAGCGGGCGTCGACCGTCAGCACGTTCCAGTTCAGCGGGCGGCGGGCGGTCACGCTCATGGTGGTCATGAGGTCGACCTCCTCGTCGGAGAACGAGTCCAGGCAGCCGTTGGTGATGTACTCGAGGGTGGTGCCTTCGTGCGCAGCCACCTCCTCGCAGAAGGCGAGCATCTCGCGGCGGTCGGCGTAGCGCGAGCTGATCGGGCGCCCGTCTCCGTCCGAGTGCGTGCGGGACTGGGAGGACGAGAATCCCAAACCTCCGGCCTGGAGCGACTCGGCGAGCAGCGCGCGCATGGAAGCGATCTCCTCGTCGGTGGCCACCTCCTCCCCGCGTTCGGCGCCCATCACCTTGCGGCGCAGGGCGCAGTGGCCCACCAGGAACCCGGCGTTGACGCCCAGCCGGCCGTCCAGCGCGTCGAGGTACTCCCCGAACGTCGACCAGTTCCACGGCACGCCGTTCTCCAGGGCGGCCAGGGGCATCCCCTCGACCTTGGCCATCATCTGGCGGATGTAGTCGGCGTCCTCGGCGTTGATGGGGGCGAGCGTGAAGCCGCAGTTCCCGCCGATGACCGAGGTGACGCCGTGCACGTTGGACGGCGAGGCCAGCGGGTCCCAGAAGAGCTGCGCGTCGTAGTGGGTGTGCGGGTCGACCACGCCGGGCATGACGACGAGGCCGCCGGCGTCGAACTCGGTCGTCGCCGGCTCGTCGATCTGGCCGATGGCCACGATGCGGCCGTCGCGGATCCCCACGTCGGCCAGGCGACCGGGTTCACCCGTCCCGTCGATGACCGTGCCGGATCGGATGACGTAGTCGAGCATGGGACCTCCGGGGCGGGCGCGCTGCGGCGGGTGCCGGGCGCCGAAATCTGACGACCCGTCAGCTTACCGTTGTCGTCCTTTGTCGTCCGGCGAGGTCCGTGGCCCGACTCAGGCCGGTTGGTCGCGGGCGGTCCCGGGTCCTTCCTGGTACTGGCGGATGACCGCCGCCCGGATCTCCTGCAGCCGCGCCTCGACCTGGTGTTGGCGTTCGGTCAGCGCGGCCAGCTCCTCCTCGATGACGGCGAGAGAGCCGGCCACGTCGAAGGCCGACGTCATGTCCACCTCCGCCATCTCCTGATGGGCTGCCAACAGCTGGTCCGCCCGGCTGAAGAGGTCTTCACTGAGCTCCGGCTCCGGTTCGGGCTCGGGTTCGGGCTCGGGCTCGGCGGATCCGCCCGCTGGGTGGGACGATGGCTCTGCCTCGGGCCCCGCACCCAGGACGCCGGGGAGGTCGTCGAGCAGGCGTTTCGCCTGCTCTCCCCCCGTAGCGCCCGCGTGCCGCAGGATCACCAGGTCGGCGGACAGGATGGCCCGGGCGTAGGACAACGCCTCGAGGACGAGGGTCAGATCGTCCCGCCACGCTCTGATCGGAGTACCCGGGCCCGCCCGCTCGACGTCGGCCGAGACCTCCAGGAGGTGGTCGATGTCGGCCAGGGTGATGGGGTGGTTCCGCAGTGACAGGTCGGCACCGTCGTGGGCGTCGTCGCCAGCCGCGTCCGCGTGACCTGATGGCACCGGGTCACACTCCCCTCCGCAATGGGGCTCCTCGAGCCGACCCTTGTCGCTTGTTCGCCTTTTCTCTAGCACGAAAGCCGAGTTCGAGGGGGGTTGTCGGGCCACGGGGGCGCCGCCGGGCGTCTCCACAAGGGCAGCGCGGGTGCCCCGACTGCGTTTCTGACACCCACCTTGTGGACGACCGTTCCTTCCTGCGGAACCCCTATGTAGGACAAGTACTCCCCAAGTCGTCCACAGGCTGTGCCCGACACTGTCCCCAGTGGGGAGCTTTCGCGCCGGGACCGGACGTGCTTTGCTCTGTGGGTGCCCGGACGAAGCGACCGCGACCCGGCCCAATCGGCGTCGTGCTGAACCTGCAACCCGCGTCCGAGGGGGTGCTCCCGGGACAGCTCCTCGAACGAGCCATCCGGGCCGGTTACATCGACGCCGGGCGTTTCAACATCCCCGATGCCAACGTGCAACCGGCCAGCCTCGACCTCCGACTCGGCGAACGGGCGCTGCGGATTCGGTGCAGCTTCCTGCCCGGGACCGATTCGGTCGAACGGAAGCTGAAGGACTACATCCTCGACGAGATCGACCTGCGGGGCGACGGCGCCATGCTGGAGGCCCGGTGCCCGTACCTCATTGAGCTCAAGGAGCGCCTCGACCTCCCGGCCGGGCTGCGAGGCAAGGCCAACCCGAAGAGCTCGACCGGACGGATCGACGTCTTCACCCGGGTCATCACGGACCACAGCGACCGTTTCGACGAAGTGGCCCCGGGCTATGCCGGCCCCCTGTACCTGGAGGTCGTTCCCCTCTCGTTTGCCGTCCGGGTCCGCGAAGACCTGACCCTGAACCAGCTCCGCCTGTCCATGGGCCGGCCCTGGCTCAGCGATGACGATGTCCGCCAGACCCACCTGGAGGAGCCGATCCTCTACAAATCGGGCACGCCGGTTCCCGTCGACGACCTCATCCTCTCGAACGGACTGTTCCTCGGACTCGACCTGCGGGGCGATGAGCATGGACGGGTCGGCCACAGCACCCGTGACAGTGCGCCGCTGCTCGACCTGACCTCAGGCGGTGAGGTCGACCCGCAGCCGTTCTGGGACCCCGTCTTCCGGGAGGACGGTGACCGCCTGGTGCTCTCCCCGAAGCGCTTCTACCTCTTGATGTCGAACGAAGCAGTCAGCATCCCGCCCAACTTGGCAGCGGAGATGACGGCGTACGACCCGACGAGCGGCGAGCTGCGCACGCACTACGCCGGATTCTTCGACCCGGGCTTCGGGTTCGACCCGAAGGGCGGCTTCCGCGGGTCGCGCGCCGCGCTCGAGGTGCGCGCCCACGACGTCCCCTTCATGGTCGAGAACGGTCAGGCGGTGTGCAAGCTGACCTTCGAACGCATGCTGGAGGAGCCGACCTCGCTCTACGGGTCGGGCATCGGGTCTTCGTATCAGCAGCAAGAAGAGACGCTGAGTCGCTACTTCCGCCGATCACGGGGGTAGCGCCCCGCCGGGCTGGCATCGCCCACGCGGGCTCGTCCATGCATGTGGCTCACCGCGTGCGTGCATGCGCATGGAGCAAACGCACCCGGAGTGCGGGCGACGGGCCGAAATCGCGTGAAATTGGGCGAAAAAACGCAACTTCCGATGCAGGCGCCGCGGGCGCCGCAATCACAATGTTTGCGCACATTCGGCAGGGACTCCGGAGTTTTGCCGTTCCCTCGGGTAAGTGGGATGCGCGGGCGCAAGAGCAATGTGCGTCCGCAAGACACGCATACAAAGGAGCAGTACCTTGAGGCGGAACCGAATTGTTTCAATCGCAACGCTGACGTGCGGGCTGATTCTCGGAGCTGGCGCGGTCGCCGGTGCGGGCGTGATGCCCGCCGGCGCCGCGTCGTCGCCGACCGATCTGCCGACGACGGTGCAGGCAGTGCAGAACGCGGCCGCCGGCGCCCTGGCGCAAGCGACGGGGTCCGCCGCACCGACCCCTTCCGGCCCGTCCTCGAACGCGCTGCCCTCTATGCCCGCCTCCGTGGCGGCGCCGATCACCGTGCTCTCCAACGAGCTGGGCAACACCATGCTGCCGGGACAGGGTTCCGCCAGCGGCACGAACACGACGGGGCAGTCGTCGCCCGTGGCCAACGCCGACGCCCCGGTCAACGCCTGCTCGCTGTCGGTCGGTGTTGCTGCAGACTCCAGCAGCAGCTGTTCCACGACGTCCGTCGGGCTGAACCAGCCCGGCGGGCTCGCCAATGTCAGCGCGCCGGTCACGGCGCAGGACAACGCCATCGGCCTGCTGAGCCAGGCGGCGTCCGAACTCGGGTTGGCCACCGGGCAGTCCGCGGCGTCGACGTCGCAGAGTGGCGACATCAATGCCGACGCCCCAGTGAGCATCTGCTCCGTCAACGTGGGCCTGGTCGGTGAACACTTCGAGTGATTGCGACACCACGGGCTCGAGTGGTGCGACGACACAGACCGGAGCGGTCGATGCCGACGTCCCGGTCACCATCTGCGACGAGATCGTGGAAATCGACGGCAACAGCTCGGCGAACTGCCCCCAGCAGTCCGACCCCGCCAACCAGCAGGGTCAGGCTGCCGATGTCTCGGCGCCCGTCACCGCCTGCGGCGCAGTCGTCGCCGTCGAAGGCTCGGCCAACGGCATGTGCATGCCCGACGCCGGGTTCCCACTGGTCAACGACCTGCCGACCACTGACGGCACCCAGAGCGCCCCGGTGGACGGGGCCATCCCCGTGAACGCGTGCAGCGTGGTGGTCGCCGTGGCGGGGACGGCGAACAACTCGTGCGAGCCCTCTCACACCGACACGACCGCGACGGGCTCCGCTCCGGTGACGGCGCCCGTGACCGTGTGCGCCGTGGCGGCCTCGCTGAACGGCGATGCCAACGGCTCCTGTGTCGGGAGCGGTTCGACCGCGGCCCCCATCGGCACGCCGACGAGCCCTGGGACCGGCGTCAACGTGCCGGTCACCTTCTGTGGCATTGAAGCGGCGCTCAATGGCGTTGCCGATGCCTCGTGCACGGAACCCACCACGCCGGCGGTCACACCAGTACCGACCCCGCCCGCCGGAAGCACCGCGACGGCCACCGCATCTGGACCGACACCCGTGCCGGCGGCTCTGGCCTCGACGGGCGGGACGCCGGTGAGCTCACCGACGGTGGCCACGGCGGCGTCCGGCGCTTCCGCTCTGGCGTCGACGGGTGCCCCGCTCCTCCTGGAAGTGGTCATCGGGGCCGGCGCGTTGCTCATGGGGTTGGTCATCAGTCGCCTGGGGCGCCGCCGGACCCATGGTGGAGGTCTCGCCGGCTAGCGGCGATCGCAGAGGGTGGGCAGCGCCTTCGTGGCGCTGCCCACGAGCAACACCATCAGAGGAGAAGGGGTCCATGACCAACAACCAGGATCCGGGTGATGTCACGAGCCTGGAGACGGTCTTCGAATCGCGTCACTTCGGACACACGCCGGAGACCACCGGTGCCGGCTTCGGGAGTGCCATGCGGCCTGCGGGAGTGGCCGCGGGAGTAGAGGACACGATCTTCAGAATGGAGTTCGGGGAGGCGCCGCGCGACGTCCCGATGCGCACGTGCATCGGGAACGGGCGGCAACGCCCCCGGATCTCCCTACGACACACCTTCCCCGGTTCCTGCCGCCACGTCGTCCACGATGGGGCCTGAGCTCCCGCCCGTTTCCGCCGGCGGGGCCGGGTCCGCCGGCGCGGCGAGCCCCGGTGCACCCTCCCCGACCCCGCCGAAGCGGGACAGCAACACGTACCGGGTGATCGCCGCCGCCAGCTGCGTGGCTGCGCTCGTGATCGCCGGTGTGACAAGCCAGGCCGGGGAGCAGCACCGGCCATCGTCCGTTTCGGCCCAAGGTCACCGCGGTGGCCGGTCACAGGGTGGGAATGGGAACCAGCCCACCTTGGGCGCACCGTCAACGCACACGCAGGCGCTCGGCGGGGCGACAACCGCGGGACCGCGCGGCGCCGGACATCGTTCCTCGGCGGTGCTGGCCTCGTCCACATCCGGTGCGCGCGGTGCGCCTGCCGGGCACGTCTCCGTCAGCGGCGCCGCGACGTATAACGGCACACCGCCTGCCTCGTCGTCGCCCTCGCCCTCTGGGGCGTCGGGGTCCGGCGGCTCGACACCGTCGCCTCCTGCCACCGGCAGCAGTTCGGCCGCTCCGGTGGCGACGCTCGTCGCCGGCACGCTCAGCACCGTCGCGTCGACGGTGACGTCGGCGACGGGTCAGCTCAGCAGTTCGGCTCCGGCGACGGCTCCGGCGACCAGCGCGGTCTCCAACACGGTTGGTACAGCGGTCAGCGACGTGAGTCAGGTCATCGGTTCGACAACGTCGTAACAACTTCGGCATGTACCGCAGCGACGCACGCGGCGCGGTTGCACGGGTTCAACATGGGTGCGCCGCGTCGCTGCAATCCGGAGCTTGCGACAACTGAATGACAACGTCGCGAAACGGTCCGCGTGTTTGATGCAGACGCAGGCAAGAGAAGTTCAGTTTTCTAAAGTGCACACCGGCGTTCAAACTAATTCCGGACAGATTCCCTGGTTCCAGGTATTCACGCGAGCTGCCTCGCTATACCCTTGAATCTGAGGGGGCGTCTGGAACGCGGAGACGGGACTCCGAGTGTCAAGGGCCCAGCCTGAACGGACGAGTGTTGTTGGAGGATCATGAGGGGGTCGAAGCCCGAGAGGGCTGCTGCTGACGATGTTGCGACCTTGGAAGAGGTCTTCACGTCGCGCGCGTTCGGGCACCCGCTCCCCGAAGCCCCACGTCCCGCCGTCCCGACAGCGGTCGTCGGGCCCAGGTTGTTCTTCGTCCGCAATCGCCTCGTCGCGTCGGGGGCCGCTGTCGCAGCCGCACTGTCGGTCGTGGGCGGAGTGAGTATCGGCCCGGGTCCCCTCGTCCAGTCAGCACTGTCCTCGCACTCTGGCGCGCCCGCGCCCGCCGTCGCCACGCCGACCACAACGCCACCGAGTCCAGCGGCGACGGCGCCGGTCGGATCGGTGGCAGGGCAGCTGGGTGGAGGGAACCAGCCCAGTGGCGCGACACAGGTCTCGCACGCGCCCTCACCGACCGTGCCAGTGAGGGCGATTGCCGCCGGCGTGACTCCGTCCCCGAGCGGGAGCGCGGCGCCGACAGCCACCCTGACCGCGGTCGGGACGGGCTCCTCCGTCCCGACCGCGGGCGGGACGAACACGTCGACCCCCCCGTCGACCCCCACCGACCACCACGACCACCACCACGACGCCCACCGGCACCACGACGACCATCCCGGTGTCGTCCGCCGGAGGCGGTGCTCCGCCCGTCGGCGGCGGGAGCGGGAGCGGCGGGAGCAGCGGGTCTACCGGCACGGGTGACACCGGCGGCACGGGGAACACCGGCGGCACGGGGAACACCGGCGGCACGGGGAACACCGGCGGCACGGGGAACACCGGCGGCACGGGCAACACCGGCAGCGGGAACACCGGCGGCGACGGGCAGGGATCGGGGAACACCGGCGGCGATGGCCACGGCTCAGGCGATGGCCACGGCTCAGGCGATGGCCACGGCTCGTCGTGGTGCTGCCCTGACCCGTACCACGCCACCACAGGCTGCCCCTGACCGACGGCTTCACGCGCCGGCCTGAGAGGCGTCACCGGGCGCGCGAAGGCGATGCGCCGGCTGGTAAGCATGCGGATGCCGGCACTGTCGCGTCCCGGCACGAGTGAGGTCAGCCATGAACTACACGAATCTTGGAACGTCCGGGCTCCGGGTCTCGAGGGTCTGCCTCGGCATGATGGGGTTCGGGAACGACAGCGACCGGCCCTGGGTCATCGACGAGGATGCCGCAGAGCCGATCGTCCGGGCGGCCGTCGAAGGGGGCGTGACCTTCTTCGATACCGCCGACGCCTACTCGGGCGGAGCCAGTGAGGTGGCGACGGGCCGGTTGGTGCCCAAGTTCCTGTCGCGCGACGAGGTCGTCATCGCCACCAAGGTGTTCATGCCCGTCAGTCCCGGCGAGAACGGCGGCGGCCTCGGTCGCAAGCACATCCTCTCCGGGATCGACGCCTCCCTGAAGCGCCTGCAAGATGGACTACGTCGACCTGTACCAGATCCATCGATGGGACCCCCGGACGCCCATTGAGGAGACGATGGAGGCGCTGCACGACGTCGTGCGTTCCGGGAAGGCCCGCTACATCGGGGCCAGCAGCATGTTCTCCTGGCAGTTCGCCAAGGCGCAGTACACCGCCGAGGCGCACGGCTGGACGAAGTTCGTGTCCATGCAGAACCACTACAACCTCGTCTACCGCGAGGAGGAGCGCGAGATGATCCCGCTCTGCCTCGACCAGGGCGTGGGGTGCATCCCGTGGAGCCCGCTGGCGCGGGGCATGCTGGCCGGGAACCGGACCCGCGACGGCGGCCGGCACACGACCCGCTCGAGCACCGACGCGTTCACCGACTACCTCTATGACCAGCCGACCGATTTCGACGTCGTCGACGCCGTGGTCGAGGTCGCGGCCGCCCGCGACGTTGCGCCGGCGCAGATCGCCCTGGCCTGGTTGCTCGCCAAGCCGGGTGTGGCCGCGCCGATCGTCGGCGCCACCAAGAAGAAGCACCTGAAGGAGGCCCTGGGCGCCGAGGAGCTCCGGTTGTCCGACGACGAGATCGGAGCGCTGGAGAAGCCCTACGTGCCGCATCCCGTCCTGGGCCATTTCTAAGGATCCGGCGGGGGTCCTCCGCTAGGGTCGCTTCGCCGGCACAGGCCAGCAGCAGAGATCGGGGGTGGCATGAAGGTCGCACTCACGGTGGCGGACTTCCTGAACCGGGCCGCGTTGGTCTACGGCCACCGGACCGCGGTGGTGGACGAGCCGTCGGTACGCGGGTTCCTTCGGGACCCTCACCTACCGCGAGCTCGAGGCGCGGGCCCGGGGTATGGCGCTCGCGCTGGACGACCTCGGGGTCGAGCACGGGGAGCGGGTGGCCATCGTCAGCCCGAATTCCGCACGGTTCCTGACCGCCTACTTCGGCGTGAGCGGCTACGGCCGCGCGCTGGTGCCGATCAACTTCCGGCTCACCGCCGACGAGATCGCCTACGTCGTCGAGCACTCCGGAGCGTCCGTCCTCCTGTACGACCCCGATGTGGCCGGGGAGGTGGACACCATCAAGGTCGCCCACCGTTTCTGCCTCGACGGCGCGGATGACGCCGCGCTCTTCGCACCGGCCCCAGACGGGCGCGACGCCACGGGCCTGGGCGGCCGACGAGGATGCCACCTGCTCGGTGAACTACACATCGGGAACAACGGCGCGACCCAAGGGCGTGCAGCTGACCCAGCGCAACTGCTGGCTCAATGCCGCCACGTTCGGCTGGCACACCGGCGTGAGCGATCGCGACGTGCTCATGCACACGCTGCCGATGTTCCACTGCAATGGATGGGGCATGCCGTACGCGGTGACCGGCATGGGCGGCATGCACGTCGTGCAGCGAAAGATCGACGGCGAGGAGATCCTGTCGCGCATCGAACAGCACGGTGTCACGCTGCTGTGCGGCGCGCCGGCCGTCGTGGCCGCCATCCTCGGCGCCGCAGAGAGCCGTGCCGCCGAGGGCCGGGAGACGCCGGGCCGCGGCACCGTGCGCATCGTCGTGGCCGGGGCGCCGCCACCGTCCAAGACGATCGAGCGGGTGGAGTCCGAGCTCGGGTGGGAGTTCATCCAGATCTATGGCCTGACCGAGACCGCGCCGCTGCTCACCATCAACCGGGCACCGGCGGAGTGGGACGACCTGGACGCCGCAGACCGCTCGCAGTTGCTCAGCCGAGCCGGCACCCCGGCGCTGGGCGTGCAGATCGACGTCGACGTGGACGGCGAGGTCCTGGCCCGCTCCAATCACGTCTTCAGCGGCTACTGGGAGCAGCCGGTCGAGACGGCGGCGGCGCTGGAGGGCGGGTGGTTCCACACCGGCGACGGTGGGCATCTCGACGGCGCGTATCTGGTGATCTCGGACCGCAAGAAGGACGTGATCATCACGGGCGGCGAGAACGTGTCGTCGATCGAGGTCGAGGACTGCCTCTACCAGCACGAGGCGGTGGCCGAGGTGGCCGTGATCGGGGTGCCCGACGACAAGTGGGGCGAGACGATCAAGGCGCTGGTGGTCGTGCGCGACGGGTCCACGGTCACCGAGGTCGAGCTCATCGAGCACTGTCGCGGCCGGCTGGCCCACTTCAAGGCGCCGACCAGTGTGGAGTTGCGCGCGGCATTGGACCGGACGGCCACCGGCAAGCTGCAGAAGTACAAGTTGCGCCAGTCCTACTGGGAGGGCCGGGAGAAGTCCGTCAACTAGTCAACGATGGCTAGTCAACGATGGCGCGGGAGCTCCCGTCCGGAGCGTTCCTCCATGACGAGGTGCCCGCGGCCGTCGAAGGCGGCCGCGACCTCGCCTGCGATCAGCCGGCGCAACGGGTCGCCGACGGTGGTGCGGCGCCAGCCCGTATCGAGCCGGCTCGGCTCACCGCAGAGCAGCTGCGCGATGTCCGCCCGCGTCGCCAGCAGGCCCTGGTCGAAGTTGAGGTCGTCGGCGATCTGGCGCACGACGCCCGTGCACACCGCGACGGCGGCGGGGGGAGCCGGCGCGTCCCGCCCCTCCGAGGGCATCCGGATCTGTTCCGGCGGCAGGGCGAGGCCTCGTTCGACCGCCCGCAGGATCTCGGCGGCCCGGCCCTGGGCCAGGTGCCGCCCGTCGACGCCGCGGGTCCCTCGCAGCTCGTCGTTGTTGCGGGGCGGACGCTGGGTGATGGCCATCAGCCCGAGGTCCGAGAGGACCATGCGGCGGGGCCGGTTGGTCTCCGCCGCCGTGCGTTCACGCCACGCCGCCACCTCCTGTGCGACGGCGCGGGAGCGGCGTGACATGCCGCGGATGTCGCCGAGCTTCCACCAGGCCTCTTCGGGGACGCGGGCAGGGGTGCGGTCCCCGAGCACCTCGTCGCACTCGTTGAGGGCCCACTCGAGGCGACCCAGGGCCCGGAGCTTCTCGGTGAGGACGTTGCGCAGCTCGAGCAGGTGGGCGACGTCGTTGAGGGCGTAGGTGATCTGGTTCTCGGAGATCGGGCGGACGAGCCAATCCGAGAGGCGGTCCGCCTTGGGCAGGGACACGCCGAGCATGTGGTCGACGAGGCGGGAGAGCGAGGGGGTGGACATGCCGAGGAAGCCGGCGACGATCTGGGTGTCGAACACGGTGGCCGGGATGGCCCCGCAGGCCGCCATGAGGACGTCGAGGTCCTGGGAGGCCGCGTGGGCGACGGCGACGCCGGGCCCACCGAACACGGTGGCCAGGGGCGCAGGGTCGACCGCCAGCGGGTCCACCAGGGCCACCTTGTCGGCCCAGGCGATCTGGATGAGCGCCAGATCGGGGACGTAGGTGCGCTCGGTGTGGAATTCGGTGTCGAAGCCGTACGCGTCCTCGGCCGCGACCTCGGAGACCAGCGCCTCGAGCCCCGCGGTGTCGACCACCATGGTCGCCGGCGTGCTCATCGTCGCCGGGTCACTCCGGGCCCGGGTACAGGGGTGCTCGTCTTCACGATCGGCGAGAGTGGCGTGATGATCCCGTCTCGTTGCGGTTCGAACCGTGCCGAGCCGACGGCCCAGCGGCGGTTGGGGACACGGCCGTTGGAGATACGGCGCGCGGGCCGGCCCTTTGCAGAGTAGCGCAGGCGGCCCGGCTCGCTCGACGGGGCGGCGATGCTCCGTCCCTGGTCAGACGCCCTCCCAGGGGTGCTTGCGGTCCTCGGGAAACGCGCAGATTCCGACGGGACTGGGTAGACTTTTTCGTGTCGCATCGTCGCTGTCTGTCCGGCAACCGCACATGTTTGGAGCCCACCTCATGATTTCCGGCTCTGTTTCGGCACGCGATGTTCCGATAGGAGAGAAGGGCCTCGATCGGAAGGGGACAGCGTGAAGAAGGCCAGAAGGAAGCTCGGCGAGGGCGGCTCCGCCGAGAGCGCGGATGCGCTCACCGGTCCGCCTGCGGCCCCGGGCCTCCCCGGGCCGGTCGCCGCGCCCGGCGCGACCGACAAGAGCGTCGAGTCGATGCTGAAGGAGATCAGCTCGGCCACCCCTGACACGCCGAT
This sequence comes from uncultured Acidimicrobiaceae bacterium, assembly GCA_963753115.1. Lineage (GTDB taxonomy): Bacteria > Actinomycetota > Acidimicrobiia > Acidimicrobiales > RAAP-2 > Bog-473. Next base: position 108,760 of record CAVWBB010000004.1, read on the forward strand.
TGCACGTGGCCCGGCGCGCGGCAAGTACGACCAGCTCTGGCAGCTCTCCATGGCCGACCCGCACACGGGCCTGGCGAACCAGCTGCTCCTGCTCGACCGCCTGACCCAGGCGCTCGTCCGGCGCCGGCGCCACGGGGGCGAGATCGTGGTCTGCCACATAGAGCTGGACAACCTGAGCGAGATCAACCTGGACCTCGGCTACACGACCGGCAACGACGTGCTGTGCGAGGTGGCACGCCGCCTGACCTCGGTCCTGCGGGCGGAGGACACCGTCGCCCGGGTGGGGAGCAGCGAGCTCGTCGTCGTCCTGGCCGTGACCGATGAGCACGTCGTGGGACCCCTGCTGCGGCGGCTGCAGCACACCCTCGACGAACCGGTGACGGTGGGCGGCCACCCCATCGGCGTGGAATCCTCCCTCGGGGTGGCCATCGCCGAGGACACCGAGTCCGCAGAGGACGTGCTGCTCCGGGCCGACCGGTCCACCCGGGTCAGCCGCCGCTAGGCACGAGAGCCGGACGGCCGTCGGGGTCCGCCAGCCCCGATAGGGAGTATCGGCTCTATGGGAAACAGGAGTATCGGCTCTATTGGCGCAACCCAATTCCGGCAAAATTATGGGCGATGTCCATGTACAGCGAGTTGCTCTCCGGGCTGTGTGCCGAAGTGGACCCTTTGCCGCTCCCGGTTTCCCGTGATGAGCTGGTCGTTATTCTGCTGCAGTGCCGCCGGCGCATGGACGGGGAGGGGAGCGACGGCGAGCACATCATGAGCGAGGATCTGGCGCTCGAGCTCGATCACGACCGCATGTTGCTCCGTCTCTGCACCGCCCTGGGCATCGAGACCGCGCCGGCCCGGTTCGGGAACCCCCTGGTCGAGCGGGAGCGGCTGGAGAACCTGCTCCGCGAGGTCGGGGTCGATTTCCGCACGCTCGACGACAACCGCCGGATCAGCGCCGCCTAGGGGCGCCGCCGGTCCGGGACGCTCAGTTCCTGGGGTTGTAGGTCTTGCGCTCGGCCAGGACGGCGGCGTAGACGGCCGCCTCGGTGCGCCGCCGCATCCCCAGCTTCGAGAGCAGGCTCGAGACGTAGTTCTTGACCGTCGCCTCGGCCAGGAACAGCTGCTCGGCGATCTGGCGGTTCGACTGTCCCTGGGCGATGAGCTCCAGGACCTTGCGCTCCTGCGGGGTGAGCACGGTGAGCCGCGACTCTGCCTCCTGGTCCTTGCGCAGGCGGTCGAACAGCTCCTGGGTCAGGACAGGGTCGAGCAGGGACATGCCCTGGCTGACCCGCCGGATGTCGCCCAGCAGATCCCCCCCGCCCACTTCCTTGAGGACGTAGCCCGAGGCGCCCGCCATGATCGACGAGAAGAGGGCGTCGTCGTCGGAATACGAGGTGAGCATCAGGCACCGGACCTGGGGCGTGAACGACTGGACCTCCCGGCACACCTCAATGCCGTTGCCGTCGGGGAGACGCACGTCGAGGATGGCCACGTCGGGGAGGAGCTCCCGGATCAGGCGGAGGCCGTGCTCGGCCGTTCCGGCCTCGCCGACGACGTCCATGTCGTCCTCGGCCTCGAGCAGCGTGCGCAGGCCGGTCCGCACGAGCTCATGGTCATCGAGGAGGAACACCCGAATCGTCATTTTCCCAATATTGCCACGCCACGGCCGCCGCGCCGCCATGAGCGAGGCACTGGCAACCTCCCTGCACCCTGCTCGCCGCACCCGGTGAGGGTCCCCTCTATCCTGACGTGCCGTGCAGCCCATCGACCGGATCGACGATCCCGCCAAGCTGCGCCGGCTGGTGCAGGCGATCCTCATCCTCGACGCCGAGCTCAACCTGCCGGTGGTGCTCCGCCGGATCATCGAAGAGGCCCGGGACCTGGTGGACGCCCGGTACGGGGCGCTGGGCGTGCTGACCGAAGACGGGCGGGCCCTCGACCAGTTCCTCACCGTCGGCCTCACCCACGAGGAGGAGCGGGCCATTGGCGCCCGCCCCACGGGTCGGGGCGTGCTCGGCACCCTGATCGCGGACGACAAGCCCCTTCGTCTGGCCAATTTGGCCCTCAGCCAGGACAGTTACGGGTTCCCGGCCCACCATCCCAACATGACGTCCTTCCTCGGTGTCCCGGTCCGGGTGCACGGAGAGGTCTACGGAATCCTGTACCTGACCAACAAGACCACCGCGCCCGAGTTCTCCGAGGACGACGAAGTGCTGGTCCTGGCGCTGGCCATGGCAGCCGGCATCGCCATCGAGAACGCCCGGCTGCACGGCATCGTCCGCGACCGGGCGCTCACCGAGGACCGGGACCGGATCGCCCGTGACCTGCATGATTCGGTGATCCAACGCCTGTTCGCCATCGGGCTGTCGTTGCAGGGGACGGCGCGGCTCGTCGAGCGGCCGGAGGCCGTGATGCGGATCGGGGAGGCGATCGAGAAGCTCGACGAGACGATCCGCCAGCTCCGCAAGGCGATCTTCGACATTGAGCTCACGATCAGCAAGGAAGGCCTGCACCCGAAGGTCCTCGACCTCGTGCACGAGCTGCGGCCCGTGTTGGGGATCCTGCCGCAGTGCTCGTTCACGGGCCCGGTGGACACCGCCGTCAACGATTCGCTGACCGAGGAGGTGCTCGCGGTCCTCCGGGAGGCTCTGACCAACGTCGGGAAGCATGCCCGCGCCTCGCAGGTGGTGATCACGATCGCAGCCGGCGAAGAATTGCGCCTGGTCGTCGCCGACGACGGCGTCGGCCTGCGCGACGCCAACGCGGCGGGCCTCGGCCTGAAGAACCTGCGCCAGCGTGCAGAACGCCTGGGCGGCGGCGTCGAGCTCGGCACCTCGCGCGAGGGGGGCACCCGCCTCACGTGGCACGTGCCGCTGGGTTCCGTCGAGAACGGATTAGCGCCCACCGTCTGAGGCGGTATTGTGCCTGGCAGTGCCGGAAGCCTCAAGAAGAGCACAACTCTGAATCACAAAATTGGCACAATTTTCTCAAGGGCCGTTGTTTCGCGGCCGAATCATTGTTCATCTTTTGTGAACCTGCCGTGAGGGTAGGTCCACCGTTACGGGACTCGCTTGAGTTCGCCGGGCCATCGAAGCAATGAGCGCACTGCTCGTGGCTTCGCGACCCGTCGTCCGCGGGTCAAAAAGGGGAAAAAACGATGCAGCAATCCCGACGGAGTCGGGCGCTACCTCTCGTGTTGACGCGAGCGATTGCGTTCTTGGTGTTGGTCCCTCTCGTTGCCCTGGGAGTGGCCACGGCGTTCTCGTCGGGCACCGGCCCGGCGAGCGCATCGAGCGCGGTCCGCTCGAAGGACTACAGCGGGGGCATCATGATGGCCGCCGACCCAAACGGTGGTTACTGGACGGTAACCACGGCCGGGGCGGTGACGCCCCGCGGTGGCGCTCCGACGCTCGGGTCGCCTGCACTGTCCAACCTGCGGCTCGCCCAGCCCATCGTCGGGATGGCGGCGACCCCTGACGGCAACGGGTATTGGCTGGTCGCCTCCGACGGCGGCGTCTTCAGCTACGGCGACGCCACCTTCTACGGCTCGACGGGCGCCATCAGGCTCAACAAGCCCATCGTCAGCATGGCGGCGACGACTGACGGCCACGGCTACTGGCTCGTCGCCTCCGACGGCGGCGTCTTCAGCTACGGCGACGCCACCTTCTACGGCTCGACGGGGTCGATCCGGCTCAACAAGGCCGGTGGTGGGCATGGCGGCGACGCCGAGCAGCAACGGCTATTGGCTGGTGGCGTCCGATGGAGGGGTCTTCAGCTACGGCGACGCGCAGTTCTACGGCTCGACGGGGTCCATCCACCTGAATCTGCCCATCGTCGGCATGGCCCCGACGCCCGATGGCAACGGCTATTCCCTCGTCGGCTTCGACGGCGGCGTCTTCAGCTACGGCGACGCGCAGTTCTACGGCTCGACGGCGGGCTGGGGAGCCTACGTCTACGGCCTGATCGTCAACCCGGCGGCGCCGGGCTACACCGTCGTGACCGCGAACGGCCAGGCCAATGTGTTCGGGCCGGGGCTCAACCCGTATGCCCTGTGGGCGGGCGGTCTCCAACAGGGCGCGTATGACTCGTCGCCCACGCCGCAGGGCATGGCGAGCTTCGCCGCCCAGACAGGGACTTCGCCCAGCGTGGCCACCGCGTACCTGAACGGCAGCGCCGGGTGGGCGACCATGGACGGCTCGGGCGGGAGCCTCAACTACCTGACCTCGGCCTACCGGGGGACCGGCTACACGCTCGCCCTCGGGGTCCCGATCATCCCGACCTCGGGCGGGGGGGCGGTGGGCACGCTGGCCCAGGGGGCGAGCGGCGCCTTCAACCTCTACTACATCACCCTGGCGCAGACGCTGGTGGCCGGGGGTGAAGCCAATGCCTACCTGCGCCTCGGGTGGGAGTTCGACGGCTCGTGGATGGCCTGGAACGCCACCACAGCGGCCAACGAGGCCAGCTACGCCGCCTACTTCCGCCAGATCGTGACCGCCATGCGCTCGGTGGCGGGCGAGCAGTTCCGCTTCGTGTGGAACCCCGACGCCGGGGCCTTCACCCAGTCGGGCTACTCGGTCGCCGCGGCCTATCCCGGCAATGCCTATGTGGACGTGATCGGGCTCGACGCCTACGACCAGTCCTGGGCGGTGCCCCAGACCCCGTCCAACGCCTGGGCCTCGACCACCTTGCCCTCCCTGACGGCCGCCCAGCAGTTCGCGGCATCCAACGGCAAGCCGCTGGCCTTCAGCGAATGGGGGGTGACCCTCCGCAGCGACGGCCATGGGCTCGGTGACGACCCGTACTACGTCAACCAGATGGTGGCCTGGATGAAGAACAGCGCCAACGACGTCACCTACGAGTCCTACTTCGACGCCGACAGCGGCGGGGTCAACTCCCTCATCACCGGGGGCTCGTTCCCTGCGAGCCTGGCTGCACTCTCAGCTGACCTGGGGTGATGCGCGCCGGCCGGCGCATGGTGGACGTTCGCCACGACCAGGTGTTGGTGGGCTGGCCCTCCTCACAGGTCGTGGGCGTCGGGCAGGACACGCTGGCCGTGGACGTGTGACGCCCGGGCTCTGACCGCCGACGCCCTCGATCACTCCGGGTCGACAACCTGCGCACACCGGATCGACAACCTCCGCACACCGGATGGACAAATGGCCCGTCCATCGGCTGATAGGACGAACGTCCCCTTGATCCGAGCCGGCCGCCGGGTCATCGTTTGGTCGGAACGAAAAGGCAAACCTCCCGCGAGGGAGGGACGCAAAGCTACGGGACTCGTTGAGTTCGCCGGGCCGCCGAACCAGCGTTGAGCTCGCCGCTCCTCGCCTCGCGGCCCGACCTCACCGGGTCCGAGGGGGAAGACGAAGATGCGCCACACCCGACGAAGTCGGGCGCTCCGACCCGTGTTCGCACGGGCGGTTGCACTGCTGGTCCTGGTGCCCGCTCTCGCTGCGGGTCTCGCCGTGGCCGCCACGTCGGGCGGTGGCGGCGGCGCTGTCGCCGGCGCGGCAACGTCACACGCTGCAACTTCCCGCACAGCCCCCTACGGCGGCGGTTCCTTGATGGCCGCAGATCCAATGGGCGGTTACTGGACGGCCAATCCTGCGGGTGGGGTCACGCCGCACGGCTCAGCCTCCTCGTTCGGTTCCCCGGCGCTGTCCGGGCTGAAGCTGTCCCGTCCCATCGTGGGGATGGCGTCCACCTCTGACGGCCGCGGCTACTGGCTCGTCGCCTCCGACGGCGGGATCTTCAACTACGGCGACGCCACGTTCTACGGCTCCACGGGGTCCATCCACCTCAACAGGTCCATCGTCGGCATGGCGGCGACGGCCGACGGCCGCGGCTACTGGCTCGTCGCCTCCGACGGGGGGATCTTCAGCTACGGCGACGCCACGTTCTTCGGCTCCACCGGGTCCATCCACCTCAACAGGGACATCGTCGGTATGGCCGCCACCGTCGACGGCCGCGGCTACTGGCTCGTCGCCTCCGACGGCGGCATCTTCAACTACGGCGACGCCGCCTTCCACGGCTCGACGGGGGCCATCCGCCTCAACCAGCCGATCATCGGCATGGCGCCCACTCCCGACGGCGCCGGGTACTGGCTCGTCGCCTTCGATGGCGGCGTCTTCACCTTCGGCGACGCCGGGTACTACGGCTCGACGGCATCCCAGGGCGTCTTCGCCCTCGGGATCATCGTCGCCCCGCCCACGCTCGGCTACGGCGTGATCACCGCCGATGGCTCGGAGGACTTCTTCGGGCCGTCAACGCCCCAGCCGAGTGTCAGTCAGAACACGTCGCCGACCACCACCACGACCCGGCCGCCGACCACGAGGACGACCACCCCGACCACGAGGCCGCCGTCGACCACCACCACGACCAGGCCGACCACGACGACCACGGTCCCCGCGCCGGCGAGCTCGGTGACGACGGGTCTCCAACAGGGCGTCTTTGTCGATCCGGCGAGCCCGTCAGGGGTCAGGTCGTTTGCGGCCAAGACGGGGACCTCGCCGACGATGGCGGCGGACTACCTGCCCGGGAACAGCGGTTGGGCCGGGATGGACGGCTCCGGCGGGAGCCTCAACTGGCTCCTGCAGCCCTTCCAGGGCAGCGGCTACACGCTCGAGCTGGGCGTGCCCATCATTCCGACCAACGCGAGCGGCGCAGCCGTGGGCACGCTGGCGCAGGGTGCGAGCGGGGCCTTCGACCTCTACTACATCACCTTGGCGCAGACGCTGGTGGCCGGTGGCGAGTCGAACGCCTACCTGCGTCTCGGATGGGAGTTCGACGGCTCGTGGATGCCGTGGAACGCCACCACGGCGAGCAACGAGGCCAACTTCGCCGCCTACTTCCAGCAGATCGTGACATCCATGCGGACGGTGGCCGGCGGCAACTTCCACTTCGTGTGGAACCCCGACGCCGGAGCGTTCACGCAGGCCGGCTACTCCGTCGCCGCGGCCTACCCCGGTGACGCCTATGTCGACGTGATCGGCCTCGACGCCTACGACCAGTCGTGGGCGTCGCCGCAGACCCCGGCCAATGCCTGGTCCTCGACCACCCTGCCGACGCTGGCGGCAGCCAGGCAGTTCGCCTCGTCGCACGGCAAGCCGCTCGCCTTCCCGGAGTGGGGCGTGGCCATCCGCAGCGACGGCCACGGCCTCGGTGACGACCCGTACTTCATCAACCAGATGCTGTCGTGGATGGGGAACGGGTCAAACGACGTGGCCTACGAGACCTACTTCGACGACAACAGCGGAGGGGTCAACTCCCTGATCACCGGGGGGTCGTTCCCGAACAGCCTGGCCGCGTTCTCAGCCGACCTGGGCTGACCACCCCCACCCGGGCACCCGGCACCCGGCACCCGGCACCTGGCACCCGGGCCCCGGAGAGCCCGGCCTCGCTACCACGAGATGGTCTGGGGCTTGTCGTCCTGGAAGGTGGGGGCTCCGTTGGAGCCCACGACGTGCCAGGTGGCAGGGCCGATCCGCGCGCTCGGCACCACCGTCATGGAGCCGTGGGCCTCGGGCAGCACGAAGGTGAAGGTGATGCTCTGGGTCGCCCCCTGGTTGATGTTGAGGTTGGCGCCCTCCAAGAGGGTGGGCCCCTCGGGTCCGCTGGTCACGACAGCGCTGTTCGACGGCGTGGAGATGTCGCGCGCGTATCCGGGCAGGTTGACCGTGGCGATGCCGACGTACTCGCCGTAGGTCGTGCCGAGGCCCGGGAACGGGCCGGCGATGAACGGCGACTGTCCCGGCGGCGTCCGGTTGGTGAACGTCATGGTCAGGCTCGCTTTGGTCTGCGATCCGCTGGTCGCGAGCCGGAGAGCGACGTTCTCCGAGAGGTATTGGTCCAGCTTGTTCCCGCCCCGGTTGATGATGTCCGCCATCAGTGAGGTCGGCTGGAGCTCGCCGGACACCCCGGCACCCCGCCAGGCGGCCTCGGTCGTGGGGTCGGCGGACCAGAGCATGACATGGCGCCCCTGGGCGGCAGCCGAGAGCGCGTCCGCCATGGTGTGCAGCTTGAAGGGCCGGTCCTCGAGCGCGTGCAGGGTGGCGGAGGCGAGCGCCGAGAGCTGGTCGACCCGGGCCGCGTCCGCCGCGGAGTTGTAGTTCTCGCCGACGTACTGGTCGTGGAGCAGGATCTGGTCCACGTTCGACGCGCTGACGACCTGGCCCGAGGCGGTCGTCACCGGGCCGGTCACCTCCAGGAGCTCCTGGAGCCCTTGGACGTCGATGGCGAGGACCCCGTCGACCGTCTGGCCCGTGTTGGCCTTCCACATGCTGGCGGCCAGCGGGCCGTTGACGTCGAACTGAGGGGTGAGGCCCAGGTTGCGCCAATCCTGCCCGGGGAGGAGATAGCCCCACCGCGCCTCGAGGTCGCCGCCGACGGTCACGGCGCCGGGGGGGAGGGTGAGCGAGGCGGTGGGCTGCATGTCGGAGAGGTGGAGCTCGCCGTTGCCGGTCGTGACGATCCCGGCCTCGAGGAACGCCCCGGAACCGGACCGCATCTCGGCGTTGTTGCCGGCCACGAGGAGGTAGGTCCCCGGTCCCTGCAGGATGGTGGCGGCCGACGAGGCGGCCTCCGACGTGCGCGCCAGGGTCGTACGGACCTGCGCCAGGTCGGTCGAGAACGTGGCCCGCTCGTGGGCCAGTGGCCCGAAAAGGGCCTGGTCAGGGCCCAAATTGATGCCAGCCAGTTGCGCGTGGGTCGACGCCGCCAGCGTGGCGAGCTGGTGGAGCGCCGCGACACGGTCGGGGCCCGCCGTGTGCGGAAGGCGGAGCAACTTCTGGGACTGGCCCACGGCCACGATGCCCGTGGCGGCGACCTGCCGGGCGGCACCGGAGAGGTCCTGGACGGAGCGGAGCTGGCGCCCGGCGACCGGGAGGATGTCGACGGGCCACAGCAGAGGGGACGACAGCAGGCCGTGGGCGGAGCTGAAGTCCGACTCGGCCGAGCGGAGGGAACCGACCGGTGCGCCGGACAGGATCCCGTCGGCGGACAGGCCCGAGCGCGCCGACTGCACCGCCGCCTGGCCATGGTGGATGTGCTCGGCCGCGACCAGGACGTCGACGACGACGGCCACCGCCCAGACCACCAGGATCGCCACGATGGCGGCGGTGATCTTCGACCGTCTCGTGAAGCGCCGTCGCCCCGACGCACCGCTCCGCTCGGGCCCGATGGGGACGTCGGCGCTCGGTTCCCCGGGCTCGCCGCTCATCACCGCGGGGAGCGTACTGCCGGTGGCCTATGATTTACCTGACACTCGGCTACGGTTCGGCGTGCTTTTGTCCGAGTAGTCACAACATGAATTCGAAGAGTCTTCCCAGTACGGCGGGGGTGGCGGAGGGGAATTGTCGTGCCGTTGTGTCCTCCGGCGCAGGCATTGTGACCTTTGGCTCTGTCCTGCCGACCGAATTCCCTGGAATGATGATTGCGGCGGCTTGGCGTCCTCCGACTGAGGGTTACTTCGGGAACGGTCGGGGATTCAGGTGGCACTTAGGATCGATCCGCTCGACGAGCGGACCCAGTGGAGGAGATCAGGAATGAAAAGGACCAAGGCACAGCGCATGCTCGCAGCGGCTTGTGGTCCCGCCCTGGGTGTGCTGCTCGCGGTGCCCGTAGGCGGGCTCATTGCCGGAGCGGCCGGGGCGGCAACCCACCACCTGCTACACGGGATGCACCACGCAGACAACCGGCATCACCCCATCAGTCACCCCCGCACCGACGAGTGCCCCGGCGGTCACGGATGGCGCGACGACTGCGGCGAGCACGACCTCGTCGAGTGGGCTGGCATTCACCGGTGCTGACATCGAAGAAATGGCGATCATCGGGGTCGTGGCGATCGGCGTGGGTGCCGTTCTCGTCCGCGGCCGCCGCCGGACCGCCTGATCCTTATCCGCGCTCGGCGAGGGAGCACTAGGAATGTCGTCTGTCACTATCGGCAGAGACGCACAGCACTGGCAGTGGGCGAAGCCAGAGTCTGAAGCGGGACCGGTGGCGCGTGTGCGCCGCCGGGTCCTCGCCCGCACCAGCGGCGAGGTGGTGGCCGGGACGGACCTCCTGGTCCTGGCGATCGCCGTCGCGGCGTTCGCCCCAACGGTGCTGTCGTGGTCGACGGGCGTCTTCGTCCTCGGGGTCCTGGCGATCTGCGCCCTACGGGGTCAGTACGCCTCGCGGATCACGCTGAACGTGAGCAAGGACGTCGGCACGGTTGCTGCGGCCGTTGCCGTTTCCCTGGTCGTCATCGGAGTCTTCGACGGCTTCAACCGACAGGTTCGCTCCTATGTGTTGGTGGGTCTGGCCACGCTGGCCATGCTCCTCCTGGGGCGAGCATTCGCCTACGTCGGCATCCGGCGGGCGCGGACCCGCGGGGCCCTCGGTCAGCGGGTGCTCATTGTGGGGGCCGGCCAGGTGGCCGAGCGGTTCGCCGACGCCCTCGAGCTCAACCCGAGCTACGGGCTGCATCCGATCGGCCTGTTGGACGACTGCACGGACGAGTCGCTCTCCCGGCCGCTGCTCGGTGGGATCGACCAGATGGACGATGTCCTGCGGGAGCACCGCATCGACCGGGTCGTGATCGCCTTCGGCGTGAACCGGGACCCCGACCTCGTTCGTGTCATCCGCTCCTGCGAGAACGCGGACGTGGACATGTACATCGTCCCGCGCTTCTTCGAGCTCGGCCTCCGGGCCGCACCGCGCGACGTCGACATGGTGTGGGGCTATCCCCTGGTCCGCCTGCGGCGCTCGACGATGCGTTCCTCCGGCCGTCTGGCCAAGCGCGTCTTCGACTCGAGTGTGGCGGGGCTGATGCTGCTGCTGCTCTCGCCGCTCTACGGGATGCTGGCGTTGGCCGTGAAGCTCTCGAGCCCCGGTCCGATCTACTTCCGGCAGCGTCGCATCGGGAAGAACGGGCGCGAGGTCGAGATCTACAAGTTCCGGTCCATGCGGGTCAACGACGAGTCGGACGTCCAGTGGAGTGTCGACGACGACGAGCGTGTCACGAAGATCGGCGGCATCATGCGCAAGACGTCGCTCGACGAATTGCCGCAGCTCTGGAATGTGCTGAAGGGCGACATGTCGCTGGTCGGACCCCGCCCCGAGCGCCCCTTCTTCGTGGAGCAGTTCGAGCAGGAGGTCCCCCGCTACGGCGACCGTCACCGGGTTCCGGTGGGTCTGACCGGGCTGTCGCAGGTCAACGGCCTGCGAGGTGACACCTCCATTGTCGACCGGGCCTGGTTCGACAACCACTACATCGAGAACTGGTCGGTCGGCGGGGATCTGGTGATCCTGGCCAGGACGGCCGGCGCCGTCATCAAGCAAGTTCGCGAATAAATCCCAGCACGCGTAGGATTCCCGCTATACGTGGGGGCCCGGCCAGCCGATCTATTGGATGATGATGGCGAGCACGGCGGCTGAGAGTACCGGGGTTCCGGCGGTACGGGTGGAGCACGCCCCCGAGGCGGACGGCACGCTGACGCCGCGCCATTGGCGCCTGGCCGTCGCGGCCGAGCTGGTGCTCGGGGGCATCCTCGGATCGCTGTTCCTCGGGACCCACAGCCTCTTCCTCGACGAGTCCGTCAGCGCCACCCTGGCCACGTCGCCGTGGCACCGCTTCGCCAACGTGGTCACGCACCGCGAGGCGAACATGGCCCTCTACTACCTGCTGCTGCGGGGATGGGTCGTCTTCGGCCACAGCGAGATCGTGCTGCGCAGCCTGTCGGTGATCCTCGCCGTCGGGGCGCTGTGGATCGTGATCCTCCTGGCCCGTTCGCTGTTCGGACAGCGCGCGGCGCTGCTGGCCGGCGTGCTGTTCGCGGTGAACCCGCTCTTCATTCAGTTCGCGCAGGACGTGCGCGGGTACTCCCTCGCCCTCCTGCTCGTCAGCGCGTCGTGCTTCTTCTTCGTCCGGGGCATCCAACGGGTCGACCCGCCGCCCCGGTTCTGCTGGACGGCCTACACGATCGTCACCGCGCTGGCGGCCTACACCAACTTCTGGGCTGCCCTGGTCCCCTTGGCGCAGGCGTTGTCGCTGGCCTTCCTGCCGCCCGGGCGGATCCCCTGGCGCCGGATCGTGTCGTCGGCCATCGCGCTGGTCGTGCTGCTTGTCCCGTTGGGACTGCTCATTCAGGCCACCGACAGCGCCGGCGTCGATTGGGCGTCTGGGTCCTCGGCCGGTCGGCTGTTCACGCACATCCGCTCCTCCGTTCCCCACGTCGCGCTCGACCTGCTGGTGCTGGTCGCGGCCGTCGCCCTCGTCGCTGTGATCGTGCTGGCCCGCCGCCGGCCGGCCATCGGCGAGTTCTTCGGTCGCGAGTGGCCGGCGTTCTTCACCGCGTGCTGGCTGGTCGTCCCGGTGGCCGCGGTGGTGATGCTGTCGCTGGTCGACAAGCCGCTGCTCGTCGTGCGCTACCTGATGGTCAGCCTTCCCGCGGCGATCCTGCTCGTGGCGCTGGTGATCGACCGCATCGCGGCGCGCGCCCGTCGCGGCGCGTTCGCCGTGGCCGCGGTGCTCCTCGTGCTCGTCATCGCTCTTTCCGCCGTCGGGGCCGCGCAGTGGTACTCCAAGGGCGGGCCCCAGGACTTCCGCTCGGCGGTCGCCTCCATTGCCGCCCGGGCACAGCCGGGCGACGGCGTGCTGATCTTCCAGCCCTACGAGCGCATCCCGGTCGAGTGGTACTTGGACGCGCGGCCGGCGACGGAGCGCGAGGTGAAGCCCGTCTACCCGGCCACGGCATGGGGCGTCGATCCCCTGGTCTTCGACGGCAGCGTGTCCTTCAGCCCGGCCGGGATAGAGAAGGCCGCCGCGAGGTACCAGCGCATCTGGGTCCTGAGCGCCACGGCCGACCTGTCGCTGTACCCCGTCCAGGCGGCCTCGGTCAATGCCGCCCTGCGCCGGGCGGGCTTCACGCCTGCCGGCACCACGGTGTTCCGCGGGGTCACGGTCACCGAGCAGGTACGGCAGTGAGCCGGCCACGGGCGAGGACGAGCCTGGCCGTGGGCGCCCTCGTCGGGGCTGCTGCGGCCGGGCACCTGCTGTACCCCGCCTGGCTGGCCTGGCGCACCCGGGGCGGGCGCGGGAGGACCTGCACCGCACACCCGGCGCTGCGACCGGACACTGCGCCCGACCTGACGGTCGTGGTGCCGGCCTACAAGGAAGCCGGCGTCATCGCCGCCAAGGTGGAGGACCTGCGGGCCAACGGGTATCCCGGCTCACTGGAGGTCCTGGTGGTGGCCGACGGAGACCCCGAGACGGCCGCTGCGGCCGAGCGAGCCGGAGCCCGCGCCATCAGCGGCCCAGACCGCCTCGGCAAGTCCCAGGCCCTCAACAGGGGATTCGCCGAGGCCACGACACCGATCGTGGTGATCAGCGACGCCAACAACCGCCTGGCGCCCGGCGCCCTGGCCGCAGTCGTGGAGCACTTCGTCGACCCAGAGGTGGGCGCGGTGGCCGGCGAGAAGCTCGAGGACGACGGTGGCGGTGGCGAGAGCGTGTACTGGCGCTTCGAGTCGTGGCTCAAGCAGCGCGAGGACCAGCTGGGGAGCACCGTCGGGCTCATCGGCGAGCTCTCGGCCATCCGGGCCGAGGCGTGGCGTCCGATTCCGCAGGACGTGGCCATCGACGATCTGTGGGCAGGTCTCGACATTTTGGAGCAGGGATACCGCGTGGCCTACGAGCCGCGGGCCCGCGCGCTCGATCCCGCCGTGACGTCCCTGGCGGTCCAATGGGAGCGCCGCACCCGCAACGTGTCCGGAGCGCTGCACGTCCTCGCCCGCCGGCGCGCCCAGTTGCGGCCGTCGGCGGGGATCGTCGCCGTCGAGCTCTGGGGGCACCGCCTCACCCGGTTCACGGTGAGCCCGCTCGCCCATGTCGCCCTGCTGTGTGTGGCGGGATCGAAGGTTCGTACGAGCAGGCTGGCCCGCGCCTTCCTGCTGGCCAATCTGGCCGCCTGCGCCGGCCTCGCAGCCGGAACCCGTCTGGGGGAGCCCACCGAGGACGCCTCGGCCGGGCCGTCGCCCCGGCATCTCCTGGCGGCCGCGTCGGCGGGGGCGGGTCAGGTCATGTTCCTGCAGGCCGTCGCGCTGGGCGGCCTGGTCCGCTATGCGCGCGGTGACCGGCCGACCATGTGGTCGACGGTGGAGCGATGAATGGCACTGCGGTGCGTCGGGCTCCCATCGCGCACCGGCGGCCACGTGACCGCAACGCCGGGGTCCGAACGGAGCCACTGCGGTGAGGACCCTGATGGTGACCAAATTCCTCCCGCTGCCGGAGAACAACGGGGGGCACCAGCGCTCTCTCGCCATCGCCCGCCGCCTCGCCGAGCTGGGCGATCTCGTGCTCTGTGCCTACGACGACGGGACGGCGGACAGGTCAGGCCTCCGGGACCTTGGCATCGACGTGCGAGCGGTGCCGTGGCGGGTGACGCCGGTCGGCGTGGCCCGGGGCGTGCTGGCGTCACATAGTGTCTCGGCGGGGCGATTCTGGAGTGCCGCGATGGTCAAGGCCGTGCACGGTGCTGCCGACGAGAAACCAATCGACCTCCTCCAGGTCGAATATCAACAGATGGTGCCATCCGTGCTCGATGTCCCGGCGAAGAAGTCGATCCTCGACCTCCATAACATCGAATCATCCCTGGTGGACAGCTATGCCAGCGCTCGCAGCGGCATCCCGGCTGCCTTCTACCGCGCCGAGGCGGCCGCCCTCCGGCGCCTGGAGCGGCAGACGATCGGGAATTTCGACCACGTGATCGTGGTCAGCGAGAAGGAGCGGGAGCGGCTGGCGCCGGGGGCCCGGTCGGTCCTCGTCTGTCCGAACGGCCGGGATCCCTCTGCCGTCCTGCCGGATTCGCCCGAACCCACCGTGGCCTTCGTCGCCACCATGGGATGGGCGCCCAACGTCGATGCCGCAGTGTGGCTGGGTCGTGAGATCTGGCCCGCCGTGCTGGCCCGGGTTCCCGAGGCCCGGCTCCTCCTGGTGGGCAAGGACCCGGCGCCGGCGGTGCTGGCCCTGGCCGGCGACCACATCGAGGTGACGGGGACCGTGGACGACGTGGGTCCGTACCTGGCCCGGGCGCGGGTCGTCGTCGCTCCGCTGCGGGCCGGCGGCGGCACCCGGCTCAAGGTCATGGAGGCGCTGGACGTCGGACGGCCCCTCGTGGGCACCTCGGTGGGCTGTGAGGGGATGGAGGACCTCATCGGACGAGGCGTCGTGGTGGCCGACACGGCACCCGCGCTGGCCGAGACGATCGCCGACCTCCTCCTCGACCCCGCCCGGGCCGCCGCGTTGGGCCGTGCGGGCCACGACGCCGTCGTGGCGGATCACACCTGGGACGCCGCGCTGGCGCCGCTGATCGAGGCGGTCCGTCCGTGCTGATCGCGCTCGGCGGGATCGTCGGACTTGTCGTGGCGGCTCTGATCGTCTCCCTCTTCGTCCGTTGGGAGCGCGAGGGAAAGGAGCAACTGGTTCCGCTCGTCCTGCTGGGCCTGCTGGTGGTGGAGGCCACCATCTACGGCGATCCGAACAACATCCCGCGGAGCATCTTTCACCCCGGTTCGGGCTCGACGCAGCTCCGGCTGCCGGAGATCTACATCACGCTCGCGTTGATCGCTCGGCTCATCGCGCGCGGACGACCGAAGCGGATCGGATTTCCCGCGGGCCTGTGGTTGGCCTTCGCAGCCTGGATGGTCGTGGGCTTGATTGAGGGGAAGCTGTACCACAACTCGTTCTCGCAGGACATCTACGAGGCGAAGGACCTCTTGTACATCACGGGGGCCTACGCGTTGGCCGCCGGGGTCCCGGTACGGAAGTACTTCGAGCGCGGCGACCTCTTCAAGCTCGGCACGCTGTCCATCGTCTGCGCCACGCTCCTCGACCTCATGATGCTGGGTCACGTCAGCGTCAACACGAACCTGCCCGGGCTCCCACTGTCGGGGTTCGGCGGCATCGGTGCCGAGACGGCGGCCCTCTTCATGGCAGTGGGCACGATGTGCTTCCTCACGAGAATGGCGATGGGCCCCGTCGCCCTGCGTCATGTCCTGGCCCTGATCCCCATCGTGGTCAGCGTCGTGCTCGCCAGTCAGCGTGCGATCCTGGTGAACCTGGGCGTGGTGCTGTTGGTGGTGCTCGCCGCGGTCGTCGTCGGACACTGGCAGGGTCCGCTGCGACGTTTTCACGTCGGGTCCGGCCAGGTCGTGCTGGTCGTGCTGGCGGTCGTCGCGGTGGGCATCGCCGTCGTCGTCGTTCCCGCCGCGGTGGATCGGAGACCGGCACAGATCCCGCTGGCCTCGACCTACCAGAGCCTCTTCCACAACGAAGGCAAGGCGGAGTCGGCCCAGGACCGCCTGAACCTGGCGGCCGAGGCGGAGAAGTTGATCCCCCAGCACCTCCTCATCGGGTGGGGGCTGGGGATCGAATTCCCCTACTACGAGGCCGGGACGCGCACGGTGGTGACGATCGCCTACGCCCACAACCTCGCCCTCGACCTGTGGCTCAGACTGGGGCTCGTCGGCATGGTCAGTTTCTTCCTGGCCCTGATCGGCTCGATCGCCGGCGGCCTCCGGGCATGGCGAAGACATCGAGATCCCGTGACGGCCGCCCTGGCCCTGGCCCTCGTGGCCGTGGTGTCAGGTCTCGTCGCCACGGGGTTCCTCGAGCCGCTGCTCGACGAGTACAGGTTCGCCGTCTTGTTCGGTGTCTGCCTCGGCATGCTGCGTGCCTGCGTCACTTCGATGGACGTGCTGCCCCGGGCACTCACCTGGAGTGTCGAAGCGACGGGTGCAGGCACGCCGGCCGGACGTGCAAGGTGGGCCTAGTCATGGAAGCCGCCGGGATGATTACCCCCGCCCACCAGCGCCTTCTAGGCTGGCACGAGCCGGTACTGGCCGGCCGCTGTCGCTCGGGTTGTCGGGATTGCTTCTCACACCGACGGGGTGTCGAGGGTGACGAGCGGTCGCGTCTCGCGACCGCCGTGGAGAGTTGAGCAGAGAGGCCGGGATGGATCTGAGACAGGTCATGCGCACGGTGCGTGCCAACTGGATCGTGGCGCTGGTCACCTTCCTTGCCTGCCTGTTCATCGGTGGCGCCTATGCCGTGCTGCCGGCGAAGACATACACCGCGTCGGTGGTCCTCCTCGCCCAGCCGCCGGCCGGCGCAGTCGACCCGGGCTCCACTTGTCGGCGCCATTCAGATCGAGATCCCTCAGATCGCGGTGGAAGCGCAAAACGCAACGCTCGACGACCAAGCCGGCCAACAGGTGCCGTCGCACCTCCGGGGACCGGTGAGCGTTTCGGCAAAGGGCGACCCGGCCTCGAACACGGTCACCATCAGTGCCTCGAGCACGAATCCGCACACCGCGCAGGCCTACGCCAACGCGGTGGCGGCCCGCGTCGTCAAGATCACGAACCGTGATGCCGGGTCCCTCCTCGTGCTGTCCGAGCTGGGCGCCGCTGAGCTCCCGACGACGCCGTCGAATCCCCGCGTCACGGTGGCCATCGCGTCCATCGCGTTCGGCCTCATTGCCGCCGTGTTCGCCGCCCTCGCGGCCGGGGCACTGCGGCGGTTCGTGGCGTCGGACGAGATCTCGGAGCGGTTGGGCATCCCCGTCCTGGGCGAGGTCCCCACGCTGGTCCGCGCCGGGTTGAGCCCGGCCGACATGTTCCGGGGGGCGGGCGACGAGCGCGGTCTCGAAGCGTTCCAGCAGCTCCGCAGTCAGTTGCACGTGATGTTCCAGGACTCACACCCGGTCATCGCCTTCACCTCGTGTGATCCCCATGAAGGGAAGTCCTGCGTGGCCGCGAACACGGCATGGGCGCTGGCCACCCCGGGTCAGTTCGTGGTCGCCATCGACGGGGATCTCCGCCAGCCGAGGCTGCACGAGATCTTCGGCACGGAGCTCTCGCCGGGTGTGAGCGACATCTCCGTGGCCAACGGTCCGACTGAACTCCTGGCCTCGACGGAGAACCGCTATCTCGAGCTGATTCCGGCCGGGGTCCCGACCCGGCATCCCGCCGACATTGCGGCCGCAGACGTGCCGCGCCTCCTCCGGGCGCTCCGGGAGTCGGATCGGACCGTCGTGCTCGACTGTCCGCCGATGGTCGGGGTGGCCGAGACCACCATCTTGGTGGCCAAGGCGGATGCCGTCATCCTCGTGGTCGACGCTCGGAAGTTCAGTTTCGAGAGCCTCGAACACGGCGTGGCGCAGATCCGCGCCTCGGGGGCGAACGTGGTGGGAATCGTGCTGAACAGGGTCCGTCGCCGGAAGAGCGGACAGATCTACGGCTACGAGGAACCGTCCGTGAACGGGAACCAGAGCCAGACCCAGAGCCCGAGCACCATGGTCAAGCTCCGCCGCCTCGCCCGATCGGGCTAGCCAATGTTGCGCGAGCCCGAGGCCGAGCCTCAGGGGGCTTCAGGGAGCGGACAGCCGAAGAGGGCAACGGTCCGACGAAATCTCACCACGAACTATCTCGCCGCGGTCGCGATCGTGGCGGTCGGCTTCGTCACCACGCCGATCCTGACGCACCAGCTGGGCATCGTCCGCTACGGGGTCTGGGCGTTGATCGGCTCGCTGATCCCCTTCCTCGAGATCCTCGAGCTCGGGTTCGCCAGTGCGACCATGGCGTTCGTCAGCCGGCACCTCGAGCTCGAAGACGACGAGGCGGTGGCCTCGACGCTCAACACGTCGTTCCTCTGCCTTTCTGCGCTGGGCATCGTCGCATTTGCCGGGGTCATCGTCTTCGCGATCTTCTTGCCGGACATCATCACGAGCATCCCGAAGAACATGGTCGGGCAGGCGCAGTTCTTGCTGCTGCTCCTCGCCTTCGACATGGCGATCTCCATCCCGATGGACACCTTCGGCGGCGCACTGAGCGCCATGCAGCGGTTCGACCTCTTGAACTACAGCCTGATGGCCGTCACCGTGTCGCAGGCGGTCGGTTGGGTCATCGTCCTGTCGCTGCACGGAGGCCTCATCGCCCTGGGGATCGTCACGGTCGCGGTCAGCCTGGTCGGGCAGGTGTCCCGTCTGGTGATGGTGCATCGCCTCCTGCCCTGGTTCCGGCTCTCCCTGCGTCGATTCGACCGAGACGTGGTCAAACGGTTCACCGCGGCGACGGGGTGGTACTCGCTCGCCCAGATCTCCGAAGCCGTGATCGGTCTGTCCGACATTTTGATCGTGGGCGCGGCCGCGGGCGTGCAGGCAGCCGCGATCTACTCGGTCGGGCAGCGACTCGCTCTCCTGCCGCAGAGGATCGTCCAACCACGTTCGGCCCTGTTGTTCACCAAGGCGGGGCAGCTTGCCGCTCGGGACAACCGGGCGGGGCTCCGCGACGCGACCGACGAAGTGGTGCGCTTCGTCCAGTGTCTCAGCGTGCCGGCAGCAATCGTGCTCGGTTTTCTGGCGGGACCGGCCGTCGAAGTCTGGGTGGGGCCCCTCTACCAGGAGGCGGCCCCGGTGATCGGGTTGCTCTGTCTCGCGGCGGTCATTCAGGCTTGGGCGCAAGCGGTGTCGCTTTCGATCAGCGGCGCCGGCCGCCCCACGCTGTCCTCGATCCTCTACGGCGGCGAGGCTGTGCTGCACGTCGCGCTCGGGATCGCCCTCGCCGCGCGCTACGGCGCACTCGGGATGGCGGAGGCGGTGCTGATCAGCGTGGTCGTGATGGAAGGGACGCTCATGCTCCCGCTCCTCTACCGTCAGCTGGGGGACTCGGTGGTGCGGCGGGTGCTCCACACCGTCCGGATCCTGGGACTGCCCACCGTCGTCACGGCCGGTCTCGCCTGGGCCGTCGGGCGCGGGGGCGGCCCGCTGTACGCCTTCACCGCCTCCCATATCCGTGTGGTCGGATTCGTCGGTGTGGTGGCCGCCGGCGCCGCGCTGATGGTCGTCTTCTACGCGCTGCTCTTGGTGTCGGTGCCGGCCGATCAGCGCCAGCAGCTCCTGTCCCGTTTCCGGGGAACGTTGAGCAGGGTCGCGACCCGGCTGCACTAGATTTGTCGGCAGTGACGGGGCTCTTGGCGGTGGTGTTGTACCGGTTCGGCCGGGTGGCAGAGCCACGTGTCGCTGTCCCGGATCTCGTGATTTGACCGCCGGGGTGTCTCCGGTGGAGGCCGTGGAGTCCGTCCCGCTGTGGATCGGGTCGCCGGACAGACCGCTGTTCGCGTGGCTCGATCTCCCTGACAGCCGCCGCGTCGCCGGTGTCGCCGTCGTGTGCCCGAGCATGGGACTGGAGGCGGCCTATTCCACGCGGGCGCTGCGGCACCTGGGCCGCCGCCTGGCGGCCGCTGGCTGGGCCGCACTCCGGCTCGACTACGCCGCCACGGGGGACTCGGTGGGGACCTGGTCCGATCACGGCCTCGTTGCGGAGTGGCTCGGAAACGTCCGGTCCGCCATCGACTTACGCCCGCGCCCTGGGCGCTCCGCGGGTTGCCGTTGTCGGGCTCCGGCTCGGGGCGACCTTGGGCGTCAGCGAGCTCGGCCGAGGCGAAGCCGTGGACGACCTGGTGCTGTGGGATCCCTGTCTCTCGGGCAAGGCGTTCCTCCGCGAGCAGACGGCCTTCGCGGCCTTCCGGCGTGAGCTCGCCGTCGAGTGGGGGGCGGCGGCCAAGGGGAGGGCCGAAGGTCCAGAGCACGGACAACGACAACGCGGGGTCGGTCGACGCTGCCCGGAGCAGTCTTCTCCGCGGAGACCGCCGCGGACCTGGCGCCACTCGAGATCCCGCGCGACGACCGGACTCTGGCCACACGAGAGCTCGTCCTGACCCGTCAAGGGAGGAAGATCGCCCGACTGGCCCAACGGCTCGCCCTTCCCCACGTCGACGCGGCCGAGATCGAGGGGCAGGAGGCTCTCTTCGAAGAGAAGCCCGTGACGCCGGAGCCGACGCTCGATCTGATCGTCTCCTGGCTCGCGGAGGCCGGCGGCCCATTGGTGCCGCTCGCCTTGCCCGAGCGGCGACCGTTCGCGGTCCACCGTGCGGCGGGGCGGTCAGACGTCCAGGAGCGACCGGTCGAACTCGGGCCCGCCCACCTGTTCGGCATGTTCACCGAAGCCGCTGATGGCGGTGATGCGGCGGCGCCGGTCATGATCTTCTTGAACGTCGGGAGGCTCAGTCATCACGGACCGGGCCGGCTCTGGGTGGAGCTCGCAAGGGCCTGCGCGGCGGGCGGTGCCGTGCGCTGCCTCCGAATCGATCTCAGCGGGATCGGCGACAGTCCCGCCCGACCGGGGCGCAGCGAGATGCGCGACTTCCCGTTGGACGCCCTCGAGGATCTGGACGACATCCGTCGAGCGGCTGGTGAGGGGGGTGCTGAGGTGATGCTCATGGGCGTGTGCTCCGGCGCCGACATGGCCATCGAGACGGCGCTCGCCCGCCCGGTCTCGTCCCTCTGCGTCATCAACCCGGCCCTCTCCTACGTGAAATGGGGAGACGACGCGAGCGCCTCCTCCGCCGAGCAAGGGCCCGCCGAAACGGCCGACCCGCAGACATGGGGCGCCACCGGCCCCCTGTTGTCGCGTGCCATGGCGCGTTTCGGGCGGTACCGGCGCGTGGCGCGGTGGATGCCCACGCCCGCCTGGTGGATCGTGAAACGGTGGCTGATGACGGGAACCCCGGTGAGGACCCTGGAGCACCTGGCGGAGTCCGGTGTGAACGTCCTCCTCGTGGTCGGCAGCGAAGAGTCGCTCCGGATCTACCAGGGTGAGCAGCACAGGCTGAGCGCCCTGGTCGCGAAGGGAGACGTCCGCTTCGAGAGCGTCCCCGGCCTCGACCATTCTCTGCTCGAGCGGAGCAGCCACGAGCTGTTGGTCGAGTTGCTCCGAACGTACGTCACTGGCCGCGCCGCCCACCTTTCCGGACCCGTGAGGGGGCCAGCGCTCCCTTCGTGATCGACCTGCCTCCAGGGAATCGCCTCGGGATCGCACACGGAGTCGATCCTGGTCGTAGCATCGACCCGGGTCCCCTGGGATGGCCGGTGACGCAACCGGTAACCCTGGGTGGCTGCAGTCGATGGACGCGGGGGAAAGGCGATCCAACATGACGACGACAGCGGCAAGCGCTCAGGCGCCCAAGAGGAGCATGGCCAACGCCTTCGGGAAGCGCCAGCTCTACAGCTACCCCAACACCTGGCCGCGTCTCGGTTACCTGGCCATCGTCGTGCTGACGACGATCATGCTCTATTACCTCTACTACGTGGAGGGTGCGGTCACGCCGCTGCTCCTGCCCTACTACCACATGTCGTTCCAGTTCTTCTTGTACCTGCTCGTCGTCTCGAACGCCATCGGCGCCTTCAGTGCGTTCATCGGCGGCCTCTCGGACAAAATCGGACGAGCGAACCTCACCATCTACGGAACACTTGTCGTCGCCCTCGTCCAGCTGCTCGCCATCCCGCACATCCACGACAAGTGGGGCTTTGCGGCGGCCTACTGCGTGATCGGATTCGTGGAAGGCGTCATTCTCGTCTCGACCCCTGCGCTGATGCGCGACTTCTCACCACAGATGGGCCGTGGCGTGGCCATGGGGTTCTGGGCGCTCGGCCCGACCATGGGCGCACTGGCCGCCAGCCTGGTGGCCACGCACACGCTGGACCACCTCAAGCCCTGGCAGGACCAGTTCATCATTTCGGGGCTGGTCTGCCTGGGCGTCGTGGTCATCGCGTTCCTGTTCCTGCGTGAGCTCTCGCCACAGCTGCGCGACCAGCTGATGGTCAGCGAACGTGAGCGGGCCCTGATCGAGGCACGGGCCAAGGGGATCGACGTCGAAAAGGCCATTGCGCACCCGATCCGCTCCATGATGCGGCTCGACCTGATCTCTTCCTCCATCGCCATCTCGGTCTTCCTGCTCTTCTACTTCGCCTCAGTGAGCGTGCTGACCATCTACTGGGTCGTCACGTTCAACCGCTCGACGCCCCAGGCCAACGGCATCAACGTCTGGTACGCCGCCGCGCTCTCGATCGGCCTGGTGGTGGCCGGCTTCCTGTCGGACTGGGCGCGAGTTCGCAAGCCGTTCATGCTCCTCGGGGCGATCTGCGCCATGGTGATGATGGGTTTCCTCATCGTCCAGACGGGTCGTCCGCAGACCGGCTACTACGCCAACGTCCTCGTGATCGTGCTGTTGGCGATCTCCATCGCGCTGGCCTACGCCCCGTGGATGGCGAACTACACGGAGCAGGTGGAGTCACACAACCCGGCCCTCACCGCGTCGGGACTCGCCGTCTGGGGATGGATCCTCCGCATCACGGTGGCGCTGTCCTTCCTGGTGCTGCCCTACGTGATCACGACGTCGACGGTCCTGGTGGACAACCAGACTGCGGCGACCGCGTTGCAGGCGATCCAGGCCGCGGAGCCCTATGCCCCGGCAACGGCTCCGCCGGCGTGCAACCCGAAGGCAGCGCCCGCGTCCGTGACCACCGGTCTCCAGGCGACGGGAGAGCCCGGTCCGGAGACCTTGGCGACCCTCCTGGTCGCCTGCAACTCGACGCACGACCTGACCAAGGCGCTGACGGCGGCCGGTGGGCTCACCAACCCCCAGGTCTCGGGCCTGCTCGCCTACAACCCGCTCGCCAAAGCGATTCAGGACGGCCAGACCGTGAGCCAGTCCGAGATCAACACCAAGGTGGGTGTGCACTCGCAGAACCTGGCGAGCCTCTTGGTGGCCGAGCAGAAGCTGGTGCCGGCACAGAAGACCTCGCCGGGTGAGTGGAAGCGCTGGTGGGGGGTCTGCCTCATCGGCCAATTCGTCTTCGCCATCCTGATCTTCTTCATGCGCGGGCGTTGGAGTCCCCGAGCGGCCCGCCGGGACCTCGCCGAGCACGATCAGTTGGTCACCGACGAGCTGGCGAAGCTCGTCCAGGAGCCGGCCGCGGTGTCCTGATCGAATCCCTGCTTTGGGCTGCGCCGTAGTCCAGACCGTAGGGTTGGGGATCAGCTTGATCGGGGAGGAACAAAGATGGCTCTCGCACTTGACGGCCTGCGTGTGATTGATGCGGACACGCACCTGACCGAGGCCCACGACCTGTGGACCAAGCGAGCCCCGGCCAAGTACGCGGAGCGGGTTCCCCACGTCCAGATGGTGGACGGCCGTCCCATGTGGTTCGTCGACGGTTCGGAGATGGGCTTCGCCGGCGGCGGCGGCGTCATCGACCGCCAGGGTGGCAAGGGGAGGGCGCTCGAGGCGCTCTACGAATGGACGCAGGACGAGATCCACCTCGGCGCCTTCGACCCCAAGGCGCGCATCGAGGTGATGGACGACTCCGGCATCTGGGCCCAGATCTGCTTCCCGAACTCCATCGGCCTCGGCGGACAGGGGATCTCGGACATCGTCAAGGATCCCGTGCTTCGGCTGCTGTGCGTGCAGATCTACAACGACGCCATGGCCGAGGTGCAGGCCGAATCGGGCCAGCGGTTGCTGCCCATGCCGGTGCTGCCGGCCTGGAGCGTGGACGAGTGCGTCGCCGAGGCCAAGCGGGTGGCCTCGCTCGACCTGCGGGGCGTCAACATGACATCGGACCCCCAGGATGTCGGGGGCCCCGACCTGGCCAACCGCGCCTGGGACCCGCTGTGGGAGGTCTGCTCCGATCTCCACCTCCCCGTCCACTTCCACATCGGCGCCAGCCTGACGACCATGACGTACTTCGGCACCTATCCCTGGGAGTCGCAGGACGACGACACCAAGTTGGCCATCGGCGGGACGCTGCTGTTCATCGGCAACGCGCGAGTGGTGACCAACATCATTCTCAGCGGCATGCTGGACCGGCACCCCAAGCTGCAGATGGTGTCGGTGGAGAGCGGCGTCGGCTGGATCCCCTTCATTCTGGAGGCGCTCGACTACGAGATGTCCGAGAATGCACCGAAGCAGCTGGAAGGGTTGTCCATGCTCCCCTCGGAGTACTTCAAGCGGAACCTGTTCGCCACGTTCTGGTTCGAGAAGAACAACATCCCGGCCCTGATCGACTCGGTCGGGGAGGACAGCGTCCTTTTCGAGACGGACTTCCCCCACCCGACCTGCCTCTACCCCAAGCCGCTCGACACCGTGGCCGAGAAGATGTCGGCGCTCAGGCCCGAGGTGCAGCGCAAGATCCTGGGTGAGAACGCCGCCAAGCTGTACCGGCTCTGAGTCTCCATCGTCGTCTCGATGCGCCAACGCGCCGATCGAGCGCGTGAGAGGGAGTCCGCGCACACCAAGGCCCGGCCCGGCCCCTAGGTTGGACCCGCACGCCGATGAGAATCCTTCTGGTCTCGGACCTCCACTATTCGCTGCCGCAGTTCGACTGGGTCGTCGCGGCCAGTCCTTCGTTCGACGTCGTCGCCCTGGCGGGGGACAGCCTCAACATCAGCTCGCCGGTCCCGCTCGATGCGCAGAGCGTCGTCGTCCACCGCTACCTGAGCCTCATCGCCGGCGCGACCCAGCTGGTCGTGAGCTCGGGGAATCACGACCTGACCGGACCTGACGCCCGCGGCGAGCAATCCGCCCTGTGGCTGCGCGATCTGGACGCCGGGAGCCTGCGCACCGACGGCGATTCGCTCCTCCTCCACGACACGCTCATCACCATCTGCCCGTGGTGGGACGGGCCTTCGGGCCGTGCCGACGTCGTCAAGCAGCTCAGTACCGATGCGGCCAGGCGTCCGGCGCAGTGGGTGTGGCTCTACCATTGGCCACCCATCGGCTCGCCGACCTGCTGGACCGGCCGTCGCGACTATGGCGACCCGGACCTGCGGGAGTGGATCGAGGAGTTCCAACCCGACATCGTCCATGCGGGGCACGTCCACGAATCGCCGTTCAAGAGCGACGGTTCGTGGATGGACCGCATCGGGAGCACCTGGGTGTTCAATGCCGGCCACCAGATCGGCAAGGTGCCCGCGTACATCGAGCTCGATCTGAGCGAGCGAAGGGCCAGGTGGAACTCCATCATGGGAACCGAGACGCTGGATCTGCGCGAGCTGGTTGCCCCGGACCGGACGGTCTTCTGACGGCGTCGGCGCGCCGATTGCGGCTAGTAGTCGGGGTCGGGATCCCGGGCCGAACCCGGTCGTGCTGGCACCACCTGCCGCTCGGCCAGATGCGCCAGGACCTCTGAGACCATCGACAGGCCCGACGCGTCGCCGTACTGGTCCTTCAGGTCGGCGAGGTAGGTCGAGACGAAGTTCAGGCGCTCAGCGAGGCCCACCGCGATGAGCTTCGTGATCTCGGGGGCGCCGAACAAGAAGGCATGGCCATCCTCGGCGTAGCGCAAGGTCGTCGGCTCGGTCGCCACCACCGTCGCCCCATGGTCCGTTCCCAGCAAGACCGACATCTCGCCGATGATCGCCCCTTCTTTGGTGATCGTGTTCACCGAAACGTCGCCCTTGAAGACCTGCAGCGCACCGGAGATCAGGATCCACACGCCACCGCTGGGTCCGCCCTGTGAGACCACCGCGTCACCGGCGCGGACCTCTACCAGGGGCAGGTGCATCGACAAGCGCAGCATGTCCGACACGATCCAAATTCTACTCGGGGCGGATGCACGTGGTGGAAGAGCCGGGTCATCCGGTTTACGCGATGTTCATGTTCTTTTCGCACGCTGACGGGCACGGCCGTTGGAGGGGCACCGACGGCCCGGCTACCTTACGCATGTGCCCGGGAAGGTTCGGCGAGCGACCGCGTTGGTGCTGGAAGGCGAGACGACGCTCTGGCCGGCGCTGCTGGCCGGCGTCATTGTTGCCCTCGCGTCGTACTGCGTCGGTTCCTCCCGGGGCGATCTGGAAGTCGATGTCGCGCTCGGCGAGCATGGCTACCTTCCTCTTCGGGGTGCTCATTGCGTTCACCATCGCACGCACCACGGACCGCTTGGCGGTGGTCCAGAACCTCGTCAATCGTGGGAATGCGTCGCTGCTGTCCATTCACCAGCTCGTCTCCGTCTTCCCCGAGCAGGACGCGGCCGACGTCCGCCTGCTCATCGACCGTCAACTGACCCATCAGATCGACTACCGGCTCCTGGACAACCACCTCTCGACGCCCTCGCATCTCGCGCTGACCGGGACCGTGATCGCACTCGTCCCCGAGACCCGTCAGCAGCAGGTCGCCTACCGGAGTCTGCTGGACACCTGCACGTCGATGACGACGGACCGTGCGCAGATCGAAGCGACTATCGGTCAGTCGCTCCAGTCGATCGAATGGTTCGGACTGCTGCTCCTCCTCTTCATCTTGATGTCGCTGATCGTGGTGCTACCCGGCGGGACGGTCCTCGGCGCGCTCGTCGCGGGGGCATTGGCGGGCACGTTGGTCTCGCTGGTCGTCCTGCTCCGGAAAGTCGACCTTCTGCGCTGGCACGAACGCAGCTCCATCTGGGAGCCGACGGCGAGGCTGTTCCGGAGCATGGGACTGCACCCGTATGTGCCCCGGCAGGCCATGGTCAGTGGACGGTACCGGCCTTCCGGACTGGTGCGCGTTGTCGATTACCCGGATCCGTACCCGAACCGGGACACGAAGATCGTCACGCTCGAGGACCTCAGCTGGGGTTCGCCTTCGAGCACCACCATGAATGCGGAGGCCGGTCGCGTCGGCGACGGGTGACGTGCGACGAATGGGCTGCCGACCATGACGGACGTGACGGCGACCGTCCCTGTCGATGTCGGCCATCCGCTGGCACCGTATTTTCCTCGGCTCGCCATCGAGTGGATCCGCTCCAGCCCCGAGCAGCTGCAGCAAGAGCTCGAGGGCACCATCGCGTTCGTCGACATCTCCGGCTTCACCAAGCTCTCTGAACGACTGGCCCGGCTCGGGAAGTCGGGCGCGGAGGAGCTGACGGCGACCATCGACACCTGCTTCGTCACGCTCTTGGACCTCGCCGTGGCCAATGGTGGCCGTCTGCTCAAGTTCGGCGGCGATGCGCTGCTCGTGTATTTCTCCGGCGAGGCCCACGAGGCCAGAGCCTGTCTCGCGGCGATCGAGATGCGCCGCGCCCTGCGCGTCGTCGGCCGCCTGATGGTGCTGGGGCAGAAGGTCTCGCTGCGGATGTCGGTGGGCGTGCACAGTGGGCTCTTCAACTTCTTCCTGGTTGGCGAGTCCCATCGCGAGTTCATCGTGACCGGACCAGGGGCGAGCGCGGTCGTAGAGATGGAGGGAGCCGCTGACGCCGGCGAGATCGTCATCAGCGACGCCACCGCCGCCGCGCTGAGCACCGGCCTCGTCGGGGAGGCGAAGGGACCCGGGCATCTGCTCCGGAGGGCCCCCTCACCCCCGCACCAACCGTTCCTCGCCTTCGAGCAGGTGGATCCGGCGCTCGATCTGCGTCAGGGCATACCCCTCGGGCTCCGAGCGGCCCTCATCACGCGGACCGAGCCGGAACACCGCAGGGTGACGGTGGCCTTCATCCACTACGACGGAACGGATCACCTCATCGCCGAGCAGGGCCCGGACGAGGCCGCACGCCAACTCGACGTCCTCGTGACCCACGTGCAGGGGGCCGTCGACCGGCAGGGCGTCACCTTCCTCGCCACCGATGCGGACAAGGACGGAGGGAAGATCATCCTGACCGCCGGTGCCCCCTTGTCGTCGGGGGACGACGAGCACCGGATGCTGCTCGCACTGCGCGAGATCATGGATGCCGACAATCCGCTCCCGATCCGAATCGGCGTGAACCAGGGGGCCGTCTTCGTGGGAGAGGTCGGTCCCCATTACCGCCGCACCTTCACGGTGATGGGGGACGCGGTCAATCTGGCGGCCCGCCTGATGGCGAAGGCGGCGCCGGGCGAGATCCTGACCACGCCCGACCTCCTGGCGCGCTCGGGGACCGGCTTCGACTCGACGGAGCTCGAGCCCTTCCTGGTGAAGGGCAAGGCCAAGCCGGTACGGGCGGTCAGTCTCGGCGCCAAGACCAGGGGAGCGACCACCGGCGCCGACGACGCGCTGCCCTTCGTCGGGCGAGAGCGCGAGCTGCATCTGCTCGAGGAGATCGCCGAACAGGCGGTGGCAGGACGCGGTGCGTTGGTGGAGATCGTCGGCGCGACCGGTGTCGGAAAGTCGCGGTTGGCGGCCCGGCTGCGTGAGATGGCCGCCGACCGGATGCAGCTCTTCGTCGTATGCGAGCGCTATGACTCCTCGACCCCGTACTACACGGTCCGGCGGATTCTTCGAGACCTCCTGGAGCTCCCGGCGGAAGGCAGCGACGATGAGTTGACCTCGCAGTTCCTGTCCGAGCTCGGGCGCCGGGCGCCGAGTCTGGTCCCGTGGGCACCGCTCATCGGGATGGCGATCGCGGTGACGGTTCCCGAGACCCGCGAGACCCTGGAGCTCGAGGAGGAGTTCCGACGGACGAAGTTGGCCGAGGTGTCCATTGCGCTGCTGGCGGCGCTCCTGCCGCAGGCGGGCCTCATCACGGTCGAAGACGCGCACTTCATGGACGAGGCGTCAGCTGATCTCTTCGGCCACGTGGCCCGTACCGTGCGCTTCACGTCGTGGATCTGGTGCGTCACCCGGCGCGACGTCAGCTCCGGCTTCATCGCCCCCGACGACACCCCCACGTCCCGCATTGAGCTCCATCCGCTGAGCCAGGCCGAAGCCGCCGAGCTCGCCCTGGCGGCGACCCACGAGACCCCGCTGCCGGCCAGCGAGTTGCAGCTGCTGGTCGATCGTTCCGGGGGCAATCCACTCTTCGTGCGGGAGCTCGTGGCAGCGGTGCAGAACGGGGATTCCATCGGGGCCCTGCCGGGTTCCATCGAGGACGTGGTCGTGGCCCGTATCGACCGTCTGGCGGCCACGGATCGCCACCTGCTCCGGCGGATGTCTGTCCTCGGTCAGTCCTTCTCTGCCGACCTGCTCGGCGACGTGGTCGACGACGTGCCGGACCGTACCGATCCGATCTGGGGCCGGCTCGAGCCGTTCATCGTCCAGGAGGAGTCCGGCAACCTGTCGTTCCGCAACGCATTGCTCCGTGACTGCGCCTACGACGGGCTTTCGTTCCGGCTACGCCACCAGCTGCACTCCCGGGCCGGTGACACCATCCGTGACGCCGCCGCACGGCGGGGTGACGACCAGGCCGAACTGCTCTCCTTCCACTACCTCCACGCCCAGCGATCCCAGGAGGCGTGGTCGTACTCGCTCCAGGCGGCGGAACGGGCCAGGGGGGTGTACGCCAACCTGGAGGCAGCGGAGTACTTCGAGCGGGCGATCGCCGCCGCCCGCCGGCTGCCGGACCTGGCGCCTTCGGAGGTCTCGGGAGCACATGAAGGGTTGGGGGACGCCCGGAACCTGACCGGCAACTATGCCGGCGCGGCGAGCGCCTACCGGTCGGCCCGCCGGTTGATCGGCGACGACGCCGTCGCGCAGGCCCGGCTGCTCCTGAAGCTGGCCCGCGTCGAAGGCTGGCTCGACCGCTTCACCAATGCATTGCGCTGGATCACGCGGGGCATCGGAATTCTCAAGGACATCGACACCATGGACGCGGCGCGTCAGCGGGCGGAGCTCTTCGGATGGTACGGGCGCTTCTGCCAGGAGGGCGGAAAGCATCGCCTGGCCATCAAGTGGTGCACGCAGGCGGCGGAACAGGCGGAGGCGGCCGGCGACAAGGAGACCATGGCGGACGCGCTGCGCATCATCGACTGGGCGAAGATGGACCTGGGCCAGCTGGAGAGTCCGGTCAACTGGGAGGAGGCCTTGCGGCTCTTCGAAGAGATCGGGGACCTGCCCGGCCAGGCCGGCGTGTTGAACATGCTCGGCGGCTTCGCGTACTTCAAGGGCAATTGGGACGAGGCAGAGGCGCTCTACCGGCGCGCCCAGTCAACGGCGCGCCGAACAGGCAACGCGGTCATGGATGCGTTCTACGTCTTCAACATCGGCGAGATCGCACTCGAACAGGGCCGGCTGGACGAGGCCGAGGAGGCCTTCGTGGCAGTGGCGCGGACGTGGCGAGCGGCCGGCTACCGGTCCGGTGCTGCCGACGCCAAGGGGAAGCTGGCGCGGGTGACCGCCGAGCAGGGGCGCTTCGACGACGCGCTGGAGCTCTTCGCCTCGTGCATTGAGGAGATGGAGGACATCGGCAGCCGGGCTGACGCGCTCGAAGCGACCTCGCGCATGGCGGAATGCCTTCTCCTCAGCGGAGACTTCGCTGGGGCTCTCGCCCTCGCCGAGCGTTGCCTGGCACTGGCGCAGGATCTCGGCGGTGTCCCCCCACAAATCCCGCTGATCTACCGCGTCCGTGGGGCGGCGCTGGCCCGGGCCGGGGATCCGGTCGCCGCACGCGAGGCCCTCGAACTGAGCCTCCTGGCGGCCCGCAGCCGAGGTGCCGAACACGAGGTCGCGTTGACCGAGCGCGTGATCGCCGAGAACGAGCCGGTGCCCGAGCCCTGATCGCATCGCCGGCGGAGAGCCGGCTATCGGGCGAGGAGGTTGTCGTACAGGTCTTCGACCTGCCTCGTCATGGCTTCGGTGGTGAAGTGTGCGAGCACCTCGGCCCGCCCGGCCGCCGCCAACCGCTGGCCCAACCCCGGTTCCTCCAGGACGCGCCGCACGGCGGCGGACATACCCTCTGGGGTGGCCGGCGCCTGCAGTCCGGTCCGGCCGTCGTCGACCATCAACGCAGGCCCGCCCTCGTCGGCCACGATCACCGGGAGCCCGGCGGCCATGGCCTCGAACACGGCCAACGGCTGATTGTCCGTCGGGCAGGGGTGGACGAAGACGTCAAAGGCGGAGAGGAGGCTGACGGCGTCGGGGCGGAATCCGGGCAGTCGGAGATCCACGTCCTTGTTCCACGACCGCAGGCGCGCTTCCTCCGGTCCCTCGCCGAGGATGACGACCACGGCGTCGGGGAGACCGCGTGCGGCGTCAACGATCAGCTCGGGTCGCTTCCAGTCCACGAGGCGCATCGAGCCGCCGAGCACGATCGAGGACGGAGGAATGTCCAGCTTGGCGCGGGCCTCCTCCCGGGAGAAGAGCGTCGGGAGGGCGATGCCGTTGGCGATGACCTGGTGACGCCCGTGGAGCTGATCCATGCGCACGAGCTCGGCCTTGGTCCATTCGGAAGGCAACACCTGCATGTCCACCCCCCGAAGGATGAAGCGACCCAGTTGCCTCCGCATGCCGCTGTCCGACTGCGTCGGCAGGTGCGCGGTCGTCACGATCGCGGGCGTCCGCAGCGCGACGGCGGCCATGATCGCGTACTGGGCAGCGTGCGAATGGGAGAGCATGGCGTGGAACACCACGGGCCGGGCCGCTCGTATGGCGCGGAAGGCGCGGATGAACCCCGCCACGTCGGTGTTGCCGCGTATGCGGGCGAGCCGGACGCACGGCACCGCCCGCGGGGCGAGCTCCTGTTCGAACTCGTCGGCCATGACGCCGAGCACCATCGGATCGAACCGCTCCCGGTCGAGGTCGTCCAACAGGTGGAGCAGGTGACGCTCGACACCGCCGAATGAATAGCCTTCGACGAAGTAGACGACCCGGACCGGGTGCTGCAGGTTGGGCTTCGAAGATCGGGACAGGGTGACGAACACTTCCTCGGACACCGCGGCGACGGGGGAGCGGCGATTGCTGGTGGAGACGGTAGTGGGCCGGGGGGCCCGGCCGGAACCCGAAGGCGTCCTTGGCTCGCGAGCAATGCGTTGGATCCCAGGCACGGGGTGAGGGATCCAGGGCCGCCTGGGGAGCCGCCAGGGGCAGGGGTCTGCCGACGTCCCGTGTCTCGCCGTTGATCCAGGCGACGGATTGCAGAGCGTCCGACCTTTGGAGCTGAGCATGCGCCTGGTCCATGTACGGTCTCGTGTAGACATGGCAGAGCATGCAGAAACGGCGGGTGCGAGAAGCGGTGGGTGCGGCGTTGGGCACTGGCGCGCTGCTTGCCTTCGTGACCGGGGCGATGGTCCCACCCGGCGCGGGCGCGGCGGCGAACAGCCCGGCGTTCACGACCTCTGAAGCTCCGGGCGGGGCCGCGACAGCGGGCCAGAAGGTCATCGCTCTGACCTTCGACGACGGCCCGGGTCCCTACACCCCGCAGGTGCTTTCCGTGCTCGAGCGCTACCAGGTGCGGGCAACCTTCTTCGAGATCGGCGAGGAGGTGGCCGCCTACCCCCAGTACGCCAAGATGGTGGCGGCCGCTGGGTTCCCGGTCGAGAACCACACCTGGAGCCATCCCGACCTCACCAAGCTGCCTGCCTCGTCGGTCGACTCCCAGATCGACATGACCCAGGCCGAGATTCGGAACGTGACTGGCAGCACCCCACGCTGTGTGCGTCCTCCGTACGATGCGTGGAATTCCAGTGTCCTGGGGCAAATCGGGTCACGAGGGCTGACCACCATGAGCTACTCCGTTGACCCGAAGGACTGGACCCGTCCCGGCGTGCCGGCGATCGTGAATCAGGTTGTCACTGCCGCGTTCCCCGGTGCGGTCGTCGACATGCACGACGCTGGTGGCGATCGATCGGAGACGGTCGCAGCCCTCCCGCAGATCATCACCCAGCTCCGGGCGAAGGGGTACACCTTTGTCTCCATCTGCGGCGTCGGGCCGAATTACGGCCCGCAGGTCAGCGCGACCTATGCGTTCGGGAACGCTCCAGTTCCGGGGCCGCCCATCACCTCCAACCTGCCTTTGGTCGGGGCAGCCGCCACCTCGGACGGAGGCGGCTATTGGGAGGTGGCGTCCGACGGCGGGGTCTTCTCCTTCGGCGACGCAGCCTTTCATGGGTCGATGGGCGGCCGGCCGCTCAATGCCCCCATCGTGGGCATCGCGGCCACCTCGGACGGAGGCGGCTACTGGGAGGTGGCGTCCGACGGCGGGATCTTCTCCTTCGGCGACGCAGCCTTCAGTGGGTCGATGGGCGGCCGACCGCTCAATGCCCCCATCGTGGGCATCGCGGCCACCTCGGACGGAGGCGGCTACTGGGAGGTGGCGTCCGACGGCGGGATCTTCTCCTTCGGCGACGCAGCCTTCAGTGGGTCGATGGGCGGCCGGCCGCTCAATGCCCCCATCGTGGGCATCGCGGCCACCTCGGACGGAGGCGGCTACTGGGAGGTGGCGTCCGACGGCGGGATCTTCTCCTTCGGCGACGCAGCCTTCAGTGGGTCGATGGGCGGCCGGCCGCTCAATGCCCCCATCGTGGGCATCGCGGGCGCCTCCGATGGCGGCTACTGGGAGTTGGCGTCTGACGGCGGGGTCTTCTCATTTGACGCACCCTTTTACGGTTCTCGTGCCGGTGTTGGCGCGGACCGCTTCTTCGCCATTGTGCCCGGCCTCGGCTTCGCGGGCTATCTCCTGGCCGGTCAGCACCCAGCCGGATAGCCAGTCTTCGTTTTTCGCACCCCGATTTCAGTGCACAAGTGCGAAAGCCGTGCAAGGTCATCCCGGTGAGTGCCGAGTCGGAAGGCGCCGGAGGCAGGTCCGGTCAGTTCCGCGCTGCCGTTGACTCAGGCTGAGCCCGCCACGCCACGTCGAGCGCCGTGGTCGGTCGGAGCATCGACGGACTTCCAAACGGACCCGGACCTATCCACCGGTGAGCGTGGTGGACACCAGGGCGGCCAGCGCGACGGCGCCCGGGCCGTCAACGCTCAGGTGCGTCCCGTCCGCGCCGAACCACTGCGGGTTGTGCGCCGCCAGGGTGGCCCAGTCGGCCACGACCACATTGCGGTATCGGGTCGCACCGCGTGCCAAGACGGCGTTGTTCGGATCCTGCCACGGGCGATCCACGTGGACGTTGACGAACACGACACGCCGCGCGCTCGCGAGGATGAACATCATCGTGTCGAAGTCGACATCGCTGATCGGACCGTTCGTGCCCAGCCCGACGATGACCTCGTCTCCGAGTCG
Organism: uncultured Acidimicrobiaceae bacterium; assembly: GCA_963753115.1. Lineage (GTDB taxonomy): Bacteria > Actinomycetota > Acidimicrobiia > Acidimicrobiales > RAAP-2 > Bog-473. The sequence continues at coordinate 143,514 of CAVWBB010000004.1, forward strand.
TCCCTGCGCCTTCATGCCCTGCAGGATCGACTCCCCCTCCGCCCACTGCCGACCCACCGCCGCGTCGACGCTGACGCCGGGGACGTCGGTCCTGAGGGGGTCTCGGTAGTCGACCATGATCGAGTCGCCGACAGCTGTCACCTGCGGCGCTGGCCTCGGGGCGAACACGGGCGTCCCATAGAAGCCCGAGGCTCCGTAGGTGAACACGCCTCCGTCTGCGCCGACAAATCGGTACCCGTTGCCGCTCAGCGACGCTTCCAGGCCGACGACCCGAGCGTTCAGCGCCTTGGTGCCGGTTGATCCGTAGAACGGGGCGTTGAAGGCAAAGAGCCCGCCGTCGGACGCGACGAGCCAGTAGCCATGGGACTCCACGTCTGCTGCGATCCCGACGACAGGCCGATTGAGATGGATGGAGCCGGTCGATCCCCAGTACGGCACACCGAACGCGAAGACACCCCCGTCGGTGGCCACCAACCAGTACCCACTCCCATCGTGCGCAGCCGTCATGCCGATGACCGGCTGGTTGAGCGTCATCGATCCGGTCGATCCCAAGAAGGGAGCCCCATAGGCGAAGATCCCCCCATCGATGGCAACCAACCAGTAGCCCCCGGTTGTCGGGTCGACTGCCATGCCGCTCACTGGCTCGTTGAGGTGGAGTGATCCCGCCGAGCCCCGGAACTGCGCGTCGCCGAAGGTGAACACGCCACCGTCGGCGGCGACGAGGTAGTAGCCACCCCCATCAGGTGTCGCGGCGATGCCGACGACCGGAGCGTTCAAGAGAGTTTGTTGACCCAAGTACGGGGCATCACCGCAGGCGGCGACGTAGCCGTCCTGCGTCGCGATCCAATAGCCGCCTCCGTCTTGAGTCTCCGCAATGCCAACGACCGCGCTGTCAAACGGAAACTGGGCAGTTTGAGCGCATGTGGTTCCCACAATGTGTTGGGATACGGTCGCTCCGGCGGGAGATGTGGACGCAGCAAAGGAAGAGAGAACGCCGGCGACGCTCACCGCGAGTGCAATCCCACCCTTCGCCAGTCTGCGAGCACCTGCGGAGCGCCCCAACTCCATGTCGTCAACCTCCCACATATGTCGTTGCGGGTCACTCTGGGGACTGCCCTGCCGTGAAGAGCCTGGCTCACGGGCTCTGGACGACGGCAAATGCCCGACCTCAATGTCCGGAGATCCACACCTTCTTGGAGGAGATGGCCGCGCCGTGTGCCCGAAATCGCCGAGCCTCGACCTCGAGGCCGGGATCTCACCGGATTTCCTTCCCAGAAGCGTTGCGGGGTCCTGCTTGTGCCGGGGTTTTGTCGGTTTGACGACCGGAGTTTGTCGGGACCCCGTGTTTGGTGGGCTACCGACAATCCCGTCCAATCAGGGTCCTTTGGCCAGTGCATGAGCATTTCCCACCCTGTCGACCTTGATTTCCCACCGCCCTGGGCAGCGACCTTACGAACGTGGACGTGAAGGTGACACTGAATATGGCTACGAAGGCTTCCGCCTAAGCGGCGGCCCGGGATGGCGCCGGCCGGCCGGAGTCCAGACGGAGTCCAGATGCGCTGGACGGCCAGGAGCGACTCGGGTCGAAGCGGCGGCTGGGGCGGGGCTGCTCCTGTCCTGCACGAAACAGCTGCTACCGTCCCGCGATCCGCCCGTTCACCCACCTGACTCGGTCCCGCGATCACGTTGGCATGTGGCTGACGCCTGCCGTCGACCCCCTGTCTTCGATGACGACTTCTCGCGTCCCTCGTGACCGCTCCAGGGCCCGCGTCCTCCGGTCGGCAGCACCAGTGGTCGCGGCTCTGAGCCTGGTTTTGGCTGGGTGTTCGTCGGGACCCGCGTCTCCGTCCAATTCGCTTCAGAGTTCCCAACGCCCGCTTCCGGCCGGTGCGAAGCCCTCGGAGATCTCCAAGATGGTGTGCGCACCGGAGACACGTCAGGAGATTGCTCGTGTCCTCGGGGTCCGGGCCTCGGTCACTCCCCCTACATGGTTCGCCCACGCGTATTCCTGTCGCTACCGATATCCGAACGGCGAGTTCGTGCTCACGGTAAAGGAACTGTCGAGCTGGCCCCAGACCGTCGCCTACTTCACGGCTCTCGGGCGCGAGCAGGGCAGGAGTCTGACCGTCCCTCGCTTGGGCCAGGGATCGTTCCAGACGGCCAACGGTTCGATGGTGGTCCGCAAGGACTGGAAGATCCTCACCGTCGACATCTCCGGTCTTCCCGCCCAATTCGGCAGGCCGCCGACGAGCAGGGGGGACGTGGCGGTGACCGTGGCCGACGTGATTCTCGCCTGCTGGTCCGGGGACTGAGAAGGCCTAGAACCTCAGAATGTGACAGCGCCGGAGTCGACTCGTGCCGGCCAACCGATCGCTCCTGGGGAGTTGGCGGGTGGAACCGTCATGACGAGCCCGAGGCACATCTCGTCGGAGGAGCCGTCTCCCCATGTCACGAAGCGCGGCGGCAGGTTGCGCAGCGACGGCAGCTCTTGACGCAGGACGGGGTCATAGGTACACGACACCTGAATCTTGTCGCCGGGCACGACCGAGATGGGTGTCTGCAGGTCATAAGCCTTCTGGTCGTGGAAGTTGTAGTTCGGATCGTTCAGGATCGTCTGCTGGGTCGGGGTCCCCGGGTTGAGGGTGATCTGCATGCTCTGCCCGAGCAGGTGCATGTGGGCTCCCACCCGCACAATCGTCCCCGCTTGACTCACAGGCCAAGTGCACGACGTCGTGCTGCCAGCAGGAGGATTCGCCACGTTGCGACCGCACACCGACTCGATGGTGTTCACGAACCCCACGGCATCCTGGCCGAAGCGTTGCCCGAGGTCCGCGAGCGAGGCCGTGCGATCGCACAGCGGTCCCGCCACCCCGGACGGGCACGGGATATCGGGCGGGGCGGGCATCAGGGCCAGACTGAGGGGGCGAAGCGGTGTCGAGGCGGGAACGGTGTTCAAGACGAGCTTGGCGCGCACGGGCTTGTCGCCCACGAGCAGGTTGTAGTGGATCTGCATGACGACGAGGCTGCCTTTGGGCAGCGGTTGCCCGACACCGGTGGGCAAGACGTCCTTGCCGTGGCCGGGCGCCCACGCCGACAGCCACGGCGTCTCGCCGATGTGGGCCAGGTTGGCTCCCGGCAGTGCCGTCTCACCAAAACACGTCCAGCCCTTTCCACCCTGGTCGGTGGCCTGAGCCTGGGCCGCCAGCGCGGGGGGCACGAGGAACAGGATCGCGTGGTGCACCTCGGCGCTGTTCGGATAGAAGTGGCTTGAGACGATGAAGGCGTTCTCCTTCACGTGCGGGTTGACCAGGGTGCAGTGGTAGTCGTCGGTCCCGCCGTGGGGTGCGTGCGGCGTGTATGCGGTCGCGGCCTGCAACGAGATCGTCGTCACCGGCGGGGAACCCTGTGCTCCTGCGGGCGCGCTCCCCATCACCGCGGTGCCGGCCACAAGAACGAGCGCGGCCAGACGAATCAGGTGCCCACCCCTCATGGACGGGGATTGTAGTGGGTGGGTGGATCGTCTGTCCGGGCGGCCGCAGGTGTAGCTTCCATAAGGCCTTTCGTCCAGCGTTTGGCGAACCGACGTGGTTCTCGCGTGAATGCTTACGTTTCTCCCGTGAATGCTCACGTTGAAGTACGCGACCCTGAGTTCGGGGGAGCGCCATGGCGGCGACCACCACGAACGAGGATGACGACGACGCCGAACACTGCAAGGCCCGCCAAGACAATGGCGCCGACGGATAGGCCTTCGGTGGTCGACGAGTTCGAGCTCGTGGTCGCCGTCGCCGTGGTGATCGGCGTCGGGCTGGTGAGCGTCAGCACGGGGGCAGGCGTGTCCGGATCGGGATCCTGAGAATCGGCTACCTGGATCCACCGAACCACTTCGCCAGACGAGTACGTCTGCAGGGACTTGAAGACCACGATCCCGGTCCGGTCCGGCACTTTTCCGGCAGAAACGTCGAAGTCTTGATACTGGCCAGGTGTGATCCCCCCGCTCGTCGCCGTCCAGGTGATGTCGGTGACGACCTGGTCGACTGGACCGTCGTCCGTTTCCACGGGCTTACTCAGCGTCTGTGTGTCGACCTTCGCACTCCAGCCCGGAATCGGGAGCACGTTGACCGTCAGCAGCGGAAGACTGGAAGGAAAGAACACTTGCAGGCGGACGGTGTTCGCGTTATCACGCTCGTTCGGTACCCGGAAGGTGAGCTCGATGTCGCTGGTTCCGGCCGGGACGGTTCCCGGATGCACCGTCACGTGAGACCCGGCCGGGGTAGCCAGCATCACGACGCCGATCACAGCCGCGGCGGACGCGACCGCAACGATTTTGGCGGATCGCACCCTTAGCTGTCTCATGATCGCGCTCCTTCGGTTTCGATGTGGGCTGTAGCGGTAGCCGGTCATGCATGGCGCAGTCAATGCACAAGGAGATCGGTGGTCACCACCTGTTCGTCGATGGCGTCGACGCGGACCGTGTACTTGAGCACCCAGGTGCCGGCAGAGGGGATGTCGAAGTTGCCCGCGTAATAGTGCCCCGGTCCAGAGATCACCAGAGGAATAGAGAGCGGTCCGATCGACTGCGAGGGCAAGGCAATGCTGAGGTCGAGCTCCGGGATCCCCTTCGGTGTGCCCTGCGAGCTCAGCACGTAGACGTGGACCTGGTTGCCGGGGCCGGCCCGCGCCGGGTCGATCAAGGAGTTGACCTGGACACCCAAAGTGGAGAACGAGTACGAGAACGGGAGCGCGGCTGCCTGTTTGGCCGGCACTGCGTTCACGAGCAGTGCACTGACGGCCAGGACGGCGACGGCGACGACCAGCTCGGCCGCCACGGATCTTCGGAGGCGGCGCCTCGGAAACGCCGGCTCATCCGATGAGGGAACCACCAGTTGCTCGATAGCCACGTTCGAAGGGACACCAACGCCAGGATGGGGCGCCAAGGGTGCGGCAGCGACCGCCGGATCAGGTGCCGCCGACCGTCGAGCAGTCCTGACACGTCCTCGTTCGCTCGTGTACACCACGCGTCGGCTGATCGCACCAAGGCCGATCAGGAGCACGACCAGGGCGATCTTCACGAGAAGAGTGCGGCCGTAGACGGTGTGAAAGAGTGCATAAAAGCTGCCCACTTGGCGGATCGACTGGAACACTCCGGTCGCCACAATCAGGACCACGGCGCAAAACGCCACGAACGACACACGCCGCGTGAGCAGCATCGGATCGCTGGGCAATGCGTCCACCTCGGTTCGAGGCACGAGGAACGTGGCAAGGAGGCCCAAACCTCCGAGCCAGGCGGCGGCAGCTGCAAGGTGGGCGACATCGAGACAGAGCCCAAGCGTGGGACTGCTGCCAGTCGCGGCGTGTCCCGCCAGACCCGGTGTCGCCAACAACACAAGCCCGAGCCCGCAGACGGCGGGCGTCACCCAGGCCCATCGCCGAGATCCTGGTCCGAGTCGACCCTGCAGTCCGAGAAGGGTCGGGACCATGGCGGCCAAGAGCACCAGGCGTAGGAGCTGGACTTCGCCGAATCGAGTGTGGAGTACGTCTCCGATCAGCGACAGTTGGTAGACGTCGGTCAGCGGCAGGGCCGACGCGTAGATCCCTTGTATCGCAATACCCAGAAGAGTGGCGGCAAGGAGGAGCCACCAGCAGAACCAGAGCACCTTCCCCACACGACGGGAGCGTGCCCCTTCGCGCCAGGCCAGTGTGACCAGAACTGCCGGTCCCACCAGGAACAGCAGGCCCACGAACGCCCCCGTGCGGATGAGCCAGTACACGACACCGACCGCGGCGCTCCCGGACTGATTGGCGATGCTCACGGACAGCGCATTGGCCTTCGCTGCGCCGCGTGCCGTTCCCACCGAGAACACGAACGCTCCGTGAACGGGGTGGGAATCGGCGGAGATCACTCGCCATGCGACCACGTAGGTCCCTTCGGGAAGCGAAGGGAGTGAGGTGGCGACAGCGTGGGTGTCGTCGTTCGGATGGTGCGTGCCCCCCCTGTCGACCCGCGCGCCGCTCGGTCCGATGACCCGGAGCGACCCGAAGTCGATCTCCACCGGTTCGCCAAAGTGGAGGACCACTTGCCTGGGTGGCACGAGCAACACGGCGCCCTGACTTGGACTCGTCGACTCCAGTTGCGCGTGGGCGCTGGCAACGCCCGGGGTTGCGCCGATGAGGAGCACGAGCAACCCGAAACCGGAGAGAAGACGTCGAAGCGTCGGTGGGATCCGGCGTGGCGCGGGCACCGCCAAATCGACCAACTCTCCCCCACGCTCGCCAGTGCCGGCCAGCCCCTCGTCGGCCATTCAGCGCCTGCGCCTAGGAGTTCGTTGCATCGTCGCCGCCTCTACGATCTGGATATCCGACGGCTGAACGGCCAAGGAACCACCTGCCACCGGCACCTGCCACACCATGCTCATGTAGGGCGTCGGGCCGATGTTGGAACCGGACGGGCACGGGGAAAAGCCGGTGATCGTCAGGGGCGTCCCAGCCGGCTCGGTGGTCGGGACACACACGTCAGTCCGCTCGTGCCACTGGACGAGCGACCCGTGGGGCATCGGGGCGTCGGTTCCCACGGTCGAGGGCAGGAGGTACATCGCGGCGGCGAGAGCCTGCGAGCCCGACGGCGTCGTGGCAAAGACCAGCCCGTCAATTGCCGCCGGATCGAGCGTGCGCCCTGCCGCCTGGTTCTGCGCTACCACGGCAGGGTTGACGTAGTAGACGACCGGGTAGGTGGTGGGATCGCCGACCACTGAGCGGTCCTCACCTGGTCCCGACCCACCGCTCACCGCCTGAGCGGGCTGCCTCTTGCAGATAGCCGACACCCTCCGGTTCGAGCGCGCCCCGATGCAGGTGCGGACCATGGTTTGAGATTTCGATCACGGCCCTCTGCTCTATCAGGGGCGAATGACACGGTGTGTTCGAGCGTCGAAGGGCGCCAAAGGCCAAGTTCTCGAACCGAATCGTATCTAGCCCTGGATTTTGTCGACAAGTGGAGGTCAGTTCTCTCGTGAGAGAGTTGGTTTTGGTGGGCTCCCGACACAACTGGTCTGACCTGCGAGGGTCAGGACTCACGGGCGATTACTTCCCACGCTATTGGTCAAGATTTCCCATAGCTCTGACCAGGCAATTCGAGTCCGTGGATGATGATCTTGCAGGCGAGGCCAACGCCAAGCATCTGTGGAACGGCACCGCCCTGCGCCAGCGCCAGCTAGGGCGGTGCCGGGTGAAGTCACGCAGGAAGGCGCGTCTGGGACGACGTGACCGCCGACTACTGGTTGGTGGTCACCGATGACCGACCAGAGCGACTTCGTGTATTCCGCATTTGTCATCTTGTGAACAGCCTCGAATCGCCACAGATCGCGCTGGCGACATCGGGGATGTAGGAAGGGTCGCGGTTTAGCTCGTGCCAGTCCAAGTGAGGATTCGTCAGCGTGTCCCGATGCCCGAAGCATCCCGGACATCGCAAGTGTTTCTCCAGGCTTCTAGTCGCGCAGCACCACGACCGCGGAGCGGGCGCTCGTGGCGCAGTGCTGGCTGACGGACCCCAACAACATGCCGGGGAACTCTCCGTGCCCCCGACTGCCGACGACGAGCAGCTCCGCTCCCTCCGATTCGTCCACCAATACCCTTGCAGGGTGGCCTTCAACGACCTCGGACTGGATGGTGACCGAGGGGTGCGCAGACCTGACTTCATCGATGATGGCATCAACGCTCTTCTGGGTGTCGCCAGCCGGGTCGTAATCGGGTGGCGTGGGCATCCATTGGTACTTGCTGGGCCATTGCCACGCCGTCACGGCATCGAGCCGTGACCCGGTGAGGTCAGCCTGATGAGCCGCCCAGTTCAGGGCGGCGATGGACGAGGCTGAGCCGTCCACACCGACAACGATGCGGGGCTGGCCGGTTTCGCTTGTACTGATCATTGTCAACTCCTTGGTCTGATCCCAGGCCGCTCGAGCACCGAGTGCGACGAGCGCATGTTCAGTTCTATCCCTCGCCCAAAGCTACCACGCACCCAGCAACTTACGCCGGTCACGTCCACCGGAGCCCGCGTGGGTACTTGGCGTCTGCATCTCGGGGGTCCACCTCACCTGGGATGAGGCTCACGGCGAGGCCGTGTCAGCGAGCCGCTTGCGTGCCCGGATCGGCACCCACACGCGGAATAGGCTGAGCCACTTGTTCGGGCGGAAGGTGGATGACGTTGTCGTACATCCAAGCAATCGTGATCGGCCTCCTGCAGGGGGTGAGCGAGCTGTTCCCGGTATCAAGCCTCGGGCACAGCGTCCTCATCCCCGCCCTACTCGGGTGGCACAACCTGGTCAACGGCCAGTCCGCCGGGGAGTCTTTCTATCTCGCATTCGTCGTCGGACTCCATGTCGCCACCGCCGGTGCGCTGATCCTCTACTTCTGGCGGGACTGGGTTGCAATCGCCCGTGGGTTCCTTCACACACTGAGGACTCGGTCAATCGAATCGGCCGACGAACGGATCGCCTGGCTTCTGATCGTTGGCACCATCCCAGTAGGGCTGACCGGATTCCTCTTCGAGCACACCTTCCGCACCCTGTTCGCCAAGCCGTCCGTGGCGGCAGTGTTCCTCATGATCAACGGCCTGATCCTGGCCGGTGCCGAGCTCTTGCGGCGACGCCAGGCGAGAACCGACTCGGGGTCTGCTCCGGATGCAGCGGCCTCGGACCCGGACGGCTACAAGGCGGGAGACCTGACTCCGTCCGTGGCGGCGGACCGCCGGCTGGCCACGTTGTCCTTTCGGAGCGGGGTGGCCATCGGGTCGGCACAGATCCTGGCGCTCTTCGCCGGCATCAGTCGCTCAGGCGTGACCATGTCGGCCGGCCTGGTGCGCAAACTGAACCACGAGGACGCGGCGCGGTTCTCGTTCCTACTCGCGACGCCGATCATCTTGGCGGCGGGGGTGTTGAGGATCCCAGACCTCTTCGGCCCACTCGGCAATGGCATCCGAGGCCAGGTCCTGGTGGGGAGCATCGCCGCGGGTGTGGCGGCCTACCTTTCGGTCCGCTTCCTGATCCGGTGGTTCCAGACCCGGACGCTGTGGCCCTTCTCGATTTACTGCCTCGTGGTCGGGGCTTCGTGCACGGTCTATTTCGCCTAGCAGAAGTGCCGTTCACATCAGAGAGTCATGATTCGGGGCACTCGGCGGGTGTCTCCTGTGGGCCTCATCCGCGCTGACAATGATCGGTGAATCGGGCCGCTGCGTGGAGACGAGGCTCACCTTCGACCGCTTGTAGCGCCGGACCATGAACACCGCAACGAGGACGACGAGGACGGCTGCGATGACATAGCCGGCGACGCCGAACAACTTGATCATCTTGTTCCAACTGTCGCCGAGTTCATAGCCGATCACGGAGAGGAGAGTCACCCAGAGGGAGACCCCAATCGTCGTAAGAACAATGAACTTGGCAAAGTTCATCCTCGCCATGCCGGCTGGTAGCGAGATGAAGGTACGGATGAACGGGAGCACTCGCCCGTAGAGCACCATCCATTCCCGCGCCGGGAGAACCATGCTTCGGCGGTATCCAAGTCTGAATGGGAGAGGAGGACGTACTTGCCGTACCGGTCAATCAACGTCCGACCCCCGGTTCGGCCGACGACATATGCCAGCAGCGAGCCGCATACCGATCCGGCGATGCCGACCACGATCACCAGGCCGAGATTGAGATGGCCCTGCGCGCCCCCGATGACAGCACGACTCGCGAGTGCTCCACCTAGTCCGAGGGTGACTTCTGACGGTATGGGTATACAGGCGGATTCCAAGACCGTGAGGATGAAGATTGCAAGGTATCCCCAGGTCTCGAGAAAGTGCTGCACATCGTGATTATTTCCGATGTGGGGAGTGCCAATCGGTCGGCCGCCCCCACTCCCGTTAACCGGCATACGAGCCCCGCCTATCACGCATTGGCGCCCGTCGGCGGGGGCAGCAGCTGACGCCGCGGGCCCGGATCCTCCGCTGATCGCCTGACCCGGCATCTCGGCCCCACCCCGTGGCACCCCGGGTTTCATCGCCCGTCGGGCGGCAGGCGCCCGGGGAAGTCCCAGGTTGCCGTGCTCTGAGGCTTCGAAGGCGGCCCTCGGCCCTTCACTCGGCCAAGAATCCAGCGCTGGGCGGCCGATAGCCCTGGGTTTTGTCGATTGGAGGTGTGCAGTTCTGTCGACACCCCGTTGGTGGGGTGCCGAGACAAAACGTCCCTGAGCAGCCCGCGAGGGGTTCCACGTGTGGCTTCTTCCCAGGCTATGACCTTTGATTTCCCACCGCCTGGACCAGGGATTCCACAGGGTCGACCCCGTAAGGGCAATGCCGAGACCACCTATGCGCGACTGGCCTCGAAGTCCTAGGCCGCGATCCCCGTCGTCCAGTCTGTTCCGGTCAGTCCATTTGTGCAGCTCGGAGCCGGTTCACTGTCCAGCCAGTTCGGGCCAGAATCGTTGCATCCACTGATTTGAGCAAGGCAGTAGCAACCTCCGATGTCCTCGGGCCTTGCTCCGAGATGGGATTCTTGCCTTATTGGTGCCGCTCGATGGACCTCTCGGTTTTCGGTCTGGAGGATCTTCGGACCTGGCTCATCACGAGACTTTTACCAACAGTTGCCCCGCAATGCCGCGGCAATCGCGAACGATAGGCGAAGGACCCAACCCGAAGCGCGTGTCTTTTTGTAGCCGCCCGCACCCGGGGTCGTCGTGGCCGCGGGCGCAAGGTGAGCATCCCTTTACGGCCAGTGACCGCCTGCAACGATTGCCTAGGTG
>CAVWBB010000005.1:0-28869 GCA_963753115.1 uncultured Acidimicrobiaceae bacterium
CGTACGGGGGCAGGGGGTCATCGAAGATTCCCTTGACGCACGGGCGACAGCGAGTAACCGTATTCGCGGACCCCGTGGAGCGTTGCTGGCAGACACTGCAGCCAATCTTGTAGCCCAGGGAGCCGTCTTCTGCGCACTTCTGCGGACTCGCCTGAACGACGCACCATCGCCACGCTGCTGTTACGTACTTCGGTGAACCGCTAGATGTCCCAATTATCGGATCCCAAGGTGCCGGGATCGAGACCCGGGCGGCCCACTATCCATCATCTCGGTGCACATTCCGATGATTCAGACGGTCGAGAGACTTGTCCGCCTGGTGACCCCGAAGTACCTGCGCGTCATAGGCCATGCCAGGTGGTTCGCTCGGAAATGTGAAAAGAGTGGAGATTGTGACGACCGACGAATCCAACGAGGAGCGGGCCTTCGCCACCTTTGACGCACTGTGTAACCCCGGTCTCTTCAACAAGAGCACTCGCCTGTGGGGCCACCGAAAGTTGTGGCTGCTGCGGAACAACGAAGCACTCTGGCCCTATGCCGATGCCTGGTCAGCAGTGTGCACGCTGGCCGCCCTGGGAGGACACGCCGAGGTTGACGCATTGCTCCGGGGATTCTTGCACGGACTCCGTGCATACCACCGGGGTCATCGATCGGATCTGGCCGGCACCGACCCGATCGGATTCGAATCCGTCCCCCCGTTCCCGCACGGCGCGGGCGGCGACGTCTTCTATGACGACAACACGTGGCTGGCGCTCGCGATCTGTCACCACCACGTGCTCACCGGAAGCGATGAGGCCGCTGGTCTGAGTCGCCGGCTGCTTGATTTCGTGCTCACGGGGTGGTCGATCAATACAGCCTGGAGTAATCCTGGTGGCATCCGCTGGAAGGTGCCGGCATCGAACAGCTCGCGTAATACCTGTTCGAACGCTCCAGTCGCTGAATTGGCAGCGCTCGTAGGTATGCGGGACGGCGACGAAACGAAGCTTGACTGGGCGAAGCGAATCTACGAATGGGTTCACGAGTCGCTCGGGAGCAGCGGCGGCCTCTACCTCGACCAGATAGCTGCCGACGGCACCGTGCTCGCCGACATCTGGAGCTACAACCAGGGCACCATGATTGGGGCGGGGGTCTTGCTCCATCGAGCGACCAGCGAAGCCGACTATCTGACTCGGGCGCGGCGGACTGCTCGGGCAGCCCTACAGCATTTCTCACTGGATCGATTGGTCGATCAGGGCGCGGCGTTCAATGCCGTGTTCTTCAGGAACCTGCTCCTTCTTGACGGGGTCAGCCCGGACCCGGCCTACAGGGCTCTGGCACAGGAGTATGGGAATCGGATGTGGATCGAACGGCGTGATCCGCTCACCGGGTTGTTCACTGGCGGCAAGTCGTTTTTGAACGACACAGCACCAATGGTGCAGATCTACGCACTCTTGTCGGGTTCGGCACCCCATCCTTGAGCGGATAGTTCACGAGTTCTCTCACCGGTCTGCTTGGCCACGGGCTATTTCGGTCCAACACAGTAACGACGCGTCGGCGGGTCGTTTCTCTGACTGGAAATTTCACACGCCTGATCTCCGGGCCGCGACGCTGAGTGGTCATTCTGAGCTCGGGTACCACGGGACCGCTCTGCTGGTCCGGAGACCCGAACTTGGACATGGGTAACTGCAGCCCTTGTGGTGGCGCGAAGATGAGCACGTGCCAGCAGACCTGCTCGAGCAGCTCCGCGAGGCCGTCGGCCCTACACATGTAATCGTCGAGTCGGAAGTAATGGCCTCGTACGCCATCGACTGGACCGGGCGTTTCAAAGGTCATCCGAGGGCCGTTGTGCGCCCCGGTGACGCCTCGGAGGTGGCGGCGGTAGTCGCCGTCTGCAAGGAGGCCGGTGCCGCCCTCGTACCACAAGGAGGCAATACGGGTCTTGTTGGCGGAGGCGTTCCCCTCGCCGGCGAGCTGGTGCTCAGTCTGCGCCGGCTGGCGGGGGTCACCGATGTCGACACGCTGGGCGGCCAGCTCGCGGTCGGGGCAGGGACCACGGTGGCGGACGTGCAGGCCGCCGCCGCTGCTGCCGGCTGGGCTTACGGTGTCGATCTTGGCAGCCGAGACAGTGCGACCATCGGTGGCACTGTCGCCACGAACGCCGGAGGGTTGCAGGTGCTCCGCCATGGCGCCACCAAGGCGCAATTGGTGGGGTTCGAAGCGGTACTGGGAACGGGTGAGACCGTTTCGCACATGGGCGGCCTTATGAAGGACAACACTGGCTACGACCTCGGCGGTTTGCTCTGTGGCAGTGAGGGGACGCTGGGACTCGTCACGGCCGCCCGACTACGGCTGGTGCCCCTCAGTCCGGAGCACGTGACTTCAATCGTCGCCTTCTCCACCACGGCGGCCGCAGTGGATGCGGCCTCGCTGCTGCGCAGGTCCCTGCCCGAACTCCAATCGCTCGAGTTCTTCCTCCAGTCGGGTCTCGACCTCGTCTGTCGGGCGACCGGAACGGCTGCACCATTTCAAGGACTTCACCAGTCCTACCTGTTAGTCGAGGTAGCGGCGCAGCACGACCCGCTGCCCGCCTTAGCCGCCGCGTTCGATTCGATGGCCGGCGTCGAAGATGTCGCGGTCGCGACGGACACCGCCAGGAGAGCTCAGCTGTGGCGCTGCCGTGAAGGACATACCGAAGCCATCAACACGCTCGGTGCACCCCACAAGCTTGATGTGACGTTGCCGGCGCGTGCATTGGCCGCCTTCATCGACCATGTGCCTGAGGTCGTGAGAGGTGCCGACCGAGATGCAGTTACTTGGCTCTTCGGTCACGTCGGTGATGGCAACGTCCACGTCAACGTCACCGGCATCGAACCGGATAACGACACCGTGGACGACCATGTCATGCACTACGTCGCCGAGCTCGGCGGCAGCATCAGCTCTGAACACGGCATCGGAACGGCGAAGCGGGCTTGGCTGCACCTGAACCGGAGCGAATCAGAGATCGCGGCGTTTCGCCGATTGAAGACGGCATTGGACCCTGCGGGCATCTTGAACCCCAACGTCCTCCTGCCGCGCCGAAGGTGAAGTACGGGCATCCGAGCAAGGATGTCCACAGCTGGAGCACTGGGATTCGTGTGCCGACCCTCTTCTGAGACTGGTCTGAGGGCGCCGGGCCATAGGTTTCTGGGACGGCACTGAGAGCAGCGCGTTCGACGCTGACCTGAAGAAATGACCATTGCAATCCGGTCACTGCGGGTTTACCTTGCAAAGAGCGCTCAATCAAGGAGCAGCCTCGTGGGGTTCATCCAGATCATCGAGATCGAGACGACCAGATCGGACGAGGTTGAGGCGCTGGTCGATGCATGGCGTGAGAAGACTGCTGGCAGGCGCACAGCACAGCGAGGGACCTTCACGAGGGACAGGGACCGATCGAACGCCTATGTGCAGATCGTGGAATTCCCGTCATTCAAGGATGCGATGGCGAACTCTGAACTTCCGGAGACGGCAGCACTTGCTGAGCAACTGCGCGAATTGTGCGACGGGCCGTTGGTCTTCCGCAATCTCGATGTGCAACGGGTCGAGGAGATGTAACGGGAAGGAATGACGAACCAAAGGGGAGAGACATGGGCCGAAAAGTTGCTGATTGCCGGGACTTTCCAAGTGACAGCGGTTGCACTTTGACGATATCTGGCGAGGAGGACGAGGTTCTCCTCGCGGCCACCCAGCACGCCGTCGCCGTGCACGGACATGAGGATACCGACGAGGTTCGCACTTGGCTCCGCCAGAACCTGAAGGATGAGGTTCACGCGTAACCGCAACGAAAGGAGGAATGGTGCCGGGATTGCTGCGCAAGAGTTTCGACAAGCCAGACGAGGTCCGGCCCTTTGATGGAGGTACCGGTCAGTTGGAGGTGGTGAATACTGACGAAGGCGCGGTTGGTAGGGCGACCTTCCTTCCGGGGTGGAGGTGGTCGGAGCATGTCAAGCCAATCGCCAAAACGGACAGTTGCCAAGCCGGGCACACCGGTTACTTCGTCTCCGGCCGCATGAGGGTGGTCATGGACGATGGCGAGGAGATGGAGTTCGGGCCCGGCGACTTCGCCGTCATGGCGCCCGGACACGACGCCTGGATCATCGGGGATCAGCCGTGCGTCGTCATCGACTGGCAGGGATTCACCGACTACGCCAAGCGCTGAGCGGAGTCGATTCAGCCGATTCTGGTCTACGTCCCTCTCGCCGAGATGAGGACCACTGCATCTCAGCACGCACGGGTAACGGCCTGGGCGCCGCGAGTCCGCTCATCAACGAGCGCTGCCCCTGCCCAGCTATTGGCGCCTCGATCACTCAGGCCGCAAGCGGCGATGACGTAGCAATCTCACCTGGGCTGGGTACTGCTCAAGGGGCCCGATTCGGAGACGCAGTTCCATTTGAACTGCCTCAAGCCCAGAAATATTCTTGAGTCCCGCAGCAGGCGAATGCTTGGATCAGCAGGCGACGCCACCGATATTTCTGCGGTCGAGTTCGCAGAGGAGGAGGGCACCACAGGCAAGACGCACCACGAAGAGGTTTCTCTAGACGTTCATCGCCGTCGTCCCGTTTGCATAAGGGCCGGGCACGTTTCTTTGTTGACTACACAGAGGAGACAAGTGATGGTGGACCTTTTTAGCGTTACTTCTCGCGAAGTCGAAGATGATCGCATCTTCGTCTTGATCGGAGAGCTCGATGTGAGCAGCAGTCGAGGGCTCCCGGAGCAGTTGCAAGGACCGCCTGGTTCATTGGTGGTTATCGATCTTTCCAAGCTCACGTTCATGGACTCCTCGGGCTTGGGTGCCATTCACAAAGCGAGGCAACTCGCGATCAAGGACGGAGGAACCTTGGTCGTGTGTCGACCCCAACCGAACGTCCTACGCATTCTTCAGCTCACAGGCCTCGACACGTGGGTCACGGACTGGAACCCGAAGTGGTCGGCATAGCGTTGCTTCGAGGTCTCGTTCAACCGCCTCAGAAATGAGCTGACGGAATCATGCGCTGAGGCGCTTCATTTCCCAGTGCCACGGAATGCGCGGCTCAAGTCAATCCGGCGAGTGTGGGCGGTGGCAACGACAGCCCGTGTCACGTCACCAAAAGGGTCACGAAATCGAACTCGCATGTCGAACACCCCCAATGACGATGAGCCTGAGGAGATGAACCTTCAGGACAGTCGTAATGCGTGTACTCATCGACTCGAGAGCCATGACACTGTGGGCACCGTGGAGGTGCCTTCATGTCAGCTCTCATCTCTTCTCATTCTTGGCCCCAGAAGCACCTGAAGACGGAGACGGCTACTTCTTGAAAGCGTCCTTCACCTTCTCACCGGCTTGCTTCAAGTTCCCAGCGACTTTGTCGCCCTTGCCTTCTGTCTTCAGTGACCTGTCGTTCGTTGCGTCGCCGACGGCCTCCTTGACGTGGCCCTTCGCTTCCTGAGCTTTGTTCTTTGCCTTATCGACCGTTGACACAATACGTCCTCTCGTTCGGGTTCACTTTCTCTCTACCCATTTGGGCACCAATTCAACCGAAGGGAATTGCCAACCAACCCAATGAATGCGGTCGACACTCATGGCTCGAGTAAGAGAAGCGAGCGAAGCAAGAAGGAGGGAGCCAGGAGCTACGGCATTGCATCGCATCACATAGCGTTGTCGAATCGAACGCGTTGCCGTGACGGTTGATCTGGGCCGAATCGGGTACTACCGCTGTGTGAAAGTCGCAGTCGACATCGTTGGCGCTAAGGGCGACGCCATGAAAGGGCGGGATTGAAGCCCTGGATGGAGTTGAAGCAGATCGCACGTGGCTGTGGGCCGGCTCTACCAAAGCCTGGCTCGGGTGGTACAGCTTCTCGCTTCAGTGCACTTGCGGATTGGGCAGCCCGGGACTTGTCGCTCGCTCGGTTGGCTGAAGGTCACCTCGATGCGCTTGCCATTCTCGCGGAGGCGGGAAGGGATCCGATCGCCTGGCCAAACCTACGGGGTGTGGGCCGCGCGCCCGCCAGCAAGTACGACGGCACGCTTGGGCCAAGATGGCTGGCATCTGGAGGGAACGAAACCGTACTGCTCGGGCAGCACGCGCCTTGACCGGGCGCTGGTCACGGCCGAATGCGCCGACGGGTATCGACTCTTTGACGTATCGGTGAGCAAGAACGTGATCGGCGTCTGCTCCGGATCTTGGCCGGCGGTTGGGATGGCAGATTCCCTCAGCGAGTCCCTCGAATTTGGAGGGCCACCGTTGCCAGAGCGTTCCGCGGTGGGCCCGCCCAACTTCTATCTCGAACGCCCCGGTTTCTGGTTCGGGGGCACCGGGGTCGCCGCCTGCTGGTACGGGGGTGCCCGGGGCCTGGTCGAACACTGTCTGGCGGGGACGCGCGCGGATCCGTCGGAACTCGTGGCGGCCGAATTGGGACACGCCGTGGCTCATCTCGAGCTCATGCGACGACTCCTGGAGCAGGCGGCCGAGGAGATTGATGACGATCCGCACGACAAGGAGCATGCAGCAAGACGCCGGGCCATGGTTGTCCGCCACTCTGTCCATCACGCAACGCAGCAAGTGTTGCTGCACACCGCCGCAGCCGGGGGAGCCGGCCCCCTTTGTCACGACGCCGGGCAGGCGCGACGAGCGGCTGATCTCTACGTGTACCTCGCCCAATTTCACGGCCCACAAGATGCAAGTGCCCTTGGGCACATGGCGTGCGATGGGTGGCCGTGGACGCTAGTCGTCGACGAACAGAACCCGGGAACAGATGAGCACACGTGGCTCAGCGCAAGCCGGCTCTCTGGTCTCACTCGTCTGCGCGAGATGCGACCCCGGCGTCTGGTGGTCGTGGCCCCGCACCCCGATGACGAAGTGCTCGGCGCCGGCGGCCTGCTCCAGAACATGACCCGCGCCGGTGTGGAGCCGGTGCTGATCGCCGTCACCGATGGCGAGGCCTCACATCCCAGTGAGCGAGCATCGGGCCAAGACCTCGCGGCGACCAGGGCGATCGAGACACAGGTTGCACTGACTCGCCTGGGCTGCGGCTCTGCTCGAGTTGAACGACTTGGTTTCGCCGACGGGTCTGTCGCTGATCGGTGTCATGACCTGACCGAGCGTCTGCGTGGCCTGCTCGAGCCGGACGATCTCTGTGTGGCTCCCTGGCGGCGTGACGGCCACCCGGACCATGACGCAACGGGTCTGGCCGCGGCATCTGCCGCCCGATCAACTCGCACGCCGATCCTCGAGTATCTGGTCTGGGCTTGGCATTGGGCAACGCCAGCGAGCACGGACGTGCCCTGGTACCGGTGCAGTCGGCTGGAACTCGGTAGGCGTCAAGTGGCTCGCAAACGGTGGGCGACACATGCGTTCACCACTCAGATCAGGCCTCTCGGACCCAACCAGGACGAGCGACCCCTGCTCCCTCGATTCCGTGTTGCGCCGCTTTTGGCGACCCTTCGAGGTATTCATCGAGGCGGAACGATGACGTCAACACCCCGCGCTTACTTCGAAGAGATCTATGGGCAGGAGGTGGATCCCTGGGAATTCGAGAGCAGCCCGTACGAACAACGGAAGTATGGCGTGACGATCGCCAGCTTGCCGCGGACCCGGTATCGGTCCGCCTTTGAGCCCGGATGCTCCGTAGGAGTCCTGAGCGAGCTGTTGGCTGCTCGCTGCGATCGGCTGCTCTCCACCGACATCGTACCCTGCGCCCTCGAGCGGGCCCAGATGCGGCTCAGAATGGCGCCCCACGTCCAGGTTCAGGAACGCTCCATTCCGGACCAGTGGCCGGGCGGGCTCTTCGATCTTGTCGTCCTCAGCGAGATTGCCTACTACTTCGACGTCACCGACCTCACTTGCGTCATGGCGCGCGTCATGGAGTCCGCGATCCTTGGCGCCCATATCGTCGGCGTTCACTGGCGCGGTGAGACCAACTATCCCCTGAGCGCTGAGCGGACTCACCGGATCATCGGCAGCACGTTCGGTCTTGAGAGCGTCGTTCACCACATTGAAGAGGAGTTTGTACTCGACATCTGGGAGAAACAGTGACGCGCCTTCTTCGCGACCGCGTGCTCCACACCGTCGGCATCGTGGTTCCCGTTCACAATGAGGAGGACCTGCTTCCCGATGCGTTGCAAGCGCTCGAACGTGCAATTGACGAGCTTCCCCCTTCGATCTCCTGCCGCGTCGCAATCGTGCTTGACAGTTGCGGCGATGCCAGCTCGACGATCGCGCGGTGCTGGGCTGCCCGCCGCAATGCCCTCGTCGTCCGACGAGAGTGCAGGAGCGTTGGACTGGCACGTCGATTCGGGTTCGCGGCCCTCCTGGCGCGCTGGCTTGAGGTGGATCTCACCAGAGTGTGGTTGGCCACAACCGACGCCGATTCGCGGGTGCCGCAGGACTGGCTCACCGTTCAGATGAATGCCTATCGATCCGGCATTGACCTGTGGGCAGGAAGAATCAAGGTTTCTGAGGAGAGTGGCACGGTTCTTCGGTGGGCGGAGCGCTATGCGGCAGAACTGGACCCGATCCATGGAGCCAGCCTTGGCTTCTGCGCCGCACAATACGAGGAACTGGGAGGCTTTGGAAGGTTGCCGAGTGGTGAAGATCGTGACCTCTATGAACGGGCGGTGGACGCGGGGCTCCGTATTCGACACGACTCCGAGGCGATCGTCGTGACGAGCTCTCGTCGAAAGGGACGCGCTCCGGCGGGTTTCGCGGGAGTCCTGGGAGGCATGGATGAAGAGGAACTTGATGAGACTGCCTAAAGGAAGGAACTCAATCTCCGAAAGCGCCGAAGGCCCGTTCGATCTTTGGTCCCACAAGATGGCTGGTGCAACACCGTTGACCGCACTGTTTGCCGCACCCGGACGCGGGTACAGGCATTGCAACCTGCGAGGAGGCTGCCGTGGTTGGAGCGGGAGGGTTGGTCGCGAGCGTCCTTTTGCGCAGTGGGTGCCATTCTCGACTTGGCCGTCTCGGAGCCATATCAGCACGGCCTCAACGTCAACAAGGTGGGCTGGATCCTGATGATCGTCGGCGCTGTCGGCACTGTCTGTCGATCATCGTGATGGTGGTGCCAAATACCGGCCGCCGACGGACTGTCGTCGATGACGGACGGGGGAACGTCGTGAGCGAGGTTGACTCGGCGCATTAGTAGGCTGAGAGCATCCGGTAGCCACCATGGCGAAGTTGCTGTCTGATGCAGGATTTCATCCACCCGGAAACGGACGGTAGAGCTATGTCGCAGGCTGAGCCTCAGAAAGCCGAGCATCAGGAATCGGAGTCGAGGACGACAAAAGTCGCCAGGACTCGGGTGAGCGCGAGTTGGACCGCCGTAGTGGTCGCTGCCTTGCTCCTCGTTCTGCTGATCATTTTCATCGCCCAGAACACGCAACGGTCCTCGGTCAACTTCCTTTGGCTACACGGGACAGCGCCGGCGGCAGTGGTGATCCTCATTGCGGCGGCGGCGGGTGCTCTGGTTGTCGTCGTCGTAGCAGTGTCCAGAATCCTCCAGCTTCGGCGGGCCGCTTCTCACCCGGATAAGTGAAGGAAACAATGTTGAAGAAGTACGGCTGGAAAATAGTCACCCTGGGGTCCGGCGCAATAGCCGGCCTCATCACGCAGCGGCTCCTTGAGACGGCGTGGAAATCGCTGCGAGGCGATATGCACCCGCCAGTGCCCGCAGATCGCCGCTCTTCATGGGTGGATGCCTTGAGCTGGGCGATCGCCACGGGGTCGGTGCCGGAGTGGCGCGGCTTGTCGCCATCCGCACCGCGGCCCGCATGTGGGAGGCGGCGACCCATGAACTCCCACCAGAACCCGGACTGGAGCCGGATACACAACGAATCGCCTAAGAGGCAGTCTCGTACGTGATTCGCGGGGACGGTTGGGGCGGAACCCCTCCCGACAGCGACGATCGCCCGGCGGGTCCCATGAACCTCGGGCGCACTGCGAATCGAGCGTTCGACTCAGTCGGTGGAGGTGCGATGTGGTGCCCGGGTGAGCAACTCCCCGGCACGTTCCAGTCCGGCGGAGATGTAAGGACTTGCGACATCGAGAGCCTCATCAATGAATTCCCCTGCGCGCTCGAGTCCTGCTGAAACGTAGGGAGCAGCAATCTCGAGTGCTTCTCCTGCCGCCTCAACAACCCCGTCATTCGCGTGTCGTAAGGCTGGTGAGGTGAGTTCCACTCCAGTTCTGGTGGCCTGTGTCGCAATCTCACCTGCCTGGCGGGCTGCACCGGCGGCCGTTGCATTGGCTCGACGAGTCGCCCGTCGGGTCGCGCGCGCGGCCCGACGTCCCGCCGCCCGCCCCGCATCGGCCGCTCTGGACGCCGTGCTCAGGGCTTGGCCGTCCGAGCTGGTCCGCACGTCACTCAGCGTGCTGGCGACCTCGTGGACGCGTCGCCGTGTTCTCCATCCGACCGAAGGGGCGCCGTCGGTGTCCACGGCAGAGAAGATCAATCCCCCCAGGAGTCCCAGGTTCTTGAGGAGCTGCATCCTCTTCTGAGTCCGCAGATCGGCATCCGGCTCTTCCCAGAACCGATGTCCGGCGTAGGTGGTCGGAACAATTGTGGCCATGAGAGCCACAGAGGCCAGGCGGGGCAACTTCCCGATAGCGAGGAGGACACCGCCTCCAACCTGGACGACTCCGTTCAGCCTCACCACGTCCACGGTGTTGACTTGCGGGAGGGCGTCTCCGGACGGCAGAGGTTCGACAGGAGGATCGAGAGCCCTCCCCGTCGGTTCGGGATTGCGGATGGCGTCCAAGCCTTCTGCAATGAAGACAGCAGCCAGGAGAGGGCGGGCAATGCGACGGGAGATAGTCACCGACTATCTATACCCCTATTCTCGATAACCTAGCCGTAGGTCACCGCGGTTTTTGGATCTGCGCTGTGGCAAGAGCCCTCTGCGTTCTGCTTGTGACGCGCTCCATCGTGGACTGGCGCGTGGGACTGCGGGCGTGAAATCTCCATCTGAGTGGGGGACACCTCCTCGGTGGCCCCCTACCCGACAGGACCGGATGCAAACGGCAGGTGCCGTGGTCGCCTCGACCGCGCCAAAATGTCAGACGTGTCACCGTCTCGTCACGTTCGCGCCACGTCAGGCCTCGGGGGATCACGTCGGCCCCGGGGAATAGGGGAGGCATCGGGCCTCACCGCGGGGGTATGGCCGAGCGTGAATGGAGAGAACGTGGAACCATGCAACGGGTCGCATGTCCTGAGAGTCCTCTCCTTCCTCGTCTGGGGGAGCTGAGGGGTGCCGGTCCACGTCGGCACCTCGGGGTGGCAGTACGCAGATTGGCGAGGACGCTTCTACCCGGTCGGGCTTGGCCAGGCGCACTGGCTCGAGCGCTACGCGAGTCACTTCGAGACCGTCGAATCCAACAGCGCGTTCTACCGTCTGCCCGAGGCCGACGTCTTCGAACGGTGGGCGGCGGAGACTCCGAGTGACTTCGTCTTCTCCGTGAAGGCGAGTCGGTATCTGACGCACGTCCGTCGACTGAAAGAGCCGAGCGCTCCCGTCCGGCGGCTCATGGAGAGGGCTGGGCACCTGGGCCCCAAGCTGGGTCCGATTCTCCTGCAACTACCGCCAAATCTGCGGGTCGACGTCGACGCGCTCCGCGCCACGCTCGAAGCGTTTCCGGCCCGATCCCGCGTCGCGGTCGAACCACGTCACGACTCGTGGCAATGCGACCAGGTATTCGAGCTCTTGGAAGAGCGCAACGCTGCGTTCTGCCTGACGGACAAGGCAGGGAGGCGTTCACCGCTGCGGCGCACCGCCAACTGGGGATATGTCCGTTTCCACGAGGGACGGGCAAGCCCTTCGCCCTGCTATGGCCGGGCGGCGCTCGGTCGCTGGGCGGAGCGCCTGGCTGACACTTGGGAAGCCGACGATGACGTCTTCGTCTACTTCAACAACGACCACGGAGGCTGCGCGGTTCGGGATGCGCACCGATTCGCCCTCGCGCTCGACAGGGTCGGCTTGGTCGCCACCCGAGTGCCCGGGGCCCGGGACGCTTCGCTCGCGCTGCGTTCTTGATTTCCCCTGCGGGGACGAGATGCGAGGCCTGCCGGCTCTGCTTATCCGCTGACCGGCCTGGCGAGGCGGGGCGAGGAACCGGACCACTGACCAGGGTGAGCGGGGCATTGCACAAGTAGTCTGCGGCCCGTGCTCGACCAGCGCCTGTCTGCGGCCGGCGAGGTGAGGCAGGTGCACGCGCCTGAATGTGGCGCGACTGTCGGGTAGCAGTGCCGAGTGACGATGTGGAGGCAGAGCCGTGACGGAGGATGCCGATTTCGCAGACCGGTATGGGCCGTGGTCCCTCGTCGCGGGTGCGTCTGAAGGGGTAGGAGCGGCCTACGTACATGCACTTGCCGCCCGCGGGCGGGCGATGCTCGCCATGAGCAGCGGCGGGGTCATGGAGACGCGCCAGGACGAGGAGGGTACGACGTGACGTCTCCCGAGGTCGATCGCGAAGTCCGCGCCGAGGTCGCCGCCGTGTTGGTGCGCTATGCGACGGGGATCGACCGGCGCGATTGGGTGTTGTTTCGCACCTGCTTCACCGAGGACTGCGAAGCTGACTACGGTGACATAGGGGCCTGGCATGGCGCCGACGCGCTCACCGCCTGGATGCAAGAGACGCATGCTCCCTGCGGCCACACGTTGCACCGGATCTCCAACGAAGCCGTTGCGCCGCACCCCGCCGGCGTCAGTTCCCGGTGCTACGTGGACGCCCTGATCATGGGCGCGGACAACGCGACCGGGACGCAGGCCATGGGGTACTACGACGACGTCCTGGTCCGCCGACCCGAGGGGTGGAAGATCGCCCAGCGCCGCTTCACCCTGGTCTGCGTCCGGCCGGCGCTCCCTTCCGCCGGGGGCTGAACGCCGCCGCCCGTCCAGCGGGCGGACCCGACGCGGCACCGGATAGCGTGAGCGGTCGTCGCGTCGTCACCTGGGGAGGAACCGTGCAAACCGAAGCAGCCGTTCTGTGGGACCGGGAGGCGTGGAACGTCGAGCCCATCGAGCTCGACCCTCCGAAGGAGGGCGAGGTCCTCATCAAGCTGGCGGCCTCGGGCATGTGCCATTCCGACGAGCATCTGCTCACCGGCGACATGCCGGTCCCCCTCCCCGTCATCGGCGGGCACGAGGGTGCCGGCGTCGTCGAGGAGGTCGGCCCGGGCGTGACCGGGCTCCGCCCGGGGGACCACGTGGTGCTGGGGTTCGTGCCCGCCTGCGGGAAGTGCCCGCCGTGCGCCACCGGCCACTCGAACCTCTGTGATGTCGGCGGCATCCTCATGACGGGCAAGCAGCTCGACGGCACCGTGCGCCATCACGCTCGCGGTCAGGACGTCTCCACCATGGTCTGCCTCGGGACCTTCGCCCCCTACACCGTGGTCAATCAAGCCTCGTGCGTGAAGATCCTCGACGACATTCCGCTCGACAAGGCCTGCCTCGTCGGCTGCGGCGTGACCACCGGCTGGGGATCCTCGGTCTACGCGGCGGACGTGCAGCCCGGTGACAACGTGGCCGTGATCGGCATCGGGGGCATCGGGGCCTCCGCCGTGCAGGGCGCGCGGATCGCCGGTGCCGAGATGATCTTCGCCATCGACCCGGTGCAGCTCAAGCGCGACCTGGCTCCCACCTTCGGGGCCACCCACGTTTCGCCCTCCATCGAAGAGGCCGCCGCGCTCATTCAGCAGGAGACATGGGGCCACATGTGCGACAAGGTGATCTGCGCCATGGGCGTCGGGTCGGGCCTGCTGATGGACTCCATCCTCAACCTGGCGGCCAAGCGCGGCCGGGTGGTGGTCACGAACATCCATCCGTACTTCGAGACGGAGGTGACCATGAATCTCATGATGCTGACCATCTACGAGAAGCAGGTCGTCGGCAGCATCTTCGGCTCGGCGAACATCCACTCCGACATCCCGAAGCTGCTCAAGCTCTACCGCAACGGGCTCCTCGATCTGGACTCCATGATCACCAACACCTACAAGCTCGGCGACATCAACCAGGGCTACCAGGACATGCGGGACGGCAAGAACATCCGGGGCGTCCTCATGTACGACAGCTGACGCGCCGGGCTGGCGCCGGCAGGCGGCCTACGCCGCCGCGCCGTGCGTGGCCCAGATGTCGTTGCATCGCTCGCACACCTCTTCGGGCACGACGCCTGCCCGCATGAGGATGGCGAAGGCCTTGCAGCCCAGGCAGATGCCGAAGGCGGACTCCAGGAGAGCGGCGGCGGCGAGCAGGCCCAAGAAGACCTCCGCCGCGGTCCAGTAGCCCAGGCCGGTCAGGATCAGGGCGGTGAGCGAGAAGGCGACGCCCATGCCCTGCGCGAACCGCTTGGGCGGCCCCGCCACGGGCCGCTCGGCCATCGGGAGCCGTGGGGTCACGACCCGCGTCACGAACTGGCCGAGCGGGCTCAGGCTCGGGCCCGTCAGCACCCGGGCCACGAAGCCGTAGGCGATCACGATGGTCGCCCACCGCAGGTCCAGGGCGATGGTGAGCACGCACATGAGGACGACGCCGGCCGCCACCAGCCGGGCGGAGACCTCGTTGACCGGGTTGGGGAACGAGAAGAGTGCCTGCACCCGGCTCGATCCCTTCGACGTGGTGTCGCTGCCTCCGCCCATGCCTGGCTCCTTCCCGAATCGTCTAACCCTGATCAGATTAGTCGGGTATTCTGCTCGGGGAGGGCCGGGCGGGCCGGGACCGGGCCCGGTTCAGCCCTCGGGCAGGGGCACGGGCTGGGGCGGCGGAGGACCCACGTAGCGCGCGGCGGGTCGGATGAGCCGGTTGTGCGCCGCCTGCTCCATGACGTGGGTGCTCCACCCGATGGTGCGGCCGGCGGCGAAGGTCGGGGTGAACATCTCGCGTGGGATGCCGCAGGTGTGCATGACCACACCTGCGTAGAACTCGACGTTGGTGTAGAGCTGGCGACCCGGCTTCAGCTCGGCCAGCACGTCGACCGTCGTCCGCTCCACCGACTGGGAGAACTCGACGAGGGGCCCGCCCAGTTGCTCGGTGACCGAGCGCAACAGCAGCGAGCGCGGGTCGTCGGTCTTGTAGACGCGGTGGCCGAACCCCATGATCCGGTCGCCGCCTTCGACCGCGGCGCGCACATAGGCGTCGGCCCGGTCTGGCGTGCCGATGGCGTCGAGCATGTCGAGGGCGCGGCTCGGCGCCCCCCCGTGCAGCGGCCCCGACAGCGCACCGATGGCTGCCACGATCGCGGCCCCGAGGTCGGCTCCGGTCGACGTCACCACGCGGGCGGTGAACGTCGACGCGTTGAACCCGTGATCGATAGTGAGGATCATGTACTGCTCGATGGCCCGGGCGTGCAGCGCGCTCGGCTCGCTTCCGGTGAGCATGTAGAGGTAGTTGGCAGCGAAGCCGAGTTCCGGGTGTGGTTCGACGGGCTCGTCCCCCTGCCGGAGCCGGTGCGCCGCCGCCAGAATGGTCGGCACGACCGCGCACAGACCCAGCGCCTGGTCGTACAGCTCGTCGGCCTGAATGTCGTGGGTGGGGCGCCAGCCGAGCTCGGCCGCCAGGAGCGAGACCGCCGTGCGCAACACGTCGAGCGGCGCGCCACGTCGGCTGATGGCGGGGAGCACGGTGTGCAGGCCGGGCGGGAGGGCGCGCCGGGTGCGGACCTCGGCCCGGAAGGCCTGCGCTGCCGCGGCGTCGGGGAGCTCGCCGCGGAACAGCAGATGCCAGACGTCCTCGAGCGAGCGCGTCTCGGCCAGCTCGACGGCGGAGTACTGGCGGTAGTGGAAGAAGCCTTCCTGGCCCCGCACGTCGCCGATGGTCGTCTCGGCCACCACCACGCCTTCGAGGCCTGCCGGCACGTCCCCGCTGGTCTCCGTGGCCGGCCGGATGCGGGCCACCGCCATCAGGTCGCGCAACGAGACGACGCCGACGCAGCGGTCGTCCTCGACGACCGGGAGGTGCCGGTAGCGGTGCGAGGTGAGGCTCGCCCATGCGGCGTCGGCCCGCTCGTCGGGACCGAGCACGTCGGGGCGGGCGGTCATCCAGAGGCCCACCTGCTCGCGCTCGGGGTCGCCCTGGCCCGCTGCGGCCCGGAGGAGGTCGCGCTCGGTGAGGATGCCGACGACCTTGCCCTCGTCGGTGACGACGACGGAGCCCGTGTCGGCCTGCTGCATCGCCTGGGCCGCCACGGCCAGGCTGTCGCCGGCGGCGCACGTCACCGCCGGAGAGGTCATGAGATCACGCACAATGGTTTCCATAACCTCAACTATGACGCTTGTTCCCTGCGTCTGTAAACGTTGATCAAGTCAATGTAAGATTTGGTCATGGATCGGATGCTCACGACCGACGAGGCGGCCCGCCGGCTTGGGGTCAAGGTGCCCACGCTGTACGCCTACGTCAGCCGGGGCCTGCTGGTCTCGCACCCGGATCCGGGCCGGAGGGGGAGCCTCTTCGACCTCGACGACATCGAGTCCCTGGCGGCGCGGAGCAGAGGAGGCCGCCAGACGGCGACCCGACTGGCCACCATCACGACGGCGGTGACGCAGCTCGACCAGCGTCTCGGACCTCTCTACCGCGGGCGCGCCGCCACCGAGCTCGCCGTGGACTCGACGTTCGAGGAGGTGGCCGAGCTGCTCTGGCAGTCCGACGGCCCCGGGGACTGGCGCGCCCCCGATCTGGGCCCGTGCCCGCTGACCGCCACGCTCGAGCGCATGCGTTGGGCGCTGGTGCTGTGCGGGGCGACCGACCCGCTGCGCTCCGACCTCCGCCCCGCGGCCGTCGCGCACGCCGCACGCCGCGCCGCCGCCGCCCTGACCGATGTCGTGGGGCCGCCACCACTGGGCGAGGATCCGAGCGCCTCCATCGCGACGCGGCTGGCGGCGCGCCTCACCGCGTCCGCCACCTCGGTGCCGGTCGCCGCGGTGAATGCCGCCCTCGTGCTCATGGCGGACCACGAGCTCGCCACCTCGACCATGGCGGTACGGGTGGCGGCCTCGGTGCGCGCCGATCCCTACGACGCACTGCTGGCCGGGCTGGCGACCTTGGCCGGACCGCTGCACGGCGGCGCGAGCCAGCAGGCCTACGAACTGCTCGTGGTGGCCGAGCGCGACGGCGTGTCGCGCGCGCTGAACGACGTGTTGCGTGAGCAGGGTCGGCTGCCCGGTTTCGGGCACGCGGTCTACAAGAACGGCGACGCCCGCTTCGACGCGTTGCTCGAGTTGGCGGAGCCGCTCTTGAGCGACGAGCGCCGCGCCATCGTGCAAGAGGTCATCGCGCTGGCGGCCGCCCACGACGTGCCGCTGGCCAACTGCGACCTCGCCCTGGCCGCGCTCAGCTGGGGCACGGGCATGCCGCCCGACACCGGCCGCACCATCTTCGCCGTGGCCCGGATCGCCGGATGGGCGGCGCACTACATGGAAGAGCTGCACGAGCGCCCCCTGCGTTTCCGGGCCCGGGCGGTGTCTGCGGCCGTGCTCGACCAGCGCCTGTCTGCGGCCGGCGAGGTGAGGCAGGTGCACGCGCCTGAATGTGGCGCGACTGTCGGGTAGCAGTGCAGATTGACGATGTGGAGGCAGAGCCGTGACGGAGGATGCCGATTTCGCAGACCGGTATGGGCCGTGGTCCCTCGTCGCGGGTGCGTCTGAAGGGGTAGGAGCGGCCTACGTACATGCACTTGCCGCCCGCGGGCGGGCGGTGCTCGCCATGAGCAGCGGCGGGGTCATGGAGACGCGTCAGGACGAGGAGGGTACGACGTGACGTCTCCCGAGGTCGATCGCGAAGTCCGCGCCGAGGTCGCAGCCGTGTTGGTGCGCTATGCGACGGGGATCGACCGGCGCGATTGGGTGTTGTTTCGCACCTGCTTCACCGAGGACTGCGAAGCTGACTACGGCGACATAGGGGCCTGGCATGGCGCCGACGCGCTCACAGCCTGGATGCAAGAGACGCATGCTCCTTGCGGCCACACGTTGCACCGGATCTCGAACGAAGCCGTTGCGCCGCACGCCGCCGGCGTCAGTTCCCGGTGCTACGTGGACGCCCTGATCATGGGCGCGGACAACGCGACCGGGACGCAGGCCGTGGGGTACTACGACGACGTCCTGGTCCGCCGACCCGAGGGGTGGAAGATCGCCCAGCGCCGCTTCACCCTGGTCTGCGTCCGGCCGGCGCTCCCTCCGGCCGGGGGCTGAACGCCGCCGCCCGTCCAGCGGGCGGACCCGACGCGGCACCGGATAGCGTGAGCGGTCGTCGCGTCGTCACTTGGGGAGGAACCGTGCAAACCGAAGCAGCCGTTCTGTGGGACCGGGAGGCGTGGAACGTCGAGCCCATCGAGCTCGACCCACCGAAGGAGGGCGAGGTCCTCATCAAGTTGGCGGCCTCGGGCATGTGCCATTCCGACGAGCATCTGCTCACCGGCGACATGCCGGTCCCCCTCCCCGTCATCGGCGGCCACGAGGGTGCCGGCGTCGTCGAGGAGGTCGGCCCGGGCGTGACCGGGCTCCGCCCGGGGGACCACGTGGTGCTGGGGTTCGTGCCCGCCTGCGGGAAGTGCCCGCCGTGCGCCACCGGCCACTCGAACCTCTGTGATGTCGGCGGCATCCTCATGACGGGCAAGCAGCTCGACGGCACCGTGCGCCATCACGCTCGTGGTCAGGACGTCTCCACTATGGTCTGCCTCGGCACCTTCGCCCCCTACACCGTGGTCAATCAAGCCTCGTGCGTGAAGATCCTCGACGACATTCCGCTCGACAAGGCCTGCCTCGTCGGCTGCGGCGTGACGACCGGCTGGGGATCCTCGGTCTACGCGGCGGACGTGCAGCCCGGTGACAACGTGGCAGTGATCGGCATCGGAGGCATCGGGGCCTCCGCCGTGCAGGGCGCGCGGATCGCCGGTGCCGAGATGATCTTCGCCATCGACCCGGTGCAGCTCAAGCGCGACCTGGCTCCCACCTTCGGGGCCACCCACGTTTCGCCCTCCATCGAAGAGGCCGCCGCGCTCATTCAGCAGGAGACATGGGGCCACATGTGCGACAAGGTGATCTGCGCCATGGGGGTGGGGTCGGGCCTCCTGATGGACTCCATCCTCAATCTGGCGGCCAAGCGCGGCCGGGTGGTGGTCACGAACATCCATCCGTACTTCGAGACGGAGGTGACCATGAATCTCATGATGCTGACCATCTACGAGAAGCAGGTCGTCGGCAGCATCTTCGGCTCGGCGAACATCCACTCTGACATCCCCAAGCTGCTGAAGCTCTACCGCAACGGGCTCCTCGATCTGGACTCCATGATCACCAACACCTACAAGCTCGGCGACATCAACCAGGGCTACCAGGACATGCGGGACGGCAAGAACATCCGGGGCGTCCTCATGTACGACAGCTGACGCGCCGGGCTGGCGCCAGTAGGCGGCCTACGCCGCCGCGCCGTGCGTGGCCCAGATGTCGTTGCATCGCTCGCACACCTCTTCGGGCACGACGCCGACCCGCATGAGGATGGCGAAGGCCTTGCAGCCCAGGCAGATGCCGAAGGCGGACTCCAGGAGAGCAGCGGCGGCGAGCACGCCGAGGAAGACCTCCGCCGCGGTCCAGTAGCCCAGGCCGGTCAGGATCAGGGCGGTGAGCGAGAAGGCGACGCCCAGGCCCTGCGCGAACCGCTTGGGCGGACCTGCCACGGGCCGCTCGGCTATCGGGAGCCGTGGGGTCACGACCCGCGTCACGAACTGGCCGAGCGGGCTCAGGCTCGGGCCCGTCAGCACTCGGGCCACGAAGCCGTAGGCGATCACGATGGTCGCCCACCGCAGGTCCAGGGCGATGGTGAGCACGCACAGGAGCACGACGCCGGCCGCCACCAGCCGGGCGGAGACCTCGTTGACGGGGTTGGGGAACGAGAAGAGTGCCCGCACCCGGCTCGATCCCTTCGACGTGGTGTCGCTGCCTCCGCCCATGCCCGGCTCCTTCCCGAATCGTCTAACCCTGACCAGATTAGTCGGGTATTCCCCGGGGAGGCCAGGCGGGCCGGGACCGGGCCCGGGTCAGCCCTCGGGCAGGGGCAGGGGCTGGGGCGGCGGAGGGCCGACGTAGCGCGCGGCCGGTCGGATGAGCCGGTTGTGCGCCGCCTGCTCCATGACGTGGGTGCTCCACCCGATGGTGCGGCCGGCGGCGAAGGTCGGGGTGAACATCTCGCGTGGGATGCCGCAAGTGTGCATGACCACACCTGCGTAGAACTCGACGTTGGTGTAGAGCTGGCGACCCGGCTTCAGCTCGGCCAGCACGTCGACCGTCGTCCGTTCCACCGACTGGGAGAACTCGACGAGTGGCCCGCCCAGTTGCTCGTTGACCGAGCGCAACAGCAGCGAGCGCGGGTCGTCCGTCTTGTAGACGCGGTGGCCGAACCCCATGATCCGGTCGCCGCCTTCGACCGCGGCGCGCACATAGGCGTCGGCCCGGTCTGGCGTGCCGATGGCGTCGAGCATGTCGAGGGCACGGCTCGGCGCCCCCCCGTGCAGCGGCCCCGACAGCGCACCGATGGCTGCCACGATCGCGGCCCCGAGGTCGGCTCCGGTCGACGTCACCACGCGGGCGGTGAACGTCGACGCGTTGAACCCGTGATCGATGGTGAGGATCATGTACTGCTCGATGGCCCGGGCGTGCAGCGCGCTCGGCTCGCTTCCGGTGAGCATGTAGAGGTAGTTGGCAGCGAAGCCGAGGTCCGGGTGTGGTTCGACGGGCTCGTCCCCCTGCCGGAGCCGATGCGCCGCCGCCAAAATGGTCGGCACGACCGCGCACAGACCCAGCGCCTGGTCGTACAGCTCGTTGGCCTGAATGTCGTGGGTGGGGAGCCAGCCGAGCTCGGCCGCCAGGAGCGAGACCGCCGTGCGCAACACATCGAGCGGCGCGCCACGTCGGCTGATGGCGGGGAGCACGGTGTGCAGGCCAGGCGGGAGGGCGCGCCGGGTGCGGACCTCGGCCCCGAAGGCCTGCGCTGCCGCGGCGTCGGGGAGCTCGCCGCGGAACAGCAGGTGCCAGACGTCCTCGAGCGAGCGCGTCTCGGCCAGCTCGACTGCGGAGTACTGGCGGTAGTGGAAGAAGCCTTCCTGGCCCCGCACGTCGCCGATGGTCGTCTCGGCCACCACCACGCCTTCGAGGCCTGCCGGCACGTCCCCGCTGGTCTCCGTGGCCGGCCGGATGCGGGCCACCGCCATCAGGTCGCGCAGCGAGACGACGCCGACGCAGCGGTCGTCCTCGACGACCGGAAGGTGCCGGTAGCGGTGCGAGGTGAGGCTCGCCCATGCGGCGTCGGCCCGCTCGTCGGGACCGAGCACGTCGGGGCGGGCGGTCATCCATAGGCCCACCTGCTCGCGCTCGGGGTCGCCCTGGCCCGCTGCGGCCCGGAGGAGGTCGCGCTCGGTGAGGATGCCGACGACCTTGCCCTCGTCGGTGACGACGACGGAGCCCGTGTCGGCCTGCTGCATCGCCTGGGCCGCCACGGCCAGGCTGTGGCTGGCGGCGCACGTCACCGCCGGAGAGGTCATGAGATCACGCACAATGGTTTCCATAACCTCAACTATGACGCTTGTTCCCTGCGTCTGTAAACGTTGATCAAGTCAATATAGGATTTGGTCATGGATCGGATGCTCACGACCGACGAGGCCGCCCGCCGGCTTGGGGTCAAGGTGCCCACGCTGTACGCCTACGTCAGCCGGGGCCTGCTGGTCTCGCACCCCGATCCGGGCCGGAGGGGGAGCCTCTTCGACCTCGACGACATCGAGTCCCTGGCGGCGCGGAGCAGGGGAGGCCGCCAGACGGCGACCCGACTGGCCACCATCACGACGGCGGTGACGCAGCTCGACCAGCGTCTCGGCCCTATCTACCGCGGGCGCGCCGCCACCGAGCTCGCCGTGGACTCGACGTTCGAGGAGGTGGCCGAGCTGCTCTGGCAGTCCGACGGCCCGGGGGACTGGCGCGCCCCCGATCTGGGCCCGTGCCCGCTGACCGCCACGCTCGAGCGCATGCGCTGGGCGTTGGTGCTGTGCGGGGCGACCGACCCTCTGCGCTCTGACCTCCGCCCCGCGGCCGTCGCGCACGCCGCACGCCGCGCCGCCGCTGCCCTGACCGATGTCGTGGGTCCACCACCACAGGGCGAGGACCCGAGCGCCTCCATCGCGACGCGGCTGGCGGCGCGCCTCACCGCGTCCGCCACCTCGGTGCCGGTCGCCGCGGTGAATGCCGCCCTCGTGCTCATGGCGGACCACGAGCTCGCCACCTCGACCATGGCGGTACGGGTGGCGGCCTCGGTGCGCTCCGATCCCTACGACGCACTGCTGGCCGGGCTGGCCACCTTGGCCGGCCCGCTGCACGGCGGCGCGAGCCAGCAGGCCTACGAACTACTCGTGGTGGCCGAGCGCGACGGCGTGTCGCGCGCGCTGAATGACGTGTTGCGTGAGCAGGGTCGGCTGCCCGGTTTCGGGCACGCGGTCTACAAGAACGGCGACGCCCGCTTCGACGCGTTGCTCGAGTTGGCGGAGCCACTCTTGAGCGACGAGCGCCGCGCCATCGTGCAAGAGGTCATCGCGCTGGCGGCCGCCCACGACGTGCCGCTGGCCAACTGCGACCTCGCCCTGGCCGTGCTCAGCTGGGGCACGGGCATGCCGCCCGACACTGGCCGCACCATCTTCGCTGTGGCCCGGATCGCCGGATGGGCGGCGCACTACATGGAAGAGCTGCACGAGCGCCCCCTGCGTTTCCGGGCCCGGGCGGTCTACACGGTCTGAACCGCGCCGGATCACCTCGGTGATCCGCAGGGTGACGCCATTGCAGGGTGACGCCGTGAGGTGCGCTTACCAGGTCATCCATGCGGCAGAGTCACACCGCGGCTCGAAATCGACCGGCGTGCGATGGCCCGCTGGATCCAACCCGGTGGACGTTCCTGAGCATTCGCGGCATGATCCAACCCTCAGGGGCAACCCCGATTGGCAGTCGGGGGGAGTCAGAGCAAAGGCGGCCACGGCGGCGGCGATGTCCACATAGGCGATGGGAGCTCCGACATGAGGAGAGTCCGTAGGTTTCCGACGACCCGCAAGGAGCAGGCGCCCAGGTGGCGTGCGCTGGGGACCATGCTCTTCGCGACCGTCATCGTCAGTGCCGCAGCAGGCGTGACGACGGCCGCTGGCGCGGCGGGGACCCCTCCTGCGGTCCCCACCGGGGTGAAGGCCACCGTGAGCGGCACGAGCGTGACCGTCACATGGACCAACGGGGCAGGCGCACTGGGTGCCAGCGTGTTCCGCGACACCACGACGAAGCTCTCGGCCGGTGGCTGGCCGAATCCAACACCCACCAGCTTCACCGACACCGGCGTCTCAGTCGGTCCGCACACCTACGCCGTCGCCGACTACAACAGCTCGGGATTCGGCCCCACGTCCGGCGCGGTCTCCGTCATCGTGGGCGGGGTGTCCGCTCCAACCGTCAGCGCGGTCTCGCCGAGCGCAGGCGCGGCGGCGGGGGGAACGACGGTCACCATCAGCGGCACCAACTTCACGGGAGCCACCGCGGTCGCGTTCGGTGGGACCCCGGCCACGAACTTCACCGTCAACAGCGCCGCCACCCTCACGGCGACGTCGCCGGCCGGAACGGGAACCGTCGACGTGAGGGTCACCACCCCGGGTGGCACGAGCGCGACCAGTGCCAACGACCAGTTCACCTTCACCGGTGGGACGCTCGTGCCCACGGTGAGCGGCCTCACACCCAATTCCGGAGCGCCAGCAGGCGGAACTCCCGTCACGGTGAACGGTGCCAATCTCACGGGAGCCACCGCGGTCGCCTTCGGTGCGACCCCGGCCACGAGCTTCACCGTCAACAACGCCACCACCATCACGGCCACGGCGCCGGCGGGTTCGGGAACCGTCGACGTGAGGGTCACCACCCCGGGCGGGACCAGCGCGACCAGTGCCAACGACCAGTTCACGTACAGCGCCGGAACCTCGCCGGTGGTGATCCCGTCGCCGACGGCGGGTGGATGGCAGCTCAACGGGTCGGCGACCCTCGTGTCGTCAGCTTCGCCGCCCAACCTTCAGCTCACGGCGGCAACGGCGAACCAGGCGGGATCGGCGTTCTGGCCGAAGGCGGTGTCCGGAGTCGGGATCTCCGCTGCGTTCGACGCCTCCATCGGGTCGGGGACGGGAGCCGACGGGCTCACCTTCACCCTGGCCGACGCCGAGCGCGGCGTCCCCGACGGCGCTGGGGAGCGCTGGTGGTGGCGAGGGGTTCGCAGGGGTCAAGGGCATCGCCGTGTCGCTCGACACGTATCAGAACTCGGTGAACCCATCGGGCAACTTCGTGGGCATCGCCACGGGCCAGGGGCCCACGGCGGGCACATTGCAATACGTCACCACGAACTCTTCGATCGCCTCGCTGCGCAGCACGGTGCATCACTTCGTGGTCACCACGTTCTCGACCGGACTGACCGTCACCATGGACGGATCCCAGGTGCTGACCTACGCCACCAGCCTGCCTGCATCGGTGCTGGTCGGGTTCACGGGAGGCACCGGCGGACTGACGGATGTCCACACGGTCAAGAACGTCTCCATCACCTCGGGCACCCCGCCTCCCGCGCCCACGGTGACCGGAATCACCCCCGCATCGGGCCCGAGTGCCGGCGGGACCTCTGTCACCTTGACGGGCACCAACCTGACCGGCGCCTCTGAGGTCGACTTCGGGGCGATGCCGGCTTCCGCCTTCACGGTGAACAGCGCGACCTCCATCACCGTCACCACTCCTCCGGGATCGGGCACGGTGGATGCCACTGTCGTCACGGCCGGGGGCACGAGCGCGACCAGTGCCAACGACCAGTTCACGTTCACCGGTGGGACGCTCGCGCCCACTGTGAGCGGCCTCACACCCAATTCCGGAGCGGCGGCAGGCGGAACGCCGGTCACGGTCAATGGCACCAATTTCACGGGAGCCACCGCCGTCGCTTTCGGTGCGACCCAGGCCACGAACTTCACGGTCAACGGCGCCACCACCATCACGGCGACGGCGCCGGCGGGTTCGGGAACCGTCGACGTCACGGTGACGACCCCTGGGGGACGGAGTGCGGCCAACGCCGGCGACCGCTACACCTACACCGCCGCTCCGCCTCCGCTGCCAACGCGTCACCCTCGTCAACCCCATCACGGGACCGGCCGGAACTCCCGTCACGGTGAACGGCGCCAATCTCACGGGAGCCACCGCGGTCGCCTTCGGTGCGACCCCGGCCACGAGCTTCACCGTCAACAACGCCACCACCATCACGGCCACGGCGCCGGCGGGTTCGGGAACCGTCGACGTGAGGGTCACCACCCCGGGCGGGACGAGCGCGACCAGTGCCAACGACCAGTTCACGTATAGCGCCGGAACCTCGCCGGTGGTGATCCCGTCGCCGACGGCGGGTGGATGGCAGCTCAACGGGTCGGCGACCCTCGTGTCGTCAGCTTCGCCGCCCAACCTTCAGCTCACGGCGGCAACGGCGAACCAGGCGGGATCGGCGTTCTGGCCGAAGGCGGTGTCCGGAGTCGGGATCTCCGCTGCGTTCGACGCCTCCATCGGGTCGGGGACGGGTGCCGACGGGCTCACCTTCACCCTGGCCGACGCCAGCGCGGCGTCCCCGACGGCGCTGGGGAGCGCTGGTGGTGGCGAGGGGTTCGCGGGGGTCAAGGGCATCGCCGTGTCGCTCGACACGTATCAGAACTCGGTGAACCCATCGGGCAACTTCGTGGGCATCGCCACGGGCCAGGGGCCCACGGCGGGCACATTGCAATACGTCACCACGAACTCTTCGATCGCCTCGCTGCGCAGCACGGTGCATCACTTCGTGGTCACCACGTTCTCGACCGGACTGACCGTCACCATGGACGGATCCCAGGTGCTGACCTACGCCACCAGCCTGCCTGCATCGGTGCTGGTCGGGTTCACGGGAGGCACCGGCGGACTGACGGATATCCACGCGGTCAAGAACGTCTCCATCACCTCGGGCACCCCGCCTCCCGCGCCCACGGTGACCGGAATCACCCCCGCATCGGGCCCGAGTGCCGGCGGGACCTCGGTCACCTTGAGAGGCACCAACCTGACCGGCGCCTCTGAGGTCGACTTCGGGGCGATGCCGGCTTCCGCCTTCACGGTGAACAGCGCGACCTCCATCACCGTCACCGCTCCTCCGGGATCGGGCACGGTGGATGCCACTGTCGTCACGGCCGGGGGCACGAGCGCGACCAGTGCCAACGACCAGTTCACCTTCACCGGTGGGACGCTCGTGCCCACGGTGAGCGGCCTCAGCGCCCAATTCCGGAGCGCCAGCAGGCGGAACTCCCGTCACGGTGAACGGCGCCAATCTCACGGGAGCCACCGCGGTCGCCTTCGGTGCGACCCCGGCCACGAGCTTCACCGTCAACAACGCCACCACCATCACGGCCACGGCACCGGCGGGTTCGGGAACCGTCGACGTGAGGGTCACCACCCCGGGCGGGACGAGCGCGACCAGTGCCAACGACCAGTTCACCTATAGCGCCGGAACCTCGCCAGTGGTGATCCCGTCGCCGACGGCGGGTGGATGGCAGCTCAACGGGTCGGCGACCCTCGTATCGTCAGCTTCGCCGCCCAACCTTCAGCTCACGGCGGCAACGGCGAACCAGGCGGGATCGGCGTTCTGGCCGAAGGCGGTGTCCGGAGTCGGGATCTCCGCTGCGTTCGACGCCTCCATCGGGTCGGGGACGGGTGCCGACGGGCTCACCTTCACCCTGGCCGACGCCAGCGCGGCGTCCCCGACGGCGCTGGGGAGCGCTGGTGGTGGCGAGGGGTTCGCGGGGGTCAAGGGCATCGCCGTGTCGCTCGACACGTATCAGAACTCGGTGAACCCATCAGGCAACTTCGTGGGCATCGCCACGGGCCAGGGGCCCACGGCGGGCACATTGCAATACGTCACCACGAACTCTTCGATCGCCTCGCTGCGCAGCACGGTGCATCACTTCGTGGTCACCACGTTCTCGACCGGACTGACCGTCACCATGGACGGATCCCAGGTGCTGACCTACGCCACCAGCCTGCCTGCATCGGTGCTGGTCGGGTTCACGGGAGGCACCGGCGGACTGACGGATATCCACGCGGTCAAGAACGTCTCCATCACCTCGGGCACCCCGCCTCCCGCGCCCACGGTGACCGGAATCACCCCCGCATCGGGCCCGAGTGCCGGCGGGACCTCTGTCACCTTGACAGGCACCAACCTGACCGGCGCCTCTGAGGTCGACTTCGGGGCGATGCCGGCTTCCGCCTTCACGGTGAACAGCGCGACCTCCATCACCGTCACCACTCCTCCGGGATCGGGCACGGTGGATGCCACTGTCGTCACGGCCGGGGGCACGAGCGCGACCAGTGCGAACGACCAGTTCACCTTCACCGGTGGGACGCCCCCGCCGTCTGGCGCCACCTACCGCGGCGATCTCGGGCGCAGCGGCTACTACCCGGCAGAGACAGGGCTCACCACCGCCAACGCCGCAAGCCTGAAGGTGCACTGGACCGCCGGTGGCGGGGTCGACAGCTTTGCCCAGCCGATCGTGGCCAACAACATGGTCTTCTGGTCGGATTGGAGCGGTTCGGAGCACGGCGCCAACCTGAACGGGCAGGACGTGTGGAAGACGAACATCGGCACTACGACTCCGCCGGCGAGCGACAACTGCTCGCCTGCGACCTCCGGTCCCACGAGCACGCCCACTCTCGGGACGGTAGGGGGCGTCTCGGCTCTCTTCGTCGGTGGGGGCAATGGGGTCATGTACGCGCTCAACGCGCAGACCGGGGCGATTCTCTGGCAGACGCGGTTGGGCACGTCGCCGGACAACTTCCTGTGGGACTCGCCCGCGCTCTACAACGGCACCATCTACATGGGTGTGGCGTCCTATGGGGACTGCCCGCTGGTGCAGGGACAGCTCGTTGCGCTGAACGCGGCGACCGGAGCCATCACAGGCACTGCGGACATGGTGCCGAACGGTTGCATCGGGGGAGGGATCTGGTCGTCGCCGACCGTCGACACGAGCGCGGGCACCATCTGGGTCACCACCGGGACCCCGCACGCGTGCAGCAACGGCACCGCCTACGCCCCTGCCCTGGTGGAGTTGCGGGCAAGTGATCTGTCCGTGCTCGGGTACTGGAATGTCCCGTCTCCAGTCAGAGTGCCGGGGACCCCGACTTCGGGAGCACGCCGACTCTCTTCACGGCCACGATCAACGGCCAGGTCAGGTCCCTCGTGGGGGCGGTCAACAAGGACGCCATCTTCTACGCCTGGGACCGGACCAACCCGACGGCCGGCCCGGTGTGGCAGTCGACCATCGCCACCGCCAGTGGGGACCCTGCCGTCGGATCGATCGTGTCGGCGTCCTGGGACGGCAGCAATCTCTACGTGGGAGGGGGGACCGCCACCATCAACGGGACGACCTGCTCGGGCAGTCTCGATGCCCTGAATCCCTCGACGGGCGCATTCGTGTGGCGCAGCTGCCAAACCGCCCCGATGTACGGCGGCATCACCGAGGTACCCGGCGTCATCGTCGAAGGAACTCTCGGCGGCACGGTGCTCTTCCTGAACGCCGCGACTGGTGCCACACTCCTCAACTACAAGACCGGGGTCAGTGAAGTCCAGGGGGAGTGCGCCGTCTCCAATGGGATCGTGTACATACCGCTCGACGACGGTGCGCTCGTCGCCCTTGGGCAGTAGGGAACACCGGAGCCACCCGCGGCGAGGGAGCTGGGTTCCCATTGCTTTCGAGCCCGACCGCGTGCCGCGTCGGCGCACGACGGGTTGCGTGAGCGGGGGCGGTTTGTGGGACTTCGGGTACGCGTCGACTGGAGCGCCTGAACCTGCGACCGCCGATCCCCGGGATC
>CAVWBB010000006.1:0-78326 GCA_963753115.1 uncultured Acidimicrobiaceae bacterium
TGATGCCCACGACGGGCCGCTGCAGGTGCAGGGAGCCGGTGGACCCGTAGAACTGGGCGGATCCGAACGTGAAGATGCCGCCGTCCGAGCCGACCAGCCAGTAGCCGTGCTGGGGCGCCGGCGCAACCGGTGGCGGGGTCGTCGGCGGGGCGTAGGTGAACTCGTTCATCTGGGCCGTCCCGGTCGGCGTGGAGGAACCGGCCGAGGTCGACACCGTCACCACGACCTGAGCCCGTGCCGTGCCTGCCGGGTCCGCCGGTGCGTCCGCCGTGAGCTCGCCGTTCCAGTTCACGCGCACGTTGGTGGCGGCGACGCCGCCGAAGAACACCTGCGGCGTCGTCGCGGTGTTGAAGTAGTTGCCCTCGATCGTGACGGGCGTGCCCGCTGCGGCGTTCGACGTGGAGGCTGGGCTCAGTTGGACGACGTCGGGGGGCGCCGGCGTCGACGGGGTGGGCAGCGCACCGGGAGCGATGGTGTCGACCGGCACGTCGGGCGTGCCGGTCTGGTTCATGAAGACTTGGGTGTACTGGCCTGCATTCGTGTCGGCGTCACCCATCTGCGCCGTCTGGCTGCCGTTGGTCGTCCAGGACCCGAGGATGTTGTCCCGGTGGCCCCAGCACCCTGACATGTCCTGGGGTGTGCATTCGAGGTTGGTCCCGCCGGGCCCATCGTCGTACATCCAGGCGAAGTCCGCCGAGAGCGGGGTGTCGTCCTTGGCGAAGATCGACCCCCAGCCGTTCGGGTGATCGCTGGAGGGGACCACCGGGTCGGCGTTGGCCTGGGCACCGCTCAGGGCCAGCGCATTGAGCACAGGATCGAGCCCCGAGAACTGCGGGAGACCTCGGTCGCCCCGCTCCTCGTCGGTGATGATCAGTTGCTGAAGAGGCACCGGGTCGGTGGCGTAGTCGCTCGGCAGCACCATGGGACCGAGGCCCTCCAGCCAGCGGGCGCGGTTGATGTCGTGCAGCACCGAGTCGATACATGGGGCGCTGGTGTCGTCGACGATGGCGACGTTGCACTTGGGGGTCACCTGCGGCGTGATGTTGGCTGGAGGGTCCGAGGGCGGCACGATGCCCGCTGCGCCCGCCTCGACCGGTGCAGCGGCGATGACGATGGTGGCGGATCCGAAACACGCCGCGATTGCGAGCGCGAAGCGCGCCAGGCGGGTCGACGCGGCGCCCGCGCCGGGTAGGTGCCGTCTCACGTTCCGTTCGCCCCCTCGTGCCAGGAATGGTTCAGCGGGGGCAACGTAACACTCCGCCCTCGTTGCGCCGAGAGCCGGATCCGTGAATTGTCGGGTGGTTGGCGTCGGTGGAGACGCGCAACCACGCTGCACCCGAGTCGCGGGGTGCACCCGGCACGGCACCGAGAGCCATTCGTTCGGGAGCACCGCTTGACCGTGCGTTGTCCCGATTGATGGGGGTGGCTTCCTTTCCGTCCTGAGGGACTGTCAGATCCTGCTTAAGAGGATGGCGCTGGCAGATCCCTGCTTGAGAGGAGAGGGGAAGGTTCGGGGGACGATGCCGACACGGTGGCGCCTGCAGGGCGTTGTCGCGGGCAAGAGACCCAGTACGTTCGTCAGGGCCGAACACCAACGACGGCGCCACCGGCAGTGATCCGACGTGTGCCCGGTTCGCCGGGAGTGCATCGCGTTCGCGCTGACGAGAGGCACCACGAGGACGCGCCATGGGATGCTGGGGCATGGAGCGCCGTCTGCCACGTCCTCGTGTTGCCGTCTCCGTCCGGTCGACGCCAGGTGCCCATCACCGCCTGGGCGTCCGCGCTGGTGGCCTCGGTCGTCCTCCTCGGGACGGTGGTGGCCGGAACCGCAGCTGCTTCTGTCGCGCCTGTCTCTCCTGTTGCTCCGACCACGCCGGCGCAGCCCTTCCTGGCGCCCGAGAGCGGCTCGTACGTCTTCACACTCACCTTCGACGGCATGCAACGTGACTACCGGCTCCACGTCCCACCGGCGGCCAGCGCCGGCCGGCCGCTGCCCCTTGTGCTGAATCTGCACGGGGCCACCCAGAACGCGCAGCTCGAGGAGATCACCTCGGACATGGACCCGAACGCCGACCAGAACGGCTACCTGGTGGCCTACCCCGATGGGACCCGCATCGCGAAGGTGCTGACCCCCGACCCCGTCGCCAAGAACGCCCAGTACGGCTGGAACGCCGGGCAATGCTGCGGCCTGCCGGTGACTAAGCACATCAACGACGTCGGCTTCCTTCTCAAGGTCATCGCCGATATCGCCGCCAAGACGCCGGTGGACCTCCGGCGGGTCTACATGACCGGCATCTCCAACGGAGGCATGATGGCGTACGCCATGGCGGCGGAGGCATCGGCCCACCTTGCCGCCATCTCGTCCATCTCGGGCCAGGTCGAGATCCCGGTCATCCACCCCACGCGTGCCGTGCCGACCATGGAGTTCCACAGCCTGAACGATCCGATCGCCAAGTACAACGGCACCCCGAGCAAGAACCCGCTTCTGCGGCTCTCGGTGATGCAGGGCGTCGACCAATGGGTCAAGGCGGATGGGTGCAGCACGAAGCCGCACACCGGGACCCTCATCGTCGGCGCCGTCGGGTCGATCTCCGCGGGGGAAACGGCGACACCGATCATCTACACACACTGTCGCTCGGGCGCTGCCGTCGCACTGTGGCGGTTCACCGGCTCAGGGCACGTGTGGCCCGGCAGCCCGCTCAACACGGGACCCAGGCGGAGCTGGATCTTGGCCGGTGTCGGGCGCGGCATCGTCCTCGTCAATGCCAACGAGACGATGTGGCAGTTCTTCGAGAA
Organism: uncultured Acidimicrobiaceae bacterium; assembly: GCA_963753115.1. Classification (GTDB taxonomy): domain Bacteria; phylum Actinomycetota; class Acidimicrobiia; order Acidimicrobiales; family RAAP-2; genus Bog-473. The sequence goes on from CAVWBB010000006.1 coordinate 2,797, forward strand.
GTACTCGTTGCCCGCCCCTCCCCGCTAGTCGCGCTGGTCCACTGTCGCGTCTTCAGGGCGTGCGCCAGGAGATCGTTAGCCATCGCGTGAGTTCGGTACCCGCTGTTCGAATCAGCTGCTCTCCGAAGTCTGATTTCAGAGTGAGCCGATGCCTCCGAGTGTCGCCGGCGTGCCGACGAGTTGGGACGCCGGGCATCGGACGATCCAACGTCCGTCTCCGCTCCTCAGAAGTTCCGAGTGCCCTTCCACGCCTGCATGTCGCCTCCTGCAATTGACCTCGCCCGACCATCCGGACGATACGCAGGGTGGCCGGCGCCGGACGGCCTTCCCAAAACGAGTCCAGGTCGGGACGATTCGCGTCTTCGTCACCCTCACGAAACACAGTTGTCGCGGAGGGCCGAAACCTGCAATCAAGCCGTAACGCCCGCTCCAGGTGGCCCACAGAACGCTCCCATAGGGTTGATTCCAGCGCGAACCGGCCGGCGCCACCGTCCTCCCTATGACCCCCCGGAGGCGGCGCCGGCCGGAATCGCGTGTGAAAGGCAGCTGTTCGGGGCGGCTCCGAGCCGGCAGGTCCAGGCGTCCGGGGGGCGAAGTTCCTCGACGTTCAGGCACCTCGCTGGCCTTCGCGAGTCACCCGATCAGGTGATTCTGTGGGCAAAGCCCCAGCGATGCGCATGGTGGCCCGCCATTTGGGGCACAGTGCCGGTGCACTCAACTACGTCAGTCACGACGGCGGGTGTGCGTGAGCGGCTCCCTCCCGAGGGAGCCGCTCATCCGCGTCTGGACCAAGCGATGTGGGGCGCCGGACCGCAATCTCCTCATGGCGGAAGACCACGCACGACGTCATTGGCAGGTCGGGGCCACCCTCGCGAGGCCATCGTGCACTGGGCGATTGAACTGGCTGCGCGGGCGACGTAACGTCGTCGACAATCCGGGGGGATCACATGCGGGCCAGATGGAAATGCCGGGTAGTGGTTGGCGGCGCATTGTTCGCGATGGCCGTCGTCACCTCGGCTTTGTTGCCCTCCCTCGAGGCCACGGCAGCGACGCCGTCGTCCGGCAATGCACCCGGCGTCACTTCGAGCTCCATCACCGTGGGGACCATCTCGACGCAGACGGGGACACTTGCGGCGAACTCCTCCTCGGTGATCTATGGCGAGCGGGCCTACTTCAACTACATCAACGCCCAGGGCGGGGTGAATGGACGGAAGATCGACTACAAATACGCCCTCGACGACGGCGGAAACCCCACCACCTTCAACCAGCTGGCCAACACGCTGATCAATCAGGACCACGTGTTCGCGGTGACCGGCGTGGCGACCATCTTCTTCTCCCCCAGTCTCTTCGTAGAGTCGGGCATACCGACCTACGGCTACAACGTGACGGACAACTGGGCTGGAGCGCCGAATCTCTTCGCCGCCGGTGGGTCTACGCAGTACTACCAGGCAGGCGCAGCCGAGTTCGCCTATGTGGCCCGCCACACTCAGGCAAAGCCCTCGATCGCCCTCGTGGCGTACGGCGTGGCGGCGTCGTCGAACGCCTGCCAGGCGGCCGAGACCGCGTTGAAAGCAGAGGGCTACGACATCAGCTATATCGACCTCAAAATCAACTACCCCGGCTCCACAGTGGCCACTGATGTGCAACGCATGAAGTCAGCCGGCTCGAACTTCGTTCTGAGCTGCATGGACGTGCAGGGCAATGTCACGATGGCCAGGGCAATCCAGCAGTATGGACTCAAGGCAACGCAGCTGTGGCTGAACGGCAACGACGTCGCGACGCTGCAGGCCAACAAGACCCTGATGCAGGGCGTCTACTTCGCCACCTACCACGTGCCTTTCACGGCACCGACGCGCCTTTACCCGGGACTCACGCTCTACCTGCAGCAGATGAGGAAGTATGAACCCAAGTACGAATACAACGAGCTGGCCATCCAGGGCTGGGAGTCGGCCGCGCTCTTCGTGCAGGGCGTGAAAGCGGCGGGTGCCAACCTGTCATGGTCCAACGTCGTGAAACAGACCAACAAGCTCACCTCCTTCACGGCAGGCGACCTGACGGCGCCGGTGAACTGGGCGGTCGGAGGTCACAGCGGTCACGCCCCGCCGTACTGCGTGGCCTACATCGTGGCGAAGGGCACGCAGTACGTGCCGGTGCTCAACAAGGGGCGGAACGTCTTCAACTGCTTCCACTCGTCCAGCACGAAGGCAAATCCGGTGTTCCCCGTCCCGCCCGGCACCCCGGCGCCGCACTAGCGAGAACTGGCGGAGTTGCGTCCGGCCATGGGCAATCTGATCTATTCAGCGATCACATCCCTCGATGGATTCACAGAGGACGAGGACGGCATCTTTGATTGGGCGGCCCCAGACGAAGAGGTGCACGCATTCGTGAACGACCTCGAGCGGCCAATTGGGACCTATCTCTACGGTCGGCGCATGTACGAGACCATGGTGTTCTGGGAGACGGCAGCCACCGGCGACAATCAATCCTCAATCTTTCGGGACTACGCCGAGATCTGGCGAGGGGCGGAGAAGATCGTCTTCTCCAGGACCGTGGGAGAGGCATCGAGCGCAAGAACCAGGATCGAGGACACGTTCGACACCGACATGATCCGCCAAGCCAAGAGCTCAGCCAAGAGTGATCTGAGCATCGGTGGTCCCGAGCTCGCAGCCCATGCGTTCCGCGCCAACTTGATCGACGAGTGTCATCTGTTTCTCAATCCGATCGTGGTGGGAGGTGGGAAGCGGGCTCTTCCGAGCAAGGTCCGCAGCCGACTTGCTTTGCTCGATGAGAAACGATTTCGCAACGGTGTGGTCCATCTCCACTACCGCGTGACCAACTAACCAAGTGGTGCCACCGCGAGGCACGCGGACTTGGCTGGCCGGCAGTGTGGAACGCCAAGACGATATCAGCTTCACCTCCACACTTGAGTGTGGCCTCGCACCCCAGCGGACCGAGCGTTGGCTGTTGGGTGGGGCCCACCTGCTCGCCTGGTTAGCCGCAGGCAGGTTTGGCACTTGGGACGAGCCGACCCGATGGTTCCCAGCACGACTGAACCCGTCGAGCTCTTGATAACCGTGCCACGTGCGCATGCGGTGTTCGGAACTCTGCGAAGATCTGGTCAGTGGGATGGGAGACGCTGAAGCTGTGGGGTGACGACGTGGCTCGCGTCGAGCGGCTGGCCGGCGGAGTCGCCAACGAAGTGTGGACCGTGCGCGTCAATGGGCACCTCGCTGTCGGTCGTCTCGGTGCCAGGAGCGACGCTGAGCTCGCGTGGGAGAGCGAACTCCTCCAACACCTCGAGCGCCAAGGTCTGTCCGTGCCAGTGCCGATCCCGGCGACGGACGGCCGGCTCTTCGCCCAAGGTCTGATGGTCATGACCTACGTGGCGGGCGGACCTCCCGAGACGCCAGCCGACTGGCGACGAGTGGCCGACACGCTCCGCCAGCTACACCGGTTGACGCGGGGCTGGCCGCAGCGCCCAGGCTGGCGATCGTCAACCGAGCTCCTGTTCACCGAGACTGGGACGAGGATCAATCTCGGACGCGATGCCGACTGAAGGCGTCGCTCGGTGTAGGGCAGCGTGGGCGCGCCTCAGCGGACGCCCGACGTGTGTCGTCCACGGCGACCCCCACAACCCTGGCAACGTTCTCATCACGGCTGATCGGGTCACGCTGATCGACTGGGACGAATCGCATGTCGACGTTCCCGACCTCGACCTGGTTCTGCCCTACAACGCCGCCGGTCTCGACGATGGAGCGCACAACATCGCCGCGCAAGCATCGGCCGCGTGGGAAGCCGCCGTCTGCTGGGACGACGAGTACGCGGTGAAGCGGCTCGCCGAAGTTCGAGAGGTCTGAGCGCGGTTCGCTTTCCCGAGCACGGGAACGTTGCCGAGGGATGCCGCCAATTGATTCGGCACCGACGGGCCGAGCCTGGAGCGGCGCCACCTACGGGTGGCGTGCGATTCAAACGGAAGTTCAACTCCGGGCGAGGAATGGCCGAGAGAGACGAAGGCGGCCCCGGCCCGATCTAGCAGGCCGGGGTCGCCCCCGCTCAAGGGCACGCGCCGGGACGGCTTGGCGGAACCGTCACTCGGGTCAGGCGGGTGACCTCGGCGAGCCCTCCGTCAAAGTGTGGCCGTCCTCGCTGGGCGACGCAACCGCTGACCGGTTCTCTCTCTCACAGGCACGAGACGGCCCAGTCTCGACAGCGGCGAAACGACTGGATGGGCAGCTATCCATTCACAGCGGAACGCCTACCAGACCGAACCAGACTGGGAGGACCGATCGGCGCATTCTGCCATGTCCTCCACTTGGCCTGGCTGGTTGGCCATCCGACGCCACCTGATGTCATCGAAGCGCATCAGCGTCTCAGCCCAGCAGCACTCGAATGCGCGAGCACGATCGCTGATCGTCATCGCCTCCGGCAGATCGGCGAGGGAGGCGCAACGGTCCTCGAAGCGATCGATGGGCTCTAACTGGACCTCATGGCACTGAGTGTCTGACATCTGCCGCGTACAAGGACGCCCAGGCAGCGCGATGTCGCTGTCCCCTGACTGTCGCAGGCCCGTCAGGCCCGCTGGGCCTTCCAGATGCGGTGTCAGTTGCCGGTCCACCGATTTCAGCGCCCCGCGCCGTACGGTGGAAGGCAATGGGCAATGCAGAGGGTGGGCAGTGCACGGACTGCGCTCGCGACTGCCGCGACGTTTCCCCCGAAGACCTCGGAGGCTGGATCGTGGATGTCGGCGGCGTCCTGATCTGCACGGCATGTTCCGCCGCCCACCCGGAACTCAGATCAGCCCAGCAACTCACCCCTCGGACTGCAGCAGGCCCGTAAGTCCCTCCATGCGGTCGTCGTAGGCGCACATTCCGTCGGGCCGCTAGTCAACGTCCTCATCGACATACCGCTTGAGCGCACGGAGGTAGCCCCGGGTGCCACCCATTTGCATCCCTCTGCCGATCGGGCCCGAGAGCCGAACGAGTGGATCGCCCGGGCGAGAGAATGCTTCGATCTCGAATCGTACGGTCTGGTCCGGCGCAACCGAGATGGCGAACGCCTCCTCGCCTTGCTCGGGGTGACCAGGCAGCGTCCCGTATGCGAAGCCCCATCGGGTCTGTCCATCGATGACGCTCACGATGCGACAGGGCACGGCGAGAGCCATGATGGGCGTGCCCAAGGTCACAATGATGGTCGCGCCAGTTCTGATCACCTGGTCACTAGGAAAGACGCCCATGCCCGGCAGCCTGTGCGCCTTCCAGGACTTCAGGCCCGTCACCGCTCGTTGAAAGGTGGCAGGTCCCTCGCCAAGCACGATCTCGTAGCGGTCGTGGTGATACCCCTGAGGTCGCTTTCCTGCGAACGTGGCACCAATGTCGTCATACGTCGGTTCGGCAGCCTCGAGGTCCTCCAGCATCTGTTTCATGGCGACCGAATCCGATGGGCGCACGAACCTCATGGTCTGTTGTTATCAGGTGACACTGGAGCGCCGGTGGAGCATGCGAACCGGCGTCCGGGGGATTCTCTCTGGCCCGTAGCGCGAAGGTGGCCCCCGTTGCTTCTGCGACGGAAAGGCTGCCACAAGGGGTTGTCTGGCGCGCTCAGGTGGGAGTCGTCGGCTCATCCTGGGATTCAACACCACCGTCATGCACAAGGTTCGTTGGTAGGCCGCTGGAGATTCTTCGAGATACAAGCTCGCCGGAGGTTCGCTGGATCAGTTATCGGCGCGTGAAGGTCAGGTGGGTGACACCGCTCGGTGACGAGACTGCCTCGCTGTTGTAGCGCTCCTCAATGCCTTCAAGGCCGTCCCACAGTCGAACACCGCGGCCGAGCAGGATCGGCACCAGCACAACGTGAAGGGTGTCGATGAGGTCGGCGGCAAGGAAATCGCGGACGACGGTTGGTCCTCCGCCGACGCGCACATCGAGATCGCCGGCGGCCTCCCGGGCGAAGTCGAGCGCTTCGAGCGGAGAGGCGTCGATAAAATGGAACGTGGTGCCGCCCTCCATCTCGATCGAAGGGCGCGGGTGGTGCGTCAGCACGAACACCGGCGTGTGGAACGGCGGGTTCGGACCCCACCAGCCACGCCACTCGTCGTCGGCGCCGAGATCGGTCCACGGGCCTGTCTGCGGGCCGAACTTGCCCCGGCCCATGATCTCGGCACCGAACCCGACATTCAGGCGTTCTGCGAACGCGTTGTCGACACCGGTCGTACCACCTGACTGACCCATGATGATCGAGCGCCCGAACTGGGTTGGAAATACCCACTCGTGCAGGCGATGGCCGGCGTGGCCGAACGGGGCGTCGAACGTGATGGCTTCGCCGGTCCCGAACCCGTCCAGGGAGATCGAGAAATTGTGGACACGGACCAGGGTCATGGATGCCTCCCGATAGTCGACTCCCGAGCTCGTAGGTTCGCACGAGATCATCGACTCGCATGGTCGTGCGCCCCCATCACCCGCTCTGGGATCAAGCTAGCGCCGGCTCTGCCATCCACCCGGCGATGTGGGGCAGGCTTTGGCGTCACGTGTCGCCGACCAGATTCCCTGAAGTCGCAGGTCAGTCCGTCAAGGTGGCCTGGACAGCTCCCTTCCGCCCGGCCACCGGCCCCTTCTCGACGGGCGCCACCGGCACGCCGGCGCCCAACCTTCTTCTCGTCTAGCCGTCGTTGCAGGCAACCTTTCGACACGCAGGATCAAAGAGATATGTCTGGCAAACTGCTGGCTTGGCACGCTGGGTCTCCGCTCGGACCCCTCGGGTGAGCATCCCGCATCGCTCGCCGGTTGCCAAAGAGCGAGTCGACCCCGGCCCGTTGCGTCAGGTCGGGGTCGACTCGCCTCTCTGTCGAAAGTACCGGTTGCCGTCTTGACGCACAACCACTTAGTCGTCAGGGGAACTGATGGCGATTTCGAAGCTTGTGGCGGAGATGCCGAGCGCCCGAGCGATGATCCCCCGGGCAATGCCTTCAATCTGGTCGAGCCTGCGCGTGGAGGCGGGCGCTTCAGGGACGTTGGGGACTAAGATGAACCAGATGTTGCCCGCTCTCCTCAGCGGTGACGTTGTACGCCGGTCTCCTGTCACTCGCTTGGTGCGTCACCCCCACGTAGCGATTCTGGAGGCAGCACCAAGCTTCCGTTAGTGCCGTTTGGCCCCGGCATTGCTCAACTCCTGAACAACAACTCACAGTTCAGGGGCCGGCTATTCAACGGACCGATGACCACCGCATCCACCACCACAAGGAAAGCGGCGATCGACCCCGTCATCGCTCACCGCCGCCCCGGCCCGGAGCTCCCTGAGGCCGTGTGCGTTCTCCTGGGTTCGACCCCGACCAGAAGCAACTCTTGGCGAGCGATGAGGCCCAAGGGGACTCGGACTCGTAAGAGCTGGTCCGCAGAACCACGATGCCGCAGGGCCTAACCGTTGCCGGCTTTCTTCATGGCGCGCTTGGCGATCTTCCGTGTGGATGCAAGTTCATGGCGGAGGTCTGACACCTCACGTTCGAGTCGATCCACAACCGTCAAGAGATCTCGCGACGTAGCGGGGGAAGCTCAGCCACTCATGGTCCAGTCGTGAGCGATGAACGGAGCGCCCAGCGCGTCGGCTGCCATCTGAGCAACTGTCGATTTGCCTGTGCCCTGTAGGCCGGTGACGAGGACGAGGATCGGCTGACGGGCGTGGCCACGTTCTGCCCCCATGAACCCGAGGTCTCGAAAGAGAGCCTTCGTAAGCCCACCCATCTCGTCGATGGGCAACCCTTCGAGCGGGAACCAACCCACATCGGAGGTCTCATCTTCGTTGGGTCGAGGGCCTCCAGAGATCACCGTGGCGTCGAAGACCGTCACGACGTAAGCCGACTCGTCGCCGTTCGGATAGGTAACGGCGTACTCGGGGCTCCCGAAGACGCCGAGGATGTCTCCCAGCTCGACTGTCACCGGCCTGTTTCTCGGCCTCCCGGATCGCACCGTCACGGGGAGTCTCATCCGGTTCGACTGCACCGCCGATCGTGGCCCAGTTCCTGCTGTCGATCAGGCGTACAAGAAGAATCCGTCCAGCGTCATCTCGCGGCAGGACTGCCGTCGAGGGCAGCAGGAGGAGGTCATGGCCCACCCTCTCTCGGAGGCGGCGAACGTGCGGTGAGATCACAATGCCAAAGTAGCTTCGGTGATCAACTTGGGTCACCCCTTCCTGGCATCGTACGGGGATGCCCCTCTCAGCATCGAAAGTGGGGTTGAGGTATAGATGATCTATGCCAGCGGCCGAAGTGCCCGGTAGCGAGTCGCCTGAAGCAGAGATTACCCAGTCGACCAGAGTGATCGGCGGGGTTGGTCGCAACATTTCTAATCGGATAGCGATTACCGCTCTCTCCCTCGCTTCCTTGGGCGGCCTCCTCATCCTCGGGGGGTGCTCCTCTAGCGCCGCCAATTTCTCGATCTGTGCCAAGGACTCCCCGACGCTTACTCCAGTCACTGGCTCAACAGGGTCGACGCTCCCTCCCTCCCACGACAACGATACGGGGAGGGGTCACCTTCGTGACTCGCATCCCGATGCAGACGTCGATACCAGTCAGCTTCCCAACGGAGGCAGGTGCCAGAAGTCTTAACGCTGGCGACGACTCCCGGACTTGGGACCGCCACTTTGGTGGTTGCACGTACTGGTTAGTGCCATGCGACGCGAACTGCAGGCGCGCTCGGAAACGGGTATCCCAGATGATTCGCAGGGGTGGCACCCCGTCCCGGCAGCGAGGATCGATAGGGGGCAGTCCAGGGTCAGAGGCTTTCAGCCTCGTCCCACAGGTACTCAGCGACCCACCCTGAGTCTTCGTGCAATGAGTGGTCGCAGCGAGTGGCGTGCGTCCTCGTCCCGAGATGTCACGTTCGCGATCGACCAGCCATACATTCATTCCCTCGTCTGCCCTGCTGCGAGCTGGCCCCGTCCCAGGCGGGTGGGACGGGGCCATTCACCCCCAACCCTCAGAGCCGCAACCACACCGGGGCCGCTCCGAGGTCGGCCGGATCGTGTCACCTGGCAATCATTTGTGCCAATCCCGCGGGTGCGCCCGATAGGCGCGATTCAGCCCCAGGACGAGGAACTGAATCGACCACCCCCCCGCCGGATCGCTAGTGGAATACAGGGTGGCCAACGAACGTCGCATATAGGGCGGCAGTATGGAACAGTGCCGAATGGCCGAAAAGCGCACAACGTTCCCACAACCACGGTGGTTCCGAGTGTGGGCCTGCGACACGACCACAAGGATGGACTGACTGGGCTCAGGGAGTTCGAAGCCGCATCAGATGAGGCTTCGGCCCAGATCCTCCGCTTCTGGGTCAACCCGAGCTTTCGCACAACGCCTCAGCGGCCTTGTGACTGCAGAAATCGTGACCCCAAAAGGTTAGGAAGGTATCAACATTCCGTGAGCGAAACCGGTCGGGTTCAGAGGTCTAGCCAGTCTCAGCATGGACGTCGTCAGGTGTCCCTACGCCGGGTACGGGTGCCAACTTGCGGCACAAGAGGAGCAGTACCGTGATAGGCCGCCGAGCGTCCTCCAGCGTGGTGGAACGCGATCAGAATCGGGCCAGATCATACTCTTCTCACAAATTTCGCATATTAAGACACCCGTACTGGAAAGGAAACCCTTTGCGACGCGTGATTAGCTTGATAGTCGGATTTCTCGTCCTCGCCGTGGCGAACACCGCCTGCCTAGTGCTGCCGGGCGATACGTCACAGATCACTCTCGTCAGTTCGTCCACGGTGAGCGGGTGGAAGTACGACTTCTACCGGAACATGGCCTACCCGTGCAGCATCAGCGGATACCAGACTTTCGTGGTGGGGACGAAGGTGGGATCGTCATCAACGGCCAGCTCACCACTATGGGTCTGGATGCACGGCGGCGGGGTGGGCTACTTCGACACTTCTGGAACTCCACGGCCCGACGGAACGCAGATGACTGAGAACTCGGCGTCGTCACTCCAAGCCTCGTTGACCAACGCCGGGCTTTCGGCCAATGTTCAGGCCGATCCCGCTGGGTTCCGCATGTTGGCCGTCTCCTATTGCAGCCGAGACATATACAGCGGCACCGGCCAGACCGATCCGAACAACCCCAACAAGAACGCCGACGGGTCAGCCAGGACCACCAACGGGCTGCAGGCCACCAAGGCGGCCATCGCCTTCACCGAGGCCACGTACCCAACCTCCAAGTATTTCCTGGCCGGGGGCAGTGCCGGATCGGCCGGTGCCTACTATGTCGCCTGGGCGCAACAGCAGTCCGGTAATCCGCCAGCCGGCGTGATCGGTGACGCCAGTGTGGTGAACGTTGAGGAAGGAACAGCGGCGTATCAGCAGGGCGTCTGTCGGAACGGGAATTTCGACCCGAACGCCCAGCCGATCATCTCCCAGCGGGTGGATCCCCAGATCGCAGACGTCAACAACGAAGTGGACAAGCTCGTTACCAGCGGTCAGCTCACGGTGCCGTTGCTGCACATCTGGAATCATGCTGATACGAATACGTGTGGTAGCACGCCCATGCAGTGTCCGTTGCGGGACGGGTCTGTCGTCACCATGGGGGCTACCGACTGTGACCATCAACCCTTGGCGGCAGCGATCACAGCGGAGGGCCCCAATTCCACATCCGAGAACCTCCCCCTCTGCGTTCAATTGCCCGGCACGCCCAGTTGCTCGCTTCACGTGGTTACGCCTCATGCCGGTTTGACCAACTCCGACCCCGCTAGCCCTTCCAACTACCTTGCTGCGATTATGACGTGGGTGGATCTTCGCCTCGCTGGTCCGTGACTCGACCAATCGGGTTGTTTGCGTAGAACCTCTCTACTGGGTTCATCGACGGGTGCCCCCCCGTCCGCCGGACGGGTGACACCTTGCAGCTCGGCACAACTTAAGCCACACGCGCCACCAGTTGCCGGGGCTGAGCTGCATTGAAAGTCCGTTTCAGCTTGTCAGAGTCCATGGAAAGAACCGCTCGTTCAAAGTAGAATTTTTCGAACGACTGCTCATTCGAAAGGAGGGGCAATGGTAGGTGGTCGCGTTGTGCGGAAGGACACAGAAGGCATATTCAAAGCTACTGGTGCAAATACTGACGGCCGTTTCGAGATGATGGTCCTTGACGTTGACTATTGCTTCGGACCTCCTTTGCATGTGCACGAGGTCCAAGAGGACACCTTCTTCATTGTGAAAGGTGTGCTGACCGCTCAAATCGGCGACGAGATCATCGAGCTGAAGGAGGGCGACTTCGCAACGGCTCCCCCGGGGGTGCCTCACACCTTCACGAATACCAACCAGAACGAGGTAGCCAGGGTGGTGAACGATATGACTCCGGGAATCGGCTTTGTTCACTATATCTGGGCTTCCTGCCGGGTCTGACGGACATCCAACATCAGGGGCACGGCCCCGGAAAGGATGTCCAAAATGGAGACCATGGAGAGGAAGAAGCCGCGTCCGCGCCGCTCGTTCACTCCGGAGTTCAAGGCTGAGATCGTCGAGCTGTGCCGGCGCGGCGATCGCAGCATCGGCCAGGTGGCCAAGGACTTCGATCTGACCGAGACGAACGTCCGCACCTGGGTGAAACAAGCCGAAATCGACCAGGGCGAGCGCCCGGGGCTGACGACCGAGGAGCGTGAAGAGCTGATCCGGTTGCGTCGGCAGGTCCGGCGCCTCGAGATCGACAACGAGACGCTCAAGCGGGCAACATCTTTCTTCGCTCGGGAGACCCGATGACGGTGGACCCGTTCATCGAGGCGGAGGAAGTCGCAGGTCACAGCGTGCAGAACGCCTGTCGCCTGCTCGAGGTCTCCAAGTCCGCCTATTACCAGCGCCGCAACGGCGCCCCTTCGGCTCGCCAGCTCAGCGACGCCGAGCTGTTGGAGAAGATCAAGGCCATCCACGCCGAGTCCAAGGGCTCCTATGGGGCTCCACGGATGCACAAGGAGCTGCTCCATCGTCACGTGGCCGTCGGGAAGCGCAAGGTGACCAGGCTGATGCGCCAGGCCGGCCTCGAGGGCAGGTGCAAGAAGCGCTGGCGCAAGACAACGGCGGCCGATCCCGACGCGGAGCGGCCGCGCGATCTCATCCAGCGCCACTTCGGGCCCTGCGTTGAGATGGACCGGCGCTATGTCGGCGACATCACCTACATCTCGACTTGGGAGGGCTGGGCCTACCTGGCGACGGTCATCGACCTGGCTTCCCGACGCGTCGTCGGCTGGGCTCTGGCCGATCACATGCGCAGCGAACTGGTCGAAGACGCCCTCACCATGGCCTTCGCCAACCGCGCACCAGAGAAGGGGGTCATCTTCCACTCTGACCGTGGCTGTCAGTACACCGGCGGTGACTTCGCCCAGCTCGCTCGCGACAACGGCGTCGTCCTCTCGGTCGGGCGCAAGGGCGAATGCTGGGACAACGCGGTGGCCGAATCGTTTTTCGCCACCATCAAGCGCGAGCTCATCGACACGCGTTCGTGGCCAACAAGGGCAGGCCTTCGACGCGGTGTCTTCGAGTACATCGAGGGCTGGTACAACACCCGTCGGCTGCACTCGACACTCGGCTACCTCAGCCCTGCCCAATACGAAGCACGATTTCACAACGCCGACCGTCAGGCGGCATAATCAACACAAGCAACCTGTCCGTCGAACCGGATCAAGCCCATATCGCAGGCGCAATGTCGGGAGCGGAGCCTGCTGAGATGGCGCGCTTAGGTAAGGAGTATGGCGTCACCCTTGTCGGGCCATCGCTCGCTGAGAAGCTCGACCTTCACTAGTTGCCGGGTCCATGTGTCAGAGGGGCAAAAACCGGCTCTTCGGATTCTGGCGGGGTCGCGTACCTCAACGGACGACGATGGATCCGAGCACCCGCCAGTTCGGTCGGCCGGCGTAGAGCAGGGCTCGGATGCGGGAGTTCTCGAAGTTGCGGAACCCGAAGCCGATGCGCTTGATCCGTTTGACCAGGTTGTTGAGCGCGTCGGTGGGGCCGTTGGACAGGCGGGCCAGATGGAAGTTGGCGATCTTGTCGGACCAGGCGTGCAGCGTGCGCCCGAGGCGCTGGACCTCGGGTGGCATCGACCGCTTTCGGCAGTGGCGAACGAGCTCGTCGAGGATCGCGCTGGCCTCGTCGGGATCTCGCGTTCGATAGAAGTCGCGCAGGCGCTCTTTCATCCGATAGGCGATGGCCACCTCGGCGCCCGGATCGCCCAGCTCGAGGAGTGACCACAGGCGCTGTGTGGCTCCCTCGTCGAGCTTCTCCTCGCCCATGATCAGGGCGCGCCGGGCGCGATAGAGCGGGTCGTCCTTCCTCCCGCGGTGGCCGGTCTGCTCGGTCTGCACTCGACGGCGCACCGCGTCGAGGCCTCGATTGGCCAAGGAGACGACGTGAAAGGGGTCGACGACCTGGTGGGCCCTGGGCAACATGACGCTGTAGACCGCCGCGTAGGTAGCGGACATGTCGAGGGCACCGAAGCGGATCCGCTCCTTCCAGCCCTTGGGCTGTTTGTCGATCCAGCCCGCCACGTCGACGTATTTGCGGGTGGGCAAGATGTCGATGATCTGGTGGTTCTCCACGTCGGCCACGGTCGTGGCGTAGTGGGGGTGGACATGGTCGCCCAGCTTGACGAAGGAGGTCTCGTCGAGACCGATGGCCGTCGTCTTGTTGAGCCGTTTGCGATCCGCGGCCAGCAGCGCTTCGCCATAGGTGATCACGGCGTCGTTGACCGTGTGCCAGTCACAGGCGAGCTCGGCCGCCACCTCCGAGACGGTGCGCCCGCCACCGACCTGGACCGTCGCCCACTTGGCGGCTCTGGTGGTGAGGAGGCAGTTCTTGGCGGCGATGCGGTGGTCGCCGAGCACCCAGCTCCTCTTGGCACAGTTCGGGTTCGCACAGCGCATCCGGTGCTTCTTCCACGCCAACGACATCGGGGTGCCATAGAGGGGCAGATCGACGTAGTGGACGACCGGGCGCTCTTTGACCTTGGCCACCTGCGAGCAGGCCGGACATCGAATCTGACCGACGACCTGCTCGATCACGAGCTCGACGTCGGGGCCACGTCGTGTGTACGCGAGAACCCGGACGTCTTTGAGGCCCACCAGGGCCCGGACGATCTCGATAGGGTCAGTGACGACGAAGGTGCTGCTGGGAAGTTGGCTCACACCACAACCCTGGAGCACCTTCGTCATTTCCGGGGGACCTACGTCAGGGCGCGCCCCGCCAGAATCCGAAGAGCCCAAAAACCACCTCTGACCTGGTCGGGCTGCCGGGATTTGAACCCGGGACCTCTTGACCCCCAGTCGCCTAAGGGCGGAATTTCGAAATAGTCGCTGATCTGCGAGTTTCGGTAAATCTCCTGGTTGGGCCATATTTCTCGGTCGCCGTTGGCATCCCCTGTCATCCCCTGTTCTTCGGTGCCGCGCGGGGATAGCGCGGGGATGGCGATCTGAGTCAACGCTCTTGACCCTTCGACACCCGATTGTCGAGAGCGCATCTTTGCCAGTTCGTCCATCCGCCGGAGACACCCTCCCAGTACCCTGATTTCGTGACCTCGTCGCCGCTGAATCAGATCGAACAAGCCCGACGCCAAGCAGCGATCGACGAACTCGTGAACCGGATTGCGACCTCTTCGGGCGACTCGAACGAATGGTGGAACGCCAATACGCACGAAGAGCTCGGTGGTCGAACGCCCACGGAAGCTTGGCTAGCCGGAGATCACGACGGAGTGATGCGGGTGATTGCCGGCTGGTACCAGCAGACTGACGAGCGTGCCGAGCAGATCCGGAACGATCCAGCGATGCTCGAGATGATTGAGGACCGCCGGCGATCGGTCGCCGAGAAGGCTGATCACCGTCGATCTGCCTGAGTCGTGCCGCTCGGCGACGTCAGCGCTCTGTACGACTGGGGAGAGCGTGACGATCCCGGATTCCGGTTGTGGAAACAGGTTGCCGACTGGATCTCGGCCGAGTTGGCCGACAGGCCGTGGGCTGCTCCATCCACCCCGATGCTGCCAGCCGAGGGTCAACCGACAGAGGTCAGAAGCGTGAAGGTCCCCGACACCGGAATCACGGTCGTCTACCAACATGATCATGATTCGGGTCGTGTCGACCTGCTTTACGTCGGGCCGTGAGGCATGACCCCCCGCCCCGAACCGACGAACGGGGACATTTACCTACCCGGCCGAGGGAGCAGCCCCTCCGCACGTTTGACATCTGTGCGGCGGTCGCAGCCAATGCGTTGGAGTGAGCAGGACCATGTTGCGTTGGGTATTCTCCGCGTCGGCAACCGTTTGGTTCTCCAATCCGGCAGAAAGAGGCATGAAATGGCAGCAGACGACAAGGTTGTAATCGGCCAAACTCATGGCGCTGACGATCCCGAATCCGTGTTGATCGGCTACATGCTCGGAGTCGAGGCTCTGCGTGCCGGCAAAAAGGTCGTCATGTGGCTCACCAAAGATGGGATCCACATCGCTACCGAGGGCTATTCCGACGGACTCTCCGTATCAGGAGCACCTTCTATCAAAGACCTTCACGCCGAGTACGTCGAGAAAGGCGGCCGCTTCTTCGCGTGTCCCGTCTGCGTCAAGACCCGCAATCTCGAATCGGCCGCCTGGGTGAAGGGTGCCGAAGTCAAAGGAGCACCGTCGGTCTACGAGTTCACCCAAGGTGGGGCCCTGGTCTTCAACTATTGATCCACCCGAACGCGCTTATCGCCATGGCGCCGGAGTGTCTCACCTTTCCGGCGATCGGGGACAGGTACGACAACTTTGCCGCTTCGTCCTACTTCTGCCGCTGCTTCCTAAGCAGCTGATCAAGGTCAGCCACGCCCTGCCTCTCACACACCTCACCCAGCGTGGATTCGTTGCCGAAGTTCTTCAGCTCTGGATATTCAGGCTTCAGATTCTTCATCTTGGTGTCACTTCGCTTCTTCTGGATCCGGCCATCCCGATCCCGATGACGACCGTCTAGACCTTTCATCTGGTCTCCTCACGTCGGCCCCTTGCCTCGCAAGCTTACCTGGGCCTTCGGACCTCACCGAGGATCGAAATAGCAAGCACCCGGAGCAAGGTGAACCGGAACGTCCCCCACCGATCCGGCGTATTGGGGGTGCGTCCAGGAGATTGGGCGCCATGACAACAAGGAGGTTGATGTTGTGGTGACGTAACCAATCGACAAGCTGAGGGCAGCCAGCCGGTGCGAGTCCGGTCCGGGGAGACGCCAAGGTCCCCGGTAGTAAAGCCCCCGTGCGTGGTCGAGAGGCCGGGTGCGGAGCGGGGCCGAGCAACTGACCAGTCCGCAACATGAAGTGAAGCCTGCAGCGTCGTTACGCCGGTCCGTGCTTTGCACGGACGAGGAGGAGCCGAGCCCTTCCCCTATGGGCGAAGGCCATGGACGGCACCAGAGAGCTTGGAGCGGGTGCTCAAGAACCTCCCGGCGCAGAGGGCGTGGAATGGTCAGAAGGGTGTCCTTGGAACTGGAGAGATCCTCTTCGGCCCCGGATCTGCGGTCCGGGAAGCAGCCCTGTCTATAACCGGTCACGGGAAATGCCAGGGAGCCGAGAGGAAGTCGGAGGGGGCCGTAGTAGTGCTGACGGTCGGGACAACACAACCCGGTCCGAGCGAAGGGCCCCTGCTTCACCGGTGCATTGCGAAGTTGTGGAGGAACCCTGATGAGTGCCGAACACTCGGCTAGATCCGTCAGCCACGCCGAAGGCGTGGACCCGGTCCGAGCCCTTCAACGCGTGCTCTATCGCAGTGCCAAGCAAGAACCCACCAGACGCTTCCACGCCCTCTACGACAAGGTCGCCCGCAGCGATGTCATGTGGAGGGCATGGGCCGAGGTGGCGAAGAACCAGGGTGCCCCCGGAGTCGACGGCGTGACGATTGCGTCGATCAGTGACGGTGGCACCAACGGGGTCAAGGTGTTCCTCGACGGACTGGCTGCTCAGCTTCAGGCAAAGACGTATCGCCCGAAGTCCCTGCGGCGGGTCCATATCCCCAAACCGGGTAAGCCGGGTGAAACCCGGCCGCTCGGCATTCCGACGGTGGCCGACCGGGTAGTCATGACGGCGGCCAAGATCGTCCTCGAACCCATCTTCGAGGCCGATTTCTCCCCGCAGAGCTATGGGTTCCGGCCCAAGCGCTCCGCTCACCAGGCTCTCGAAGAGATCCGGGTGACGGCGAATCGGGGAGCGAACTGGGTGCTCGACGCCGACATCAAAGCGTGCTTCGACGAGATTGACCACGAGGCCCTCATGGCTCAGGTCGAACGCCGGGTTCTCGACCGGCAGATGTTGAAGCTGCTGCGGGCTTGGCTCCGAGCCGGGGTGTTCGAGGGCGGGTTGGTCTCTGACACTGAGTCAGGGACTCCGCAGGGTTCACCTATCTCCCCGTTGCTGGCCAACATCGCCCTGCACGTCATTGACGAGGCATGGGCGAAGGCGGCTGGTCTGGGGACGCTGGTCAGATACGCGGACGACTTCGTCGTCCTCACCACCAGCCGGAGCCGGGCCGAAGAGGCCCAGCGCCGGATCGAGGCCGTGCTGGTCGGCCTCGGGTTGCGTCTGCATCCCGACAAGACCCGCATCGTCTTCATCGGTGACGGCAAGGACGGCTTCGACTTCTTGGGTTTCTCTCATCGGAAGACCCCGTCGAAGTTCGGAGATCGCCGCTACCTGTCGAAGTGGCCGTCACCACGGGCCATGGCCTCCATAAGGTCCAAGGTCCGTGATCACACTGACCGTCGCTTCTCAGGCCGTGAGCTGCAAGGTGTTGTCGCTGACCTCACCCCCGTGCTTCGGGGTTGGGGGGCGTACTTCCGCTACGGAAACTCGAACCGCAAGTTCGCCGCCATCGACAGCTACGTGCACTTCCGGATGTCAAAGCTGGCCAGCGTCAAATACGCCACCAGGGGTCGACTTCGAGTCAGCCGGTTCAACCATGCCTGGCTGACCGATCTCGGCGTCTATCGCCTCACCGGAACTGTCCGGAGATGGGGGACTGCGCATGCCTGACGATGAACGGTGTCGGGAAGCCGTGTGCAGGAGAACTGCATGCACGGTTTGATAGGGGGCCGCTGGGGACGTTGACGCCCAGGTGAGATGGAACATACGCACCCAACGGGAAACCGACGGGACTGAGCCCATCCACCGCACTGGCTATACCGAACCAGCGGCCTACCTCACCAGTCCAGGGGAGGTCATCTCACCTTCAAATGCAATGCTGGGAAGTATGAGCCGCGACTCGGGTGTGGATGCCAAGGCAGCGGCCTCGATCCTTTCGGAGGCAACGGGGAAGCCGTTCCGCTACGTGCGTCAACTCAGTGGCGGCGAGACAGGAGCACACCAGTTCATCGGGCCCCATGGCCGCCCGATCGTCGTGAAGTGGGACACGGCGCCCGAGGGCCGTGCTTTTCGAGGTGAGGCGGTCCTCCTCTCCGAGCGGCTTCGATGTGAGGAGGGCTGGCCCGTCCCAGCGGAATCGGTCATTGATGCGGAAGGAGTCAGCTTCATCATCCAAGAGTTCATGCCGGGGAGTCCGCCGACCGCGCTCGATCATGGACTCCTCGATCGGCTGTTGGACCTTCACTCACGCCGTCTCGGAATGGCAGATCCACATGATCCCGTCCGCTGGCCCCAAAACCTCATCACGACGCTCACCGTCGGAGGGACTGGATACTGCCTCCACGACTCCTTCTATGGACACGACCGACGAACTCGATCGCTGATTGCACGTATCGAAGCGTTTGGGTACTTGCTGAAGGAAGGTGACTTCACTGCCCACGACGTGGTCCACTGGGATCTACATCCGGGCAACCTTCTGGTTGACGGCGGTGTTCTCTCGGCGGTTATCGATACCGACTTCGTCATCGTGGCAGACGCCGCCTTCGATTTGGTCATGTTCGCGCTCACGAGCCTGACTGTGGAGTGTGAACCGGGAGTCCGGTCCCGGCTCTTTGCCGAGGCTTTCGATCACCTCGACGAGTTGAGGTCACAGGCGTATCTGGGGCATCTCTTCGTCCGACTGATCGATTGGCCGATCCGGCGCAACAGTCCTGCTGAAATTGACTTCTGGTTGGCGCAGGCAGACGAAATGCTCACCATTTGAATCACTCGTGATCGGACCTTGGGGTGCCACCCTGCCGGCATACGGGGGCACTTCCGGCTCGGACCACCCCGCAGTCTCGTGACATCCGGTTCGACGGACAGGTTGCTTGTGTTGATTATGCCGCCTGACGGTCGGCGTTGTGAAGTCGTGCTTCGTATTGGGCAGGGCTGAGGTAGCCGAGCGTCGAGTGCAGCCGACGGGTGTTGTACCAGCCCTCGATGTACTCGAAGACACCGCGTCGAAGGCCTGCCCGCGTTGGCCACGAACGCGTGTCGATGAGCTCGCGCTTGATGGTGGCGAAAAACGATTCGGCCACCGCGTTGTCCCAGCATTCGCCCTTGCGCCCGACCGAGAGGACGACGCCGTTGTCGCGAGCGAGCTGGGCGAAGTCACCGCCGGTGTACTGACAGCCACGGTCAGAGTGGAAGATGACCCCCTTCTCTGGTGCGCGGTTGGCGAAGGCCATGGTGAGGGCGTCTTCGACCAGTTCGCTGCGCATGTGATCGGCCAGATCCCAGCCGACGACGTGTCGGGAAGCCAGGTCGATGACCGTCGCCAGGTAGGCCCAGCCCTCCCAAGTCGAGATGTAGGTGATGTCGCCGACATAGCGCCGGTCCATCTCAACGCAGGGCCCGAAGTGGCGCTGGATGAGATCGCGCGCCGCGCTCCGCGTCGGGATCGGCCGCCGTTGTCTTGCGCCAGCGCTTCTTGCACCTGCCCTCGAGGCCGGCCTGGCGCATCAGCCTGGTCACCTTGCGCTTCCCGACGGCCACGTGACGATGGAGCAGCTCCTTGTGCATCCGTGGAGCCCCATAGGAGCCCTTGGACTCGGCGTGGATGGCCTTGATCTTCTCCAACAGCTCGGCGTCGCTGAGCTGGCGAGCCGAAGGGGCGCCGTTGCGGCGCTGGTAATAGGCGGACTTGGAGACCTCGAGCAGGCGACAGGCGTTCTGCACGCTGTGACCTGCGACTTCCTCCGCCTCGATGAACGGGTCCACCGTCATCGGGTCTCCCGAGCGAAGAAAGATGTTGCCCGCTTGAGCGTCTCGTTGTCGATCTCGAGGCGCCGGACCTGCCGACGCAACCGGATCAGCTCTTCACGCTCCTCGGTCGTCAGCCCCGGGCGCTCGCCCTGGTCGATTTCGGCTTGTTTCACCCAGGTGCGGACGTTCGTCTCGGTCAGATCGAAGTCCTTGGCCACCTGGCCGATGCTGCGATCGCCGCGCCGGCACAGCTCGACGATCTCAGCCTTGAACTCCGGAGTGAACGAGCGACGCGGTCGCGGCTTCTTCCTCTCCATGGTCTCCATTTTGGACATCCTTTCCGGGGCCGTGCCCCTGATGTTGGACCACAGGACGTTAGGCCCTACCGGGCTCGGACGATCTACCGCTACCTTCGAAGCAGACGGCTCTGGGGAGCGGTCGAGGGATCGGAGATGACACGGCGATGGCACATCCACAGAAGGCCACCAACACTCACGATGTCATGGGTCGCCCACGACATCGAGTTTTTTGCGTCTTCGACGACGCGACAGTCGGGCGTGAGGCGGTCGAGAAGCTCGCCGCCGACCTCCCGGCTGCCGAAGGCGACATTTGGCTCCTCTACGGCGAGGAGGGTCTCCAAAAGCTCGACGTCTCAGGCGGGATGGAGGGCCTGAGGGGGAGGATCCTTCGCATAGTGGAGCTCGCCATGAGCAGCGACATCGAATACCTCCGGACTCTGGAGAGTGCCCTCCAATCTGGTTGCTTGGTGGTCTCGATTCCGGTCGCCAACGCCGACGCAGCAGAAAGACTGGCGGACCTTCTGGGTGAGAGCTCCGGCCACTCGATCGCCTACTTTTCCAATTGGGAGTTCCAGCCGGTGAGAGGTCGTCTCGCGTAACTTGCCCGAACGGCTGGCTGGGTAGCACCCACCTTCCCGACGTTCTGGGGCAGTCTGAGCCTTCTGGACGACGGCGGCACGTCAATAGGGGTAGCATGGCGCAGCTGATCGATCCCCTGGCAACCCGCCACCTGCAACCTTCGGCGGAAATGGCGATGCCGTGTTGCCCGAGTTCAGCATTACCGTCCGGAATCTTCCCGACCTCCACTTCGTGACGCTGCATGGCGAGTTGGATGTCGCATCAGCTGACGGCCTCGCCAATTCGCTCGTAGAGCTGGCTGGCTCGACTGTCGTCGTCGATCTATCGGACCTCACGTTCATGGACTCCAGTGGCATCGGCGCTCTCGTACGAGCACGGAATCGGATCAGGGCTGGTGGACTCGGCGAGCTGGTGCTCACGAGGCCGGGCGCGATCGTGCGGAGGGCATTGGAGATCGTGGGGCTCGATGCCTGGATCATCGATTGGTCGTCCGACTGGGATGCATAGACGCCCCGAGCACGACGTCTGCCCTCGTTGCGACAGTGCAGAGATTGCGACACATTTTGAGAAAACGAGCGCATCGCAAGCTCTCCAATGGCGCGGCCGATGCTCGGAGTGCAAGTTCACGTGGTCATAATCCTGAGTGCTTCACCTTCGAACTGGCGAGCGGCGGCACTGTCCCGGCGACGCTCCTATCAGTTGTCAAGCCCTTTTGTGCGAACAGCGGACAGAACAGTGATGAGTCACTCTCGCGAGGACATGCTCTTATCAGGCCACGCGTTCACAGAGCGTTGACCCGGACCGTGGGCCGGCGAGTCGCCGGAAAGTCAGCCGCAGAGGGCGACAGTTAGGGGGTGAGCCAGACCCACGGTCCGAGGAATCAGCCGCGAGGTAAAAAGCGGTAGAGCTCGCGGGCGACGTAGCGCTTGAGGAGGCGGATGACGTCCCGCTTGGAGCGGCCCTCCTTGACCTTGCGCTCGAAGTAGGCGGTGGTGGCGGGGTCATGCGCGATCCGCACCATGACGATGCGCCAGAGGGCGCTGTTGGCGTGGCGGTCCCCACCACGATCGAGGCGATGTCGGTTGCTCTTGCCCGACGAAGCCGGGATGGGTGCGGCACCGCACAGACGCGCCCAGGCCGCTTCTGTGTGGAGACGCTCGGGGTTGTCACCGGCACTGACCAAGAGAGCCGCAGCAGTGTCGGGACCGACCCCGAAGCGCGCCAGCAGTTCTGGGGCGGCAGATCCGACGAGGACCGCGATGCGGCGGTCGAGCTCGGCGAGCTCGTCGTCGAGCCCTTGGATGCGCCGGGCCAACGAGCACAGCGCAGCCTTGTGGGCGGTCATCACTACGTCTACCGATCGAGAGGGGCGGAGTCTGGCCGCCTCGTTGACCAGTGCGATCACGCTCAAACCCCTCAGGCGAGCACGCAGCTGGTCTGGGGCGGTGATCACCAGATGGCGCATCTGGGTGAGTGCCTTGATCCGGGCCCCTCGGGCCGAACGCTTGGCCACCACGAGGACCCGGATGGCCTCGATGGTGCCGTCTTTGGACTTGGAGATGCTCTTGGCCCGGCGCCGAGGGCTGAGGTTCCCCCGAATTAGTGGACACCTGAGAGGCCGACCTTCGGGTCGGCTGGAAGGATGTCCGATATGGGAGCTACAAGGCGGAAGTTCACGCTGGAGTTCAAGACAGAGGCCGCTCATCGCGTGATCGATACGGGCAGGACGGTGGCCGAAGTGGCGGCCGAGCTGTCGGTGTCAGACAGCGTGTTGGCCCGATGGGTGCGCGACGAGCGCCGTCGGCTCGATGCGGTGGCCGGTTCATCTGATGAACCGTTGAGCGCGGCGGAGCGGACCGAGCTGTTGCGGTTGCGCCGTCAGGTCGCCGAGCAGGACAAAGACCTGGCTGAACCGTCCTGGGTCTGATGGAGACTCGGGCTATTGGATTCCAACCAGTTCCTGGTCGGTCTTGTTGGCAGCATAAGCCGCCTCGAATTCAGCCGGTGGCACGTAGCCGAGGTACTCGTGCAGCCGCTGGGTGTTGTACCAGTGGACCCAGCGCGAGCGTGGCCAGTTCCACGTCGTCGACGTTGCGCCAGGGCCCCTGTCCCGGTCCTCTAATGAGCTCGCTCTTGTAGGCGGCGTTGATCGACTCGGCCAGCGCGTTGTCGTACGCGTCGCCGACGCTTCCGATGGAGGGGACGGCTCCGAGCTCGTCGAGGTGCTCGCCATAGCGAATTGACGTGAATTGAGACCCGGCATCGGAGTGTGACACCAGCCCCTCGAGGGAGGTGCCCCGTCTCCAGCGCGCCATCTCGAGGGCGTCGAGGACCATGTCGGCTCGCATGTGGCTCGCCACGCGCCAGCCGACGATCATCCGGCTGAACGCGTCGGTGATGAAGTACGCGTAAGCGAAGCCCGACCAGGTCGCCACAGAGGTCAGGTCGCTCACCCACAAGGCGTTCGGGCGCTCGGCACTGAAGACCCGCTTGACCAGATCGGGGTGCCGCTCGGCGGCCGGGTCAGCCTTGGTGGTCTTGCGCTTCTTGCCCCGCCGGAGCCCCTCGATGCCCGCCAGGCCCATGAGCCGAGCCACCTGGTCACGTCCCACGTCATGGCCGGCGCGCCGGGCCGCCTTCCAGAGCTTGCGCACCCCATAGACCCTGAAGTTGTCCGTCCACAGCTCGACCAGGGCCGGGATCAGCATGGCGTCGCGCACGGCCCGGGCCGAGAGCGGCCGGGACTTCGCCGCGTAGTACGTGCTCGGGGCCACCTGCAGATCCCTGCAGATGGGCTCGACCCCGAGCTCGTCACGGTTGGCGTCGATGAAGTCGACGATCACTTCCACGGGCGGTCGAGCTCCGCCTGGGCGAAATACGCCGACGCCCGGCGCAAGATCTCGTTGGACCGCTTGAGCTCGCGGTTCTCTTTCTCGAGCTCGGCGATCCGCTTGCGCTCCTCGCTGGTCGTCCCCGGACGATCACCGGCGTCGATCTGGGTCTGCTTCACCCAGTTGCGCAGCGACTCGGTTCCGACGCCCAGCTGCTCGGAGATCCGGGTGATGGCCCTGGTGTCGTTCGGATCAGCGGCTCGGGCCTCGAGCACCATCCGCACTGCCCGCTCTCTCAACTCAGGCGGGTACCGCTTCTGTGGGTCTGACATGTCTCCATCCTCGCTTCCAAGGTATGGAGTCTCCAAGAAACCCCGGACGGTTCAGGCCTTCTTGGGAAAAGCTGCCGCGTACTTCGCTTCGAATCCACCAAAGCAGAAAGATTTGCGTTGATGGCCGCCGAGTGCGCGAACTTCGAGATCACCCGCATGGCCCGCCTCTTGGAGGTCTCGACAGCTGGCTACTACCGCTGGAGAGCGGCCCAGGACCGTCCAGCACTCCCGAGCGAGGTTCGCCGGGCCGATCTCGACGCCAAGATCATCAGCTTGCACAAGAGCTCGCAAGGCACCTATGGCGCTCCTCGGATCACCTTGGACCTCCATGAGGCCGGTGAGCGGGTGAGCCGCAACACCGTGGCCGAGCGCATGGCCAGCCTCGGGATCGTGGGCGTGAGTCCGCGATTGTTCAAGGTCACCACGAGCCCCGATCCAGCCGCCACCTACCCGGCGGACCTGGTGAACCGCCAGTTCCATCCAGACGGGATCGATGAGTTGTGGACGTCTGACATCACCTATCTGACCGTCGGCGAAGGCGAGGCCTACCTCTGCGCCATTCGCGACGAGGGATCGTCGAGGGTGCTGGGGTTCTCGGTGGAAGACCACATGCGGACCGAGCTCGTCCTCGAGGCGCTCGAGCAATCGACGGCGACGCGTGTGGGGTCGATGGCGGGGACGGTGTTCCACACCGACCGAGGCAGCCAATTTTCAGATCGAAGGGTCGTGGACTTTTGCGAGTCCGCCGGCCTGGTCCGCTCGATGGGGGCGACGGGCAGTTGCTACGACCACGCCAGCGCCGAAAGCTTCTGGTCGATCTTCAAACACGAGTACTTCTACCGGCACACCTTCGCCACCATCGACGAACTCCGAGCCGGGATCGCCCGCTACATCCACTTCTACAACCACCAACGCCGTTGCACCAAGGCTGGCAACCTCAGCCCCATCCGCTACGAGTTAACGTTGACCCTCGAGCAACAAGCCGCATAAACCGCGTGTCCACTATTTCTGGGCAACCTCAAATCATCTGTGCAATCTCGGAGGCGGTGCCGCTTGCACGCTCCGAGACAGCGCGAATCTGGACGGATTGGTGCTTCACTCCCGCCGCCGTCCTGTGTCCCTCTAGGCCTTTACCCCGTCCACGTCACCTTGGGTTACACGAATAGTGCGTGGCCAGCTCTGCGACGGTGACAGCCCGACCCAGTACACGGTCCCGTCGAAGGAAATCCGAGTCACGGTGGGAACTGCTCCCTCGAGTGTTGCCGGTCTGAATGAAGTGGTGCTTCGCGTCGACTTGGCCTGATAGCCCTGCAGCGGCTGATCCACTTCGGCCGTACACGTACCGCCAGATCCTCGTGCTCGCCAGGACAGCCTCTTCAGTCTCTTCACCGGCTGAGCCTCCGTTCGCCGATAACCGAATCTACCCGCAAGAGCCCCCAGCACGCCCATTGGGAGCGCGATTCACTATGAATCTCCCTGTGTTCAACCCTGAATCTCCCTGTGTTCAACCCTGAAAGAGAAAGGACTTTGGTCCCTAATGAAATGCCATCCTTTGTCGTTAATGTGAGCAGAACCCATTCAGGGTGGAACGACTCTTGCGGGTTCCGCGTCACTTCGCGGGCAAGGTCGGAGGCGACGTCCCATTCGGAGAGGACGCGCACATGCCAGATGACCAAACTCTTGACGTCGTCTTGCTGCCCGTCGCAGCGCGTTCGGACGAACGACTCGCAGCCATCGCCGCCTGGCACCTCATCGAAGAGAGCGGTCGTCAGACGTGGTGCGGCACCGACATCGGATACGGAGCACTGCGCCGATCTTGGGACGCCATTCCTCGAGGGAGCGTCTGCCTCCAATGTTCCCAGCTGGGCTATGTCCGCTACCCAGATCTCTTTGGCTAGTGCCCGGGAACGATAAAAAGGTGGCATGCAACTCAGCGAAGATGTACGCAATGCACTGACTTCCGGGCATCTTGCCCACCTCGTCACGCTGGAGCCCGACGGAACGCCTCAGGTGACCTTGGTATGGGTGGGCCTCGAGGATGACGAGATCGTGGCAGGCCACCTCGGAGTGTGGCGCAAGGTTGCCAACGTTCGACGGGATCCACGGGTCGTCCTTTCGATGGAGACCGGCGGGCATGCCCCCAATGGCCTAGCGGAATACCTGGTCGTCCTCGGGAGGGCTCGCATTACAGAAGGCGGCGCGCCGGAGCTGCTCCAGCGGCTGGCACACGTATACCTCGGTCCTGACGTGAAGTTTCCTCCCATGGACAACCCGCCGCCCGGCTACATAACCAGGATCACCCCTGAGAAGATCGGTGGGGTAGGAACCTGGCGGACCTGACTATCCAAATTCAGTTCCAACGACTTTGCCCCAGGCCGTCTCGGCGTTCCGGGGCACCTCCACCAGACATCCCGAGCCGCCCCACATCACACATCGGGACCTTCGTCCCCTAGCAAGGGCAACCTGACTCACTCATGCTGGATGTAAAGGGCCCCCGCGGGAGGAACGCCTCTGATGACGCCGCACCACCACTACTACGACAACGGTGAGACGCACTGGGGGCTTGTGGGTCGTCACGGTCCTCGCCTTGGCGCCACGAGTTGGTGTGTGAGATCAACTGTGGCACTACGACGCTGGGATGTTCGCTGCATTGACAGCGCGAACGATGTTCGCTGCATTGACAGTGCGAACGGAGTCACGGTTGGTTCACGATCGAATCAGAGAGCATGAACATCCGATCCGATGGAGAGAACATGATCGACATGACAAACGAGTCCTCAGCAGGGCCCTCTGCTACGGATCGGGCCTTATATGATCATTTGGGCAACCACATTGCGGCGGAGCGAACATTGCTCGAAGAGTACTCCGACATCGCCGACCGAACGGAGTCCAGAGCTTTTCGCTATCTCGTGAATTTGCTCATTGAAGACGAGATTCGACATCACAGAATCTTTTCGGAGATTGCTGAATCAGTCGAAACGATTGCGCTTATGAAGCCGAAAGAACCTCTCGTACCACTCATCGACTTTGTCCGCGCTGATCGTGACGCAGTGCTCGAGGCGACGGAGCGACTCCTCGAACACGAGAGCGAGGACGCTCGCGAACTCAAGCGCCTCCAACGCGAGCTTCGCGACACAAAGGACGATTCGCTAGACGGCCTGTTGGTGGAGCTCATGCAGCGTGACACCCAAAAGCACATCGCTATCCTTCGCTTCGTACGGAAACGCACAAGACGGACGCGGAACTGACGACGGGACATACGCCAAGGCGTCGTTGGATGAAGCAATAGCGGAACAGAGAATGACGATCTACGTCGCGAGTTGTGCCTGACCTACCTCGTCGGCCGGGACATGATTGTGGATCGAGGTGGAACAAGATCGTCGACGCGTGCCATTCACCTATCCGGAGTAGCCGACCTCCTACCTGTGAGGGGATCCCGATAGTTGATCCACTCGCTATGCGAGTGTGAGCTGTTGTCGGTGGAGCCAGGCTTCGACGAACTCGACTGGGGTGAGCCAGCCGTGCGCGCTGTGCGGCCTGTTGATGTTGTAGTCGATGCGCCAGTCCTCGAGGAGGACCTTGGCCTCGAGCAGCGAGTCGAAGCGCTGTCCGTTCAAGTACTCGTCACGCAGGCGGCCGTTGAACGATTCGATCCAGGCGTTCTGCCACGGGCTGCCGGGATGAGGACCAGCTCTCCAGCGTCAAGGTGCGGGCAACCCTTCGTCAGGTTGACCAGCTCTTGCACTGGGCCGAGCCATTCGAGAAGCGCGCCTGGGCCATTGAGTCCGTCGGCGGGATGGGCTACTTGTTGGCCCAGCAGCTCGTGGCCCAAGGCGAGGAGGTGCTCGACGTTCCAGCCACCTTGGCTTCGCGGATCCGGGTGCTGGCCACCGGGCGGTCCTGAACCCCGACGCCACGGCGGTCAGATACCCGAAGACCGGATTACCGAGGGCCACTGGCGGGCGACAGGTGCCGGCTGGGCCAACCAGGGCGAGAGCCTCTTCGCCTCCCATCAGCAGCGTCAGCGGGCCGAGGACCGGAGGGAGGTGCTCTCCGATTGGTACACCCGAAGCGAGTGAGCCCTTGTCCGGAGGCCAAACCGCCGCAGGCGGTGCGGCAGCCACCGCATCATCCGTGTGGTCGAGCGCAGCCAATGGAGAACTCGTCAATGAGGACGTGTGTCCGAAGGTCCCTGCTGCTCGCTCCTCCTCGGCTCGCAGCGATAGCGTCGCGGTCATCCAGGTGGCCTGGACCTCCTCCCCGAGGAGGTCCGCCGGCGTTCGCCTCCCAACGAAGACCGTTCATCGTGAGGGAGTCGCTGCCGTGAGCATCCATCGTCGAGTCGCGAAGTCAGGCGGGACCACTTGGGTCGTGCGCTACCGGGATCCCGTGCCCCGGGAGCGCACCTTCGACCGCAAGGCCGACGCCGAACGCTTCGAACGTTCGGTGCGTCATCAGCTCGACACGGACCAGTACCTCGATCCCGAATCAGCTCGCATCACTGTGCGCGACTGGGCTGAACGGTGGTGGCCGACGATCGAGCAGAGCGAACGGGCGCCCAGCACCATCAGCGGCTACGAGTCGGCCTTGCGGCTGCAGGTGCTACCCCACCTCGGCGACCACCGGCTGCGGACGCTACGACGCATCGACATGGAGGAGTGGCTGAGCGTTCTCCGGGCGGCCGGCTACTCGAACTCCACCATCCATGCCGCCCGCACCGTCCTCGGCATGGTGCTGACCTCGGCCATGGACGCCCGTATCATCGGCGGCAGTCCCCTGACCGGCCTCCGGCTGCCGAAGGGTTCGAGTCGGACCCGCAACGCCCTGACGGTCGAGCAGGTCGAAGCCCTGGCTGCTGCAGTGGATCCGTGGTGGCGACCCTTCCTCTTGGTGCTCGCCTACTGCGGCTTGCGTCCCGGTGAGGCCCTGGCCCTCCGCCGGAGGCATCTTGACGATCTGGGCCGGCTGACAGTGGAGCGGGGCATGACCGAGCACCGGGGCGTGCTGCTCGAGCGGGACACGAAGACACACCGGTGCCGGGTGGTCGAGGTGCCGGCCTCCGTGCTGGCCGAGCTGCGAACCCACGTCGAGCTCCGTGTCGGGAGCGATCCCGGCGCCTTGTTGTTCACGACACCGTTCGGTGATCCGGTGCGGCTGTCGAACTGGCGGCACCGGGTCTGGGACCCCCTCGCAGCGGAGCTCGGCCTCCCCGGATGGGCGACGCCGTACGTGCTCCGTCACACGGCGGCGAGCCTGCTGGCACAGAGCGGCGTGCCCGTGACAGCCGCTGCCGCCTCCCTCGGCCACGATCCGGCCATCTTCCTGCGGACCTACGCCCATCTGTACCCGGGCGACCTCGCTGCCGTTGCCGATGCCATGGACGCCGCCCGGTCCGCCGTCGTCGATGTGCGGCAACAGGACGACGAAGGAACATCGAGTGTGAGGGCTCCGAGCTCTGTGGCGCGCGTGGATTTCGCGGGGATGGCCAGACACCGCCGCCAAGAGGCCGAGAGGCATGGCCTCTGACCTGCACTTTCGAGTCGGGCTGCCGGGATTTGAACCCGGGACCTCTTGACCCCCAGTCAAGCGCGCTAACCAAGCTGCGCCACAGCCCGCATGTCGACTCCGTGCCTCGAACGGAAGCGCCATCCCGGGTGTCCGACGGAGCGGAACCGAGACGGAAGACGACCCCGGGATGGTAGTCCACTGCGATCGCACTGAGGCCCCGCGCCGGAGTATTCCCTGGTCACCGCTATTGCAACAAATATTCGTGCTTAAGCGCCCACCCAGTTCTACCGATTTCACAAAGGTGGCAACTCTGACCCGGGACACGCAACTTGACCTGCTTCACTACGTGATCGAGACGCAGCGTCTGGTCAATGCCGTGCCCGCCACGGCGGCGGACCGTGCGGTTGGCCTGGTTCTCGACCGGGTGCAGACCGTGACGAACGCTGACGGTGCTGCCGTCGAGGTTGCTGAGGGCAGCGTCATGGTCCATCGGGCCGTCAGCGGCTTGAGCACCGCTTCGGAAGGAGCACGTACCTCGGCGGAACACAGCCTCCCCGGGCTCTGTGTACGGGTCGGAATGCCGCTGCTCTGCCGCGACACCGAGACGGACCCGCGAGTGGATGTCGATGCGTGCCGCCAAGCCGGCGTCCGCTCCATTGCCGTCGCGCCGATGATCCGTGCTGGAGAGGCCCTCGGTGTACTGACCGTCCTCTCGAACGAGGCAGAGCACTTCGATGACGCCGATCTCGACGTACTCGAACTCATGGCGAATCTCATCGCATCGGGGCTCCCGAGCAGTTCGAAGTTGGAACGTCAGGCCGAGCGCGCGCTCCGCGACCCGCTCACCGGCCTTGCCAATCGATTGATCTTCATGGATCGCCTGGCCCATCACGGTTATGAGGCCCGTCGCTATGGCCGGCCCTACGGGCTGTTTCTCATCGGCCTCGACCGATTCACCGTCGTCAACGAGACACTTGGTCAGGAATGGGGCGACGCGGTCCTGCGGTCTGTGGCCCAGGGTCTGAATGCCACTGTGCGTGGTGGTGACACCCTGGCTCGGCTCGGAGGCGACCAGTTCGCCGTTCTTTGCGGCAACGCGGAACAATCGGTCGTCGAGGACAGGCTGAAGGGCCGGATCGCAAATGTGATTGCCGAGGTCAACAGGGAGCTCAGCCTCAGCGGCTACACATTGACGGCCAGTGTGGGCGTGGCGTGGAGCTCGAAGAACGACGGCACGGCCGAAGAACTGCTGACATCGGCACGGGCAGCGCTGGCGAATGCCAAGGCGCAGAGGTAGGCGTCACTCCCCCACCCAAGCGACACAGCGGCTCTCCCCGGGAAGACCGTCATATGGTCCAATAGGTGCATGATCCCGGACATCGAGCACGACGAACGCCTGGACCCGCGCCTTCGTCGCCTTCTGCAACTCTTCCCCGCCCGCAATCTCGGTGACGTGGCAGACCGCGCGCAACTACTGGCCGAGGCCAATACTCCGGAGGCAGCCGAGGCTCGTGAGGCGTTCCGCGTGGTGCAGGACATGTGCGACACCGAGGAAGCCGCGCCGTCGGCCGGCCTCTCGGTGACGACCACCCAGTTCGTGTCCGACCCCGATGGGAACACGGTGAACCTGCAAGTCATCCGACCCGACTCTGATGTCCACCTGCCTGGTGTCTATTACATCCATGGCGGCGGCATGGCCGCCATGTCCTGCTTCGATGGGATGTACCGGGGCTGGGGGAAGCACATTGCGGCGAACGGCGTCGTGGTCGTCATGGTGGACTTCCGCAACTGCGTCTCCGCGTCCTCGGCGTCCGAGGTTGCTCCCTTCCCCGCCGGCCTGAACGACTGCGTCTCTGGATTGCGGTGGGTCGCTGCGCACGCCGGGGAGCTGGGGATCGACGCGGCGCGGATCGTGGTTGCCGGTGAAAGCGGAGGTGGCAACCTCACCCTGGCGACTGGGATGAAGCTCAAGCGTGACGGGGACCTCGGCCTGATCAAAGGCCTCTACGCGTTATGCCCCTACATCGCTGGACAATGGCCGGCACCAGGATGCCCTTCCTCTGTGGAGAACGAGGGCATCCTCCTCAATCTCCACAACAATCGCGGCGCGATGGGCTACGGGATTGAAGCCTTCAACCACCGGAATCCACTGGCGTGGCCGTCCTTTGCCAGCGTTCAGGATGTCAGCGGTTTCCCGCCCACGGTGATCAACGTCAACGAGTGCGACCCGCTGCGTGACGAGGGGATCAATTTCTACCGACTGCTGCTTGCTGCCGGCGTACCGGCACGATGCCGACAGATGATGGGCACGATGCACGGGACCGAGATCTTCACCATCGCCTGCCCCGACATCAGCGCCGATACGGCTCGGGACATCGCCGGGTTTGCCCGGAGCTAGGACCGGCGACTCAGTCCATGCGACGCAGCGAAGCCCGGTAGCGCTTGGCGTTCGCCACGTATTCGGCGGCCGAGACCCGGATCATCGGCACATCCGATCGGCCCTCGAAGATCTTTGCCGGCACGCCCAGGGCGAGTGCGCCTGGTGGGATCACCATGTGATTGGGCACGACGGCGTTCGCACCAACCGTCGCCCCCGTGCTGATGACGGCCCAGTGGAGCACGACACTCCCGGACCCCGCCAGGGAGCTGGTCTTCGAGGGTGCATCCCTCGAGGTGGGTGAGGTGGCCGACCACACAGCCGTCGCCGATGGTGGTGGGAAAGCCGGGACCGGCATGCACCACGGTGCCATCCTGGATGGAAGAGCCCGAACCCACAGTGATGGTTCCGTAGTCGCCGCGGAGAACGGCTCCGGGCCAGACGCTCGAGTCTGCGCCGATCACGACATCACCGATGACGACCGCATCGGGATGCACAAAGGCGTCGGCGTCGATGCGCGGTGCGACACCCTCGAGTTCGTAGATCGGCATGGCTGGGGACGCTATTACACGTGGGCGGCGATCCAGGTCACGCCCTGGTAGCCGCGATAACCGAGGTAGATCACGCTGGCGACGAGCATCGCTTTGAAGTACCACGGAATGGGTGGGCGCTCCTGCTCGGCCAGAATCGTGCCGCAGGTGGGGCACTCCCCCTCTTCGCCCAGATCCTCGTCTTCGACGAGCGCGTCGCACTCCTCGCACCACGCCATCAGGACCGGCCGCTCCTCATTTCCCGCCTATCCGGACGCGCAGCTTCATCGGTGTCGCACCGAGGTCGAAGCGCTCGCGTATGCCGCGCTCGATGTAGCGCAGATACGTCTGGGGCAGTCGCCCGTTGGTGAAGAGCGTGAATGTCGGCGGGTCGATGGCGCCTTGGACGATGTAGCGGATCTTGGCCCGGGGTGCGGCCTGGCGAAGCTGGAGCTCCTGCACGGTGCGATTGAGGGTCCCTGTCGGCACACGCTGGTGGTAGGCGGTGACGCAGTCGCGCAATGCCGGAAGGATGCGATGGACCCCCTTCCCCGACAGCGCTGACATCTTGAGGACGGGTGCCGCGCCCAGGAACGCCAGACGGTCCCCGACCCCGGCCAGCACATCGTCACGGTCATCGACCGCCACCTGATCCCATTTGTTCAGCGCCACGATGGCAGGGCAGCCGGACACACCGATTCGTTCCGCCAGACGCTGGTCCTGGTGTGACGCACCGATGGTGGCGTCGATGACCAGGACGGCGACATCGGCCCGCTCGAGGGCGCGCAGCGCGCGCATCGTCGAATGCTGCTCCGTGCCGCGATCCGTCTTCGACGGGCGGCGCAGCCCCGCCGTGTCGATGAACCGCACCGGGCCGTCCGGTGTGTCGACCACCGTGTCGATGGCGTCGCGTGTCGTCCCGGGCATGTCGTGCACGATGGCGCGTTCCTCGCCCAAGAGCTTGTTGAAGAGGGTCGACTTCCCGACGTTCGGCCGGCCGATGATGGCCACGCTGGGCGTCCCCGGGTCACTATCCCCCCTGCCTTTGGCTCCGAAGTGCGCCTTCCCGTCTTCTTCGTCCTCGGGGACCGGTACCGGGAGCAGCGCGACGACTTCGTCGAGAAGGTCACCGGTGCCGCGCCCATGCAGCGAGCTCACGGGGTAGGGGTCGCCGAGCCCGAGGCTGACGAAGTCCCAGACCGATGAGTCGCGGCTGGCACCATCGACCTTGTTGACCACGAGCCGCACCGGCGGACCGGCACGCCGGATCACCTTGGCCGCCGCCAAATCCTCCTCCGTCACGCCGGTCGTGACGTCGACCACCATGAGGATCACGTCCGCCTCGGCCAGCGCGCGTTCAGCCTGGTCGCTGACCTTTGCCTCGAGTGCGTCGCCCGCAGCAAGCCACCCTCCGGTGTCCATGATGGAGAACGGCACCCCGGACCACTCGGCCGAGAGCTCCTTTCGGTCGCGGGTGACACCTTGTTCCTCCTCCACGACTGCAGCCCGTGAACCGACGATGCGGTTCACCAGGGAGGACTTGCCGACGTTGGGGCGACCGGCCACCACGACCATGGGACTCATGATCCGCACACCGGCCGGAACGACGTGCCATCGAGCGCGAGGCGCAGTGAGCCACCTTCGGTAGGGACCACCTCGACCGCCTTCGGCAGGTCCGCCAGCGTCATCCCGTCCAGGAAGCGTCCCTCGTTGAGACAGGCGTCAGGCAGGAGGTAGCGCGAGTCGTCGGACCCGTGCTCGAGTGTCCGAGCGAGATCCTCGCCGGTGAGCAGACCGGCGACCCCGATGTTGCCGCCGAAGAAGTCGTTCGCAATGGATTGCACCTCGATGTCCTGTCGCGGATGGGAGGCCACGAGAGGGCTCAAGACCCGGGCACCGTAGGTGCCGGTGAGGATCGTGATTGGGCGGCAATCGGTCCCCGTGGCCACTGAGGGAAGACGAGGGGCGCGGTACCCCTCTGCCGGCGCCGCGTCGACGGATGCAAAGAACCCATGGCGAACGCCGCCGGGACCACTGGCCGCAGGCCGGGCGAAGGCGTCGGCAAACGCCCTGGCCATGCCGATGCCGTTCTCGTGCTGGGGGTAGCCCTCGTAGCTACGCGCCGAGGGGAGATCTCGGCCCGCCAGGAGGTAGTACTCGTCGGCGGCGAAGACCATGCGATGGCCCAGCGCCTTCTTGTAGAGCCGTTGCCACTCGTCAATCGTGTTCACGACGCGTTGTGCTTCGTCGGTCGTGTGTGCGCGCATCTCGGATTCGTTCGAGTAGCGGCTGATCCCGAGCGGCACCGCCCCGACGCTGGATAGCGCCGAGTACTTGTCCAAGATCCCGGCCAAGGTGTCTTCGAGCGCGGCACCGTCGTTGACGCCGGGACAGACCACGATCTGGCCGTGGACCTCGATCCCCCCGTCCAAGAGGACCTCCAGCCAGCGCAGACTGGTCGCCCCCTTCGGGTTTCGCAGCATGTGCGCCCGGAGCTCCGGATCGGTCGTGTGAATCGAAACGAACAACGGGCCAAGCCGCTCGGTCAGAATGCGCTCGGCATCGAGCTCGGTGAAGCGGGTGAGGGTCGTGAAGTTGCCGTACAGGAAGGACAGTCGGTAGTCGTCGTCCTTGAGGTAGAGGCTCCGCCGCATGCCCTTGGGTAGCTGGTAGATGAAGCAGAAGGCACAGTGGTTGTCGCAGGTCCGGATCCGGTCGAAGACGGCGGAGGACACCTCCACCCCGAGTGGCTCCCCGGCGCCCTTGTCGACCCGCACGACCCGGGGCAGGGGCGCGCCGGCGCGGCGAACGAGGACGCTGAGGTCACTGGCGTCGCTGAGGCGTTGGAAATCGATGACGTCGCGCGGCTCCTGCCCATCAATGCTGAGGAG
Source organism: uncultured Acidimicrobiaceae bacterium (assembly GCA_963753115.1). Taxonomy (GTDB): domain Bacteria; phylum Actinomycetota; class Acidimicrobiia; order Acidimicrobiales; family RAAP-2; genus Bog-473. The sequence goes on from CAVWBB010000006.1 coordinate 38,208, forward strand.
CTCGTCACCCACGGCCAGACCGGCGCGGGCTGCCGGCGACGCCGCGGTGACCGAAGTCACCGTGGGAGCTGACATGACCAACAGGTTAGTGCCGATAACCTGGACTTTGTGCCCGGAGTCGACCGAGTCATGCTGGCCGAGCCACGGGGGTTCTGTGCTGGCGTCGAGAAGGCGATCAAGGCCCTGGCCTGGATGGTCCGGGTTTTCGAGCCGCCGGTGTACTGCTACCACGAGATCGTCCACAACCGCCATGTGGTCGAGCGCTTCCGTGACCAGGGGGTCATCTTCGTCGATGATGTGGCCGACGTGCCTGCTGGCGCGCCGTTGATGCTCAGCGCCCATGGCTCGGCGCCCGAGGTGGTGGAGGCCGCCCGGGCCCGTGGTGGCGCCGTCGTCGACGCCGTCTGCCCGCTCGTGACGAAGGTGCACCACGAGCTCAAGGTGCGGAGTCGGAAGGGTTTCACGGTGCTCTACGTGGGACATGCCGGGCACGAGGAGGCCGTGGGCACCATGGCCGTTGCGCCCGAATCGGTACGGCTCCTCGAACATGTCGAGGACCTCGAAGCCCTCGATGGACTGGCCGAGGAGGGTGCCCCCGTCGCGTTGCTGGCGCAGACAACCTTGAGCCACGACGAATGGCGTGGCCTCATGGAGGCCGCCCGGGAGCGCTTTCCGGATCTCTGGATGCCCAATCGCAGCGATCTCTGCTTCGCCACCACGAACCGCCAGGCCGCTTTGAAGGCGATCGCCTCGGAATCTGATGCCGTCGTCGTCATCGGTTCCGCCAATTCATCCAACACCGTGGCGTTGGAGAAGGTCGCCCGAGCGGGCGGATGCCCGAGGGTGCTCCGCATCAACGAGGCCGACGAACTCCCCGACGACCTGACCGGCACGGTGGGCGTGACTGCGGGGGCCTCGGCACCCGAGGCCTTGGTCGAGGAGGTCATTGCCCGTCTCGCACCTGCCCAGGGCGTGACCGAGTTCACCGTCACCACCGAGGACGAGTACTTCCCGCCCCCGCCCGAACTCCGGGAGCTTCTGCGAGCCGTGGGGTCCATGCTGGGGTTCTTCGCCGGAGGAGTCCATCCGGTCCGCTCCGACCCCGCAGCCGAGGACCGGGCGGTCTCCGCCGCCGAGGTCCTCGACATGTTGGCCTCGTGAGCCCCGCAGCGCGATGATTGGGTCATGACGTTCACCCGCATGGACGAATCGACGGCTGAGCAGTGGCAGCACATCATCGTCGAATCGATCGAACACCAGCCCCGCGTGGCCGACCGTGTGCTCGCGATGCTGGCCTCGCTCGAGGACATCACCGACGGCTTCGAGGTCGATCAGCTGGTCCACTCACTGCAGACGGCGACACGTGCAGAAGAGGCCGGAGCCTCTGACGAGGTCGTGGTGGCGTCGCTCTGCCATGACATCGGCAAAGCCGTCTCAGTGATGAACCACCCGCGTATCGCTGCAGAGATCCTGCGCCCCTACGTCAGCGAGGACACGTTTCGCATGATCGAGGCGCATCAGGATTTCCAGGGCAGGCACTACTACGAATACCTCGGTCAGGATCCAGACGCGCGGAACAAGTATCAGGGAGCGTCCTGGTACGGGTTGGCAGAGCAGTTCGCTGACGAGTGGGACCAGATCAGCTTCGACCCTGACTACCCCACCAAACCGCTCTCGCACTTCGAACCCCTGGTCCGCCAGGTCTTCGCCACGCCGCGGTCCTTTTGAGCCCGCGCCGCGGCGCCACGTCCGGCGCCAGCATCCACACCGATCCCGATCGCGCGCGGCGCGTCATCGAAGCGTCCCGTCAAGATTTCGACGCGCGCCACCCTGACGTGGAGCTGTCCCCCGTCGTGGGCCTCATCTGCGCCTACGAAGAGGAGGACAACATCGGGGCCGTCCTGGCCGCGATGCCCACGAAGGCGTGTGGCCTGGCGGTGACCACGCTTGTCGTGGTCGACGGTGGCACCGACAAGACGGATCAGGTCGCCAAAGACTCCGGTGCGGTCACCTTCGTGCTGAAGGAGAACCTCGGGCACGGCTACGCCCTCCGCGTCGGGTATGCGCTCTGCATTGAGCTCGGCGCGCAGTTCGTGGTCACCTTGGACGCGGACGGACAGAACGATCCCTCCGAGATCCCCGTGATGCTCCAGCCGCTCGTCGACGACACGTCGGACTTCGTCGTCGCCTCGCGTGTTCTCGGGCAGGACACCACCACCGACCGCTTCCGCAAGGTCGGCGTCCGCGTCTTCTCGTGGGCCATGAGTGCGATGGGTCACACGAAGCTCACGGACACGTCGAACGGCTACCGGGCGCTGCGGGTGAGCATGCTCGACGACGTGGCCTACCGGCTCGTGCAGCCCCAGTACCAGACGGCAGAGCTCTTGATCATTGCGATGAAGCGAGGCTGGCGCGTGAGCGAAGAGCCGACCGTCTGGCTGCCCCGTGCCTCGGGCACGACGAAGAAGGGCAAGAACTGGCTCTTCGGGTTCCGTTATGGGCGGGTTGTGTTCGAGACCTGGTGGAAGGTCCGCAAGGAGACCCGCCACACCTGACCCGTCGGGATGCGCGGTCTCAGTAGCGCCCGGTCTTCGCCCGCGCCTGGTCGTACACGGTCTGCAATTGGCCAACCAGGGCCTCGGTGGCCGCGCGGACCGCTGAGCGCGACACGCGACCTCCCTCGGTTCGAGCCGGCGGCGGGATAGCAGGGCCGATCACCACCTGGATCGTGTAGGGCTTCGGGACGGCGCTGCCTTTCGGCATCGCCAGGTCGGAGCCGCCGATGCCGATCGGCACAATGGGTGCCCCCGTGCGAGCAGAGAGGAAGGTCGCACCCTCCATCAAGTCCTCCACCTCCCTGCCGTCGCGTCGCGTGCCTTCCGGAAACAGGACGAGGAGCTCGCCGCGGCGCAGGACCTCCTCAGCCCGCTGGAGCGCCTCACGATCGGCTGATTCACGGTGGACCGGGAAGGCGCCGACCGTGAGCAACAGTTTGCCGAGCCACTTGTTGTTCCACATCTCGTCCTTGGTCATGAAGAAGAGCTTCCGTTCCGTGCAGAACGCGGCGAACCCGAAGTCGGCAAAGGACCTGTGCACGGGGGCCAGGATGGCGGCCCCGGTTGCGGGAATGTGTTCCCTCCCGACGACCTTGGGACGGAACCAGGCCCAGAGCGCCGTCACGAAGAGCATGCGCTCGAGGCGATACAGGGGGGTCCGGCGTGGGTCGATCTCGAAGGGCTGGTGCCGGCCAGGCGCCTCGGCGCCGGCGCCGTCCTTGGCGTCGCCGTCGGGTGACGATCCCGCTGTGTTCAGAGCCACGACAGCACCTCCTCGACCACATCCTGCACGGTGCGCCCGGTCGTATCGAGCCGGTGCGCGTCTTCGGCTTCCCGCAGCGGCGAGGCATCGCGCGTTGAATCGATGCGATCGCGCCGAGCCACTCCTTCGGGTGCCTCGTCATGACGGCGACGGGCCCGCTCCTCGGCCGATGCCGTCAGGTAGACCTTGACCTCGGCCTCGGGGAAGACGACCGAACCGATGTCGCGGCCTTCGACGACGCCACCGCCGTGGGCCCGGGCCCAGGCCCTCTGGCGCTCCACCAGGTGGCGCCGCACGCCCGGATTGGCCGCCACGATCGAGACGGCGCGGCCCACCTCGGGCGAGCGGATGACCCCGGTGACGTCATGGCCGTCGATCGTCACCCGCTCCCCTACCTCAATGGTCGACGCCGCGGCCAGAGCGGCGACCGCCTCGATGTCCTCGGGTGCCGTCCCTTGTTCGAGCGCGAGGGCAGCGACGGCCCGGTACATGGCACCCGTGTCCAGCCGTGCCACGCCCAGCCGCTCGGCAACCGCTCTGGAAACCGTTGACTTGCCGGCCCCGGCCGGCCCGTCGATGGCGACAAGCAGCGGCCGAGGCGGGGGCGTGCCGACGACGAGTCGCTCGAGGTCTTCGGCGAACGAGGGATAGCTGGTCTCGACGGCACCGAATCCAGTGATGAGGCTGCGCTCGCCCGGGCGGGCCGCCAGTGCCGCAATGGCCGCCGCCATTCCCATGCGGTGGTCGCCCAAGCTGTCAAAGCGGGCGCCGTGCAGGGGGCCGCCAAGCCCCGTGACGGCCAGCGTGTCCCCCTCGATCGTGGCCCGGGCGCCAAAGGCCTCGACCATGGCGGCCACCGCCACGAGCCGGTCGACCTCCTTGACGCGTAGTTCACCGACATCGGAGAAGACCGTCGTGCCGTCGGCGACGGCAGCGGCGACCGCCAGGGCGGGAATCTCGTCGAGCGAGGGAATCTCGCTGGCGTGGATGTCGGTGGCGCGCAGCGGGCCGGAGACCGCCCGGATCGTTGTGGTCCCTGGATCTCCGGGGAGCAGGGTGATTGCTGCCCCCATCCGCTGCAGCACGGAGACATAGCCGAGCCGGGCCGGTCCGCTGTAGACGCCGGCGACATCGACGGCACTGCCGGGCACGACGCAGCCGGCGACGACGAAGAAGGCCGATGCCGAGGGGTCGCCCGGCACGGTCCGCTCGACCGGCTTCAGAGACGACGCGCGCACGCGGACGATGCGACCCTCCCCCCAGGGTTCGACCGTGAGGTCGGCGCCGGCTTCGGCCAGCATCTCCTCGGTGTGGGTCCGGGTGGTGACCGCTTCGCGTACGACCGTCGTCCCTTCGGCGGAGAGCCCGGCGAGGATGATCGCGGACTTCACCTGGGCGCTCACCACCTTGGAGGTCCAGTCGATGCCGTGGAGCGCGCCACCCCGGACCAGCAGTGGCGGCTGACAGCGCGCGCCGTGACCCTCGATGGTGGCCCCCATGAGACCGAGAGGCTCGGCCACCCGGTCCATGGGCCGGCTCGACAGCGATGCATCGCCCACCAGCTCAGTGTCCCAGCCAAAGCCCGCGACGAGACCGGCCAACAGGCGCATGGAGGTGCCGGAGTTCCCGCAGTCCAGCGGCGCGCCGGGGCGGTGGAGCCGTGCCCGCCCCCCGTGGACGACGATCGTCCCGTCGTCGTGGCGTTCCACTCCGGCCCCCATCGCCTCCATGGCGGCCAGGGATGCGGCCACGTCGGCGCCGTCGGAGAGGCCGTGGATCACGGACGTTCCCTCGGCCAGCGCTCCCAGGATCACCGCTCTATGGGAGATGGACTTCTCACCCGGCGTGCGGACGGTGCCATGGCACGGGACACCGCCGTCGACGACCAAGCACGCGCGGTGCGGTCATGACAGGTGCTCAGCCCTGCACCGGTACCCGCGTGACTCCACCGCGGCAGCCAGGGTGTCGGCGTGGGCACCGTCGACCACCAGAATGAGGACACCACGCGGCCCCTCGGTCGAGTGGGCGATCTCGATGTCGTAGATGCCGATCCCGGCGTCGGCCGCCAGTGACGTGATCTCGGCGAGGATGCCCGCCCGGTCTGGAACCGGGATCCGCAGCTCGGCCAGGTGCTCCGGCCGCACGGCGCGGGCGGGGAGGTTCTTCCGGGCCGCACTCGCCTTCTGGAGCGAGGCGAGCAGCGCCGGCCGGTCCTGGGCCGCCACCCGATCACGCATGGTGGCGAGGTCGGCGACCAGCGCGTCGAGCGCGCTGACGATGGCTGCAGCGTTCTCGGCGCAGATATCCGGCCAGATCTCCGGCTGACCGGCGGCGACACGGGTCATGTCGCGGAAGCCTCCTGCGGCCAGGCGCAACAAGGTGCCGTCCTGCTCGGCTCCATCGGTGGCGGCGTTCATCAGGGTGGCCGCCACCAAGTGGGGCACGTGCGAGACCACGGCGACGAGCCGGTCGTGGTCGGCCGCCGAAAGGACGAGCACGTCGGCGCCCAGGCTCATCACGACGCCCTTCAGGCGGTTGAACGCCTCGAGGTCGGTCGCCGCGGTCGGCGTCAGCACCCACACGGCTCCCTCGAAGAGATCGGGGTCGGCTCCGTGCAGACCCATCTGCTCGGACCCCGCCATCGGGTGTCCGCCGATGAAGCGCGGATGATCGGCTGCGTCCACGATGGCCGTCTTGACGCCGCTCACGTCCGTGACCACGACGTCGGGCAGCCGACCCGCATCAGCGACCAGCCGGCGGGCGATGGACGAGACCGCAGCGGCCGGAACGGCGATGAAGACCACCTCCGCCCGGGGGTCGTCGCCGGCCACGTCGATGACCCCCGCACGGAGTGCGTCGCGGAGCCGCTCCTCGTCGGTGTCCAATCCGGAAACGTGCCAGCCGCGTTGTCGCAATCCGAGAGCGATCGATCCCCCGATCAGCCCCGTTCCGATGACGAGCGCCCGCTGGCCCGCGCCGGCTTCAACCGGGGAGGTCATCGCGGAGACCTTGGGCGCCGTGGAGATAGACGTGCTTGATCTCTTCGCGCGACCTGGTCGTGTGGACGTGCAGGAGGACTCGGATACAGAGGGGCATGGAGCCGGGAACGGCGATCTCGGCGGCACACAGGAGCGGGACGGCGCCGAACCCGATCTCGCGAATGGCCGTCGCCGGAAACGTGCTCTTCACGTCTGCGGTTGCCGTGAAGAGCACGCTGATGATGTCGTCCTCGACCAGGTCGTTGCTGGTCATCAGCTCGCGCATGAGCTCCTGGGAGCGCTCGGTCACCTGGGACACCGTGTCCTCGTCGACCGTCGTCGCCCCGCGCAGACCCCTGACCGTGGGAGCGGATGCCATGGCGGGTCACTCTACCGGCACCGGTCGGAGTCCCAGGTCAAAGGCTCGTCTACGCCGGTTGGCGCGACCCCGACGGCCCCGCACTGGCAGAAGCGGCCAGGGCGCGGACCTCGTCGGGCTCCAGCGTCCGCCACTGCCCGGGCGCCAGATTCGGGTCGCGTACGGGTCCGATACGGGTCCGGACGAGCCGCCGCACGGGATGGCCGATCGCCTTGCACATGCGGCGGACCTGGCGGTTGCGCCCTTCATGGATGACCAGGCGGAGGACGCCGGGGGCGAGCACGCCGACCTCGGCCGGCGCCGTCAGCCCATCGTCGAGCTGCACGCCCTGGCGCAACGACCGGAGCGCTCCGGGCGCGGGCGTGCCCCCCTCGACCTCGGCGACGTACTCCTTGGCCACGCCGTGTGAAGGGTGCGTGAGCAGCTGCGAGAGCGCTCCGTCGTTGGTCAGGATGAGCAGGCCCTCCGTGTGGCGATCGAGCCGGCCGACGGCGAAGACCCGCGGCTCCGGCGGCACCAACGTCATGACCGTGGGCCGCCGCTGGGGATCGTCCGCTGTCGTAATGGGCCCGTCGGGCTTGTTCAGTAGGTAGTACACCAGGTCGGGAGCCACCGGCACCAGGACGCCGTCCACCTCGACACGCACCGTGTGCGGGTCGACCCGCCGCCCGAGCGCGGCGATTTCGCCGTCGACGGTGACACGCCCAGCTGCGATCAGTTCCTCACAGGCCCGTCGAGACCCGATCCCGACGCGGGCCAGGATCTTCTGGAGGCGCTCGCCGTCGCCCTCAGTCGTCGTCAGAGGTGGCCTCGACGCCAAGGCCCAGCGCCGACTGCAGATCCCGCTCGAGATCTCCGGCGACCTCTGGTCCCGGGAGGAAGTCCTCCACGGCCGGCAGCTGGTCCAGTGAGTCCATCCCGAGCCGCTCCAAGAAGAGGTCGGTCGTCCCGAACAGAGCAGGCTGGCCGGGACCTTCGGCATGGCCCACCACTTCGATGTAGCCCCGCTGTTCGAGCAGGCGGCTCACGCCATCCACGTTCACACCGCGTAGGGCCGAGATCTGCCCCCGTGAGACCGGCTGGCGGTAGGCGACGATGGCCAGCGTCTCGAGCGCGGCGGTCGAGAGCCGGTGCGAGACCTCCCGGTTGGCGAACCGCTCGACGTACGGCGCCAGATCGGGATGCGTCTGGAGGCGCGCCCCGCCGGCGATGCGGGCCAGCACAAAGCCCCGGTGCTCGCGCTCGTAGCTCTGTGCGAGCTCGGTCAGCGCTTCGTCCACCCGCTCGACCGGCTCCTCCACCAGTTCGGCGAGGAGTTGGGGCGGAACGGGCTCCACCGCCACCATCAGGATGGCCTCGATTGTGCGTCCCAGCTCTGCGCGCTCCACGGGATTCAACCCCTCACCCTTCGTAGTCGTCGATTTCGTAGCCGGCCAGCTCCGACAAGCCGCGGCCGCTCGTCACCCCGGCCATGTCGTCGGCCGGTACCCAATCGATCCGGAGGTCACCGAAGGTCGAGCCCTGCCCGAGCGTCACGCGCCCCATCTTGCACAATTCGAGAAGGGCCAGAAAGCGCACGATGACCTCGATGCGGGTGCGGCAGCCCTCGACGAGGGCGCGGAAGGAGGTTGCCCGAGCCGACTCGTGGACGGCGATGAGATCCGAGACCGCTTCGGAGACCGAGACGGTGTCAACGGTGACGTGGGACAGGTCGACCCGGGGCACGGGGCGCTCCGCCGAGCCTCTCAGATAGGCCTGGGCCAGGTCGTCCGGAGTGATCCCGGCCAAGAGGTCCGGGGCATGCACGACGAAGTCGTCGTCGAGCCCCACCTCGCGCGGGATGGAACGCGACGCCTGCTCGGCCATGGCGACGAAGACGTCCGCTGCGGCGGCGTAGGCCCGACACTCGAGCAAGCGAGCCAGGAGCAGGTCTCGCTCCTCCCATCCGACCAGATCCTCCTCGTCCTCGGTGGTGTCTCGCCCCGGGAGCAGCTTCTGGGACTTCAGCTCGATGAGGATCGCCGCCACGAGGAGGAACTCGGAGAGCTGGTTGAAGTCGATCCGGTCCCGTTGTTCCGACAGCACGCTCACGAAGCCGTCGATCACGGGCAGGAGCGGGATGTCGAGGATATCGACCTCGTGCGACGAAACGAGGTGCAGCAAGAGGTCGATGGGACCCTCGAAATTTGGTGTCGAGACCGAGTAGGCCACCTGCCGACGTTATCGAACAGGCCGACACCCCCCGCGCACCCCGGGCCACCTGCCGATCCTCGCGCCGGGGCGCCCTACCATGGCGCCCCATGGACAGGGTCCTCTCCGGCATCGCACCCTCGGGCAACTTCACCTTGGGGAACTACCTCGGGGCGCTCCGGCACTGGGTTTCCTTCCAGAACGGCTCCGACGCCTTCTACTGCGTGGTCGACCTGCACGCCCTCACGACGGAGATCGACCCGGCAGATGTCCGCGCCAACACGCTCGATGCCGCGCTGAACCTGCTCGCCATCGGACTGGACCCGGACCGTTGCACGCTCTTCGTGCAGAGCCACGTCCCGGAGCACACCAGACTGACCTGGCTTCTCGAGTGCACCACCACCATGGGTGAGCTCCGGCGGATGACCCAGTTCAAGGACAAGGGGAAGGGTCAGGAGACGGCGAGGGCGGGTCTCTTCACCTACCCCGTCCTGATGGCCGCGGACATCCTCCTCTACGACGCGACGGCAGTGCCCGTCGGGGACGATCAGCGCCAGCACCTCGAGCTGACCCGGGACGTGGCACTGCGCTTCAACCATCGCTACGGCGAGACCTTCACCGTGCCCGAGGCGACCATTCCCGGGACAGGCGCCCGCGTCATGGACCTGCAGCACCCCGAGCGCAAGATGTCGAAGTCCGCCGACTCGCCGCTCGGCACCATCCGGCTCTTGGACTCCGACGAGGAGATCACGCGCAAGGTGCGCAAGGCGGTCACCGACACCGACGGGGAGATGCGCTACGACCGCGCCGCCAAACCGGGCCTGGCCAATCTCTTGGACCTCCTGGCCGCCACCACCGGTCGCACGGCGGAGGACGTGGCCGCCGGCTACGAGCGCTACGGCGATCTCAAGAACGACGTGGCGGCGGCGCTGTGCGACCTGCTCCGACCGGTGCGGGAGCGGCGGTCGGAGCTCGAGCAGGACCTCCCCTACGTCTCGGACGTGCTCGCACGGGGCGCCGCGCATGCCCACGAGGTGGCGGCGGCGACGTACGCCCGGGCGGCCGAGGCCATCGGGCTCCTGCCGCCGGCTGCCTCCTAGATCCCGAGCACGCTGACCCACCAGTTGAACAGCCGGTCGAAGAGCCAGGTGATGGGGCCGTGCGGGTACAGGAGGAAGTTCAGGAGCACGAGCCCGATCAGGATCGGCATGGTGTACTGGCGGTACTTGAGGTACGTCGGCCAAGAGCGCGCCGGCAGCAGTCGTTCGAAGAGCACCGAGCCGTCGAGGGGCGGGATCGGGATCAGGTTGAAGATGCAGAGCCAGACGTTGACCAAACCGACGTAGAACACGACCTGCGCGAGGGTCGAGATCTGCCCAACCGGTGCCAGTCCGGGACGGATCACCTCGATGAACACCACCGCGGAGATGGCGGCCAGCACGGCATTGGTGGCTGGTCCGGCGAGGGACACCAGCACGCCCTGGTTGCGCGGTTTGTGCAACCGCCCGACGTTGACCGGCACCGGCTTGGCCCAGCCGAAGACGCCGGCACCGGCCAGGGACAGCAGGGCCGGGACGATCAGGGTGCCGACCGGGTCGACATGCGCGACCGGATTGAGGGTCAGCCGTCCCGCCCTCTTGGCCGTGTCGTCGCCGAACGCGTTGGCGACCCAGCCGTGCGACACCTCGTGGAGGATGATGGACGGGACGATGCAGCAGAAGACGATGACTTCCTGCTCGGTGATGTGGTGGGAGCGGTAGAGCGCGAAGAAGACGACGACGCCCGCGACGACCCACAGCGTGCGCTTCGTTCGTTGATCCATCGGGCGCCTCCCTGAGGAGGCTCCGGGCGGGCGCACCTAGTGCTTGGCGGCGTCAGCGATGCAGAGGCGGGCGGCGGGCATGGCCTCGAGCCGCGCCGAACCGATCGGCTTGCCGCACACCTCGCAGAGCCCGTAGTTCCCTGCTTCGAGCCGCTCGATGGCGGCATCGACCTCGTCGAGGGCCTCCCGCAGCTCCGTGGCCAGGCGCTCGGCCTCGCCCCGTTCGGCGGTCACCTGGCTCGAGTCTGCGAAGTTCGAGTCGTAATTGAGACCACTTCCCTGGTCGGCGAAGCCGAGCTCGCTCAGCTGGGCCTGCAGTCCGGCCTGCTCGGTCCGCAGCAGGGCGGCAAAATCGACGTCGGCGGTCTCCGCCGTGGGGGCCTCGTTCGGCATGGGGTCATGCTACGCGGTCCCTCCCCCCTTTTGTACCCGCACGCGGGTGAGCGCCCTCGTAGGCCCGGCGGAGGTGCTCGGGCGAAACCTTCGTGTAGCGCTGGGTCGTGGCGATGGAGGCGTGCCCGAGCAGCTCCTGGACGACCCGCACGTCGGCGCCACGCCCCAGCATGTGGGTGGCGCACGAGTGTCGGAGGACGTGGGGACTCACCTTCTCCGCCAGGCCCACGCGGCCGGCGTACTTCTTGACGACCCCGAACACCCCCACCCGGGTGAGGCGGCCACCACGGGCGTTGAGGAACACCGCCTCGGCGTCGCTGCGGCGGCGCCACCTCGCCGGCTCGAGCAGTGGGCGCCCCTGACCCGAGAGCCACTCGGCCAAGGCATCTCGGGCGAGCCCGCCCAGCGGGACGACGCGCTCCTTGTCCCCCTTCCCGAGGACCCGTAGCAAGGGGAGACCCGTGCCCTCCACCGCGCCGACGACGTCGCCGAGGTTGAGGCCCACGACCTCGCTGACCCGAGCGCCGGTGCCGTAGAGGACCTCCAGGAGCGCCCGGTCGCGCAGGACCATCGGCCCGGTCCCGACGACCGACCCGAGCAACAGCTCGGTCTCCTCCTCGCTCAACGCCTTCGGCAAGAGGTCCGTTATGGAGATGGAGGGCAGGTCGAGGGTCGGGTCGTCGCGGCGGACGCCTTCTTCGACGAGGAAGCGATGGAAGCCGCGGATGCTCGAGAGCGCCCGCGCCACGGATGCCGCGTTGTGGGTCCGCCGCAGGCCGGCGAGGTGGGCCGCCACGTCGTCGGAGGTCGCCGTGTCGATGGCACGCCCGTCCAGGCCCTCCTGGTAGGTCCCGAGGTCACGCCGGTAGGCGGCCAACGTCCGCGGCGAGCGCCCCCGCTCGACCTCGAGCCAGGAGAGGTACTCCTCGGCGTTCCGGGGCAGGGCCTCGGTCACGGCAGCCGGCCCTCGGCGGCGAGGCGCTGGCGGGCCAGGTAGAGGCCGAGCACCGTGGTCTCGTCCTTCAACTCCCCTCCCGCCACCATCCGGTCGACGTCGTCGAGATGGATCCGCTCGACGGTGAGGTAGCCCTCTTCCACGCCGTCGGGCCGGGCAGGGGTGGCGGAGAGGCCGGTCGCCAGGTAGATCGTGGTGTGCTGGTCGCTGATCCCCGGCGTGTTCCACGTCCCGATCAGCAGCTCCCAGTTCGCCGCCTCCAGCCCCGCCTCCTCGGCCAGCTCCCGCCTGGCGGCATCCTCCGGGCTCTCGCCCTCCTTGTCGCAGCTACCGGCCGGGATCTCGAGGACGAGGGCATCGACGGCGGCCCGGTACTGGCGCACCAGCGTCACCGTCCGGTCGTCGTGCACGGGAACGATGGTCACGGCGCCGGGATGGCGGATGACGAAGCGGTCGAAGGGTTCGTCGTCGGGATCGAGCAGGTGGAAGCGGTCGACGCGGAACAGCCAGGCGCGGAAGAGCTCCTCCTCCGAGACACGGCGGAAGCCAGGCACGGCTTAGGTGACGGCGTCGAGGTCGAGCAGGTGGGGCTCACGCCCGTCGGCCCGTTCCAGCGCCGCGGCGACGAGCTCACGGAACAGGGGGTGGGCCCGATCGGGCCGGCTCTTGAACTCGGGGTGGGCCTGGGTGGCGACCCAGTACGGGTGATCGGCCAGCTCGACGAATTCGACCAGGCGGCCGTCGGGCGAGATCCCCGAGCAGATGAGGCCCACGGCCTCGAGCTTGGACTTGTAGCGGTTGTTGAACTCGAAGCGATGCCGGTGCCGCTCGGTCACGGCGAGCGTGCCGTAGGCCTGGGCCACCTTGGAGTCGGCCACGAGCGCCGCCTGGTACGAGCCCAGCCGCATGGTGCCGCCCTTGTCGGTCACCTCGGCCTGGTCGGGCATGAGGTCGATCACCATGTCCGGAGAGAGGCTGTCGAATTCCCGCGAGTTCGCCCGTTCCAGACCGGCCCGGTCGCGGGCGATGGAGATGACCATGACGTGGAGCCCCAGACACAGGCCCAAGCACGGGATCCCGTGGTCGCGGGTGTACCCCGCGGCGGCGACCATGCCTTCGATGCCGCGCTCGCCGAAGCCGCCGGGGATCACGACGGCATCGAGCCCGCGCAGCCGGTCTGTCCCGAGCAGATCGGGCACGTGCTCGGCGTCGATCCAGTCCAGTTCGACATTGGCCCCGTGGTGGAAGCCCGCGTGGCGCAGTGCCTCGACGACGGACATGTAGGCGTCGGGCATGTTCACGTACTTGCCGACGATGCCCACCTTGACCCGCCGCGACAGCGACTCGACCCGGCCGACGAGCGTCTCCCATTCGGAGATGTCGATGGGGTGCGACGACTCGTCGATGCCGAGCGTGCGGCAGACGTAGGAGTCGAGGCCCTGCTCGTGCAGGACGAGCGGGATCTCGTAGATGCTCGGCGCGTCGACCGCCGACACGACGGCGTCGATGGCCACGTCGCACTGGAGGGAGATCTTGCGCTTCAGGCCCTCGGAGATCGGCTTGTCGCTCCGGCACACGATGACGTCGGGTTGGATACCGCGGCTGCGGAGCTCCGTGACCGAGTGCTGGGTGGGCTTCGTCTTCTGCTCGCCCGACACGAGGTACGGCACCAGGGTGAGGTGGACGTAGCAGACGTTGTCCCGCCCGATGTCCCGGCGAAATTGCCGGATCGCCTCAATGAACGGGACGATCTCGATGTCGCCGACGGTGCCGCCGATCTCGACGATCACGATGTCCACGTCCTCGTCGGCGAGCCGCTTGATGCGATCCTTGATCTCGTCGGTGACGTGCGGGATGACCTGCACCGTGCGACCCAGGAAGTCGCCGCGCCGCTCCTTCGCGATGACCGAGCTGTAGACGCCGCCGGTCGTCGTGTTGGATCGCTTGGACAGATTCTCATCGATGAAGCGCTCGTAGTGCCCCAGGTCGAGGTCGGTCTCGCCGCCGTCCTCGGTGACGAAGACCTCACCGTGCTCGCCCGGGTTCATGGTGCCAGGGTCGACGTTGATATAGGGGTCGAGCTTGCACATGGTCACCCGCAAGCCCTCGGCACTTGAGCAGGCGGCCGAGCGAAGAGGCAGTGAGACCCTTCCCGAGCGAACTCGAGACACCACCGGTGACGAAGATGAACTTGCTCACGCCGCCTTCGGCACGCCGAGGATCAAGTCGCGTGATCGGTGCACCCGACCACGATAATCGAAGGCCGGGGAACGCGCGGTGGACTATCGCCCGTGCGTGGCGCCGAGCAGCTCACGGGCATGGGCCCGGGCGGCGTCGCTGTCCGGGTGCCCCGAGAGCATCCGCGACAATTCGGTGACGCGGTCCTCGTCCTGGACCGCCGTTGCCGTGGTCGCGGTGCGTCCCCGGGAGGCGCGCTTGACGACGCTGATCTGCGCGTCGGCCTGGGAGGCCACCTGGGCCAGGTGGGTGACGACCAGCACCTGGCGGTCCCTCCCCACCTCGTGCAGCGCCTCGCCCAGGGCGAGTGCGGCCGCCCCGCCCACTCCTGCGTCCACCTCGTCGAAGACCATGGTCTGGGGACCGCCGAGGCCGACCAGGCGGATGGCCAACATGGCCCGCGCCAGCTCCCCACCCGAGGCGGCGCGGGCCAGGGGCTGCACCGCCTCGCCGACGTTGGCGCCCAAGGCGAGCTCGACAGGCTCACCCGTCCCCTCGGAGGCCACCCGGACCTCCAGGCGCGCGCCCGCCATGGCCAGCGCCCCCAGGCGCTCGCCGACGAGATCGGCAAAGGAACCGGCGGCCTGGGCCCGCACGGCACGCACCGCCGCTTCGGCCTCGGCCAGCTCGGCGCAGCGCAGGTCGCGCTCGGCCTGCAGTCGGGCCGCCTCGCCCTCGGCGTCCTCGAGCGCGAGGAGCCGGGCGGCACCTTCCTTGCCGAACGCGATGACGGCGGGCAGGTCCTCGCCGTATTTGCGCCGCAACTCGGCCAACAGACGGCGGCGCTCCTGCACGTCGACGAGGCGCTGCGGATCGTCCTCCCACCCTTCGACCTCGTCGCGCAGCGTGCGCGCCAGGTCGGACAGCTCGACCGCGGCAGTGGCCAAGCGGGCGTGATAGCTCTCGAAGGCCTCGCGGCCGCCCAGCGCGGCGCCGGCGCGGCCGAGGAGGTCGAGGGTCCCGCCCTCGCCGGCGGGATCGAGCAGGTCCAGTGCCTCGAGAGCGGCGTCGCGGTAGGCGGCGGCGTCGGCCAGGCGGTCCTCCTCCAGGCGCAAGGACGACTCTTCGTCGGGGTCCTCCAGATGGGCGTTGACGATCTCCTCCACCTGGTAGCGCAGGACATCCGCCTCGCGGGCGCGCTGCTGGGCGTCGCCGCCGAGCCCGGCCAGCCCCTCGTCGATCGCGTGGATCTGGCTCCGGATCGCCCGCACCCGGCTGAGATCGGTGCCGGCGAAGGAATCGAGGACGTTGCGTTGCGCGGTGGGCGTGACGAGGGCGCGGTGCTCGTGCTGCCCGTGGATCTCCACCAGCTCGGCGGCCGCCTCACCCAGCGCGGCGAGGGGGGCCATGCGGCCGTCGACCCAGGCCCGGGACCGGCCCTCGGCGGGCACCGACCGGGTCAGGATCACCTCGCGCTCGTCCTTGCCGTCCCCCACCACGAAACGGGCCTCGACCAGGGCCTCGGTGGCGCCGGCGCGGACCATGCCGGTGTTGGCCTTCCCCCCCAGCACCAGCTGGAGTGCCTCGACCACCAGGGTCTTGCCGGCACCGGTCTCGCCGGTCAGCGCAGTCATGCCGGGTCCGAAGTCGAGGGTGAGGTCCTCGATCACGCCGAGGTCGCGGACGTGCAGATCGGTCAGCACGGACGGGTCACAGGTCCCGGTCGGCCAGCAGCCGGAAGCGCAGGATGCCGCCGAAGGTCTGGGGCTCGTTGCGCACGACGCGTACCGGGCGCTCGGCCACCGTGCAGGTGACGGTGTCGCCGGGCTGCAGCCGCCCGATCTCCTGCCCGTCGATCACGAGCACGCCGGCCCGGTCGGGGGCGATCTTCACGGTGACTTCCTGGTCCTCGGTGAGCACGAGGCTGCGGTCCAGCGAGAAGTGCGGAGCGACCGGGGTCAGGACCATGGCGCGCAGCGTCGGCGCCAGGATGGGTCCGCCGGCGGAGAGGTTGTAGGCGGTCGAGCCCGTCGGGGTGGCGACGATGAGACCGTCGGCCGAGTAGGTCAGCGCCTCCTCCCCATCGACCGACGTGGCCAGGCGGACGGTGTGGCCGAAGTCGATCTTCTCGATCACCACCTCGTTGAGCGCCAGGAAGGCCCGCTTGCCATTGCCGACTGAACGGTCCGAGATCGCGACATCGAGCGCGCAGCGCGCCTCGATGACCGCCTTGCCCTCGAAGACCTTCGTCAGCGCGCCACGCACCTGATCGGGCAGGAGGTCGGGCAGATAGCCGAGGCGCCCGAAGTTCACCCCCAGCACCGGGACGTCCTCGGTCGCCGCCAGGCGCACGACCCGCAGGAAGGTGCCGTCCCCGCCCATGCTGACGGCCACCGTGGCCCCGGCGAAGTCGACCTCGTCAAGCTCGACGTCGCTCCCGGCCTCGCAGACGCGGTCGGGGCCGCTGAACTGGAGGATGCGGGCGACGTGGCCCCGCTCGGTCAGCCAGCTGGCGGTGTCGGTGGCCAGCGCGAGCGCGTCCGGGCGCTCGGGGTGGACGAGAAAGGTGACGGTCGCCATCGGCGAGCGCGGCTCAGCCGGCCGGTGCGGTCGGTGGAACGGGTCCGTCCGCCTCCGACACGGCGGCGCTGAACAGGGCGGTGGCCTCCCCGGCCATGTCCACTTCGTTCCGGCGCATGCCCTTCCGAGCGTGCACGAGGAACTCGACGTTGCCGGCAGAGCCGGTCAGGGGGGAAGGCATCGCTCCCATGATGCCCGTTCCCGCGTCATGGAGTGCGGACGCCACGCCTTCGAGAGCGCCCAGCCAGAGCGCGGGGTCCCGGATCACGCCCTTGCCCCGGGAGACGGCGGCCCGGCCCGCCTCGAACTGGGGCTTGACCAGCAGGACGAGGTCGGCGCCGGTCGCCGAGATCGGGCCGGCGAGAGCAGGCACCACGCTGCGCAGCGAGATGAAGGACAGGTCGGCCACCACGAGCGGGCACGGCTCGTAGCCGGGCGCCGCGGCCTGCAGGTCACCGAGAGTGAGCGTCCGCACGTTCGTGCGCTCGAGCACCGTCACGCGGGGGTCGTGACGCAGGCTCGGATGGAGCTGCCCGTGGCCGACATCAACGGCGTAGACGTGCGCCGCCCCGTGCTGGAGCAGGCAGTCGGTGAAGCCACCGGTCGAGGCGCCCGCATCGAGGGCGCGCCGGTCCGCGACGGCGATCGGGAACCGCTCCAGGGCGGCTGCGAGCTTCAGCCCGCCGCGCCCGACGTAGGGGGACGGGGGTCCCAGGAGGAGGACGGGCTCGTCCGGGGCGACCAGGCGCGCCGCCTTCTCGGCCGGTGCGCCGGAGACCAGGACGGCGCCGGCAGCGACCGCCGCCTGGGCCTCCTGCCGGGATTCGACGAGGCCTCGTCGCACGAGCTCGGCATCGAGCCGGCGGCGGGCCCCGCTGGTCAGCTGGCGGCCTTCTTGGTGGCCGGGTCGCCCTTCTCGGAGGCCCTCTTGGACTTGATGCCGGGAATGCTCGACGGGGCCACCTTGGTGGCGGCATCGCGGGCCCGGGTGGCCGTCTTGGTCGCCTGGGTGGTCACGCCCTTGGCGGTCTTGCTCGCCTGGGAGGTCACGCCCTTGGCCGTCTGGCCGGCTTTCGTCGTCACGTCCTTGGCGGCCTTCCCGGCCTGCGTGGTGACGTCCTTGGCGGCCTTCCCGGCCTGCGTGGTGACGTCCTTCGTGGCGTTGTGACCCGCCTTGGCCGACTTCTTGAGGACCTCGGCGACCTGGTTGGCCAGTGACTCCAGGGACTTGGGGTCGATGCGCTCGAGCTGGTTGGCCACCTCGTGGCGCACCAGTTCGAGAATCTGCTCGCTGGACTTGCGGCTCCGCTCGACCAAGTTGTCGACCCACTCCTGTGCCTGGCTGCGCTGGATGTCTCCCGCGTTCACCAACTCTCGCACGATCTCCTCGGCCCTGCCACGGCTGACCTGTCCGAGGACCGTGCCCGCATCGAGGTATTTGCGTATGCGCTCATTGCTTGCCATTCAACAAGAGTATCTCAAGTGCTAGCTAGCTGCAAGCACTTCTTCAGCCGCCGTCGAGGACCTGGCGGACCAGCCCGAGCAGGTCCGGCGCCACCGCAGCGGCGCCGGCGTCGTCGGGGACGTCGCCCCGGCGGGTGACCCCGGACAGGACCAGCGCGAAGGGAACGCCGAGCTGGGCGGCCAGGGCGCCGTCGGTGTCCGGACGGTCCCCCACCATGGTCCGGAGCTCACCGGTGGGAACCATCCGAGTGAGGGCCTCTGCGGTCGGGCGGTGCGGCTTGCCCGCCACCTCCGGCGTGGCCTCGGCGGCCGTCGCGACGGCCGCCAGGATCGACCCGGCGCCGGGGACGAGGCCGTCGGGCGTCGGGTAGGTGGCGTCGGTGTTCGTGCCGATGAGCCGGGCACCGCCGCGAATCGCCGTCGCCGCCGCGGCGACGGCGTCGTAGGTGAAGGCGCGCGTCAGGCCCACCACGACGGCATCGGCCGGGCCTGCGGGCACCACCGTGACGCCGCGGCGGCCCAGGGCCTCGACGACGCCATCCTCGGCCAGCACGAGCGCGGACGTCCCCGGGTCGAGCATGCCGGCCGCCACGTCCGCCGAGCTGAGGACGTCGCCGCCGTCCGCCGTGATGCCGCAGTGGGCCAGCTGCTTGTGCAGCTGGGACCGCGTGGGCGCCGAGTTGTTGGTGGCGAAGAGCACGCGCACCCCCGCCCCGCGCAACCGGGCGACGGCCTCGTCCACGCCGGAGATCGGCTGTCCCGTGAGCCAGACCACACCATCGAGGTCGAGGACCCAGGTCCCCTGGGGCGGTGGCGGCCACATCGGGCTGAGGCTAACCGGCCTCCCTAGACTCCCAAGCCGTGGCCGACCTGGAGGTTGACGGCGGCGAGCTCGTGCTGCATCTGCGTGGGCTCGAGAAGGCGGAAGGTGTGCACGGCGACATCCGGGTGCCGCTGTCAGCGGTCAGCGCGGTGCGTTCCGTCGACGACCCGTGGCCCGAGCTGCGGGGCATCCGGGCGCCGGGCACCGGCATCCCCGACGTGATCGCAGTCGGCACCCGCCGGGGCAGCTTCGGCCAGGACTTCGCGGCCGTGCACGGCAAGGGGCCGGCGGTGGTGGTCGAGTTGGACGGGGCCGCGTTCCAACGCCTGATCGTCACCGCCGACGACGCAGACGCCCGGGCCAGGCGGATACGGGCGTCGCTGGACCGGAGCTGAGCTGGACGGAGTTGAGCTGAACTAGCTGAACTGACGGGCAGCCCCCTCAGTCGTCGGCCCAGGGTGGTTGGAAGCTGATGCAGCGTGCCACGTCGCGCTGGGTGACCATGCCGACGACACGCTCCCCTTCGACCACGGGGAGCCGGGCCTGCCGGTGCCGGCACATCTCGGCCACGGCGTCTTCGAGGGACACGTCGATGTCGAGCGCCACCACGTCACCCTCGCCGGCGAACTCGGCCAGGCTGACGCCGCTCGGGTCGCGTCCCGGCGCAACGACCCGGGCCACGATGGCGCGGTTGCTCACCACGCCGGCCAGGCTGCCGTCGCTCAGGCAGAGCGGAACGGTGTCCTCGACGTGGGTGGCGAGGAAGCTCGCGGCGTCGGCAGCGGTCTCGGTGGTCCGGAGGACCTCGATGTCCACGTGCATGACGTCCCGGATGGTCCACATGGCGGCCTCCCACTGCGGGCGCGGACTCGGTGACCGGCGCCCTCTCCACCCTCGCGCCGCCGAGCTCCGACGGCAATGGGTCAGCAGCAAGGGGCGTGCCAGGTGCGGGTGTGTGGGTCAGCGGGTGTGCGGGTGTGCGGGTGTGCGGGTCAGAGGATCAGCCCAGGGCGATGAGGCTGGTGGGATCGGCCAGGACATCGCCAACGTCGCGCAGGAAGCGGGATGCGGCACGCCCGTCGACCAGCCGGTGGTCGAAAGCCAGGCTCAACGTCACGACGTCGCGCAGAGCAACCTCGCCCTCGCACTCCCACGGCCGGCGCTGCACCGCGCCGACGGCGAGGATGGCTGCCTCCCCGGGATTGAGGATCGGGACGCCGGCGTCGATCCCGAAGACACCGATGTTCGTGATGGTGACCGTGCCGTCGCGCAGGTCGCCGGGCGTGCAGCGCCCGGCACGGGCGCGCTCGGTCAGCTCCCCCAGCGCCGTGATCATGATCGCGCAACGTGAGATCCTGCGCGTCCTTGATGTTCGGCACGACGAGGCCGTGCGAGCCGGCCACGGCGATGCCCAGATGGACGTACCGCTTGGTGATGACTTCCGCGGTCGACTCGTCCCACGATGAGTTCAGGGCGGGGTGGTCGCGCAGGGCGAGGACGACGGCGCGGGCGACCACGGCGAGCGGCGTCACGCGGAGACCTTCCAGGTGCCGGTTGGCCCGGAGGCGCTCGACCAGCCGTACCGTCTCGGTGGCGTCGACCGTGAGGAAGACGCAGGCCTGGGGCGCCTCGGCCACGCTGCGGACCATCGCCTCGGCCATGTGCTTCTGGACGCCCCGGACGGGGGTCCTGGTCTCACGCTCGGTCTCCCGGCCGGCGCCGGTGGATGCCACGGTCAGGTGCGCCGCAAGGTCCTCGCGCGTGATGACGCCCCTGGGGCCGCGGCCGGTCACGTCGGCCAGGTCGATCCCGTTCTGGCGCGCCATGAAGCGCACCGGTGGCGCGGCCAGGGGACGGCTCGTCGAGACGGCGTCGGCCGGGGCAGGGTGGCCGGCGTGTGGTCCTGCCGCGTCGGGTCCGCCGGCGTGTGCTCCTGCGGTGTCTGGTCCGCCGGCGTCTGGTCCTGTGGCGTCTGGTCCCGATGCCTGCTGCCGTTGTGGCGGCGCCGGCGGCTGGGGGGCGCCGCGCTCGGGCCGTAGCCCACCAAGAGCGGGACTTTCACCTCCTCCCCTTCTGCCTTTTCCTCCTCTCTTCTGCTTTCTGCACTGGCAGGGGCGCCGCCCGTGTCGATGGCGATGAGCGGTGCCCCGACGCCGACCGTCTCCCCCGCGCCGGCAAGCAGCTCGACCACAATGCCGGCGAACGGGCTGGGCAGCTCCACCACGGCCTTCTCGGTCTCCACCTCTGCCAGTACCTGGTTCAGCCTCACCTCGTCGCCGACAGCGACAGACCAGGCCACGAGCTCGGCCTCCGTCAGTCCCTCGCCGAGGTCGGGCAGGGCGAAGTGGCGGACGCCGCTCACGGCTGGAGACACCGGTCCACCTCGTGGAGGATCCGATCGGCGTCGGGCAGGAAGTGGTGCTCGGCCCGGGAAGGCGGGTACGGCGTGGCGAAGCCGCCGACGCGGCGGACGGGCGCCTCCAGGTGGAAGAAGCAACGCTCTGAGATGCGGGCTGCGATCTCGGCACCGAGACCGCAGAACACCGACGCCTCATGGGCCACGACGAGTCGGCCGGTCTTGCGCACGGAGGCCTCGATGGTGTCGAAGTCCACCGGGGAGAGCGAGCGCAAGTCGATCACCTCGATGGAGGTGCCCTCCTCGCGGCCGATGCGCGCCGCGTCGAGGGCCGTGGCCACCATGGGGCCGTAGGCGGCGATGGTGACATCGCTGCCCGTGGTCACCACAGCGGCCCGGTGGAGCGGGGTGTCCGACAACCGGGCATCGTCGACCTCCCCCTTCTCCCAGTACCGACGCTTGGGCTCGAAGAAGACGACCGGGTCGTCGGACGCGACGGCCTGCTGGATCATGCGGTAGCCGTCGTCCGCGTTGCTCGGCGTCACCACGCGCAGCCCGGCGGTGTGGGCGAAGTAGGCCTCCGGCGACTCGGAGTGGTGCTCGACCGCGCCGACGCCGCCGCCGAAGGGGACGCGTATGGTCAGCGGGACGGTGACCCGGCCCTCGCTGCGGTAGTGGAGTTTGGCCACCTGCGAGACGATCTGGTCGAAGGCGGGATAGATGAAGCCGTCGAACTGGATCTCGCAGACCGGCCGGTAACCGCGGGCCGCCAAGCCGACGGCAGTGCCGATGACTCCCGACTCGGCAAGGGGGGTGTCGATGACGCGGCGGTCACCGAAGTCGCGCTGCAGACCCTCGGTGACCCTGAACACGCCCCCGAGCTTGCCGATGTCCTCCCCCATCAGCACGACCTTGGGGTCGCGTTCCATCGCCCTGCGCAGCCCATGGTTGAGCGCCTTGCCCAGCGACATGGTGGGCATCAGGCGTCCGCGTCCTCGTCGAGACCGGCCAGGAATGCCTCGTACGCGTCGCGCTCTTCGAGCAGCAGTGGATGCGCGTCCGCGTACACGTGTGCGAACAGATCGGACACCTCGGGATCGGGCATGGTCAGACAGCCCTGGCGCAGCGCGGCGGCCACCTCGTCGGCATTGGCGGCCACGTCCTGGTCGAAGCCGTCGTCCGCCAGGCCTTCGGTGCGCAGCAGCGCATGCAGGCGGGCCAACGGATCCTTGACGCGCCATTCTTCCTCGTCAGCACACGACCGGTACCGGGTCGGGTCGTCCGAGGTGGTGTGCGGGCCCATGCGGTAGGTGACGGCCTCGATGAGGGTCGGCCCCTGGCCGGCCGAGGCGCGAGCGAGCGCGAGCCTCGTGGCGGCGAGGACGGCGAGCACGTCGTTCCCGTCGACCTGGATCCCCGGAATGCCGTACCCCTGCCCACGCTGGGCGATGGACGCGTGCGACTGCACACGGACCGGCTCGGAGATGGCCCACTGATTGTTCTGGCAGAAGAAGACGACCGGTACGACGTAACTGGCGGCGAAGCCGAAGGCCTCGGCGATGTCACCCTCGCTCGTGGCGCCGTCACCGAAGTAGGTCAGGGCCGCCGAGCTGGCGCCGTCGAGCGCGATCCCGAGCGCGTACCCGGTGGCGTGGAGCGCCTGGGAGCCGACCACGATCGCCGGGGTGGCGATGCCGTAGTCGGCGGGGTCCCAGCCGGAGAGCCCCGCGCCGCGCCACAGGCGCAGCATCTGCGCCGGGTCGACACCCCGGCAGTAGGCGACACCGTGCTCCCGGTAGCTCGGGAAGACGAAGTCGTCCACGCGCAACGCCCGGGCTGACCCGACCTGCGCGGCCTCCTGCCCCAGGAGCGGGGCCCACAGGGCGAGCTCGCCCTGGCGCTGCAGTGCCATCGCCTCGGCGTCGATCCGCCGCACGATGGTCATGTCGCGGTAGAGGCCGCGCAGCTGCGCCGCGTCCACGTCGGCGACGAGCTCCCAATACGGACAACCCACCGTCCGCTGCCCGTCCACCGAGATCAGCTGCACCAGGCCGTCGAAGCCCGTCCACTCGGGGATGCTCGGTTCCGGAACCCGTACCTGCGCAGTCGCCACGTGGACTCCCTTCTCGAGCTGGGCTCGACGGGGTCATCTCACCATGATCCGGCGCTTTGGAGCGGGAAATTGCCTCAGATCAGAATCCGTACACGACTTTCATGCGCAATCCATCGGAATCCACGCAGGAAGTCTCGTTGGCTACGGCCCGTGCCCTCAGGCACGCCGTCCGCTGGTTCAGGAGGCCTTGCGGCGGGCGGCGGTCTTCGGCCGGGCGGAGGTCTTGGTCGCCTTCGTCGCCTTCTTGGCCGGTGCGGCGCGCTTGGCCGTCGTCCGCTTGGTCGACGAGGCCCGCTTGGTGCCCTTGGACTCGGAGCCCGGGCGGGCGGCTGCGGCAATGCTGGCGTTGAGCGCCTCCATCAGGTCGACGACCTTGGCCGCGGGCTCGGGGCCCTCCTGCAGCACGATCTCGTGGCCGTTGCGCTTCTCCTCGATGAGGGCCTCGACCTTCTCGCGGTGCGTGTCGTGGAATCGCTCGGGGTCCCAGTCGCTCTCCATCGACTCGATGAGGAGCTGGGCCATGGAGAGCTCGCGGTCCGTCACGTCGCCGGTCTCGGGGAGTTCGAGGTCGCGTCCGGGGGCGCGTACTTCGTCGGAGAAGTACATGGTGTGCAGGGCCAGTGCGTCATCCTCGGGACGGATGGCCACGAGGTACTCCTTGTTGCGCATGACCAATGTGGCGATGGCGATGCGGCCGGCCTCGGCCATGGCCCGGCGCAGCAACGCATAGGCCTTGTCGGCACCGGCGCCCTCGGGGGCCAAGTAGTAGCTCGAGCGGAAGAACACGGGGTCGATGTCGACCAAGCCGACGAAATCGGAGATCTCGATCTGGCGCGACTTCTTGGGCTCGGCGGACTCGAGCTCCTCCTCGGTGAGGATGACGTACTCGCCGCCGCCAAGGTCGAATCCGCGCACGATCCGGTCCTGGGGGACCTCCTCGCCGGTCCGCTCGTTGACCTTCTTGTAGCGGATCCTGTCGGACGTCCCCTCCTCGAACTGGTTGAAGTGGATGCTCTTGTCCGACGTGGCCGGATAGAGCCCCACAGGGATATTCACCAGTCCGAAACTGAGGGCGCCCTTCCAGATCGTGCGTGGCACGCCCACCAAAATACCAGCCCAGAGCAGGTCCACCACCCTGTTACAGCCGGTGGTCACACTGAGTCCATGGTGAAGGAGGCTCCGACCGGCTTCGGCCCCGCCCTGCTGGGCGGGTTGGCCGAGCTGGGCCCCGTCGAGCCGTTCTCCGGCGACCTATCCCTTGAACTGGGCATTTCCGTCTGGCTCCGCACGAGCGGCACCTCGCTCCTGGAAGCGAGATCCTCGCTCCTGGAGATCCGCAAGGTGATCCTCGAGGTCTGCGAGCTGGACCCGACGACGGAGCCGACCCCGATGGTCGGCCGCTCCCCCCGTTCGGACGTGGTCAGCCTGGTCGGCTACATCTCGGAGCTGCTCCGGAGAGCGTCGGCGTGCCGGGGCCGGGAGCTCGCGTCCACGGTGCGGGCGGTCGTCGCCGCGCTTCCCGTCCCGGAGGACGAGGCAATCGGGGCGTAGCCCTAGAAGCCGAAGGCGCCGATGATCTCTCCGTTGAGGCCGGCGGCCGCCATGCTGCCCAGGTAGGGCGAATCGCCGTAGGAGAAGACATCGCCACGGGCCGAGGCGACCCAGTAGCCCTGGTTGTCAGCGGTGGGGAAGATCGTGGTGGCCGGATTGAACCCGTTCACGTAGCCGACCGGGGCGCCGAAATTGGTGGCATCGCCGAAGTTGGCGACAACGCCGTTGGCATAGAGCAGCCAGTAGCCGTGCCCGTCGGACGTGGCCACGGCATCGACCACGTGGACCGACGCCGCGGCCGGTGAGCCGTAGTACGTGGCGTCGCCGAAGGCGTAGACGGCACCCAGGTTCGTGACCAGCCAGTAGCCGTTCCCGGTCCGGTCCGGCATCACAGCGACAGCTGAGCCCGCACAACCGCCGATGCCGGGACAGGAGCCTTCGAACTTGGCGTCGCCGAACGCGAAGACGCCGCCGTCGGAGGCCACCATGAAGTAACCGTGGCCCGTGAACGTGGGCACCATGCCGACGATCGGTGCGTTCAGGCTCTTCGGCAACCCGGACCCGTTCGGGTGGAAACCGATTCCGGGGAGGGAGCCGTAGTACGCCGAGTCGCCGAAGCTGAAGATCCCGCCGTCGGAGGCCACCAGCCAGTAACCGTTTCCGGTCGAGGTCGGCGTGATGGCCACCACCGGTCGCTGCAGCGGGATGCTTCCCGTGGAGCCGTGGAAGGCGGCCGTGCCGAACGAGAAGATGCCGCCGTCCGAACCGACCAGCCAGTAGCCGTGGGAGGCCTCCTGGACCGGGAAGGTTTGCGGGTTCCCGGTGGCGCCGAAGTAGTTCGCGCCCTGCGCCACGTGGGGCGTCAGCGAGCACGTGCCGAACCCCACGAAGGTGACCGTGAGGCCGTTGGTCCCGACGCTGCACACGTTGGGCGTGTTGGAGGTGACCGACGTCGTGCCGTCGCCCGTGGTGCCCACGATGACCGTGAAGCCGAAGAATTCGTTCGCCGGCGAGGGGACATTGGTGATGGTCGGAGGGGTGGGCGCGGCCCGGCCGATCGTGAAGCTCTGGTTGGCACCGGAGGCTGCGACATAGTCCAGACCCGCGGCCACTTGGGCGTTGAGGGAGCACGTGCCGACGCCGACGTAGGTGACCGCCAGACCATTGGTGGTAGCAGACGCCGGGCGTATTCGAGGTGACGGACTCGGTGCCGTCACCGGTGGTGCTGACCGATGCCGTGAAGCCGCCACTGAAGGTCCCGCTGCTGGGCAGGTTCGTGATCCTCGGTTGCGTGGGCGTCGCCTGGGCGATCGTGAAGGTCTGTGGTGTGCCCGCTGCGGCCGGGAAGTTCACGGTGGCGTGCTGTCTGGGCGGTCAAGGAGCACACGCCTGCGCTGACATAGGTCACCGTGCGGCTGCTTGTGGTGCAGACGCATGTGGTGTTGGAGGCGACCGACTGTGTGCCGTCGCTGTTGGTGGTCAGTGTGGCGGTGAACCCACCCCCGGGGCCCCAGGCGGCAGTCGACGGCAGGTTGGTGATGGACGGCGCCGATGCGCTGCCCTGGGCGATCGTGAAGTCTGGGGTGCGCCCGGGCCGCCGAACCGCGGAAGTTTGCACCGGCCGCCGTGTGGGCGGTCAGTGTGCACTGGTCCGACGCTGACGTACGCCACGGCGAGGCCGCTGGTCGGTACAGACGTTCGTCGTCGCTGAGGTGACCGACGTGCGTGCCACGTCGCTGTTCGGTGGCCACTGTGGCGGTGAAGCCACCGCCCGGCTCCGGTCGCGTGGTCGGGAATGTCGGCGATGGAAGGAGGGCTGGGCGTCGCCTGAGTTGATCGGTGAACGGCGTGCGCACGCGGCTGGGGCGGGATCATTGACCGGCCGTCGACCGCTCAGGTAGGTGGCATCAAAGGAGTACGCTGCCGGCATTGAGGGCCCCGGTCGGGTCGGAGTTGCGGCACGGGCCGTCGGCGATTCAACAGTGACCGTCCTGCGTGGTGATTGCGCGTTCCGTTGCACGTCGCTGTACGTGAACAACGGTGTAGGTGAGCGTGCCTCCGGCAGGCGGAGGACGTCGGGAGTGACAACCGCTGTGTCATAGGCGGTGGCGCCGAAGGTCTCCGTGTTGGACCATGGACCGTTGGTGGTTGCGTCAAAGACTGTGGTCGTCGTCGAAGAGTTGGTGGCTGCCCCCGCAGGCGCGGCAAAGAACCCGAATGGGAGCACCAGGGATGCGGCCGCCATGGCAACCACGAGCATGCTCTTGAAGTTCACGATTCGCCTTTTGCCGCGAGTCCCGCGCACCACTCTCCAATCCACGAATCGACAATTCTGCATCCACACAGCAACAATTCCGGCCGCCGCCAGGCACACTAGAGCGCCGCGGCAGACGGAGACAGACGATCAACCCGGCCAGGGACATTTGCCGGCGAAAGGGTCACAGGTCCCGGGCACCGCATCCCGGTGAAGCCGGCAGTCGGCGCCCACTTTCGAATCGGGCCGATGCGCCCCGAGGCACGGAACGCTCCTGGATTGACCGATCCGACTGGAGAGTCGATGGAGCCCGGAACGCAGGGTGCCACCAGGAGGATCAGGCGTTCGACTCGATCTGCTCGGTGACGAACGCGGTCCGGCCTCCAGAGGAACCTGAACCTCTAGTTGAGCGTCACGCAGCGCTTCCGCATCGCGTGACGGCGAGCGGCGTGCGTGGGCGAAGTTGATCGAGAGGTGACCCCGGGTCTTCAGTCCGGAAGGTCATGATGAGGGCCCATGGCAGGCCGACGGCGCACACTGACCCTGGGTGTGATCGGGGTGGCGGTCGTCGTCATCCTCGCTGCAACCCTGGGCCCCTACGTGTACATCCACTTCATTGAGGGCCCGGCTCCGGCCAAGCTCGAGTTGCCCAAGTCCTCCACGACGACGTCGCACGCCTCGGGTGGATCCAGCTCGACCTCGTCGTCCTCCATCGCCGGAACCTGGAACGTCGGCACTGACTCTCGGGCTGGGTACCGCGTGCAGGAGGTGCTGCTGGGCCAGAACGCGACAGCGGTGGGTCGCACGAGCAAGATCTGGGGCTCGCTGACCATTGCCGGGACCACGGTGACAGAGGGGAAGTTCTCTGTCGACATGGCCAGTGTCGTCAGTGACCAGAGTGAGCGGAACGCGCGCTTCGAGGGCCCGATCATGAACGTGAGCCAGTACCCCACCGCGACGCTGACGCTTTCCTCTCCCATCGCCCTCGGATCGACTCCCGCGGCTGGCGTTGTCACGAAGTACAACGCGGTAGGTGCGCTCGACATGCATGGAGTGACGAAGTCGGTGGCGTTTCCCGTCTCGGCCGAACTCGTGAGTGACAAGATCGTGGTGCTGGCCGATATCCCGATCACCTTCTCGGAGTGGAACATCGCCAACCCGAGCATCGGCGGCTTCGTCACCACGGCGGACAGCGGGACACTCGAAGTTCTGCTCCATCTCACCCAGGGAGCAGGAAATGCGCCATCCACCTCGTCGGGGTCGGCGGGCTCGGTGGGTGGCGGCGGGCCGGTGACGATCCCCAGTACGACCGTCCCTCCCCTCTCCGTTCCCTCCGGCTAGCTGCTGCCGCGGGTGATCCTGCTCCGGCGGAGGTGGGATCGGTAGTATTGGCGTCACCCATCCGTCCCCTTGGTGCAGCACAAAGCGTTTCCGCGTCTCGCGTACCGTTGCGTCGTCCAGGCGGGGATTGGGTATGTCCCTCAGGGGCAATCGCCGAGCAACTCCCGAGAGAGGATCCGTGACAACCGTCGACCAGCCCCTGGATGGTGGCCGCACACAGCCGTCCGCCCCAGTGGCACGGTTCCGCATGCTCAAGGGCTGGGGCCCGGCGCTGGCCTCATTCGTGCTCGCGGTGGCGTACGGCCTCTACATCGCCCTGCGCACCTACGAGGTCGATCTGGGTGTCTACCTCCGCCTGGGCGGCAAGTACATCTTCACGTCCCACCTGTATTCGTTCGTCCTTCCGAACACGAGCCTCCCCTTCACCTACCCACCCTTCGCCGCGCTCCTCTTCGCGCCGTGGCAGCGCGCCTTTCCCAGCGTCGGTTCGGTGCAGGCCGTCTGGACAATGTGCAACGTTGTCGCGCTCCTCGGCGTGCTCGTGCTCTCACTTCGACTGGTCAAGCCATCGCTGAACGGAACTGCGACCTGGCGGCTGGCTCTGGCGCTCAGCCTGCCGGCCCTGTTGCTCAATCCAGTGCTCATCACCATCGGCTTCGGGCAGGTGAATCTGTTCGTCACCTTCCTCGTCATGTGGGATCTGTTGAGCGAACGCCGTATCGGAAAGCGCCAAATGCCACTCGGAGTAGCGACGGGCCTGGCAGCGGCGGTCAAACTCACGCCACTGCTCTTTGTTCCCTATCTGCTGCTCACCCGCCGCTGGCGCGGCGCGTTGACGTGTGTGATCACGTTCAGCGCGTGCGAGCTGCTGACTTTCTTGATCTCACCGACTTCGTCGAGGGCCTACTGGACGAAGGCCGTCTTCAAGCCCGGCCGTGCCGGCGACCTTTCGATCGTGGACAATCAGAACCTCTGGTCGGTGCTCGATCGATTCGCGCACGTCGTCCTCCCCGGATCGGTCGTGCTTCCGCTGCTCGTCCTCACTGCTGCCGCCGGACTCTGGGTTGCGTCCCAGGCACACCGCCGGTCCTCACCGCTGTTGGGCGTACTCATCTGTGCCGCGACATGCCTGATTGTCTCCCCCATCTCGTGGGTCCATCACATGGTGTGGGTCGTGCCAGCGATCCTGTGGTTGGCCTTCGCACCCGACCGGCCTCGCTGGGGACGTTGGCTCGCTGGCGCTGCAGCCGTTCTCTTCTGGAGCGCTCCGGTGTGGTGGGTTCCCTACAAGAACACCTCGGATCTGCATCTCGGCGTGTTCCAACTGATTGCGGGCAACTCGTTCTTTCTCGCCATGGTGCTCTTTCTGGCCGGCGCGGCGGTTCTCGTTGTCCGCCGGCGGGTGGCATCACCCCAGGACGAATCTCTCCTACTTGGGTTGCAAGGCTGACAACGGCTGCCGTCTTGGTGTCGGTGGCGGGCCTGGGGCGGGAGTCCGCTCCCCTTCTGGCTCCCCGGGCCTCGAGCAGCACGCAGTTGTCCGTGCGTTGTGCAAGGTGGGATCGAATTGCTCTACCTGGCCAGCAGACCGATCGCCAAACTGAAGCGCTGAGGGCGGGGTGATCGGGGAGATCCGGGGGGATTCGTCACCCCGCCCTCCCAATTCACCGGCGTTGAATCAACGGCGCCACGACCTCGGCCTTCCGCAAACTCCACGCCGGACGTGGCCGCCATGGTCGTCCGCCCGGTCGACGAGGCATCACGAATCACCGACTGCTTTCCCCTGAGCTGGGACGAGAAGTGAGGTGGGGGCCGGGTGGAGGGGTTAGGGGATCCTCAACACCCCGGCCCCCACCCCATGGCTTCCCTGGGCCCGAATGTAGCAGGGAGCCACCTGAGAACGAAGGATTGCGCGACCGCTGCCCCTCTGCCTTCTGCCCCACTGCCTCCCTGCCCCACGGACCAGTCGCCCCCATCGGGATCGAGGCCGAGTGTTCCCCTGGAACTGCGGAACCGGGTGCGGAGGACGGAGCTCCTCCAACACCTCCTCGGGTGTCCCGAACTTCAGCCGGGATCCGGGTGAGGCGTGTCGCCGAACTCTCTGTTGCTCATCCCACTGAGCACGGCGGTGATCGCCGCTTCCGCTGGTGTGAGCCCGACGAATTCGATACCGACGCGCACGCCATCCTCCATGGCGGGCGCGGCATTCCTGATCTCACCTTCGAGCCGAAGGTTGATCGAACTGCCGATTGCGGGAGCATCGACCGAGATGCGCCGGCCCACCAGTTCCCAAGGTTGCGGATGATGGAACGTGACGCCGAGACCCAGCGGCGAGATGTCGATGACCTCACAATCTCGCCACCCAGATGGAGACTCTCCTTCGATGTGACAGAAAGCAGCCCACGACGTGGCCTGGCGAGACACTCGACGGCGGAACTCCATGGCGACTCCTCATCTCCGACTCCGTGGCGCTCGCAAGTCGGTCGACCATGGCGACACGGGCTTCTGGGCGGAAAACGGGTCCTTCTGAGGCGACTTGCGAGGCAACAGGACTTGGAGGTGCGAGTGTTGTTGACGCGTTGTGCCTTCCTCGGCGTTGGTGTCGCTCGACCTTCGTGGCTCGCCGTGCCTGGCATCTCTCGAGTGGGACAACGTCTTGTCTTTCACGGTTGCAAGTGACGCGATTGGGTAGTGACAGCGTCTCTCGGGCTGTCGTCCCGACACAGCCATTGATGAGGAGCGTCGCGGCATGGAGTCTCGCCGAGCAGTACGCCAGGCAGCTGGTTGGATCGGGTGGTGTGAATTCCCCGACGACTCCTCCAGATCACAACGAAATTGCAGGGTTGTCGACATCTCGCAACTCGGACTCGGGATCGTGGTCGATTCCATGCCGTCATCCGAACTGGTCGGTCGTTCCATCGCGGTGGAGACCCCGATACTGGGCATGGCCGCAAACATCCGCCTCGAGGGACGAGTCAAGAACACCGCCGCACGACAGGACGGCAGCATTCGAATCGGGATCGAGTTCTTGGGGCTCACCGATCTGGAACAGTCGGTCGTCAAAGCCCTCGGCGTACCCAGCACGCCCTCGCGATAGGGCCGCATCGCTCACTCCTTGAGCGATCAGACACTGCTTGACCGCTGCAATGGCAAGCATCAGCTCTTGCTGCGGCCGTGAACCCTTCTGGGACGGTCCCAGGCCCCACCGAGAGCAGGGCCGTGGTCCGAAAACCGCCCGCCTGACTGACCTGAGATCCGGATTCAGGAGCCCGTTCCTGCGTCATCGCCATCCCGTCAATGCGATGCTGGCGGCACGTGGATCACCGCAGGCCAACTCCATCGGATGTCGTGATGTGACCGTCACGATCCTCCTTGCCCTCGCGGCCGCTCTGGCGAACGCAGTCCACCTGATGACCCAGCATTCAGCCAGTGCCGGTGCGTCGAGCAAGCATGGCCACTGGGAGCTGCTCAAGTTCTTGATCCGACAACCCCTCTGGCTCCTCGGCTGGGTGGCCGCAGCGGCAGGTTTTGGCTTCCAGGCGCTGGCCCTTCACAGCGGGCAGCTGTCGGTGGTTCAGATCCTCCTCGTCACCGAGCTCGTCTTCGCGCTTCTCCTCCGACGATTCTGGATTCGCCAGCACATCGCCAAAACGGCGTGGACCGCGGCGTTGGTGACGTGCAGCGCCCTGGGCGTCTTCCTGATCGCAGCCGAACCCCATGGTGGTCACGTGCAGCCGAGCGCCACGGAGTGGATCTCAGCGATCGTGGTCTTCGGCGGCATCGTCGCTGTCCTGGGATTCCTCGCGAGCTGGGGAAGCCCCGTACGTCGAGTCGCCCTGTACGCCGTTGCCGCCTCGATCACCTGGGCCCTCATGGCCACCTTCATCAAGGCAACGACCGACGTCCTGGCGGAATCGGGTCCGCTCGGCACATTGGCCCACTGGCCCGTCTACGCACTGATCGTCTCGGGCATCATCGGGTCCGTACTCCAACAGGCCGCCCTGCAGGTCGGCCCCCTGAGTGTGTCCCAACCGGTTCTGGTCGTGGTCGACCCGGCTGTCGCCATCGTCTTGAGCGTCTGGATCTTCGGGGAGCGGATCGCCGTCAGCCCGGCTCAGAAGGTCATCACGAGCGTGGCCTTCGTGGTCATGGCGGCGGGCGTGACCGTCTTGTCCCGAGCTGCGCCGAACGATCTCGACCCGTCACTGCACGTGAGGCTCTGAAGGAACCCTGCTCCACAGCGCAGTCGGCGGCGTTCTTCCGGCCGCCCGTCAGTTCTCTTTTCCGAGGAGATCGAGCAGCCACCCAGGACCGACCACGCGGGCCCCCAAGGCCTCCGCCCGCTCCCGCAACTCGCGATCTGCTGTGACCAGCGTGACGCCTTCACCGGAGGCACCCGAGACGGCATCGATGAGCGCGTCGTCGCCGCTCCCGCCAGCATGGAGAACCGTCACACCGTTGTGCGTGCCGGCCTGGACACCCGGCCGAGCCTTGCCTTCGAGAACGACGACGACCGGTTGCTCGAGCCGCCCAGAATCAACGGCGGTGTGTACGTGGTCCACGAACGTCCGAGCCGCTCCTGCTCGGTCCCGCCACCAGCCGGTCGGGCGAGACCCCACCACATTGGCCGCATCAATGAGAAGCACTCCTCCAGTCTGATCGACCCGGTACGGCGATATGGGCCGAAACGAAGATCGATGGCGCAGCGCCGTGGGAGCAGTCCCCTGGTTCACGGCCACATGCGCAAGAATGCGTAATGGCATTCGGTCAACAATCAGGGCCACCGGCTTCGTCCTCGCAGATCCGAGAGCTTCTCGAGCTTCTCAAAGAGGCCGGTCACGCCGATTTTCGCGATGCGCGTGGCCCGATGGGATTCACGCAGCGTCAGGCCGGAGGCAAGTTCACTCGCGACGAAGCGGAGGCCTTCATTTCCCAGCTGCAGGGTGGAGAGTCCGCCGGGGACCCCTCCGACGACGCAACGCCAGGGTGGCGGGAGTCCGCTCAACTGCAGACGGTGCGCTCTCTCCCTTCGGACCTCCTGGCCGGCGAACTCCGCCGTCGGGGGTGGACGGCGACCGAGCCACCATCCACCTCGGACCCTGACTCCTGACGGACCGGAGCAACGCTGGGGCGGTCTTCGGGATTGATCAAGCGGGAGCGGTCGTCACGACCTTGGTCCCACCGTCCCGGGGAAACACGCCTGCTCCTCAGGACTTCCCCGACTCGTAGACCTCGGTGAAGATGTCGCCCTGGGCTGCCCCCGAACCGGACCTTCCGCCACCGCGGCCCCGGAGGACGAACGCGATCCCGACGGCGATCACCGCGCCGGCGATCGGCCCTGCGACATAGACCCAGTAGCCGTTGAAGGTGGTACTGACCAGATCCGGTCCAAAAGTGCGGGCCGGGTTCATCGACGCCCCCGAGATGGGGCTTCCCCACAGCCCGGCCAGCGCGATGTACCCGCCGACTCCGAAGGCACCGATGATGCCGATGTTCTGCGCGCCCGATGCCGTCCCCAAAATGACACTGACCAGGCCAACAGTGAGGATCAGCTCCATCCAGAAGGCGGCCATGTTGGAGTAGCCGTGGGCCGGGTAGTTGGACCCGTACATGGCCGACACGTTGATCACAGAATGGAGGAACAGCGCTGCCAACGTGGCGCCGATCAGCTGGACGATGATGTAGCCGGGCACCCGCCACCACGGAAAATCACGTCGTAGGGCGAATGCGATCGACACGGCCGGATTGAGATGGGCGCCCGATATCTTGCCCATGAACAAGATGATGGCCATCACCATCAGGGCCGGCGCCACGACCGCCGCGGTGCGGCTGATCGTGCCCGGGAAGGCGTGTCCCATCATGCCTCCGCCGGCGGCCACCAAGACCAGGAAGAAGGTCCCCAACAGCTCCGAGAAGAGGCGGCGCCACTCCTGGCGGGGGTCGTTGAAGTCCGTTATCCGATCAATGACCTGTTGCTCGTAGCGGGCGATCGGGCCGAGCTTCGGAACCTCCTGTAATGCCGTCATTGTGAAGGGCACCTCCAAGCAAGTTTGCGTGGCTGACCAGGGTCGCCGTCGATCCGGTCGAATGCCCCGGTTCTGCCCGTGTCGGGTCAGGTTTAGCACAGGGTCTTCCTTCTGCAACCGATGGTGCAACGCCGGGTGTTTCCGACGGGCGAGAGATCAGTAGTCCATATGCATGAGCTGCAGCATCTGCCTCAGGGTCTGGTCCGCGACGGCGCGGGCTCGTTCATTGCCATCAGCCAAGACGCTCCTCAGGAACGCCGGATCCTGACAGAGCTCGTTCCGGCGGTCTCTGATCGGGCGAAGCCGTTCGTTGAGCGCCTCGCACAGCCGCGCCTTGAGCGCGCCTGATCCCCCGTCTCCCACCTCCTCGGCCACCACCTCGGGATCTTGTCCGGTGCAGAGGGAGATGATCAGGAGGAGATTGGACACCTCGGGTCTGTGGATTGGGTCGAACCTGATCCGCCGGTCCGAGTCCGTCTTCGCACGCTTGACGAGTTGCTCGGTGAGATCGGCGTCCATCTCCAACGTGATGGAGTTCTTCCTACTCTTGCTCATCTTGTATCCGTCGAGCCCCAAGATGAGCGGTGCGTCGCTCAGCAATCCAACAGGTTCGGGGAAGAAGGCCTCGTGCGGGCTGTAACGATCGTTGAATCGCCGCGCGATGAGTCGAGCGAGCTCCAGGTGTGGCAGCTGGTCTCTGCCGACGGGGACGACGTTCGCCTGACAGAACAAGATGTCGGCGGCCTGATGAACGGGATAATTCAGCATCAGGGCGTTCATCGAGGACCCGCCGCTCACTGCGAACTCCTCTTTGACCGTGGGATTCCGCTGCAACTCGGCAACGGTCACCAGGCTCAGGAACGGAATCATGAGCTGATTGAGCGCCCCGACCTGACTGTGCGCAAAGATCGTGGCCCGGCCGGGGTCGATGCCGACGGCGAGGTAGTCAGCGACCAGGCCGAGGACGTCCGCCCGGATCCGCTCCGGCGCGTCGCGATCAGTGATCGTCTGATAGTCGGCGATGAGCACCAGAACGTCGACGCCGCAGTCTTGCATCCGCACGCGGTTCAGGAGCGTCCCGAACAAGTGCCCGATATGCAGCGGCCCGGTTGGGCGATCCCCGCTGAGCATGCGAAAGCGCTCGGGAGAGGCGTTGACTTCGGCCTCGAGCGTGTCGCTGCGTCGCTGCGCGACTGCGAACGTCTCGTTGTTCGAATTGGTTGTCATTGTTTTCCTCCGGAGAACGAATGCCATCGGGAGGACACTGCTGAGAAATGCAGAAGGGACCCCCCGAAGGCGGTCCCTTGCACAGCACGACGAAGGAGGACCGCTCTAGTGCGGCCACCACCACTTGGTCATGGTGCTCTTCGTCACGATCAGTACCTTATCGCGTGGGTCCTCCTCGAAAGCCCTGCGGGGCACCGGACCGCAGGCACTCTCATAGTGGTTCTCCCACAGCGCGCGCGCCTTTCTGAGGGATTCAACTGGAAGGTCAATCTCCATTGGCCGGGGAGTCCCGCTGGCTCGGGCACAGTCATCACAGACAACGACCCATTGGGCATCGGAACGCTGGACGATCTTCGGGTGATGAACCTTTCGCACTTCGCACGACTCCTGCTCGCTCTGCCACGCCTGCCGAAGTGGACGATATCCAGCGTCCAAATGCCGGCTCCAGGAGTTTGTGAAGGTCCAGGTCGTATGCGACGAGTTCGCGAACGGACGGTGCTGGAGCACCGAAGCCAGTCGTCCGCCTTCGCTGCGGTGCCTGAACCGATGCTCGAGGAAGAGACGCGACCGTCGCGCGGTCCCAACCGAGATCTTCCGTACCGCGGCAAACGTCCACCTCATGCGCCGAAATCAGGCCACCGATCGGCCGTGACGGACGTTGTTGTCGAAGCGTTGTGCTCTTCGCATCCGATCGGCCCTATCTCGCCCTGAAGGCGAGCCGTCAGCCTTGAGGGAGGGGGCGGAGGCTTGAGGTGTTGGTACAGGGCCTTGGGTCACCGCCCCCGCCACGGCTGGCACTCCCCTGGTTTACCCTCGCTTCCGTGGACCGGATGCCGAAGCCTGGAGACCGCCACCCCGGCTTCATCGCAGAACCGATGCGTTGCTGGGCGCTCGTCTACGACGGCACGCTGCAGGCCGATCACTGCTTCGAAATCCCCTCGTGGACCGGGAGATGGTTCAGCCCGTCGGGCGAACGCTGGTGGCGGGTCTGGGCCTGTCTGGACCATCTCGACGGACTGACAGGTCTGCGGCAATTCGCCCGCAGGGCATAGCTCTCGACAGGACCGGGAACGCGCAGCGACGGGGAGCTGGCCATCGTGGCCTTCCCGGATATCGTGATCCGTCGTCTGTTCGCCTTCCCCGGGCGTGGCTGGTCGCCGAGACCGCTGGCCCCGATGGCATCGCCGAGCAGCGCCGGGGCACGAACGAGTTCGCACACGCTGACGCCAACCGGGAGCCTGTCGCAGCATGCACGTTCCTTTTGATCCCGGTTCGCGCCCTCGAAGGATGCCATCGACATCGTCTCTGGCAGTGATCGCGTCACCGTCACGCAGAGTTTCCCAACTTGTCACGCTGTGATCACGTTGCAATATGACGGTCGATCTACCGTGGTGCCCACACGCGGCGTCGGCCGGCGGCTTCCTCCCGCTCTTCGAAGACGGGACGCAGGGTCGGCCACCTCGCAGGCCAGTCACGGTCGGGTGCGGCTCTCAGACGTAGGAGAACGGCGGCATGCACCCCACCGTGGCGACAAGAGCACTCCCTGGTGCATCAATTGGGCCGAGGTGGCAGCCAGGGCCAAGGCCGACCTCGGCGACGAACGGGTCGAGAAGGCGAGCGCCCGCCTTCGGATGGCCATGATGGCGGCGGCGGACTCGAGCCGTCCAGAGGCCACCTGGGGGCGGCGAAGCGGAGAGAACGCCCCGACGACGTAGCCGTCACGCACATTTGGCCCAAGGCACACGCGCTGTTTGCGTTCCGGAAAGACGGCTGCCGTACCGTGCAATCCAACGATCCGGCCGGCGCCCATGTCCCCGATCCCCCCAGGACACGGCGAGCGCCGGCCGGATCGAGTCACCGAACCGTTCGACATCACCCGATCAGGTGACTTTGCGAGCCGGGCTGGGTGGGTAGGAAAGAGTTGGATCCCGACTGGCCTCCAAGGTCGGGCACCAATGGCGACAGCCCCCCGGGTACGTTCCCGTCCTCGGGGGGCTGTTCGCGCCGGTCTTAGTGGAAGCGGGGATCCCCCGACGGCAGCACGATCTTCTCGACCACGTTCCCGACGAAGAACGGGAGCTCGGTGATGGACTGCACGCACGGGGCAACCAGCGGCTTGTTGGGCCGAGGGAGCACGGTGCAGACGGGCAGCAGGCCGGTCGTCACCGTGTGACCGTAGAGGTCCTTGAAGGGCGTCTGGGCCTGGTAACAGACGGCAAAGGGGACGAACCACTGCCCGGCCGCCGCCGAGTTCTTGAAGGTGACCGTGTAGACGATGTTCGCGTTCAGCCCGGAGTCGGTCACCGTGGTGACTTGCGGTGCGTGCCGGAAAGAATCGCCGCACGAGTATGCACTCTGGTCGGCGGGGTCCACGGTGGTCAGGATCGTGCCTGCCGTCGAAGTCGAGGTCAGCCCCACCGTCTGCTGGGTCGTCGTCACGGAGCCATTGCAGCCGGATCCGCTGCACGTGGTCACGGCGTCGGCCACGACGATCGAGTCGGCGACCGAGGCCGAACCGCCGCCCGCGGAAGTGATGCTCACCCCGACGGTGTAGGAGCCGTGCGCCGCGTAGGTGTGGGTGCCGCTGACCGAGAAGCTCCCGCCGGACCCGGTGACGGCACCGGGCGTCGGTGCTGTGCCATCGCCCCAGTTGACGGTCGCCGAGAAGCTTCCGGCTGGGGCCGAGGTGTTGCTGTCGGTGAAGGTGGCTACCGGAGTGGTGAAGGACACGCCGGTGGTCTTGGCGGTGATGGAGGCCGGACTGGCCGTGATGGAGTCGGCCACCGGGGTGAGCGAGACGTTGTCGAGGGCCGGGCCCTGGTTTACGTCGCTCGGCACGGTGGTGTCGTCGAACTCGACCCGGGTGGTGGACGAGGTCGCGATGATGGTCGTCGTGTGCAGGGCCCATGCGAGCGGCTCCCCGACACCGGCCGCCGTGACGCTGACCGGGTTCTGCCCCGTCACGTTCACCGTGAGCGTGTGGCTGGTACCGGGGGCCTCGTCGCCGTTCACCGCGGTGTAGTACGCCAGTGTGTAGCTCGCGCCAACCGTCGTGGGCACGTCCTGGTAGATGCCGCCGGGTGCCTGACTCGTACCAGCCAAGTCGATCGAGTAGTGCCCGTCCTCGGCGTTCCACTGGGAACCAGGTACCGTCGAGTACGTGTCCGACACGAGGTCGACGCTTCCGACGTTGGCACCCCCGTACGTGGACGGTGTGACAACCGTCCATCCGGGGATCGCGGTCGAACCAGCCGGTACCGTTTGGTAGAAGGAGCCAGGTAGCGACGTGCCAGCAGGAAGTGTCTCGAAGCTGCCGTTCGTGACCACATTGGTCGCCGCCCCTGCCGCTGTCGACACGACGGACACGCCCGTCAGGCTGGTGACGCCGATGATGGCGAGCACGGTCGCCATCATCGTTGCTCGGGATCTGATCGCTCGCTCAGGTCTAGTCATGGCGGCACGGTAGCACCACCTGGCAAATTTGTAACCCCGGTGTCAGCAGCAAATAGGACTCAACGGTCTTACTGATCGCAAGGGGGTGAGCGTTCCTCCTGATCATCGGGCGACTCCGCCTCGGGTTCCCAGCTGCGTCTCAGGCCACGAGCGAAACCATTCGCCGACACACGCGGACAGAAATGAGCTCCATGGCTGGCATCGGCGGCTTCCTTGTCTTGCCAGGCCGGTACAAGCGTCGTCGGCCGATCGTGCATTCGACATCGGTCGACAAATGCCCTGGCGGGTGAGAAGACCGGCTGGCGATACTGGCGGGCTGCGGTCCCGTCGCAGTCCGGCCAGACTCTTGGAGATGAGACCTGCCTTCCTGGCGGCAGCGACAGCTGGGGTGTTGGTCGTTGGACTTGCCAGCCCTGCGTTTGGAAGCGCCAAGACGTCAAGGGTCCGCAGCGAAACATTGGCCTGCTTCAGCCAACAGGCAGGAGCCCTCACAAGAGCCGCCCCGAGCTACCTCGGATTGTCGGTATCGAATGCTGTCAAGAAGGCACATCGAGCCGGGGACGTTGCTCGAATCATTGCGAAGGATGGAACGTGCAACGGCTCCTTCGCTGACCTGCGTTCTGACAGGGTGAACTTCTGGGTGCTCCACGGAAAGGTCATCAGGGCAAGCTTCTTCTGACTTCCGGAAGAGACCAGATTGCCGTTGCATCAGTGCACT
>CAVWBB010000007.1:0-373546 GCA_963753115.1 uncultured Acidimicrobiaceae bacterium
GACGCGTGCCCGGACACGCGCCACTCGTCGAGATCGCGGTGAGCGACGACGGTCCCGGGATCGCTCGGGAGCACCGTGAGAGCATCTTCGAGATGTTCAGCCAGAACGGTGGCGGCGGTCGGGCTGGCTTGGGCTTGGCCATCGCCAAGGCCTTCGTCGAGGCACACGGTGGGCTCATCTGGATCGATACCGAGGTGGCGCACGGCGCGCGGATCGTGTTCACCGTCCCGACGGAGACGCGCGTTGCGGCGACGGTCTGAGCGGATGCCGTGACCAAGGTGCTCGTCGTCGACGACGATCCGTCGCTGCTCAAGGCCTTGCGGATCGGTTTGATGGCCCGCGGGGACGAGGTGTTCATCGCGCACTCGGGCACGGAGGCCATCAACCAAGTCGCGCTGGCCGGTCCAGACCTGGTCATCCTCGACCTCGGCCTGCCCGACCTCGACGGTCTGGACGTCTGCCGGCGGATCCGCGAATTCTCGGAAGTGCCCATCGTGGTGCTCTCCGCCTACGGCGACGAGCACCGCAAGGTGGAGGCCCTCGACAGTGGCGCCGACGACTTCGTCACGAAGCCCTTCGGCATGGCCGAGCTCGAGGCGCGGCTGCGGGTGGCGTTGCGCCATGCTGCCGCCCGCAATGACCAGAGCGACAAGTCCACCAGGCTCCAGGTGGGCGACCTCGACATCGACCTGGTTCACCACATGGCGACCCTTTCGGGATCGCCGCTGCCGCTCACGGCGAAGGAATTCGAGCTCCTCGCCTACCTGGCCCGGCACGCCGGCAAGGTGTGCACCCACCATATGATCCTGAAGGACGTGTGGGGCCCCGGCTACGGCGCCGAGTCCAACTACGTGCGCGTCTACACCCACCGGCTGCGCAAGAAGTTGGGCGACGACGAGGGCCGGATGCTCAAGACGATCCCCGGCGTCGGCTACCAGCTGGCTGTCGGGGATCATCCCGA
This sequence comes from uncultured Acidimicrobiaceae bacterium, assembly GCA_963753115.1. Taxonomy (GTDB): domain Bacteria; phylum Actinomycetota; class Acidimicrobiia; order Acidimicrobiales; family RAAP-2; genus Bog-473. The sequence continues at coordinate 962 of CAVWBB010000007.1, forward strand.
CCTGGCAAACGAATAGAGCGGGTTGCGCATCAGCAGCACACCGTTCTCGAGAGTTGGAGTTCCCTCGGCGATGAGGTGCCGCCCAGGGACGATCCCCGGCACAGCTACGCGGCCCATGAAGCGCAGCACCAGTGTTCCGTTACCATCACCGAGGACAGCGTCGGTGCGGACCCATGGCTGCTCGAAGGAGGCAACCGACTCGATCGTTCCTGCCACCACGGCCCGCCGCCGCGGCACCAAAGCGAACATGGCGGTGGGACTCACTTCAGTTTGGCAAGGGCCTCATTGAGCTGCAGCACGTTCACGAAGGGCGAGCCAAGGAATCCCAGCTGCATGCCCTGCGTCTGCTGGTTGATCAGGCTTCTCAAGCGAGACGGCGAGATCCCCGTCGCCCGCGAGACCATGGGGATCTCGGCGTACGCGTCCTGGGGCGTGATGTCGGGGTCCAGACCGCTCGCCGAGGTGGTCACCAGGTCGGGAGTGGGGTTGACGCCCCGCGCCTTCCAGTAGGCGACCAGCTGTTGGGTGTTCTGCAACAGGGTCTTGGAGCGGGGGCCGAGGTTGGTCGTCGCGGACTCACCGGAGTTCAAGACCCCTCGCTTGCCCGGGATGTTGTTGGCCTGCAGCGGGTTGTCCCCTCCGCTCGCGGCCGGGCTCGCCGACCCGGCATAAGGCCCCAGATTGTCGGGACGTCCTTGGAACACACAGCTGCCCAACTGATGCCCGGGGCAGCGCGTCTGCGACCAGTCCTGGCCAATGAGCCTCGAACCGTTCGCCGTGATGGAGCCGTCTGCCTGGCCCCGGAAGAACGCCTGGGCGACCCCGGTGCCAGCGAAGGCGTACAGGAAGCCGAAGATGACGGTGAAGACCAGGACGGCGATGATGGAGCGGCGGAGGTGGGTGATCATATGAGGCTCGCTATCAGTAGGCGTGAAGGGCGACGAGGATGATGTCGATGAGCTTGATGAAGATGAACGGCACGATGATCCCGCCCACGCCGTAGATGAAGACGTTTCGGCGAAGGATCGCCTCTGCGGACGCCGCCCTGAATTTCACTCCTCGCAACGCCAGCGGAATCAGTGCCACGATGACGAGGGCGTTGAAGATCACCGCTGAGAGCACCGCGCTCTCTGGGCTGTGCAGTTTCATGACGTTGAGCGCGTTGAGCTGCGGGTACGTGGCCACGAAGAGCGCCGGGATGATGGCGAAGTACTTGGCGATGTCGTTGGCGATGGAGAACGTGGTCAGCGATCCCCGGGTGATGAGCAGCTGCTTGCCGATCTCGACGACGTCGATGAGCTTGGTGGGGTTGGAGTCGAGGTCGACCATGTTGCCGGCCTCCTTGGCCGCCGTGGTCCCCGTGTTCATGGCCACGCCGACGTCGGCTTGGGCCAGGGCGGGCGCGTCGTTAGTCCCGTCGCCGGTCATGGCCACGAGCTTCCCGCCCTCCTGCTCGTGCCGGATCAGCTCTAACTTGGCCTCGGGGGTCGCCTCGGCCAGGAAGTCGTCGACGCCGGCCTCCTGTGCGATGGCGGCAGCGGTCAGCGGGTTGTCGCCGGTGATCATGACCGTGCGGATCCCCATCTGGCGCATTTCGTCGAACTTCTCCCGGATCCCGGTCTTGACTACGTCCTTGAGCTCGATCACACCGAGAATGACCGGACCGTCCGCCACGACCAGCGGGGTGGACCCGCCCCGGGCGATGCGATCGACGATCTCCTGGAGCCCGTCGGGCGGAGTGCCCCCCTGCTCGACCGCCCAGGTCCGGACCGAATCGGCCGCCCCCTTGCGGATCTGGCGGCCATCGACGTCGAGGCCCGACATCCGGGTGGTCGCCGAGAACGGGACGAACTCGTGCGAACCGATGGGCAGCTCCCGCTCGCGAATGCCGAAGCGCTCCTTGGCCAGGACGACAATGGACCTCCCTTCGGGCGTCTCGTCGGCCAGTGAAGCCAGCTGGGCGGCGGAGGCCACCTCCTCTTCGGTGTGTCCGTGCGCCGGGAGGAAGGCCGACGCCATGCGGTTGCCAAGCGTGATCGTTCCGGTCTTGTCGAGCAGCAGCGTCTGCACGTCGCCCGCCGCCTCGACGGCGCGTCCGCTCATGGCGAGGACGTTGCGCTGCACGAGCCGGTCCATGCCGGCGATGCCAATGGCGGAGAGGAGCGCGCCGATGGTGGTCGGGATGAGGCACACGAGCAACGACACCAAGATGACGATCGACACCGTCGCCCCCGAGTAGACGCCGAAAGCCTGCAGGGTCACCACGACGGGGAGGAAGACGATGGTCAGCACGGACAGAAGGATGGTGAGAGCGATCTCGTTCGGGGTCCTCTGGCGGTTGGCCCCTTCGACCAGGGTGATCATGCGGTCGAGGAACGTCTGACCCCGCTCGGCCGTGATACGCACCACGATGCGGTCGGAGAGCACGCGTGTGCCTCCTGTGACGGCAGAGCGATCTCCTCCGGACTCACGGATGACGGGTGCGGACTCGCCCGGTGATGGCCGACTCGTCGACCGAGGCGATGCCCTCGATGATCTCGCCGTCCGAGGGGATCAGGTCTCCCGCCTCGCATACCACGAGGTCCCCCTTCGCCAGATCCGCGGCCGCGACCCGCTCCTCAGAGCCGGCGGGTGTGAGACGACGTGCCTCGGTCTCGGCGCGCATCCGGCGCAGGGTGTCGGCCTGGGCCTTGCCCCGCCCTTCCGCCATGGCCTCGGCGAAGTTGGCGAACATCACTGTGAGGAAGAGCCAGACGGTGATGGACCAGTCGAACACGCTGGGGTGCGCGATCGACTCGATCAGAGTGACGACGGTGCCGACGAGGACGACGAACATGACGGGGTTCTTGACCTGCACCCGGGGGTCGATCTTCTTGAAGGCATCGATGAGCGCTCGGCCCATGATCTGGCGGTCGAACAGACCCCGAGATCCCGCGACGCCGTGTGGCAGGTCACTTGGCTGGGATTGCGGTTGTGTGGTCACTGTGGTCATTAGAAGAACTTTCCGTGGCTGAGCTGCTCGACGATGGGACCGAGCGAGACGGCGGGGAAGAAGGTGAGGCCGCCGATGATGATGATGACGCCGATGGTCAGCCCGACGAACATGCCGTTGTCGGTGCGGAACGTCCCGAGCGAGGCGGGTACGGTGTTCTTGGCGGCCAGGGCACCTCCGAGCGCGAGGGCCGGGATCATGATCCCGAAGCGACCGATCATCATGTCGACGGCGCCGACGATGTTGTAGAAGGCGGTGTTACCCGTCAATCCAGCCATGGCCGACCCGTTGTTGTTGCCCTGCGAGGTGAGGCCATAGAGAATCTCGGAGAATCCGTGAGGACCGGCGTTCAGCGGGCCGGCCCGCCCGGCATGGAGCGACACCGCGATGGCCGTGAACACCAGCACGGTGACCGGCATCACCACCGCGGCCAGGCCCGCCAGCTTCACCTCCCGGGCCTGGATCTTCTTACCCAGGTACTCCGGTGTTCGCCCGATCATGAGGCCACCGATGAACACCGCGATGACGGCATAGATGAGAAGGGTGTACAACCCGCTCCCTGTCCCACCAGGGGTGACCTCGCCGAGCATCATGCCGGTCATCGGGCCGAAGCCGCCCATGGGGTTGTACGAGTCGGTCGAGCTGTCCACGGCGCCGTCGGAGGTCTGCGTCATCGACACGTTGAACAGCGCGCTGGTCGTGTCCCCGAAGTCGGAGTTCTTGCCCTCCATGTTGCCGACCGTGGAGTGCACGCCGGCCGCGTAGACCGCCGGGTTGTTCTGGTGCTCGGCGTAGGCGGTGAAGCCGACCCAGGTGCCGAAGATCAGCACCATGGCGATCAGCAGTGCGACGCCGTGGCGGATGCTCCCCACCATCTTGCCGAAGGTGTACGTCAGCGCGAACGGGATGGAGAGCGTGAGCCAGATGTAGACGAAGTTGGTGAGTCCCGTCGGGTTCTCGAGGGGGTGACCCAGGTCGACGTTGAAGAAGCCGCCGCCGTTGGTCCCGAGCTGCATGATCGGGCCCATGAAGCCCGCCGGACCCCGCGGAATGGTCTGCGTCACGCCGTTCAGCGCGTTGTGGACCGACACGGGACCGGAGAGCGTCTGCACCGCGCCCGAGGCGACCATCACGATCCCTGCCAGGAAGGCGATCGGGAGCAGGATGTAGAGCATGCAGCGCGTGATGTCGACCCAGAAGTTGCCGATGGTGGGCGAGTTCCGGCGCGAGAAACCCCGGGTCACGGCGATCGCCACGGCAATCCCGACGGCGGCGCTGACGAACTGCTGCACGGTCAGGACGCCGATCTGGGAGAAGTACGACATCGTCGTCTCGCCGCCGTAGTTCTGCCAGTTGGTGTTGGTCATGAACGAGGTGATCGTGTTGAAGCTGAGCGCTTGCGGCACGGCGCCGAAATGCTGCGGGTTGAGCGGCAAAGACCCCTGAATCCGCAGCAACAGGTAGCCGACGGCGAGGAACACCCCGGAGAAGACCACCGTCGAGCCGGCATAGCGCTTCCACGACTGCTCCTTATCTGGGCTGGTCCCGAGGAGCCGGTAGAACGGTCGCTCCGCCCAGGCGAGGTAGTGGACGCGGCCGTCGAAGACGGCTGCCATGTACGACCCCAGGTACCGCCAAGCGAGGCCGAGCGTGATGATCAAGACGACGATGGTCCAGAAGAAGCCCATGTCAGATCAGAACCACTCGGGCTTGAACATGGCGATGCCCAGGTAGATGAACATCACGACGGAGATACCGAGCAGGACGCCCTGGACCCAGGTCATACCCGCTCCAGGCACCAGATGAGGCCAAGGAACGCCGCGGTGAATCCCACGATTCCAAGTACTACGAGAAAGTCAGCCATGGCGACCATCGTGGCGGCGCGTTCGTCAACCCGATGTCAACGCGCCGGAACCGGGTATCAACAAAGTGTCAATGGTCGCCGGGCGGCCGGCTGTGCGTAAGGTGACAACCGGTTCGAACGGAAAACGAAAGTGGGGTGGACGATGGCGTTGGACCTGCAGGGGTGCCGCACGCTGGTGACCGGGGGGTCCTCGGGGATCGGGGCCGGGCTGGCCGAGGCCCTGGCCGAGCGGGGGGCTGTGGTCGGCATCTGCGCCCGCCGGGGTGAGCTGCTCTCGGAGGTGCTGGAGCGCTGTATGAAGCACTCCCCCGACAGCCGGATGTGGGTCACCAACCTGGCCGATCCCGACGCCGTGGACAAGTTGGCCGTGGACGTCCTCGACGCCTTCGGCGGGGTCGACCTCCTAGTCAACAACGCCGGCATCCCCAAGCGCCGTCACACGACGGCGCTGGACATCGACACCATCACTGCGGTCATGCACATCAACTACTTGTCGCCGATGCGCCTGACCTATGACCTGCTCCCTCAGATGCTGGCCCGCGGCTCGGGCACCGTCGTGAACGTGTCGTCGATCGCGGCCAAGCTCGAGCGCGCCAGGCGAGGCGGCCTACGACGCCTCGAAGGCCGCGCTCACCGCCTTCTCTGAAGCGATGGCCGTCGACCTGTGGGACACCGGCATCAAGGTCATGGTGGTCTACCCCGGTGTCATCGACACCGAGCTCTTCACGCTGCCCGACAACGACGTGCCCGACCTGCCGGTGGCGGCCGAGCCGGTCTCGGTTGCCGTCGACGCCATCCTCGCCGGGTTGGAGTCGGGCGCCGCCCAGGTCTTCGTGCCCGAATGGTTCCACGGTGTGACCGCCAACAAGGAGAAGGACGTCGCCGCCTTCCTGGAGGGGACGGCTGCCTACCTGCGCGACCAGAAGCAGAAGAAGGAGAGCGCAGAAGGGCAAGGCCCTGGTTGACCGGGCTCTTCGTGAGGACGAGCAACCAATTCGTTTAGAGCTGTCGAACAGCGCCCCGGCGTTCCGGCCGGACTGACGGAACGACCGGACGGTGGGAAGGGGTGCGGGTGAAGATCGAACCTGATGCAGCGGGGATGAGCGATGTGCGCCTGGAGCGCATCACCGAACACTTCAGTTCCACCTATGTCGAGCCCGGGAAGATCGCCGGGTGCCAGATCACAGTGGTCCGGGGCGGCCATGTCGCTTACCACCGCTCCCTGGGGCTCATGGATCGCGAACAGCAGATGCCGATGTCCGACGACGCCATCTTCCGCATCTACTCCATGACCAAGCCCATCGCCTCGGTCGCGCTGATGCAGCTCTACGAGAAGGGACTGTTCCAGCTCCTCGACCCGGTGCACCGCTACATCCCCGAGTGGCGCACGCTGCAGGTAGGAAGGGTCCACGACGACGGTTCGGTGACGCTGGAAAAGCCGGAACGTCCCATGAACATGCGCGACGTCCTGATGCACACGACGGGCCTGCCCGGCGGCCTGATGCCCGGCAACCCCATCGACGCCGCATTCAACGAGGCCCAGGCTGCGCAGACGGGGCCCCGGACGCTCGAGAGTGTCACGGCGCTCCTGGCCGAGCACCCGCTGAAATTCCACCCCGGGAGCCATTGGAACTACGGGATCTCCACGGACATCGTTGGCCGTCTGGTCGAGATCCTCTCCGGCCTGCCCCTGGACGAGTACCTGCGGCGTGAGCTCTTCGAGCCGCTCGGCATGGTGGACACGGGGTTCTTCGTCCCCGAGGACGAGCTGCCACGGTTGGCGGCCTGCTACCAGTACCGCCCCGCCAACACGCCCCGCCTCATGGAGGGCCCGTTTGCCAACGCGATCAAACGGCCCCGGTCGTACCTGTCGGGGGCGGGAGGGTTGGTCTCGACCACCCACGACTATGTGGCCTTCTGCCAGATGCTGGCCAACGGAGGGCAGCTCGAAGGCCGACGGGTCCTCGGACGCAAGACCCTGGAGCTCATGACCGTCAACCACTTCCCCGGCGGCGCCACCCTCCAGGACATGGCAGTCGGGGGATTCGGCGAGGCCAACTTCGAGGGAGTCGGCTTCGGGTTGGGCTTCGCGGTCGGACTCGGGCCGGCCGCGACCGCCATGGCCGGCTCCGGCGGAGAGTTCTACTGGGGCGGCGCGGCGAGCACCGCCTTCTGGGTCGATCCCACCGAAGACCTCTTCGTCGTCTTCATGACCCAGCTCTTCCCCTCGGCCGCCTACCCGTTCCGGAGTCAGCTGCGCGCGTTGGTCTACCAGGCCATCGACGACTGATGTCCGAGAGCTGACTCCCCCGGCCCCGTCGGTCCTGCCGACGCCAGCCAGGTCCCTCGCTTCGCCGGCCTGGCCACCTTTGCCCGCCTGCCCCGGTCGGACGAGGTGAACCGCTGGGACATCGCGCTGGTCGGTGTGCCCTTCGACGGCGGGACCAGCTACCGGCCCGGCGCACGCTTCGGGCCCGCTGCCGTGCGCCAGGGCTCGCGTCTGTTGCGGCCGTACCACCCGGCCCTCGAGGCGCTGCCTTTCGAACTGGCCCAGGTCGTGGACGCCGGCGACATCGCCTGCACGCCCTTCAGCCCCGAGGAAGCGGTGAACGAGATCGAGGTCGCGGCGGACGAGCTGCTGCGGAGCGGCGGCCGGCTGGTGGCCATCGGCGGGGACCACACCATCGCGTTGCCGTTGTTGCGGGCCACGGCGCGGCGGCACGGGGCCCTTGCCCTGGTGCATTTCGACGCGCATCTCGATACCTGGGACACCTACTTCGGGCAGCGCTTCACCCATGGGACGCCCTTCCGGCGCGCCTGGGAGGAGGGCCTGCTCCTACGGGACCGCAGCGTGCACGTGGGGCTGCGGGGCCCGCTCTACTCCGACGCCGACCTGGCTGACGACACCTCCATGGGCTTCACGCAGATCACCACGGACGACGTGGCGGAACGAGGGGTCGCCGAGGTGGTGCGTCAGGTTCTGGCTGCGGTGGGCGACGCGCCCGTCTACGTGTCGGTCGACATCGACGTCCTCGACCCGGCACACGCACCCGGCACCGGGACACCCGAGGCGGGCGGCCTGACCAGCCGCGAGCTCCTCGCACTGGTGCGGGGGTTGCGGCCGGCGGCCGTGGTGGGCGGCGACGTCGTGGAGGTCTCCCCCGCCTACGACCACGCTGAGGTCACCGCGATCGCCGCCGCCCACGTGCTCTACGACCTGGTCACGATCATGGCGTCCCCGGGCAGGGATCTGAACCGACAGTCCGGCGGCACCGAGCGCGGCGGAGCCCGTCTTGTAACAGTGCATTCACGTACGGGAAACCGGCCGCGAACGTTGCCTCCGTAGGGTGAGCGGCACAACGCAGTACAGAGGTGGGAAACCAGGTACCCGACGTGAAGCGAGATCTTCTGGTCGGTGTGGCCCAGTGGCTGGCCACACCAGGGGAGCCGCGCCAGAACATGCGCGTGGCGCTCGGCATGATGGACGATGCCGCGTCGCGCGGCGTCGAGCTCCTGCTGCTCCCGGAGCTCTGGTCCTGCGGCTACGACCCCGAGACACTGGCCAGAGACGTGCTGGCGGATGCCGAGCCCATCGACGGGCCGCGGTCCGCCGAGCTCGGCGAGGCGGCTCGGCGGCGCGAAATGTGGCTGGCCGCCGGGCACCGTGCCGGAACTCGGCGAGGACGGGCGTATCTACGACACCGCACTCGTCTACAACCCCCGCGGCGAGCTGGCTGCCTGGCACCGCAAGGCGCATCTCTACCCGCCGACGCTGGAGCCCTCCGTGTTCACCGGCGGCGACCGGCTCACCACGTTCGACGATCCCACGCTCGGCCACTGTCGGGCTGGTGGTCAGCTTCGACGGCGACTTTCCCGAGGTGGGCCGGACACTGGCACTGCGCGGCGCGCGCCTGGTACTGGCTCCAGCCGCCTACGAAGTCGAGGGGGCGAACGCCTGGGACCTCCTCTACCCCGCCGTCGCCCTGACCAACAGCCAGTGGTGGGTGCAGGCCAACCAAGCCGGCTCGCATTCGACGTCGACCCTCCTCGGCGCCAGCCGGATTGTGGCGCCGACCGGTACCGTCGTGGCGGAGGCCAGCCGGGCGGTGCCGGGGTCACCGAGCCGAGCCGAGCTCCTCGTGCATCGCATCGACCTGCACATCGCGTACGCCCGCGAGGGGATCTCGGGACTCCTGGAGGACGGGCGCCATTCCGATCTCTACTTCGACCGAGTGCCGGCGGAGTCGAGGTAGCAGCGCCGCTTCAGTCCCCCACCGAGGGGAGTTGCAGTTCCGCCCGCACGCGATCGCGGAAGACGACGTACTTGTCGTGTGCCAGCCAAGGCTGATCCGGGAGCCGGTCGATGAGGTGGGGCGGCTGGACGTACTCGTTGGCGGCGAACTGCCCCCGAGTCAGGTCGATGTCCACGCCGGCCAGCCTGTTCCAGTAGTGGAAACCCTGCCGAGAGCCGTCCGCATACTGGACCTCCGCCTCGAGCAGCTCGCCACCGACCAAGTCGTGCACGACGAGCGCGGTCACCGCGCACTGACCGAGCGAGGGGTTGGCCGGCGTCCAGTGCGCGACATCGGTCGGGTCGCAGGTCTCGATTGACCAGCAGGCGCGGATCGCTCCCTCGATCGCACCGAGCGTCAAGGGTCGGTCTTCGCCGGATCTGGTGGGCCCTGTCACTCCTCCAGTCAACATGCTGGAAGCGGCCACCAGAACACGCGGCCACACTGGGTCCATGCGGGTGGAGATCTACGTGCGACCCGGCGCTTCGCGAGCCGGCGTAGGGGGAGTGCACGACGGCGCACTGGTGGTGCGCGTGATGGAGCCCGCAGACGCCGGCCGGGCGACCGAGGCCGCGTTGCGCGCCGTTGCCGCCGCGGTCGGGGTGCCTCGCCGATCGGTGTCCGTGCTCCACGGTACGACCAGTCGCCGCAAGCTGCTCGAGATCGACGTCGCTGCCGACGACGTCGCCCGGGCCGAGGGTGCTCTTGCCGGCATCCGCGGGCGATCGGCTGGCTGAACAGGGCGTCGACGCGATCGGCCGCCGCACCAGCATTCGTATTGCAACGGGGGTAGGGTCCACTCGACTGGGCCGCTCTGGCCAGTCGCGAAAGAGGAGGAACAGCGCATGTTGTTCATCACCGAGTACACGTTGAAGCCACACATGTCCAAGTCCGAAGTGAAGGCGCTCATGGACGAATTCGGCAAACGAGGCGCCGGGCCGGGTGAGATCGCGAACTACGTGAAGGTCGACGGGTCCGGTGGCTACACGATCGCGGACGACGATGACATGAGCGCTGCTTACGAGACGGCGCTGGCGTACTCCCAGTACATGACGTTCACCGTTTCCCCGATACTCAAGATCGACGATGCCGTCGCCCCGATCTTCGCGTACTTGGGGTGACGCTGCGGCGGGCACGCGGTGTCCGGAACAATCTGGAAGCGGGGCCTCATGGCCCCGCTTCCTCGCGTCCGGCCCGGGAACGTCAGCGGCGCACCGACCTAGTGGCGCTTCCGCCGGTCGTGCTGCGACTGCGCCCGCTTCGCTTTTCGATTCCGTCGTCCCGACGCATCCGCGTGGGTGCCGTGCGCGGCATGCGGCGCGTGGGTGGGGCTGCTCTGCACCTCCTCGGCCGCGAGGTTCTTGCGGCGGCGCGACACGGCGGCGGCGAACGCAACGACCAGCAGCACGGCCGCCAGGCTGAAGATGATCACGTAGAACATGGTCCATTCAAGCATGGAACGCACGGGGCGTTGCTTGCCCCGTGCGCCGGGCGGTGCCTGGCTACGCTGTGCTCCTTCCACCGGATGCATCACCGCAACTGAGAGGACGAACCGATCACTTTCCTGCCGCGGGTAGGCCAACTGGGCGTCCTGGGCGTCCTGGCCGTCCTCAGCGCCGCGAGCGCCCTTGCGCCGCCCGGGGCAGCGAGCGCAACGCCGTCAGCGTTGCCGTTCCAGGGTCACGGATCGATCGGACAGGCGTACGTCACGGGCGCCCCACCCGGCGTCCGGCTGTCGGTGGTCAACGCCCGCGGTGCAACCGTGGGGTCAGGAGTGGTGGACAAGCTCGGCAGCCTCATTGTGCGCAATCTTGCCGCGGGACGCGGTGACCGCTTCGAAGAGGGATCCGGGTCGGGCGCTCGCCAAACGTCCGCCTTCTCCGTCCTCTCGACGACATCGACGCCGGACTCGTCGTTGTACTCCTCGCAAGCACTCCACGCCGGTCTCAACTACGTCCGCATGCGCGACGGAATCCTGCTCGCCGCCACGGTGCGGCTGCCACCGGGCAAGACCCTCGCCGACGGGCCGTTCCCGACCGTCATTGAGTACTCCGGCTACAACGTGGCCGGCCCACACAGCCTGATCGACGCGCTCGAGGGGCACGCCTCGACGAGCGATCCCCTCCTTCCCGACACGTCCACCGTGGTCGGCTCGGTGGTCGCCCCGTTGCTCGGCTTCGCCACCGTGAGCGTCCAGATGCGCGGCACCGGCTGTTCCGGCGGAGCCTTCGACCTGTTCGGCCTGCCGTCGGACTACGACGGGTACGACGTCGTCCAGACGGTGGGCGCGCAACCGTGGGTACTGCACCACAAGGTCGGCATGGTCGGGATCTCCTACTCGGGGTTCTCCCAGCTGGTCGTCGCCGGCACGGACCCGCCCGACCTGGCCGCCATCACCCCGCTCAGCCCCACCGATGACCTGTACTCGACCGGCTATCCCGGCGGGATCTACAACGACGGCTTCGCCGCCAGCTGGATCGCCCAGCGCGTCTCGGACGCCCAGGCCGCGCCCCAGGGCGGACAGCACTGGGCCGCCGCCGAGATCGCCACCGGCGACAGGACGTGCCTGGCCAACCAACGCCTCCACCTGCAGGCCCAGAGCCTCGAGTCGCTCGTGAGCCCGAACCTCGGCCGGACGCCGGCTCTCTTCGACCAGCGCTCGCCGACCGCTTGGGCCTCGCACATCACCGTCCCCGTCTTCCTGGTCGGCGCCCTCCAGGACGAGCAGGTCGGGCCCCAATGGCCCGCGCTCGTCGACGCCCTGCACGGCGACCAGAACGTCTACGTCACCATGATGAACGGGACCCACACCGATTCGCTCGGCCCCGACACGATCTCGCGTTGGCTCGAGTTCCTCGACCTCTATGTCGCCGGCCGCGTGCCCGCAGCGTCGCCGACGCTCGTCGCGCTGGCACCCACCCTGTATTCGGGGCTCACCGGTGGTGCGCCGTCGGCGCCGGTCCCCGCCGTCCGCTTCACAACGGAGCCTTCGGTCGCCGCGGCGAAGGCCGCCTTCGCCAACCAGGACCCCCGGGTGCGGGTGCTCTTCGACAACGGCGGCGGGGCCCTGGGCCCGGGGGCGCTCCAGCCGACCTACGACGCCGGGTTCCCGGCCTGGCCGCCGGCCGGCACCATGGTGCACTTCGGTCTCGGTCCAGACGGCACGCTGCACACGGCCCCGTTCGCCGGCACGTCAACCGTCTCGTTCCGACCTGATCCGGCCGCCCGACCGTCTGACGATCTCGCCGCCTCGGCCAATGCGTGGGCGGCGCAGCCGCCCTACAACTGGACGACCGTCCCGGCCGGCAACGGTATTGCGTTCGAGACGCCAGTGTTCACGGGTGCCACCACCATCGTTGGGCCCGCCAGTCTGAATCTGGTGCTCAAGTCGACGGCACCCGTCACCGACCTTCAGGTCACCGTCACGGAGGTCCGCCCCGGCGAGATGCAAGAGGAATACGTCACCTCGGGCTTCCTGCGCAGCAGCAATTCCAGGTTGTCGTCCGCCTCGACCCCGCTGGACCCGGTCCCCACCTACCTCGCCTCCGACCGCCGGTCACTCCCGAGAGGACGCTTCACCCTCGTACGAGTACCGGTCGACCCGATTGCCCACACCTTCCGCGCCGGCACCCGCCTGCGCATCGTCATCTCCGCCCCCGGCGGCGACCGCCCGTCGTGGACCTTCGACACGCCGGCCACCCGCGACACCGTGCTCGACACCGTGGCGCTCGGGGGTGCCACGGGTTCGACGCTCGTCGTCAACGAGGTGCGCAGGGTGGCCCCGACCGCCACCCTGCCCGCCTGCGGCGCGCTGCGAGGCGAGCCCTGCCGGGCCTACGCCCCGCTGGGCAACCAGCACGCCGGACCGTGAGTTCCTCGACGGGTTCTGGTCAGAGCCACTGAGGCCCGACGGCCGGGCTGCCGACGGCTGGACTGCATGGGAGCCTGGGTCGCAAGGAGCCGGGCCCCGTTCGGAGCTCCCGCCCCAGGCGGCGCGTTGCAGGGTCATTGGTAGGGTCGCCGTCGTGCCGGGTACAGCAGGCAAACGGCCGGACGAGGTCTCGCTCTACGAAGGGCTGCTCACCACGCGCGCCATCCGGCGCTATACCGACGAGCGCGTCCCCGACGAGGCGTTGCGCGACATCCTCTTCGCCGCCACCCGGGCCCCGAGTGGCTCGAACCGCCAGCCCTTCCGCTTCATCGTCCTCACCGACGGGCCGGTGGCCCGGGAGGCCAAGCGCCTGATCGGCGAAGGGGCACGACAGTTCTGGGCCGCCAAGCGGGTGGCCGACGGGTATGACGCCGGGTCGGGAGCGCAAGCCGACTCACCGAAGGCGCGCATGGCCCGCACCATGCAGGACTACGTCGACACCTACGAGTCGGTGCCCGTGCTCGTGCTGGCCTGCTTCCAGCGATACCGCCACGCCGCCGCCTTCACCGACGGTGCATCCGTCTACCCCGCCTGCCAGAACCTGCTGCTGGCGGCCCGCGCCCTCGGGTACGGCGGCGTCATGACGGGCTGGCAGTTCGCGGCCGACGCCGAGCTGCGTGCGCTGCTGCACGTCCCCGACGAGGCGGAGATCATGGCGACCATCACCCTGGGTCGGCCACAGGGACACCATGGGCCGGTGCGGCGGCGGCCGATGGCGGAGCTCGTCTACGGGGAGCGCTGGGGCGAGCCTCCTGCCTGGGCGGTCGACCCCGAGGGAGCCGCCCACACCTCGGCAGGGCCGCCGACGCGCAACCAATAGAGTCTGCAGTGTTGCGCACGCTCGCGGAAGGCTGACCATGCACGCCATCGACTCGCCCGTCTTCGATGCTGACAACCACTACTACGAGGCGCTCGACGCGTTCACGCGCCACCTCGACCCCAAGCTCGGACCGCGGGTGATCGAGTGGGTCGACGTCGGCGGCCGCCGCTACCACGCGTTGGGCGGCCGGGTCAGCCGGGCCGTCACCAATCCGACCTTCAACCCGATCGCCCCGGCCGGGGCGCTCGTCGACTACTTCCGGGGCAACCCCGATGGCCGGCCCATGCACGAGCTCATGGGCAAGCCCGAGCCCATTCGCCCCGAGTACCGCGACCGCGACGCCCGCCTGGCCACCATGGACGCCCAGGGCCTGTCCAAGATCTGGCTCTTCCCGACCCTCGGCATGCTCTACGAGGAGTCGCTCAAGCACGACCCCGGCGCCGTGGTGCTCCTCTTCCGCGCCTTCAACCGCTGGCTGGCCGAGGACTGGGGCATGGCGTACCAGGACCGCATCTTCGCCGCCCCCTACATCACGCTCGCCGACGTCGACGAGGCGGTGCGCGAGCTCGAGTGGGCGATCGACCAGGACGCCCGTTCGATCGTCATGCGGGCGGCCGCCCCGATCACCGTCGCCGGCCCGCTCTCGCCGGCCGCCGATGCGTTCGACCCCTTCTGGGCCCGCGTCAACGAGGCCGGCATCACCGTCGTCGTGCACGCCGGTGACGCCGGCCTGTCATCCAACGGCTATGCCGTGGACGGCTTCTCCGCCTCCTTCCGCGCCGGGGGCGCCCGGCCCAGCATCAAGATGTTCGCCATTGAGCGTGCCGCCCACGACTGGTTGGCCACGCTCATCCTGGAGAAGCTGTTCGACCGCTTCCCCAACGTGCGCATCGCCTCGGTCGAGAACGGGTCGGAGTTCCTCGCCCCCTTGTTCGCCAAGATGCGCACGACCAACCGCCGCATGCCCGGCTACTTCTCCGAGGACCCCGTCCTGACCTTCCGCCGCAACGTCTGGATCAACCCCTTCTGGGAGGACGACGTCGGCGAGATCGTCGACCTCATGGGCGACGACCGCGTCATCTTCGGGTCGGACTGGCCCCACATAGAGGGGCTGCCCGAGCCGACCGACTGGGTGACCGAGCTGCAGAAGCTCCCCCGCGAGTCGGTGCCCAAGATCATGGGGGCCAACGTGTCCGAACTCAACGAGCGGAGGCCCGCATGACCGAGGTCGTCGACCAGAGCGAGACGGTGGACTCGGCCACCCCGGGCAACCAGATCGAGCCCCACGTCATCATCCTGTTCGGCGCCACCGGTGACCTGGCGGCGCGCAAGCTGCTGCCCGGCCTGCTGCATCTGGCGATGACGGGCATGATGCCCGACTACCGCATCGTGGGCAGCTCCACGAGCACGCTGACCGACGAGGAGTTCAGGCATTTGGCCCGCCACGCCTGCGACCAGTTCTCGACCGACCGGATCTCGCTCCTGCAGTGGGCCAACTTCGAGAAGCGGCTCACCTTCTGCTCCACCTCAGCCGGTCCCGAGGCGCTGGCGGACGCCGTGGGCAAGGCGGAGAGCGACATCGGTGGCGAGCCGCGCCGGCTGCACTACCTGAGCGTGCCTCCGGCGGCCGACCGTGCCGTCATTCAGCTGCTGTCCGACGCCAAGCTGGTCGAGAGGTCGCGCGTCGTGATGGAGAAGCCGTTCGGCACCGATCTGGCCAGCGCCGTGGCACTCAACGACATGCTCCACCAGGTCTTCGACGAGGAACAGATCTTCCGCATCGATCATTTCCTGGGCAAGGAGGGCGTCCTCAACATCCTGGCCTTCCGCTTCGCCAACGGCCTCTTCGAGCCCATCTGGAACCGGGACCACATCGACCACGTGCAGATCGACGTGCCCGAGACCCTCGGGGTCGACGACCGCGTCGCCTTCTACGAGGCGACGGGCGCCTTCAAGGACATGGTGGTCACCCACCTCTTCCAGATTCTGGGCTTCGTGGCCATGGAGCCGCCCACCGCGCTGGAGCCCGGCGCCATCGGCGAGGAGAAGAACAAGGTCTTCCGGTCGCTGCGCCCGCTCGATGTGACCGAGGTGGTGCGCGGGCAGTACGACGGCTACCGCGACATCCCGGGCGTGGCGTCGGACTCCGACACCGAGACCTTCGTCGCGTTGAAGGTCGAGATCGACAACTGGCGCTGGGCGGGCGTGCCCTTCTATCTCCGCACGGGCAAGAAGCTGGGCAGCGGGGAGCGCATCATCTCCATCGCCTTTCGCGAGCCCCCCAAGTCCATGTTCCCCGGCGGCTCCGGCGTGGGCGCCTCGGGCCCCGACCACCTGACCTTCGACCTGGCCGACTCGTCGAAGCTCTCACTCTCGTTCTACGGGAAGAAGCCGGGACCGGGCATGACGCTCGAGAAGCTCAGCCTGCAGTTCGCCCTGCACGAGACGGGCCAGGACGCCGACGTGCTCGAGGCCTACGAGCGCCTGATCCACGACGCCATGGTGGGCGACCACACGTTGTTCAACTCGGCCGAGAGCATCGAGCGCCTCTGGGAGGTGTCGACACCGTTGCTGGAGAAGCCCGAACCCGTGCAGCCCTACCCGCAGGGTGGCTGGGGCCCGCCGGCCATCAACGAGCTCATCGCGCCGCGCACCTGGCGCCTGCCCTTCGAGCGCCGCTGGCGGGGCACCTCGGCCACCTGACTCAGGGCCGGCGCCCGGTATAGGCGACCAGCTGCGCCATCGGGTCGGCGTCGGCGCCCAGCGCCACCTCATCGGCGAAGTTGTCGCCGTCGCGCAGCGCAGGCTGGATGAGTCCGTCCTTGGCGAGGCCGAGCACGTAGGCGCTGAGCCCCTCGTTGGCCGGCAGCTCCTGACCGGTCGCCCGGGCGAAGTCCCAGGCGTGGACCAGCAGCTCCATGGACAAGATCCGCGAGGCGACCTCGGCCGGGAGCTCGCCGTGCCCGAGCGTGACCATGCCGTCGATGCCGCGCCGGCGCCACCCCTCCAGCACGGGCTGGGCCAGGTCGGCGATGCGCACCTCGCGCTCCGCGTTCTCGTCCGGCGTCACGTCGACGCCAACGCAACCGCCGAGGCCGACCAGCGATCCGGCCAGGTGCTCGGTCAGTTGGTCCACGTCGTACTTCGCACAGGGCGTCTGCGCCTTGCCGTCGCCCGCGCCCATGTGGCGCAAGACGAACGTGCACATGGCGAGCGACGCGTCGGCTGCGCTGAGCTGGTCCCAGGCCTCGGCCGGGCGGACGGACCACGGCTCCAACCCGGCGTCGCCTTCTCGTCCGGCCACCGCCAGGCGCTCCATGAAGTGGTCCCATCCCTCGTGGTGTTGCGTCTCCTGCTCGGGCGTCAGTCCCTCGTGCACGAGCCGCACCGTCGTCCCGCCCTCGGCGGGCTCGAGCGTGATGGTGACCGTCGACGTGCCGGGTGGCTGCGCCTCGTCACCCTCCCAACCCCAGGTGTACACCACGCGCCTGCCGGGCTCGACCTCGACGAAGGTGCCCCCGGCGTTCGCTGCCGGGGACCACGGTCCACCGGAATTCGCCGCCGGCGCGCAGGTCGACCCGCGCCGAGATGGCCTGCCAGCGCCGCAGCCGCTCCGGCTCGGTCACGAGGGCGAACGTCTGGTCGGCGGTCAAGGGGACGAGGACCGACTTCTCAATCGTCATGCGGGTTTCCTTCCGTTGATGTCGTTGGGGTCGTTGGGGTCGTTGGGGTCGTTGGGGGCTCGGCGACCACGAGTTGCTCGAGCTCGGATGTCCAGAAGGCGTCGAGGGTGCTGCGCAGCGCCGCCATGCCGCTGGGATTGAGCCGGTAGCGGCGGAACCGACCGTCCTGCCGGACCTCCACCAGGCCGGCGGCGGCCAGCACGCCGAGGTGCTGCGAGATGGCGGGACGGGTCACGGAGAATTCGGCCGCCAGCTCGGTGACCGTGCGCTCCCCCCCACGCAACAGCTCGAGGAGTCGGCGGCGATTGGGCTCGGCCAGAACCGCCAGCAGATCCGGCGTCGTGGTCTTCTGCGTCTCGCTCACCGCCTGACATGTTAGTCAAGACTAACACGTTGCGGGCGGATGGCAAGAGCCTGTGACCAGCGATGGGCGGTGTGCGGCGCGGGCCAGCTCGGAGCCGGCGCCGGCGGGCCTCAGCCGGGGCCGTGGCCGTTCGTCCGCGGCGTGCCGAGCACCGTGGGACCGGCCGCAGCGACCGGGTTGTCGGGCGGCTCGGCCGCGTGGGGGGCCGGCGCAGACAGCGGGCGCTCGTCGAGCACCTTGGTTGCCGTCAGGTAATCCCAAGGTGCGGTCCGGGGCTCGCGGAACAAGCCGTCCGGTGGCGAGGCTCCCATGGCGAAGCAGAGCCCGACGACGCCGCCGATCACCACAGTCGGCACGACCAGCACGGGGCAGCAGATGCCGCTGCGCAACAGCGACCGGCCCGCTCCGATCGGCTGCGCATCGGAACGGCGCACGACGCGCAGACCCAAGAGCCGGTAGCTCGGCGTGCGACCGTGCCGCCACTCGAAGACGCTCCACACCAGCCAGCCGACGACGAGCGTCCCCACCAGGAGCACCACCGTGAGGCCCAAGGCGCCCATGCGACGACCGAGGCTCGCGGCACGGTCCTCTCCGACCATGGACAGGATCGTAGTGACGGGCGGATTTTGCGGGGCCGGCTAGGTGAGAGTGGCCGGGTCCACGCCGGCACCGCCTGCCGCGCTGCTGGCGTAGGTGGCGAGGGCAAACCGAAGGACGTCCATGGCCTCCTCGCCGCTCCACAGCATGGGACCTTCGCCGGTGTGGAGCCAGCGCAGCCAGTGCCGGCCGGAGTCGCGGAAGCTGCTCCCCCAGTCGTCGTCGAGCGCGTGGTACGAGCGCATCTCGCCGTCGACGTAGACCTCGAGGCTCGGCTGCTGAATACCACGGCCCGTGCAGCGGTTGACACGGGCGTAACCGGCTCGACCCGGTGATCTCCCAGCGCTCGTCGTTCGTGTAGTAGTCGGAACGCAGGTACATGTCCGGGGCCAGGGTGATGTCCCACACCCCGCGGATGCCGCTGTGGTGCTCCCACACGATGGTCGTCGGCGCGTCGACCTCAATCCCGGGGAACACCTCGGTGCCGCCCACCCAGGCCCGCACCTCCTTGATGGGCCCGAAGAGCCAGATGGCCGTCGCCAGCTTGTGCCATCCGTCGTCGAACACCAGGATGCCGCGGCCCTGTTTCATCTGTTGGATCTGGTAGTGGTAGCTGCTCGACGGCACGTCCCAGCCGCCGTGGCCGCTGCCGACCATCTTCATGTGGTAGCCGCTGATGGTGCCAAGGTCACCCGCCGTGGCGAGCGCCTTCAGCTTCACCAGGGGCTCGTAGAAGATGTAGTTCTCCATGACCCGCAGCAGCCGGTCGTTGGCGGTGGCGGCATCCACCATGCGCTGGGCGGACTGCAGGTCGTTGGCCATCGGCTTCTGCAAGTTGACATGCCAGCCGTAGCCGAGGAGCTCGATGACGCCCTCTTCGTGCAGCGGAATGGGGAGCAGCGCCTCCACCGCGTCCACCTCCAGGCCGCTGGCGGCGAGCTCGGCGGCCGAGGCGAAGGTCTGGACACCCGGCCAGTCAGCGGCGCGCTCGGCCCGGCGCTCCTCGCTCGGGTCGACCAGGGCCACGACCTCGACATCGGGGTTGTCGAGGTAGGCCCGCATGTTGAGGTCGTAGATGCGACCGAGGCCGACAAAGGCGGCCCGGACCGGCCGGTCATAGGGGGTGAAGCTCATGGAAGGCACCTCGCTGGGCAGTGTCGGCGGAAGCCGCACATCTTGGCGCGGATCGCTGCCGTTCGTCGGACCTGTGCGGGGTGGTCGCCGCCGGGAGGATCCGGGCAGGCCGACGCGGTCACCCCCTCCGGCTGCGGTAGTGTCGTGATCCGTGCCCGCGGTCCTCGAGGCCGTCCTTATTGGGCTGCTGACCTGTCAAGTCTCCTTCATCGTCACGACGGTGTACCTGCATCGCGCGCTGGCCCACAAGGCCATCACCATGCGGCCGCCCGTCGCCTTCGCCTGCCGGTTCATCATCTGGATGTCGACCGGCACCCGACCCCGGCAATGGGTGGCGGTGCACCGCAAGCACCACGCCCATACCGACAAGGAGGGCGACCCGCACTCGCCCGTCATCTTCGGCTACTCCCTCGTCCAGTTCGGCAATGCCGTGCTCTACCGCCGGGTTTCCAAGAACCGCGAGCAGGTTGTCCGCTACGCCAAGGACCTGCCCGAGGACCGCTGGGACAAGGTGCTGTTCAACCACGCCCTCCTCGGCCTGGCCCTGGGCGTGGCCCTGCTCGTCGCCGTGTTCGGCTGGGAGATCGGGCTGATCGCGGCGGCGGTCCACGCGTCGATGTACCTGCTCGGCGGCGGCGCCATCAACGGCATCGGGCACAAATGGGGCAAGCGGCCGCACGACAACCTGGCCACGAACAACCAGTGGTTGGCCTGGCTCGTCGCCGGCGAAGGGCTCCACAACAACCACCACGCCGCGACCACATCGAGCCGGATGTCCATGGCAAAGGGGGAGATCGACCCCGGTTGGTGGGCCATCCGTGTCCTCGTCGCCCTCCACTGGGCCACCGTGCGCCACGAGAAGCTGGCCGCCAAGCCGGCCCGGGTCTGATTCTCCGCCTTACCGGGCCTGATCAGGCCTGACTCCGTCGGGCGGGCTCGCCAGGCGTGCGCTGGTCGAGGCGCCTTCCCCCGAGGGAAGGGTGCTGGTCTTCCGCAAACTGTAAACAGATCGATTGATAGTTCTGCGCCGAAACGCTCGCCTGGGCCCGTCTGGCGGCGGCCGGAACCGACGCAGCGGGTCGTGTCCGGCAAGCTGGTGCCATGACGGACGACGCTTCGCCGGCTGGTGAACACGAACTCGACTCCCTGGAGCTGTGCGACCCGCAGGCGCCGGACACGGCCGATCGTTTGCAGCTGATCCACTACGTGCTCGGGCTCGGCGCAACGCCCGAGGACGTAGCCGGTGCGTCAAACCTGGGTGAGCTCGCCCTCGACCTGACGCTCCGCCCCAGGGGTTCGCTCACCCTGGGCGAGGTCGCAGCCTCAGCCGGCATCGATTGGCCGACCACGCTGCGGTTGATGACGGCCATCGGCCTCTCGACGGATCCCGACCTCCCCGTCACGGCCGGGGAGGCGGAAACCGTGCGGCTGCTCGCGGGCGCGCACAACGACCTCCTCGGGGAAGAGGCGACATTGCAGTTGGCCAGGGTCACCGGCACCGCCATGGCCCGGCTGGCAGAGACCGTCGTCGGCGTCTTCCGCTTGCAGGTGGAGCTCCCCCGCCGGGAGGCCGGCGTGCCGTACGTCGACCTGGTCAAGGACTACGCCGGCCTCACCCAGAACCTGCTGCCCACCTTCGTGTCGACGCTCGACGCAGTGCTTCGCCGCCAGATCGTGGCGGTGGCCGAGCGGATGTGGTCGACCGATGCCGAGCGATCCGTCGTGACCGTGCAGCGCACCGTGGGGTTCGTCGACCTGGTGGGCTACACGTCGGCGACCGCCGCCTGGTCATTGCGCGAACTGACCAACGTCCTGATCGAGTTCGACCTGCGCACGTCCGAGATCGTCGCGGCGGGGCACGGCCAGATCGTCAAGACCATCGGCGACGAGGCGATGTTCTTCACCGAGCACGTCGACGACGCCTGCCAGATCGCGCTCGACCTGATTGCGGCCTCCGGCGGGACACTTCCTGCGGTCAGGATCGGGTTGGCCTGCGGGGAGATGGCCTCGGTGTTCGGCGACCTCTACGGCCCCGACGTCAACCTCGCCTCGCGGCTGGTCGCCGTCGCCGAACCCTCCACGGCAGTGGTGTCCGAACGGGTGCGGGGCGGACAAAGCGGGCGGTTCCGCTTCGAGGAGCTTCCGCCGCTGACCCTCAAGGGCTTCGCCGGCCCCACGACCGCCTACCGGATTGAGGCGTGAGCGCCGAGGAGTAGTGACGATCTGAGTGCTCCGAGAGGTTGTGCATGATCACCGTGATGGCGAAGGGGATCGAGGAACCTGCGAGCACAGGCAGTCAAACCGAATTCGTAGCCGGGTCGATGCACCTGTGCGGGACGACCACGGCGCCGAGCGCGGTCGCTCCGGCAGGTGGATGGAGGCTGCCAGTTCGTCGTGGCTCACCACGGCGCTGGCGTTGGCACCGGATCGTTCATCCCTGGCCGGGGAGCGGCGTCCATTTCTGCACCACGACCCAGCAGACCCCGGCCGCCGGCGACGGCGGAGGTCCGTGCTTGCACTGTGTCGTCGGCGGGTGGTTGTCGTGCACCTCGACTACTTGGTACTGCGTTGGCCCGGAAAACTTGTTCGGCCCGTAGCTCAGGACGGGCGAGTACCCGCCGGGGAAATTCGTGATGTGCGACATCGCTTCGACGAAAGTCCGGCGGTTGAGGTCCTTGCCGGCCATGGTGGCCGCCTTGGTGAAGAGGCGGATCTCCTGGCACCAGCCCTGCACCGGCCCCTGCTCTTCGATGTCGTCGTTGAGGTTGCCCTTGGGCGTCTGCGGATAGGCCTTGTGCCAGACGGTCCAGCAACTGCGCACCCCAGGGTCGTAACCGCCCTGTGCCTCAGGCCTCGGGAGGTCGATCCCACCCAGCGTCTCCGCGGTGACCCCCTCCTGGCCGTTGAGTGCCTTCTCGTATGGGATGGGGATGAGCCCCAGCGCGATCTCGATCTCCGATTGATAGTCACTCAGCAAGAGCTTGGGAAAGTAGTTCTGGGAGTTCTCGGCGCCGAGGTAGGGGGTGAACGCGTTCTCGGGCAGCAGCGGGATCACCGACTCGACCCCTGCCGCCTTCAGCCGTTCCACGGCCAAGGTGGCGTCCGAGTCCGTGCTGGCGGTCTCGCCCACGTCCGCCGTGATGGTCACCACCTGAGGGTCGACGCCGATCTTCTTGAGGTCGGGGAGGAGGTAGGAGTGCAGCGCGTCCTGGTCGCTCACCTCGTCCGAGACCACGACCCCGACCTTCGTGCCGTGACCGAGACGTCCGGAGCTCCGACCCCAATTGACGGTGGCGGCGAGGATCGGCGCGTCATCGGCGCCGGTCCACCACAGGTACGGAGCGCCGAGACTCGTCCAGTTGGTCGTCGTCGTCCATTGGGCGAGCATCGGCGTGTGGCCCTCTTTGGTGACGCAGAGCTCGTTCACACCCTCCCAAGTGCCGAGCCCGTCGAGGACTGCGAACACGGGCGGGCTGCCCTGGGTCCACTGCTTGCACAGTGATCGCTGCTGGTCCGGGTTCGTCGGGTCGAAGGCCACGATCATCGGATTGATCTTCCGGCCGTTGATGCCCCCCGCATCGTTGACCTGGTCCACAAAGAGGTGGATCGCCTTGGTCTGCTCGCCGTATTCGGCATCCGACTGAATCTCGTACTCACCCTCGATGCTGCTGAAGGAAATGATCGGAAAGACCACGTTGATGGCATCGGCGGAGACGCCCCGGCTGCTGGTGCTCGCCTGGGAGACGGGGGTCGCTGCACTCGCTTCGGCCGATGGCGTCGCCATGCCGAAGGCAATCACGCCCCCGAGGACGGCCATGACGCTGCCAGTCCGCAACAGCCTCTTCTCGAATCCCGATCTGCCCCAGTGTCGCATCGCCAACCCCCGAAGCACGTCGTTCTGTCCGGCGCGCCCGAGAGAGGCTATGACACCGGGGCAGCTCGCGGGCGGTCACCGGCGGAAACGAGGGCCGCGGCCCTCATTTATGCGAAGAAGGTCTCGCGACGACGCAGGATGGCACAGAGTGTCTCGTTGTAGGGCGCCTCGAGCCCGATTTCGCGGCTCAGCTCGACGACCTGGCCATTGATCACGTCGACCTCCGATCGCCGGCGCGCGAGGTGGTCCAGGCGCATCGACGGGCTGGCATTCGGAATGGTGGCAGCGAAGTCGGTCACGTACTGCAGCGGGTCGTCGAAGGGGAACCGGACGCCTTTGGCAAGGCCGAGCCGGTGAGCCTCCGCTGTGCACCCCAGCG
Organism: uncultured Acidimicrobiaceae bacterium; assembly: GCA_963753115.1. Classification (GTDB taxonomy): domain Bacteria; phylum Actinomycetota; class Acidimicrobiia; order Acidimicrobiales; family RAAP-2; genus Bog-473. The sequence continues at coordinate 24,892 of CAVWBB010000007.1, forward strand.
CGACCTTCCATGCGCCGGCATCCCCCATCAATTCCCCGACGGTGACGTCGAAGGCGGCACACGGCGCGCTCAGGGTCACGTTACAGAGAAACTTCTCCCAGATCATCAGGGTCACGTCCTCGAACGCACGCACGTTGAATCCGGCGTCGTGGAACACCTTCTCAATGCGCTGCACGCGGGACGTCAGGCCACCGTTCATCTCACCGATCCGGATCAACCGCATGCCCTCGTGGTGCACGTGTCCCGGTTGCGGAATCGACGACCCGAAGCCCTCGGCGATCCCGATCACAATGTGCTCCTCGGGGATGCGGCGGGCGACCCGCTCCCCCGCACCGAGTCCGTTCTGGAATGCCATCACGACCGAGTCAGGCTCCAGCAACGGGGCGATATCCGCGGCGACCGCGTCGACATCCGCCGCCTTCGTGGCGATCACCCAGACGTCGCACGTCCCCGCCTCGTGCGGGGTGCTCCCCACATGCAGATTGTCCACGACGAAACTTCCGCTGGCTCCCGAGACGGTCAGCCCCGAGGCAGCGATGGCGTCGGTGTGGTCCCGCCAGGTGTCGATGGCCCACACCTCGTGGCCGGCCTTTCCGAGGAGGCTGGCGTAGACCGAGCCCATCGCTCCCGTTCCGACAATTGCGATCTTCATCTCTTCCTTTGTGTTCGCAGACCAGCCTGGGGGTCAGCGTCCGCACCAGGTGGTTGGGCTCCGACGGCCGGGCAGAGATTCTACGGGACGGAAGGTGGGACCTGAAGCCGAACCAGGTGCGCCTGCGCAGTCGTGGGCCCGACACCACGCAGTGCGCCCGTCAAGGGATGAGCAGCACCCGGCCGAACGCCTGCCGGCTCTCGATGTAGGCGTGGGCGCTGGCCGCATCCGAGAGCGGGAAGGTCCGGTCGATGACCACCTTGAGCTCGCCCCGCCCGATGGCCTGGAGGTGGCCGGCGATCATGGGGTGCGGGCGTGGCGACAGGAGGAGCTCGGCTCCCAGGAAGTAGCCCGACAACGTCTGGTTGTTGCCGCGCATGGCCGAAATGTCGACTCGCTCCGCGGCCGACCTCCCGGCATCACCGACGGTCACGCACCGACCACGGTACGCCAGGACGTTGATGCTCCCCTGGAGTGTCACACCGCCCACTGAGTCCACCACGACGTCCACACCCCTCCCATCGGTCAGGCGGCGGGCCTCGGCGACGAAGTCATGCGTGACGTAGTTGATGCCCTCGTCGAGACCGAGCTCCTTCAGCCGTTCCAGGCGGTCGTCGCTCGACGCCGTGGAGAAGACGCGCGCGCCCGCCCGCTTCGCCATCTGGATCGCCGCAATGCCGACTCCGCCCGCACCCGCATGGATGAGCGCGGTCTCCCCGGGCTGCAGGTGGCCGAACTCGAAGAGGCAGTCATCGGCCGTCCCGAACGGGACCGGCACGCAGGCGGCGTCGTCGGTCGTCACGCTGTCGGGGATTTTCCAGGCGAAGGCCGCGGGCGTGACCCGGCGCTCCGCGTGCGAACCATCCACCCCGACGGTGACGGCCCGGTCCCCCACCGCGAAGTCGTCAACGTCGACGCCAACCTCGACCACTGTGCCGGCGCACTGGTAGCCCACGATGTGGGGGACACGCGTGAGGTCACCCCCCAACCGGTTGAGGGTGTCGCCGCCCTCGATGCTGATCGCCTCGACGTCGATGAGAATGTCACCCGGACCGGCCGTGGGATCGGCCACGTCCTCGTACCGGAACACGTCGGGGGCGCCCGTTTCGTAGTACACCGCTGCCTTCATGACTGGACATACTCCCGCATCCGGAACCGCTTCGTCCTCTGGGCGTACCACCTGGAGGTCTGCGGCAGCTGGGTGGCGATCTTCCCGTTCGCGTTCTTGAAGTAGCTCTGGCAGCCGTCGTTCCAGATGGTCCCGGCCAAGGCTTCCTGGAGCTCGCGGTTGTACTCGTCCATGACGTCACGGCGGACGTCAACGACCCGAACCCGTCGCCAGTGCATGGACCGCAACGCGCCGAGGACGTAGGTCGCCTGTGCCTCGAGGATCACAATGATGGAATTGCCGCCCTGGTTCGTGTTCGGGCCGTAGAGCATGAAGAAGTTCGGATAGCCCGACACGGTCATGCCGATATAGGCGTGGGCCACCTCGGACCAGTCGTCGTGCAACCGTCGCCCGTCCACACCCACCACGTCGATCCCGTCCAGGTACTCCGTCGCCTTGAATCCCGTGGCCAGCACGATCGCGTCCACCCGGCGCTCCCGGCCGTCCGTCGTGACGATGGAGTCCGGGGTCACCCGTTCAATGCCATCGGCCACCAGCTCGACGTTGTCGCGCAGCATCGCTTTGTAGAAGTCGCTGCAGACGAGCGTGCGCTTGCATCCGAACGGATAGTCAGGCGTGAGCTTGGCCCGGAGCTCGTCGTCCTTGATCCGGTACGCAATGTGGCTCTCCGCAATGGCCTTGAGCTGGTCGGCCCCCTCCTCGCCGTGCCGGAAGGCGATTGTGTTCTCGAACGCCCAGTAGAGCTCCTTCCGGTGGCGCCGCGCCGCGATCGGGTTACGGGCGAACCGGCGCTTCTGCTCCTCGGTGAACGGCTTGTCCGACCGAGGCAGGATCCACTGCGGCGTGCGCTGGAAGACATGAAGGAACTCGACCTTCTTGGCCAGCTCGGGCACGATCTGCGCTGCGCTGGCACCCGTGCCGATGACGGCAACCCGGCGGCCCGCCAGGTCGTGCTCGTGCTCCCAGCGGGCCGAATGGAAGCGGGGCCCTGCGAACGAGTCCAAACCGGCGATGGCAGGCAGTGAGGGAGTGGCGAACGTCCCGACCGCGCTCACCAGCACGTCGGCTTCGTAGACGCCGCCGTCGGCGTCGGTCAGCCGCCAGCGCAGCGCCGCCTCGTCCCAGCGCGCCGACATGATGCGGGTGTTGGCCCGCACATGGCGGGAGATGCCGAAACGCTCGGCGCAGTCCTCGAAGTAGCGCAGAATCTCGGGCTGCTCGGCATAGGTCTTGGTCCAGTCGGGCTTGCGCGCGAAGGAGTACGAATACAGGTGCGACGGGACGTCACAGGCCGCTCCGGGGTAGGTGTTGCTGCGCCAGGTGCCGCCCACGCCGTCGGAGGCCTCGAAGAGGACGAAGTTCCGGTGGTGCGATTTGGCCAGCCGAATGGCCAGGCCCAGTCCGCCCGCTCCCGCCCCGATGATGGCAACGCGCCAGTGCGGGACCTGGGAGCCGGGTGGCGGTCGCGGTCGCTGTCGCCGTCGCCGTCGCGTCCATGTCAACCTCACTGGTCGCCATCACAGGGTCCTGCACCTTCGCCACCTGAGCCTCCGAGCAACTGGTTTCGAGGCCCCGAGTCTGGCACTGCGGGGCGGGTACGGTCTGGCCCGAACGCAGCTGAAGGGAGTCGCATGAGTGAGGAAGCCGGGCCGCTGGCTCTGGTGATCGGCGGCGGGTCAGGCATCGGCGCCGCGCTGGCCGAGGCCCACCGGGCCCAGGGAACCACCACCGTGACCTGGGACATCGCCGGGTCGCACGACGTGACCTGCGACGTCACGGAACCGGACGCCATCGATGACGCCGTCGGCGTGACCCGCATGCGCTGGGGCGTCCCCACCTTCGTCACCGTGACGGCGGGCGTCGGCCACTCGGGGCTCCTCACCGAGGACGATCCCGATGCGTTCGACCGGGTCATGCGCGTCAACGCCCGTGGCCCATGGCTCTGCATGCGGGCTTGGGTCGGCGCCATGCAAGAGCAACAGACGGCTGGCTCCTTCGTCGCCGTCTCGAGCGTGAGCGCTCACCTCGTCGACCGCACCATGGGCATCTACTGCGCGTCAAAGGCCGCCTTGTCGATGCTGGTCCAGGTGGCGGCGGCCGAATGGGGCACGCTCGGCCTCCGGGTCAACGCGGTGGCGCCGGGCGTCACGCGGACCCCCATGCTCGGGCGTGGCCCCGCGATGAGCGTCGAAGGATCACCGTGGCTGGCCGGCGTGGCCGAGCGCACTGCGCTCGGCCGACTGGGTGAGGCGAGCGACATCGCGCAGACCATCATTGCCCTGCATTCGATGGACTGGGTCACCGGTGCGGTGCTCGAATGCGATGGCGGGTTGTCGTTGCACTCGCCCGCCGACCCGTATGGCGCCATGCTGCGGTCGCGGCACTAGCTCGGTTTCGAGCATCCAAGCCGGTCGTCTTCTGCAAAACTGTAAACAAGGCGATTTACAGTTTTGAAACGAAGTCCCCGGAGTCACAGGCTCCAGGGGCTTCCGTGAGTTCAGGATCTGTCTGAGCCCCGGGCTAGCCCGAGGCGGAAACGTCGCCCTGGACCCGCAGCCCGTCACAGACGATGTTGAGCAGATCGCATGCCGGCGCCGCGCCAGCGTGCGCGGTCGCCTGGCAGGTCGCCCCGACGAGCGAGACCACCGCGGAGGGCGTGACGTCGGGGCGCACCGCTCCGACGGCCTGTGCCCGCTCCAACAACACCCCGACGGCGTCGCGCAGGTTGTCCTTCACGTTCGTTGCCGCCTCTTCGAACTCCACGCCCGCACCCATCACGGCGACCATGAGGTCGCGCTTGGCCGCGCCCTCCTCGACAATGTGCGAGAGAAATCCGAAGAACGCCGCCGCCGGGTCGTCGGCGTCCGCCAACGCCTGGGCGTCCACGGTCAGCGCGGACAGCCGATCGAGCAGGACGGCCTCGCAGAGCTTCTCCTTGGTCGGGAAGTGGCGGTAGAGCGTCCCCACGCCCACGCCCGCCTTCTCGGCGATCAGGTCAACCGGGACCTCGATCCCCTCGACGGCGAAGACGTTCTCGGCGGCGACGAGAATCCGGGCCCGGTTGCGCTGGGCGTCGGCCCGCAGAGGTCGAGCCACGACAGCGGTGGGTTCGTCACACTCCGCTTCTCCGTTGGGTCTTCCTTCCACAGAAACTCTCCTCCCCCCGTTGACAAACGGAACCTTGGTTCCGTATAGTGTAAATGGAACCAGAACTCCGATTCCGATTGTAAGCCATCCGAGCCGAGAAAACCAGACCCTTCCAGGTCAGGCCGGCGGGGCACGACAGTCGGCACGGAACCTCTTTGGACACGGAGACCACCATGACGACAACCCTCGACCACCCCGATCAGACGACCGAACCCGGGCCCGACCTCGATCCCAAGCGCTTCAGGGCCCTGGCGATCATCGCGGTGGCCCAGCTCATGGTGGTGCTCGACGCCTCAGTGGTGATCATCGCCCTGCCGTCGGCCCAGCGTGCCCTGCACATCTCGACGGCCAACCGCCAGTGGATGTTGACGGCCTACACGCTGTCCTTCGCCGGCCTGCTCCTGCTGGGCGGCCGGATCGCCGACTACTTCGGGCGCAAGCGGATGTTCGTCATCAGCCTGGTCGGCTTCGCCGCGGCATCCGCCCTGGGCGGCCTGGCCGAGAACTCGGCCATGCTCTTCAGCGCCCGTGCCCTGCAGGGGGCGTTCGCCGCGATCATGGCGCCCGCCGCCCTGTCGCTGCTCACCGTGGCCTTCACCGAGCCCAAGGAGCGGGCCCGTGCCTTCGCCGTCTACGGCGGCATTGCCGGCGGGGGCGCCGCCATCGGGCTCATCCTGGGCGGGTTCCTGACCGAGTTCGCCTCGTGGCGCTGGACGCTCCTGATCAACGTGCCGATCGCCATCGTGGCGGCCGTGGCGGCCTTCCGCTACGTCACCGAGAGCCGGGCTTCGGCGAACCACGGTTACGACATCCCCGGCGCCGTCACGGTGACCGGTGGCCTGCTCGCCCTCGTGTACGGCTTCACCAAGGCGGGCACGGACGGCTGGGGTGCGTCCGTCACGGTCTCCCTGTTTGCCGCGGCCGCCGTCCTCCTGGTGGCCTTCGTCATCATCGAGCAGAGGGTGCAGCACCCGCTCCTGCCTCTGCGGGTGGTGCTCGACCGCAACCGTGGCGGGTCCTTCCTCGCCTCACTGCTGGTGGGCACGGCGCTGCTCGGGACCTTCTTGTCGCTGACCTACTACTTCCAGGGCACGCTGCACTACTCGGCCCTGAAGTCGGGGTTCGCATTCGTTCCGTTCTCGGTCGGCATCATCACCGGCGCCACGCTGGCCAGCCGCCTGCTCCCCCGTTTCGGGCCGCGGCTCGTCATGACCGGCGGGCTCCTGCTCGGCATGGCCGGACTGATCCTCTTCAGCACGCTCAGCGTCACCTCGGCCTACCTGACTGTGGTCCTGCCGGCCGAGGTGATCGTCAGTCTCGGCATGGGCCTTTCCTTCGTCGCCATGAGCAGCACGGCCCTGATCGGAGTGAGCCCGCAGGACGCCGGAGTGGCCAGCGCCCTGGTCAACGCCACCCAACAGACCGGCGGCACCATGGGCGCCGCCTTGATCAACACCATCGCCACCAGCGCCACGGTCTCCTACGTGGCCGCCCACGGGAGGTCGGTGGCGTCGCTCACCGCCGGCTCCGTCCACGGCTACACGACGGCCTTCACATTCAGTGCCATCGTGCTGGCGGTGGCCGGCGTGAGCGCCTTCGCCCTCATCCGGCGGGGTCGTCCCGACGCGGCCGACATCGTGACGGGCGAGGAGCCGGCGCTGGTGCTGGCCAGCGCCTGAGTCAGTCCTCAGTCAGGCGCAGTGACCCGCTCCGGGCTGGACGCGCCAACGGCGCGCCGGCTCGGAGCGGGACTCGCTATTCGCTGACGATCTCGATTGCGTATTCGGGGCAGTTGGCCACAGCCAGACGGGCCTTCTCCACCAGTTCGGGTGGGATCTCGTCCAGGATGACCGAGGCCTGCCCGTAGTCGTCCACGTCGAAGATCTCGGGCGCGAGGCCGTAGCAGCGAGCATGGCCTTGGCACTTCTCGGAGTCGACACGGACCTTCATGGGAATACCACCGGGAGGATACGTGGTCCACGGACCTGCCCGCCCGCCCAGGCGATCTCCTCGCCCTCGGCGAGCGAGAATTCCGGGATGCGGGCCATCCACTCCTCGAGCGCCACCTGCAACTCCATGCGAGCCAGGTTCGACCCGGCGCAGCGGTGGATGCCGGAGCCGAACGCCACGTGGCGGTTGTGGGCCCGGTCCAGCTGCACGACGTCCGGCTGCTCGAACGCCTCGGGGTCGCGGTTGGCCGCTGGGAAGTTCATCAGGACCTTGTCACCCGCCTTCATGGGGCACCCGGCGTACTCGATGTCCTCGGTCACCTCGCGGGCCATCGTGACCGGCGAGTAGGCCCGGAGCAGCTCCTCGACCGCGGTAGGCATCAGTTCGGGCTCTGCGGCGAGGCGTTTGCGGTCCTCAGGGTGCGTGGCGAGGTGCCACAGCGAGGAGCCGATGGCGCTCCACGTCGTGTCCACCCCGGCGATGAGGACGAGGGCGGCCATGCCGAGCACGATGCCGTCGTCCACGGGCTTTCCCTCGACCTCTGTCGTCAGCAACTCGCTCAACAGGTCGTCGCCCGGGTTCTGGCGCCGGTCCTCGAGCTGTGCCAGGAAGTAATTGAGCAGACCCTCGGCCCCGTGCTGGCGCCGCTCCGGGTCATCGGCGAACTCGAGGACATCGCGCACCCAGCCGGTGAAGGTGTCGGACAGATCGGTGGAGACGCCCAGGATCCGGGCGATCACCCGGACCGGAATCTGCTGGGCGTAGTCGGTCGCGGCGTCGCCGTGCCCCTCGTCGGCGAACTTGTCGAGGAGCCCGCGGCAGAGCTCGCGGGTCAGCGGCACATAGCTGTCGACGCGGGTGTGCGAGAACCAGGGCAGCAGGAGCCGCCGGGTCCAGGTGTGCAGCGGTGGATCCGCCGAAATCGGGGGCAGACCGTACTGGAGGTCAGGGCCGTCGAAATCGGCATTGGGATCCTCGTCCTCGTCGCCGGGGATGACCGCCACTTTGAGCGAGCTGAAGTGGGCGATGTCATGGGCAATGGCGGTCACGTCGTCGTAACGCGTGGGCAGCCAGCTGCTCTTGCGCCGGTCGGTGTGCGCGATCGGGCAGCTCTTGCGCAGGTCGTCCCAAATGCTGAACGGGTCGCTGACGTAGCGCGGGTCGAGTACGTCGAAGTCGGTCGCCCAATCCTGGACGGGCGCTGTGTGTGGCATGGGACCCCCTTGGTGCTGTCTAGGTCACCCGAATGCCTCACCCTACAGGCCCGCTCCAGGCTGCCTGCGGTCGGCGCCGCGATTCTGACCGGGGCCTCAGGGGCCGCGCAGGGCGGCCACACGCCGGTCGCGCACGCTGATGGCACGGCAGAGCGCCGGGTGGCACACAGGGCAGGAGCGCAGACATGACAGGCACGACGCCGGACAAGCAATTCGCAGACGGCACGACGGAGCTCCCCCGGCCGCGCCAGGAGTCCCGCTGGCGCTGGTCGCGGCCGCGCCAGGCCATGGTGGCCGGTGGAGCGCTGGCAGCCGTCCTTGGGATCGGTGTCGCCACTGGTGCCAGCGGTGCCGCCTCTGCCGGTGCGGCCACCACGCCTTCGGGAAACTCCGGTGCCGCCGCGCATGGTCGCCCGCCGGGTGGCATGGCGCGGCCCACGGTGGCCGGGAAGATCACCGCGTTGAGCGGCGACACCATCACGGTCAGGACCAACGGCACGACCACTGTCACCGTCGTCACCTCGTCGGGCACGACCTACAAGACGAACCCAGGGCCCAACGGCGGATCTGCGTCCAGCGCGTCCGCACTCAAGGTCGGCGACTTCATCGGCGTGCAGGGCACCAAGAACAGCGACGGCACGGTCACCGCCACATCGGTCGTCATCGGCCGCCCACCCATGGGCAAGGGTGGTCCCCCGGGTGCGACGGGCCGTGCACGCACTGCACCTTCAGGTGCTCCTAGCGCGTGACGCGCTCGCCCCGCCGGAGCACCTCGTACTGACGGCTCTCGTCGGCGGCCGGGACGCGCCGCACCGGACCGCGCGACCCTGGCGGGACCACCTCGGCCCCATCCGGCGCGTACTGCACGATGTAGGCCTTGCGCACCGCGTCCGTCCGGTTCGGGCCGGTCGAGTGCGGCGTCAGCGACGAGAACACCACAATGCTGCCGGCGCCGACCGGAACCGCCACGGCGTCAGCCGGGTCACGCAGGCAAACGAAGCCGATGTCGGAGTACTCGTGGGCGAGCGTGCCGCGGAGATGCAGCCCCGGCACCACCCACGGACAGCCGTTCTCCTCGGTCGCGTCGGTCAGCGCAACCCAGCAGGTGAGGTACTGCTGGGGTTCTACGAACGCGTAGCCGTTGTCCTGGTGCCAGGGGAACGGCGATGCCGTCCCCGGCTTCTTGTACACCGCCTGGTCCCAGTAGAGCCGAACGTCGGGTCCGATGAGGTCGGCGCACACGTCGGTGAGGAGCGCGCTGCAGGTGAACTCCCGCAGTACCGGAGACTGCACCACTAAGTGCGTCGTGAAGGTGATCTCGTCGGCCCGGGCGATGAAGAATCGCCCACCTTCCAGCTCGCGCAGCGCGTCAGCTGCACGCTCCTCGAAGGGATCGATGGCCTCAATCAGCGCCTCCACCGTGTCGTGGTCGAGCGCGTCCTCAAGCACGAAGTAGCCGAGTTCATCGTACTGGCGGCCCTGGGCCGCAGTGATGGAGCGGAAGGGCCCGTCGTGCTCGTCCCAGCTGAAGGACGTGTTGCGCTCGTGGGCCTCCGGTCCGTGCATGCCTACCTCCCTTGGAAGGACGGGTCGCGTCGCTCTGCTGCGGCGCGCACGCCTTCGGCGAAGTCGGCCGTGTCACGCAACCGGGTCTGCTCGGCATACTCGTGCTCCATGGCCAGCCGGACTTCTTCCACCAGGCCGGCCCGCAGCGTGGCCCTGATGGCGCGGACGGCCAGCGGTCCCGACGCCGCCAGCTCGGCCGCGTAGGCGATGGCCTGCGTCAGCAGGTCGTCGTCGTCGGCCAGGCGGTCGCACAGGCCGAGGGCGAGTGCCTCCTCGCCGCCGACGCGTCGACCCGTGAGGAGGAGGTCGGCCGCGGCCTGCTGCCCCACGACGGCCGGCAGCGTCACGGTCAGCGCGAAACCGTGGTGGAAGGCCAGTCGGGCGAAGTTTGCACTGAAGCGGCTCTGCGCCGTCGCCACCCGGAAGTCGGCCGAGAGCGCCAGCCCGCACCCGCCGCCGATGGCTGCACCCTGCACGGCTGCCACGACGGGGAGGGGTGCTGCGAACAGTCGTAGGGCGGCCGCGTACAGCCCGGCGATGTCCTCTCCGGCGTTGCCCGAGAAGTCCAGGCCGGCGCAGAAGTGTCTGCCCTCGGAAGCCAGCACCACGGCCCGGCACCACCCGGAGCGGTCCAGCTCCTCGTAGGCCGCACCCACATCTTCGATCAGCCCGGTGTCGAAGTAATTGTTCGGCCCCCGGTGCAGGCAGACCACGGCGACGTGCGCGCCGTGCTGCTCCACCGTCACGTCCGCGCTCACGTCTCGACGCCCTCCAGCCGAATGTCCTCCAGGCTGCGCCAGTAGATCACGGCATCCTCTCCCTCGACGGCGGCGGGAATCCTGCCCACCTCATCGAAGCCGAGGTCCTTGTACATGGCACGGACCGGGTTGGACGCAAAGACGAGGTTGAACACCATGGCGTCGAAACCGAGGCGCCGCGCCTCGCGGAGCGAGTGCTCCACCAGGTTCCTCCCCACGCCCGTGCCCCGGTAGGGGGCCAACACGAAGTAGCCGGCGTTTGCGATGTGGGCGGCCCGGCCCACGTAGTTGGGCTTGATGTAGGAGGCGCCGATCAGATAGCCACCGAAGCGGGCGACGGAAACCGCCGCCGAATGGCGTATCCAGTAGTCGTCGAATTCCTCCCGGGTCACCGGCGGCGACTGCGGGAACCCTTCCCCCGCACCCACGATGCGGCTGAACGCGGTGAACAGCTCGTCGTAGTCGTCAATTGCCGCTTCGCGGATCTCTACCGGCACGGCCCTACGGTAGTGGTGCCCACCTGTGAATCGACTGATCGCACACAGGGTGCAATCGGGACCTCTCGCTTAGGAGCTGGCTCCGAACCCTGCCGTGCCGGTGCCGGGCCGCACCGCCTCAATCGGATCGCGCAGGTCGTCGATGTAGCCGAGCGCATAGGCCCCGCGGTCGTACCCCATCACGCGGAGCAGTTCGATCGGCAGCGTTTCGGCCACCTCGCGGGGCACGGAGAGGTACTGGTTCTCCTCCTGGCGAAGCCAGCCGACGTTGTAGGTGATGTTCAACCCGATCCGGGTTGCGTCCGAGTGGTTGGCCCCGCCGCCGTGGTACACGCTCCCCGAATAGAACAGCACCGAGCCGCGGGCCATGGTCGCCGGCTCAGTGTCGTCCGGGCCGAACGAGAGCCTGTCCTCGCGCAGGTTGCTGCCCGGCACCACCCGAGTGGCGCCGTTCTCCTCGGTGAAGTCAGTCAGCGCCCAGATGGTGTTGCACTGGACCTCGTAGCCTGCAGGGAAGGGGAAGAAGTCGAAGGCCCACTGGTCGCGGTGGATGGGCTGGGGCGTCTCCCCCGGGCCGATGGCGATGGCCTGGGTCAGGTGCAACTGGATGTTCGTGGCGTGGCTCAAGAACGCACGAGCCGTGCCCAGCCCGAGCGGGTGCATGATCAGCTCGCGACATGCGGGTGACCGGGCGATGAGCGAGCCCGTCCGCCGCGTGCGGGCGCCGCTGAAGTCGTCGGGCCCGGTGGGGGTGGCGTCGAGGTAGGGACGCAACTCGGACTCGATCTTCTGCAGCAGCGGCTCGGGAGCCACCCGGTCGACGATGACCGCCCCGTCGCTGCCGATGGCGGCCGCCACCTGGTCCGGGCGGCACTCGCTGGTGAGATGGGCGATGGGCACGCTCCATCCTCCACAACGCCCGCCGGCGCGGCAACTCGTCAGCCGGCGGCCAAGTCTGCGGTTCCGGGCGCGGCCTCGACCACCAGCCCCAGCTCGGCCAGCTTGGCCACGGTCTGGCGCACGTCTTGGTCGATGTCGGCCGCGTTGGCGGGGTACACCGCCGCCAGCGCACGCACCATGTCGTCGACGGTCGAGGTGCCGTCGCAGCGCTCCCAGACCGCGGCCGCGCTGGTGTTGAGGAGGATGAGGAGCTGCCCGACCTCGTCGTAGAGGGCCACATTGTCGTCCAGCTCCACTGCGGCGGCTCCCTCCCGGCGCCGGGGCCGCGATCCTCCTTCGGGCCAGTCAGGGCACACGATCGACACCTCCCAGTGCCGCCGGCACCCCGTCCGTCGGCGCCGCCAGGAGATCGAAGAGCAGGCGGCACGCTTCGTCCAGGTCCGACATCGTCAGGGAGAAGCACCGGCAGCCCTTGGCGAGCTCGCCCAGGGCGCGGGTCCCTTCGGATCCGTGGGGAATGAGATTGACGGCGTTCAGCGCCAGCGCAAAGAACGCCTCGGTTTCCGAGAGGGGGGTCAGAACTGTCTCGGCGTCGGCGTCGTAGCGGGGCACCACGACGAAGCCGGGCACGCAGGGCCGCCCGACTCGACGTCCGGTGTCTTCGCCGACGGCGACGTGCCACTCCTGGCCCACCCATGGGCTGTGCCCGGACTCCGAGGGGACGTCGGGACCCATGTCGGAGAGCACGTCGAAACTCCCGGCCTTCACGGTGATGGGCTTGGGGTACGGCATCAGCCGTCCGCTCGCCATGTCCAGAGCGGCCAGCTCGTCGGTGAGATACCCGAGCCCCTTGCGAACCAGTCCCGCCACGAGCGTCGACTTGCCCGACCCCGACGCACCAGGGAGCAGCACGCCCGTGCCGTCGGCCTCGATCCCGCCGGCGTGGAAGAGCAGGTGGTCACCACCCGCCTCCGCCGCCGAGCGGTTCACGTCCCACACGACCCAACCCACGGCGTCGCCGTAGTGCTGGCGACGAGCCAGCTGCTCGTCGTCGCGTGTGACATCGACGGTGCCGGCGGGTGCCGGCGATTCTGCCGTTGTCAGTGAGTACCAGTGTGCGACGGGAGCGGTCTCGACGGGATCCCGCAGCCCGGCCAGCACCTCGTCAACGTGGCGGCCGAGTCGCTCATCATCGGTGCGCACCGCGAAGCGGTAGGACAGCGCATTCAGGTTCGGGGTGCGATGCACCCACCTGCGCTCGAGTCCCATCGATCAGGAAGGGTCGCCCGGGCTCCCGACGTGCGGCGGGGAGACGCGGCTGGCCCAGTGATGCAGGGCCCATCCACCGGCGATCAGCGCCGCGCCAGTCGCGGTCTCGCTCTTGAGGTCGAGGCCCGTGGACGCCAGGGAGGTCACCGGACCGCTCTTGGTTGCCGTTGCCGTGGACGGCGCGAACGTCGAGGGGCCGACGTGTGGACGCGCCTGTCACGGGCCCCGAAAGGGTGGCGCCACCTGCAGGATGGGCCGTGAGGATTTCAGGGACCACCCAGGCGGCAGCGCCGGCCGTGGCGAACGCCGACATGCGCCCCATGGCCTGGCGCCTCGAATAGCGTGCCACGTCCGAAGGAGCGCCGCTCGGCGCAGCCCGCGGTGCCCCCGCACCCCCGTGTGTCTCTTCGTTCCGCATCTCTACCGCCGTCCCTCACCCGCTCGAGTGAGTCCTCCCACATTATCTCGGAATTCACTGCCCAAAATGAGGGCATCCAAACGCCGGGCGAAATGGTGGTTGCCTCTCTGACCGGGGATGATTCCGTGTAGGTGGTCGACCCTTCGGCTATGCATGGCCATTGCACAGCTACGACACCCTCGGCGCGACCGGAGTCCGTGGCGGTGTCCGCGGGACGGCATGATGAGCGGCGCATGAGCGACGACGGAGCCATTGCGGCGAACGTGACGGAGTCCACCGCGGCGCTGCTCTGGGAGGCCTGCCGCCGGGATCCCGTTCCGAGCTCCGTCCGGCGGGCAATCGCCGGAGGGGCCGACCTTTCGTGGGCCGTGAGCGCCGCCTCCGAGCAACGGGTCGGCGCGCTGTTGTGGCGGGCGCTGGGTGCGTCGGATTCGCTCGATGCGCTCGGGCCCGAGAGGACCGCATTCGGCGCCGTGGCCGATGCCTTCAAGATGGAGGCACTGCTCCTGCTCCCCCGGGCCGTCGCGCTCGCGGTGCGGCCGCTGACCGAGATCGGACTGGAACCGGTGGTCTTCAAGGGTCCCGCGGTGGCGGCGCGCTACCCCGAACCCGGCCTACGGCCCATGGACGACATCGACCTGCTCCTGCCTCGGGCCGACCACGCGCGCGCCATCGAAGCTCTGGGTCGCGCCGGGTGGCAGGTGGCGCGCGCCGGCGTTGGCGACCACTACGACACCGTGCTGACCCATCACGAGGTCCCTTCCTTGTTCCTCGAGGTCCACTTCGGCCTGGAGGGCGGAGCGGAACGGGTGACGGCGCTCGATCCCGAGACACTGTGGGAACGGCGCCGGCCGCTCGAGTGCGCCGGCACGGCGGCGTTCGGATTGCCCCCGGCCGAGGAGCTGGTCGTGCTCGCCGCGCACGCCGGCAAGCCGCACCACCGTTTCGTGCGGCTGGTGTGGATGGCCGACCTCGCGATGATCGTCGGGCACGATACCGCCATCGACTGGGATCGCGTCCACGCCGTGGCCAGGGCGGCACGGTGCGTGACGGTGGTCGGAACCGCCCTGGAGATGGCGCGCCGGGCAGGCGTGGACGCACCTGTCGGTCTGTTCCCCCTACCGTCCCGTGGTGGTCGTGGCGACACCATGCGCCGACTGTTGTCGATCACCTGGCCCTTGACACAACGCGAGCTCCCCGCCTACCGGTTCAACTATGCGCTGACCGATAGCCGGGCGCGCCGCGCCAAGATGCGCTTCTTGCACCTCGTCCTCGGACATGGGGTCCGCGCCCGGATGCGGCGGGCGGTGGGCCTCCCGCGGCGGGCCCCGTCCCGCGTCTAGCGCTCGGTGTCGACCAGCAGCCCCAGCTCGATCAGCTTGCCCACTGTTTGACGCACGTCTTCAGCGATGTCGGCCGCGGCGTCCGGGTACGCCGCCGCCAACTCGCGCACCATGTCGTCGAGTGCCGTCGCTCCGTCGCACCGCTCCCAGACGGCGGCCGCACTGGTGTTGAGGAGGAGGAGCAGCTGCCCGACCTCGTCGTAGAGCGCCACATTGTCGTCCAGCGCGACCGTTGCTGTGCGCCCGCGGCGCTCTGGAATATGAGGCGGTGCCGGACCGTCACGCCCATCAGCCGGCACGACGCGCTCCGGGCAGCACCGTCGCCGCATCGCCCAACAAGCCGAGGACGAGCGCACACGCCTCGCCGAGGTCCGACATGGTCAGGGCGTAACACGAGGACCGCGCCACCAACCGTGCCACCGCCTCGGTGCCGGCGATCCCGTGCGGGAGCAGGTTGACCGCGTGGAGGGCGACCGAGAGGAAGGCCTCGGTATCGGAGAGCCGTGTCAGGCGGGCCGGCGCGCCGGCTTCGTAGCGCGGCACGATGACGACACCCGGCATGCTCGTGCGGCCCACGCGCAGCCCGGAGTCCCCGCCCACGGGCACCTGCCACTCGCCGCCGGCCCACCGGCCGGAGGCGGGACCGCGGCCCTTGTCAGGGTCCAGGTCGGGGAGTATCCCGAAGCTCCCGGCCTTCAACGTGATCGGCTTGGGGTAGGGCTGGAGCCGCCCGTCGACCAGGTCCAACGCCGCCAGCTCGTCGGTCAGGTAACCCAGCCCGGCGCAGGCCAGCCCGGCCACCAGCGTCGACTTGCCCGAGCCCGACGCGCCGGGCAACAGGACACCGGTGTCGCCGGCGTCGAGCGCCCCGGCGTGGAAGAGGAGGTGGTCGCCGCTGGCCTCGGCCGCCGAACGGTTCACGTCCCAGACGACCCAGCCCAGGGCATCGCCCGGGCACTGGTCGAGCGCCAGCGGCTCGTCGTCGCGACTGATGTCGAACGTGCCGGTACCACCCGGCGCGGCCGTCACCGAGTACCAGTGTTCGATCGGCGCCACGTCATCGGATGCTCGCAACCCGGCCAGCGCACAGCCAACCTGCGTGCCAAGTTGTTCGTCCTCGCAGCGCACGGCGAAGCGGAAGGACAGCCCGCGCAGGGCGGCGGTGCGGGCGCCAGCGGGAGTCGACCGGCATGGGCTAGGCGCCGTCGCCGCCGGCGGCCGGCTTGAGGGTGCGGCTGGCCCAATGCTGCATGGCCCAGCCACCGGCGACCAGCGCCGCGCCGACTTCGGCATCCCGCTGGATGTTGAGACCGGTGAATGCGAGCGAGTTCGGGTGATCACTGCCCGCCGCCGTCGTGACACCCACGGGCCCGTTGGTGCCAACCGTCCCACCGGCGCTCACGCCCGCGCCTGCGCTGACACCAGGATCGCCGGAGCTCGAGGGACTGGTCGAGACGCCGACCGAGCCAGACCCCGTCGTGGAGACGTTGCCAGACAGGGCGGCGCCAGCGGCGGGCTTGGCGAGGAGGATCTCGGGCACGACCCAGGCCGCGGCGCCGGCGGTCGCCACCGCGGACATGCGCCCCATGGCCTGACGCCGCGAGATACGGGGCCGGCCCGTTCCGGACTCGCCCGTCGTCACTTCCCTCTGCGTCTGCAGCTCTTCACTGTGCATGTGGCTCACCATTTCTGTGTCCGAACCGGCGTGTCGCCCGCGAGCTTCGGGGCGCACGACCCTTGGAACGGCCGCCGGTTGCTTCGGTGACTTGGTAACGCCTGTCCCCGAGATTTCTCACCACCGCCGGCCATGATTTCCGCAAGGGCTGTGAACGAGCCGGTGGGAAGACGCACCGCATGCAGCGGACTGAACGGCCGTTCCCCTTGGTGATGGCACTCACCGCGACGACGTCACCGGACCGCTTACGACGCCCGCCGCGCAACCACCCGCACCGAGGCCACCGCCACACTGCTCTGGGAGGCCTGCCGCCCTGATCCCGATCCGGAAGCGGTCCGGCGTGCCCTCGATGGCGGCGCCGACCTCGACCGAGCCGTCGCCGCCGCGACCGACCACAGGATCGGCCCATTGCTGTGGCGGGCGCTCCATGCCGCCGGTGCGTGCGACGAAATCGGGCCCCGCCGCGCCGTGCTCGGTGGCATGACCGACGCGTTCCGCATGGAGGCCCTTCTGCTCATCCCCCGCGCGGTGGCCCTGGCGGTGCGGCCCCTGACCGACGCCGGATTGGAACCAGTCGTCTTCAAGGGGCCCGCGGTGGCCGCCCGCTACCCTGCGCCGGGGCTCCGCCCCATGGACGACATCGATCTCCTGCTCCCCCGCCACGATCACCGGCGCGCCCTCCAGCAGTTGCGGGCGGCGGGATGGAAGGTGGTCCGCCCCGGCGGCGGCGACCGCTACGACACCGTCCTGGCCCATGACGAGGTGCCATCCCTCTTCCTGGAGCTGCACTATGGCCTGGAGGGAGCCTCGCAACGAGTGACTGCCCTCGACCCGGGCGCGCTGTGGGCGCGACGCCGCCCGGTGGAACGTCGCAGGCACGCCCGCCTTCGGGTTGCCGCTCGCCGACGAGCTCGTCGTGTTGGCGGCGCATGCCGGCAAGCCGCATCACGGCTTCGTCCGACTGGCCTGGATCGCCGACCTGGCCATGCTCGTCGGCGACGCCGCAGACCGCGGCGCCCCCGTCGACTGGGCGCGCGTGCGCGCCCTGGCCGAGGAGGCGCGCTGCGTGACCGTGGTGGCTGCGGCCCTCGGGCTGGCCCGACACGCCGGCGTCGAGACACCGGCGGAGCTCTTCCCGCTTCCCACCCGCGGCTGGCGCGGCGAAGCAATCCGCAGCCTGCAGTCGGCCACCTGGCCGCTGACCCACCTGGAGCTCCCCGGGTACCACCTCAACTACGCCTTGACCGACGCCCCGGCGCAGCGGCTCAAGATCCTCTTCGTGCTCCTCGCGTCGGGCCACGGGATCGGTGCAGGCGTGCGCCGCGTGACCGGCCTTCCCCGCCAGGCCCTAGCTCGCGGCCGCGCCGGCGCCTTGGCGGCCTAGGGGCCGGGGAAGACGGCGCGCAGGGTCGTCAGCAGCGCTGGGTCGCCGGTGACCGCCGGCGTGTGGTCGGGGTCGAGCCGTCCGTAGACGAGCCGGCTGAACGCTTCCGCGGGCAGCGCCAGGTCGGGCCGCTGCCCGGCCGTGCCGGCAGCCAATTCCGCTCCGTCGGCCGAGAGGTGCAGCGCAAAGTCGCGGTCGGGGTCCGTCGTATGGATCGCGATCGTGTGCTCTTGGCCGTCCGGCCGCGCGCTGTAGCGGGCAATGAGGCCGGCGGGTCGCCATCGAAAAAGGGCAGCGGATGGTCCCGCAGGTCGACCGGCTCGACCTCGAACTGATCGTGTTGCTCCAGGCGACATCCATGACCCAGGCCGCCACCCGTTCGCTGGAACGGACCCTCGCCCGTGGTCCCCGTGATGACCTGCAACAGCACGCCGTACGCCGTTCCGTCTGGTGATCGAGCGGCGGCACGGCCGTCCCCGCCGGGAGCGACGAGAGCAGGAACCTCCCCGGTAATTAACTTGACAGTTACCTAACTTAGTAGTTAAATACAAGGAGTGACGACACACCCGCCCGACATGCTCGATGCGGCCTTCGCCGCGCTCGCCGACCCCACCCGACGCGCCATCGTGAGCCGGCTCGCTCAGGGAGACGCCACGGTGACCGAGCTGGCCGCCCCTTTCGCCATGTCGCTGCCGGCGGTCTCCAAGCATCTCAAGGTGCTGGAGCGCAGCGGCCTGATCTCACGGCGGCGCGACGCCCAGTTCCGACCCTGTCATCTTGAGGCCGGCGCGCTCGACGGCGCGCTGGACTGGATCACGACGAGCCGGCGGATATGGGACGAGCGCTTCGACAAGCTCGACGGAATGCTGGCAGACCTGCAGGCGGCACCGGACGCGACGGCTGCGCCAGCCCGGAAGCGAACGAGCCGCTCCCGTGGCTGAGCACTCCCGCCGGACGGGCGCCTCGGGCGAGCTGCACTTCAGTCGGATCTTCGACGCACCGCGCGAGCTCGTCTTCCGCTGCATGACCGACCCTGACCATCTCACCCACTTCTGGGGGCCGACAGGCGTGAGTGCACCGCGGGACCGCATCACCCTGGACGCCCGACCCGGGGGCGTGTTCGAGACCGTGATGGTCAACGACGCCGACGGAAGTGAGTACCCGACGCGGGCCGTCTTCGACGACGTGCGCGCGCCAGAGCTGCTGGTCTGGACCGAGGTGCACTCTGGCATGCGCGTGCGCGCCGACTTCGCTTCGCTCGGCCCGCAACGCACCGAGGTCAGGATCCATCAGACCTACGTGCCCGAAGCGTTCCTGGCCTCCGAAGCGCAGGCCGGTTTTCTCTCCTCGCTCGATCGGTTTGCTGCGTATCTCGCCCGCTTGGACGCGCCGGGCCCGCGGGTCGGAACTCAGGGTCAGGAGCCGGCATGACCTCGGACGTCGCTGAGGAGTACCGGGCCCTGGCCGACCTGTTGGCGTCGGCCGGCCCCGGCGTGTGGGACGAACCGTCGTTGTGCGAGGGCTGGCGCACCCGCGAGGTCGTGGCACATGTCACCATGCCGGTGCGCTATTCCGGCCCGGCCTTCATGGCAGAGCTCGAAGCCGTCGGCGGCGACTTCACACGGCTGTCGAACACGGTGGCCGAGCGCGACGGCGCGCTGCCCACGGACACCCTGCTGGCCGATCTCCGTTCGGAGGCACTCCACGAATGGGAGCCACCGGGTGGCGGCCCGGAGGGTGCGCTAACGCATTGTGTGATCCATTCGCTCGACATCGTGGAGGCGGTGCCCCTGGCGCGTCGGATACCCGAGGCGCGCATCCTCTCTGTGCTCGCGCTGGTCGCAGCCGAGGGCACGCCGAACCTGTTCGGGGTCGACCTGGCCGGCGTGGAGCTGCGGGCGGACGACCTGGACTGGTCCGGCGGATCCGGTGCACTGGTCACCGGTCCTGCGCAGGCGCTCGCTCTCGTGGCATGCGGCCGCCGGCTACCGGCTGGCCGCCTCGACGGTGCCGCCGCAGCGCGCTTCACGCAACCTTGAACGGCCGAGCCATGCCGAGGTTGATGTCCTGACGCTCCGCCTGGGCATGCTGCAGGTGGTCGTCCAGGTGGTGGACCTTGACGGCGGATCCTGAAGGCGGAGAGGTCTCCCCGGTGGATCAGGTCGAGACGTCGAGATGGTGGCCGCCGAGCTCTCCTGCCAGCGCCGCCAGGCCTGGTAGCCACCGTCGAGGTCTCCGGCCTGGCCGAAGCCCAGGTCAACCAGGGATGCCGCGGCGAGGCTGGAGGCGTAACCCTCCGAGCACACCACCACCACCGGCTGGTTGTACCCGGTCACCTCGGGCAGGGCATGGCTCCCGTGCAGGTCGAAGCGCCACTCGAGCACGTTGCGCTCCACGATGAGGCCGAATCCGAGCTCGCCCTCGGCAGCCCGCTGGGCGGCGGGCCGGATGTCGACCACCAGTCCACCATCGGCCTGCAACCCCTGGAGCTCCTCCGGCTCGACCCGCCGGATGCGGCTCCGGGCCTGCGCCAGCAGATCGTCGGTGCTCCGGGTGGTCACCGTGACGCGGCTTCGACCCCGGCAAGCCCCTCCAGGAGGTCGACCTCGGACTCGCCGCAGCCGTCGGCGGCCCACCCCACGCCGCGCACGACCAGCTGGTCACCTTCGACGTCGTAGTACGTCATGGAGGTCAGCGCCGGGCTGTACACGTGCAGGCTGAGCGCGAACGCCTCCGATTCGTTGATCACGTCGTGGACGTGCCGCGCCCCGAATCCCAGCGACGCGCCCGCGTGCAACTCCTGGCGGACGAGGGTGAGGCGCCCGGTGTCGTCGCGCCACGGGACCGACTCGACGAGGGAACCCTTGATGACGCTCACCGCGCCAATGGAATTGCCGTGGTCATGGAGCTCCACTTTCCCACCGCTGGGCCACGCGATCAGCCAGGCGTCGAAGTCGGGCGTCCGGGCCATCAACCGCCAGGTGCGGCCCTGCGTATCGAGCGCCCCTGGCCAGTGGACGACCGGGGCGAGGCGGCTCGCTACCTCCATCGGATTGATGCGCCGCCGGCCCAACGCCGCGGTTGCTCCCGTCGCCAGGCACGAACCGCCGGTTGCCCCTGGGAGCAGGGGAATCGAGGGCGACAGGCGATCAGCGGTGGCCTGCGGAAGCATCATGGGGACCCTAGAGCCTAAACCCGACTAAGTCAATCGTATTTAGGGTGTTATGGCTCCGTCCCAGGCCGGGGCGGCCGGACCGGACAAGATTGCGCCGATGATTCCCCTCGTCCGAACCGAGCCGGCGTCACGCCGGGACGGCGCGCCCGCATGAAGGTCATGGGCACCGCGCACGGTGCCGACAAGGTGATGATGCCCCCTCCCGGCGAGGTTGCTCGCACGCCGTGGAGTCAGCGCGTTCGCTCGCTGCTTCTCGGGCCGCATGGTGGCGGCACGACGCGGCGGCGGGCCTCCGATGCCGTGCGCATCGGCCTCGCCACCGTGCTGCTCGTGATCTGCGTCCCCTTGGCCCAGGCCAACACCTCGGTCGAGGTCCACGTCACCGAGCTCGTGACGCCCCCGCCCTCCGGCATCCACTGGTTGATCACCGCGCTCTGGTTCGTGGGGTCGATCGGCGTCATCGTGGGGCTGGTCCTCATCGGCCTGCTGGTGCCGCGGCTGACCGCCGTCCGGCAGATGGGCGTCGCCGGGCTGGCCGCGCTGGTCGTCTGCCTCCTGCTCGACGCCCTGCTGGGCTCTGCCGCCGGGCGCCCGCCCGCGCCCGACCTCGTCGGCTTCAACCCGCACTTCCCCATCGTCCAGCTGGCCATCGCCACCGCTGTGGCGCTGGCCGGACTCCCCTACCTCAGCCGACCCATGCACCGGATGGTGATCGGCGCCATTTCGATCTCCGCGCTGTGCGCCGTCGTGGGCGCCTACGGACTGCCACTCGGCGTCATTGCGGCGATCATCGTCGGTTGGGGCACCGCCGCCGCATGCCACCTCGCCATGGGAGCGCCAAACGGACTTCCCTCGGCAACGGAGGTGACCGCCGCCGTGCGCGACCTGCAGGTCGAGGTGCACGGGCTCACCTCCACGACGCGGCAGGAGTGGGGCGTGGCCTCATTCGCCGGTACGGACGCTGATGGGCACACCCTCGAGCTTGCCGTCTACGGGCGCGACGCCAGCGACGCGCAATGGCTCCGCAAGGTATGGCGCTTCTGCATCTATCGCGACTCGGGACCGACACTTCTCATCAACCGGCTGCAACAGGTGGAGCACGAGGCGTACCTGACGTTCCTGGCGGCGCACGCCGGCACCATCGTCCCCGAGATCGTGGCGGCCGGACGATGCGGTCCGGCCCACGATGCCGCCCTCGTCACACGGCTACCCGAAGGGCACCGGCTGGCCGCGTTGGCGGCGGACGATGTGAGCGACGACGACGTCGATGGCTTCCTCCGTTCGGTCCTCCTGCTGCGCCAGGCCGGAATCTCGCACGGCTCGCTCAGCCCCGAGACGGTCCTCGTCACGAACGAGGGACCTTTGCTCCGGGACTTCCGGCGTGCCTCGTCCTCAGCCCCGGTGATGCGGACCGACCGCGACCTGGCGGCCGCCGTCGCCGCCGCCGCCGTGGTGGTGGGCGTCGACCGTACGGTCGCCGCCACCTGTCGCGTCCTCGACACGGAGACGATCCAGGCGGTCCTCACCCGCCTGCAGCGCTCCACGCTCGACCCCGAGACCGAGCGCATGGCCCGAGCGCAGAAGGGCTTTCTGAAGTCGCTGCGCGAGTCCCTCGCCACCGCCACCGGGGTCGAGGTCCCGAAGTTGGTGGAGGCCAAGAGGATCAGCTGGCCCAACCTGCTGATGGTCATCGGGAGTCTCGTCGGGCTTTGGCTGATCATCGGCGTGTTGACCGAGGCTTCTGGTTCACTCAGCGTGATCCGCGACGCCGCCCTGCCATGGGTGGCAGCCGCCTTCGTCCTGGGACAGCTCCCGGTCGTCACCGGAGCCTGGGCCCTCACGGGCGCCGTCATCGGGCCGCTGCCGTTCGGTCGTTGCGTCGCCCTGGAGACGTCGAACATGTTCACCTCCTTCGTCGGCGGCGACGCCGCAGTGTTCGGCGTGCGGGTGCGCTTCTTCCAGCGCCAGGGTCTCGACGCGCCGGCTGCCATCAGCTCGGGGGCGATCGCAGGCACCGCCAGCTGGGTGGTGAAGGGGCTGCTTTTCATTGTGTGCCTCCCCTTCGCCATCGGCGACTTCCACAAGCCCACGACGACGACTGAGGGCGGGGGGCACGAGAATTTGGTCTGGATCGTCCTCATCTGCGTCCTTGCCATCGCCGTGATCCTCGCTGTCGTGACCCTGGTACCCAGGGTCCGGCGGCTGGCGAGGGACAAGGCGATGCCGCACCTGGTCACGATCTGGAAGGACATCAAAGCCATTGCCGTCGAGCCCCGGAAGATCGCCTACGTCCTCGGGGGTTCGCTGGGAAGCCAGATCCTCATCGCCTTCTGCCTCGGCGCTTCACTCCACTCGGTCGGGGAGCACGTCAGCTTCGCCACCCTGATCGTCGTGCTGACCCTGGCCGCCATGATCGGGGGCGCGGTGCCGGTCCCGGGCGGCGCGGGGGTGATCGAGGTCGGGTTGATCGCCGGCCTCACCGCCGCCGGCGTGCCGCAGAATCAGGCCGTGGCGGCCGTCTTCATCGAGCGCTTCTGCACCGCCTACCTGCCCCCGATCTGGGGCTGGGCGACGTTGGTCTGGCTGCGTCGCAGCGACTACGTCTGAGCATCGCCGTCAGGCGTGCTGTGGTGGCGACAGTACGTGGGGTCAGCTCGTCCAGTCGTCGGTGGCGAGGGTGCTCGTGGCCGCACCGGTGCCACCGCCGGTCGCCGTGATACCAGTCAGGGAGGGCATGGAGAAGAACGTGTTCGCACAGGCGAGTGGTGCGGCCAGGCTCATCGATGCGGCGTCGCTCAAGGTCACCGTGAGCGGGTTGTTGGCCTTCCCGCACGGGGGACTGACGACAGATCCAAACTCTCGTGCTCACGAAGCGGCGCGTCGCGGCGCGCAGAGTTGCGGCACGCCGAGGATTGCTCGGGCGGTTATCGACGCCCCGCCTGACCTCGGGTCAGTGCGGCCGACAACTCCAGAGTGACCGACGTCGGCGTCCTGCTAGGCGGCGAACGGTACCTTCATCGCCTCGGCGAGGTTGCCGCCCATCACCTTTGCCATGTCGTTGTGCGACAAGCCCGCGAGCTCGTTCACGTAGGACAGCGGTTCGGACATACCCTCAATGTGCGGGTAGTCGGAACCGAAGACGACGCGGTCGACGCCGACCAAGTTGATGAGGCCGCGCGGGTCTTCCTCGTGGAACGGGTGGATCCAGATGTTGCGCTTCAACACCATGAGGGGATCCTCGTCGTAGAGGGCAGGTTCGTGGGCATAGGACTGTCCGATTGCCTCGATGAACGGCCGCACCCAGCCGGAGCCGTTCTCCACCGGCAGCATGCGCAACGTCGGGAAGCGCGACAGCAGGCCGTGCCCGATGAGCGAGGCGACGGTGTCGAAAATGCCACGGCCCTGCGTGTGCATGATGTTGATGAAGGCCGTCTGACCGGCGAACGGCAGGTGCTCACCGTCAGGCTTGCCTTCCCATTGGTTGTAGTACTTGGTGAGCCCGTCGTCGGACGCGTGCAGGCCGACGGTGATGTCGAGCTCGGTGACGCGCTGCCAGAAGGGATCGAACTCGGGCAACGCGAATGACCGTGTCCCCTCGAAACCGGGCACCGGTGCCGGCCGGATCAAAATGATTTTGGCACCCCGCTCGTAGACCCACTCGAGCTCCTTGATGGCCTCGCTCACGATCGGCAACGTGATCACGGGCGTCGGGAAGATGCGGCCCTCATAGTTGAAGGTCCAGTGCTCGTGCATCCACTGGTTCAGCGCGTGCACCACGACGTGCGTCGCCCTCGGGTCCGAGGCCAGCCGCTCCTCGAGGAGACTGGCCAGCGTTGGCCACATGAGCGCCCGGTCGATGCCGAGCTCGTCCATGAGAGCGAGACGGGGCTCCGGCGAGAAGAAGGCCTCTGGCGAGCGGATGGGATCTCCCATCAGTTCCCGCCGGGTCTTGCCCTCGGGGTTGCCGTGCTTGAAGAGCTCTTCGGACGCTCCCGGCCGTCCCACCACGTTGAAGGTGGGATTGGGGATGTACTCGGAGATGACGTTGCGCACAGCGATCTTCGTCCGCCCGTTGACCTCGACATACTTGATCAGCCCGGAGTACTCGGGTGGGAGGAACTTCGTGAAGGCATCCGTCTTCTCGTACATGTGGTTGTCGGCGTCGAAGACAGGAAAGTCGACAATGGGCTTTGGCATGACCACCTCCGGGAGGACGGACCCGCTTCGCCGTCGCGTCAGACGCGGCGGGCGGCGTGTTTTCAACTTCGACGTCAATATTACGGGATGGACGACTCCGGGGCCTAATCCGGCTGCTCGGTCCGCCTGGCGCGGGATTTCGGGGCTCTGCAAAGCTTTGCGTACCGTGCTGAATGTTGGCGGCCTTGGGTCCAGCCGTGCCCGCCAGACGTCACCGGTCAGCCCATGAAGCAGGTGGTCCTTGTGGGCCTCATGGGAGCCGGGAAATCGACAGTTGGCGCACTCGTCGCGCCGCGTACCGGACGCGAATTCGTCGACGTCGACGTCGTCATCGCAAGAGAGACGGGTAAGACCGTGCGCGAATTGTGGGAGGAGGGCGGCGAGGCCGCCTACCGCCAGCTCGAATCAGACGCCGTGCTGCGGGTACTCCGGAGCCCAACTCCGTCCGTGCTGGCCGCGCCAGCTGGCGTGATCCTCGATCCCGTCGTGCGTATGGCGCTCGCCGACTGCGTCGTCGTGTGGCTCCGGACCGACCCGGCCACGTTGGCCGGACGGGTCCGACCCGGCGACCATCGTCCGCTCCTCGGCGACACGCCAGCCGAGACCTTGGTCGCCATGGCTGAGGCTCGGTCCGACCTGTACCAGCAGGTGGCAACCGCCGTGATCGATACGGACGACCTCGGCCCGCACGCTGTCGCTGACGTCGTTGTCGGGCTGCTGGCGAAGAGCCCCGACGCCTGATCAACCGAACAAGGAGTGTCCATCAACCCAATAGGGAAAGACGCTGCTTCGGCCTCAGAAGAACACAGCGCGCGAGGCCGAACGCCTCGTCGGCATCTGGAACTGCGCCCGACCCGCCGTCATTCGCCTGGATAGACGACGCCGAGCTGGGCCCGGATGGCGTCGAGCGTCGTCGCCAGGGCGATCGACTCGTCGAGGGAGATGACCGGGCTCTCGGTCCGTCCATCTGCGAGGCAACGGTGCACCTCCTCGATCTCGAACCGGAGCCCGTTCCCTTCGTAGGAGGCGTCGATCTGCTCGACGCCGGCGGGACTGGACACTGTGAGCGAGTTCGGGCAATGCATCATCGCCGGAAGGTCGATCACGCCGTCCGTCCCGGCGATGCGGGCCGTACACGTCATGCTGACCCGTAAGGCCGCCTTGACCACGCCCAACCTCCCCGCCTCGTGATGCAGCACGGCAGCGACCACCTCGTCGACGTCGGTCTCTCCAAGGACGCCGTCGGCGACGACGCGCTCGATCGGACCGAGGACCAGGGTGCACAGTTGCACCGGATAGATCCCGAGGTCGAGCAGGGCGCCCCCGCCGAGCGCCGCGGCGAAGTGCCGGTGGTCGGGGTCGACGGGCCGGCGGAACCCGAAGTCGGCCTCGACTAGGAGGGGGTCCCCGATCCGCCCCTCGCCGATGACCTCGACCAGCGTCCGGTAGGCCGGCAGGAACCTGCTCCAGATCGCTTCCATGAGGAACAGCCCCCGGCTGCGGGCCTCCTCTGCCATCCGTGCCGCCTGCCGGGCGTTGAGTGCGAACGGCTTCTCGCACAGGACGTGTTTGCCCGCACGGAGGAAGTCGAGCGTGTCCTTCTCATGGCGCGAGTGGGGTGTGGCGACGTAGACCACATCGACGTCGGGGTCGGCCGCGAGCGATTCGTAGTCGCCGTAACGGGTCGGGATGGCGAAGCGGTCCCCGAAGACCTCGGCGCGTTCGGCCGAGCGCGAGGCGACGGCCGTGATGATGCCCCCCTCGACGAGCTGCATCCCTTCGGCGAACCCGGTGGCGATGGCACCCGGGCCGATGACCCCCCAGCGGATCACCGTCCGATCCCCGTACACCCGGCGATCGTGCGGCATTTGGCCCCACGACGATGGACCATGGATCCCTCCCACTGCCAGGCGACTTGCACTGATGAGAACGCTATCTTCGGGTCCTGCCTGGGACAACGCGCCGAGCTCACGGGCACGCCCTGGGCTGAACTACGACAGGAGGAGCATGAGCGATCACTTCACGCCACAACCAGAGCACCATTTCACTTTCGGGCTGTGGACGGTCGGGAACCCGGGCCGGGATCCGTTCGGCACCGAAGTGCGCGCGCCCCTCGATCCCGTCGACTCCGTGCACCGACTCGCCGACCTCGGCGCGTACGGCGTGAGCTTCCACGACAACGACCTCGTGCCCTACGGCTCGTCGGGCGACGAGCGCGATGACATTCTGAAGCGGTTCCGGCGCGCGCTCGATGCCACCGGGATGCGCGTCCCCATGGTGACGACAAACCTGTTCTGGCGCCCAGTCTTCAAGGAGGGCGCCTTCACCGCCAACGACCCTCAGGTGCGCCGGCTCTCGGTCAAGAAGGCCTGCGAGGCGACCGAGCTCGGCGCCGAGGTCGGCGCAACCGTGTTCGTGCTCTGGGGCGGCCGCGAGGGCATGGAGGCGGAGGCGGCCAAGGACGTCCGGCTGGCCCTCGACCGGTACAAGGAAGCAATCGACCTGGTGTGCGAGCACATCGACGCGCGTGGTCTCGGGTTGCGCATCGCGCTGGAGCCCAAGCCGAACGAGCCCCGAGGCGACATCCTGCTCCCGACCGTCGGCCACGCGTTGGCCTTCATCGGGACTCTGGAGCGTCCCGAGATGGTCGGCCTGAACCCGGAGTTCGCGCACGAGACCATGAGCGGGCTCTCGTTCTCGCAAGCGGTTGCCCAGGCTCTGTGGCAGGACAAGCTCTTCCACATCGACCTCAACGCCCAGCGGATCGGCAAGTTCGACCAGGACTTCCGGTTCGGCTCCGAGGGGATCCGCGACGCGTTCTACGTGGTCAAGCTCCTCGAGGACTCCGGCTGGGACGGCATGCGGCACTTCGACGCGCACCCCTATCGCACCGAGGACCCCGATGGCGTGTGGGACTTCGCGCGCGGCTGCATGCGCACGTACCTGATCCTGGCCGACAAGGCGCGCCGGTTCCACGAGGATCCCGAGATCCAGGAGGCCTTGCGGATCGCGAAGGTGGCGGAACTGGCAGAGCCGACGACCCCCACCGGGGGCTTGGACGCGCTCCTCTCAGCGACGTACGACGAGGACATGCTCGCGGCGCAGGGCTACGGCCACGAGCGCTTGGACCAACTCGTCACTGAGCTGTTGCTCGGCGCCCGTTAGTGCCCCTCGTCGTCGGGGTGGACTCCTCCACCTCTGGGTGCAAGGTCCAGGTCCGCGACGCAGACACGGGTGCGGTCGTGGCGTCCGGTCGCGCCGCGCACCCGCCGACGTCTCCGCCGCGCAGCGAACAGCACCCCAGCGTCTGGGAGAACGCTTTTCACGCCGCCTGTGTCGAAGCCGGCGTCCCCGGGCGCCACACTCCCTCTGCGGTTGCGGTCGCCGCACAGCAGCACGGGCTGGTCGTGCTGGGCGACGACGACGACGTCCTGCGCCCCGCCAAGCTCTGGAACGACACCGAGTCCGCTCCCGACACGGAGATGCTCCTCGCTGCGCTTCCGGGTGGTCGGGCGGGCTGGGCGGCCGCGTGCGGGAGCGTCCCCGTACCGAGCTTCACCATCACCAAGCTGCACTGGCTGCGGCGCTGCGAGCCCGAGACCCTGGCACGCACCGCCACCGTGCTGCTGCCGCACGACTGGCTCACGTTCCGGCTCACGGGCCGGCGGACCACCGACCGGGGTGATGCCTCGGGTACGGGGTACTGGTCACCCAGAGAGGGCCGCTACCGCGAGGACATCCTGCGTCTGGTCAGCGACGAGGTCGACTGGACCTCGGCCCTCCCCGAGGTGCTCGCTCCCGCCGGCATCGCCGGGGAATGGGGCTCGACCGGAGTGCAGGTGGGGCCCGGAACGGGCGACAACATGGCCGCCGCTCTGGGGCTCGGCCTCCGCACGAGCGACCTGGCACTGAGCCTCGGTACCAGCGGCGCCGCCTTTACGGTGAGCGACGAGCCCGCCGCCGACCCCACGGGCACCGTCGCCGGTTTCGCAGATGCCACCGGCCGCTACCTGCCTTTGGTCTGCACCATGAACGCGACCAAGGTCACCGACGCCGTGGCACGGTTGCTCGGTGTCGATCACGCCCAGTTCGACGCGCTGGCGCTGCAAGCGCCCGCCGGAGCGGGCGGGTTGGTGCTCGTGCCGCATCTCGACGGCGAGCGGACACCGAACCGGCCCGATTCCAGCGGCACCTTGACCGGCCTGCGTGCGGATGTGACGCCAGCCCAGCTTGCTCGGGCGGCGGTCGAGGGCGTGGTCTGCAATCTTCTCGCGGGAGCCGATGCACTGGGCACGGACCGCACGAACAGGAACGTGTTCCTGGTGGGTGGTGCGGCTCGGAGTGCGGCCTATCGGCGCGTGGTCGCCGACCTGACAGGGCGCTCCATCCAGGTACCCGGCGACGACGAACTCGTGGCGGGCGGAGCGGCGGTCCAGGCCGCCGCGATCCATCACGGGTGCGACTTTGTCGAAATCGCCGACGCCTGGGGCCTGGGCCATGGCGAGTCGATCGAGCCGAACGAGAAAGTCGACCGGCTCGCCATCCGTGCTGCCTATGCCGACGCAGCCGGAGGCCCATGATGACCATCCAGAACCGCGCCCATCCTGGCTCCCGCCCGGCAAATTCCCACCCTTGCCTTCGGGGGCGCGGTGTTACGTTGAGCGCCGACAGCGACAGATTCGCTCGGGTGCGGACGAGGGGGACAGATGGCGACATACGTACTCGTGCACGGTGGTGGCCACGGAGGCTGGTGCTACCAACGGGTGGCCCGCATCCTGCGCGCCCAGGGGCACGAGGTCTACGCGCCGACCATGACGGGTCTGGGTGAGAGGTCCCATCTCCTGAACCCCGCAGTGGACCTCAATCGCCACGTCGAGGACATCGCGGCCGTCTTGCAATGGGAGGACCTGCGCGATGTCGATTCTGGTGGGACACAGCTACGGCGGGATGGTGATCACGGGCACGGCCGACCGGGTCGCGGAACGCGTCGGCCGCCTCGTCTATCTCGATGCCGCCACACCCGTGAACGGGCAGTCCCTCTACGACGTCGCCGGCCCCGTCATCGAGGCCGTCCGCCCCTTTGGTGAGGTGGTTGATGGCATTGAGCTGGTCCTGCTGCCCGCACCCGATGCCGGCCTGCTCTACGGGGTGACCGACCCCGGCGATCTGGCCTGGATGGCCGAGCGGCTCACCGGGCATCCCTGGAAGTGCTTCGAGCAGCCGCTCGAGCTGACCAATGAGGAGGCACTGTGGGCGATCCCGCAGTACCACATCATCTGCACTTCGACCCTCGCCACACGGGATGCCAACCTGATGGCCAGGGCCCGGTCCGAGGGCCGGCTCTGGGACATCGACACCGGGCACGACCTGATGATCACCGAACCAGAGAAGGTCGCGGACGCGTTGATCCAGGTCGCACGGGTCTGACGTCATTACCCCGTCCTGGTCGTGTATGCCTTAGGGCCGGTAAGGGGTCAGGTGGCTCGTTTTGGGGAGGGACTGCACCATGAGAATCGCGTCGGCTCGGATTCGAGGCAGATTGGGGCTGGCGGCGCTCGCGCTCACCGCCGGCGCCGGCATGACGAGCCTGGCGACCGGGACGGCGGGCGCAGCAGCGTCGAAGTCGCCGTACACCATCGTCATGATCAGCTCACTCACGGGTCCGGGGTCCTCGGAGTTCAGCCAGGCGGCAGCCGGGTTCAACGCCCGCGTCGCGTTGCAGAACGCACAGGGCGGTGTGAACGGTCACAAGATCACGGGGGTCGTCCTCGACGACCAGACCAGCCCGACCGAGATCGCGACCGCCGTGCAGGACGCCCTCTCCAAGGGCGCCGTCGGCATCGTGTCGATCAGCCCCTTGTTCTTCCTCGCCGCCAAGTACCCACAGCAGGCCGGCATGCCCGTCACCGGCGGCTTCTTCGACGGGCCTGAGTGGGGTCAGCAGCCCTACACGAACATGTTCGCCTCCGACGTCGGCAGCGTCGACCCCAAGTACCCGGTCAACACCTCCATCGGTGCCTTCATGAAGGCCCACGGCGGAACGGTCATCTGCTCGTACGGGTACGGGATCTCGCCCTCGTCGAGCCGGTCCGCCATCGGCACGAACCTGTCGTTCGTGCACGCTGGCGGGAAAGTGGGGGTCCTCGACACCGCCATCCCGTTCGGCTCCGTCGCCATGACCACCCCGGCGCTCACCGCGAAGCAGAAGGGCTGCAACGCCTACTACGCAGGGCTCGATAACAACTCGAACGACGCCCTGGCCACCGCGCTGCAGCAGGAAGGCGTCAAGCCCAAGGTGATGGTCTTCCCGACAGGGTACGAGTCAAGCGCCATCGGCACCCCCGCCTGGAAGTCGGTCCAGGGCGGCTACTTCGAGACAGAGTTCCGCCCCTTCTCGCTGCCGAATGCCGGCACCCAGCAGATGCAGTCGGCGCTCAAGAAGTACGCCCACTTCTCCAGCAAGGAGTTCCCGTCCTTCAGCCAGTACGAGTCGTGGCTCGGCGCCGACCTCATGATCAAGGGCGTCCAGCTGGCCGGACCCAACCCGACGCACGCCAGAGTGATTTCGGCACTGCGCAACCTCAAGAGCTACAACGGCAACGGCCTGCTGCCCCAGAACATCAACTACTCGACCGCCTTCGGCCATGACCTGGCCAAGTCGTGCGGGTGGTACATGAAGGCCGAGAAGTCGGGCTTCGTGGCGGTCTCGAGCCAGCCCTGGTGCGGTACGGATCTGCCGGGCACCACCACCGTCCAGGGATAGGGCGCTCCGGCTGGGGCCGGGATCAGTCGACGATGGAGATCGCGTTCTTGGGACACGTCCGCACGGCGGCTTCGACCTTCTCACGCAGCTCCTCGGGAGGGTTCTCGTCCAAGACGTAGAGGAGATCGTCGTCGCGTAGCTCGAAGACCTCGGGAGCCAGGCCCATACACAGGGCATTGCTCTCGCACAGATCGAAATCAACGACGACACGCATCAGTACTACCTCCAGCTCTGAAGAGATCCGCTCCAACGGGATGAGGCTACGCGAGAGTCGCTGCGTGTCGCCTCTCGCTTGCTTTCGGTGCGCACGCATCCTCAGAACCCGGGCACGACGCCGGCATCGGCGAGGCCGCGCTGCTCCTACCTCGGTGTAGCCGAGCTCGGCGAGCACCTCGTGGGTGCCGTCGAGCGCAGCCGGCACGATCATCCCCCCTCAACGAACGGATAGATGCGGGTGAAGTCGGCCCCGGGCTCCGATTCGGCGAACCGCTCCCAGACCGCTTCGGTGGTCCTTCCAAGCACCGACGGCGCGCCCAGCTCCTCCACGGCCCCGAGATACAGCTTCAGGTCCTTGGACATCAACGAATTGGCGAACCCGGCTCCATAGACGCCGGTGAGCACATGGTTGGGAAACTTGTCGCTCGTGGCCGCACTCTGTCCGCTCGACGCGTCGATCACCTCCAGCATGGTTCTCATGTCGAGGCCGACGGACACGCCGAAGGCAATGGCCTCACTCGTAGCAGCCAAGGCGGTGGCGGAGAGGAAGTTGTTGGCCAGCTTGAGCGCCTGGGCCATCCCGGGTGTGTCGCCGACTCGGCGATGACGATCGCTGAGTCCGGCCAGCACGGGAGCGACCGCATCGCAGGCGGCGTCCGACCCCGCATACATGACAGAGAGTGTGCGCGCCCGTGCCCCCGCGACACCGCCGGAGACCGGCGCGTCCACATAGCCGATTCCGGCCGCAGCGAGAAGCCCGTCGACTGCGTGGGCGGCGGCCAGCCCGATCGTCGAGGTATCGATGAGATGGCCGGTGCGTCGTTCGGGCACACCGGCGATGGCCCGAGCGACCTGTTCGGACGCACCCCCGTCGGGAAGGCTCAGCACCACGATGTCGACCCGGGCGGCCAGCTCGACGACGCCGGCGGCGAACACAGCGCCCTCGGGGTTGCGCGCCGGTCCGGAGACGTCGTGCGTGACGACGTCGAGGCCCGCACCCACGAGGTTCGCCGCCAGGACGCTGCCCATGTTCCCGAGTCCGACGAAACCAACCGCTGCCATGGTCAGTCTTCCTGTTGCTCTGCGGCCCGCTCCGCCAACAGAGCCCTGCGGGCCGAGACCCCGGCCGGCGCTCCGCAGTACGCGGCGATCTGGAACAGCAACTCGTCCAGCTCGTCGTCGGTGACACCGGTCCGCGAGCGAGCGCTGACGTGGAGCCGGAACTCGTCCATGCGACCGAGTGCCGCCGTCATCGCCAGCACCACGAGGCTCCGGTCACGCGTGCTGAGCGCGCCGCCGCGGGTCCACACGCCCCAGGCCATCGACGTGAGGTAGTCCGAGAACTCGCGCATGACGGGGTTGGGGTCGCTCGTGTGGGCATCGACGTACGCGTCGCCGAGCATCGCCCGGCGCATCACGCGAGACGCCACGAACTTCTCGTCCTCGGCCATGGTGGTCATCTCCTCGCTCGCGACGCTGTTCGGGATCATCCACGCGGTCGCCGAGATCGGACCGGCGACCCCCGCATTATCCCTGGTCATGGGGTGGAAATTCCAATGTACAGGACGGAGAACGTCTGTGCATTCGCAGAGGTCACCCGAAAGCGATCCTCAGGGAAGACTGCAGGCTGGCCGTCTCGGAGCAGAGGTGGAAACGCCCGGGCCCTCCGGCGCGATCAGGCGACGTGGCGCTCGACGTAGAGCCCGAAGACCGATTCGAGTGCGCGCATCGACTCCCCCACGCTCACGTGGTTGCGGGCCGCTTCGATGAGGGCAGGCATCAGGTTGATCTCGGGGTCCGACGCGTCCTTGGCGATGCGAGCCAACGAGCGGCGGACCGCGTCGTCGTCTCTCGCCTGCTTGATGGCAGCCAGACGCTCGAGCTGCGCCCTCTCGACATCGGCACCGATGGAGAGGGTGGATGGAGCGACGCCGTCATCCTCGACGTACCCGTTCACCCCGACCATGGTCCATTCGCCCTTGGCGATCTTGGATTGGAAGGCGTACGCCGCATCGGCAATCTCCGCAATGAACCACCCATCGTCAATGCAGGCGAAGACTCCCTGGAGCACCGACCCCGAGCCCGCCTCGGTGAGGTGGGCAAAGACTTCCTCGGCCTGCCGTTCGAGCTCGTCGGTGAGCTCCTCGACGAACCACGAGCCACCAAGCGGATCGGCCACGTGGACGACGCCGGATTCCTCCGCGATGACCTGCTGGGTGCGCAGGGCCAGTCGGGCGGCGTGCTCCGTCGGAAGGGCCAGTGCTTCGTCGAAGGCATCGGTGTGCAGGCTTTGCGTCCCACCCAACACTCCCGCCAGGGCCTCGATGGCCACGCGTACGAGATTGACCTCTGGCTGTTGGGCGGTGAGCGAGACACCGGCCGTCTGGGTGTGGAACCGCAGCTGACACGATCGGCCGTCAGAGGCCCCGTAGTGCTCGCGCATCCAGCGGGCCCAGATGCGACGGGCGGCCCGGTACTTGGCGATCTCCTCGAAGAAGTCGCTGTGCGCGTTGAAGAAGAAGCTCAGTCGCGGCGCAAACTCATCGACCGCCATTCCTGTCGCCATGGCCGCCTCCACGTAGGCGAATCCGTTGGCGAGTGTGAAGGCCAGCTCCTGGGCCGCCGTCGACCCGGCCTCGCGGATGTGATAGCCGGAGACGGACACAGGATGCCAGCGCGGCAACTCGGCCGAGCAGAACCGCATGACGTCGGTCACAAGCCGCACCGACGGCCGCGGCGGGAAGACGTACTCCTTCTGCGCCTGGTACTCCTTCAAGATGTCGTTCTGCAGGGTCCCCGAGAGTGCGGACCGCTCGACACCCGTCCGATCGGCCACACCCACGTACATCGCGAGCACAGGCGCCGCGGGCGAATTGATCGTCATCGACGTCGAAACCCTCCCGAGATCGATTCCCGAAAAGAGTGTCTCCATGTCGTCCTGCGTGTCGACGGCGACACCCGCCCGGCCCACCTCACCCTTCGCCCACGGGTCGTCGGAGTCACGACCGAGGAGCGTTGGCATGTCGAAGGCCGTGGACAGTCCGTCACCGCCGGCTCGAAGCAACTCTTTGAAGCGGCCATTGGTGTCGGCCGCCGTGCCGAAGCCTGCAAACTGACGCATCGTCCACAACCGGGAGCGATACATGGAGGCGTAGGGGCCACGCGTGTACGGGAACTGGCCCGGCAACTCCGCACCGTCGGGGCCGTAGACGGCTTCCACCGGCACGCCCGACATCGTCTCAAAGCGAGCCTCTCGCCGGGGCGAGCGATCGAATTGCTCCTGCCAGATCTTCCGGTCCGCCATGATCCCAGATTAATTCAACGTCAAACTACTTTCCACCCCCGGAGTCACGTGAAGTCGCCCGCGGCCCGTCGGAGCTCGGCCAGCTGGTCGAAGAGCCGCCGGACCGTGGTCGGTGACACCCCGAGGTCCTCGAAGACCTGCTCGTTCATGAGATCCGTGGCCTGCGCGGCGCGGCGCCGACCGGCCACCGTCAGACGGGCCAACGTGCCCCTCCCGTCATCGGGATTCGACTGGCGAGCGACCAGGCCGTCGGCCTCCAGCCGGTTGACGGCGTTCGTGACGCTGGCCGCGTTCACTTGGAGACGCTCGCCGATCTTGCCCAGGGGCAGGATCCCCTTGCGGGAAAAGGACAGCAGCATGAGCACCTCATAACGGGCGAAGGTGAGCCCGAGCGGTCGCAGAACGGTGTCGGCACGGCCGAGGAAGACCTGCTGCAACCGCATGATGGAAGTCACGACGGCCATGCCGGGCGCCTGGTCGGGCCATCCATGGAGACCCCATTGGCGTTCCGCCTCGGCGATCGGATCGAAGCTCAGCCGGCGCGATTCGGCCACAGCCGCACGCTAGACGTTCCCGCGCTCGGGGCGGGAGGGTCGCCGGTCGTCGTGTGCGCAATCTCCAGCCCTCAGCGCCAGTCGCTCGGGCCACCTCACGGCGAGGCGCCGCGTTCCGTTTGTGGTCTGCGTTCACAGGGGATCTCCTGTCGTGGTCTGCGTTGATCGCCTTGCGCAAGGGTTTGGACTGAACCAGGCGAGAGCCCGACGTCAGCGACGGTCAGGAACGTCCGGTCCGTCGACCTCGAAGCCGACCCGCTCAATGTCGGGCGCAAGAGCCGTCCAAGTCGAAGCCGTAGACGCGCGCCGCGTTCTCGCACAGGATCTTGCGGGAGACTTCGGCGGTGATGCTCGGATGTTGCACCAGTGCGTCGACACTGTGCTTCGTGTCGGGGAACACCGATTCGAAGTGGGGGTAGTCCACTCCGAACATGGTGTTGTCACAGCCGATTGCAAACTGCTCGTACTCCGCAGTCGGACGCGCCAGTTCGTCGAGCGGGACCTGGTCCTCGGTGAATGGCGAGATGCCGGCGAAGCAGTTGGCCGCCCAGTACTCACGGGCCGAACCGCTGAACTGACGCATCCGCTGCAGCGTCTGGGCCCACCCGGTCCAGTCGTCGCCCCACTGAAGGCGACGATCCAGCTTGCGGATCACCGGGCCGATCCAATCCGCTTCGGTCTCGACGAACGCCAGCCGGAGCTCCGGGAACCGTTCGAAGACACCCCCGAGGATCATCTGCCACAGAGAACGACCTGAGTAGAAGGAATGCTCGAGGGCGAGGGTCATGATGGCAGCGAACCCCGGAGGGGCGTAGGCGGGCGCACCGGAGCCCCCGTGCTGGCTGATCGGGAGGCCGACTTCGACGCACGTGGCCCAGACCGGGTCAAGGGCGGGATCGAAGAAGAACCTCCCGCTCGGAAGCAAGGCAGGCATCATGACACCACCGAGCCCGTGCTCCTTCGCCCAATGAATGTCCCCGACCGCATTGTCGATGTCGTCGAACGAGATCAAGGCTTGTCCCGCCCGGCGGCCCGGCGTAAGGCCGCAGAAGTCGGCCAGCCAGCGGTTGTAGGCCAAGCGGGCCTGCCGGTCGAGCTCGGGACTGGAGAACGAGCCCACGTCGTCCGCCGGCCGCGCCTGGAAGGGCAGCCCGTTCGGGAACAGCACCTCGGCCACGACCCCCTGGCTCTCCATGTCCTTGAGGCGAAGGTCGGAGTCCCATTGCGACGTCGGGTCGAGTCCAGCGCTGAGATTGCCGCTCTCGGGCGCTCCGGCTGCTTCTTCCGCGCTGACCCAGTTGTCGAATGCCTCGAGGTACTGCTTCTCGACGTAGTACCTGTAGTCGCCCCGTGAAGCCCGGACGTGCCCGTCCACCGAGATGATCGCGGTCTTCGCCATCGTCCCCCCTTTCGCCGG
This sequence comes from uncultured Acidimicrobiaceae bacterium, assembly GCA_963753115.1. Classification (GTDB taxonomy): domain Bacteria; phylum Actinomycetota; class Acidimicrobiia; order Acidimicrobiales; family RAAP-2; genus Bog-473. The sequence continues at coordinate 62,420 of CAVWBB010000007.1, forward strand.
GCGCTGTCACACCCGCAACGATGCTAACGATTGCACCCGCTGAGAACCAGGAGCACCTCGCCCGGACAGGGCCCCGACCTGGGCAATGCCGTCGGCAGCGGTTCGTCGGCTACGACCTGCTCAAACCCTGTCTAACATCTGCGTCACCAAGGTCTCAGAAGGAGGAACATGCGAACGGTTGTGGTGGGGGCTTCGAGCGGCCTCGGGCGCTGTATCGGCGTCGGGCTGGCCCAGCGTGGGGCGAAGACGGCGTTGCTGGCACGCCGGCAGCAGCGGCTCGAGGCGGCGGCCGAGGAGGCCGGCCCGGGGACGCTCGCGATCACCTGCGACGTGACCAGCACCGAATCGTGCCGGTCCGCCGTGAACGAGGCCGCCGAGGGTCTGGGGGGCATTGACGCCCTCGTCTACGCGCCCGGGGTCGGCCCCCTCGTCCGTCTCGCCGACATGGATGCGGAGACGTGGCGGCATGTCTTCGACACCAACGTCATCGGCGCGGCGCTGGTGACCGCGGCGGCGATGCCGCATCTCGTCGAATCCTCCGGCACTGCCGTCTATCTCTCGTCGGTGAGCGCATCCCTCACTCCCCCGTGGCCGGGCCTTGGCGCCTACGCGGTCAGCAAGGCCGCCCTCGACAAGCTCGTCGAGGCCTGGAGGGGAGAGCACCCGACCGTGGGCTTCACGCGAGTCGTCGTCGGAGAGTGCATGGGCGGCGACGGCGACTCCATGCCCGAATTCGCCAACGGGTGGGACCAGGAGCTCGCGGCGGAGGTGATGCCGGTGTGGTTGGCTCGCAATTACATGAGCGGTGCTTTCGTCGGTGTCGAGGACCTGATCACCATTGTCGACTCGACCCTGCGACAGGGGGCCGTCGCCATTCCGTCAGTGACGGTCGCCGCCCGCATGCCTGGGAACGTTTGAGCGCGACGCCGCTCGCATCTGCGCACATGAAGGTCGAGCGCTATCCGTACCGAGCGAGTGCCTGGTGGGACAAGGAGATCGTGGCCCAGTCCAGTGCGTGCCTGTACGTGGCGGAGCTGGGGATGGCGCCGGTTCTCTACTTTCCGCTCGCCGACATCGACCTCGCGCGGTTCGAAGACCAGGGACGCCGAGAGTCCTCTGACGGGTCGACGGCCCGGACGTGGGGCACCGTCGCCAGCCCCGACATCCTCTCGAGCCCTGTGACGCCGCCGGACTCTCTGGCTGAGCTGGTGGGATTCGGCTCCTTCGACCAGGAACGCGTCTGGATCGAGATCGCCGATGGACGCCCAGGCGACGTCGCCCGAGATGTGACGATCAAGGAGTTCCCCACCTGGGGCGACGCCGCGGACCTCATCGATGTGATGGACGTACGCCCCGACGGTCCGCTGCGCTTTCTCGGCCCAGCCCGGAGCGACGGGCGACGGCCCGTCGTCGAGGGCAGCCAGATGCTCGGACAGTCGATCGTCGCCGCCAGCCGGCATGCGGCGGGCCGGCGCGTGGTGTCGGCGACCATGATGTTCCTCCGCTCGGCCGACGCCCGACTGCCCCTTCGGTTCGAACTGGCCGAACTCAGCGCCGGCCGGACCTTCACGGGCCTGACAGTCCAAGTCCGGCAAGGCGAGCGGTGCTGTGCTGGCGGAACCGTGCTGCTCGACGTGCCTTCCGAGGACCTCATCCACCATGCCGCAGAACCCCCCGACGTTCCTGGGCCCTACGAATGCCCTCCCTGCGATATGGGCGTGACGGGCCGCGACATCAGGGTCGTCGATGGCGCCTACACCAACGAGGCAGACGCGCCGGTGGGGCCGCCGATCGTCGATGCGTGGGTCCGCTTCCGCGACGTGCCTGCCGAGCCCGCCCTCCATGCCGGCCTGCTGGCCCAGTTCTCGGGACACATGTCGATCGCAGCCGCCCTCCGTCCCCATGCAGGCATCAGCCAGGCGCAGGCGCACCGGACGCTCTCCATGGGCATCAACGCCATCAGCCTGTCGCTGCACCGTGACGTGCGCGTCGACGAATGGGTGCTCTACCGCCATCTCTCGACCTTCGCCGGGGACGGGATGACCCACGCCGAGTGCCGGGTCCACGACATCGAAGGCGACCTCCTGGCCTCCTTCAGCGTCGAGGCGATGGTCCGCCCCTTCCCTGTCGGGACTGGAGCCGTCGACGACCGGACAGCGCTGTGAGCCTCTCGACGGGTCGCGGCCCCCTGAGCGCAAAACCGGCTGGACGCTTCAGCGCCCCGATGCCCGCTGCCGTGACCTACATGGAGCCACATCGGCGGCGGGTGCGGGCCGTGAAGGACGGCGTGACTGTCGTCGACAGTGAGCATGCCCTCCTGATGCATTGCCCCGGAAAGCCGCCGATCTACGCCTTCCCGGCGGGCGACGTCGCTGGTGTGCGGGCCGAGCCCCAGCCGGACGCCCCGGGGTACGTGACGGTCCCCTGGGATGCCGTGGACACCTGGCTCGAGGAGGACGAGAAGGTGTTCGGACACCCGCGGAACCCCTACCACCGGGTCGACTGCCTGCGCTCCGGACGACGGCTTCGCGTCGATGCCGCGGGCGTCAGCCTGGTCGACACGGCAGACACCCTGGCCGTCTACGAGACCGCGTTGGAGCCCCGCCTCTACGTCGATCCCCGCTTCGTGCGCATGGATCTCCTGCACCAGAGCGCCACCGAGACCTACTGCTCGTACAAGGGCAACGCCACGTACTGGACCGCCCGCATCGGCGATGTTGTCCTCGACGACGTCGCGTGGAGCTACGAGGATCCGCTCCCGGAATCCTCGGCCCTGCGACATTTCTTGAGTTTCGACGACAGCAGGGTGACCGTCGTCCACAACCTGCCGACCGCGGGTTGACCGGAACCCCAAGTGCCGAAAACCGTATCGATAGTCTGACGACCTGAGTTTTCAGGTGGATTTGGGGGCCAAGGAGTTGGATACCTACGAGAAGCTGTTGTACGAGGAAGACGACGGTGTCGCGATCGTCACCCTCAATCGCCCCGAGGTGCACAATGCGTTCGACGAGCAGATGCAGGCGGAGATGCGCGCCATGTGGCAAGCGTTGCGCCGTGAACGACGACGTCCGCGCCGTCATCCTCACCGGCGCAGGCGACTTGGCTTTCTGCTCTGGCATCGATCGGGCCGAGTCGATTGAGAACGACTACCTGGTCGATGAGGATCGCCGGCGCAAGCTCAAGCACCCCACGGGCCCGGCGTCGAGCCCGTTCCAGTACAACGACCCCGGCGTCAGCATCAACCCGAAGGAGAACGATGTCTGGAAGCCGGTGATCTCGGCGGTCAACGGCATGGCTTGCGGTGGGGCTCTCTATCTGCTCGGCGAGTCCGACATCATCATCGCCGCTGAGCATGCGACGTTCTTCGACCCCCACGTGACGTACGGGATGGTGGCCGGCTTCGAGTCGATGCACCTTCTCCAGAAGTTGCCGTTCGGCGAGACCATGCGCCTGGTGCTGATGGGAGCCCATGAGCGCATGAGCGCTGAGCGTGCGTATCAGATGGGGCTCGTCTCCGAGGTGGTGCCACTCTCCGAGCTCATGGAGCGGGCGATGTGGGTGGCGAGAGCCATCGCCTCAGCGCCGCCGATCGCGATCCAGGGCACGCTGCGTGCCGTCTGGATGTCCCACGAACTCTCGCGTCGCGACGCCCGCTTTCAGGTGTCCTCGTTCGTGACCATGGGCACCCAATTCGAGAACATCGCAGAGGGCCAGGAGACATTTCACGCGCCGCGCCCCGAGTGGCGGCTTCGCTGAGGTCCTGAACGAGCGAACCGCCGGCATGCAGTGCACGCCGGCGGTTCGCTTTCCATCGTTCGATGCGCAGGTCTAGGACGAACCGGCCGTCGACGTCCCGGGAAGATCGGTGCCGCACGAGGGCTGCGACGAGATCGCCGTAAAGCCCTTCGGCCCGGCCTTCATGATCCAGGCACAGGTCTTGGGCGGGTTGTGCCCGAAGTTCGTGGCGTAGTTCAGGTTGACCGGAAGCAGGCCGTTGACGTTGTAGCTCTTGATGCTGCGCAGGTCCTTGACCACGGCGGCACGGGTCGGGTTGGCGCCAGCCATCTGCAAGCCCTTGATCATGAGGTCAGCGCCCGCCCACGACTCGTACTGCCCGAAGTTCGGGAAGTCGGTCTTGCTGAAGTGGGCGTACTTCTCCATGGCGGCCTGCATCTGCTGGGTTCCGGCGTTGGGCAGTGACCACGGGCGGAACAGGGAGAGGAAGTAACCGCCCTGGAGTGTCTTCCAGGCCGGGGACTTGATCACGTCCGGCTCGTACCCGGTGGCGTAGATCGCCGCCTTGATCTTCACACCGGCCTGCTTCAGCGCCGTCGCCAACGCGTAGTTGGAGTTGGCGTCCATGGCCGGGGACAATGCGTCCACGTGATCCTGCTTGGCGACGAGCGCCATGCTGGTGAAGTTCACGCTCCCGAAGGGGACGGTGGTGTCGAGAACGCCGACCTTGCCTCCCGCGTGCTTGAAGGAGTCCGCGGTGCCAATGGCCGCCCGGCTCGACGACGGCGAAATGCCGTAGCCGTACGCCCCGAGGGTCGTTCCCCCGAGCTTCTTGAACAGGTCTCCCAACTGGGTGTTGACCGGGTACTTGGGGTCGACGCTCCCGTTGTCGGCGGCGAACATGTTCGTATAGGGCTGCTGGCCCCACTCCGGGCCGTCGTCATAGGTGCCGGTGACCGGCAGACCCGCCTGTTGTGGGTACTTGGCGGCGAGGAACATCAGGGGACTCTGAGAGACGATGCCGAAAGCACCCTTCGAGATGGCGCTCTGCACTGCGGTGGCAATCTCACTGGGATTGGTCTGGTCGTCGATGACGAGCGGCACGAGCTTGTGCCCGTTGACTCCGCCCTGGGCGTTCTGCAGGTCCAGCCGGGCCTCAAAACCAGCCGGCGACGTCGAGTTCTCGGAGCCGCCCTCGCCCGTGACGTCGGTGATGTAGGCGATGGTGATGGGAGCTGGCGACGCCGACGCCGTGACGGCTGTCGTCCCAACCAGCAGCAAGGGCAGTCCGGTCAACAGGGCGAGCGCCACGGGCACCGTTGCCCGCCGTTTCCGCGTCGCTCCGCGTTTCGAAATCATGGGTGCATGCATGTCTCCAACGACCTCCCTGGACCCCCAGCCAGAGGATCCTCGTTTCCGTGTCCGAGCGAACGAAGACCGCTCCATTGGACTGACCGGTCGTTACTGTAACCCTCCGCCTGCTGCCGCGGGGGTCGCGGGCTCGGCATCACCGAGATAGCGATCGATGACCTCTTGCCCCGCCTGAGAGGCGGGGCCGTACCAGCCCACCTGGCCCCTCATGAGGATCACACAGTTGTCCGCCATCGCGAGCGCGCGATGGACGAATTGTTCGGTCAGGACGATGGTGATGCCCGACCGCCGGGCGTCTTCGAGGCCCTGGAACACCGACTCCGTCACGATCGGCGCCAGGCCCAGTGACATCTCGTCAGCGATGACGAGCTTCGGGGAGACGGCCAGGGCACGGGCCAGCGCCAGCATCTGCTGCTCGCCCCCGGAAAGGCTCCCGGCCCGTTGCGACCTTCGTTGCCCCAGTACGGGGAACCGGTCGATGGCCCGGTCGATCGCCGCGGCACGCTCGTGCCGCTTCTCCTGCCCGACCGCCATGCGCAGGTTGTCGACGACAGAGAGGCCGGGGAAGATGCCACGCCCCTCAGGGATGTAGGTCAGGCCGAGCTTCCGGATCCGGTAGGCCGGCATGCCGGTGATGTCCCGGCCGTCGAAGGCAACGCGGCCAGCAGTCGACGGGACCAGGCCGGAGACGGCACGCGCCAGCGTGCTCTTGCCGGCACCGTTGGCGCCGAGCACGGCGAGCACGGTCCCCGGCTCAACGGACAAGGAGACGTCGAAGAGGGCGCGCGAGGACCCGTAGCGCACGTCGAGGTTGTCAACCTTGAGAAGGGGCTCGGTCATGTCGGGCCGCCCGCCGCGGGTTCAACCGGCGGCGTGGTCGCTCCCGGTTGATCATCCTGCGGATCGGTGTCTCCGAGATAGGCGGCTCGCACGGCGGGGTCGTTGCGAATCTGCTCCGGCGGTCCCACCGCGATGCGCTCGCCGAAGTCGAGCACGAACACGATGTCGGAAAGGGCGAGGACGGCCGCCACGTCATGCTCCACCATGATGAGCGAGAGCTTGTGGTCCGGTTGGTCCACGATCTGCCGGAAGACGGTCAGCAGGTTCTCCGAGGCCTTGATGTCAAGGCCGGACAGCGGCTCGTCGAGCAGGAGCACCTGGGGATCGGAGGCCAGGGCGCGGCCCACCTCGACCAGGCGAAGGATGCCCAGGGGCAAGGCAGCCACCGGCGCCTTCTCCACCCGGGTGAGCCGCAGAAGCTCGAGCAATTCATCGACCCGCTCGTTCTCTTCCTTGCCCGGAGGGAGCAGCGAACGCGGATCGAGCATGTCGCGCCACAGGCGCCGCGGGGAAACCCGCGCCCGGTGCGCCAGCATCAGGTGCTCGCGCACCGTCAATCCCATGAACAGCTCAGGTTGTTGGAACGTGCGGGCCAGCCCTTTGCTGGCCCTCGACCGACAGGACACGTTGGTGATGTCGTCACCGTGAAGTTGCACCCGGCCGGAGTTCGCCCGCAGCAGCCCCGACAGCACCGCCAGCAACGTCGACTTCCCGGCCCCGTTCGGTCCGACCAGCCCTGCGATCTGACCGGGCTGCACCTCGATGCTCACCGAGGACAACGCCGTCAGCCCGCCGAAGCGGACCGTGATGTCACTCGCTGCCAGTGCCGGCACCGCGTCTGCCGTGACGACGCCTGCCTCTGCGGCCACACCCGGGCTCGATGTCACGAGATGTGCTCCGCCACCCGAGCCGCGGGCACCGGGCCCACGTCCGACGCCGGGGGGTCTTCACCCAGGATTTCGCCAGCACGCTTGGGCGAGAGATGAATCAGCAACCGCCGCGCCCGGCGGCCCTGTTCGGCAAGCACGCCGTCGGGATACTTCGCCACCGAAATCGCTCCGAGACCGAACAACACGGGGAGGACGTTGCCCGTCCACGTCGGGAGGTAGGCCTGCGCGAGCGCCGGCAACATGACGAAGCTGACGCCGGCGATCAGTGCTGCCGCGTTGGAGCGCACCCCAATCGTCACCAACACGGCCAACCACACCACGCCGGCAAACGTGGCGAACTCACTGGGCTGGAACGATGTCTGCGCCAGGGCGAGGAACCCGCCGCCGATGCCGGCGATCAGCGCCGCCAACGCACCGGCGATCACCTTCATCTGCACCACGCTGATGCCCGATGTCTTGGCACCGGCCTCGCTCCACCGCGCGGCATTGAGCGCCAGGCCGGTCGTCGAGCGCCGGAAGTTGACGATGAAGAGCGCGACGATCGCGAAGGCAATCAGACAGAGATAGGTGAAGGCGCGGTCCGACGTCGCGAAGCTCGGTCGGTTGAGCGTGAGACCCAATCCCTGGTTCACGAAGCTCGGCAAGGTGAAGACGAGGTTCTCCATCAGCAGCCCGAAGGTCAGCGTGACAAGGGCGACGTAGAGGTCGCCGAGGCGGATACTGAGCAACCCGACGATCACACCCAGGACCAGTGCGATCAGGCCTCCCACGACGACGGCTCCGAGAACGGGCCACCCGTAGTGGTTGGCGAGCTGGGCAGTGGTCAACGCACCGACGCCAGCGAAGGTGATTTGGCAGAGCCAGAGCATGCCGCCCTCGCCCGTCACGAGCGTCCAGGAGAGGAAGATGATCCCGTAGGCAAAGGCTTGGGCCATCAGGCCCACCCAGTAGCCCTCCACGATGAGCGGCACCAGCGACACGAGGGCAATCAACAGGATCGGTCCGCCATAGCGGCCGACGACGTTGAGCGACGCGGACTCGACCACGTTCTCGGTCGAACCCGCCAGGCGGCTCTCGCCCTGCGGCGTGATGGCGCGGTCGAGCGCACCGCCCCATCCGTCGGTTTCGCCCACCCGACCCCGGCGGATCAGCTCGTAGACGAGCACCACCGCGATGACGATGAACGGCACCGCGTCGATGACCTCGGTGGTCCAGGAGCTGGCCGGGGGCAGGTACCGCTGGATCAAGGAGGTGGCGATCCCCATGAGCAGGCCGACGGCCACGGCTACCGGGAGGTTGCGCAACCTCGCCGCCACGACGGCGGCGAACGACGCCGCAATCAAAAGGGTGAAGTTGCCGGCATCGAGCCCGATGATGGGCGCGGCCAGCACACCGGCCAGGCCGGCGAAGAACGTGCTCACCGCCCAGACGCCGACCGACACCGCGGTCGGGTTGGTGCCCGAAAGGTCCGTCATGGCCGGGGAGTCGACCATCGCCCGCACCTTGAGGCCGACATCGGTGTACCGCAGGATGAGCGCGCCGGCGACCACGGTCACGACGACACAGATGTAGACGATGACCTGGTCCAGGGTGACCGGCACCCCGAGGAATTGGTAGACGGCGACGGGCTGGGGCGCCAGCCCGGGGGCCTGGTTGATGGCTTCGTTGCCGAAGATCAACACCGCGAGCGACGGGATGGCCACGAGCAGGCCGATCGTCGCCACCACCTTGATCATCGGCGAGGACAGACGCAGGTGGCGGAACAGGACGACGTAGAGGAGCACACCGAGCGCGGGCGAGGCGATACCGATGGAGAGGACGGCTGACGGCAGGATCGACCAGCCGTGTTGGGTGTTGAGGAAGTAGTAGAAGCGGGCGATGAAGTACGCGATGGCGCCGAAGGCGAAGTTCAGAATTCCCGACGCTGTGTAGGTGATGACCAGGCCGGCGGAGGCGATCGCATAGATCCCTCCGAGGACCAGTCCGGCGATCACGAATTGGAGCATTCCTGCGGACCCCTTCTCACCGGCCGGCTCCGCCGGGGCGTTTCTGACATCGACGTCGATTCAGATACTAACGATGCGGGCGACGTCGTGCACAACGACAGAAATGCCCGTTGACCTGGGATGCATCATCATCGATCGCTCCGTCGAGGACCCCCGGCCGAAAGGCCGGGTGCTGACTGGCCCAGCAGTCCGAACCCGATGATGTGTGCCGCAGCGTCGACGGTGGCGGCAGCAGGCGGCTGGGCGCCAAAGGCGCCGAGGAGCGCCACCATGACCACTGCCTCCGCGTCCACGTCGCCACAGCCTCGTTCCGCCAAGACACGCACCATACGCCGACGCCCCCAGTCCAATGACGAGGCCGAGACGGAACGCAGCCGGGCGTCCTCCAGCGCGGCGTCGACCCAGACGCGGATCATGGCCGCCTCGCCGGATTGGGCGGCGTTGTAGCGCCGCAGCCATTGTCTGAGATCCGCGGTGTCGTGGGTCGTCAGGTCGGGGATCTCGACGAAGGCGTCGGCGACGGCGCGCATCGCCTGCACCGTAAGGACGATCGCCAACTGATCCTTGTTCTCGAAGTAGCGGTAGAAGACCCCGTGGGAGACCCCGGCCGCAGCGGCCAAGTCGTCCACCCGGGTCGCGTGATAGCCGCGGCGCACGAACACGTCGCGGCCGTGCTCCATCAACGCTTTCAGGGCGGCCGGCTGCTCGGTGCTGCACCGAATCGCCTCCTCCTTCGCCAACATGTCCCGAGTGACCGGCCCGAACTCCAGCCGTGGCGGATGGCCACGTTCGACGACATGCACATTGACGTCGCTGCGGCCGAAGAGGGCGCGATGCATGACATCGGTGAAGGCAATCTCGACCCGCTCCCTCGAGTAGTCCTGCGGGGCGAACAAACGGAGCGTGGCTGCATTGTCCAGCGTCCTTCTCAGGGAGGCGAGCAGCAGCGAGAGCAGAGCGTTGAGCTGACGTTGGGGTTGGGGCTGATCGCTCTCGCGCCTCGACAACGTCGAGCGGAGTCGGGCCACCGTCTCGTCACGCAGACGCGCCGCGGCGGAGATCATCTCGTCGTCACGGGCGAGCGCTGCGGGGAGTGCCTGAAAGATCGGCCCATAGCGCGCGTGAATGTCTCCGTACCGGCCGACCCAGGCGCGCAGGCCGTCCCAGCCTGCAGCCCCGGCCGTCAGCGGATCGATGGCCTCCGTGGAGGCACTGATTTCGCGGGCGACCTGGCCGGCCAGATGGCTGAACACGTCTTCCTTGCTGGAGAAGTACTGGTAGAACGAGACCCGCGAGCAATCGGCCTGCTCGCTGATGCGGGCAATGCTGCATCGGTGGAAGCCCTCATCACCGAAGAGCTGGAGCGCAGCCTGCAGAATCCGCTGCCTCGTTCGTTGCCCGCGCGCACCGACGAGCGGATTGTCCGAGAACGGCGCCCGCCGCACGACGGGTTCGGCCCCGTCGTGCCGCTCCATCTGCGACGAGGAGTCCGGAGCGGCCACATCCCCGCCTTCGCTCGAGGTTTCGACTGTCATGCGCTACCGGCCACCCGCATCGGGTGTCACCGGCACCGCCCGCTCGTCACGATTCGGCGCGGACCTTGTCCTTGACCGCCGGCACGATCGGCGGCGCGTTCTTCCAGTTCGGGAGCCCGGAGTCTTCCTTCGCCACGGGATAACCGTCGTCGTTGACCTGGGCCCAGTGGGAATGGTTGAGCTCGTGGAGCGTGAAGCACGCGTTGAGCGCGTTGTAGAAGCCCATGTTGTCGACGCTCTGGTTCACGGCTTCCTTGATCAGCAGCGACGTCACGGAGGGCAGCATGGCAATCCGCTCGGCGAACTCGACCGTCCGCTCGGCAAGGTCGTCGGCCGGGAAGATCTTGCTGACCATGCCCAGCCCATGCGCCTCCTCCGCGCTGATGGAGTCGCCCGTCAGCAGGAGCTCCTTGGCCTTGCGCGGCCCGAACTCCCACGGGTGGGCGAAGTACTCGGTGCCGCACATGCCGAGTCGGGTGCCGACGACGTCGGCGAAGTTGGTGCCCTCGGCGCAGATGATGAGGTCGCAGGCCCACAGGAGCATCAGTCCCGCGGCGTAGACGTCGCCGTGCGCCTGCCCAATGGTGATTTTGCGCAGATTCCGCCACCGCCGCGTGTTCTCGAAGTAGTAGTGCCACTCCTGGAGCATCAAGGCCTCGGCGCCCTTGCGGGTGGCGCCGTTGATGGTCCTGCTCCGGTGCTGGTTGGGCCCGGGCATCGACTCCTCCATGGAGACCTTGGATCCCATGTCGTGCCCCGAAGAGAACATCGGTCCCATGCCGCCCAGGATCACGACTCTGACCTCGTCGTCCTCCTCCGCCGCCAGGAACGCATCGTTCAGTTCGACCAGCATGCCCCGGTTCTGCGCGTTTCTCGCTTCGGGGCGGTTCAGCATGATGCGGGCGATCTTGCCCGAGCCAAGCTTCTCGTACTGCACGAACTTGTAGTCAGTCATGTGGAGGCTCCTTGACGAATGAAGCGAGTCGGTCCGGGCGTGACCCTACTGTTAGAAACGGCCGGGCGCACCTTGTGGACGCGGACACGCTGGGCGGGATGAGGGCGCGTCCACGCACGGGCTCTCGTCCGGTACGACCTCGGCCGGCGGCCCGACGGCGGTCGCCGCCGCGGATGGTCCCGCCTGGGATTCAGACGCCTGCCGTCGCGGCGACGTCCACACGCATGATGCGGGCCAGGTTGCCGCCCATGATGTTCTTCACGTCGTCGTCGGCCAGGCCTTTGGGCAAGTGGTCGACGTAACTGCACGGCTCGGCCAGACCCTCGGGATGGGGGTAGTCCGAACCGAAGAGCACGTGGTCGGCACCGATGACGTCGATGATGTCGCCGAGGTCGTCCTCGTGGAAGGGGCTCACCCAGACGTTCCGCTTGAACTGCTCGACCGGGTCCCCGTCGAAGGCGTTCGGCATCTTCTTGTAGGTGTCGCCCAGGTGCTCCACGAACGCAGAGATCCACTCCCCGCCAGCCTCAATGGAAGCGACCCGCAGCTCGGGAAAGCGAGCGAAGACGCCGTGGCACACGAAGGCGGCCATGGTGTCCTGAATCGGCCGGTGGCCGCCCGTCATGTAGCGGAATGCATCGAGCTTGAAGGGCAGCATCTCGCTCGGGCCGGTCCAGTCGTTGGCGTACCGGGTGTACCCACTGTCGGAGGAGTGCATCGACACGAGGATGTCCGCATCGACCACGGCCTGCCAGAACGGATCGAACTCCGGGTACCCGAATGAGCGGGAGCCGCGGAACCCCGGTACGGGCGCCGGTCGGATCAGGACCGTCTTCGCCCCCCGCTCCACCGCCCATTCGAGCTCCTCGATCGCCTTCTCGACGATCGGCAGTGTGATGACCGGTGTCGCGAAGATCCGATCCTCGTAGTTGAAGGTCCACTCCTCGTACATCCACTCGTTCAGTGAGTGAATCGCCGCATGCGTGAGCTCAGGATCGTCACGCATGCGCTCCTCGAGCAGGCTGGCGAGCGTCGGGAACATGAGCGAGCGGTCGACACCGAGCTCGTTCATCAGCTCGATGCGGGGCTCCGGGTGCTGGAAGCCGGGGAGGCTCCGCATGGGCTCGCCGATCAGCTCCCGATACGACTTCCCTTCGGGGTTCCCGTTGCGGAAGTACTCCTCCTGCGCGCCCGGCCTCGCCACAACCTCGAACGTGGGGTTCGGGATGTACTCGCTGACCGTGCCGCGGATCATGATCTTCGTGCGGCCCCGAAGGTCCACGTAGTCGATGGCGCCCTTGTAGCGGTCGGGCAGGTGCCGAGTGAAGGAGTCCTTGGTCTCGTAGAAATGGTTGTCGGCGTCGAAGACGGGAAAATCGCAAGCTCTAGGCATGGTTCCAGAGTAATGATTTTTGACGGTGACGTCAATGTCATAGAACTGCCGACACCAGACGACCGGTCTCCGGACCCCAGAAAGAGCCAGTCCACAAGGGATTTTACCGATCCGGACGAACCGACAGCTAGGCCTATCGGTGTTCCGGAAGGCGCCCCGCCTCCCTGCTGGGTGGGTGGGAGCCCGGCCCGGTCAGCGATTCGTCGGGAAGTGGAGTTCCATGCTGCTCGGGCCAGGATCGGGCCAGCGGGACGTCACGACCTTGGGCCGCGTGTAGAACCGAATCCCATCGGGGCCGTAGATGGACGCGTCACCGAAGATGGACGCCTTCCAGCCGCCGAACGAATGCGCGGCCACGGGAACAGGGATCGGGACATTGATGCCGACCATCCCCACCTGGACCTCTCGTTCGAAACGCCGGGCCGTGCCGCCATCCCGGGTGAACAGCGCCGTGCCGTTGCCGTAGGGGTTGTCGTTCACGAGCGTCAGCGCCTCGTCGAACGTGGGGACTCGCACCACGCTCAGCACGGGCCCGAAGATCTCGTCGTCGTAGACACGCATGCCAGGCTTCACATCGTCGAGCAAAGAACACCCGACGAAGAAGCCGCGTCCAGGCAACGTCGCGGAGCCGTCCACGACCACCTTGGCCCCCTCGTCTGCGGCGCGCTCGACGTAGGACTGCACGCGATCACGATGCTCCGCCGTGATCAGCGGCCCCATCATGGACGCATCGTCGTCGCCGGCACCGACCACCACGTCGGGGATCCGCCTCGCGATGGCGTCGACGAGCGGGTCGGCCACGGATCCGACGGCGACAACGACCGAAATGGCCATGCACCGCTCGCCGGCCGAGCCGTAGGCGGCGGAGATCGCCGCATCGGCGGCGGCGTCGAGGTCGGCGTCGGGCAGTACGACCATGTGGTTCTTCGCCCCGCCTAGTGCTTGGACCCGTTTTCCGTGCCGCGTCCCCGTCTCGTAGATGTGGCGCGCCACCGGGGTGCTCCCCACGAAGGAGATCGCCGCCACGTCGGGGTGGGCGAGCAATGCCTCCACGGCTTCGCGATCGCCCTGCACGACGTTGACGACGCCGTCGGGAAACCCTGCCCGCCGGACGATGTCGGCGAGGATCAGCGAGGCCGAGGGGTCCTTCTCGGACGGCTTCAAGACGAAGCAGTTCCCGCAGGCGATCGCGTTGGCCATCATCCACAGCGGCACCATGATGGGGAAGTTGAACGGCGTGATGCCGGCGACGACCCCCATGGGCTCGAGCACGGTGCGGATGTCGATGCCCGTCGAGACCTCCGAGTTGGCGGAGCCCTTGAGGAGGTTCGGGATCCCGCAGGCGTACTCGACGTTCTCGATGCCGCGGGCCACCTCGCCCCTCGCATCCTCCAGCACTTTGCCGTGCTCCCGGGTCACGGCGGCGGCCAGCTCGTCGCGACTGGCGTCGAGCAGCTCCCGCAGCCGGAAGAGGAGGCTGGCCCGCCGCGTGAGGGAGGAAGTGCGCCAGTCGTGCGACGCCTCGACTGCCGACGCGACCACGGCGTCGACCTCCGCCGGAGAGGCCAGCGCGACTTCCGCGGTCTGCAGCCCGGCGGCCGGGTCGTAGACCGGTGCGGTCCGACCCGGGTCGCCCGGCACCGCGCGGCCCGCGATCCAATGCCCGATGCGCGTCACACCGGCGGCGTCGTTCTCAGAGTCGGTAGAGCTTGCGGGCATTCTCGCCAAAGATCTTACGGCGGACTTCCGGCGAGAGCGTCTCCATCTTCGCCTCCACGCTCTGGAGTGGGTTCGGGTAGAGGCAGGTCGGATGGGGGAAGTCCGTCTCGAAGAGGATGTTGTCCTCGCCCACAGCCTCGATCAGATCCGGCAGCTTGTTCCGGTTGTTCTCGAACCAGAACGTCGCGTAGAGGTTGCTCTTGAAGTACTCGGACGGCATTTTGCTCATGGCAGCAAGTTCCGGCGGAGCGTTCTCGGACATCTCATAGTCGAGTGCCTCGAGGATGAAGGGGATCCAACCGACGCCGCTTTCCACCGAGACGGCTTTGAGCGCGGGATGGCGGTCGAAGATCCCCGCCAGGATCAGGTTGGTGACCACGCGGGCGTTGCCGATGAAGAGCAGCGTCCCGCCGATGGCCAGCTTCGTGTTGTCGGCGTGCGACTCCCATGGATACTTGCCGTAGAAGGTCATGCCGGTGACGCTGGCACCGATGTGGAAGTGCACCGGCAACTGTCGGTCCGCGCACACCTCCCAGAAGGGGTCCCACGCCCGGTTGGCCAGGTCCGGCGCACCCAGGTCCTGCGGATCCGATGTCATATTGACGCCACGAGCTCCGAGCGCGGCGACCCGATTCGCTTCCCGTACGCAGTCGTCCACGCTCCACGCCGGCATGATCGGCATCGGAAGCAACCGGTTGCCCGAGTCGGCCTGGATCTCGGCCATGGCGTCGTTGTAGATCTCGATGGCCAGACGGCGTAGGGCGGGGTCGTCCACCATGCCCAGGTCCTGACCACCCAATCCGATGGTGCTCGGGAAGATGACCTGGGCGTCGATCCCACACTCGTCGAGAACCTCGAGGCGGACTTTCGGGTCGTAGGCGCCGACGTGGATCTCGTAGAAATCCCATTCCATGAGCGCCCGGTGCGCGCTCTCCTTGGCGCCGTCGCGGCCAATCACGCCACCGGCGCTGAAGCGACCCATGGGGTGGCCGTCGAAGACCCACGTCTGCTGGCCGTCGATCTCCGCTACCCGCGGGACCCGGTCCTTGAACGCAGCCGGAGCACGACTGGTGAAGAGGTCGGGCGGTTCGGACCAGTGCGAGTCTGCGTCCACGACGAGCATGTCCTTCAACATTGACGTCGATATTAGAGTCAGGCAGTACGAGCGCACAATCGGGAATGTGCCTGCGCACCCCGAGGGCGACAGCCCGTGAGATCGACGCCGAGCAGGGTTCCGACCTGCCAGAAGGGGTCCGCCCGTCCTCTGCGCGTATCATGTCGTCGGTGTTCGATTACGACGTCGATGTCAATACTGGTCGGTCCCCCGGAGCCGCAGGAGGGTGATGCGGCCGCTCCCGGAGCTGACCCCTGCCAATGACTGGTTCTGGACCTCCGGTGCCGACGGCACCCTGCGGATGCAGGGCTGTGACGACTGCGGTCAGCTGGTGCACCCGCCCGTGCCCATCTGCCCGTACTGCCGGAGCCGGTCGTCCAAGCCGACGGCAGTGTCGGGCCGCGGGACCATTGTCGGTTTCACCGTCAACGCCCACCGGTGGCTCCCGGGTTTCGACCCGCCCTATGTCATCGCCAACGTCGCGTTGGTCGAGGATCCCCGCGTCCACCTGACGACGAACATCGTCGGTTGCGAGCCGTCCGAGGTCGAGATCGGCCAGAAGGTCACGGTCCGCTTCGAACAGCAAGAAGATGTCTGGCTTCCCCTGTTCGAGTTGACGGGCGAGGTCGACCCGGTCGACCGCGTCGAGGAACCAACGCGCCCACTCCCCCGCGCCCCCCTCGGCGAAGAGCGCTTCGAGCACCGGGCCGTCCTCAGCGGCATCGGTCGCTCCAGGTTCGGCCGCCGCCTCATGGTCGATCCGCTCTCATTGGCGGTCGACGCGAGCCTGGAGGCGATCGCCGATGCGGGGCTCACGCTCGACGACATTGATGGGCTGTCGACCTACCCCGGCGCCAGTGGCGCGGGCATGAGCGAAGGCGGCGCCAGCGCCATTGAAGAAGCCCTGCGCCTCCACCCGACCTGGATCAACGGTGGGGGCGATCTTCCCGGGCCCGGCGGCGCGGTCATCGCCGCCGCCATGGCGGTGGCGGCGGGACTGTGCCGCCATGTTCTCTGCTTCCGCACCGTCTGGGAGTCGACGTTCGCCACGTTGGCGGCTCAGGCACACGCGGCCAATGCCGGCGGCGAAGGGGCCACGCAGCGCGCCGAGCGCGTGTCGGGGCCGTTCAGGGAATGGCGCGCGCCCTTCGGGGCCATGTCCGCAGCCAACTGGATCGGCATGAACGCCACCCAGTACCTGCACCGCTACGGCGCCCCTCGCGAGATGCTCGGGTTGATCGCGGTCAACGCCCGGCGGAACGCCGCCCTGAATCCGCGTGCCATCTACCGCGACCCTATGACGATGGACGACTACCTCTCGGCCCGGCCGATCACCACTCCCTTCGGGCTCTACGACTGTGACGTGCCGTGCGACGGCTCCATCGCCGTGATCGTGTCGGCGGCGGACGTGGCAGGGGACCTCCCCCATCCGGCGGTGCGCATCGAGGCGGTCGGCACGCAGATCATGGAGCGGGTGTCGTGGGACCAGGACACCCTCACCCACGAGCCACAGGTCATCGGCCAGGCGGCGCACCTCTGGACCCGGACGGCCGTGCGTCCGTCCGAGGTGGACCTGGCGCTGGTCTACGACGGCTTCACCTTCAATGCGATCTCCTGGATCGAAGGTCTCGGGTTCTGCGGGTTCGGCGAGGCGTACGACTGGCTCGACGGCGGACGGCGCATCGCCCTCGACGGAGAGCTCCCCGTCAACCCGCACGGTGGGCAGCTCTCCGAGGGACGCACGCACGGCTTTGGGTTCCTCTACGAGGCAGTCAGCCAGTTGCGGCATGACGCCGGTGAACGCCAGGTGAAGGACGCCAAGACCGCAGTGGTCACTTCGGGCGGCGGCACCCCTTCCGGCGTACTGCTCCTCCAGCGGACGGACGCCTGACCTCATGCCGACTGCAGCGCGTGTCCCCCAGTGGCCCGTGGAAGCGACGGTACATTGATGCCACCGCCCCCGGAGCCCGCCCGGAAGGAGAAGGCCGTGTCGACGACCCCACCGCTCACCGGCGAGAAGCCCAGCGGGCCCCGCTCCCGCAAGGGGATCGAGACCCGGGCCCGGCTGATTGCAGCGGCCAAGGAGGTGTTCGAGCGCGATGGCTTCCTCGACGCCCGGATCTCGGACATCGCCGAGCAAGCCGGCCTCTCGCACGGGTCCTTCTACCACTACTTCGAATCAAAAGAAGAGGTCTTCCGCGAGGTGGCGGCGGGGGTGGAAGAGCGACTGCGGGAGCCGCTCTACAGCGTCATCCTCGACTCGACGTCGACGGCGCCGCCCTTCGAGCGGATCCACGAAGGCATACGGCGCAACCTCGAGGCCTACCGGGACGAGGCGCGCATCATGGGCGTCATTGAGCAGGTGTCACGCTTCGACGAGGAACTCCGCGCTTCGCGCAACGAGCGACACGACGTCTCGTCTGGTCAGATCGCCGATTCCATTCGGCGGTTGCAACGCCACGGCCTGGCCGACCCGCGACTCGACCCCGACATCGCCGCCGCTGGGCTGGGTGCCATGACCTACCGCTTCCCCGAGATGTGGTTCGTGCAGGGCTTGCTCGACTGCGACTTCGATGCCGGCGTCGAACAGCTGACGCGTTTGTTCGTCAATGCGCTGGGCCTGCCGGAGGCGTCCTGGTCGACGCCTCGAGCTTCCTAACGCCTTCGTCGACGGCCGCCACGATCATCGGGGAAGAACGGCCGGTCCCGCCGGAACGGTGCGCGCCGGTGGCGGGCGGTGGCCCCGCCGGGAGCCCTCAGCCCAGGACTTCGGCCTGCCACTCCAAGAGTTGGGGGGCCAGACGGGGCCAATGCGCGAAGAGCCCCTCTTCCCGGGCGCCCTGGCGCTCGATCCACTCCCGGTCCCCCCACGGAGGCTCGACCAGGCGCCCTTGCGGCAGCAGTTCCGCGAGCGCCTCCGAGGTGGCACGTGTGTGGTGGGCGTCGCTCTCCCCGCTGCGGAAGACGAGCGCGGGGATCTGAAGGCTGCGGGCGTCGGCGTCGGGCAGGCCCGGGACGTGCTCGCCGTCGCGAGGGCAGTAGGCCAGCATCCAGGTCTCCATCGTGGAGATGAACGTCGCCCGGTCCTGACTCAGGAAACGCTCCCGATTGGAGGGATTCAGCTCCTGGACCTCCGCCCATTCGGGCAGATCCGCCACCGCCTGCATCCCGTGGTTCCACGCCGCGCCGACGGATCCGCCGCAATAGTGCGTGGCGAGCGACAACAGGCCGTAGATGCCTCCGCTGATCCACCAGATGGCGAGGCCTGCGGCCGACTCGGGATGGCGAGCGGCCGTCAGGAGCGAGACCCGCGCGCCGCCGGAACCGCCGGCGATGATGGCGGAGTTCATATCGAGATGCGCCAGCAACCCGGCCAGCGCATCGGCCTGCATGGCGGACTCCGACGGGCCCTCGAAGCACACGTCGGACTGGCCGCAATTGGGCCGATCCCAGATGAGGACCTTGTTCCCGTGGTCCGCCAACGCCTGCGCGAGCTCGCGCACGCCAGGGGACTCCTTGGTGAAGCGGCCGCCCGGCGTGATGGCCCAGGGGCGACCCTCCCCGATCGTCTCGTAAGCGAGCGACAGTCCGTTGATCTTTGCGGTGGCCACGGTTGGACTCCTCCAAACTCGATGACGAGGAATAGGGCTCTTGGGTCGGGGCCTATGGGTTGGACGTGGTGCCGTCGGCGCGGCCACGCGGGACGTCGCGGAAGGGCACGTCCTTGTCCAACCGGCGCTCCCTCGGCATGGACAGGACCCGCTCGCTGATGACGTTGCGGGCCATCTCTGTCGTGCCACCCCCGATGGTGCCGCCCTGGCGCATCAGGAAGTTGGTCGCCGTCTGGTGCGCCGCCGACTCGTCGCTCCAGGCCGCTCCTTCAGGGCCCGACGCCTCGAAGGCAATCGTCACGATCCGGTTCTGGGCGATCCCTTTGAACAGGCGCACGAGGGCGGCCGCCTGGTCGTTCAGCCGGCCGGCGCGGATGCTGTCGCTGACGTACGTCGACATCTCCCTGGTCACCAGCTCGAGCATCCGTGCCTCGCCCACGAGCTGGCGCACCGACGGGTCCTCCAGCCGGCCGTTCTCCTCGGCAATGGCGTAGACGACGCCGGCATCCATGTGCCCGTGCGTCAGACCGATGGGCTCGGTGACGTACGGCGAGTTGTAGAGCATGCGCTCGTGGAACATCCAGCGCGTGACCACCGTCCAGCCGTCGTCGACGTCACCGATGCGCTCGGTGTCGGGGACGATGACGTCGGTCATGAACTCCTGGCAGAACTCCCGCGAGCCGTTCAGCATCTCGATCCGGTGCACCTCGATGTTCGGCTGGTGGATCGGCAGCATGAACACGGTGAGGCCCCGGTGCTTGGGTACGTCCCAGTTGGTGCGGGCCAGGCACAGCCCCCAGTCGGACCACCATGCGCCCGTGGTCCACACCTTCGAGCCGTTGAGCACCCACTGGTCCCCGTCGCGCACGGCCGTGGTGAGAGCTCCCGCGGCGTCCGACCCTCCGCTGGGCTCGGACAAGAACTGCATCCAGAGCGCCTCGCCCTTCAAGATGGCGGGCAAGTGGCGCAGCTTCTGCTCCTCCGTGCCGTATTCGAGGATGACCGTGGCGCAGGGCGAGAGGTTCGGCACCTGCATGCGCAGGGGGTACTCATAGCCGACGAGCTCCTCGTTGAGGACCTTCTGGTGCTCGGGCGTCAGGCCCTGCCCGCCGTAGGCGCGCGGGAAACAGATGCCCGCGAGGCCAGCGTCGTAGAGCATCCGCTGCAACTCACGGTCGCGGGCCACCGCTGCCAGCTCCATCTCCTCGCTCAACCCGTTCCAGCCGAGGCGCAGCTCGTCCGGCGTGACCTGGCGGAGATTGGATCGGATGAAGGCCCGGGCCCGGCGCCGAAACGTCTCGAGATCCTCCATGTCGGCGGTGCTCTCGAACTGGTCCACCCGCAGCACGCTCACGCCGCCATCCCTTCCCGTTCCCGTTCCGTCACCATGGCCGCGATGCGCTGCCGATGGTCCGCCGGCGTCCCGGCCAGCGCGCTGTCGACGATGAGGCGCCGCAGGTACAGGTGCAGATCGTGTTCGAACGTGACCCCGATGCCCCCGTGCAGCTGCACGCAGTCCTGGAGCAGCTCGGCGCCGTACTGCCCGATGTAGGCCTTGGCCGCGCTGACCAGCTCGGGTGCGTCGTGGTTCCCCTCTTGGGTGGCCGTGCAGGCCGCCGCGCTGATGGCGTGCGACGCCTCGAGCCAGCTCATCATGTCGGCGAAGCGGTGCTTCAGAGCCTGGTACGAGGCCAGGGGCCGCCCGAAGGAGTAGCGGTCGAAGGCCCACTCGACCGTCATGTCGAACCCGCTCTGCATGGCCCCGACGCACTCGGCGTTCAGGAGATTGAGCAACACCTGGAATTGACGGTGCACGTCGGGTGCCGCCTCCGCCGGCGCCCCGACCACCGCGTCGGCGGAGACGCGCACGTCGTCGAAGGTCACCCTGGAGAAGCGACGGGTCAAGTCGATGGTCTGCATCGGCGTGACGGAGAGCCCCTTGGCCGACGTGGGGACCAGGACCTGCGTCGTGGCGCCGTCGCCGGCCCCGCAGGTCACGAGGAGGTGGTTCGCCGCGCCTGCGGCCTCCACCTGTCGTGCCTCGCCGTGCAGGACGAGGTCGGCGCCGTCATTCTTGGCCTCGACGGTCACCTGCCATCCGTCGGGCCCGGAAACCGGGGCGCACCAGGTGGCGATCCCCTCACCCGACAGCAAAGAGGCCAGCACGTCGGGCGCGGCGCCGTGTGCGCTGAGCGTGCTCGCCACCACGTTGGTGCCGGCCAGCGGTCCCGGTGCAGCGTGGCGGCCGAAGGCGTAGGCCACGAGGCCGAGGTCGACCAGGCCCGCGCCGCTGATGGTCCCGCCACCGTGCTCCTCGCTGACGAGCAGTGAGGTCCAGCCCAACTCGGCACCACGGCGCCAGTAGGTGCGATCGAACCCCGTCTCGTCGTGACGCAGGGCGCGGACCGCATCCGGCGGCACCAGCTCGTTCAAGAACCGGTCGGTCGTCTCGCGGAAGAACTCTTGATCTTCCGTCAGGTTCAGGAGCATTGGGCTCCTCGATGCGTGTTCACGTGACTCTCTTCAATCCTTTCAGGCGCGCCGCACCCGGTACGTCGTCCATGAGGAGGTATCGGCTGACGGGTCTGGCGAGGTTAGACGGCGCTCACGATCCCGACGCCGGCAGCCTCGTTGCGTTTGCGCCATTCCCCGCGCGACATCCTGGTGACGTCGACGTCGCGGGCGACGCCGCGCAGGGCGCCCACCGTCGCCTGCTCCTTGCTCGTGTGCCTGAAGGGGTCCCAGCCGTAGAAGCGGCAGGCATTCTCCCAGGTGATCTTGTGGATCTCGTCATCGCGGCAGCCGGCGTCCTGGAATTCCTTCCAGGCGAATTCCGGCGACTCGGGCCACGTCGTGTCAGTGTGGGGGTAGTCGCACTCCCAGGCGATGTTCTCGATGCCGATGCGGTCCCGCAGCAGCAGGCCCGACGGGTCGGTGATGTAGCAGGCCAGGATGTGGTCGCGGAACACCTCCGAGGGCAGCTTCCCGCCGAAGTCGCTGTGCAGCCACTCCTGGTTGCCGTAGTGGCGGTCGATGCGGTCGAAGTAGAAGGGGATCCACCCGATACCGCCCTCGGAGAGGGCCACCTTGAGGTCGGGGAAACGCCGCAGGGTCGGGCCGAAGAGCAGGTCCTGCGCCGTGATGGCGCTGATCTGGCAGGCCAACACCATGAGGTGGTCGACCGGTGCCTCCTCGGGCCGCTGAATGACCGCGAACCCGGCACCGATGTGCAGGGAGAGCACCATGTTCTCCTCGCTCAGCGCGGCGAGCATCGGGTCCCAGTACCCGGAGAGAAAGCTCGGGAATCCCTGCACGTGTGGCGTCTCCAGGAAGCTGATCGACCGGCACCCCTTCTTGGCGATGCGGCGGACCTCGGCGACCGCTGCGTTGACATCCCACATGGGCACGATGCCGAGCGGAATGAAACGGCCGGGGTACTCCCCGCACCACTCGTCGATGGCCCAGTCGTTGTAGGCCTGCAGCATCACGAGGGCGACTTCCTTGTCCCGTGACTCGGCGAAGGTCCGCGCGTTCCATCCGGCCATGGTGGGGAAGCACATGGAGCCGAGCACGCCGTTGGCGTTCATGTCGCGCACGCGCTCGTGGACGTCGAAGCACCCGGGCCGCAGCTCCGTGTACGTGCCGGGATTGAAGCCCCACTCCTCTGAAGGCCAGCCCACCGTGGCGGCCATCCCGAACGAGGTGCTCGTCTTCTCGCCCTGGAACACCCACTGGTCGATGCCGTCCTCGTGGACGACCTTCGGGGCGTCGTCGAGCCACTTCTTCGGTACGTGATGCTCGAACATGGTGGGCGGTTCAATCATGTGGTCATCGATGCTCACCAGAATCATGTCGTCGAGGTTCATGATGTCGTCCTTTCCTGGTTGATCATCACGATGTGCGCACCGGCAGGGTCTCCCAACCCCGCACCGTCGAGGCGTGGGCGCGCTCGGCCTTGTCGTAGTCGACCTCCCATTCGGGGAATCGGGTGAGCACCTCGTCCAACGCCACCCGGCCTTCCAGCCTGGCCAGCGCAGCGCCCAGGCAGAGGTGGATGCCGTAACCGAAGGACTGGTGCCGTCCGATGTCGCGGTGGATGTCGAAGCTGTCGCCTTCGGGAAAATGGCGCTCGTCCCGGTTGGCCGAGCCGTTCAGGAGGACCATGATGCTGCCTTCTGGCACCGTCGTGCCGTGGACCTCGACGTCGTTCCTCACGTAACGGGACTGGACGGGTGACGGCGCCTCGTAACGCAACAGCTCCTCGACGGCGTTGTTGACGAGCGACCGGTCGGCCACCAGTTCGGCGCGCTGGTCCGGATGGCGGCCCAGGACCTCGCCGGCGAAGCCGATCAGGCGCGTCGTCGTCTCGTTCCCGGCCCCGGACAGCAGACCCACGTACCCGAGGATCTCGTCGTGGGTCAGGGTGCGCGTCGTGCCGTGCTCGTCCTCGAATTCGGCGTTGAGCAATTCGGTCATCAGGTCGTCGGACGGGTGCTCGGCGCGCCAGGTGATGTAATCGGAGAAGACCGAGGCAGAGGCGAGCGCGTCGTAGTCGGTCTCGTTCGGTACGCCCTCTTCGAGGCGCAGACCGTCGTCGATCTGCTCGCGAATGGCCTCCTGGTCCTCCTCGGGGATACCGAGCAGCATGCCGATGACGCGCATGGGCATGAACTTGCCCAGGTCCTTGACGAAATCGAACTCACCTGTCCCGACGAGCGGGTCGAGCACCTCGGCGCAGTAGGCGCGCACCTGGGGCTCGAGCGCCTGCATCTTCCGCGGCGTGAAGACCCGCGAGAGCAGGCCACGATGGATGTCGTGAGTGGGTGGGTCCTCGAAGAGGATCGATCCGGGCGGGATCTCGACCCCTGCCTTAATGATCTCGAGCACCGAGCCACGCCCCGAGATGTAGGTCTTCCAGTCCAGCATCGCCTTGTCGACATCGTCCCAGCGGCTCAGCGCGAAGAACTCGTACTTTTCGTTCCAATACAGGGGCGCCTCGTCGCGCATCCGCTTCCACAACGGATACGGATCGGCGTCGATGTCGAAGTCGTAGGGGTCGTAGTAGATGCCCTGGCCCGGGTTGCTGGTGACGGTCACGCCGATGCCCGTGCTCAGGCCGCGGGCCACGCCAGCGACTTGACCTCCAGATACTGCTCGAACCCGGCGACCCCGTTCTGGCGGCCGATGCCGCTGTGCTTGTAACCGCCGAAAGGCAGGTCCGGCCCGTACGGGGCGCCACCGTTGATGCTGAGGCCACCGGTGCGGACACGCCGGGCCACGGCGAGTGACTTCTCCACCGAGCTCGAGAACACGCCGCCGGACAGCCCGTACTTCGAGTCGTTGGCGATGCGGACGGCGTCGTCCTCGTCCTCGAAGGGGATGACGACCAGAACCGGGCCGAAGATCTCCTGCTGGGCGATGGTCATGGAGTTGTCGACGTCGGTGAAGAGCGTCGGCTCGACCCACCAGCCCTTGGCGAACTCGGCACCCGAGGGGCGAGCTCCACCCACGGCGAGCGTGGCGCCCTCGGCCTTCCCCTTCTCAATCAGGCCGAGGACGCGCTCACGCTGCTTGGCCGAGATGACGGGGCCCATGATGACATCGGGCCGCTGCGGGTCGCCGTAGGGAACTGCGGCGAACAGCCCCTTCAGCATCTCGACCCCTTCCTCGTAACGCGAACGTGGCAGCAACATGCGGGTCTGAATGGCGCAGCCCTGCCCGGCGTGGAAGCAGGCGCCCATGCCCATCAGGGTGGCGAAGCCGAGGTCGGCGTCCTCCAACACGATGGTCGCCGACTTGCCGCCCAGCTCCAAGAAGGTGCGCTTCATGGTGGCGGCGCCCTTCTCCATGATGCGCTGTCCCACAGCGGTCGACCCGGTGAACGAGATCATGTCGACCTTGGGCGACAGCGTGAGCTGCTCGCCGATCAAGTGGTCGGACGACGTGACGACGCTGACCACGCCAGGCGGGATGTCGGTCTGCTCGGCGATGATGCGGCCGAGCAGGGTGGCGTTCCACGGCGTGTCCGGGGCGGGCTTCAGCACCACCGTGTTGCCGGTTGCCAGTGCCTGGCCCAGCTTGTGCGAGGTCACCTCGTAGGGGAAGTTCCACGGGACGATGGCGCCGACCACGCCCACTGGCTCGCGCCAGATCCGCCGCGAGTCGACCGAGCCCTGGATGTTGGTGGCATCCGGCAGCACTGTCTCCCACTCGAACTCGTCGATCATCTGTGCCGGATAGGCCAAGGCGTCCGAGATGGGGGCGTCGAGCTGTGGGCCCTGCGTCGTCATGCGCGGGCAGCCGACCTCGAGGATGAGCTGTTCGCGCAGCTCCTCCTTCTCCGCTTCCATTGCGGCGTGCAACTGCTGAAGGCACTGCTTGCGGAACGCGTGGTTCGTCGACCAGTCGGTCTCGTCGAAGGCCCGCCTCGCACCGTCGATCGCCCGCTGCATTTCGACCGTCGATCCGTCAGCCACCTGGCCGATGACTTCCTCGGTCGCCGGGTTGATGTTGTCGAAGGTCTTGCCGGAATCGGCGTCGACGAGCTTGCCGTCGATCAACATCCTCTGCTCGGGGTTGACCTTCACTGATTCACCCACGGTGCTCTCCCTCTCGTCGTCCGGATCCACCCAGGTCACGACGGCGGGCAACGCCCGGCAACAGCACGGGAATCGTGCCTGGGAAGCCTCTTGCCGGGAGGGTATCTGACTTTGACGTCGCCGTCAAAAACAGCTGTATGATCCCGTGCTTCGGCCGCCCCGGCGGACCGGTCATGAGACAGTGGTGGGCCCCCGGCCCCCGAGGAGAATCGAGACCCCGATGTTCACCATTGCTGCGTTCGTCGACGCGCTGTCGCTCGAGGAGACCGGTCGCGACCGCTACATGGCGAGCAGCCTGCACTCCACGCACGGCGTGGTCTTCGGCGGGCAGCTGCTGGCCCAATCGATCATGGCGGGGCTGGCCGGCCAGGAGGGGAAGTCGGTCAAGACCATCCACACGGTGTTCGCCCGCGGTGCATCCCCCGACGCTCCCCTCGAGATCGCCGTCGAACGCATGCACAGCGGGCGCTCCCTCGCCAGCTCCACGGTGACGATCAGCCAGGGCGACACGCTGGTCACCCGCTCGCTGGTGCTGCTCAGCGCCGATGAGCCGGACGTGATCCGGCATGCCGACACTCGCCGCTCGGACTCCACGCCCGATGACGCGGGCGGCACCGTGCGCGGCGAAGGTGCCTGGGAGATCCTCATTGTGGGCGACGTGGACATCAGCGACCCCGAACTCGTGGGCCCGCCCGAGCTCGATGCCTGGGTCCGATTCGTGGACGCGCCCGACGACCCCGCCACGGACCAGGCCCTCGTCGCCTACTCGACGGACGGCTTCCTCATCGGAACGGCAATGCGCCCGCACGCGGGCGTCGGCCAGGCCCAGGCGCACCGGACGCTGTCGACCGGTGTCCTGAGCCACACGCTCACCTTTCACGAGCCGTGCCCGGCGGCGCAGTGGCACCTGCTGCAGCACCGGAGCACCTACGCGGGTCACGGGCGCAGCTACGGGCAGGGTGAGATCTTCCGCGGCGACGGGCAACTTGCCGCCTCCTTCGTCCAGGACGCCATGATCCGCGCCCGGTCGGGGGGCGCCGGCGCGCTCTGAGCGATCCCGGCACGCCGCCGTCCACACGCCCTCGTCAACGCTCGCTGAGCCGGGTGAGCTGGCGGGTCAGCCAGTCGTCCATGCACTGCATGGCCAGCTGCACGGCGGCAGCGCCGGGCACGAGCTGGTATGCGTGGGGCAGGCCCGCGATGACGTGCAGCTCGCAGTCCACACCGGACTGGTTGAGCCGCTGGGCGTAGTCGATGTCCTCGTCGCGGAAGCCGTCGATGGAGCCGACGACGACACATGTCGGCGGGAGCCCGGCCAGGTCGGTCGCCCGGGCTGCCGCGGCGTAGGCCGGAATCTCGTCTGAGCCCGAGAGCGAACCCAGATAGGACCGCCACCCGAAGGCATTGGACCCGGACCCCCAGACGTAGAGCCCCTCGGCCCGGATGGAAGGTGTGCGCTGCCGGTCATCGAGCATGGGGCAGTCGAGCAGCACGAACGCAACGGGGATCTCACCGCGATCGCGGGCGAGCAACGCCAACCCGGCCGCCAGCCCGCCGCCGGCACTGAGCCCGTAGATGCCGATGCGTTCCTTGTCGATGCCGAGCTCGTCCGCGTTGTCATGGGTCCAACGCAGCGCCGAGTAACAGTCCTCGAGTGGCCCGGGGTAGCTGGTCTCTGGCGCGAGGCGGTACTCGACGGAGACCCCGACCACTCCGAGGTTGGGGCACCAGCGGTCGAGGAGCGGGCTGTCCATGTCGTAGGAGCCGATGACGTAGCCGCCGCCGTGGATGGTGACGACGGCAGGGAGCAGTCCCTCCGCGTTGGTGGCCCGGTGCACCCGCACCGGCACCGGCGGGTCCGCGGGGACCTGGTGGTCGGTACGCGTCACCGCATCGGAGAGATCCGGGGAAGCAAAGGATGCCCCGCGCATGGCGGCCACGCCCGCGGCGTCAATGGAAGGGAGCTCGAATGCTTGCAGCACAGGCTGGAGCTCGGGGTCGAGGAGGTCCTTGACGTTCACGACATCGGTCACGTCAAGGTCGCTCCTCCGCTGCGGATGGCGGCAACGACCCCGCCGTCCACCGGGAGATCGATTCCGGAGATGAAGCTCGCCTCGTCGGAGAGCAGGAACGCCGCACCGGCCGCAACCTCCTCGGCCAGACCCTCGCGCTTGATGGCGGCCATCTGGACGAGCATGTCGTTCGTGTCGCGAGCCGCCGCCTCTTGGCGTCCCATGGGCGTGTCGATGATTCCCGGTGTCACCGAGCAGATGCGCGCCCCGACCTGACCGAATGCCACCGCCTCACGTCGGACCAGCCGGTGCACGCCCCGCTTCGACCACGTGTAGGCCATCCCCGGATCCTCGACGTCGGGCACGGCTTCGAGGATCTTCTCCAGGAAATCGGCTGCCAACGGCTCGTCGAGCACGGCGTCGGCCGGAACGTCGGCCGGTCCCAGCGCGAGCAGCGGCGCCACGGAGCCGAAGCAGACGACGGCGGTGCCCTCCGACGCCAGGGGCCGGAGCGCGTCGACGAGCAGCGCGGTGCCGATGAGGTTGATCGTCAAGATCTCGCGCCAGTCCGCCATGGTGGGTGACACGCCCGCGGCATGGGCGACGGCCCGCAGCTGGCCGAGCTCCGCCGCCCGGGCCGCCAGGCGGGTCACGCCGGCGGCGTCCTTGACGTCGAGGACGAAGGGCTCGACGTCGGCCCGCGTCCTCGCCGCCGCCAGGTTGTCGGCCTGGGCCGAAAGCGACGCTTCGTTTCGGTCCACCAGCAGCAGGACGTCCACCATGTCAGCCACCCGCGCCGCACAGGCCGCACCCATGCCCCGGGCCGCACCCGTGACGATGCCGACGGTCATGCGGGCCCCGCGTCCGTGCTCGCCGCCAGGCCCACATGCGGCGACCCGAGACCGCCCGGCGGCGGCCCACCGCTCCGGTTGATGGCGCGCTCGTCGGTGCCGAGGTAGCTGGCGATCACCCGAGGATTGTCGCGCACTTCGGCCGGCGGGCCCTCGCAGATCACCCGTCCGGCTTCCAGGCAATAGACCCGGTCGCTGATGCCCATGATCAGTGGCATGTCGTGCTCAATTAGGAGGACGGACGCGTCGAGCTGGCGCTGCACCGTGACGATGAGCGGCCCGAATGCCTCGGTCTCGCGCTGGGCCAGACCGGCGGTGGGCTCGTCGAGACACAGCACCTTGGCGTCCAACGCCAGGAGGCCGGCGAGCTCCACGACGCGCCTGGTGCCGGTCGAGAGATCGGCGATGTAGTGATCCCGGTAGCCCCCCAGGCCCAGGAGCTCGACAAGGTCGCCGACCGCGGCGCGGTCAGCCCGGCTCCGGCGCGTGGCCCGGGGCAGGGCCAACGCGGTCGAGAGCACACCCGTCTCGCTCTTCCCCTCGAGCGCCACCAACAGGGTCTCGGTCACGGTCAACTCCGGGAACAAGGTGGCCGACTGGAAGGTCCGGCCCAGTCCCAACCCGGCTCGATAGGCCGGTGCCTTGTCGCCGATCTCCTCGTCACCCAGTCGCACCGAGCCCGTGGCCGGGACGAATCCCCCGATTGCATTCATCAGCGTCGATTTGCCGGCGCCGTTGCTCCCGATGAGTCCGACGATCTCGCCGGCTCCGACAGAGAGGCTGACGCCGTCGACTGCCGCGTTGCCGCCGAAGGTCACCCGCAGGTCGGCGACGGCGAGCGTCGGGATCTGACCCTCGCGGTGCTCGGGCTCGAGCGTGGCCGCCTTGGCCGCCGGGCGTGCCGTGGTCGGATCGGGCTCCTTCCCGTAGCGCGTGTCCGCCCACGTCAAGAAGGCATCCCGGGCGTCGTAGACGACCTGCATCAGCCCGCGGGGGAAGTACAGCAACACGGCCAGCAGCCCGATGCTCGATGTGAGGAGCCCGAGCACCTGATTGTTGGGGGCGAGGGCCGGTATCCCGATCACCCAGAGCGCGCCGATGACCGCCGCGGTGACCGAACCCATGCCGCCGATGACCACCATGGCAACGAGGCTCAGCGACGCGTCCACCACGAAGAAGCTCCCAGGGCCCGAGAAGGCCACGTTGGAATAGGCGCCACTCAGAAGAGCGCCACCCATGCCAGCCAGGGCACCCGCGATGGCGAAGGCGCGGATCTTCTCCCAGGCCGGACGCACCCTGTAGGCGGCTGCGGCGTTCTCGTTGTCGCGGACCGCCATGATCGAACGCCCGACCCCGCTGTCCCGGAACCGGCTGGCCACCAGGAGCACCACGACGAGGATGACCAGGACCACGTAGTAATAGGTGCGCTGCCCCGGAAAAGACAGTGAGAACAGCTTGCCGGGGACGAAAGGCAGGTCGGAACCGTCAGGAGACGCGCCGCTCAGGATATGCAGGCTGAAGAAGTATTGCTGCGCCGCCAGAGCAAAGACAAAGGTGACCACGGCCAGGTAGAGCCCCTTGACCCGCAACGAGCTGAGTCCGAGGACGATGGCGACGACGGCCGAGCCCGCGGTGGTGGCCACAATGGCGAGCCAGAAGGGCACGCCTCCTTCCACCAGCCGAGCGGCGAACAGCGCTCCGAGGCCAGCGAAGGCCATCTGGCCCAGCGAAAGCTGGCCCAACCATCCCGTCAGGACCGTCAGCGACGTCGCGCAGATCGCAAACGCGAGCACCTCGGTGAAGGTCTGCTGCGTCGACGGTTGCGTGAAGATGAGCGGCAGCACGATCGCGATCACCGCCAACAGGAACACGCCACTCTTGTTCACGTTGCGGGCCCAGCGGTAGGAGCGCAAGCGGACCGGGATGGGACGGGCCCGGGGGGTGAACGCGAACACCTCGCTCTCGTCGGTGCGTTCCCGGTTGAACAGGACCGCGATCACCACGGTGATCAGGAGCAAGAGGTTGATGAGACCCGGTTGGTCGATGAAGTTGAAATTCAGGATGCTCTGCAGGAGGCCGATGACGAGGGCGGCGAGGATGGTCCGGCTGAACGAGGTCATGCCGCCGATGACGGCGGCGACGAGGGCGAGCGACAGTGTCTGGGGTCCGAGCGTCGTCAGGTCACCCGCCGCACCGCTCTGGCCGGCGATCAGGACGATCGAGAGCGTGGACAGTGCGGCGGCCAGGGCCCACACCATGGTGGAGACCATTTTGGGACTGATGCTCGACAAGCGCGCCAGACGCGGATTGCTCGCACAGGCCTTGACGGTGCGGCCGATGGTCGTCCGGTCAAGAAACCACGTCAAGGCGACGAGGGCAATCGTGGCGATGATGAGGACCGAGACATCCGATCCTCTGACATTGACGCCCGCCACCGTCCACATGCCGTTGATCGCGCTGGGATAGTGCACGGTCAATTCGGTCGGGGCGGGGATCTTGATGGCAATCGCCGCAGCGAGTTGCGACACGCCGATGGTGGCGACGAGGACGACGACACGCGGCGACTTGCGGAGTCGGCGAATGATCGCCAGGTCCACAATGGCCCCGAAGGCCAGCCCCACGACCAGCGCGACGGCGAACCCCACCCAATACGGCACGTGGTACTGCACGACCAGCAGTGACAGGATGGCGGCCCCGACCACGCCCATGTTGCCCACCGCGAAGTTGATGATCCGCGTGGCGCGGTAGACGAGGACCACTCCCACCGCAATGACCGAAATGGCGAGACCCTGGACGATGCCGTCGAAGACGATCTGGCTGTTGAGCCACGAAACGGCGAGAATCATTCCGTGTCTTCCTGGCCGCCCAGGAACACCGCCCGCGCCAGGTCGTCCCTTTCCATCAGATCGCGGATCTGGCCCTCGAAGCGGACGCGGCCCTTCTCGAGGAAGACGGCCCGGTCGGCAATGGCCGCCGCGACGTTGAGTGACTGCTCCACGATGATCAACGTCTGGCCCGCCGCCTTCAGTCCGTCGACGACTTCGATGAGCTCCTGGACGATGATCGGGGCGAGGCCGAGTGAGAGCTCGTCGATCATCAGTACGGCGGGGTCGTGCAACATCGCGATGGCCAAGGCGAGCATCTGCTGCTGCCCTCCCGAGAGCGAATCCGCACGCTCGCCGCGCCGATCCTTGATGGCGGGAAAGAGCTCGTAGACCCGCTCTGTGCGGCGGCGCAGCTCGGCGCGATCAGAGCGATAGACGAACCCTCCCATCTCGAGGTTCTCCGCCACCGTCATGGGACCAAAGACACCCTTGCCGCCCGGCAGGAGATGGATCCCAAGCTGCGCACGCTGTTCCGGCGTGGTGTAGGTGATGTCCCGGCCGTTGAGTCTGACCGCACCCCTCGACGCGATCTCGAGGCCGGCGGCGACATTGAGCGACGTCGACTTTCCCGCACCGTTCGTCCCGAGAAGGGCGAGGACCTCTCCCCGCTTCACCTCGAAATTGACGCCGAAGAGGATCTGGACGTGCCCGTAGCTGAAGTCGACGTTGCTCAGCTGGAGGACGGGGATCTGTTCGGGATCGGCTTCCTGCCGTCTGTGTTCCTCCTGCTCCTCCTGGAGCTCCACCACCACGAGGGAGAGGTCATTGCGGATGAAGTGGGCACTGCGGATGATCATGAAGGCGCCGAAGATCGTCGATGGGATCATGATGATCAATACCGTGGCCCGGATGCCGACGATGCTGTCGAGGAGCGCTGCCAAGACGGCTCCTCCCGTGGCCCCGACGAAGAAGACGTAGATACCGCCCACCGCAACGGTCAGTCCGCGCAGGCGGTAGGGAGAGACAGAGGTGAGGACCGGGCCGATCATGGAAAAGCCGGTGAGAAGAAGGACCGCCGTCGGGACGCTGAAGATCGCCCAGAGGACCGCGTTCGGCATGAAGTACTGGATCGGAACCAGAACGGCACACGGCAGGACGACCTTGCCGATGAGCGAGAGTGCCTTCGCCGGGTCCCTGCGGTAGAGGCGGTCGTAGTAGCGCCCGACGAGCGGGAGCGCCACCAGCACACCCACGCTGCCGACAGTGCCGATGATGCCGCGCTGGAAGGCGTCGAGGCCGAAGCGTTGCTTGAGGTAGAGGTTCCCCAGCACCGGGACGGTGAACAGCCCGAATCCGATCGCCGAGAAGGCGATGAGGACCAATTTGATGGTGCGGATGCGCATGATCCGCTCGAACGCCGCCTCCAGCGAGGGGGCGGCCGGGCGCGTGTCACTGAAGACCTCTCCCAGCACGTCCTTCTTCTCGAACTGCCCGCGAGGCGGCTCCGGGATCCGGAAGGCGAAGATGGCCACCACCACAATCGGGATGGCCAGGACATAGAAGGCCCAACGCCAGCCGTTCGGACCGCCCACCTGCGTGGCGATGAGCCCGACCAGCAGCGGGCTGAGGGCCATGGCCCCTCCGCTGCACATCCCCATGGCCGCGTACAACCGTCCGCGCACGCTGATCGGGTACGTGTCCGCCAACAGTGAGCCGTGGACGCTGTTGGTGCTGGCCTGGGAGATGCCGGCACCGAAGCGCGCCAGGAAGAACACGAAGATGTTGATCGCCAACCCGGAGACGAACACCATCAACCCGAACGCGAAGGTGGCCCATCCGATGATGGGCGCACGCCGGAACCGGTCGGCCAGCCATCCCATGGGCACGATGCCCAGGACGAGGAAGCCGCCGGCAATACCTGCCACGAAGGTGATGGCGCCGGTGGAGACGTGAAAGGACGACTGGATGTTGGGCGACAGGACGGCAAGTCCTGAGCTCTGGAGATTGTCCAGCGTGACAATGATGGCCAAGACGATGAAGGCCCGACTCCCCGACGTCCGCAGGCCTTCGCGCAGCGTGGTCTGCTCCTCACCCACTCCCGGCAGCAGGTCCTCCGGGAGCAAGATCTCCGGCGCCGACTCGGCCGCGAGCTGGCGTTCGGCCGCCGAGTCGACGACCAGATGCGCGAGGTCGGCCGCGCTGGGTGCGCCGGAGACGCCCGGGTTCAGCGGGCCCTCCGGAGTCGGTTCGCTCAAGATGCCCCCGATCCCAAGGCCCGGCCCCACCCCCGCGTGCGACCGCAGACCGCACGGTTACCCGCTGGGGTGGTGCCGGAAGGGATCATCGCCCCCTACTTTGTCGCGGGGACGAGCGTCTCGCTCGTGGGGTCGTACTTGAAGATCGTCACGGCTCCCGTTGCGTACGGCTGGTTGGGACCGAAGGAGATGGGCCCGAGTCCGGGGATGTTGGCGTTCTTCAGCGCGTAGCCGGCCTTGGTGAAGCTCGCCACCGTGAGGTTCTTGCCCGCTTTGGCCGCGATGTCGTCGAACAGGGCCAGGTACTGGCAGGCCTCGACGACCGAGGCGTAGGTGGTGTCTGTGCTGGCGCCTGCGCCGGGCTTGGTGGGATCGACAGGCGGTGTGATCTTGTCCGAGGGGTAGGCCTTCTTGACCGCGGCCACGCACTTCTGGATCGCCGGGTCTTTCCACTGCTGGTAGAAGGTGGGCGCTGTCGACGCCGCCACGACGTTCTTCAGGTACGGGTTGGCGCCCTTGGTGGACTCCACGTACGAGATGAGCGACGACTCGCTGGTCGCGATGTAGAGCGGCTTGTAGGTGCTCTGGTTGTCCAGCTGCGCCCGGGGCCACGTCGTCGAGCCCGAACCCCCGACTCCGATCACGACATTCACCCCGGCACTCTGGAAGCGCTGGGAAATGGACTGGACCGCCTGGTCCGAGGCAACGGCGTCGGTCGCCTGCACGCTGTCCTCGGCGGTCAGGGCCACGGGCACTCCCAACTTCTTGAGGGAGTCCTGCACGACCTTCACCTCGGGAGCATCGGAATCCGCACCGTAGAAGATGGCGACCTTCTTCCCTTTGAAGTCACCGGCCTTCTTGAAGGCCGCAAGCTGCAGCGGGT
This sequence comes from uncultured Acidimicrobiaceae bacterium, assembly GCA_963753115.1. Lineage (GTDB taxonomy): Bacteria > Actinomycetota > Acidimicrobiia > Acidimicrobiales > RAAP-2 > Bog-473. The sequence goes on from CAVWBB010000007.1 coordinate 97,014, forward strand.
CGAAGTTCGCGTCCGGCGGGATGAGGGAGAAGTCAGGCGGTGCCGAAGCCGGAATCGTGCCCGGGAGCGATCCCATCAGCACCGGTGTGTCGTGTGTCACCTGGTAACAGTCCGGGAACACCGGGGCAATGGCGACGAAGACATGGTCGTCCTCGGTCAGCTGCGTGCACGACGATGTCGCCTCGGCCGGCACCGACGGGTTCATCTCTGCCATGGAGAGCACGAGCTTGCGCCCGTTGACTCCCCCGTTTGCGTTGATCATTTTGATGACGCCGTTGTAGGCGTCCGGAAAGCTGCCGTCGTCGATGGTCACCCCGAGGCTCTTCAGTGCCTCGAAGTTCACGTACGGCAAGCCCACGGCGATGGTCTTGGCCGTCACGCCTTGATCCGCCGGGCTCGATGCCCCGGCGGTCGTGGGACCGGCGACAAGCAACGACCCCAGCGCGGTGACGAAGGCCGCGGTTCCGGCCCAGATGGATGTTCGGGTGCCCATGGCCCCTCCTTTTCGAGAGAGCCCCTCTCGAGGCGCTCTCCTTGCTCTTCCCCCTACGGATGGAATGTGGTGCGACATGATGCCTCCCTATCTCCAACTTGTGGCGTCGGGTACGGCAACGCTGCAACGAACCGGCGCGTCGTCCGACGAGCGGCCGATCAAGAGGTCGTAACGGCCGGCGTCGACCTGCCACCCCCGCTCACGACGTGGCGCCGGTGGGGAGAGGAGGTTGAACATCGCGGGCAACAACGTCTGCACGTCGTCCCAATCGTCCTGGCCCGGCTCCCAGTAGGCGAAGGCGCGGCCCTCGAGCACGAGGTCGACAGTGGTGGTCTCCCCCGGCTCCAGCCAGACCTTCGCAAAGGCCTTGAGTTCCTTGACCGGACGTGCCAGGCGCGCCGACGGCGGCGACACGTAGCACTGGACCACTTCGGACCCGGCTCGAGCACCCGTGTTGGTGACGGGCACCGACACCGTGAGCGTGTCGCCGGCCTGGAAGGTGCCCGAGGACAGCGTCGCCGCGCCGATCTGAAACGTCGTGTAGCTCAGGCCATGGCCAAACGCGAAGCGCGGCGCGATCTCGTTGTGCTCAAAGCCGCGGTAGCCCATGAACAGACCTTCGCCATAACGGAGCTCGCCGTTCTCCCCCGGGAAGTTCGCGTGGGACGGACTGTGCCCCAGCCGCACCGGAATCGTCGTTGGCAGCCGTCCGCCGGGATCGGCGAGGCCCGCGAGCACATCGGCCAACGCGCCACCCATCTCCTGGCCGCCGAACCAACACTGCAGCACGGCGGCGACATCATCCGCCCACGCCATGTCGACGGGAGATCCGGCGTTCACCACGACGACGGCGTGTGCGTTGCCGCGGCCACACGGCGGATCAGCTCGTCCTGTCGTCCGGTCAATGTGAAGCCCGCGCGGTCGTGCCCTTCTGTTTCGGTCTCCTCAGTCGTGCCGACACAGACGATCGCGACGTCGGCTTCTGCCGCTGCGGCGACGGCCCGTTCCAGCAGCGCATCCGTGTCCGGCGTCCGGAAGCCGACGCGGAAACCGGCCAGCGTCGTCTCGCGAGCGGCGTACTCCACGACGAACTCGGCGGGGACACCTTTCTCGAACGGCACGTCGGCAACCAGGTCCTGGCTGGCCTGACCCCAGAAGTCAGTGCCACCGGGCGGTGGCCGGTTGGTGAACCCGTCGAGGACGAGCTCACCATTGATGAAGAGCCGGGCGAGGCCGGCCTGGGCCAGGGCAATCTGGAAGACCCCGCTCTCCTCGGGTACGACTGTCCCGGCGACGCGGATCGACCATTCGCCCAGGGGCTCGCCGGTTCCGAGACCCCCGGGCTCCAGCATGCGGAGCCGCTCGAAGCTGCGACTCTCCTCAATTGGCCCTTCGAGCTCGCCCCCGGCAAAGCGGTCGCCCCGGAAACCCTCGGGGGCCGGGAGGACCGGGCCACCGACGGCCGCCGGGGAACGCGTGACCTCGCAGCCACGGGCGTAGGTGATGGCAGTGTTCGGTGGACATGCCTCTGCCAGCGACGTGAGGAACGCGGAACCATGGTGCGCCGTCAACTGGGCGGAGCCGCCGCCCATGATGGCCGGCGAGACGGCGTGCGGACCGACAACGGCGACGCGTGTGGCAGCCGGTGCACTGAGGGGCAACGTGCCGTCGTTGCGCAGAAGGACGATCGATTCCGCCGCAGCGCGACGAAGCAGCGTCACGTCAGCAGCCGTCGGGACCCTCGGATCGACGGCTGGCTCAGGAGCATCAAGCACGCCGATTCGCTCGAATCCGCCAAGAAGGCGCCGAAGCGAGTCGTCGAGATCCGACTCGTCCACGTCGCCCTTCTCAATGGCGGTCGCCAGCGCCGGGCCGAATGCTCTCGCCGGGCCCGGCATCTCGAGGTCGAGCCCGGCGCCGAGCGACACGGCCGTCTCGACGACAGCGAACCAGTCCGTCATCACAAGGCCCTCGAAACCCCACTCGTCACGAAGGATGTCGAGGAGGAACTCGCGCTGCTGGGTCAGCCAGCGCCCGTTGAGGCGGTTGTACCCGGTCATGATGCCGAGCGCTCCGCCTTCTCGTACCGCGACTTCGAACGGCACCAGGTACAGCTCACGGAGGGCACGCTCGTCAATCACGGAGCTGATCGACGAGCGCTCGAACTCGGCGTCGTTGCCGACGAAGTGCTTCACAGTGGCGAAGACGCCGTTCGACTGGACGCCGCGGACATAGCCGGCGGCGAGGGCGCCGGAGAGAAGCGGATCCTCGGAGTAGCACTCGAAGTTGCGACCGCCCAAGGGCGAGCGGTGCAGGTTCACCGTGGGAGCCAGGAGGCCGCGGCACCCTCGGTCGAGGGCTTCCCGGCCGACGAGCGCTCCGAGCTCCTGGGCCGTGTGCGGGTTCCAGGTCGCGCCGATGGCCGATCCACAGGGGATGCAGGTCGAAGGGGTGCCCTCGACGCCGGGGAATGCGTCCCCTCGTGCCCCGTTCGGGCCATCGGTGACGTGGACCTTCGGGATGCCCAGGCGCTCGACCGCCACGGTGGACCACATATCCTCTCCCGCGGTGAGAGCAACCTTCTCTTCAAGCGTTAATGCATCGACTAACGCTTTGACATCGGCCAATTCGTCGCCCCCGTATCGCCACTCTGATATTACGAGAATGTGATTTTTGAGAACTATAAGAAATATTGGGCCGTCGCGCAAGCGTACCGACCGGTCCAACCGAATGTGGGTCAGCGCTGCGGGGAACCCACCTCGAGCGGTCCCTCGCCTCGCACGACCGGCGCCGGTCGGACCCCGATTCCCGGCCCCGCGCCCACGCTCGTCCCTTTGATTCCCCGCCCGGTGCGCGCCTGCCGCCGGGCACGTCGCAAGGAGGCCTTTTGACGCCGCAGGCGGACTCCGCGTCCAATGACCCGATGGCCGGTCGCAGCGAGAGCGAACAGGTGTACCGGCGCGTGCTGCGTACCGGGGGCGCCCGCTACGGCGAGCCCGCTGGAGCCGACGAACGCACGCGCCAGCCGCGCGGCGACCTGCGTCGGCAGCAGATCATCGACGCCGCCGTCGAGCTGTTCGCGTCCAAGGGCTACCGCGGCACCGGTGTGGCTGCCCTGGCCGATCACGTCGGCATGACGGCGACCGGGCTCTTGTACTACTTCGGCACGAAGGAGCGACTCCTGCGGGAAGTGGTCGCCGAACGGGACCGGATGGATGCGATCGATCCGGACCGGGAGTTCCCGCTTGCGCTGACGCTGTCCAGTCTGCGCGATCTCGGTCGTCACAACGTCGAGACGGCCACCCTGACGCGGCTCTACCTCGTCCTCGGGGCTGAGAGCTTCGATGACGACGACCCACTGCACGACTTCTTCGTCGAGCGCTACGAGGTGGCACGGGAGTTCGTGCGGGCGCTGCTCAACGACGAGAAAGCGCAGGGTCGCGTGCGGCCGGACATCGACGTCGACCGGGTGGCGCTCGAGGTCATCGCGATGATCATGGGGCTCGAGTACCAATGGGTGACCGACCCGGCGCGGGTCGACTTCGGCCAGGCGATGGAGACGTACATCGACGAGCTCATCGATCGGCTCGCGCCTGACTGAGGATGGGCGACACCGCTGCCGGTAGTGTCGCTCGCGACCGACGCATGAAGGAGGACGCGTGTCTGAGGAACTCGGCGCAGCGGGGCTGCGTTTCGAACGCGACGGCGCTGTGGCCTGGTGCATCATCGACCGGCCTCACGCCAGAAACGCCTTCACACCGGCCATGTACTTCGGCATAAAGCGAGCCGTGGGCATTGTCAACGACGATCCGGACCTGGCCGCGCTCATCATCACCGGCACCGGGGACGTGTTCGCCCCGGGTGGCGACCTCGGCGGTCGCTCCGATCCCGGCGACGAGCCGACGCCCGACATCGGCCACGACATCCTCCCCTTCCTCACCATTCGCGACAGCCGGGCACCGGTGGTGGCCGCCGTCAACGGCATCTGCCAGGCGGGCGGCCTGCTGATCGCCATGCTGGCCGACATTGCAGTGGCCAGCGACCGCGCCACCTTCCGCGTGCCCGAACTCTTGCGCGGCATCCCTGACGCCACCTACGCCGCGGTGCTCCCGGCACACGTCGGTCTGGCCGTCGCTCGAGACCTCCTCCTGTCGGCCCGGCGCTTCGACGCCGCCGAGGCACAGCGCCTGGGGGTGATCTCGCGGTTGGTGCCCCACGACGAGTTGTTGGACGCGGCACGCCATGCCGTCGGCGAGATCCTCCAGACGCCGCCGATGGCGCGCATGCACGTCAAGCGCATGCTCAACGAGCGCTACGGCCTTATCGACTATCAGACGATGTTCTGGGCGCTGGCCGAGTCGACCGAACCTCGCGAGGGAATGCTGGCGTTCATGGAGAAGCGGGCACCGAGCTGGGTCCCCGAGGAATTCGCCTAGGCGGAGGATTCAGGCCGTGGCGGCCTTGAGGCAGAACGAGGTGACGCGCTCGACCTCGGACCGCGTCGGTTGGACCTGCCGCCACAGGCAATCCGAGAGCATGCCCAAGGTGGCGTGCGCGGCGAGCGCCGCGTCGAGCTCGGGGTCCGTGCTCCCCAGCGCAGCAAACGGTTCGTGCAGCAGCGAAGAGAGCGGCGCTGCCGCAAAGTGGCGCCCCGCCGCCGGTCCCCCACCCAGCGCGCTGGCGTTCCACAGCACCGCCAGCGTCGTCGCCGCGATGTCCTTGTCGGCCTGGGCCAGGACGCCCCGGACCCAGCGCCGCACCTGGCCCTCGGGCGTCGACTCCTTGGCCAGCTGATGGTCCAGGTAGCTGCGCAGGCGCTCACCCCCGTCCTCGAGAATGGCCGTGACCAGGGCATCCTTGGAGCGGAAGTGCCGGTAGAAGGCCTCGTTGGAGAGACCGGCCTCGGCCACGATGTCGGCCACCCGGGGGCGCGAGGACGTGCCGCAGCGGCGGATGACCTCGAGCGCAGCGTCGAGCAGGCGCCGCACCTCGCTGGCGTACTGATCCTCGCGCTTGGCGAGCGTCCGGCGGACGATCCGGCCGGCGACATCGTCGGGCCCCGAAGTAGATATTGCGTTCTTGATAGCCAGAATCATATTCTGAAACCTGACCGAGGGAGGGCTGCACATGGCGTGGGACTTCGAAACCGATCCTGAGTACCAAGAGAAGTTGGACTGGGCCGACACGTTCGTCCGTGAGGAGATCGAGCCGCTCGACCTCGTGTTCCCCCACCTGCAGTTCACGCCGCTGGAGGGCAAGCGGCGCGAGGCCATCGACCCGCTGAAGGAAGAGGTGCGCCGCCAGGGACTCTGGGCGACGCACCTCGGGACCGACCTTGGCGGACAGGGCTACGGCCAGTTGAAGCTCGCGCTCCTCAACGAGATCCTGGGGCGCACCCAGTGGGCATCGATCGTCTTCGGTTGCCAGGCCCCGGACACGGGCAACGCCGAGATCATCGCCCACTACGGAACGGACGCGCAGAAGGAGCGCTACCTGCAGCCGCTCCTCGAGGGCGAGTGCTTCTCGAGCTACTCCATGACCGAGCCCCACGCCGGCGCCGACCCCACGCTCTTCACGACCCGCGCGGTCAAGGACGGCGACGAGTGGGTCATCAACGGGTGGAAGTACTTCTCGTCCAACGCCAAGACGGCATCGTTCCTCATCGTCATGGCGGTGACCAACCCCGACATCAGCCCCTACAAGGGGATGTCGATGTTCCTGGTGCCGACCGACACCCCCGGGGTCAACATTGTGCGCAACGTCGGCTTGTACGGCGAGCCGGTCAACGAGGGGTCTCACGCGCTGATCCACTACGAGGACGTCCGCGTGCCAGAGGAGGCGCTCCTCGGCGGTGAGGGCCAGGCCTTCGTCATTGCCCAGACCCGGCTCGGCGGGGGTCGTATCCATCACGCCATGCGGACCATCGGCATGGCGCAGAAGGCACTGGACATGATGTGCGAGCGCGCGCTGAGCCGCGAGACCGCCGGCAGCAAACTGGCCGACAAGCAGTTCGTGCAGGGTTACATCGCCGACTCCTACGCCCAGCTGATCCAGTTCCGGCTCTTCGTGCTCTACACCGCGTGGGAGATCGACAAGTACAACGACTACAAGCGGGTGCGCAAGGACATCGCCACAGCGAAGGTCGTCATGCCCACGATCCTCCACGACATCGCATGGCGCGCCATGCAGGTGCACGGCGCGCTCGGGACCACCAACGAAATGCCCTTCTTCGGCATGATCCACGGCGCCGGCGTGATGGGCCTGGCCGACGGGCCCACCGAGGTGCACAAGGTCACGGTCGCCCGCCAGGTGCTGCGCGACTACAAGGAGAGCGACGACATCTGGCCCACGCAGTGGCTGCCCAAGCGGCAGGAAGCGGCCAAGGCGAAGTACGCCAAGTACCTGGAACTGGAGGTAGGGAACCTGTGAGCACGACCGAGGAGACAGCGTTCGAGGGGGACACGCCGACGATCGCCGACGTGGACAAGCTGACCGCCTGGCTCGACACCCAGGGCCTCGGAGTCGGAGAACCGCTCGAGCACGGCTACATCTCGGGAGGGAGCCAGAACGAGATCTACGAGCTGCGTCGGGGCGACCTGCACTGCGCCATGCGCATCCCGCCGGCGTCGGCCCCTGCCTCGCGCGACGAGGGCATCGTGCGCGAGTGGCGGATCATCGAGGCGCTCAGTGGCACCGACGTGCCACACACGAAGGCGATCGCCGTCTGCACGGACCAGTCGGTGCTCGGACGGACCTTCTATCTGATGGGCTTCGTCGACGGCTGGTCGCCGATGTCCACCCGGCGCCTGTGGCCGGCACCCTTCGACACCGACCTCGAGGCGCGGCGGGGGCTCGCCTTCCAGCTCGTCGAGGGCATCGCTCTGCTCGGCAACGTGGACTGGCAGGCCAAGGGCTTGCAGGACCTCGGTCGGCCCGAGGGCTTCCACGAGCGCCAGGTCGACCGTTGGACCGCGTTCCTCGAGCGCATCAAGGGGCGCGAGCTGCCGGGCTTCGAGGAGGCCGCCGCCTGGCTGCGGGCGCACAGGCCCATCGACTACATCCCGGGCCTGATGCACGGCGACTACCAGTTCGCGAACGTCATGTTCAAGCACGGCGCGCCGGCGCGCCTGGCCGCCATCGTGGACTGGGAGATGGGCACCGTGGGCGACCCCAAGCTCGACCTCGGGTGGGTCGTGCAGTCCTGGCCCGACGACACGACAGCGGACGAGGACCGTGCCGGCGGCTACGTCGACATGACCGGCATGCCCCTGAAGAGCGAGGTCCTCGCCCACTATGCGAAGACGTCGGGCCGGCAGGTCGACGACATCGACTACTACTGCGTGCTGGCCAAGTGGAAGCTGGCCGTCGTGCTGGAGCAGGGCTACCAGCGGGCCGGCGACGACGAGAAGCTCCAGGCCTTCGGGCCCGTCGTGCTCGACGCCATGCAGGCTGCGGCCGACCTGGCCGAGTCGACCGACTACTCGGTCCTCGCCTGAGCCGGCACGACGCCGACGGTTGACGGGTTGAGCTGACAGGGATGGGCTGACATGCGCGCCGCACTCTGCACCGCCTACGGCGGGCCCGAGGTCGTCGCCGTCACCGACGTCCCCACGCCGGAACCGGGCGCCGGGGAGGTGCGGGTCTCCGTCCACGTCGGGGCGATCAACTTCCCCGACCTGCTGGTGATCGCCGACACGTACCAGATGTCCGCTCCCCTGCCTTTCATCACGGGCAGCGAGTTCGCCGGCGTCGTCACCGCTGTGGGCGACGGCGTCGAGCGGTTCGCCGTGGGCGAGCGCGTCTTCGGCTCGTGCTTCGTGGGTGCCTTCGCCGACGAGGTCGTCGTCGGGGCCGGCGCAGTGACACCGATCCCAGCCGAAGTGGACGACCGCGTGGCTGCCGCCTTCGGTGTCGCCTACAAGACGGCGTACCACGTGCTGCGCTCGGTGGCGGCCTTGCAGCCAGGCGAAGAGCTCATCGTGCTCGGGGCCGGCGGTGGGGTCGGCTCCGCCGCGGTCCAGCTCGGCGCCGCGTTGGGCGCCACGGTGACTGCCGTGGCCTCGACCCCCGAGAAGCTCGAGGCGGCCCGGGCCTGCGGGGCGCAGCGGCTCATCGACCACCGGGCCGGCGACCTGCGCCAGGCCCTGCGCGACGCGCTGCCCGGAGGCGCCGACGTCGTCGTCGACCCGGTCGGGGGCGACCTGGCCGAGCCGGCCCTGCGCTCGCTGCACTACGGCGGCCGCTTCGTGACCGTGGGCTACGCCGCCGGCTCCATCCCCCGCATCCCCCTCAACTTGGTGCTGCTCAAGGGCATCCACATCCTCGGGTTCCAGTTCAGGGACTTCGCCATGCACCAGCCGGCCGACATGGCCCGCAACGACCGCGAGCTGCTCGACCTCCTGGCCGAGGGCCGGGCTGCCCCGCTCATCGGGGCCGAGTTCGACCTGGCCGACGTGGTGGCCGCGCTGCGCTACGTCGCCGACGGGCGGGCCGTGGGCAAGGTGCTCCTCCAGGTCGCACCGGTGACCTGAGGCCGTGCGCTCCCAAGGGGCGGGCACCAGGGACGCGGCGCTATTGTCGACGTCGATGTCAGAATTGGAATTGGATTCCGTCTTCGGCCCGCGTGGCGGTCGGGCAGTGCGGACAGAGGGAGGGTTCTCGTGACCGCAGTGATGGAGGGCGTCCGCGTCCTCGAAGTGGCCGAGCACACGTTCGTGCCGGCGGCCTCGGCGCTCCTGGCCGACTGGGGCGCCGACGTGATCAAGATCGAGCCGATTGAGCGCGGCGACGCCATGCGGGGTCTCGCCGCGACCGGCGTGGTGTCGATCAAGGGCGACGTCCACGCACTGCTGGAGCACTCCAACCGGGGCAAGCGCAGCCTGGCCCTCGACCTCTCCACCCCCGAAGGCCTCGACGTCCTCTACAAGCTCGCCGCCACGGCAGACGTCTTCTTGATCAACAAGCTGCCGCGGGTGCGCAAGAAGCTCCACATTGAGCTCGAGGACATCCGGAAGCACAACCCGAACATCATTTACGTCGCCGGCACCGGGCAGGGCGAACGCGGCCCCGACGCCGACAAGGGTTCCTACGACTCGCTGTCCTTCTGGTTCCGTGCCGGCGTCTCCCTCGGAGCGACGCCCGCCGACCAGGACCGGCTGGTCGGTCCCCCCGGCCCGGGCTTCGGCGACTCCATCGGGGCCATGACCATCGCCGGCGGCATCATGGGCGCCCTCTTCCACCGCGAACGCACGGGCGAGGCCACGACCGTCGACGTCTCGCTGCTCGGCACCGGCATGTGGGCGATGGGTCAGGCCTTTGCGCTCTCGCTCGTGAGTAACACGCCGTGGGGTGGCCCGCCGGCGAACGCGCCACGACTGAACCCGCTGGTGCGCAACTACGAGACCAAGGACGAGCGCTCGCTCTCCTTCTGCTGCCTGCAGGCCAGCCGCTATTGGGCCGAACTCTGCGTCGCGGTCGGCCGGCCCGAGCTCGGGACCGACCCGCGCTTCGCCGACCACGCCGGGTTGGTCGAGAACAGCCTGGAGGCTCAGGCGCTCATGGAGGAGGCTTTCGCCGAGCACACCGTCGCCGAGTGGCGCGAACGCCTGGCCGACTTCACCGGCCAGTGGTGCGTCGTGCAGGACACGCTCGAGTGCGCCGTCGACCCGCAGAGCATCGCCAACGGCTACATGCAGGACTGCGAGACCGCCGGCGGCACGCCGTTCCAGATGGTGGCGTCACCCGTGCAGTTCGGCGGCGAGCCCTCGCCGGTGCGACGCGCCCCCGAATTCAACGAGCACGGCGATGCCATCCTCGAAGAGGTCGGCATCGACTGGGATACCATCGTGGACCTCAAGGTCCGCTCCGTCGTCGGCTAGGACACATCCAATTCACGCGCGCTGCGGCGCGCTCCAGGAGGGAAGAGCTATGGGATTATTCGATGCATTTCGGTACGACGGGAAGCGGGTCCTCGTTGTCGGGGGTGCCACCGGCATGGGTGCCGCCGCGGCCGAGCTGGTCCAGGACGCCGGCGCTGAAGTGGTGGTCATGGACTTCGCAGAGGTGAAGCTGCCCGGCGCCAAGGCGATCCACGTCAACCTGGCCGAGGAGGCTTCCATCGACAAGGCCGTCGACGAGTGCGGTGGTCCCATCCACGCACTCTTCTCCTGCGCCGGTGTGGCCGATGGGACGCCCGGGATCGAGAAGATCAACTTCGTCGGTCACCGCCACCTCATCAACCGGATGCTCGACGGCGGCATGCTGCCCCGCGGCTCGGCCATCGGCTTCATCTCGTCCGCCGCCGGCCTGGGCTGGGAGTCGCACCTCGGCGAGATCAAGCAGTACCTGGACACGCCCGACTTCGACTCGGGCTCGGCCTGGGCGATCGAGCACGGCTACGCCGACTACTTCCACTCCAAGCAGGCGGTGTGCGCCTACGTGGCTCGCGAGGCCTTCCCGCTGCTCAAGCAGGGCATTCGCATCAACGCCATCTGCCCCGGCCCGACGGACACGCCGCTGGCGCAGGCCAACGCGGAAATGTGGCTGGGCTTCGGCGCCGACTTCCGCGAAGAGACGGGCATCGAGGCTTCGACCCCGCTCGAGCAGGCCTACCCGCTGGTGTTCCTGTGCAGCGATGCGGCCGCGGCCATCTCGGGCATCACGCTGATCAGCGACGTCGGCTACGTGAGCTCGGGGATCACCGGCGCGTTCCCGCCGGCGACGCCGGCCGCGGGCTTCCTGCTCGACCGCAGCTGGGACTGACGACTCAAGCGGACGTGTCCGCTGCGTCCGGCTTGTCCGGGCGCCAGTAGACACCGAGCAGGGCCAGCGCGCCGAGTCCCCCGCGCCGAGGGCGATGCCGAAGCCGGGCCATCCCCAGAGGTTCTGCAGGGCGCTCACATGCCCGTCGATGCTCCATTGCCCCGGCCCAAGGGTGCCGATGACCACGCCCATGGCCGTGAGCACCATCACGTACTCCCAGCCCTCGCCGGGTCGGAAGATGAAGAAGCCGTTCTTGCGGTGGTTGGTGATCCACGCCACGAGCATGACGCCCACGACGCCGGCGGCGGCCACGGGCGTCAGCACGCCCAGCACGAGCGCCCCGCCGGCGGCGACTTCGACGAGGCTGGCCATCCAGGCGTGCAGGATCCCCGGGCGCATGCCCAGCGACTCGAACCAGCGGCCCGTGCCCTCGATCTTGCCGCCCCCGTAGATGTGGTTGATGCCGTGGGCGAGGAAGACGGCGCCGACCACCACCCGGGCGATCAACAGCGCCATGTTGACGGAGGACACGGAGAGGTCACCCAGGATCACATGCGGCACGCTCGAACCTTCCTTCTCTGAGGCGGACGGGGCGAGACCATTGCCCCCTCCCGACAGTGTGGCACCGTCGGCGCCGACCCTAGCGACTCCGCGTACGCGCCGGCATGTTGGCGCTCCAGCTCAGGCGCCTTTGTAGACCTGGCCGTCCTTCATGACGAAGCAGACGTCCTTCGTCACCTTGATGTCCGCGGAGGGGTCCCCCGGTACGGCGATGACGTCGGCCAGGTAGCCGGCGGCGAGCTTCCCCAGATCGTGCGACCGCTCGACGAGGTCGGCGCTGGTGAGGGTGGCCGCCTGCAGGGCCTGCATGGGCGTCATGCCCCGGTCGACCATGGCGATGAGCTCGTCGGCCTGGGTCCCGTGCGGGATGGCCGGCGCATCGGAGCCGCAGGCGATCTTGACGCCGGCGGCGAGGGCCTTGGCGAACATCTGCCGCGCCTGCGGAAAGATCTCGGCCGCCTTCTTCTGCAGGATGGGGTGGATGCGGTCGATGGCCATGTGGTCGGCGAGAGCGGTCGTGCCCACCAGGAAGGTCCCGGACTTCGCCATCAGCGCGATGGTGTCGTCGCTGGCCAACGACCCGTGCTCGATGCAGTCGACACCGGCTCTGATACATGCTCGGATGCCGGCGTCACCGTGGGCATGGGCGGCCACACGCAGGCCGTTACGGTGCGCCTCGTCCACGATCGCCTCGAGCTCTTCGTCGGAGTACTGCTGCGCGCCGGCTGCCGAGCTGAACGACATGACGCCGCCCGAGGCCGAGATCTTGATGAGCTTGGCCCCGTGCTTCATCTGGTAGCGCACCGACTTGCGCACCTCCGCCACGCCGTTGGCGATCCCCGATTCCACGCTCTGCGGCATGATGCCCGGCGCAAGACCCTGGAACATGGTGGGGTCGAGGTGGCCGCCCGTCGGGGTGATGGCATGGCCGGCGGGGAAGATGCGCGGGCCGGGAAACCACCCCTGATCGACCGCCTTGGCGAGGTCGACGTCGAGGAGGAATCCGGCGGTGTACACCATGAGCCCCAGATTGCGAACCGTCGTGAAGCCCGCCAGCAGTGTCGTGCGGCAGTTGACCACGCCGCGCAACGTCCGGTACACGGGTGAATCCTTCACCCCGTGCATCGGGTCCGGCAGCCCGTCGGGGCCACCCGGCCCTCCGATGAGCATGTTGAGCTCCATGTCCATGAGCCCAGGCAGGAGCGTGACGTCGCCCAGGTCGATCTCGGTGGCCGGACTGGGGAGCTCGGACGGGTTCACCGCGACGATCTGATTCCCGTCCACGACGAGCACGGCCGGCGAGCGCACCTCACCGGCCTCGACGTCGACCCAGCGGTCGGCGCGCAGAATTGTCACGTCACTCATCGCAGTCTCCTAACGGATCGGCTCGTCGCCGCTCATGGTGGTGCGGTGCATCTCGCGACCGGAGGCCGGGTCATAGGGGTGCACACGGTGCATGACACCGGTGTTGTCCCAGACCACCAGGTCACCGACGGCCCACTCGTGCCGGTAGACGCGCTCCGGCGCCGTCGACCGCTCGAGCAGTTCGTCGAGCAGCGCCTTGCCCTCGGCCGGCTCCATCCCGACGACGTGGGAGGCCGAAGCGCCGAGAACCAAGGAGCGCCGGCCCGATCGGTGCTGCCAGACCAGCGGGTGCTCCTTGTCGGGCCTCGACCGCCAGCCGGCCAGCTGCTCGGGTGTGGGATCGGGGAAGACCAGGCGCTGCGAAGCCTCGAGGGAGTGGAGCACGCGGAGATCCTCGTACTGCTTCTTCTCGACTTCCGTGAGTTCGTCATAGGCGGCGTAGGTGCTGGCGAACTCCGTCTCGCCCCCCGTGGCGGAGATCACGTGCGCGCTGAGCGTCGTCGCCTTGCTCGGGACGTCGTCCTGCGCACCGTCGATGTGCCAGTAGATGGTCCCCCGTAGATACTCGGCGGTCGCACTCTTCGTCGGGTCGAGCGTGACGTTGAAGATCCGCGGCGGCGGGGCCGGTTCCGCCTTCCCCACGTCGTCGAGCCGCTTGGAGAAGGCGACCTGAGCGTCGTCGTCGATGTGCAGGGCGCGGAAGACCAAGACTCCGTTCTCCTCGAGTGCCTCCATGCAGGCCTTCGGCAGCGTGTCGTCCGACAGCAATTGCGCCGGCTCGACGCCGAGCACCTCGGCCCCTACCGTCGCCCCGAGCTTCCTGGTCGTCAGCGTGCCCATGGAGGCGCCCCTCTCACAGGTACCAACCGCCGTTCACGTTGATCTGCTGGCCCGTGATGTACCCGGCCTCCTCGGAACACAGAAAGGCACAAGCGACTGCGATGTCGTCGGGCGTGCCGGCACGCCCGAGCGGCGCCCGAGCCAGGATCTGCTCCATGCTGGCCATCGCGCCCGACTCGATGGGCCGCCGCATCATCGGCGTGTCGATCACCCCGGGGGGGATCGTGTTCACCGTGATGCCGTGCGGCGCGAGGTCGAGCGCAAGCGCCTTGGTCAGCGCGATGACACCACCCTTCGACGCCACGTAGTGGGACATGTTGCGGGTGCCCGACTGGGCTGAGGAGGATGAGATCGTCACGATCCTCCCCCACTTCTCCTCGATCATGTCGGGGGCCGCGGCCTGCAGGCAGTGGAATGTCCCTGTGAGGTTGACCGCCATGGTGCGGTCCCACGTCTCCGCGTCGATGTCGAGGAAGTTCGAGAACCCCTCGATACCCGCGCTGGTCACCATGATCCCGATCGGGCCAAAGGCGGACCTGACCCCATCAAGAGCGGTGTCGATGGCGGCCCGGTCGCTCACGTCGACCCGGGCGCCGAGCGCGGTGCCGCCCTCGGCCTGCACCTCCTTGGCGACCTCGTCGGCGGCATCGCCGTTGATGTCGAGCACGGCCACCGTCCGCCCCTGCCGGGCCAGGTGGTGGCAGATGGCGCGGCCCATGCCGGACCCGCCGCCGGTGACGACCGCGACACGGCTCACCTACGAGCGCTGCTTTCCATACCGGCCTCCCCTTCGTTCAGCGTCTCTTCGCCCGGCCCCGCCCGCGCGAATTGGTGCCGGTAGAGTGACCGGATGTTATTGACAGTGCAAAATCCTGTCAAGCGTCCCTAGCAGCTGGCGATAGCACGATGTACTGTTGAAGAGAATGTCATTTCCGGACTGAGAGGAGCCTCCGATGCGCATCGGTCTTCAGGTGAGCGCCGACCGAGGTCGGTACGCCACCAAGGTGGAGAAGCTCCAGGCTGACGCACGCTGGGCCGACGAGGCCGGCCTGGACTCGGTCTGGACGCCGCAGATCCCCGACGAGTTCGACGTCATGACGGCGGCCACCCTGATCGGCATGGCGACATCGCGGATCGAGGTCGGGACCGCCATCGTCCCCCTGCAGCCACGACACCCGATCGTGCTGGCCCAGCAGGCCCTGTCCAACCAGGCTGTCTGCGAAGGGCGCTTCACTCTGGGGTTGGGCGTCTCACACCACTGGATCATTCAAGAGATGCTCGGCCTGCCGTACGAGCGTCCGGTGACGGCCATGCGCTGCTACCTCGACGTCCTGGACCAGGCGCTGCGCGGACCCGGGCGCGTGGAGGTGGAAAACGACCTCTTCAACATTCACAACCCCCTCGACATCACCGACATCACACCGACGCCCGTCATGATCGCCGCCCTGGGTCCCGTCATGCTGAAGCTCGCCGGCGAGCGCGCAGCCGGGACCACCTTGTGGCTGGCCGACGAGCGCACCATCGCGTCGCACGTCGTCCCGACCATCACGAATGCCGCCGAAGCGGCGGGGCGCCCGGCACCGCGGATCCTGGCCGGCGTCCCCGTCTGCCTCTGTGGCGACGACGAGATCGATTCGGCCATCGAGCGCACGAACCGGACGCTCAGCGAGGTGGAGGCGTCCCCGAACTACGTGCGCCTCATGGAGCACGGCGACGCCAAGAACATCGGCGACGTGCTCGTCTGCGGGAGCGAGGCCACCATGGAGAAGCGGTTACGCAGCTTTGCCGACGCCGGCCTCACCGACTTCAACGCGCGCATTGTGCCGCTGGGCGAGAACCGCGACGAGATCAAGGCCTCGGCCGAACGGACCCGTGCGTTCCTCGCCGCCGTGGCCCCTTCGCTCCGGAGCTGAGATCCGCTTCGCCTCAGCCAGGCCGGCGGGTCAGGAAACCCGTGGAGAGGAACTCCCAGAGCTGGTTGGCTGCGTGTTCTCCGTCCGCGGGTTCCTCGCTGCCGCTGATGGTGTGCGCATAGGCGGCATTGAACATGATCGTCGACAGGACCACGCCGGCCACTTCGGCGTGGTTCAAGCCGGAGGGCACATCGCCGGACGTCGCGGCGTCGTCGAGCACCGACTCCAGCAGGGCGACAAGAGGAACAAAGGCGCGCGAGGCCTCGGTCTGGTGCGCGGTGAGCAGCTGGTGACAGAACTCGGCCATCACCGGCGTCGGGTTGTTCTTCGAGGGTCGGCCCTTGGGCGCCGGCAGACACATCCGGTAGTACTCGACCACGAAGCAGTGGAGCCGCTCGAGCGGCGTGGCCTGCTGGGCCAGCTGCTCTTCCAGCCGGTCTGCCGTCGACAAGATCGCCTCGTCGAAGAGGGCGAGGAGGAGCTCGTGCTTGCCGGCGAAGTACTGGTAGAAGCTGCGCAGCGACTGGCCCGACCGGTCCACCACCTCCTGGACGGTGAACTCCTTGCCCGATTCGGCCCGGGCGAGCAGCTCGAAGCCCGCATCGAGAAAGCGCTGGACCCGTCCCTCGCTCCGCAGCCGGGCCGAGTCCAGAGAACGCGCCACGGCCAGGTCGCGTCGCCTGACCGGTTCGGTGGCGGCGGCCGCTCCTGTCGATGGATCGTCAACTGACATCACGTCAGCTTAACGACTGTTGTCCCTATTTGAGAGTACGACTCTCCCCAGGTCGGGCCTCGTTGAGAAGAAAATCTACAATTGCGCTTCCGCCGGTCCCAGGCGCACGCGCTGAAGCCGGCGGCGCCCCGTCGCCAGGTAGACAGGCAATTACGGTTTTGGAGAATGCTGTTATCGTGACCGAAAGTCCCTGGCGGGACGCCTGATCACGCAGGAGAGGACCGAGGAGGCGCGGCCCATGGACCAGTCCGAGATCGCGGACATCACGGAGATCGAGCAGCTGCTGGCCCGCTACGCCCTCGGCATGACCCGCGACGACATCGACGCGGTCATCGACGTCTTCACTCCCGACGGGACGTACAGCGCCTTCGGAGACACCTACGCCCTGACTGATTTCCCCGAGCTGGTTCGGGCAGCTCCGAAAGGCCTCTTCCTGACCGGTACCCCGCTCCTCGAGCTCGAGGGCGACACCGGTACGGGACAGCAGACGCTCTGCTTCGTCGACCAGACCACGCAACACATGCGCATCGGCTACTACACCGACACGTACCAGAGGACGGAGCAGGGGTGGCGACTCCGCACCCGTTCCATGACCTTCCTCCGCCGCAGCGGCGCCCGGGACTCCGGAAAGCCGCATGACCCCACCCGACCCGCTCCCTCGGCGGACGCGGCGGGCTAGCGGCAGCGCGCGGTGGAGCTCGGCGCATTCAAGACGGCCGTCGACGACTGGCTGGACGAACACGCCCGCGAGCTCGTCCCCTCGTTCGAGGGAATCGGGACGCTCGACGAGCAGATGATGCAGCTGCGCAAGGTGATGCGCCTGACCTACGACGCCGGCTTCATGCGCATGGGATGGCCCGAGCGCGTCGGCGGGCTGGGGGGGTCCAACCTCCTACGGGCGTACCTCGGCGAAGTGCTCACGGCACGCGACCTCGTCGAACCGGGCATCTACTCCATGCCCGAGGTGCTGGCGCCGACGATGATCGACTACGCGCCCGAGGCGTTGGCGGCAGACATGGTGCCGCGCCTCCTGCGGGGCGAGGAGATCTGGTGCCAGGGCTTTTCCGAGCCTGGTACGGGGAGCAACCTGGCCTCGCTCGCTTGCCGGGCGACCCGCGACGGCGACAGCTGGAGGATCAACGGCCAGAAGGTCTGGACCAGCTTGGCCCAGTACGCGCAGCGGTGCGTGCTGCTGACACGCACCGGAACGCCGGAGTCGGCGCACAGGGGAATCACCGCCCTGTTCGTCGACATGGACGGCGCCGGCATCACCGTGCGACCGATCGAGACGATGCACGGGGCGCGGGAATTCTGCGAGGTCTTCTTCGATGACGTGTTGGTACCGGGCGACCGTGTCCTGGGCGAGGTGGACCGCGGCTGGTCCATCGCCATGGATCTCCTTCCGTACGAGCGCAGCACGGCTCTGTGGCACCGCGCCTCGTACCTGCAACGACGGCTGGAGCAGCTGCTCGACGTCGTTCCGGCCGGAACGCTCGACCCCACCGCGGTCGGCGAGGCCACCCAGCTGTTGTGGGCGTTCCGCGCCCGCTCACGGGCGACGCAACGCAGGCTCGCGGCCGGCGAGACGCTGGGAGCGGAGACCTCCGTCGACAAGGTGCTCGTGGCGACGGCCGAGCAGACCGTCTTCGACCTCGTGGCCGATGGGTTGGGCACCGAGGTCGCCATTGGGGACGACCCGGTCAGCCGGCGCTGGCGAGCAGAGTTCCTCTATTCCCGCGCCGCCACCATTTACGGGGGCAGCGCCGAGGTGCAGCGCAACATCATCGCCCGCCGCCTCCTCGACCTCGGGGCCGACCGCTGATGGAGGCCGCAGAGCGCGCGCTCTTCGAGAGCGGCGTGCGTCATGTCACCGAGTCGGCCAGCGACGCAGACCTCGACGCGGCGCTCGACGACCTCGGTTGGACCGACGCGTTGGACGCCGACCGCGCCACCGCCGTCCCGGTCCTCTTCGAATGCCTCGGGGCGGCGCACGCCACCTCGAGCGCGCTCGACTGGTTGCTGGCCGCCGTGCTGGGAACGGCTACCGGTCGGCCCGCCGTCGTCCTGCCCGCGCTGCGGTCGTGCGACCCACCAGGGCGCGTCGACGGCGGCCGGTGCATGGTGGAGGGATTGGGCACCGCGGCACTGGGGCGTTCCGGCGCGGCGCTCGTGATGGCAAAGGCCCCCGCCGGAGTCGCGGCGTTCTCGATCGCAACCGAGGCGTTGGAGCGCCGACCGGTGCACGGCCTCGACCCCGCGCTGGGACTCTTCGAGGTGACCGGTGCGTTCGATGTCGACCCGACGACGGATGGTCAGCGGGCCGACTGGGACGGCGCGGTGGCCGTCGGGCAGCTCGCCCTCGGCTCCGAGCTCGTCGGCGCTGCACGGGCGATGCTCGAGCTCGCCCGCGTGCACGCGCTGGAACGCATCCAATTCGGTCGCCCTATCGCCACCTTCCAGGCGGTACGCCACCGCCTGGCCGAAACCCTCGTCGCGGTGGAGGCCGCCGCCGCCCTGCTCGACGCGGACGTGGGAGGATCCCTCCCCCGTGACGGCCGGGATGGCCAAGGCGTTCGCGGGGCGGTCGGCCCGGAGCGCGGCCCGCCACTGCCAGCAGGTGCTCGCCGGCATCGGCTTCACCACCGAGCATCCGCTGCACCTCTTCATCCGGCGGACGATCGTGCTGGACCAGCTGCTCGGCGGAGGCAGCCAGCTGACGCGCCAGCTGGGGGCGGACATCCTGCGCAGCAGCACGCTCCCACCCGCCTTCCCACTCTGAGGTTGGTGCGGCGGGGCGGGGACGCGACCGCTCGATTATGCTGATGACACTTTTTGATAATCAGGTTTCCACTCCGTGAGAAACCACTCGGGAGACAGGGGTCGGCAATGACGGAAGCGGCGAGCCACGAGCAACGGATGCTGGTGGACGGCAAGCTCGTGGAGTCCGAAACGGGCCGGACCTTCGACAACGTCAACCCCGCGACCGAAGAGGTCATCGGGCAGGTCGCCGACGGCTCCAAGGCGGACATGCACCGGGCCATCGACGGTGCCCGGCGCGCCTTCGACGAGACGGCGTGGGCGACGGATCGTGAGCTCCGCAAGCGCTGCCTCTCGCAGCTGCAAGAAGCGCTGGAGAAGGACCGCGAGGAGTTGCGCGAGGAGCTCATCCTCGAGGTCGGCTGCCCGCGCATGACCACGCACGCCAACCAGCTCGACATCCCCCTGGACGGCGCGCTGCGCTACCCGATCAAGCTCATTGACGAGTTCCCCTGGCGGACCGACCTGAGCGAGATCGTGGACCGCCGGGGCACGGCGAACACGCGCCAGATCTGGAAGGAGCCGATCGGCGTCGTCGGCGCGATCGTGCCCTGGAACTTCCCGCTGGAGGTGACCCTGAACAAGCTCGGGCAGGCCTTGGCCACCGGCAACACGGTCATCCTCAAGCCGGCGCCCGACACGCCCTGGAACGCGACCCGCCTGGGCCGGCTCGTCGCCGAGCAGACCGACTTTCCGGACGGCGTGATCAACGTGGTGCCGTCCGCCGACCACCTCGTCGGCGAGGAGCTGACGCTCTCACCGAAAGTCGACCTGATTTCGTTCACGGGTTCGACCGCGGTGGGCAAGCGGATCATGGAGAAGGGCGGCGCCACGCTCAAGCGGACGTTCCTGGAACTGGGCGGCAAGTCGGCGACCATCGTGCTCGACGACGCCGACTTCGCCACCTCGGTGCCATCCGGCATCGCGGTGTGCTTCCACGGCGGCCAGGGCTGCGCCATTCAGACACGCATGCTGCTCCCCCGCTCGCGCTACGAGGAAGGCGTGGAGATCCTGCGGGCCACCCTGGGCTCGGTGGCCTACGGGGACCCGCAACGCCCCGACGTCCTGATGGGACCACTCGTCTCGGCCAAGCAGCGCGACCGCGTGCTCGGCTACATAGAGAAAGGCGTCAACGAGGGGGCGACCCTGGCGCTCGGGGGCGGGCGGCCGTCCGACCTGCCCAAGGGCTGGTACGTCGAACCGACCCTCTTCACCGATGTCGACAACTCCATGACGATCGCGCAGGAGGAGATCTTCGGCCCGGTGCTCGTCGTCATTCCCTTCGATGATGACGACGATGCCGTTCGGATCGCCAACGACAGTGTCTACGGGCTCTCCGGCGGTGTCTTCTCCGGCTCGCTCGAGCGCTCGCTTCGCGTGGCCGAGCGCGTCCGCACCGGGACGTTCGCCGTCAACGGCGGCATGCCGATCGGGCAGGCCGACATGCCCTTCGGGGGGTACAAGCACAGTGGGATCGGCCGCCAGAACGGGCTCGCGGGGTTCGACCAGTACCTCGAGACCAAGTCCGTGGCGTGGCCGACACCCCAGTAGCTCTTCTGGCCGTGCCGTGAGCGACCACGATCCCGTCCTCCGGCATCACGGGTACCACTCGCTCCGCATCGCCCGCGTCGTCGCCGAGACGCACGACGCCAGCTCCTTCGTCCTCGACGTCCCCACGGAGTTGCAAGATGTCTTCCGCTACCGGCCCGGACAATTCTGCACCTTCCGGGTCCACATCGACGGCAACGAAGAGCTGCGCTCGTACTCCATGTCGAGCGCGCCGGTGACGGACCGCGACCTGACCGTCACCGTCAAGCGGGTGGCGGGTGGGCTCGTGTCCAACTGGCTTCTCGACAATCTGACCGAGGGCGACACGATGGAGCTCACGAAACCGGCAGGGGTCTTCTGCCCGCAGGAGTCGACACGGCCAGTGATCGGTTTCTGCGGCGGCAGTGGCATCACACCGGTGATGTCGATCGCCAAGCACGTGCTGGCGACGACGCAACGACCTGTCCGGCTCCTCTACGCCAACCGCGACCGCAACTCCGTCATTTTCGACGCCGCCTTCACCACCCTCGGCATCGAACACCCGGACCGGCTGGAGGTGCAGCGCCACTTCGATACCGACGACGGCTTCCTGACCCACGAGGCCATCACCCAGTTCGTCGAGGGCGACCTCGAGGCCGATCTCTACATCTGCGGGCCGGGGCCGTTCATGGACGTCGTGGAGTCGACGCTGCAGTCGCTCGGAGCTGCGCCGGAGCACATCTTCATTGAACGCTTCCTGGTGGATCCGGCCGAAAAGACCGATGCGCTGGTCGACGAGTCGGCTGCCGCCGACGCCTCGGCTGTCGTGCCCGGGGAGGTGACGGTCCTGCTCGGGGGCAAGAAGGCGGTGGTCCGCTACCAGCCGGGTGACACCCTGCTCGAGACGGCCCGCCGCGGTGGCCTGCGCCCCCCGTTCTCGTGCGAGGCCGGCAACTGCGCGACCTGCATGGCCTTCTTGAAGGAGGGTTCGGTCCGAATGCGGGCGAACAATGCGCTGACGCCCGAGGAGGTGGAGGAGGGCTGGGTCCTCACCTGTCAGAGCCTGCCCCTCGGCCAGACGGTGACCGTCGAGTACGAAGCGATGTGATCGATCAGGGCCGCAGGCTCGACCAGGAGATCGAGGTAGGCGGCGCCGGAGTCGGGAACCCGCGGCTGCCCCCAGCACTCGACCGGGAAGGACACCATGATCATGGAGTACAGCAGGTGAAGCAGGTTGACCCCGTCCTCGGGCAAGTCCTCGAGGGGGAACTGGTCGAGGTAGGACATGGCCGCCTCGGCCCGGGGCATGGCGGCGTCGTAGAGCGCCTGCATCTCGTCCATGGTGCTCCCAAGGCGCGCCGCGTAACGCTCGCGCTCGGTCGGCAGGCACCACTTGGCGGCGAATGGCTCCAGGTCGGAGAACTCGCTCGGCAACAGGGTCGTGTCCATCTGTGTCATACCTCCACGTCCTGCTTCTTCTTGTAATCGTCCACCCACTCTTGTGCCACCTTGTGCATGTGGCGGCAGAGCACCTCCTGGTCCATCAGGGGGAACCGCTCGATGACACGTGACTCGAGCATCGTCTGGGTCGCCTCGAGCGTGTTGGCGTCCTGCAGCCCGAACTCCTTGAAGGTGACGGCCGCGTTCTCGTGGGCCACCCGCTCCCGGGCGTTCTTGGCCGGAACGAAGTACAGCGTCCCCTCGAACACGTGCTCGTTCGGTGCGACGGGCCAGTAGTGGTAGGTGAGGTACCAGTTCTGCCCCCACACGAGGATGACGAAGTTCGGCCAGAGCTGGAACGAGTCGAGTCCCCAGGGGTCGCAGCCGGCCGGGTTGATGCCGGCATCCTTCGGGTCGAAGTCGAGATCGGGTGCATCCCAGGGCCCGAAGAGGCCACTGCGCGTCACGCGGTCCATGGGCTTGGTCATGTTCTCCGCCAGGTTCCAGGGATGGATGCCGGCCGTGCTCACCAGGCGGTGCGGGCCATCGATCTTGTAGGCGGGCGCCTCGAATCCCGCCTGTGCGGCGGCGCTCGACCAGTCCGGCGGTGACTGCTTCGCGTGGAGAATCGGTGCGTGGTAGAACTCCTGGAAGGCGTCCATGTAGAGCTTCCAGTTGCTCTTGACGTTGGCGCGATAGAAGTAGCGCTCGGTCAACTTCTCAAACGGGTAGTTCTCCATTTTGGTCACCATCGGCCCGAGGAAGTCGCGCAACGACTGCTCGGGCTCCTTGGCCAGGTTGACGAAGATGAACCCCGCCCAGACGTCGCAGTGCACAGGGACGAGGCCGTAATCCGCCTTGTCCAGGTCGAAGAACTCCTGCTCCTGTTGGACGAACGAGCACGCACCGTCGAGGTCGTAGCGCCAGGCGTGGTACTTGCAGACGAACTGGCGCGTGGTGCCGCTCGTCTCCTCTTTGGGGTAGTCGTTCCAGACCAGCTTGTTCCCGCGGTGCCGGCACATGTTGTAGAAGGCGCGGATTTCGCCGTCCTTCCCCTTCACCAGCACAACGGAGGTCTTGGCGACGGCGAGTTCCTTGGTGAAGTAGCTCCCGGTACGCGGCAGCTGCTCGACCCGGCCGACGTTGAGCCAGGCCCGCTTGAAGACCGCCTCGCGCTCGAGCTCGAAGAACTCCTGCGAAATGGAGTCCTCGTAGTTCATCGGCTCGGTGCCGAGGTCGAAGTGCTCCGTCCAGCTGCCTTCGGGTGGCTTGGGCCAACGTGGCATGAGTTGGGTCCTCTCTGCGTGGCGTTCGTTGACGACGGCGATGGTAGCACTGCTCTCAGCAAATGAGAAGAGCGTTTCCGGATGAGAGCTTCCCCGTCCCGCCGGGCCCGGTCGGCAGCTCCCACTCCTGCTCGTTGACCGCCCGGAGAAATTGGTGTCATTGTACTGACATCAAATAGCTGAAGGGGAGTGCACGTGACGGCCACCAGCACCGATGACGTCTACTACGACACCTACGACGTCGGCATCAACGCCGACCCGTACCCCGTCTACCGACGGCTGCGCGAGGAAGCGCCCGTCTATTACAACGACACGCACGACTTCTTCGCCGTCAGCCACTACGCCGACGTGGAGAAGGGCCTCCTCGACGCCCAGACCTACATCTCCGGCAAGGGCGCGATCATCGAGTTGATCAAGGCGGACATCGAGATACCCCCCGGCGTCATCATCTTCGAGGATCCCCCGACCCACACCATCCACCGGCGGCTGCTCTCGCGGGCCTTCACCCCGCGTCGAGTGGCCGAGCTGGAGCCGAAAATCCGCGAGTTCTGCGCGCTCAGCCTTGACCCGATCATCGGGGCGGACCGATTCGACTTCATTGCCGACCTCGGCGCCCAGATGCCGATGCGGGTGATCAGCATGCTCCTCGGCATCCCCGAGAGTGATCAGGAGGCGGTACGCGACCACGTGGACGCCAACCTCCGCACGAAGGAGGGCGAGCCGATGCAGGTGTCGGAGAACTTCGTTACCGGCGCGATGTTCGCCGACTACGTCGACTGGCGCGCCGAGCATCCCTCCGACGACATCATGACCGAGCTCTTGAACGTGGAGTTCGTCGACGAGACCGACACCCTTCGCAAGCTGACGCGCAACGAGTTGCTCACGTACCTGGAGGTGCTGGCCGGCGCAGGGAACGAGACGACGACCCGCTTGATCGGCTGGACCGCCAAGGTCTTGGCCGACCACCCTGACCAGCGAGCAGAGCTGGTCGCCGATCCCACGTTGATTCCCAATGCCATTGAGGAGATCCTTCGCTACGAATCTCCGGCGCCCCACGTCGGACGATGTGTGGCGCGTCAAGACCTGGTGGTCCACGGCACCGACGTCCCCGCCGGCAGCGTGATGCTCTTCCTGTTGGGCTCGGCCAATCGCGACGATCGCCGCTTTCCCAACGGAGACACCTTCGACATCCACCGCAACGACGGTCGGCATCTCACCTTCGGCAACGGCATCCACCTGTGCATGGGGGCCGCGCTCGCTCGCATGGAAGGGTGCATCGCCCTCGAAGAAGTCCTCGCCCGGTTCCCGGAATGGAGCGTCGATCTCGACAACGCCCGGCTCTCCCCCACCTCCACCGTGCGGGGCTGGGAGACGCTCCCGGTGTTCACGAAATAGTGCGCTGGTGCACCCTTCCCCGCGATGAAGGTCAGCGGGGGCTGGTCGGGCAAGCCGGCCGGACGCGATGACGGCGCTGCCCACGACGGAGAACTCGGGGTCACGGGACCCGGGCGGAGCCCGCCGCCCCTACGACAGCTCATTGCGGCGCCAGCGGGCCGGCGAGACGCGCGAGCGCATCATCGCGGCCGGCTCCACGCTGCTCCGCGGCTCGTCGGTGCGGGACTGGCAGGGATTGACCATCCGGGCCGTGGCCGAGGAGGCCGGCGTCAACGAGCGCACCGTCTACCGTCATTTCGCCAACGAGCAGGGCCTCCATGACGCCGTGATGCACCGCTTGGAGGAGGAGGCCGGGATCGAGCTGCAGGGCATGCAGCTCGATGACATCGCCGACGTGACGGCCCGCATTTTCGAGCACGTCGCCACGTTCCCGACCGATGCGCGTCCGCCGCTCGATCCGACCCTGCTGGAAGCGAAGCGGCGCCAGCACGAGGCCCTTCTCGGCGCCGTTGCCGCACACGCTCCGGCGTGGTCCGACGCCGACCGCACCGTGGTGGCGGCGATCTTCGACATCCTCTGGAGCGTCGCCGGCTACGAGCGCCTGGTCGTCGACTGGGAGATCGATCCCGCCGATGCCACCCGCGGCATCACCTGGGTGATCGGGCTCCTGCGCCAGGCCATCGCGGTGTCTCCCAGCGGCCTCCCCAACGTGCCGGTGCACCCCCAGCCTTAGCGGTCGGCGGTGCCGGTCTCGCCGGCCAGCGCGGCCTTGTGCAGCGTGTTAGCCGCAAGCCGCATGTGCGCCGCGTCGACCAGCTTGCCGTCGCGCCCGATGGCGCCGACACCGCCGGCCTCGGCCTCGCGATAGGTCGCCATCGCTTCCCGGGCCTCCGCCACCTCGTCGGGCGTCGGGGCGAAGACCTCGTGGGCGATCGGGATCTGGCTCGGATGGATGGCCCACTTGCCGTCGAACCCGAGCGCGCTCGCCTGCAGGGCGGAACGCCGGTAGCCCTCGGGATCCTGATAGGCGGGATAGGGGGCGTCGATGGCGTCGATCATGGCGGCCCGGGCTGCGGTCAACACCTGGACGCGGGCGAAGTGCCAGAAGTCCCCGGGGTAGGGGGCGACGGGGTCGAAGTTGCCGTCGACCCGTGCGTGCAGGGAGGCCGAGAGGTCGCCGGCGCCGAAGATGAGCGCTTCGAGCCGCTCACTCGCCTGCGCGATCTCGAGCGCGTTGGCCAGTCCCTCCGCCTCCTCGATCAACACTTCCAGACCGATCGGCCGGTCCAGGCGCAGCGTGGTCTCCAGCTGGGTCAGGAGCACGTCGACCCACCACACGTCGCGGGCACGGCGCACCTTCGGCACGATCAGCACGTCGAGCGCATCACGGGCCCCGGTCACCACCTCAATGATGTCGCCGTGGCACCAGGGCGTGTCGATCCCGTTGATGCGGACGGCCCGGATCGTGCTGCCCCAGTCCTGCCCCGTGAGCGCGTCCACCGCGATCCCCCGGGCCCCCTCCTTGGCCGACGGGGCGCAGGCGTCTTCCAGGTCGAGGAAGACGAGGTCCGCGCCCGACGACGCCGCCTTCTCGCACATCCGCTCGCTGCTCGCCGGTGTGGCCAGCTCGGCACGTCGGGCTCGCGGTGCGCGCATGTGTGCTCCTCTTCCTCACTCGTGGGCTCAGATGATCCCCGCGTCCCGCAACGCCGCAATGCGTTCGGGGTCGAGGCCGAGCAGGTCTCCGTAGACCGCGTCGTTGTCGGCTCCGACGCTGCGCCCGAGGTAGTCAACCCCTCCTGGCGTCTCGCTGAGCAGCGCCACGGGAGCCTGGACGGTCATGCGACCGAGGTCGGGGTCGTCCACCTCGAGGAACGTCCCGCGCGCCCGCAGATGTTCGTCGGCGAGCAGCTGCTCGGCGTCGTACACGGGGGCGGCGGCCACGTCGGCCTCTTCGAACACCCCCATGACGTCGTCGAGCGAACGGACCCGGATCCATTCCGCCACAATGCCGTCGATCTCGTCGCCGTGGGCCTGGCGTCGGATCGGATCGACGTAGTCCTCGTCCTCGGCCAGGTCCGGGCGGTCGACCGCACGGTAGAGCCGCATCACGATGTTGCGCGACGCGCTCGAGAGGGCGACCCAGCGGCCGTCGGCGGTGCGATAGGCGTTGCGCGGCGCGCTCGGCATCGAGGCGGTTCCCCGTCCGGCCCATGACGATCCCGAGGTGGCTGTAGGCCAGCGTGGACGTCTCGATGAGGCGGGCGAGCGGCTCCACCAGGTTCACGTCGACCAGCTGGCCCGTCCCGCCGTGCAGGTCGCGGTGATAGAGCGCCATCATCACGGCGAACGTGGCCGACTGGGCAGCGATGCCGTCGGCCAGGAAGAACGGGGGCAGTGTCGGGGGCCCGTCGAGCTGGCCCGTGACATGGGCGAACCCGCTCATCGCCTCGGCCAACGTGCCGAAGCCCGGCCGGTCGCTCGCCGGGCCGCCGCCGCCGTAGCCACTGACGTGGAGCATGACGAGCTGCGGATGCGCCCGGTGCACCGACTCGTAGTCGAGGCCCCACCGCGCCAGCGCGCTGGGCCGGTTGTTCACCACGAGCACGTCGCTGACGTGGAGAAGGCGGTGGAAGAGCTCCTGCCCCTCGGCGGCGCGCAGGTCGAGCGTGATGCACTGCTTGTTGCGGCCGACGCTCTTCCAGAAGAGCCCGATGCCGTCCTTCTGATTGCCCCAGGTCCGCAGCGGGTCGCCTGACACCCGGCTGCTCCACCTTGATCACCTCGGCGCCGAACTCCCCGAGCGCCGTCGCCACCATGGGCCCCGCAGCCAACGTGGCGGCGTCGACGACCCGGAGGCCCTGCAGTGGTCGGACCGTGTCAGGCACCGTGCACTGACTCGGGCCGGTCGAGTCCGAGATGCCCACGCAGGGTGGAGCCGGTGTAACGGTCGCGGAAGACGCCGCGGCGCTGGAGCTCGGGCACCACCAGTCGGACGACGTCCTCGTAGGCGCCCGGCGAGTGCGTGGCGGCGATGACGAAGCCGTCGCAGGCGCCGCTGTCGAACCACGCCTCCATCTGGTCGGCGATGTCCGGTCCGGTCCCGACGAACCGCGGCCCCTGCAACAGCGTGGCGCGGTGCCCGGCCAGGTCGGCCAACGTCACCGTGTCGCCCCCGATGTGCGTCCGTATGTTCTGCACCAGGCCCCGGATGCCCGACACGGACTCAATGAGCTCGTCGGTGATCGGCGCGCTCGAGCTCCAGCCCGGAGAAGTCGTAGTTCATGAGCTCGGACAGCAGCGTGAGCGAGGCCATGGGATCGACCAGGTCGTTCAGGAAGAGCTGCTCGCGCTCCTCGGCGTGGGCCTTGGACTCCCCGACGACGGTGTAGGCCATCGGGAGCATCTTGATGGAGTCCGGGTCGCGGCCGTGCTCGCCGATCTTCTCCTTCTGGTCCTTGTAGTGGGCGCGCGCGACGTCAATGCCGGGATCGCCGGTGAAGATCAGCTCCGCCCACTTGGCGGCGAACTCGCGCCCGCGGCCAGACGATCCCGCCTGCATGAGGACGGGCCGGCCCTGCGGCGTGCGGGGCACGGTCAACGGACCCCGCACGTCGAACCACTCTCCCTCGTAGTTGAGCTCGTGCACCTTTTCGGGATGGGCGAACAGCGGCGTCTCGCGGTCGAGCACCAACGCGTCGTCGTCCCAACTGTCCCAGAGACCGGTGGTCGCCTCGAGGAACTCGTCGGCGCGGTCGTAGCGCGCGTCGTGGCCGAGATGCTCCTTGAGGCCGAAGTTCTGCGCCTCGCCGTCGTTCACCGACGTCACCACGTTCCACGCCGCCCGGCCGCCCGAGAGGTGGTCGAGCGTGGCGAAGGTCCGGGCCACATGGAAGGGCGAGTAATAGGTCGTCGAGTACGTGGCCCCGAGCCCGATGTTCCTGGTGGCCGCGGCCACGATGCCCAGCACGATGCTCAGGTCCAGCTTCACCGGGCGGGCGCCGGTCCGGACAGCCTCGGCGACCGAGCCGCCGTAGATGCCAGGCATGGCCAGGCGGTCGTCGAAGAACATGAGGTCGAAGCAGCCGTCCTCGAGCGTCCGCCCCAGCTTCTCGTAGTAGCCCGCGGTCAGGAACCCGTGCTCGGTCGCAGGATGGCGCCACGACCCGGCATAGACCGTGGCGTTCCCAGCCTGCATGAACCCCACCAACGCCATCTGCCGGCGTGCGCTCTCGGCCATTCGCTCCCCCTTTCGGGCAAGCACCCAACTTAATATGTAATATTTCAGATATCAAACTTGTCACGACCACCGTCCGGGCCCAGGCGGCCAGCGAGCTGCGGGACCGGATCCTCACCGGGCGGCTCCAGCCAGGTGACCGCCTGGACCTCGACCAACTGACGGCCGAGTTCGGCATCAGCCGGACCCCGATCAGGGAGGCCCTGCTCGAGCTGTCCTACGAGGGCCTGGTGGAGATCACCCCTCGCAGCGGCATGGCGGTGGTCGGCATTACGCCGCAGGATGCCGTCGACAACTTTGCGGTCCTCGCCGCCCTCGTCGGCAAGGCGGCCGAGATGGCGACGACCCGCATGACGCCGGCAGAACTGGCCGACCTGGCTCAGCTGGCCGACGCCATTGAGGGCGCCGACGACGTGGTCGCCGCCAACGGCCGCTTCCACCGGGCCTTGAACCTGGCGGCCCGCTCCCCTCGCCTGCTCACCTATCTGCGCCAGGCCGTCCGGGTGGTCCCGGGCAACTACTTCGAGCTCTTCCCCGAAGCGGAGCGGCGCAGCAAGGAGGAGCACGCATCGCTGCTCGACGCCATGCGGCGCGGCGATGCGCAAGCCGCCCGCGCCGTGGCCGAAGCACACGTGCTGTCTGCCGGCGAAGCCCTCGGTGGCTGGCTGGCCGCCCGGGCCGCACAGCACCAGGCCGACGCGTCGCCCGGCTGACGCGTCCGGACGATCTGACGCGTCGACCCGCTGACGCGTCGGAACGATCCGCTACTTCGCCTTGTCGCTCCGCGACGAGAGCGCCCTGTCGAGGTTGGCCCGGAGCTCCGGCGTCGTGAACGAGCGGTCCTCGGCGCTCAGCGCGAAGTCCAGCGCGGCCAGGACGGCACGCTCGAGCTGGATGTTGATGATCCGCTTGGTGTCCTCGACCGCACCCTTGGGGAGCTTGGCGATGCGCTGTGCACAGGCCATCGCCTGGCTCAGCACCTCGTCGTCGGGGCACACGTGGTTCACCAGCCCGATGGCGGCGGCCCGCTCCGCCGGGATGCGGTCACCCGTCAGCGCGTACTCCTTGGCCAGCTGCAGGCTTGTCAGCAGCGGCCACACGACGGGCCCCCCGTCGGCCGCCACCAAGCCGAGCAGCACGTGCGGGTCGGCGAGGTGGGCGCTCTGCGCCATGAACACGATGTCGGAGAGGGCGACGAGGCTGCAGCCGAGCCCCACCGCCGGACCGTTCACGGCGGCGATGATCGGCAGCCGGCACGCCACCATGCCGGTCACGATCTGCCGGCCGTGCGCCAGCGTCGTGTGGCGCAGCTCGGCGTCCTTCGTGAGCTCGTCGAGGTAGTCGAAGTCCCCGCCGGCGGAGAAGGCCCGCCCGGCGCCCGTGATCACGGCCACCCGCGCCTCGGCGTCGGCGTCGAGCTGCGGGAACAGCGAGGCCAGCCCCGCGTGCAGGACGTGGTTGGTCGCGTTGAGGTCGTCGGGCCGGTTCAGCGTGACGACGCGGATGGGGCCCTCGGAGCGGACCTGCAGCTCGTCGGGAAGGTCGTAGGTGCTCATGATGTCGGTAGCTCCAGGATTCGGCCGGCGATGAGATTGCGCTGTATCTGCGACGTGCCCCCCATGACGCTCTGGGCGCGACTGTAGAGGTACACCCGCAACCAGGTGTCGTCCCCATCCGCCTGCGCTGCGCCACCGACGGAGAGTGCGGCGTGGCCCACCGCCTGCTCGGCCGCGGTCATGAGCAGCTTGTCCACGGAGCCCTCGGGCCCATGGGAGAGGCCTCCGAGACGGTCGGAGAGCCGACGGCTCACGTGGCACCGCAGCATCTCCGTCTCCACCAGCGCCCAGGCCAGGTCACGCCGCGCCTCGGGACCGACCCGTGCGGGGTCGTCCGCGACCACGTGTGCCAGCTGGTTGACGAGCTTGCCGTAGCGCGCCACGTAACCGAGCTCACCGGGCTCGCGCTCGTGGCTCACCACCGTCATGGCGAGGCGCCAACCCTCGCCGGGCTCGCCGACCATGTGTGCCGCGGGGACGCGGGCGCCGTCGAAGAGCACCTCACCGAACTCGCGCGTGACGCCGTTGATCATCTGCAGGGGCCGCTGCTCGATCGCGGGTTGGCCCATCGGCACAATGAAGGCGGAGATGCCCTTGTGCTTGGGCACGTCCGGGTCGGTCCGGGCCAGGACCAGGCACCAGTCGGCGGCATCCGAGTAGCTGGTCCATACCTTGTGGCCCGTGATGACGTACTCGTCGCCGTCGCGCACCGCCCGCGTGCGCAGCGACGCCAGGTCCGACCCGGCATCGGGCTCGCTGAAGCCCTGGCACCACCGCTCCCGGCCGTTCACCAAGCCGGGTAGGAAGCGACGCTGCACGCCCTCGCTGCCGTGGCGCAGGATCCCCTGGACCAGGTAGCCCACGCTCGGCCGCGGCGGTGTGCCGGCGGCGATGAGCTCTTCGTCGAGAATCACCTCGTAGACACTCGGCAGGCCGTGCCCGCCGACCTCGGTCGGCCAGGACAGCCCGAAGAAGCCCGCGTCGTAGAGCGTCTGGTGCCAGGCGGCTTGGCCGGCCCAGTACTCGTCGGCCGTCGACGACGCGGGGAGACCCGGATTGTTGCTACTGAGCCATTCGCGCAGCCGAAGCCGGAACTCGAGTTCTTCGGTGGAGTCAGCGAAGTCCATCGTCAGTTCCGATACTGCGGGCGGCGAGCACCCGCTTCAGGTTGGGCCCGACGCCGCCGAACACGTCGCTCGACAACAGGGCGCGGCGCAGGAACACATGGGCGAGGCACTCCCAGGTGTTCCCGATACCACCGTGCACCTGAATGGCGGTCTCGCAGACCGACCGGGCCGCCCGGGCGCAGTAGGCCTTGGCGGCCGACGACGCAGCCAAGGCCTCGGAGGCCGGCAACGCGTCGACGGCCCAGGCGGCGTGCAACGCAATGCTGCGGGACCCCTCCATGGCCACGAAGGCGTCGGCCAACAGGTGCTGCACGGCTTGGAACGATCCGATGGCGGCCCCGTACTGCTTGCGCTCGCGCGCATAATCCGTCGCGAGCTCCAGTGCGCCGCGCATCACGCCGACGAGGTCGGCGCTCGTCACGGCCAGGCCGAGGCTCTGCCACGCCGCCACGTCCTCGGGACCGAGCGGGCGCACCTGCCCGTCGAGTGGTGTCACGCTCCCGGGTGCGAGGACGGGAGCGACAGGCCGGGTGAGGTCGACACTGCGGGTGGCCGGCGCGAGCGCCACGAAGCCGATGGTGCACGCCGCCGCGCCGCCGACGAGCACCAGCGCCGCGTCGGCGACGAACGCATCGAGCGCGAGGGCGCCCGTCGGAGTCGGGCGGCCATCGGTGATGACGACCTGTTCCAGGTCGGCGCGCAACGCGACGGTCTCGGCACCCTTGGCGGCCGGTGCACCCGCCCGGCGCCGCAGGTCCGCGGCCAACGTTGCGCCCAGGAACGCAGCGTCGGCCAGGCCCCGGCCGAGCTCCTCGGCGACGAGGGCGACCTCGACGGCCGAGGCCCACGGGGTCCCGTCGTCCGTCGCCGTCCGCAGTTCGCGCCAGCCGGAGGCGTCGACCGCGGCGTCGAGCTTGGCGGTGCGCTCCGTGTCGCCGAGCTCGGCGACGCCGTGCACGCCCAGGCGATCGACCACGTGCGCGGCGGCATCGCGCAGCGCCATCTGCTCGGGCGAGAGGCGGACGTCCATCAGTCCGCGGCCGCGGCGAACGCCGGTGCCCACTCGTCGCGCAGCGTGCGCCGCAGGACCTTCCCCGACGGCGTCCGGGGAATGGTCTCCACCAGGACCACGTGGTGCACCCGCTTGTAGGTGGCCAACGTGTCCGCCACCAGCCGCTCGAGCTCCGCGGCGGTGACGGCGGACCCCGCCTCCAGCTGCACCGCTGCCACCGGGACCTCACCGGCGCGTTCGTCGGGCACGCCGAAGACCGCGCAATCGATGACGGCCGGGTGGCCGTGCAACACGGCCTCGATCTCGGCCGGGGCGACCTGGAAGCCGCTCACCTTGATCATCTCCTTGCAGCGGTCGGTGAGGTGGACCCAGCCTTCGGGCTCCAGCCAACCGACGTCGCCGGTGCGGTACCACCCGTCGTCGAACGCAGCGGCGGTGGCCTCGTCGGGAAGGTAGCCGGCCATGGCCGACGCGCTCTTGACCTGGACCTCGCCGACGCCGCCCGAGGGGAGGACCTCGCCGCTCTCGAGGTCGACGACGCGCAGCGTCACGCCGCCCACGGGGAGTCCGGCGGAATCGAGGCGCCACCTGTCCGGATCATCGACCGGGTTGGCGGCGATCACGGGCACCTCGCTCGTCCCGTAGGCGGGGAGCCAACGCACCCCGGTGCGCGCCGACACGCGCTCGGCCACGCTGGGCGTGATCGGCGTGGCACCCCACATGATGTAGCGGAGCGACGAGAGGTCGTAGGACTCGAGGTCCGGGTGGTTGGCCATGGCCAGTGCGATCGGCGCCACCGCCATCTCGAGCGTCATCCGGTCGTCGTGAATACAGCGCAGCTCCTCGTCGAGGTCGAAGCGGCGGTGCAGACGGACCGTGGCGCCCGCCGCGGCCGCGGCGAGCAGGTTCAAGAGGCCGAGGATGTGCGAGGGCGGCGTCGCCACCTGGAAGCGGTCCTTCTCGGTCAGCCCCAGTGCCGTGACCCAGTGCGCGGTGCCCAGGTCGATGGAACCGTGCGTGTGGCGCACCGCCTTCGGGCGGTCGGTGGTGCCGGAGCTGAAGACGAAGGCGGCGTCGTCGGTCGACTCCAGCGCGACAGACGGGGGCGACGCGCCGCTGGTGCGGTCGATGACCGTGGCGGCGAGCGCGGCATCGAGGTCCAGGACGGCATCCGCTCCGAGGTGCTCGGCCAGCAGGCCGACCCCCGGCCCGTCGGCGACGCCATAGCGGGGCCCGGTCAGGCTCAGCGCGGTGCCGACCTCGAGGGATTTCCAGGACGAGTTGAGCATGACCGGCGCCGCCCCGACCTTGCTCACGGCATGGACCGTCACCACGAACTCGGGGCGGTTCGACGTCATGACCGCCACGCGGTCGCCCCGGCCTATGCCGCGTTCGAGGAGATGGTGTGCCAGCGCGTTCGCGGCCCGGTCGAGATCGCCGTAGGTCCAGCGGTCGTCGCCCGCCAGCACGGCCGCGTGAGCCGGGAACCGCTCGGCCGCCGCCTCGAGCCCGCGATGCATGAGGCTCGTTGCCATGGGGAAACATTCTTCTCCGAATTGAGATTCAGCGTCAACACGTACGAAGTGTATGGTTATCGCCGTGAGGAAGGCAGGGCCGGACCAGGTGGACCAGCGCGGCCGCCCCCCCGCCCGGACCGCCAGCGCAGCGTCGTGACCAGCACCGACCCGGTCGCCACCGACGAGGACGTCCGCACCGAGATCGTCGCCACCGTCCGCCGTTTCGTCGAACGCGAGGTCATCCCCGTCGCGTCCGATCTCGAGCGGTCGGACACCTTCCCCGAGAAGATCGTGCAGCAGATGCGCACGCTCGGCCTCTTCGGCGTCACCATCCCCGAGGAGTACGGCGGCCTCGGCCTCGACCTCCTGACCTACATCGGCATCATCGAGGAGCTCGCCTACGGCTGGATGAGCCTGACCGGCATCGTGAACACGCACACCATGGCGGCCACGCTGATCATGACGCACGGGACCGAGGAGCAGAAGCAGGGCTGGCTCCCCTCCATGGCGTCAGGGGAACGGCGGGGCTGCCTCTCGCTCTCCGAGCCCGACGCCGGGAGCGATACCCGCAACATCTCGTGCCGGGCTGCGCGCGACGGGGACGAGTACGTCCTGAACGGGAGCAAGGCCTGGGTCACCAACGGCGAGCGGGCCTCCATCGTGGCGCTGGCCGCCCGGGCCGAGCAGGGCATCACCGCCTTCATCGTGGAGAAGGAGCCTGGACCGCGCTTCGAGGGCATTGCCGTCAGCAAGCACGTGGGGAAGCTCGGGTACCGCGGCGTCGAGACGGTCGAGATGGCGTACACGGACCACCGCATTCCCGCGGCAAACGTCATCGGCGAGCTCGGGCGTGGATTGCCGCAGATCCTCGGCGTGCTCGAGGTGGGGCGCATCAACATCGCGGCGCGGGCGGTCGGCGTGGCCCGGGCCGCCTTCGACGCCGCGCTGGCCTACAGCATGCAGCGCGAGACCATGGGCAAGGTCATCGGGGAGCACCAGGCGATCCAGCTGAAGCTGGCCGACATGGCGACCCGGCTGGAGGCGGCACGCCTGCTCACCCGCAACGCGGCGGAGCGCCGGGCCAAGGGGCTGCGCTGCGACGTCGAGGCCGGCATGGCGAAGCTCTTCGCCAGTGAGACGGCGTTGGAGCTGGCGACCGAGGCCATGCGCATCCACGGCGGTGTCGGCTACACCACCGAGTTCCCGGTCGAGCGCTACTTCCGCGACGCGCCGCTGATGATCATCGGTGAGGGGACCAACGAGATCCAGCGCATCGTCATCGCCCGGGGCCTGCTGGCCCGGGCCCGCGCTCAGGACTGACCCGCTCCGTCGCGTTCGACGTTGGCTTGGCCGGTTCGCCGCCGTCCGGCCAGTTCGGCCAGCACCTCGTCGGTGTGCTCGCCCAGCAGCGGGGCCGGCGGGGCCAGCCCGACCGGGAGGTCCGAGAAGCTCACCGGGCCGTTGATCGACCGCCGCGTCGTCCCGTCGCCCTCGTTGCGCAGTTCGAGGAACCCGTCGTTGGCGGCGAGTTGGGGATCCTCCAGCACGTCCGCCGGTCCCTGGGCCGGCGCCCACCAGACACCCGCGGCGTCGAAGCGCTCGGCCCACTCGGCCAGGGTGCGCTCCGCCACGATGTCGTCGAGGACGGCGATGACCTCGGCCCGGTTCTTGCGCAGCGCACGGGCGTCGACGAAGCGGGGGTCGTCGAGCAGGTCCGGCCGGTCGAGCGCGCGGCACACGCTGTCGATGTGGCGATCGGCTTCAAGGCCGGTGAAGAAGAACCAGCGCTGGTCCTTGGTCCGGTACGAATTCATCAGCGGCGTCTGGTTGTTGTGCCGCGCCTCCGACTTGGCCACCTTGCCGACGGTCTCCTGCAGGCTGAGGTCCCACCCGAGCACGTAGGTCCCGGTCCGCAGCAGCGACACCTCGACCACACGCCCGCGTCCCGTCTGGCGTTGCTCGAGCACCGCGGCCAGGAGGCCGGCCAGTGCGGCCAGCCCGCTGATGTGATCGCCGATACCGCCGCGCGCGTTGAGCGGCACGCCCTCGCTGTTGGCCAGCTGGACGGAGAGGCCGGAGCGGGCCCAGAAGGCGCCGATGTCGTACGCCGGCCGGTTGCGGTCCTCGCCACGCAGGCCGTACCCGCTGACGCTGCAGTAGACGAGCCGCCGATGGCGGGCCACCGTGGCCGCCGGCTCGAGGCCGAGGCCGTCGAGCGCGTCGGGGCGCAGGTTGGTGAGGAAGACGTCGGCCGTGGACAGCAACTCCTCCAGCCGCTCCCGGGCCTCGGGGTCGCGCAGGTCGAGGACGACACTGCGTTTTCCGCGGTTGTCCTGCGCGAAGGCCGGGTTCGGGAAGTCCTTGCCGATGCCCAGCGATCCGAAGGCGCTGCGCATCGGATCGCCGTTGGGCGGTTCCACCTTGATGACGTCGGCGCCCCAGTCGGCCAGCAGCGCGCCGGCCGAGGGCGCGGCGACCCACACGCCCATCTCGACGACGCGCAGGCCGGCCAGGGCGGCCAGCCCCGGCGTTCCGGCCGATGCAGTCGGTTCCGTCGTCATCGGGCGTCACCTCCGCTGCGCCCGGAGGCTTGTTCCCGGAGCGTCTCCTTCATCACCTTCCCGGTCGCGTTCAGCGGCAGGTCGTCGACGATCTCGACGACGCGGGGCACCTTGTAATTGGCCATCTCGTTGCGGCTCCATCCGATGATGTCCTCCCCGGTGACGTCCCCCGAGACCACCACGAACGCCATCCCCACCTCGCCGAGGCGCTGGTCGGGAATGCCGATCACCGCGGCCTGCCGTACTGCGGGGTGCCGCAAGAGTGCGTTCTCGATCTCGGCCGGGTAGGCGTTGAAACCTCCGACGATGAACATGTCCTTCACCCGGCCGACGATGCGCAGGCGGCCGGCCTCGTCCAGCACCCCGAGGTCCCCGGTGCGGAGCCAGCCCTCGGCACTGAGGACCTTGGCCGTCTCGGCAGGGTCGTCCAGGTAGCCGGCCATGATGCTGCCGCCGCGGAGCAGCACCTCGCCCGCCTCCCCCGCCTCGACGTCGTGGCCGCCCTCGCCGACGATGCGCACCTCGAAGCCCGGGCGCGGCCGGCCCACCGTGGTGGCGATCGCCTCTGCATCGTCGTCCGCCGAGGTCGCGCAGGCGGTACCGCCCTCCGTGAGGCCGTAGCCGGTGACGATCTCGGAGAAAGGCAGCTCGTCGTGCACCCGGCGAATGAGCTCGACGGGGATGTCGGCGGCGCCCGTGACGGCCACGCGCAGCGTGGAGAGGTCGTGCTGGGTGCGATCGGGGTGGTCGAGGATCGACTGGTAGAGCGTCGGCGGCCCGGGCAACACGGTGACCCGCTCGGCGGCCACGCGGGCCAGCACGCGGTCGACGTCGAAGACCGGCTCGGGCAGCATGGTGGCGCCACTGGCCACACTGGCGAGGATGCCGGCCTTGAGCCCGAACATGTGGAAGTACGGGTTCACCTGGAGGTAGACGTCGCCGGCGCTGAGCCCGGTCATGGCCACCCAGTCCGTGGCCACCGTCAGCGTGCGTCCGTGCGTCATGACGACGCCCTTCGGGACCCCGGTCGTGCCCGAGGTGAACAGGATGTCCGACGGGTCGTCGGGCCCGAGGGCCGCACTGCGGCGCCGGACCTCGGCGAGGGACGCCGGCGTCGCCGTGCCGACGAAGTCATCCCACGTCACGGCCCGGCCGCTGGCCGGGCCCCGGGCGATGACCATGGTCTGGAGCGCGGGGAGGTCGACGCCGGCGCCGTCGAGCATCGCCACGTAGTCGGTGCCGAGGAAGTCCGTCACCGTGACGAGCACGCGCGCCCCGCTGCGGGAGAGGATGACCGCTGCCTCCGTGCCCTTGAACCGCGTGTTCACCGGGACGAGCACCGCACCGGCCGCGAACAGGCCGAGCGCGGCGATGATCCACTCCGTGCAGTTGCCACACCAGATCGCCACGCGATCCCCCGGCTCCACGCCCGCTTCGACCAAGGCGGCGCCGAAGGCCTGGGCAGCACGGGCCAGCGCCGCATAGGAGAGGCCGGCTGCCCCGCCTTCCCCGTCCACCCCGTCCACCCCGTCCCGGACGGCCACCCGGTCGGCGAACCGCGCCGCCGCGCTGTCGAGCATGGCCGGAATGGAGGGCCAGGCCGGTGTCGTCACGAGCGGCCCTTTGAGAATGGTCCTCTTTCCATACAATAATGTTACTTTCGACGGCGGACCTCACAAGATGGTGGAGCTTGCCCACCCCGCCGGAGTCGCACGGAGATGACATGACCGCAACAGCGCCCGCGCCGTACTACGACCCCTACGACTTCGACATCGATGCCGACCCCTACCCGGTCTGGAAGCGGCTGCGCGATGAGGCGCCGCTCTATTACAACGAGAAGTACGAGTTCTTCGCCATCAGCCGCTACGAGGACGTCGAGCGCGCCCTCGTGGAGTGGCAGACCTACAGCTCGGCCAAGGGATCGGTACTCGAGATCATCAAGGCGGAGATCCAGATGCCGCCCGGCATGTTCATCTTCGAGGACCCGCCCGACCACGACCTGCACCGCGGGATCATGAGCCGCGTCTTCACGCCGCGGCGGATGGCCGCCATAGAGCCGCAGGTCCGCGCCTATGCGGCGCGCACGCTCGACCCGCTCGTCGGGAACGGCGGCTTCGACTTCATCGCCGACCTCGGAGCCGAGATCCCGATGCGCACCATCGGCATGCTTCTCGGCATCCCCGAGGAGGACCAGCAGGCGATCCGCGACCACATCGACGAAGGCCTGCGCCTGGACGAGGGCGTGATGCCCGACGTCGACGTCAACGCGCAGGGGCAGACCGACTCGGACTACGGCGCCTACATCGACTGGCGCGCCGAGCATCCCTCCGACGACCTCATGACCGAGCTCCTCACGGCGGAATTCACCGACGAGACGGGGACGGTGCGCACGCTGACCCGCGACGAGATCCTCGGCTACATCGGATTGCTCTCAGGGGCCGGCAACGAGACCACGACTCGCTTGATCGGCTGGGCGGCCAAGCTCCTCGCCGAGCACCCGGAGCAGCGCGCGGATTTGGTGAAGGACCCCTCGCTCATCCCGGCCGCCATTGAGGAATGCCTCCGCTTCGAGCCGCCCTCCCCCGTGCAGGCGCGCTGGGTGACGACCGACGTCGTCCACCACGGCCAGACCGTCCCGGCCGGGAGCATCATGGTGGTCCTCAACGCCTCGGCCAACCGCGACGAGCGCCAGTTCTCCGACCCCGACCGCTTCGACATCCACCGCAAGGCCCAGCGCCACCTCAGTTTCGGCTACGGCCTGCACTTCTGCCTGGGCGCACACCTGGCCCGTCTCGAGGCGCGCGTCGCACTCGAAGAAGTGCTCAAGCGCTTCCCCGAGTGGGAGATCGACACGGGCAACGCCGTGCAGGCCCGGACCTCGACCGTGCGCGGCTGGGAGAAGCTCCCGGTGCACACCCGGTGAAGTCGACACGACCGGCGTCCGGGACACGTCCGCATGGCTGACCCGGTCCAGACCTCCCGGGAGGGCACGGTCCTCGTCATCACCCTGAACCGGCCCGAGGTCCGGAACGCCATCGACTCCGCCCTGTCACTCGGCGTCCTCGCCGCGCTGGCCGAGTTGGACGGCGACGACGACCTGCGCGTCGGCGTCCTCACCGGTGCCGGCGGCACGTTCTGCGCCGGCATGGACCTCAAGGCCTTCGCCCGTGACGGCCTTCCCGAGCGCGTCGACGACATCTTCCGCCTGGGCTGCCGCAAGCCTCTTATTGCGGCCATTGAGGGCGCCGCCGTCGGTGGCGGGCTGGAGCTCGCACTCATCGCCGACCTGCTGGTGGCCTCCAGTGAGGCGCGTTTCGGCTCGCCGGAGGTGACGTTCGGGCTCTTCCCCGGCGGCGGCGCGCTGCTGCGGTTGCCGCGCTCCCTGCCGCAGGGGGTGGTCACCGAGATGGCGCTCACCGGGGAACCGCTGTCCGCCCAGCTCGCGCTCCAGCACGGTCTCATCGTCCGGATGTGCGAGCCGGGTCAGACGCTCGACGCCGCGCGCGAACTGGCGGGCCGCATCGCCCGCAACGCACCACTCGGGCTCGAAGCGGTCAAACGCTTGATGCAGCTTGCCCCCGGCGGATCGGAAGAGGACCTGTGGCCCCTGCAGCGCGAGCTGGTGGACGCCGTCTTCCACTCCGACGACGCGCAGGAGGGCGCCCGCGCCTTCGCCGAGAAGCGTCCGCCCCGATGGACGGGACGGTGACCGTTTCGGGAGGTCGGGCCAA
Source organism: uncultured Acidimicrobiaceae bacterium (assembly GCA_963753115.1). GTDB lineage: Bacteria > Actinomycetota > Acidimicrobiia > Acidimicrobiales > RAAP-2 > Bog-473. Next base: position 137,886 of record CAVWBB010000007.1, read on the forward strand.
CCCGCACCCGGACGCAGGAGGAAGGCGACCAGCATGAACGGCAACCGGTATCGAGTGGTCCAATGGGCGACGGGGAACATCGGCTCGCACTCGTTGCGGGCAGTCGTGCAGCACCCGCACCTCGACCTCGTCGGGCTCTACGTCTACTCGGAGGACAAGGCGGGACGCGATGCCGGTGAGCTGTGCGGCACAGGGCCGACCGGCGTGCTGGCGACACGGGAGATCGCGGACATCGTCGCCCTCCAACCGGACTGTGTCCTCTACATGGGGGACCGGGTGGACGTCGACGCGCTATGCCAGCTGCTCGGGGCCGGGATCAACGTCGTCTCGACGCGGAGCGAGTTCCACAACCCCGCCCGGCTCGACCCCCAGACGCGGCAGCGGTTGGAAACGGCCTGCGCGCAAGGGAATGCCTCGCTCCACAGCACGGGCTCCAGTCCGGGCTTCATCACCGAGGCGCTCCCGCTCGTGCTGACCTCGCTGCAGCGCCGGCTGGACCACCTCCTCATTGAAGAGTTCGCCGACATGTCGTCGCGCAACTCGCCGGAGATGATCTTCGACCTCATGGGGTTCGGTCGCGATCCGGAGCGCTTCGACCCGAGCGGGGTGGAGGCGCATGGCGGCGCCTCCTTCGCGGGTTCGCTGGAGGTCCTGGCCGACGCCTTGTCACTCCCGCTCGACTCGGTGACCGCCAGCGGCCAGGTGGCGACGGCCCGACAGGACGTGGAGATCGCCGCCGGCACTGTGAAGGCCGGCACCATCGCGGCGCAGCGGATGCAGGTCCACGGGAACCGGGACGGCCGGCCGCTCCTCACCTTCAGCGCCAACTGGTACCTCACGCCCGATGTCGAGCCGGCGTGGGATCTGCGCGAGACCGGGTGGCACGTCCTCGTCCAAGGCGACACCCCCCTGGACGTCGACGTGCGCTTTCCGGTGCCACCCGACGAGTGGGCGTCGACGTCGCCCGGCCTGACGGCCCACCGCCCCGTGAACGCCATCCCCTACGTCTGCGCCGCGGAGCCGGGGATCCGGACGATCGTCGACCTGCCGCAGGTCATCGCTACATTGAGCTGATGGCACTCCCCCGCCTTCGCGGCCAGGCCCGCAGATGAGCGCTGTCGGCCTCGTCGTCGGCAACCCGAAGGCGGGCTCCCGGACGCTCGAGCTCGGGGAGGCGGTCGCTGCCGCGGCAGCCGACGCAGCCGGGCTCGATGGAGCCGATCGGCTGACCATCGACCTCGCCCACCTGGGCCCGCAGTTGTTCGACTGGTCCTCGGCCTCCGTGAAAGAGGCGGTCGAAGGGATCCGCTCCTGCTCGCTCGTCGTGGTGGCGTCGCCCACCTACAAGGCGAGCTACACGGGCCTGCTCAAGTCCTTCCTGGACTGGTTCAGCACCACCGATCTTCTCGGTGTCACCGTCGTCCCGGTCATGACCGGCGCCGGCGCGCACCACGCCCTTGCCGTCGAGGTCCACCTGCGACCCGTCCTCGTCGAACTCGGCGCGACGCTCCCCACCCGGGGGCTCTACGTCACCGAGGGTGAGCTGGCCGCGGCCGACGACGTCATCGTCGAATGGTTGCTGGCGGCGGGGCCGCAGCTGCGCCAGGCCGTGAGCGCAACGCGCCCATGACGTCTCAGGACGAGCAAGGGATCCAACCACGGATGCGACCGCTCCCGTTCGACGAGTGGGACGAGACCACCCGCACAACGTTGCTCCAGTTCCTGCGCCGGCCCGAGCTCTACCTGTCGGGAGTCGCCGGACGCACCGCCGATGCCGATCGTCCTGGAGATGTTCGCCCGGCACCTCCCTCTCAGCGCGTCGTGGCTGCCCTTCACCGAGATGCTCGCCAGCGACGATGCTCTCCTGAGCCCCGCCCACCGCGAGCTGCTCATCCTCCGCGTCGCCTGGCGCACCCGCTCGGGCTACGAATGGAACCAGCACAGCCGCATGGGCGCCGACGCCGGCCTCACGACAGCGCAGATCGAAGCGCTGGCCGAGGGTGCGACGGCCACGGCGTGGACTCCGCTGGAGCGGACGATGGTCACCGCAGTCGACGAGATCGTCGACGACCACGTCGTCAGCGACGCCACATGGAGCGCCCTGGCGGCCCATTTCGAGGCCGCCGAGATCTTCGAGCTGCTGTTCCTCGTCGGGGGGTACCTCTGCCTGGCCGGCGTCCTGAACAGCATCGGGCTCCAGTCCGCCATGCGGCCGCGGCCGCCCGGCCGATCCGGTCCGGACGCTGACGACGGGGCTGCTTCGTAAGCAGTGCGCCGGCGACGGCGCGCCGATACGCCGCCGAGCCGTTATGCCGGAAACGGCTCTTCGAGCAGGGACACGCCTCGCTGCAGGGCGGCCAGCGAAAACCCGGCGGTCCTCCGGTAGTCCTCGGTGACCCGGGCGATCTCCGCCGGCGTGATCACTTCGGCGATGTCGTCGAACCCGTCGGGCGCACGCTCCTCGACCAACAGCATGGGCAGCTCGGGACCGAGGCCACGGTTCGCCTGCACGATCGCCGCGGTTGCCGGCCGGCGGACCTCCTCGTAGCGCTCGAGTGCTGCGGCCGGGTCGTCGAGCGAGCGGCGGAGACACCCCGCGAGCACCCGGGCATCGAGGATCGCCTGGGACGCACCGTTCGAACCGATGGGGTACATCGGGTGGGCCGCATCGCCCAGGAGCGTGGTCCTGCCGAACGTCCAGCGCGGCAGCGGCTCCCGATCGATCATGGGGAACACGAAGGTCTCCGAGGCCGCGCCGATGATGGCCGGCACGTCGAGCCAGTCGAAGTCCCAGGACTTGAACTGCGGCAGGAAGTCGTCGAGCGTTCCCCTGCGGTTCCAGTCCTCCCGCGTCGCCAGGTCCGAGTCCGGTCGGCGGAGCTCCGCGATGAAGTTGAAGAGCTGCCTGCCATCGGGCAGATCCTCGATCGGATAGCCGACGAACTTCTGGTCGGGGTGCCCGGCCCACACCATGGTGCGGCCGTCGAGCACAGGTTCGATCTCTGCGACGCCGCGCCAGAGCAGCGAGCCGTTCCACAGGGGCGGACCCTCTTCGGGGTGGCGCTGGGCCCGGGCGACACTGTGGATCCCGTCCGCCGCGACGAGCACGTCCGCTTCGACCCGGCCGTTCTCGAACACGCCCACCGCGTGACCGTCCTCCTGCTCGACCCGCAGGAGCGACTGCCCGAGGTGCAGGGCCTCCGCACCCACGCGCTCGGTGAATGCCTGCAGGAGAATCTCCTGCAGGACGCCGCGATGCAGCGAAATCTGGGGCCAGGGGTATCCGGCGGCCAGGCCACGCTCCTCCCGCCAGATCTCCTGGCCGCGCCTCGTGCAGTAGACGAGCTGGGCGGGGGCGACCGACCGGGCGCTGAGCTCGTCGAGGAGCCCCAGGGCATGGAGCTCGCGGACGGCGTGGGGCAGGAGGTTGATGCCGACCCCCAGGGGACGGACTTCCTTGACCGAGTCGAAGACCTCGACTCGCACCCCGATCTCGTGGAGGCTCAGTGCGGTGGTCAGGCCACCGATGCCCGCGCCGACGACCGCACAGCGCAGGCCCGCGTCACTCCGGCTCACAGGACCTCGTGCACGTCGATGCGCACGAGCGACTGGTCCCGCCTTCCCGTTGAGACGGCAACGAGGTGGTTGAGCCAGTCCAGACGTGGCGCCGGCGTCGCGAGCCGCACCAGTGTCCGGAAGTAGTACTCGTCGGGGTCCACCTGGTCGCCGCGGGCCAGGCGCGCCGTCACGTCGTCAGTCGCTCGACGCAACCCCTGCGACACGACCTCGATGGCCTCGTCCTCTTCCGTGAGGAGCGTGTAGTGCGCGTCGATGTCCAGTGTCCCGTCGAGTCGGACCGTCTGCCAGTCGACGCCACCTTGAAGGATGGATCCCGCGAGACCGTCTCGTCCTTCGAAGGTCCCGCCTGCGAACGGCACGAACCGACGTCCCCCGCCCAGATCGACGAGCGGCAGCACGTTGACGTGAATCGACATGAGCTCACGCAGTTCGATCGGCCGCATGGGTCTCGACGCCTCCTCATCCCGTGGACCGGGCGATGGTAACAGCGGGCCTCACGCGACCGAAAAGGCGCGCACCCTACTGTTCGCCCGACGCCCAGTACCCCTCGAGCCCGGCGGCGATGTCCCGGCTGACGAGCTCGATCCGGGGGCCCCTCGGGCTCCGGTGATAGGCCCAGACGGCGCCGCCGTCCGGGCGGACGCCGGTCGCCTCGGCCACGTAGCCGCGTCTGTTCAAGCGCGCGGCATCCGCGGCGACGTCGTCCGACCAGTACCCGAGGTGGTGGATGCCCGAGCCCGCCGCAGCCGTCCACAGCGTCCCGGGCACGCTCTTGATGACCTCCATGCGCGGCGTGGTCGTCGAATAGGTGAAGACGAGGTCGAGGGTGATCTCGCCCTCGGGCAGGACGACGGGCGTGCTGACGGAGAGCGGCGGGCACCACCGATGCCCGAACAGGTCGGAGAGATCGTCCAGAGCTGCCTCGAAGTCGTCGACGACGACACCGACGTGGAAGTGGTCGGCGGCGTTCACGACGGCTCGATCACGACACGGACGGCCCCGCCGGCCCGGTCGGACGCGACCCGGAAGGCCTCCGCAGAGTCCTCGATCGGAAATCGGTGCGTGATCAACGTGCGGGCGATGTCGGGATCGTCGGCCAGCATGGCCGCGGCGTCCTCCATCTCCCGGCCCCCGTCATGGGCGCAGTACCCGAGCGACGGGATGACCCGGGCCTCCTTGTGGAACAGCGGCATCCAGTCCAGCTGCACGGGGCCGAAGTGCACGCCGAGCACGACGATCGTGCCGCCGGGTGCGACCAACTCACCACACCGCGCCAGGCTCGCCTCGGATCCGGCCGCCTCGACCACGACGTCGAAGAGCCCGTCGGCATTCACGCGCGCGCCCAGCCGCTCTCCTGCTTCCTTCTGGTGGGGGTGGCGGGCAGCGAGCGCGACGTCCTCCGCACCGAGCCGGCGCGCGCCGGACACGGCGAGCAATCCGAGCGCGCCGGCGCCGACCACCGCGACCCTGGATCCCGGCCCGGTGTGCGCGAGGCGGAGCGCGTGCCAGGAGACCGAAGCCGGCTCCACGATGGAGGCGTCGCGCACGTCCAAGCCGGGGGGTAGCGGGACCAACCTGGCAGTCGGGGCGCGGAACTGCTCCGCCATCCCGCCGTCGGCGCCGATGCCGAGTGCCCGCTGGCCGTGCGTCGGGCAGAGGTTGTACGCGCCGCGGCGGCACTGCTCGCACTCCATGCAGCCGTAGATCGCCTCGACCACGACCGCAGTGCCGTCCTCACGCACCCCCGCGAGCTCGTGGCCGAGGATGTTTCGGCTCCCGAATCGGATGTAGCTCAGGTCGGAGCCACAGATGCTGGTCGCCCGGATGTCGAGCACCTCACCGATACCGGGCGGCTCGTCGACGTCGACCACGGCCACGCCACCCTCGATGCTGCGTACTGCCTTCATTGCCCTCCTCGTCGGCCAGCATGCGTGTTTGTTGCCGGTGGGACAACCATAGATATCCTCTGACTCCGTGTCATGGGGTGCGGTCGCAGCGATCTGCATCCCACTCCCGACAAACGCTGACGAGGAGTCCGCCGGTGTCCACCGCGCTCGAATACTGGGTCTTCCTGCCGCAGATGCGGCTGACCATGGACCAGATGGTGGACCGTGCCCGCGCCGCCGAGGCGGCCGGCTTCGGCGGCATCGCCTCCATGGACCACCTCGCCCCGCCCCAGGCGGAGGGCTCGCCGATGTTCGAGGCGATGATCACCAGCGCGTGGCTCGCCGGCCGGACCGAGCAACTCCATGTCGGATCGCTGGTCCTCTGCGACTCGTTCCGGCATCCCGCCGTGCTGGCGCGTGAGGCCGTCACCCTCGACCACGCCTCCGGAGGGCGTTTCGAGCTCGGCATCGGCTGGGGGTCGGTCGTCGACGAGATGCGGGCCTTCGGCCTCGGATCGCTCGAGCCCAAAGAGCGGTTGAGCCGGCTCGGGGAGTCGCTCGCGATCATGAAGGCACTGTGGGCCGGGGAGACGCTCGATTACGAGGGCGAGCATTTCCACCTGCACGGTGCGCAGCAACAGCCGGGGCCCCTCGGGAAGATTCCGATCGTCATCGGCGGGGCCGGCAAGGGAACGATGCGCTTGGTGGCCGCCCACGCGGACTGGTGGAACGTGCATACCGGCATCGTCGACCGGTTGGACGAGATGCGACCGTTCTCGGGGAACGCGCGGTGCTCGCTCCAGGTGCAGGTGGCGTTCGTCCCACCTTCGGGTTCGCGCCAGGAGATCGAGGCGACGGCCCGCCGGCGTTTCGGGCCGGGCCCGATCGTCGGCACCGGCCCCGAGCTCGTGGATTACTTCGGGTCACTTCGTGCGCGTGGGGTCGAGCGCGTCTACGTGTGGTTCTGCGACTTCGCCCCACCCGACACGCTGGCGGGCTTCGGTGATGCCGTCATCGGACAGCCCGGGACGTCCGTCGCCTCGCGCTGAAGGAAACGGGTCGGCGCGACCCTTCTATCGGGGCGGTCACGAAGGGGGGTGGGCGGCGAATTGGTGAATTCCCACTGGCATCCCCGTGAACTGCGGCGACATTCCGGAAATTCAGGTCTAGAGTTAGCGTACGGATTGAGAGCGTCGACACGAAGTGTTGCCGCTGTCCCCGGGGCACTCGACAACGATTGCGGGGAAGCGGAATATGCCAGCGGCAACCATCGAAACCAAGTCGGCTGATTTTGGCGTTCTCTCGAAACAGGTGCGCGAGGCCGGGTTGCTCGACCGGCGTTTCGGCTATTACGGCATCATGATCCCGCTGACCATCGCGGCGTTCGGGGTGGGATTCGCCGGATTGGTCCTTGTCGGGAGCTCATGGTGGGCGCTCGGCATCGCGGCGTTCCTGGGCCTGGCCTTCACCCAACTCGGCTTCGTCGGACACGACGCCGGCCACCACGAGGTCTTTCGCTCACGACGGTGGAACCGATACCTCGGCCTTGCGGTCGGCAACGTGCTGATCGGGATGAGCTTCGGCTGGTGGGTCCCGAAGCACAGCGCCCACCACGCGCATCCCAACGAGGTTGGACGTGACCCCGACGTCGGTGATGGCGGTGTCGCCGTGCCGTCCGCCGATGGGCAACTCCCGGTCGCCAACTGGCCCTCTCGCTTCATGACCAAATGGCAGGCACCGTTGTTCTTCCCGCTGATGGTGCTGCGCAGCACCGGCATTTACGTGCTGGGGATCCAGCGACTGATCCGCCAACGCGATCGGGCGGCTGTGGTGGAGGGTGCGCTCTTGAGCCTCCACGCCGCTCTCTACCTGGCCATTGTGTTCTGGGTCCTCTCGCCGTTGAAGGCCGTGGTGTTCATCGTCATTCAGCAGGCGGTGTTCTCCGTGTATCTCGGTTGCAGCTTCGCCCCCAACCACAAGGGGATGCCGCTCATCGATCCCGAGCTCAGGATGAGCTTCGTCCGTCGCCAGGTCATCTCCTCGCGCAACGTTGCCGGAGGCTGGTTCACCAACGTTGCGCTGGGCGGGCTCAATTTCCAAATTGAGCACCACCTCTTCCCGAGCATGCCCCGCCCCAACCTGTCGCGTGCGCAGAACATCGTCAGGACTTTCTGTCTCGACAACGACCTGACCTACTGCGAGGACAGCCTGACCGGTTCGTACCGCCAGACGATCCGTTACCTGCGGGCGGGTGCGCTCGCCGCCACCAAGCCGCAGCTCGTCATCGCTCCAGCCGGTCAGTGACACCCTGAAAAGAGCACACCGTGCCGTGGGCGGCGGGGTGGCGGCGCCGTGACCTGCCGTGCCACCCGGCACCCGGCACCACGGCAACCGGTCGAGCGACAGCATCTCTTCGAGCCCGGACGTCAGGAGAAGGGCGGCTGTGCTCAGTTCCATGTCCCGAGCATGTCGTTGACGCATCTCGGCACGTGATGCTAAGCAGTTGGACAGCATATGCTGAGCGTCTGCTCAGCTACGGGACGGGAGCTGCTCCATGACGGACTACGACTCGGTGGACTTCTTTGCCGATGCCTCCTTGCTGGAGGACCCCTATCCGTACTTCGACCATCTGCGGTCGAAGTGCCCGGTCCTGGCCACGCCGCACCACGGTGTCGTGGCCGTCTCGGGCTACGAGGAGGCGTCCGAGGTCTACCTCAACCCCGACGAGTTCTCGTCGTGCAATTCGGTCATCGGCCCGTTTGCCGCCTTCCCCGTCCCGCTCGAGGGCGACGACGTCGGGGAGATCATCGACACCTACCGCGACCAGCTGCCGATGTTCGAGCACATGGTCACCATGGACCAGCCCATGCACACACGAGAACGCTCCCTCATCATGCGGCTGTTGACGCCGAAACGCCTGCGGGAGAACGAGGCGTTCATGCGGGGACTGGCCGATCGGCAGATCGACGAGTTCGTCGCTCGGGGTGAGTGTGAGTTCATCAGTGCGTACTCGCAGCCGTTCGCCATGCTCGTGGTCGCCGATGTCCTCGGTGTGCCCGAGGAGGACCATGAGCGGTTCCGCTCCGGGTTCGGACTCAGTACGGGACCGGGACCCATCGGAAAGGAGGGGGAAGGCATGGGTGCCAACGCCCTCGGGTGGCTGGACGGTGAGTTCGCCCGCTACATCGAGGACAGGCGACGCGAGCCCCGAGGCGACGTCCTCACCGATTTGGCTCTCGCCACCTACCCCGACGGGTCGACACCCGATGTGACATCTGTCGTGCGCACGTCGACGTTCCTGTTCGCGGCCGGACAGGAAACGACCGCCCGCCTCCTGGCGGTTGCGCTGAAGTATCTGTGCGAGTACCCGGAGCTCCAGGACGAGCTGCGCGCGCACAACGACCGGATCCCAGGGTTCATTGAGGAGGCATTGCGCATCGAGAGCCCGGTCAAGGCAGATTTTCGCTTGGCCCGGCGGAACACGACCGTGGCCGGGGTGGACATCGCCGCCGGCACCCCCGTCATGTTGCTCAATGGGGCGGCAAACCGCGACCCCCGGCTGTTCGAGTGTCCGGACGAGTTCCGGGTCGACCGCCCCAATGCCAAGGTGCACCTGGCCTTCGGACGCGGTCCGCACGCCTGTCCGGGAGGGCCACTGGCACGAGTCGAAGGGCGAGTGAGCGTCGAACGAATCCTCGACCGCATGCGCGACATCAGGCTCTCCGAGGAACATCACGGTCCACCGTCGGATCGTCGCTACGACTACGAGCCGACCTGGATACTGCGCGGCTTGCACAAGTTGCACATTGAGTTCACCCCCGCCGAGGCGTCGGCATGAGCGGCCGGGTTGCTGTCGTGACAGGGGCCTCCTCGGGCATCGGCCTGGGGGTCGCTCGTCGGCTCGCCGACGACGGCCACGCGGTGGCTCTGCTCGACCAAGACGGTGAAGGCGTCCGACAGGCCACCGCAGATCTTGAGGCCCTGGGCAAGCGCGTCGCGGGCCATCAGGTCGACGTGGCCGACCGTGGCGCCCTCGAACGGGTCTACACGTCGGTGCGAGACGAACTTGGGCCGGTGACCATCGTCGTCACGAGTGCCGGCATTGAGGCCTTCGACCCGGTGCTCGACATCACACCCGAGAAATGGGACCGTCTCATTGCAGTGAACCTCACCGGAACGTTCACCTGCCTGCAGCTGGCCGTGGCGGACATGGTGGCTGCCGGGTGGGGCCGCATCGTCACCATCTCGTCGTCGAGTGCGCAGTCGGGCGCGCCGAACATGGCGCACTATGTGGCGTCCAAAGGGGGCGTGATCGGCCTGACCAAGGCGTTTGCACGCGAACTGGCGCGTCATGGCATTACGGCGAACACCATTCCTCCCACCATCGTCGACACGCCGATGGCCCGGAAGGGGGAGGCGCACGGCGACGTGCCCCCGGTCGAGACCATGGCGAAGATGGTGCCGCTGGGTCGTGCGGGCACCCCCGAGGACATCGCCTCAGCGTGTTCCTATCTGTGCTCCGAGGAGGCCGGGTACATCACGGGGCAGATCATCGGCGTCAATGGAGGGATGTACATCTGAGCACGGGCGCAGGTGTCAACGGAAACGTGAAGGACCCCGCGTCGAAGAGCCCCCGTCGCATCGGCACGGAGAGCTCCAAGACACGGGCAGCCCTCCTCGATGCGGCGGAGCGTCTCATGCTCGACGAGGGCTACGCGGCCGTGACCTCGCGACACGTCGCCGCCGAGGCCGGGCTGAAGCCCCAGTTGGTGCACTACTACTTCCGCACCATGGACGACCTCTTCCTGGCCCTGTTCCGCCGGCGGACCGAACAGGGATTTGAGCGTCGCGCCAAGGCGTTCCTGTCGGATCAGCCGCTCTGGTCGTTCTGGGAGCTCAGTCGCGAACCTCGGGGCACGGCGCTCACCATGGAATTCGTCGCCCTGGGGAAACATCGCAGGGCCATTCGAGCCGAGATGATGTCGTCAGCGGAGCGATTTCGCTCCGATCAGCTCCGCGCCATCGGTTCGGTGTTCGAGCGCTATGAGATCGACCAGGAGCGCTACCCACCGATGGTCTGCACCGTGCTCATGACCGCCATCTCCCAGTTCCTCGTGATCGAAGAGGAGATGCTGGGGATGTCCACGGGGCACGCGGAGACGGTCGCCTTCGTGGAGGAGTTCCTCACCCTCGTCGAGGGGCCGCGCCGCTGAATTGTCGATGCCGACGGTGCCTCAACCCCCGCACTAGGGAGCGGCGCTGCAGCGCGTCCCCTTGGCCGGCACGATGTCGTGCAGGAAGTAGGACGTCACCACGTTCTGCATGCAGGCGTTCGCCGACCCGTTGAGCAGCCAGGTGTGCCCGTAGCCGACGTACGTGACCAGCCGCCCGCCGACGGCGGCGGCGAGCCGTGGCGCGATCACGTACGGGGTGTTGGGGTCGTAGACGTTCCCGATGACGAGCGGTGTCGGCACGCCGTTCGGTGAGAGATGGGCGATCGGCTGAGGCGAACTGGGCCAACCCGGACACGCGATCAGATTGTTGGCGACGGCCTCGGCGCCGCCGAGAGGGTCGCGCACCGCCAGTGATCGGGCCAACGCTGCGGTCGCACCGGCGCTGGGATGGCTGGCGGCATCACTGCAGGTGATCGTCCAGAGCGGGCCGACGAGCGACGCACCGCTCAGGTCGTCCTCCAATCCCAGCGCCACCGACCGGAGCGGGGCACCGTTGCCCGCCGCAGCCGCCGCGACGGCGGGAAGGAACCCAGGCGTGAAGTTCGGGGCGGAGAGATACAGCAGGGTCGCCGTGGAGAGGTCTCCTGCGGTCACGGGCAACGTGTCGCCGCCACCCGGCGCCGGCAGCGGTGACCCCAGCAACTTCTGCTGGAGATTCCGGTAGAAGCCGACCGGGTCCGCCCCCAACGGGCAGCCGGGCGTCGCCGTGCAGCCGGTCAGCGCGTGGGTGAGAGCAGCTTCTATGGCGGGAGCCTCGGCGGTGGCAGCGGCCGGGAGACTCAGGTTGGCGTCGACCGCGCCATCGAGCACCATGGAGCGGACGTGGCTCGGGAAGAGGTGCGCGTAGACCGAACCCAGTGACGTGCCGTAGGACATGCCGTAGTAGTCGATCCGTGGCGCGCCGAGTGCAAGGCGCAGCTGCTCCATGTCACGGGCCGACGTCGTCGTGTTCACGGTCGGAAACAACGACGGCGCGGCGGCCTGGCACGAGTGCGCCAGGCCGGCAAATGTCTGCGTGGCGCCGGCAGTCCCGGCAATCGCGCTGCTCGCTGCGGCCGCGGAGGGCCCGCAGAGCAGCGGCTCGCTCGACCCGGTGCCGCGCTCGTCGAAGCTCACGAGGGTGAACTGGTCCTTGACGGCCTCGGGCACCAGTGAGGCCAGGATCGGCAGAATCAGAACGCCGCTCTCCCCCGGTCCACCGGGATTGAAGATGATGACGCCCTTGCTCTGCGCGACGGGCCGCTCCATGACTGACAGCTGGACCGAGCCCCGGGATGGGTGCTGGTAGTCCAGCGGCACCGCCAACGTGCCGCACTGGAAACCAGAGACCTTGGGGCACGACGACCAGGCGATGTGGGTGCTGGGCGCACCCGCAGCGGCGGCCGAAGCGCCAGAGACGAGTGACAGGGCGAGCAACATGCCGGCGCCGGCCAGGGACCGGATCCGTCCCTCCCGGTGCTTTCTACCGCTCGCCAGCGAGAGCCCCACGACCTTCCCCAACCCCCTGAGCCACGACGACCCGAACGCTCCCAGAACCACGACGACCCGGGCGTCGTCCGCCCGTACCCTTGCGGGTGCGCAGGCTAGCCCGGCTTCTTCGGGTCATCGGGGCAGGTGCCGCTCTCGTCGCCCCCGCGGGCCTCTCCCTGACCACCGCGGCGCGGGTGCGAGAGTATGCCCCAGTGCGTCCCTCACCACACCCCTTCGCCGGCGTCGCCATCGCCGGCGTCCACAACACGGTCCAGGCGCGCGCACTTCCCGATCACGACTCGGTGTCGATCGCGCTGGTGGGAGCGCTCGGCGCACTGGGCGACGCCGGAATTTTGCCGCACGAGGTCGACGGCGTCGTCGGGACGGACTGCGCGCAGATCGCGCTCGAGCTCGGCCTCGGACCGTGCACGAGGCGCCCCAGCTCCATGGGGATCCCCGCGCTGCTCGATGCCGCAGCGCTGATCGTCACCGGGCAGTGCAACGTGGTGTTGATCGCCGCTGGTGGCGCCGGCGTCCATTCGGACCGCGCCGCGACCGCGCCCTGGACCCGGCCCGCGAACGAGCTCGTCGTGGGCTATGGGATGTTCACCGCAGCGGAGTTCGCGCTCGATGGCGCGTCGCCACATGCTCACCTACGGGACCACACCCGACCAGATGGCGGCGGCGGCGGCCGTGATCCGCACCAACGGACACGACAACCCCGCTGCGGTCTACGCCGGGCGCGGGCCGTTCTCGCCCGAGGACATCCTGGCCTCGCGCATGGTGGCGGACCCCTTCCATCTCCTCGACTGCGCCACCACGTCAGAGGGTGGCTGCGCCATCGTCCTGGTGAAGGCGGAGCGGGCGGTCGACGCCGCGGCACCGGTCTGGATCCACGGCGGCGCCAGCGACTCGTTCGGCCCCGCCTACGTCGTCGCACCGGTGTGGGACTTCCAGCCCCGCGCCGACTCCACGCCGTTCGGGCTCGTCGGCGCCCGGGCGGCCCGGGCCGCCTTCGCCATGGCAGGCCTCGCGCCAAGCGATGTCGACGTGGCAGAGCTCTACGACCCGTTCTCGTTCGAGATCATCCGGCAACTCGAGGCATTCGGCTTCTGCCCGCCCGGAGAAGGGGGGCCGTTCGTCGAGGACGGCAACATCGCACCGGGAGGACGGCTTCCGGTCACCACGGACGGCGGGACCATGTCCTTCAGCCATCCGGGCATCAACGCCCAGCAGCTCCAGCGGGTCATCAGAGCCACCGAGCAGCTCCGGGGCTCGTGCGCCACCAACCAGGTCGACGGCGCCCAGGTCGCCCTCTGCTCCAACGGCGGCTCGGGTGCCCTCTTCTGCGACGTCCTGCTCCTGGGACGCGAGCGGCCATGAGCACGCTGCTCCCCCAACCCCTGGGCACGCCGGCGCCGCGGCCCAGCCTCCGGAGCACCCCGTACTGGGAGGGTTGCCGGCGGCACGAACTGCTCTACCAGCGCTGCGCACACTGCTCCTACCGTGGCCTCGGCGCGTTCGCCGTCTGCGCGCAGTGTCACGCCAGCACACCAGTCTGGGAGCGCAGCGCGGGCAAGGGTTCGCTCTACAGCTGGACGGTGGTGTGGCGCCCGCCCGACCCTTCCTTCCAGGTGCCGTACGCCCCCGCCGTGGTCCGATTGGACGAGGGGTTCTGGATGCTGAGCGCCGTGGTCGGCTGCGAGCCCGAGGCACTCCAGGAGGGTCTCCGGCTGGCGGTCGAGTTCCACCCCGCCTCGGACACCATCACGCTGCCGTACTTCGGGCCGGAGTAAGCCGGGCCGCGGCGGCCGGCGCCGCCGTTGTCAACCCCTTGACCCGGTCTTAGGATGTAGAGGTGCCGTCCGATCGTCTCCCGGCGACGTTCCCCTCCTTCGACAACCCCGAGGACGAGCGCAGGCACCGCAAGCAGCGACTCGCAGCCGCCTTCCGTCTGTTCGGGCATTTCGGTTTCGACGAAGGCATCGCCGGGCACATCACCGCTCGCGACCCCGAGCTCCCGGGCCACTTCTGGGTCAACCCGCTCGGCATGAACTTCAAGCTGATCCGCGTGAAGGACCTGATCCTCGTCAACGAGCTCGGTGAGGTCGTCGACGGCAACTGGCCCGTGAACGCCGCCGCCTTCGCCATCCATTCGCAGATCCATGCGGCACGGCCCGACGTCGTCGCTGCGGCGCACGCGCACTCCGTGCACGGCAAGGCGTGGTCCTCGCTGCGCCGGTTGCTCGATCCGCTGACGCAAGATGCCTGCGCGTTCTACGGCGACCATTCGTTGTTCGACGACTACACCGGCGCCGTGCTCGACATCGAGGAGGGCAAGCGACTGGCCCACGCCCTCGGCGGCAACAAGGCGGTCATCCTGTCGAATCACGGCCTGTTGACCGTCGGGCAGACCTCGGTCGACGAGGCAGCCTGGTGGTTCATCACCATGGAACGAACCTGCCAGGCCCAGCTGCTGGCCGAGGCCGCCGGCGACCCGGTCCTGATCAACCCCGTGCACGCCACCAAGACGGCGACGCAGGTCGGGCCTTCGATGGCCGGCTGGCGGGCCTTCCAGCCGCTCTACGACTGGATCGTGTCCGTCCAGCCCGAGCTGCTCGAAGACTGAGGGGGCCGGGTCAGGTCCCTTCGCTGACCGCGCCCCAGCCTTCGCCGGGCGTGTCCACGTGGATGATCTCGGGGGCGGCTGCAAGCAGGCGAGGCATCTCCGCCATCGCCGCCTTGAAGTGATCGGAGGCCACATGCGCCTCCCCGGCCTCGGCGTCGCGGAAACCCTCGATGAGGAACCACAGGTTGGGGTCATCGGCACTCCGGCACCAATCGAAGAAGAGGTTGCCGGGCTCGGCGCGTGACGCCGCGATGTAGTCCGCGATCAGCGACGGGAAGTCGTCTGCGTACTTGGCCCGCACGGGCTGCCTGACCACGTTGAAGATCATCTGCTCCTCCTCTGTCCGGCCTGTCCGGCCTGTCCGGTCAGTCCGGCCTGTCCGGCGTCCTGCCCCGCCGGCGTCACGCCAGGTTCCCCGCGACATCGAACTCGAGGTGCAGCCGGGTGAGACCCCGGAGGATGTACGTCGGCATGTAGTGGTAGCGGCGGGCGTCGGGGGGGCCGTGGTGTTCCTCGGAGATCCTGATGTCCGTGGTGCGGTCGAGCAGCCGCTCGATGCTCACCCGGGTCTCCAGCCGGGCCAGAGGGCCGCCCGGGCAGCTGTGTACGCCCCGGCCGAAGGCCAGGTGTTCGCGTGCGTTGCTGCGCTGGACGAGGAACTCGTCCGGGTCGTCGAAGTGGCGAGGGTCGCGGTTGGCGGCACCGTTCAGCACCATCACCGTCACCCCGGCCGGGATGTCGACGCCACCGACCGTCGCCGGGCAGCGCGAGAGCCGGAAGTCGCCTTTGACCGGCGCCTCCATTCTGAGCGTCTCCTCCACGAAATCGGGGATGAGCTCGCGCCGCTCCCTGAGGAGCTGCTGCAGGTCCGGGCGCTCGCCGATGAGCTGCAGGGCGGTCCCGAGGAGGCGCACCGTGGTCTCCTGCCCGGCGGCGAAGACATTGGTGGCCACCCGCACGACGTCAATGACTTCGGGCAGGTCACCGTTGGGGAACGTCGTGGTCGCCAGAGCCGTCAGCACGTCGTCGCGCGGCTCCCGGCGGCGGTCCTCGATGTAACGGCTGAAGCGGTCGTAGAGCCACTCCAGCGGGCTGTGCGACATCTCGGTCTTCGTGCTGCCGACGCCACCACTCCCGGGCTGCCGGGTCAGGGCGTCTCGGAATTCCTGGTGATCCTTCTCCGGCACGCCGAGGAGGTCCGCAATGACGAAGAGGGCAAACGGGTTGGCGTACCCGCCGATCAACTCGCACTCGCCCTGTCCGATGAAGCTGTCGATCTGGCGATCGGCGAGCCGCCACACGAAGTCCTCGTTCTCCTTCAGCCGTTTCGGGGTGAGCTGCCGCATGAGCAGGTGCCGGTGGTCGCGGTGCTCGGGCGGATCCATGGTGATGATCTGGTCGCTGAAGGGCAGCTCGGCCCGGTGCTGCTCAATCAAGGCGCGCACGTCGTCTTGCCCCTCAAGCGGGACCGGGAACCCGGGGAAGGGGCCCGTGACCGAGTTGGCAGAAGAGAACGTCTCGTTGTCGGTGTAGACCGCAAAGGCCTCGTCGTAGCCGGTGACCATGTACACGCCGTACTGGGGGTCCCGCCGCACCGGGCACTGCTCGCGCAACCAGTCGAAGTAGGGATACGGATCAGCGATGGTCTCCGTCCCGCGGAAGAAATCGAGCGTGTCGTAGTCAGGTGTGGCGTCGGTCATGCGGTCTCCTTGCGTGGCGGCGGCTCCGTGACGAAGGTGGCGGCACGGTGGTGGAAACGCCAGGTTGCATCGTCGCGATGCAGGACGTCGTCGTAGCGGCCGACGAGCTTGATCTCCCACCCGGAGTCGCCGAGGAGGATGAAGACGACGTCGCTCACGGCGGTGGCCTCGTCGTCGCTCCACGTCTGCACCACCGTGTTCAGCACGAGATGGCGCTGCGGCCGCCGCGGCGCCCATTTCGTGTACGCGGCGCGGAGGGCGTCGTGGCCCGTGTGGGTGCCCATTCCCGGCAGGGCGATGACGCCGTCCGGGCAGAACGTGGCGACGACATCGTCCGTGCGCCCGTCGTCCAAGGCCTGCGTGTACGTGGCGAGCGCCGCCCGCACGCCCTCAGCGACCTCCGCGTACGACCGGTCGGTCATGTGGCCATCCTCGTGCGCCGTCCGTGCATTCGTGCACCATCACCTTCCATGCTCAGAACCCGAGGTCCGCAATGGGGCTCTCCAGCGGGTTCACATTGACCGCGTGCAACGCCGGGAGCAGCTTCTCGTAGGGAAGGCCGGAGAGGAAGCCGTCGAGCGTCCGCTCGAAATTGGACAACCCTCCCTCCAGCCGCTCCGACAGGCGCATGTACTCGAACCCCTTCGCGTGGAGGCCCTTCTGCTGCCGCGGCAGGTTCGAAAAGTCCTGGGTGGGGATCGGTGGCCAGCGCTCGTCGTCGCACTCCCAGACCTCAGGGGGCACCGGCCTCGGTCGGTCTTCGCCCTCGGGGAACCGGGTCAACGACCAGATCTCCATCAGCGTCTCCTCCGGGCCCAACGGCCGGAACCGGTACGACGTGGCGCTGCTGTACATGGGCAACATGAAGTAGTGCGGGAAGCAGTAGCCCATGGGTTGGTTCAGGCCATGGGCTTCCAGCTCGTTGAGATCGGGCATGTCGCTCCCGTTGGCCCGGTGCCAGCGCACCACCTCGTCATTGAGGGTCCGCAGCCAGGTCGAGAGCGCCTCCTTCGGGTCGGCGGGCAGCTCCATGTCGCGGATGCCCTCGGCCACCTGCACGTCGTTCGCGTGCACCATCCCTCCCATGCCGTCGCTCATGACGTGCAGGTAGTGGAGCTCCGCGTCGATGACGGTGCGCGGGTCGACCGCTCCCCCGCTGCGTGACGGGTCACGCCCAGTGATGACGAGCTCGGGATGGGTCTCGATCACGTGGTACTGCTCCAGGAATGCCTCTTCGGCGAGCTTCCAGTTCACGGGGAGGCGCGCCGCCTGCCACCACTCGACCCGGAGCGACTCGACCTTCCAGGCGTCGTGCACGGTGGCGAAGGGCTCAATGCACTCCCGGAGCGGTGGCGCGTGGTCGTCGAGGTTGATCCAGGCGCAGCCGCCCCATGCCTCACAACGCACCGGCGTGAGATTCAGGTCCGCCGGCTCCAGATTGTGCGCGGAGAACGTCTTCGAGCGCGTGACGAAGGTGTTCACACCGTCGGGGCCGTAACACCACCCGTGGAACGGGCAGATGAACCCGGTGGTGCAGGACCCCCGCCCTTCGGCGACCTTGACGCCACGATGCCGGCAGGCGTTCTGCAACGCCCGCACGCCCAAGTCCTCGGTCCGCACGACGATGATCGACTGGTCCAGGATCTCGTACTCGGCGAAGTCGCCGGGCTCCGGAATCTCCTCGAGCCGGCAGGCCATCTGCCAGACCCGCGACCACAGGAGATCGGCCTCCATCTGGAAGAAGCCCGGGTCGAAGTAGCGCTCCTTGGGGGCACGGTCCGGGTACTCCATGGCAAAGGGCACGGGAAGCGCCGTCCACTGCCGGTCCGCGATCGCCATTCAGTCCTCCTCCCGCCGGAGTCCGTCGAGCGCCTGGTGCGCCATGAGGTCGTCGTCCAAGGGCACGCCGAACGTGCGCAGCGCCATGGCGAGGACGTCGTACGCGCCGACCGTGAAGACGACATCCATCAATTGGTGCTCGTCGAGTTCGGCGGCGAGCACCGACCACGTCTCGTCGGCGATCAGCGCGTCGCCCAGGAGCTCGTCCACGGCGCGGAGCAGTGCGCGTTCGAGGTCGGACCACTCAGGTGCGTCAGGGCCGGTGGCGACGCGCGCCACCTCGTCGGGACCGACGTCGTTGTCGCTCGCGCTGGCGACGTGCTGGCGCCACTGGTACTCCGTGTTGCGCACCGCGGCGACGCGCAGCACCAACAGCTCGCGATGGCGCCCCGAGAGCGTCGACCCGTACATGATCTGACCGCTGAAGGTGTTGTAGGCGCGCGAGAGCTCGGGGTACCGGGCCAGCACGCCCAGCGCGTTGAGGCCCTTCGGTCGGCCGTCCCCCTCGGGGCGGCCCGTCGGCGGCAACAGCGGCGCCAGCGCCTCCCCCGCCGCCTTGGACCATTCGCGCGGCTGCAGAGGCGTGAGCCGCGGTGTCTCAGGTGTTGCGGCCACCGTTGACCCCCAGAACCTGGCCGGTGATGTAGCTCGCCTCGTCGCGGACGAGGAAGGAGCACATGGCCGCAACGTCCTCCGGACGGCCGATCCGCCGTACCGGCGTCAGCTTCTCGTGGAACTCGACCCCTTCGCCGAGGAGCCCCTTGGCCTCCTGCTTGCGGAGCATCGGCGTGTCGATGAACCCGGGGGGGATGGTGTTGACGGTGATCCCCTTGGGGCCCAACTCGAGGGCGAGCGATTTCGTGAACCCGATGACCCCGGCCTTCGCCGCCACGTAGTGCGTCATGTACTGCTGCCCGCTGTGGGCGCTGGACGACGAGATGTTCACGATCCGCCCCCAGCCCGCCTCGATCATGCCGGGCACCACCGCCTGGCAGCAGTTGAACGTACCGGTGAGGTTCACTTCCAGGAGACGATGCCACTTCTCGGGCGTGATCGACAGAAAGGGATCGACGGCATGCATGCCTGCGTTGTTGACCAGGACCGTCGGAGCCCCGAACTGCTGCTGCACCTGGGCCACGCCGGCCTCGATCTGCGCCCGGTCGGTGACGTCGACGCTGACCCCGAGCCCGGTCCCACCGCCGGCCGAGATCTTGCCTGCGGCCGCCTCGGCCGCCTCGCCGTCGCGGTCGAAGACGGCGACGGCCATGCCCGTCGGCGGCCAACCGTTCGCTGACTGCGAGCCCGATGCCGGACCCGCCACCGGTGACGATCGCCACCCGCGGCGCCGAGGGCGCGGAGGCGTCGCTCATGGACCGTCGTGTCCTGGGCTCGTGCCGCCGGACCGCGCGCCGTCACCGGCGTCGTGCGTTCCCGTCGTCAGGACTGCCATCCTTCGAGCCTCCTCGTGCCCGGGACAGGCACCTTCGTCAAGATATACTAACCGGTCGGTACAATCCGCATCGTGGGGGCTGAGCCGCACGGTGTGCACGCCCGTGGGCACGACGCGCCCGCACCGGGCCCATCGCCGCGGAGGCCCATGACATCCACCGAACCCGTATCCGAGAAGTCCCCGAGCCAGCCGGCCGCGGAGGTCGACGTGCTCGTCGTCGGTGCGGGCATCACCGGGATCTACCAGCTCTACCGGGCACGTGAAGCCGGCTTCTCCGCACTGCTGCTCGAGGCGGGCGACGGCGTCGGCGGTACCTGGTACTGGAACCGCTACCCGGGGGCGCGCTTCGACTCGGAGAGCTACACCTACGCCTACCTGTTCTCGCGGGAGCTGTTCGAAGAGTGGGAGTGGCACGAGCACTTCGCCGAGCAACCGGAGATCGAGCGCTATCTCAACCACGTGGTGGACCGGTTCGACCTCCGACGCCACATGCGCTTCGGCGCAAAGGTCACGTCGGCGACCTGGGACGAGCCGTCGGGGCGCTGGACGGTCGTGGACAGCCACGGCAACGAGGTCCGGGCGCGGTTCTTCGTGGCCGCCACCGGCGTGCTCTCGGTGCCGCACTTCCCCGAGGTGCCGGGGCGAGAGAAATTCAAGGGCGAGTCGTACCACACGGGATTGTGGCCAGCGGAGCCGGTCGACTTCACCGGCAAGCGGGTCGCCGTCATCGGCACCGGGTCGAGCGGGGTCCAGATCATCCCCGTCATCGCCGAGAAGGCCGCCGCGCTGACCGTCTACCAACGCTCGGCCAACTGGTGCACCCCGCTCAACAACGCGCCGATCACCCCCGAGGAGCAGGCGCAGCTGCGGGCCGACTTCGAGGCCATCTGCCGGACGCTGCACTCTTCGCCGAGCGGGTTCCTGCACGTGCCCAACGAGCGCGCCGCCTTCGACGACTCGGACGAACAGCGTCGGGCGTTCTTCGAGGAGATGTGGCAGAGCCCGGGCTTCTCCAAGCTCACCAGCAACTACAACGATCTGCTGTTCGACGAGGCCGCCAACGGAGCCTGGTGCGACTTCCTGGCGAGCAAGATCCGCGCCATCGTCAAGGACCCCGCCACGGCGGACACGCTGGTCCCCAAGGATCACCGCTTCGGGGAGAAGCGCCCCCCGTTCGTCACCGCCTACTTCGAGGTCTACAACGAGCCGCACGTCGACATCGTCGATCTCCGGGAGACGCCGATCGAGCGCGTCACCGAGCGCGGCATCGAAACCGCCGACGGCCTCCGGGACTTCGACATCATCGTCTGGGCCACCGGTTTCGACTTCGGGACCGGCGCGTTGCGCCGCATGGGCATTCAGGGCCGCGACGGGCTCGCCCTCGTCGACCACTGGGCCGACGGCCCGACGACCTTCCTCGGGATACAGACCACGGGGTTCCCGAATTTCTTCTTTCCCGGTGGGCCGCACGCTGCGGCCGGGAACAATCCTCGCTACAACGGGGACCAGGTGGACTTCGTCACCGAGATCCTGCTCCACCTGCGGGCAACCGGGTACGACGTCATTGAGGTCGAACCCGCCGCCGAGGAGAAGTGGACGGCCATGGTCGATCGCTGGGCGACCAAGGCCCCCTCGTTCGGCGAGAGCAGCTACTACTTCGGCACCAACATCCCCGGGAAGCCGCGCAAGTACCTGCTCAATTCCGCGGGCCGGCCGAAGCTCCTGGCCGAGATCGCCAAGGTCTACGAGACCGACTACGCGGCGTTCCGGGTGGCGCGGTCGACCGAGGCCGTGTCCTCGGGGGTGACGGGCTCCGACTGACGGCCGGCCTCAGACTGGCGGAGGCCTCCGACTGGTGGCCGGCTCAGACGGTCGCCACCGGCGTCAACGGTGAGCCCACGACGCCGGGAAGCCGCAGCGGCGGCGCAGTCAGCAGGAAACGGCTCCGCTTGTGCTCCCGCAGCCATGCGGCGAGCTCGTGCAGGTACCACATCTCACCCAGCGGAACGCCCAGCTTGAAGAGGCACAAGTTGTGGATCGGGAGGAAGGAGTGCCGGCTTTCGTCCCGGTCCTTGCCGACCATGCCTTCCACCGCGTAATTGTCCGCCACGAGCGCCGAGATCTGTGAGTCGGCGATCCACTCCAGCAGCGACTCGTCCCGCGCGTCGAGGTACGAGCACAGCGTGTGGATCTTCACCGGATCGGGATTGCGGTTCCACTTGAGAACCTCGGTGGCGAACCCCGTATGCAGCAGCAGCATGTCGCCGGGCTCGACCACGACGTTGTCCGCCGCCATGATCTCCTCCAGCGTCGTACGATCCACGCCGCGCCACTCGTGGCCGAGGTGGTGGGCGAGGTCGACGAGCACGCCCCGGCCCTGCACGCCGGTGGCGGCCATGTGCTCCAGACCCAGGTGGCGGGCGAAGCAGCGGTGGCTACCGCCGTCGCCGGCGGCGTCCTGCTTCGGTCCGACGAGGTCTTCGCCGGCCTTGTACCCGTTGTAGTAGACGGCTTCGTCGACTCCGTCGCCGTCGGCGTCGAACTCGGCGCCGACATGGGCGAGCGAATCCCACTGTGTGGAGTACTGCAGCGACAGGGTCACGACGTCGTCCGCCCAGACGTCGACGTACTTGGGATCGCCGAACTTCTCCATGCTGCTCATGGCGACGTTGTAGAACGTGTCGGGGTTGCCGTTCATGTCCTCGGTCGGCGCGATCACCGGCGGGTACCGCCGCTGGTTCAACGCCGTCCCGCCGGGGTAGTCGAGTGGCAGGCTCAGGCAGAAGCTGATGCCGGCCTCGACCTCGCGTACGCCCTCGAGCACCTTGTCCGGCGTCAGCAGGTTGATCCGGCCGAGCTCGTCGTCGTCGCCCCAGTCTCCCCACGTCGAGCCAGGTGGGCGCTGCTGCCACCGCTTGCTCATCGTCTCTTCTCCCTCTGGCCGCGACGGCCCACGGCCGGCCTGGTCGCCCGTTGTCTGTACCGACCGGTTGGTCTACAATCTTGGGGCAGAGTACCGCGTACGCGCGCGCTCGTTCACCGAGATCTTGCGTCCCCGCGCAGGAAGGGCACAACCATGACAGAGAAGCAACTTGTCATCTCCGCCGACGGGCACATCCTGGAGCCCACGGACCTCTTCGTCACCCGCCTGCCGAAGAACCTGCGCGACCGCGGGGTGTGGGAGGACGACTTCGAGATCGAGCCGCTCGTCGAGGGCGGGGCACGCATCTTCCGCCGGCTGCACACACCCGGCTTCGAGGGATGGACGATCTCCCGCTACCGCCAGACGGGCGGCCGGATGCCCGAGGGCGACCCCGAGATGATCATCGAGGACCTCAACTCCGACGGCGTCGACGTGGGGGTGATGCACCCGAACCTGTCGCTGTTCGGCCTGTACTCCGACGACCACGAGCTCTCCATCGCCCACGCCCGCGTCTACAACGACTACGTCGTCGAGCGCTTCGGGCCGTACTTCTCCCGCCTGGCGCCCACCGCTCCCATTCCCCTCACCGACGTCGGCGACGCCGTGGTGGAGATCGAGCGGGCCGCCGCCAACGGCTTCCGCGCCGTCCTCCTGCCGGCCACGCCTCCCAAGCCCTACTACTCGCGCGACTTCGATCCCGTGTGGGCGGCCGCCCAGGCCAACGGCGTGCACGTGTTCATCCACACGCAGACCGGCGGCATCAAGGTCAACGACCCCTCCTCCACCACGCTCAAGGTCGTCATGGAGAACGCCGCCCAGGTCAACCAGCCGGTGACCGAGAAGTCGGCCGCCAAGCGCATGGTGACCCAGGCGATCTACAGCACCATCGTCCCCCAGCAGGTCATCTGCGAGCTCATCGGCGGCGGCGTGCCCGAGCGCTACCCCGACCTGCACTTCGCACTGATCGAATTCAACGCCCACTGGCTGGCGTCACTGGTGGGCAGCATGGACAAGTGCTGGATCACCGGCATCGGGCAGGACCCCGACTGGTGGCTCGGCGTGTGGGACGACGACCGACCCGCCGCCGAGCAGACGGGCATCGCCCGGCTGTTCCGGCTGAACGAGAAGTGGCCCTACCCGCTCATGCCGAGCGAGTACGTCAAGCGCCAGTTCCACGTCTCGTTCCAGGACGACCCGGTCGCCGTCGCCTGCCGGCACATCACCGGCCTGTCCAGCATCGTCTGGGGCAACGACTACCCGCACGCCGAGGGGACGTTCCGCGGGAGCCGGCAACTCATGGACCAGCTGTTCGCCGGCGTCCCGGCGGACGAGAAGGCGGCCATGGTCGGTGGGACACTGGGTGACCTCCTGGGCTACCACGCCCCGCTGGCCGCAGCGGCCGCGCCGAACTAGACCACACGCTCCGGTCGCAACACCGACAACAGGAGTCGAGTGGACACCTACAGCTTCGAAGGACGCGTCGCCGTCGTCACCGGTGCGGGACGCGGCATCGGCCGGGCCTACGCGTTGCTCCTGGCCCAGCGCGGCGCCCGGGTCGTCGTCAACGACCTCGGCAGCTCCATGCAGGGCATCGGGGTCGACGGGTCGGTGGCGGCGACCGTGGCGTCGGAGATCGAGGCGGCCGGCGGCACCGCCATCCCCGACGAGCACGATGTGTCCTCGACCGCGGGCGCGCAGGCGCTCATCGCGGCGGCGATCGAACGCTTCGGGCGCCTCGACGCCCTCATCAACAACGCGGGCATCATCAAGTGGGCGGGCCTCCCGGATGCCGACCTCGACAACCTGGAGCGGCACCTCGCCGTGCACGTCCTCGGGTCCTTCAACACCACGCGGGCCGCCTGGCCCCACATGGTCGAGCAGGGCTACGGCCGCATCGTGATGACGACGTCGTCGGGGATCTTCGGGCTGCCCCAGAACCTCTCCTACGCCACGGCGAAGGCGGCCGTCATCGGGCTGACGCGGAGCATCGCCACCACCAGCACCGCGCACGGCATCAAGGTCAACCTGATCGCACCGGCCGCGTTCACCCGCATGGCGGGACAGGCCGACACGGACGCGGCCAGCAGCGCGGGGGCACCGATGTCACCGGACCTGGTCGCCCCCATGGCGGCGTTCCTGGCCCATGAGGCCTGCCCGGTCAACGGGGAGCTGTACGAGGCCGGCGCCGGGCGGTTCTCCCGCGTCTTCATCGCCTCCACCCCGGGCTACGTCACGGCGGACGCCACCATCGAGGAGGTGGCGGCGCACTGGGACGAGATCAACGACGAGCGCGGGTACACCGTGCCGACCGACCTGCCCGACTGGTCCACCACCTTCCTGGCCCACCTGCAGCCCGGGGCCTGAGGGCGACCCATGGACTTCTCGCTGAGCGAGTCCGAACAGGACCTCGTCGACCTCTGCCGTGACTTCGCCACGCGCGAGATCGCTCCCCGAGCCCCGCTCGCCTGGGAGGAGGCCCGCTGCCCGACCGATCTCCTCCGCGAAATGGGCGAGCTCGGGCTCCTCGGCATCCTCATCCCGGAGGAGTGGGGCGGGATCGGCATGTCGACGATCGGGTTCGTCGCCGCCATGGAGCAGATCGGTCACGCCGACCAGTCCGTCGCCGCCGCCTGGCAGGCCCACGCCACCATCGGCTCCCTGCCGCTCTACCTCTTCGGCAACGACGAGCAACGGGAGCGCTGGCTCCGGCCCCTGGCCGAGGGGAAGGCGCTGGGCGCGTTCGGTCTCACCGAGCCCGACGCCGGTTCCGACGCACGGGGGATCCGCACCCGGGCCGAACGGCGCGACGGCGGGTGGCTCATCAACGGTCGCAAGACGTTCATCTCCAATGCAGGGACAGACCTGTCGTTCGGCGTGACCCTGCTGGCGCGGACCGAGCCCGCGCCCGGCCAGGAGGCGGGCTTTGCCAGCCTGGTGGTGGAGAAGGACACGCCCGGCTTCACCATGGGCCCCAAGATGCGCGGCATCGGGTGGCGCGGGCTCGACACCCGCGAGCTCTACCTCGACGACGTCTGGGTGCCCGACGAGCACCTCCTCGGCGACCCGAACCTCGGGCTCGGCCAGTTCCTGCGCACGCTGGAGGTCGGGCGCATCTCCATCGCCGCCTTGTCACTCAGCCTGACCCAGGCGGTCCTCGACCTGGCCACCGCGTACGCGAAGGAACGCCACCAGTTCGGGCAGCCGATCTCGAAATTCCAGGCGGTGCAGTTCAAGCTGGCCGACATCGCGACCGAGCTGGAGGCGGCGCGCTGGCTCACCTACCGCGCCGCCTTCCTGCGCGACACGGGCCGGCCCTTCCAGAAGGAGGCGGCGATGGCGAAAATGAAGGCCAGCCGGGTGGCGGCATGGGCCGCGTCAGAGGCGGTGCAGATCCATGGCGGCCTCGGTTACATGCTCGAGACGCCGGTGGCCCGCTTCTACTGCGACGCCAAGGTGCTCGAGATCGGAGAGGGCACCAACGAGATCCAGCATCTGGTGATCGCCCGCCAGCTGGGCTGCTGACGCGGCTGCCTACACCGCCGCCAGCCGGCGGATGGCCTCCGTGATGTCATCGCGATCGGGCAGCCACGCTTTTTCGAGGTCGGGCGAGTAAGGGGACGGGGTCGGCGCCGCCCCGATGCGCTCGATCGGCGCGTCGAGATCCCAGAACCCGTCGCGGGCGACCGCGGCGGCGATCTCCGCACCGATGCCGAACGGCACGACCGCCTCGTGCGCAATGAGCAGCCGGCTCGTCTTGTGGACCGACGCCAGGATCGGTTCCATGTCCAGCGGGGCCACGGTCCTGAGGTCGATCACCTCGACCGAGATGCCGTCCTCCGCCACGCGCTCGGCGGCGGCCACCGCCTCGTGCACCATGCGGGAGACCGACACGACGGTCAGGTCCGTGCCGGCCCGCACCACGGCGGCTTTGCCGATGGGCAGGATGTAGTCGGGCGGCGGCTGTGGGCCCTTCATGCCGTAGAGCAGGCGGTTCTCTATGAACACGACCGGATTGGGGTCCTGGATCGACGCCCGCAGCAGCCCGTAGGTGTCCGCCGGTGTCGAGGGCATGACCACGGTCAGCCCCGGGATGTGCGCCAGCAGCGCCTCGAGGCTCTGCGAGTGCTGGCTGCCCGAGGAGCGGCCGGCGCCGAACTGGGTCCGCACCGTCAGCGCCATCTCGGCCGCGCCTCCGGTCATGAACGGCAGCTTGGCCGCCTGGTTGAGCAGCTGGTCGAAGCAGACGCCGATGAAGTCGAGGTACATCAACTCCACCACGGGGCGCATCCCGGCCATGGCGGCGCCGACCCCGAGGCCGACGACCGCCGTCTCGGAGATGGGCGTGTCCCGCACGCGGCCGCCGAAGGCGTCGGCCAGTCCACGCGTCAGCCCGAAGACGTTGCCGCCGGCGCCGACATCGACGCCGGCGAGGAACACCCGGTCGTCCTCGGTGAGCTCGATCTCGAGGGCGGAGCGGATGGCGTCCATGGTCCGGAACACGGGTGCGCCGTCTACCGGTGGGGCTGGTTCGGGGCGCGCCGCCCGGGGGCGGACGACGAAGTCGCTCAGCGTGGCCGGGTCCGGTCGGGCCAGCCGGCGGGCGGCCTCGACGGCGCCGTCGAGCACCACGGCCGTCGACGCCTCGAGCGCCTTGATCTGGTCGTCGGCGACGCCGGCTTGCCGCAGCACGGCCTCGTGGACGAGCAGCGGATCACGGCTGCGCCACTCCTCGAGTTCCTCCGGGGACCGGTAGCGCTCCGGGTCACCCTCGTAGTGACCGTGCCAGCGATAGGTGGCCGCCTCCACGACGGCGGGGCCACGCCCGTCACGGGCGGCATCGACGACGTCCGCCATGACGGACGCCGTCGCCACCACGTCGTTCCCGTCCACCGCGACATAGGGGATTCCGTACCCTGCTGCCCGTTGCTCGAGTGACGCCGCATGTTGGGTGGAAGCCGGGGAGAACTCGGCATAGCCATTGTTCTCGCAGAAGAAGATCACCGGGAGCTTCCAGACGGCGGCGAGGTTGACGGCCTCGTGGAAGGCGCCCTGTGCCACGGCGCCGTCACCGAAGAACGCCACCGTGACCTTCCCGTCGCCGCGGAGCTGGGACGCCGTCGCCGCACCGGCGGCGATCGGGATGCCCGCGGCCACGATGCCGTTGGCGCCGAAGATCCCGAGGGTGGGGTCGGCGATGTGCATGGAGCCACCCCGCCCGCGGTTGGTGCCCCGGTCCTTGCCCATCAACTCGGCGAACATGCCGGCCGGATCGAGGCCCTTGGCGAGGCAGTGGCCGTGGCCGCGGTGCGTGGAGGTGATGACGTCGGCCGGGCCCAGCGCCCAGCAGGCGCCGACGGCCGTCGCCTCCTGCCCTGTCGAGAGATGGACGAAGCCGGGGACCTCGCCGTCGCGGTAGAGGTCGGCCACCCGCTCCTCGAAGCCCCGGATCACCAGCATCCGGCGCTGCATCTCGACCAGGTCGACCAGCGAGAAGGCAGGCGGGAACAGAAGGATCGACCGTCATCGAGCGTGTATTGTACTGGTCGGTACAACATGGGAAAAGCGATGATCGACCAGATCGACATACCCGAGTCGTTCCCGGGCCCCGGCGAGGTGTCGGGCAAGCGGGTCGTGATCACCGGCGCCAGCCGCGGCCTCGGGGCCCTGCTCTCCCACGCCTTCTCCCGCGCCGGTGCCTCGGTGGCGCTCGTCGCCCGCACCGAACGGGATCTCAAGGCCGTCGCGCAGGCGCTGCCCGGATCGTCCCTGGTGCTCAGCGGCGACGTGACCGACGAGGACTTCAACGAAGCCGTGGCCGACGCCACGGTGGCCGAATGGGGCGGCGTCGACGCCTGGATCTGCAACGCGGGGATCTCGCCGATCGTCGCCGGGCCACGCGAGACGGCTGTCTCGGTCTGGCGCCAGGTCATGGAGGTCAACCTCACGGGCGCCTTCCTCGGGGCGCGCGCCGCGGCGCGGGTCATGGGCGAAGGCGGGCGACTGATCTTCACCGGCTCGGTCCTCGGCGATCGGCCGCGCAAGGGCCTGGCCGCCTACAGCGCCTCGAAGGCCGGCCTCGTCGGCGTGGCCAAGGGCCTCGCGCTCGACCTGGCCCCCGCAGGCATCACGGTGAACGTCGTGGCGCCCGGTTGGTTCGAGTCGCCGTTGGCCGACCCGTGGATGCACAACCCCGACCTCTCCGCCGCCATCACCGGGCACACGGCGCAACGGCGCTGGGGGACATCGACCGATCTCGCCGGCGCCTACCAATTCCTGGCCTCCGACGCCTCCGCCTTCATCACCGGCACCGTCCTCAACGTCGACGGCGGGTACCTGCTCGTATGACCGCGACGAGGCGGGTGGTGGCCGTCATCGGCGCCGGCGGCGCGCTGGGTGGGGCGCTGTCGCACCAGTTCGCCGGCGAGCCCGCCACCGACCTCGTGCTCAGCGACGTCAGCGCGCCGTCGCTCGATGCCACCGTCAACGGCCTGCCCGCCATGGAGGGGTCCGTGCTGACCGCGTTGGCGGACGTGAGCGACTTCGCACAGGTCGAATCGGTGATCACCCAGGCGGTCGAGCGCTTCGGCCGGCTCGACGTCCTCGTCAGCAATGCCGGCGTCCTGTCACCCAACGGCCGGATCCACAACCTGACGACCGAGGACTGGGAGCGCGCCTTCCGCGTCAACGTCCTCGGCGCCGTCAACGGCATCCGGGCCGCGGTGGCGGTCATGCGACCGCAGCACTCGGGCTCGATCATCCTGACGGCGTCGGTGTCCGGACTCACGGCGTGGTCACACGCCGCTCCCTACTGCGCCACCAAGGCCGCCGTGATTCAGCTCGCCAAGGTCGGCGCCGTCGAGTACGCCCGCGACGGCATCCGGGTCAACTGCGTGTGCCCGGGGACGTTCCGCTCGGCCATTCACGACGGCCTGCCGCCGGAGGCGCTCGATGCCATCGCCGAGAAGCACCCCCTCGGGCTCGGCACGGCCGGCGACCTGGTCGGTGCCTACTCCTACCTGGCCAGCGAGGCCTCCCGCTGGACGACCGGGTCGGCCATCGTCGTCGATGGCGGCTACTCGGCGCCCTGAGCTCGCCGAGCGAGCTCTTCGGGAAACGGGAACCGCAGGATCTTCAGGAACCGGCGGTCGGGTTCGAGATGCCGCGCATGAAGATGTCGGCGAACGGCTTCGCCACGTCCCGGGCGGACAATTCACCGCCGGCCTTCAGCCAGAGGTACGTGTAGTTGTGCATGCCGAGCCAGGCCATCGCCGTCAGCCGCGGCTCCAGGTCTCGGAACTCGCCGGAGTCGACCCCCGCCTGGAGGACCTCCTCCACCCGGCGTTCGTACATGCGGCGGCGCTGGCGGAACTGCTCGGCACGTTCGCCGGTCAAGGCCGGGAACTCGTGCAGGAAGACCCAGACGTGGTCGGGGTAGCGGTGGATCACATTGAGCAGTTCGTCGCCGAGCATGGCGAGCTGCTCGGACGGCGTGCCGCCGGCTTCGGCGACCCGGTCCGCCCCGAGCATCACCTCGTCCATCACCCGGTCGTGGATGGCGGCGAGCAGATCCTCCTTGGAGCCGATGTAGTGGTACAGCGCGCCCTTGCCGAGATCGTTGGCGACGCACAGCTCCGTGATGCCGGTGGCGTGGTAGCCGCCACGGGCGAAGACACCCGCCGAGGTGTCGATGATGGCCTGGTAGCGCGCCTCCCAGTTCGCCTTACGGCGAGAATCACCGGTCGACTCCACCCGTGCCATTGCCAGCGAGACTAGCGGGCCGCCACCCCGTGGGCAGCGTGGGCCACGCGTCGCGCCGACTGCGTGACGTGGGTTATCGCGAACGCCCACGGATAGGCTCGCCCCCCGGAAACAGCGCTCTCGACGGGTCGCGGAAGGAGTCGGAAGCCGTGCAGCGAATGTGCTCCCACATGTGGTCCCACATGCCCCGGCGCGTGCTCGGGTCGCTCCCAATCGGGTCGCACCCATGACCCCGTCACCGATGGCCGCGGCGAACGTGAACTGGTACACCGTGCTGGCCCACCACGCCGAGCGCACCCCGGACAAGGTCATGACGATCTTCGAAGGCGCCTCGACCACCTACGCGGAGATGGACGCACGTGTGGCCGGCCTCGCCGGTGGCCTGGCTGCGCGCGGCATCGGTGCGGGCGACGTCGTGGCACTGCTCTCGTACAACTGCCCCGAGTTCTTGGAGGCGTTGTTCGCGGCCAACTACCTCGGCGCCGTCGCCATGCCGATCAACTGGCGGCTCGCCGCGCCCGAGGTGCGCTACATCCTGGAGCACTCCGGCGCCGGCGCGCTCGTGTGCGACGACGCGCTGCTGGCGCTGGCCGACGAAGCGACGGCGGGACTCGAGGACGGGCTCGTGCGCGTGCGCATCGCGACGGCTGACACAGCGGGCGCGCCGGGTGCGGCGGGCGCGGCGGGCTGGACGACGCTGGCCGACCTGCGAACGGGCTCGCCCGTCGTCGACCCGGTTCCGGCGGCCGCCGACGAGGTGCATCGCCTGATGTACACCTCGGGCACGACGGGACGACCGAAGGGCGTCATGCTCACCCACGCCAACCTGGCCTGGAAGAACCTGGCGCACACGCTGGAATTCGGCTTCACCGACGCCGAGCTCGGACTGGCCTGCGGTCCGCTCTACCACGTGGGCGCGCTCGACCTCACGACGACCTCGCTGCTTGCGGCGGGTGCGACCATGATCATCCACCGCGCGTTCGATGCCTCGGACGTCGTCGACGAGATCGAACGCTCGCGCGTCTCCACGGTTTGGCTGGCCCCCGCCATGGTCAACGCCATCATGGGCCTGCCCGACATTGAGCAACGCGATCTCACGTCGGTGCGCGTCATCATCAACGGCGGCGAGAAGATGCCGATCCCGCTCATCCAGCGGATTCAGCGCGTCTTCCCCTCGGCCTGGTTCGCCGACGCCTACGGCATGACCGAGACCGTCTCCGGCGACACCTTTCTCGACCGGGACAGCATCGTGACCAAGCTCGGCTCCGTCGGCCGTCCCTGCCTCTATCTCGAGCTCGACATCTGGGACGAGGACGGCAATCCCGTGCCGGCGGGAGAGCAGGGTGAGATCGTCATGCGGGGCCCGAAGGTCTTCAAGGGCTACTGGCGTGACGCCGAGGCCACCGAGGCGGCGTTCCGCGGCGGGTGGTTCCACAGCGGGGACATCGGGGTGCGCGACGAGGACGGGTACCTCTTCATCGTCGACCGGCTCAAGGACATGATCGTCTCGGGCGGCGAGAACATCGCCAGCTCGGAGATCGAGCGCGTGCTCTACGAGCACGGGTCGGTGCTCGAGGCCGCCGTCGTCGGCCGTCCGGACGACCGGTGGGGCGAGGTGCCGGTGGCGTTCGTCGCCTTGCGCGAGGGCGCCGAGACGACGCCCGACGAGCTCATCGCGCACTGCCAAGGGCAGCTGGCCCGCTTCAAGGTCCCCAAGGCTGTGACGTTCATTGACGCGCTGCCGCGGAACCCCTCCGGGAAGGTCCTCAAGCGCGCCTTGCGGGACGGGACGTGAGCACGACCATGCGCAGACGCAGACCGACGCGTGTCCCCCGCGGATCCGCCCGATTGGAGGAGACGTGATGGGTGTCAGCGGGCCGGTGACCGGCGGGAGCAAAGGGTGGGCGTTCGGCGGACCAACGGCGGACCTCGATGCGCTGGGGTACCGGCAGGAGGAGTACTTCTTATCCGGAGAGGCGGCGCGCTACGGGCCGGTGACGGGCACAGGCCTCGGGCGCGACGGCCGTTGGCAGGTGGAGGAAGTCGAGACCGCGCCGTTCTCGACCCGCCTGGTGGTGGTGCGGCCGGAGGACCCCGCCGCCTTCAACGGGACGGTCATCGTCCTGTGGAACAACGTCTCCGCCGGGTACGAGAACTTCGGGGGCGGCGACACCGCTGAAGTGTTCGAGAACGGGTACGCCTATGTCGCCGTGTCCGCCCAGCGCGTCGGTATCCACGGGCAGCCCGACAATCCGCAGGGCCTCCACGCCTGGGACCCGGAGCGCTACGGATCGCTCTCGATCCCGAGCGATGACTACTCGTTCGACATCTTCACGCAGGTGGCGAATCTCGTGGCGCCGGACCGTCCCCGGGAGCCCCTCGATGTCATGGGCGGCCTCGACGTCCAGCGGCTCATCGCCCAGGGTGCGTCGCAATCGGCGGCGCGGCTGGCTTCGTATCTCGACGGTGTCCAACCGATCACACGGCGCTTCGACGCCTTCTTCCTCCTGATGTACTTCGGCGGGGGCACGCCGCTCGAGGTCGGGGACGCGGTGATGACGGTCCCCCAGCCCGGTGCCGCCACGGCCAACCAGGTCAGGATCCCCGAGGGGGAGCACCTCTTGCGCGACGACCTCGGGATTCCGGTGATGGTGGTCAACACCGAATGCGAGGCGACGTCGTTCTACGGGGTCCGCCAACCGGACACCGACCGCTTCCGTTACTGGGAGGTGGCCGGTGCCTCGCACGTGGCGCTGCCGGCCATGGCGTCGTCGTCGCCGCGGATGGAGCGGGACTTCGGCTTCGCCATCCCACTGGACGACCCGTCCATGCAGAGCATCAACCGGGTCTCGATCGCACCGGTCGTCGATGCCGCGCTCCGCCATCTCGAGGCGTGGCTGGTCGACGGCACGCCACCACCCGTGCAGCCGCGCATCGCCTTCGAGGGTGACCCGCCACAGGTCGTCCGCGACGACGACGGCATCGCGCGAGGCGGCATCAGACTGCCCCAGGTCGATGTTCCGTTGGCGCACAACAGCGCGATCCAGCAGTCACCCGACGTCTTCTCCCGGCTGGTCGGCTTCCACGAGGCCTTCCCTGAGGAAAAGGTGCGGGCACTCTACGGGGACCGCGCCACGTACCTGCAGCGCTACGACGAGGCGACCCGGGCCGCCGTCGCCGCGGAGGTCATCCTCCCCCGGGACGTCGACCCGCTCCTGGCCGAGGCGGCGGCCGCCTTCCCTCTGTAGAGGGACTGCCCCGGGCCCGGTCATCGGGTGCCGGACCTGACGGTAACGTGACCCGATGTCGCACGGGACGGTGTCATCGAGCGAACGCGACGATGGCGCCTCGGAGCGTGCCGATCTCTACGTGGTGCACAGCGGGCCCGTCAGCGCTCCCCCGATCATCCTCGTCCACGGCGCACCGGACCGGTCGGCGGCCTTCCGGAAGGTCCTCACCTACCTGGGGGATCGTCACGTCATCGTCTACGACCGGCGCGGCTACGGCCGATCGGCCCACCTGACGCCGGCACGCACCATGGTCGAGCATGCAGAGGACCTGCTGCGCCTCGCCGAGGGTTGCGAGGCGCCCCCTGTCGTGGTCGCCCACAGCTTCGGCTCGAACCCCACCATGCTCGCCGCCACGTTGCGCCCCGCGGCCTTCCGCGTCCTCGGCTTGTGGGAACCACCGATGCCGTGGGTCGACTGGTGGCCGGCGAACACGAAGGCGTACAACGCCGGAGTGGCCGTCTCGGACGACCCGAGCCGGGAGGCCGAGCAGATGTACCGCAGGCT
This sequence comes from uncultured Acidimicrobiaceae bacterium, assembly GCA_963753115.1. Lineage (GTDB taxonomy): Bacteria > Actinomycetota > Acidimicrobiia > Acidimicrobiales > RAAP-2 > Bog-473. Next base: position 172,148 of record CAVWBB010000007.1, read on the forward strand.
GCTCGGCGACGACGCGTGGGAGGGCATGCCGCCCGAGCGGCGCGCCCAACGCGTCGCCGAGGGCCCGGCCTTTCAGGCGGACATGGCCTCGGAGATCGTCGCTCCGTTCGAGTTCCGCGACGTCACGACGCCGACCATCGTCGGCTACGGGACCGAGACGTCAGAGGAGCACAACTACGGTGCCCGCTGGCTCGCCGAGACGTTGCCGAACGCCGCCTGCCAGGAGGTGCCGGGCACGGGGCACTTCGCGCCGACCACGCATCCCGAGGCGTTCGCTTCCTTCGTTGTCTCCGTGGCGGACCGCCGCGTCCTCCCCCACGGGTGAGCAGGCGCAGGTGAACGAGCCGGCCACGATCCTGCTCGTCTCCGGGAGCCTCCGCCCGGGTTCGACGAACACGGCACTCCTCCGCACGGCCGCGGTCGTCGCTCCCGCAGGGATCACCGCCGAGCTCTACGGCGGGATGGGCGCGCTCCCGCACTTCAACCCGGACCTGGACACGTCACCGCTCGATCCCGCCGTCGACGGTCTGCGGACGGCCATCCGCTCGTCCGACGCGCTGCTCTTCTCGACGCCCGAGTACGCCGGGGCACTGCCGGGATCGTTCAAGAACCTGCTCGACTGGACGATCGGCGACGACGGAGCAGGCTCCATCTACGAGAAGCCGGTCGCCTTCATCAACACATCGGCCGCCCCCACGGGGGCGGCCGATGCCCACGAGTCCCTTCGCAAGGTGCTCGGCTATGCCCACGCCATGGTGGTCGAGAGCGCCTGCGCCTCCATCCCCGTGCCCCGCGGCGCCGTCGCTGACGGGCTGATCGACGATCCGTCCATCCGCCAGGCGATCATCCGCTCCCTGCAGAGGCTCGTCGAGGGTGCCCGAGGCGCCTGATCAACCGAACTGCCCCGCCACGTAGTCGCCGGCGGGCTGGCGGATGATGACGTTCAGGCGGTTGAACATGTTGATGAGGGCGATGAGCGACACCAGCGCGCCGAGCTGCTCCTCGTCGTAGTACTTCTCCGCCCGTGCCCACACCTCGTCGGAGACGCCTTCGGACGAGTCGGCAATACGGGTGCCCTGCTCGGACAGCTCCAGGGCGGCGCGCTCCGCTTCGGTGAAGACCGTCGCCTCGCGCCAGGCCGCCACCAGACTGAGCCGGACCGGGCTCTCCCCGGCGTGCAGTGCCTCCTTCGTGTGCATGTCGGTGCAGAACCCACAGCCGTTGATCTGGCTGGCGCGGAGCTTGACCAGCTCCTGCGTCGAGGCGGGGACCGTCGAACCGGTGATCACGCCGGCGGCGGCTTGGATGTGCTTGACGAACTTCGTCGCCGCCGGGTTCTCGTAGAGGTTGAGTCGGGCATCCATGTGGACTTCCTTTCGTCGGTGTGGCCAACTGTGCGTGGCCCTCACTCAGAAAGACACGCCAGGCCGCCCGTTTGTGACACCGGAACGAAGAACCGCGGCAACAGTCCCATGTCCTGCGCTCGCATCGCTCATTGCCAGCGCGGACATTTGCCGGGCCCGAGGAACGCAATTCACGCCAGCCCTTCCTTGAAGCCCTGGCGCCACGATGGATAGCGCAGCGCCCACCCGAGCTCCCGCTTGGCCTTGGCGTTGGAGAAGCCCCTGCCCTCCGTCATCATCGTCACCGCCACCGGCCCCGCCAGGAGTCGGGCCAGCCAGGCGGGGACCTTCATCGGCCGCTTGGCACCTGCGCACTCGGCCAGGAAGGGCAGCCACTCGCGGGCCGGCGCCGGCTCGTCGTCCACGATGTTGAACACCCCCTTCGCCTGCTGCTCCAGCGCCAGGACGGTCGCGCTCGCCGCGTCGTCGACGTGCACCCACGAGCTGTACCCGTTGCCGTTCCCCACGAGCGGGAACTGCCGCTTGCGGATCAGCTCGACCTGATCGTCGGTGGCGCCGGGCCCGTAGAGACCGCCGTAGCGCAGGACCGCGCCACCGGCCTTGAGGACGACCTCCTCCAGATGGGCGACCGCCGCCATCACCGGCTGCGCCGTCGTCCCCTGCTGCGGGTCGAGGGGGTCCTCCTCGGTCTTGACCCAGCCGCCGCTGCGAATGCCGTTCCAGTTGGCGTAGCTCTGCGCGACGAAGTTCGAGACACCGACGGCCGCGGCCGCATGCAGCAGATGGTCGGTCCCCTCGGTGCGCAGCCGATTGGTGGCGGCGAACCACCGGTCCATGTGTTTGATGTCGGGCTTGCCGATCGCCGTCATCTCGTGCGCGATCGCCTCTGGCCGGGCCCGGGCAACCGCCTCGGCGACCGACCCCGCACTGAGGCCGTCCATCACGACCGCCTCGGCTCCCAATTGCTCGAGCAGGCCCAGCTTGGCTGCGCTCGTGGTCGTCGCCGTGACCTGGTGTCCCCGGGCCGCGAGCTGCGGCACCAGCCGCCGTCCGATGACCCCCGTTCCGCCCGCGACAAAGACACGCATACCCCATCACCTTCCCATTCCGGCACTGACGTCCGACTGTAGAGACGGATCAGGGAGCCCGAGTGTGACGAGCTGCGTGAAGGTGGCGACCCGGGATCACCCCTGGCGGTAGTAGTGGTCCTCGTCGAGGTCCTCCAGCAGCGTGGGTCCGGTGGGCTCCCAGCCGAGCATCTCGCGTGTGATGGCGGCACGCGCCGGGCTGTCGAGTCCGACGAAGTGGCCCAGAGGACCGAACTGCTCCAGGGCGTCGGCTGGGGACAGCGAGGTCGTGGGGACCTCGAGGTGCCGCCCCAACGTTTCGGCGATCGCACGGAAGGGGACGCCCTCGTCCCCCACCGCGTGGAGGACCGACCCGGCGGGAGCGGCCTCGACCGCCAACCGCGCCAGGCTCGCAGCATCGGAGCGGTGCACTGCGGGCCAGCGGTTGGCGCCGTCGCCTACGTAGGCGGACACGCCGCGCTGGCGGGCGATCTCGACGAACGTGGCCACGAATCCGTGGTCGCCGTCGCCATGCACCGTCGGCGGGAATCGCAGCACCGACGAGCGCACGCCGATCCCCCGGAGGGACAGCGTGAGGAGGGCGGTGGCCGCCCGGAGGCCGGCGGGGTTGGCGCGGATCTGCGCGCCGGGCACCAGGCCGTCGTCCTCGGTGGCGGCCCGGTCCATGCTCAGCCCGATCATCCCCGAGGCGAGCACGAAGGGGCGGTCCGAATCAGCCAGCGCCGCCCCCATCGCCTCCACGGCCCGCCGGTCCGCTGCCGCCGCAGCCGCGAAGTTGCCTCCGGCGAAGGCGATCTCGTGCTGGAAGGCCAGGTGGATGACCCCGTCGGCGTCCGCGGCAGCTTTGGCCAGGCCATCGGGATCGTCGAGGTCGCCCCGCTGCACGGCGGCGCCCACCTCCTCCAGCGCCTGGGCCGAAGCCTCGGAGCGGGCCAGGCCGATGACGTCGTGGCCGGCCCCGAGCAGCTCGGGGACGACGGCCGAGCCGATCCAGCCGGATGCGCCGGTGACGAAGATCTTCATGGGGGGTACCTCCGAGTCGGGTTGATGTCAGTAACTGCCATAACCCTAGAACTGATGTCAGTCACTGTCAACGGTAGGATCGAACCATGGGTCGATGGCAGCCGGACAGCCGGGGGCGGTTGCAGGAGGCGGCCCTCGCCCTGTACTCGGAACGGGGATTCGACCAGACCACGGCCGCCCAGATCGCCGACCAGGCCGGGCTCACCGAGCGCACCTTCTTCCGGCACTTCGCCGACAAGCGAGAGGTCCTCTTCGGCGGCTCGGCCATCCTGAAGGAGCGGATCGTGGATGGCGTCGCGGGGGCGCCTGCCGGTGCCGGACCCCTCGATGCGGTGGCTGCCGGCCTGCAGGCCGCAGCCGCCATGCTGGGCGAATCACGCCGGGACCTGACCCGCCAACGCCAGGCCGTGATCGCCGCCAATCCTGAACTCCGCGAGCGCGAGCTGGCCAAGCTCGCCGACTACGCCGCCGCGGTCACCGAAGCCCTGCACCAGCGCGGCGTGCCCGAACCGCAGGCGACCCTGGCCGCCGACGCCGGCACGACGGTGCTGCGCGTCGCGCTGCAACGGTGGGCCACCGCGGACGAGGACCTGGACCTCGCCGTCGTCGTCCGCGAGTCCTTCGCCGAGCTCAAGGCGGTCGCCACCGGCACCTAGTCGGGCCTGAGACTGCGGCCCGCGCCGGCGCGCCACCGGGCACGAGGATGCCGGGGCTCTTTCCCCGCACTCGCAACAACTCTGTTTACAGTGCGCGAAATCCATCCCGGCGATCTCTTCGTCCGTCATCTTCGGCCGTCGCGACGGCGCTCGCCCCCAGACTCGTGTCGCGGCCTCATCCATCCCCCGCCGCACCCTCCACTCCTCCTCTCTCGGGCTGTGCAGTGCCTGTGCAACCAGATAGCAACCGCCGTTGGTCCCCAATTGTCCGACATAAACGAGGTGGGCTGGTACGACTTGGGGGTGGGGAAACTGCGGGTGCGCGCGCGCGCAAAGAACACCACGGCGCACGACGTGAATCCCGCCCTCTCCGCGCCCGCTGCCCCGTCCGGACCTGACAACCCGTCCGCCGCCGACGTGGCCTCTTTCGCCGGCGCCATGTTGAAGCTGCCCGACAGCGTCGTCATCGTCGACGAGGAAGGGAACGTCGTCTGGGGCAACGCGTCCGCACTGCGAATGTTCGGGCTGACGTTGGCCGACGGCGTCGGCATCTCCGGTTTGAGCCTCGTCCATCCCGACGATCACGAACTGGTGCTCCGTTCTCTCACCACCATTCAGGACAAAGACGTGGGCGACCCCATTGAGATACGGGTGCAGTCCGTCTCGGGTTGGCGCCTGGTCGAGATCGTGGGCACCCCGCTCCAACTCTCCGGGAGGCATCTCGTCCTTCTCTGCCTGCGTGACCTGACCAAGCGCCGGCGCTTCGAATTGGCCACCGGCCGCGAGGCACGCTTCCGGTCTCTGGTGCACAACGCGGGCTCGGTGATCATGCTCGTGTCGGCCACCGGACTGCTCGAGTCCGCCTCGGGCGCCATCACCCGGCTGCTGGGCCATGATCCCGAGCTCATCGAGATGCGCCCGCTCACCGACATCGTCGCCGAGCCCGACCGGCGGCGGGTCGTGTCTGCGCTGGGCCAGGCCGGACGCGGGGCCACGGCCACCCATCCGGTGACCATCCGGGTCGAGCTGTTGCGCCACGACGGCGAGACCACCGTCCCGTTCGAGCTGAGCATCGTCGACCTGATCGACGACCCGACGGTGGAGGGGTTCGTGATCTCGGCCCACGACGCAACGGCGCAGCACGACGCCGAGCATCGGCTGAGCGACGCCCTGTCCCTTCTCACGGCCACGCTCGACTCCACGGCTGACGGCGTCCTCGTCGTCGACACCGCAGGATGCCATCACGGGCTTCAACCGCCGCTTCTACGAGATGTGGAACATCTCGTCGACGTTCGTGTCGATCGGCGACGACGTCACCAAGCTCTCCTACGTGCTCGATCAGCTGCTCAACCCCCAGACCTTCATGGCCCGCTGGCGGGAGCTGCAGCTCAAGCCCGAGAACGAGAGCTTCGAGACGCTCGAGTTCAAGGACGGGCGCGCCCTCGAGCTGACGTCGAAGCCGCAGTCGGTCGCCGGCAAGATCGTCGGCCGCGTCTGGAGCTTCCGCGACGTCACGGACCGCATCCGGCTCGAGGACGAGCTCGAGTACCGAGCCTTCCACGACTCCCTGACCGGGCTGGCCAACAAGGCGCTGTTCCAGGACCGGCTCGAGCACGCCCTGGCTCGCATCAGCCAGACCGGTTCTCACCTGGCCGTGCTGTTCATCGACCTCGATGACTTCAAGACGGTGAACGACAGCCTTGGACACGGCGAGGGGGACCAGCTGCTGAAGCGGGTTGCCACGAAGCTCGCCGAATGTCTGCGGCCCCTCGACACCGCAGCGCGGCTCGGTGGCGACGAGTTCGCCGTGCTCATTGAGGACGTCTGGTCCCGGGACGACGTCACGCAGATGGCTGGGCGCATCCTCGAGTCGCTGCGCATGGAGGTCCCGAGCGAGTCCCGGCCGGCCATGTCGGCCGGGAGCATCGGTATCGCGTTCGACGAGCCCGGCATCACGAGCGAGCAGCTGCTCCGAAACGCCGACATCGCCATGTACAAGGCGAAGGAAGGCGGCAAGAACGGATTCGAGACCTACCGCAAGGAGATGCACGCCGCCGTGCTGGCCCGCATTGAGCAGGAGCGCGAACTGCGGGCAGCCATCCGCGACGGTGACCTGCTCGCCCATTACCAGCCGATCTTCGACCTCGACACCCACCACGTGATCGGCTTCGAGGCGCTCGTCCGGTGGGCCCACCCGATCGGCGGGCTGGTCGACCCGCGCCTCTTCGTGCCGCTGGCCGAAGAGTTGGGCTTGATCGGCCAGATCGACTCCTTCGTGCTGCGCTCCGCCTGCATCCAGGCCCGTCAGTGGCACGAGATGGGCCTCTCGAACTCGGGCCTGGTCATGAGCGTCAATCTCTCACCGGGCCAGCTCGTCGACCCCGATCTGGCCGAACGCATCAGGGCCGAGGTCGAAGCGTGCCACTTTGATCCTCGCTCGCTCATCCTCGAAATCACGGAGAGCGCGACCCTGACCGACAACGAGACCACGGTGCGCAATCTGGTCGAGCTCCGCACGCTCGGCGTGCGTATCGCACTGGACGACTTCGGGACGGGGTACTCCTCCATGTCCCATCTCGACCGGTTGCAGGTCGACATCGTGAAGATCGACAAGTCCTTCGTGCAGAGCCTGGGCTTCGGCGACGACTCGCACAGCCTTGCCGCGGCCATGGTGCAGCTGGCCCAGACGCTCGGCTACGAGACCATCGGCGAAGGCGTGGAGAACCCGATGCAAGAGCGCGCACTCCGCGCCCTCGGATGCCGGTTCGCGCAGGGCTACCACCTCGGCCGGCCGCTGAACACCGAGTGCACCGAGCTGCTGCTCTCGGCCCAGAGTTCGATCGACCCGGCCGTCGGGGCCGTCTTCACGGACTGAGCGATCGCGCCACGGCCTCGCGCAAAGGGGCCAGCTGGCCCCGAGCATCAGCCCCGCGCCGCTCCCGTCGCGCCGACCAGGTCGTCGGCTCGTGCCGCCAGTTCCACCAGTACAGCCACGACTTCAGGCACCACATCGTCCTGTCTGGGCACGAATGTCTCGCCGAGTTCGCCGATGCCGCGTAGCCCGGGCGGGAGCTCGATCTGAATGCCATGGGCCGAGGGCAGGTTGACCGGGTTGTCGGGATGGAACCCGAGCCGGACGCGCTCGTCGGCGACGTGATACCCGGCGAAACGGCCATCGAACAACCGGCGCGCCGCTTCGAGCAGATCCCGGTTGCGCCCGCCGAGGATGATCCCCCGCAACGGCCCGGTCTGCCTTCCACGCAGCGCGGGTCCGTACGGTTCGATGACAAGCCCGTGGTCGGGATCGATCCAGACGGCGAACCCGTCGCGCCCGAACCCATGCACCGAAATGGCGACGTCCACGTGGTCCAGGAACGAGCGAAGTCGCGGCGAGTGGTCAGGGTCGTGGAGCCGTGAGGTGAGATGGACCCGCAATCCGGACGGTTGCACGATCGCGTAGTAGGACGCGCCCGCCCGCTCGGCGGCCCGCCGGGCGATCTCCTCGGTGCCCCGGTCCTGCGATCCGCCGTGGAGTGCGAGGAACCCGACGCGGGAACGCAGGACGCAGACCTCCCGGACCCCCGGCAACGTCAGGAGCTCGGCGAGATCCATCCCCTCAGGTTTGCACGCGGCGACGTCAGAAGCCGAGGTCGGCGACGGGGCTCTCGAGGGGGTTGACGTTGACGGCCCGCAACGCCTGGAAGAGCTTCTCGTAGGGCAGGCCGGCGAGGAAGCCGTCGACCGTCCGTTCGAAATTGGAGAGTCCGCCCTCCACCCGCTCGGAGAGCCGCATGTACTCGAACCCCTTGTTGTGCAGGCCCCTCTGCTGGCGCGGGAGGTTGGAGAAGTCCTGGGTGGGGATCGGCGGCCACCGCGCGTCGTCGCACTCCCACACCTCGGGCGGGGTCGGCTTCACCGGCTCGCTCCCCTCCGGAAACCGGGTGAGGGACCAGATCTCCATCAACGTCTCTTCCGGCCCCAACGGGCGGAAGCGATAGGAGGTGGCGCTGGAGTACATCGGGAGCATGAAGTAGTGCGGGAAGCAGAAATCCATCGGCTCGTTCAGGCCCCTCGCTTCCAGGTCATTGAGGTCGGGCATGTCACTGCCCTGCTCTCGGTGCCAGCGCACCACGGCGTCGTTGAGATTCCGATGCCAGGTCGAGACAGCCTGCTCCGGGTCCGTGGGCAACTCCATGTCCCGCAGTCCTTCGGCGATGCGGACATCTTTCGCGTGCACCATGCCGGCCATGCCCTCGCTCATCACGCGCAGGTAGTGCAGCTCCGCCTCGACGAAGGTGCGAGGATCGATCTCCCCGCCTCGGGGCGAGGGGAACCGATCGGGGATCACGAGCTCGGGGTGGGTCTCGATCACGTGGTACTGCTCCATGAACGCTTCCTCGGCGAGCTTCCAGTTCACGGGGAGGCGGGCGGCGTGCCACCACTCGGTCCGCCATGACTCCGCCATCCATTCGTCCTGCACGCTGGCAAAGGGCTCGATGCACTCGCGCAGCGGAGGGGCCGCATCGTCGAGGTTGATCCAGGCGCATCCACCCCACATCTCGCAGCGCACGGCTGTGAGATTGAGGTCCTGCGGCTGCAGGTTGTGCTCGGAGAACGACTTCGAACGGGTCACGAAGGAATTCGTGCCGTCGGGAGCCGTAGCACCAGCCGTGAAAGGGGCAGATGAAGCCGGTCTCGCACGTCCCACGTCCTTCGGCCACCTTCACGCCACGGTGGCGGCAGGCGTTCTGGAATGCCCGGACACCGAGGTCCTCCGTGCGCACAACCACAATCGACTGGTCGAGGATCTCGTACTCGACGAAGTCGTTCGGCTCGGGGATCTCCTCGAGCCGGCACGCCATCTGCCAGACCCGCGACCAGAGCAAATCGACCTCCATCTGGAAGAACTCGGGGTCGTAGTAGCGCTCCTTTGGGGCGCGGTCCAGGTATTCCATTGCGTAGGGCACCGGGAGTGCCGACCATTTCCGATCCACGATCGCCATTCGATCCTCTTTCTATGCCACCTCGAAGCGGCTCTTGCGTCCGTTGCCCCCGCTCTTGCGGGCCTGGCGGGAACCGACCTCCTCGATGACCTCGCCCGAACGATCGACATCGAACTCGTTCCCGCTCGCCCGGAGGACGGCGAGGAGGTCGAGCAGCCGGCCCCGCTGCGGCTCGGACAGGCCGATCTGCTCGTAGACGATCGCGTTCAGGTCCCGGGTCGCGTCCATGGCGGCCTTCTTGCCCCGAGCGGTGATCACGGCCAGCGTGGTCCTGGCATCCGAAGGGTGCGGAACCCGCTTCACGAGTTTGTCGTGCTCCAGCCGGTCGATGATGTCCGTCACCGTGGCCGGCGGGATGCGCAGCGTCTTGCTGATCCAGCTCAGCGTCAGGGACGACTCCGGGTCCGTCGCCAACCACGTCAGCACCTCGTAGCGGGCGAACGTCAGGTCATGGCTCTTCATGACGTTGGTGACCTGGTCGTTGAGCAGCTGGTACGAGCGGAGGATGGCGGTGAAGACGGCCATGCCAGAGGCTGCCTCGGGGTCCCAGCGCTCCAGCCAGACACGACGCGATGCCTCGACCACGTCGAATGGAGCCGCCTCGAATCCCATCCTGGAAGGATACGACGACTGTGGCCGGCCGCTAGTTGGTTTGGATGAGCGCGTCACCGATGATCCCATCCGCTTGGAGTGCGTCGATCTCCGACCGGGTCAGTCCGAGCTCGCTGAGAAGTTCTTCGTTGTGCTCACCGAGGAGCGGCGCATGGCGCTGGTGGATCCGCCCCGTGCCGCGCGAGAACCGCATCGGCAGTGTGCTGTAGCGGGAGGGCCCGATCACCGGATGATCCAACTCCTCGAAGAAGTCACGGAAGGCCAGCTGGGCCAGCTCGGGCTGACGGTGGGGCTGCACCACCTTCCCGACGGGGACACCGGCATCCCACAGCAGCGCCACGATGTCGTCGGCCGTCCTGGCCCGGCACCAGTCCTGCAGGCACGAGTCGATGCGGTCGTGGGCGGCCTGCCGGCCCGCCGCGGTCGCCAGAGCGGGATCAGTCGCCCACTCCGGCGCACCCAGGGCGCTCCGGAGCGACGCCCACTGCTCGTCGGTCGCCACCGCGAGGGCGACCCACGAGTCGTCACGGCCGTCATCGTCCGGCGGGGCCGCTCGGTAGAGGTTCTGCGGCGCTGCGGTGGGTCCGCGGTTCCCATCACGGGCCAGGAGCGCACCGTAGGCCGAGGCCTCGATGACCTGCTCGGCCGTGATGTTCAGCCCGGCATCGACCATCGCCGCCTCCACCAGGCCCCCTTCGCCCGTCGTTGCACGATGTTCGAGTGCCACCATCAGGCCGAACAGCGCATGGAGCCCGGCATTGGGGTCACCGATGGTGTACGGCTCGAACGGGAGGATGTCGGGGTATCCCGTCAACCAGGTCAGCCCCGACGCGTCCTCAATGACGAAGGCGAAGGCCGAGATGATCGCGCCACGGCCCGTCGAGCCCGAACCCCGGCATCCGCAGCATGACGAGATCGGGCCGAATCGCCTTGAGCGAGTCGTAGTCCAGCCCGAGCTGGTCCAGCACCCGTGGCGTGTAGTTCTCGACGACCACGTCGCAGGTCGCAACCAACCGGTGCACCACATCGATCCCACGTGGATCACGAACATCGACGGTCATGCTCTTCTTGTTGGTGTTGAGTGCAGCGAAGATGGGCCCACGCTCCCAGAAGCGATCCTCCGTCTGGGGCACGCCACCGACCAGCCGGGCGCCGTCGGGACGGGAAGCCGATTCGAGGTGGATGACCTCGGCCCCCATGAGGGCCAACAGATGGCCCGTCAACGGACCTGCCCAGAAGGCCGTCATGTCGAGGACTCGCAACCCATGCGAACGGCAGTGCCGCTGGCGCGGCGGTTGGGACGGCGCGCGTCGGGTTCGTCCGCGCAATCACCTCAGCAAGGGAATGTTCGCCGAGCCGAGGCGCCGGTTCGGGCGGGCGCAGGCGTCCGGACCCGAGCCGGAAGGGCGGCCGTGGGTTCTTGGCGCCATCTCGTGGGTTCTCGACGAATGTCTCCCGCTCCTTGAAGTGCTCGACCCCCACGACATTCGAACCGTTGGCGATCGGTGCATTGGGGATCCGGAACGCCGACGCAAGCTCCAGGACCTCCTGGACGGTGTGGTCGGCGATCCATCCGTCGATGGTCGGGGCCAGCGCGGTGCGGTCGAGGAACAGTTTCGGGTCTTCCATCCACTCCGGGTGTTCCACCATGGCGCAGAAGTCGAACCACTGCTGTCCGGTGCCACACCCGAGGCCGACGAGGCCGTCGCTGGCCGCCCCGACACCTGGGGTCGGCACGAAGCGCTTGCGTCGCATCGGCCGTCCGAGCTGGTCGTTGAACGACACCGGGTAATAGGTGAGGGTCATGGACAACGCTTCGAGCATCGACAGGTCGATCAGCTCGCCGCCGGGGTCTCGCCGACGGCCGGCGGCCAGGGTCGAGATGGCGCCGAACACGCCGGAGACCCATTCTCCGATTTGGCCTCCGACGAAGACGGGCGCCCGGTCAGGCCTGCCGCGGGCCAACCCCACGACGCCCCCCGACCACGCTTGGAGCGTGAACTCCGTGGCGGGCTTGTCCTTCCAGGGGCCTTCGAGGCCGAACGGCGTGATCGCCGTGACCGTCAGGTGCGGATGCCTGTCGAGAATCTCACGCGGGGCCAGTGCGGGATGCTCGGCCACCGAGGAACCGCGGGACCACACGACGGCATCGGCCGACGCGAGCAGCGTCTCCAGCGCGGCCAGGCTGTCGGCGCGCTCCACCTCGACGACAACGCTCTGCTTCGAGGCGTTGAGAAAGTTGAAGAGCGCGCCGTCGGCATCAGGTGCGATTGCCGCGCCGGAAGCCGACCAGCGCCGCAGTGGGTCGCCGTCGGGCGACTCGACCTTGATGACCTCCGCCCCACCATCGGCCAACAGCTTCGTGCAGTACGCACCCCCGATCCAGGTCGACAGATCGATGACGCGCAGGCTGCTCAAGGGCGATGCCGCTGGCGCCTCGTGTGCGGCGCCCTCCTGCGATGCTGCCACCGTCAGTCGATGTCGGGGCGCCGGCGACCGGAGCCGCTCAGGCGCCAGTCAGCGGGGAACCTGCTGTCATTGTCCTTCACCGCGAGGTTGAGTCCGGCGTCCATGGTCTCCTTGCTCAACGTCGCCTTCTTCCCGTCGACGTCGTCCCGGAGCATGCCGCCCATCGACTCGAGCCAGGCGCTCAGAAGGCTTCCCATGTACTCACCTTGCTGCTGCTTCATGACCTCGAAGAACACCTTCTGCATGAACACGGTGTCGGTGGGCCGGGTGCGCGCGCAGGCCAGGGCGTACTTCTCCACCTCTCCCTCGAGCTCATCCCGGGGCACGACGCTGTTCACAAAGTTGCAGTCGTACATCTGCTCCGCAGTGAACGGGCGGCCCGTGAACACCATTTCCTGGAACTTGCGCAATCCCATCATCATCGCCCACTGCCACATACGCGGCGCATAGCCCACGTAGCGGAACGCAGGGTGGCCGAACAGCGCGTCGTCGGAGGAGATAATCAGGTCGGCGTCGGCCGCCTGGTAGAAGTGCCAGCCGTAGCAGTAGCCCTTGACCTCGAGAATGCTGATCTTCTTGAAGTCCTGGAGGCTCCGGCACCCCGAGCGGGTGTTGCCGTACCAATGCAGGAGTGAGGCGCCGGCCCGATACGAGCGCGGAGGCGGCATCGTCACGTCGTCCTCGTCGTCGAGTCCGAACTCCTCTTGCAGCGCGGTGCCGGCGGCCCGCTTCGCCATGAGCTCGTCGAGGTCGGCACCGGTCCCGAGGTGGTCGCCCACGCCGCGCACGACCAGGACCTTGACGTCGTCGTCGATGCTGGCCTTGAAGATGAGGTCCGCGTAACGCCTGCGGGCCGCAATGGTCGGGATGTTGAGCTGGTCGGGGCGGTTCAGCGTGATCGTCGCGATACGCGTCTCCGGATCCTTGTCGTAGAGGATGATCTCCTCCGGCGGGGGGATGTCGGCTTCGGTCACGTGCGGATGCTCCTTGCGTCGCGGAATGGTCTGCTCGAGAGAGGCTCCGGGCCGGTCGCCGTCAGGACGACCGGTTCCTGGCCGTAGACGGCACCGACGCCTTCTTGCCAGACGAATGCGCTCAACGCCAGGACCATGCCGGCCTCCATGATTTGCTCGCCGGCGGTCCGTGGGAGCGCGGCGGTCACGAGGGGGAGGTCGTACCCGAGTCCGAGCCCCCGCGCCACGGGCATGGGAGGAAGCGGGACCCCGGCACCTTCGTAGGCGGCCAGGAGGTCACGCACCGGTGCGCCGACCCGGCAGGCGGCGAGAAGGCGATCGGCGAGCTCGTCGCAGCGCCGGGCGAGCTGGCCTTCGATGGCGGCGTCACCGTCGACCGGGTGCGTCCGACCCAGCTCGCCGACGTACCCACCGAGCATCACGCCGGCCTCGAAGGCGACCAGGTCCCCCGGTCCGGCCGGCGTGTCGCGGCTCGCGCGGCGCCACGGGTCCTCGCGCGAGGTGATCCACGCGACATCCTGGTGCGCCGGAGTGGTGACACCGGACGACGCCATCGCCTCCATGAAGACGCCCGTCAGCTGCCGCTCCGTGACTCCGACGGCCAGCGTCCCGGCCGCCTCGTCCAGCGCGCGCTCCGCAATGCGGACCGATGCCCGGATCGCGTCGACCTCCTCGGAGGTCTTCACCCGGCGGGCCCGGCGCAGCAGTGGCTCGCCGTCGGTGAGCTCGGCCGACGGGAACGCCTTCGCGAGGAGCCGCGCCGCGGATGGTGTCATGGCATCCGTGGCTACCGTCCGAACCGTGGCGGCACCCTCGATCCCTTGCAGGACCTTGAGGAAGTTCCCGGCGTTGAACGAGATCCCGTACAGGTTCTCGTGCGGAATGTCGTCCGGTATCCCCTCGTCCCACGTGCTCAACAAGTGCACGGACCCGGAGGCGCGCACGAGGACACATCCCGGCCCGAATGCCCGCGAGCCGGCGGTCCACAACCGCGGCGCGCCGGACACGTAGCGGGCGTTGCCTTCGCGCCCGACCACGAGCAGTCGATGTCGGCGGCTTCCATCTCGGCGAGCACGCGTGAGCGGCGGGCCAGTCGCAATGCCGCATCGTCGGGCAGAATCTCGGTGACGGTCACGGGCCTAGAACGGGTCGTAGGGGTAGTCGGTCATGGCGTCCCAGCCGTCCTCGGTGATGTGGAGGACTTCCTCGGAGCGGTAGCCGGCCGCTCCTTCCTCCCAGACGATCGGCTCGATCACCAGGACCATTCCCGCCGCCAGGACGAGTGATGCATCGAACGCCTCCCCGATATCGCTCCCGACGTAGGGCGACTCGGCGCTGTCGATGCCGAGACCGTGGCCGAGATAGAAGTGCGGCATCCAGGGCTTGATCCCACCTGCGGCGTCGATCGCCGCCGCCGTGAGGTCCGCGGCGGTCGCTCCGGCACGGGTGACGTCGAGGACGGCGTCGCGGATGGCAATCCACCGCTCGAACTGTGCACGCTGCCGGGCATTCGGCTCGCGCCCGACGATCCAGGTCCGGCCGAAGTCGGAATGGAATCCGGCGTAGCTGATCCCGAGGTCGACCCAGAGCACGTCGCCCTCGACGAGTTCACGCTCTGTCGAAAGCAGCGGACACGCGAGGTCGCCCGTCGTCGTCCAGGGCCCGTCCGCCATGTGGGGGGGCATCACCTGCCAGATCGGGTCCAGGATGTTGGCATCCGCACCCTCTTCGAAGATGGTGCGGAGGAACGTGGCGGTGAGGTCAGTCTGACGGACGCCGGGAGCAAGACGGGCCTGGACGGCAGCGATGCCGCGCTCGGTGATCCGCAATCCCTCCCGCATGAGCGACAACTCGTCCGGCGTCTTGATCGCCTTTGCTGCGCTGATGATCCGGCCGCCATCGGCCGGTGCGTCCGATGCAAACAGGATCGACCGCTCCCGGCGCAGCGCGTTGGTCCATTCGTCGATGGCGATCACGGCCTTGTCGGGGACGATACCGGCGAGGTCCGAGGCGAAGAGCTCCACGCCCTCGTCGAAGTCCAGGTAGACCGGCCCGTGCAGGTGGTCGGACGGCAGATCCACGTGCGGCCGGTCCTGCCCCCGCATCGGAGAGAAGAGGTGCGGCCACTCGTCGTCGGCCGTCACGACGGCGACCGGCTGCTCGAAGTTCGCCCGACCCGAGTCGGCCAGCGGCCAAATGGCGCCGGTCGCGTAGACGACATTCGTGTTCCCGAGCAGGATCAGGGCATCGAGGCCCTGTTGGCGCATCAGGCCACGGATTCGCTCCAACCGCTCCCGCTGCATGCGCGGGATGTTCGCCTGTGCGGGGATCTGTGTCGGCGGCGCCGAAGCCATCAGCCCCGTCGGCATCAGCCGTCCACCCCGAGGTAGCGCTTGATGTTCCCGCTGACCACGGCCGTGGCGGCGTCAGGACCCACCGCATCGACGACCGACTGGAGCGACTTGTTGCTGTAGCCGTAGGTGCCCTCGTTGTGGGGGAAGTCGGTCGACCACATGACCCGGTCGACGCCGATGTGGGGAAGCAGTGCGAGCCCCAGCGGGTCGACCATGAACGAGGCGCACATGTGGTTGTCCCAGTAGTACGTCGGCTCGTGCTGGACCTTCAGATCGGCCATGTGCCGGAACGACGCCGCAATGTGCTCGGCGTCCTGGAGGGCAGAGGGCACCCAGTTGATCCCACCCTCGAAGTAGCCGATCTGGAGCCCCGGATGGCGGTCCAGGATGCCGCCGAAGATGTACTTGCCGAACGTGTCGCGGAACGAGGCGACGGACTGGAGCATCCCGATGCTGAGGGCGTTGAATTGGTTCGGCGACGAGGGAGGGCTCTCACCGATGTGGTGCGAGACCGGGATCTGCGCCTCTTCGATGGCGTCCCAGACGCCGTCCATGGCCGTGCTTGCGTAGTCGATCACATTCTTCTCAAGGTCCTTGCCGGGAGACAGCGGCATCAGGAAGGTCTTCAGTCCCAGTGCCTTCAGCTCGCCGAGCGTCCGCCGGGCCCCCTCCGCATCCCACCAGTTGATGAGGCCGACGCCGTAAATGCGGTTGTTCGATCGCTCCTGGATCTCAGCGATGTGCTCGTTGTAGATCCGGAAACAGAGCTCGCGGACCTCCCGGTCCGGCCAGCCGAACAGGGCGAGAACGGAGTTCGGGAACGCGAGTTCCCGGGTCACGCCCTCCGCATCGAGCGCTGCCAGGCGGGCGTCGACATCGCCCGTGTGCGAGCCGGGAACGGGGTCGTACTGCGTGAGCACGTCGATGAATTCCTTCACCAGCACCGACTTGCCGCCCGTGCCGATGACCCACCCGCCGTCCACGTTCATGACACGGGGCGCCTGCTCCTTCATGCTGTCGGGAAAGCGCTCGTAGAAGATGTCGACCGCCAGCGAGATGTGATCGTCGGCCGAGAACACCTCCGTGCCCGCAGGGAGCCCGACGTCGACGAAGGGGCCCGGATGGCGATCTTTGGGCGCGCCCAAGCCTTCGGGCGGGTACAGCAGCGTCCTGGAATTGGTCATCTCCCCCGCTTCCCTCGTGGACGGATAGCGGAGATTACTTCGGTCTCGTAGCAATCGTCAACGGATCCTGCTAGCTTCCTCCTCGCCAGGAGGACCTCGGGAGGTCGGAGAGCGTGACATGACGACGTGGGACACCACCGTCGACCTCGTGATCATCGGATCCGGTGGTGGCGGCATGGTCGCCGCACTGGCCGCGGCCGATGCGGGAGCGAGCGCGCTGGTGCTCGAGAAACAGGAGCTGGTCGGGGGCTCGACCTGCATGTCGGGCGGGATCCTGTGGGTACCGAACAACCCGGTCATGCGCGCCGAGGGAGTGAAGGACTCCTACGAGGACGCGATGGCGCACTTCGAGGCCGTCGTGGGCGACGTCGGTCCGGCCTCCTCGACCGAACGGCGCCACGCCTTCCTGACGGCGGGACCGGAGATGGTCTCGTTCCTCCAGCAATCCGGCGTCCGCTTCGCCTTCTGCCCTGGTTACAGCGATTACTACTCGAATGCCAAGGGTGGCCTCGACATCGGGCGCGGGATCGAACCCGTCCCGTTCGATGGCCATGTGTTGGGTGACTGGCTCGCGAAGTTGCAGCCCGGGCTTGCGCAGAGCCTCGGGCTCGCGGTGATGACGAACGAAGCACGTTCGCTCTCGCACTACAACCGCAGCATCAGGGCGTTCGCGGTCTCGGCCCGGGTCGTGATCAGGACCTACGCCGCCCGCCTTCGGCGACAGGCGTTGCTGACCAACGGCGCGTCGCTCATCGCGCAGATGCTGCGGATCGCACTCGATCGCGGGATCCCGGTCTGGATCGGCGCGCCGCTCGAGGACCTGATCATCGAGGATGCGCGCGTGGTCGGCGTGCGCGTCATTCGAGACGGGGTTCCGGTGTTCGTCCGGGCCCGCAAGGGGGTGGTGCTGGCGTCCGGCGGCTTCGCCCACAACCCAGAGATGCGTGAGGAATTCGGGGGTGACCAACCGAACCGTGCGCGGTGGTCGATCTCGAATCCCGGCGATACCGGCGAGGTGATCCAGACCGCGATGCGCCATGGCGCGAAGACCGACTTCATGGATGAAGCGTGGTGGCTCCCGTCACCCCGAACAGGGAGGTTCGGGCAGTCGACGCTCGATCAGGCCCGCCAGCGTCCGCGCACGATCTACGTCGATGCGGCTGGGAAGCGGTTCGTCAACGAGTCGAACTCCTACATGGAGGTGGGCAAGGCCATGTACGCCCGCGACAAGACCAGCAAGGCGGTTCCCTGCTGGCTGATCTTCGACGATCGCTACCGCAAGCGCTACGCCCACCAGCGGTCCAGCCCCGGCCGCTTCCCCCGCAAGCTGCTCGAGAGCGGGATGCTGAAGCAGGCGTGGACGCTGAAGGACCTCGCCACCATGTGCGGCATCGATCCCACCGGGCTCGCCGAGACCGTCGAACGGTTCAACGAGCACGCGGCTCGGGGCGTGGATCCCGACTACGGGCGGGGCGAATCCGCCTACAACCGGGCCCTGGGTGACCCCAACCACAAGGTGCACCCGTGCCTCGGCCCGATCGACGAGGCTCCGTTCTACGGCGTGCAGGTCGTGCCCGGCGACATCGGCACCTGCGGAGGTCTCCTCACCAACGCCGACGCCCAGGTCATCGGCCAAGACGACCAGCCGATTGAGGGCCTCTACGCCACGGGCAACGGCACGGCAACCGTCATGGGCCGTCACTACCTCGGGCCCGGCGCCAGCATCGCCAACACCATGGTCTTCGGCTATGTCGCGGCACGCCACGCGACGGCTGCGACCGCAACCCCCGCGTGATGCTGCTCAGATCAGCGACACGCCGTTTCGCCGGACGGTGATGGCGTGGGTGGGGCAATTCCGCGCCGCGGCCACGACCGTGTCCTCGGGCGACGCGCTGGGATCGACGACGAACGCCACGGAATCGTCGTCGAGATCGAAGACGCCCGGAGCGGTAGAGATGCAGTTTCCCGATCCCATGCACACGTCGCTGTCGATCACGACGTCGAGGTCCATGGGCCGATCGTACGCTTCAATTTCGGATCGAGGTACACATGAGTGAGTTCGACAACGTCAATTTCTTCACCGACCGAGCGGTCCAGGACGACCCGTACCCGTACTTCGACTGGGTACGGAGCCAGAGCCCGGTGTGGCGGGAGCCCAACTACGGGATGTTCATCGTCACCGGCCATCAGGAAGCGATGTCGGTCTACAGCGACCCGGCGACCTTCCCGCCGAACGAGCCGGCGTCCGGGACCTTTTCCTCGTGCAATGTGGTCTGCGGATCGTTCGTCAAGCTCTCCATGCCCTTCGAGGGCAACGACGTCACCGAGATCATCGAGAAGTGTCGCAACGAGCTGCCCTTCAGCGATCAGCTCCCGTCCTTCGACCCGCCGAACCACACGGCACACCGCCATCTCCTGATGCGACTGATCACGCCGAAACGCCTCAAGGAGAACGAGGACTTCATGTGGGAGTTCGCTGACCGCCTCCTCGACGGGTTCGTGGCGCAGGGATCGTGCGAGATGGTGAGCGACTACGCCGAGCCCTTCACGCTCACGGTCATCGCCGACCTGGAGGGCGTCCCGGAGTCCGATCACTCCCTCTTCCGGGAACGGTTGTCGACGGTGCACCAGGAAGAGGTCGCCCACAAGCCCCTGGAGTTCCTCTATGACCGCTTCTCGCAGTACATCGAGGACCGGCGGCAGAATCCGGGGAACGACGTGCTGTCCGGCCTCGCCACGGCGACGTTCCCAGATGGCACGACCCCCGAGGTGAAGGATGCCGCACTGATTGCGGCCAACCTCTTCGCCGGCGGTCAGGAGACGACGGTGCGGCTCCTCTCCTTCGCGCTCCGGATGCTGGGCGAACGGCCTGACCTGCAACAACAGGTCCGGGAAGACCGCGACCGGATCCCCAACTTCATTGAGGAGATGCTCAGACTCGAGAGCCCCCTCCGCACACAGTTCCGGATGACCCGGGTCCCCACCACCCTCGGTGGAGTCGACATCCCGGCCGGTGCATCACTGATGCTCGTCCCCGGTGCGTGCAACCGCGACCCGCGCATGTTCGAGAATCCCTACGAGTTCAACATCGACCGAGCGAATGCACGCCAGCACATCGCGTTCGGCTTCGGCATCCACACCTGTGCGGGGGCGCCACTCGCCCGTGCCGAGGGCCGGGTGACGCTCAACCGGTTCCTCGATCGCACCAGCGACATCTCGATCTCAGAGGAATATCACGGCCCGGCAGATGCGAGGCACTACGAGTACCTGCCGACGTTCTTCCTCCGTGGCCTCGAACAGCTCCACCTCGACCTGGCACCGGCCGGCTAGCTGGCCGGCCGGGCCCATCAGCTCACGACGTGGCGGAGGGCGTCTCCCCTGCCGGCTTCAGCGTCGACATGATCAGCTTCGTCTGCGCGTAGGGCGGGCCGGCTGTCGTCCCGCCGTCGATCGGCAGCACGACGCCGGTGATCTGTGCCGCCCGGTCGCTGGAGAGGAAGACCACTGCGTTGGCGACATCTTGGGGTTGGGCCTCTCGCTCCAGAGGCTGCATGTACTTGAGCACTGGGCCCATTTCGTAGGTCGTGATACCCGTGCGGATGTGCGCGGGCGTGAGGCAGTTGACCCGGATGCCGTAGGGCGCCAAGTCGATGGCCATGCACTTCGATGCATGGGCGATCGCTGCCTTCGATGCCCGGTAGGAGATCATGCCGGTTCCGGCATTGATGGCGGCGATGGAGGCGTTGTTGATGATGGATCCCCCGCCATGGTCTTTCATGTACCGGCCGGCACGCTGCGACCCGGCAATGACCCCGAAGAGGTTGACGTTCATGATGCGGGAGAAGTCCTCGAGGTCATCAGGCAGGAACCGTTTGAGTGGGCTGCCGATCCCCGCGTTGTTGAACATGATGTCGAGACCGCCAAAGCGCTCGACGGCGAAGTCCACCAAGGCCTGAACCTGGTCGATATCGCTCACATCGGTCTGTTTGAACGCCGCGGCATCACCGATGTGCGTCGCGAGTCCATGACCTTCGTCCGCGTCGATGTCCCCTATGACGACGCTCGCCCCCTCGGTCACGAGCAATTCAGCGGTTGCCCGGCCGATGCCGCCTGCGCCGCCCGTCACGATCGCGACCTTCCCAGCAAGCATGTGCGATTCCATGCCGCGATACTACGGTCTCGAACCTTCAGGCGCAGGGGTGCGGTGTGCCTGTTCGGCCCGTCGCCGCGATCCGGTCAGGAGCTGGCGATTGCAGACACCGGAGCGACGAGGTGGCCCGCGTTGGGTGCACCGAGGAAGGTCGCGTCGCCGTACGCGTAGACGGCGCCGTTCGTACCGGCGACCCAGTAGCCCGAACCTGTCGGCGTCGAGGTGATGCCGACGACGGGTGCCTGCGCCGTGATGCCCTGACCCGGCACGGAGCCGAAGTATCCGGCATCGCCGTAGGTGAACACGCCTCCGTCGGATCCCACCAGCCAGTAGCCCCGGCCATCCGGCGTGGCGGCCCCTCCGGTCACCGGTGCGTTCAGCCGGGTCCCACCAGCCGAACCGTAGAAGGACGCGCCCCCGAAGCTGAAGACCCCGCCGTCCGACGCAACGAGCCAGTACCCGCCGTGGTCGGTGGCGGCTACGGCGACGACGGGGGCGTTGAGACGGGTGCCACCCATGGAGCCGTGGAAACCAGCGTCGCCAAACGCGAACACCCCACCGTCGCTGGCCACCAGCCAGTAGCCCAGACCGTCACTGGTGGGTGCGATACCGACAATTGGCGCGTTGAGGTGCTTGCCGCCCATGGAGCCCTCGAAGCTGGCGTCACCGAAAGTGAAGACCCCACCGTCGCTGGCCACCAGCCAATAGCCCTGCGCACTGGGCGACGTGGCCACCCCGACGACCGGCGCGTTGAGGTGCTGGCCACCCATGGAGCCCTTGAAGGGCGCCGTGCCGTAGGTGAACACACCACCGTCGCGGGCTGCGAGCACGGTCCCCTGGCTCGAGGCAGGGGGAAAGGTCACTTGTTCGACGTAGGCACGGAGTCCCGGATCGCCGTTGTTGTCAGGTGTCGTCAACGTGCTGCCGTCAGCCACGCAACCGACACTCGGCACGCAGCTCACCGAATTGAGAAAGCTGAGGAAGGCGACGTTCGGACTGGGTTCCACGGACCATGACGAGCCGTTCCAGTATTCGACCAAGCTCTGCGGCTTTGGACCCGAGCCGCCGTTGTTGAATGAGCCCGTAGAGCCGACGGCCCAGCACTGCACCGCGCTCAGACAGGAGATCCCCGCCAACATGCCCGGCGCGTTGGAGCCAGGCACCGACGCCGACGCGTCGCTCCACGAGGTGCCATCCCAATGTTCCATCAAGATCCCCGAGGCGTTCCCGTTGTCGTCGGTCGTTGCGCCAGAGGCCCAGCAGTCGCTGCCTCCGACACACTGCAGGCCGCTCAGGTAGCCGCCGCTGGGCAGCGGCTCCGCCGTGCTGGGCACGATCGACCAGGCCGACCCGTCCCAATGCTCGATAAGGCCCTGGTCACCGACGGCACCAGGGAAGATGGGGAGGAAACCCGACATCTGTGACGCCGGACCGGCGTTGCCGACGGCCCAGCAGTTGGCGGCCGAGAGGCACTGGACGCGATCAGCTGGTCGAAGGCCTGTCCCGTCGCCGCAGCGGGAATGATGGTCCAGCTGGACCCGTTCCACTGCTCGGTGACGTCGGTGAGATTGTTCCCGTTGAGGTCCGTCGCATAGCCGACCGCCATGCAACTCGACGCCGACGCGCAGCTCACGCTCGAGAGGATGGCGCCCACGACGCCCGGGCCGCTCGGGGTGGGGCTCGGCACCACGGACCACGAATTGCCGTTCCACTGTTCGATGAGCGTTCCGGTCGGATTCCCGTTACCCGCCGTGACCGCCCCTCCGACGGCCCAGCAGTCAGAGCCGTTGACGCAGGTAGCATCGAAGAGGCCACCGCCCTCCCCGTCCGGCAACGGCAGCGGGACGAGCGTCCACGTCGAGCCATTCCATGATTCCATGAGCGGGCTGGGGAACGACTGGCTGCCGCCGATGTTCAGCAGAGTGATGCCTACAGCCCAACACTCGAGCGAGTTGGCGCACGTCGAGCCGATGAGGACATCATCCGAGCCCGTTCCCGGGACGGTGGCGACGTACCACCCTGACGGCGCTGCTTCCGCCGGCACCGTCGACACGATCAGGGTCCCACCAAACAATGCCGTCGCGATGGCGATAGCGCCCCAGAGCGCCGCAGCGCGGCGTCGAATATGTGTGATGCGCGGCAAGTCAGTCGGACGCGAGCTCGTGCCACCATGGTTGCACATAGGGTGATGGTGCCAATGGATACCTCTTCTGGGCCTTTCCGTGAGTATCCCCGAGCACGGAGCGGCTTCCGGCGGTAGCGCACGGCGGAATTCTCACGGCACTGGCAAGAAAGGGGGATCAGGCCAACTGAGTTGGGCCGACCTCGCACTCGTAGCTACGCAACTGGGTGGGCAATCCAGCAACCAATCGCCATACGGGCACCCCTCGATCACTCCGTCGTCGCACGAGCGGTATCGGGACCCAATTCGTCGATTTTCGATGTCTCAGTGGGTGGGCCATCCGGATTCAGCATCCGAACCGAGAAATTTGTATCCCCTGGAAATGAACAGCGCCGCTTAGAAGGGCAGAGTGTAGGTGTTCTCGAGTTCATCTTGTAGCACTTTTGCCACGGACTGCGACGTGTCGACGATCAACTCCTCCTGGAGAACCCGTGTTCGAAATCTCCAACCTGATGGGAGAGCGAGGCGCTCGCCGAGACTCGAGAGGCTGTTCTCATTGAGGTTGGAGTCGATTCCGGTGCAGTACGCCTGCATGACATACGGGAGACCCTGGGGGTCGATCAACTCGTGGACGGCGGAGCCGGCGTCGAAGTACATGGTGACTCGCCGGTCAACCTCGCGCACCGTGTAAGGGACTTGCGCAGGATTCGTACCAAGTTCAAGCACGGCAATGCGACGCATCAGAAGCCCGTTGAAGTCGCGCAGGACGGGCTCAATGGGCTCGCTCTTCGATCCAAGGCCGTCCAGCATCCAGTACCGGGGTCCGTTGAGTTTGACGATGAGAGCACCGAGCTCCTCGGCGATGGTCGCCGGAATAAGGGAATTCCAGAGTTCTGGGGGGCAGTCATTGAGAAGCTGCGTACCGTAGACATGTGCGGTGAATCGCTTTCCGTCAGAAAAGACAGCGAGCACCTCGCCGTAGCGAGTGCCGCGGTGGTTGGTGACAATCCTGGTTTGCGCATCAGCGGTCATTTCAGGTGTGCCTTCGGCTGAGACCGACGCTGCACTGCTCCGAGCCCATGGGGTCGCGCGGCAGACCTGGACCGTTCCTCCCCTGTCGCGCCCGCCGACAAGGGTGCCTGGCCGACTATCCCGTCTGCCAGCATTGCCAGGATGGACGCCGCCCCATCTGCTCCGATCTCCCTCTGGTCCACCAACTCGGCCAAGCTCAGATACACGGCCGTCATGACCCACACGAGAGCGTTGCTCGACTGATCGTCGAAGCTCATAGAGCCAAACCATGAAGACCACCTCTTGGCAACAGTTGTCCGAAACTGCTCTCGCACCCCGGCGAGCTCGACCGGGACCGCGCCGTTGATCAGGGCACGAACGACGCGCAAGGTATCTGGGCCCAAGGCGAGCAGGTGCTCGAAGAGCTGCTTCACCATTGTGGTGGCATCGCTGGCCCCCAGGGCGAATACATCGTCCAAACCCCGCGCATACAGTCGGGCCTGCTCTGCGAATACAGCTTCGAACAGAGTTGGAAGATCGGGGAAATGGTCGTAGACCAACTGACGACTTACCCCCGCCTCCTTCGCCACAGCGACCATCGTGAGCCCATGCAGTCCATCGCGAGAAATCAGTCGAGAGGCCGCTTCCAAAATCAGCGACCGTCGGACGCCCGCGGATAGGTAACTGCGCTTGGTCACCGTGCCTTCGTTCTCCTCGCCGTCACCGACCCTGCCATACTCATATGTACAGAGTGTACATTTAGGGTGAGGATTGGAACATGAGCATCACGTCGGTGGACTTCCATTTCGACATCATGTGTCCGTACGCCTACCAGACCTCGGTATGGATACGGGATGTACGCCAACAGCTCGATCTAGACGTCCGATGGCGGTTCTTCAGTCTTGAAGAGATCAACCGAAGCGATGGGAAGAAACACCCCTGGGAGCGGCAATGGTCCTATGGGTGGTCCATGATGCGGGTGGCCGCGATGCTCCGCAGGATGGATCTGGACCTGGTCGATCGGTGGTACCAATCCGCTGGGTACGCATTGCACGTGCAGGGACTCAAACCGCATCGCCGCGAGGTGGCTGAGCATCTGGTGGCCCAGATGGGTCTGAATCCCTCGCTGGTCGGGCAGGCGATCGAGGATCCCACGACCAACGACGAGATCAAAGCAGAGCATGACCGCGTCGTCGCACTCGGGGGGTGGGGCGTGCCTACCTTGGTCTTCAACGACACCCAAGCTCTCTTTGGGCCGGTCCTCATCGATCCGCCCACCGGTCCGGCCGCATTGCGACTCTGGGAAGTGATGACCGCGTGGCTCGAGTTTCCCAATCTCTACGAGATCCAACGTCCAAAGAGGCGAGAGGATCTGCGTGCAATCGAAACTGCGTTTCGCCCTTACCTGGAGGCTCGGGACTGGGTGAGCATCCAGAACGAGACTCCATGACGGACCCATCGACGATTCGAGCAGCCCTAGAGGAGTCCTTCGACGCCCTCGAGACATTGGGAACCGACCTCACCCCTCCGGAATGGGAGACCCCTTCGCTCTGCCCTGATTGGACAGTCCGTGATGTCTTTGAACATCTGGTCGGCATTGAGAACGCCCTCGTCTCGTGGGTTCCCGACGGTGCAGACACTCCTCCACCGTTCGCCCTTGCCAACACCTTCACGAGGGAGGTGGCCGAATTGGACTCACCTGACTTCATGGAACAGGTGCGCGATGTGTTCGACCGTCGACGTCAGGACCTAGGCGCCCTTCGTCTCTCCGATCTGGACCGACCCTCGTGGACACCCGTCGGCCAGGCCAGTTACGGCCGGTTCATGGAAATACGAGTCTTCGACTTTTGGGTGCACGAGCGAGACATCAGCACACCGCTTAGCCGGCCGACGGAGGTCACGGGACCGCGGGCAGAGATCGCTTTGGCCGAGGTCGAAGGATCCCTCGGTTACATCGTCGGCAAGAAGGTGGGCCTGCCCGACGGTCACAGCATCGTGTTCCACCTCAGCGGGCCCCTCGAGCGCGACATCGCCGTCGTCGTAGACGGTAGGGCCAAGGTGGTCGAACGCGTCAGCCGGGCCGACGTGGAGATCTGGACGGACGCGCTCACCTTCATTCAGCTGGCCTGCGGTCGCATCGACCCCCAGGAACCGATCGATATCGGTTCCATCACCTGGGGCGGCGACGCCGAGCTCGGGGAGCGGGCAGCGCGCAATCTCAGATTCACTATGTGATAAGTCGCGGTAATAGTCACGTCCCGACGCCTACAACACGCTGGTCCACCGAATGGGGTCAAAGTCCAGCTGGCTCGCCTAACAGGGTCAAGCCCAATTTGCTGCCCCAACGAGCGGGCGACGGGAATCGAACCCGCGTTCTCAGCTTGGGAGAGTGGCCAGGCACGTCTACCCAGTCTTCCTGCCTGGAATTACTGCTGGTCATAGACCTGCTGCGTCCAGGAAATCCGACTTTGTCCGCCTAGTCCGGCCGAATGGATGGACAAGGGATGGACAAGGGACGTCGACGCCTTCCACCGTGAACACGCCCGGGTCGAGCTCGCCATCCGCGATCTCAAAGAAGGTGCGGGACTCGAACACGTACCGTCTGAACACTTCTTCGCCAACGCCGCCCGGCTGATCTGCGCCGTCTTGGCCCATGACCTCATCCGCTGGACGGCCATGCTGGGCGACACCTGGGTCGAGTCCCGTTCGTCGATCCCGCCCAACGCGCAGCGCTCCTTGCGCTCCCCCGAGTGGATCGCCCGTCGCGAGAACCTGGTCGTCGCCGGACCCAGCGGAATTGGTTGACACTGCACCTTCCTTTCATCTCGGTGTGTCGAAGAGTCCAGGACTCGCCGCGTTCACGTTGATACGCAGGCCTTTCCTGCGTCCCTGGTTGACGTGGACGGCCTGGAGCTCACCGCGTTGGACCTTGTGCAACACCGTCTGGCGGGCGACGCCGAGGACCTTCGATGCCTGGTCAAGCCCAACCCAGCCGTCGGGGACCTCAGGGACGATCCGGCGGCGAAGCTCGTCGGTGATGCGGATATGCCAGGGGCCACCAGGCGTGAGCTGCTCGCCATCGATGAAACCGTCATGCATCCAGCGATACAGCGTCACCCTTGAAACACCGAGCATGCGCTCCGCCCTGGTGATGGAGACCACTGGCTCATCATCGTCGCCGGGTGTGACGACCTCAGCTGGCTGATGGGCGGCGATGCCCGCGAGACACGCAGAGACTTGACCCTTGCCTTGGTGAAGAGGAGTCCAGTCCCCGTGCGCCTGCCCTGTCTCGACAAGATCGCGGCGATCGTCTTGTCGTCATAACGCTCGGCCAGACGGCGAACCAGGTCGACGGTGTCCTCGTCGGTGGTTCTGAAGTGCTTGCCCGTCTTGTTGAGGTCAAGGTCGAACGCGGCGGTCGCTCCGCCCTCCCACACGATGGTGACCTCGGCGCGGCGCACCTCGGCGTGCACGGTGACGACGACCTCGGCGAGGACAGCCCGGAGGAGCTGCTTGCGTTCCCGCCACGTGGTGGTCGATGCATGGAACACGGCGCGTACATCTGCGCCTGCTCGCTCCAGCCACGCCGTCTCCTCCTCAGTGAGCCTGGTCGGCTGACGGAGCCGTTGGCCCGCGAGGTTCGTCTCGGCCTGCCGCTGCGCCGACAGGGCCTCCTCCAAGGACCGCTCGAGGGTCCGGGCCACGAGACGGTTCTCGGGCTCGACGGCGTCGAACTGACGACGCGCCCGCTCGGCTTCGAAGCGGGCGCGTTCGACGGCCAGCTCGAAGACCGCGACGTGGCGGCGGTGGTTGGCATCGGCCTCGGCGAGGGCTTTGGCGGTCGCCGCCAGGCTGGCCGGCTCGAGCATGGCGAAGACTTCGTCGAGCACGCGGTTCTCAAGGCGCCGCCCGCCCAGGCTCTGACAGCCCCGCTCGCCCCCATAAAGCAGCTTGTTCCTGCCGCAGAGATAGCGCGGGGTGTTGCCCGACGTGCCCGAATACCCGACCTGCATCATCCGCCCGCAACGTCCGCACCGGATCCGTCCCTGCAGCAGAGCGGTCCCTTCACGTGCCGCGCCGCCCCCATGGCCCCGCGGGGCCCGCCAGTTGGCCCGGAGCTCCTTCTGGGTGCGTTCGTAGCGCTCCCAGGTGACAAAGCCCGGGTGATGGTCGGGGATCACGACCGCCCACTCCTCGCGGGGAAGCTGGCGCGTCCGTTTCTTGAGTCGGCCATCGGCGTCGAGCCGTTTCTCGTCCCGTCGCCGGCCAAAGACGAACGCCCCTCCATAGACCGGATTGGTCAAGAAATCATGGATCGCCGGGTAGCTGGCCGGCGCCCACCTGATCCGGCGCGACCCGGTGGAACGGCGGGGGATGAGCAGGTTGTCCTCAAGAAGTGACAGCATCACCTGACGGGCAGACCCGAGCTCCTCGAAGCGCCGGAAGACGACTGCGATCGACTCGACGACCGCCTCATTGGGGTCGAGCGCCACCCGGTCATCCTCGTCATAGACGAACCCGACCGGCAGACCCTGACGCAGCTCACCCTTGGCCGCCTTGTGGAGCAGTCCGGCGGTCAGGCGGTGACGGATCAGATGCAGCTCCGCCTCCGACATGGTGCCTTTGAGGCCGAGCACGAGGCGGTCGTTGAAGTCGCCGGGGTGATACAGGCCGTCACCGTCGGCGATCAACGTGT
This sequence comes from uncultured Acidimicrobiaceae bacterium, assembly GCA_963753115.1. GTDB lineage: Bacteria > Actinomycetota > Acidimicrobiia > Acidimicrobiales > RAAP-2 > Bog-473. Next base: position 200,854 of record CAVWBB010000007.1, read on the forward strand.
CGGTCAGCGCGCACAGGTCGAGGAGCTGATACCAGTCGGCGTTGTTGCGGGCGAGACGGGACACCTCGATGCCCAAGATGATCCCGACCTTGCCCAGTCCGACGTCGGCGACCAGGCTCTTGAAGCCTTCTCGAGCGGTGGCGTCGGCGCCTGAGCGACCGAGATCGCTGTCGACCACCACGACCTGCTGGGGTGCCCAGCCAAGTATCTGCGCGCGAGCGGCCAGCTCGTATTGGCGTTCCAGGCTCTCGGTGTGCTCGCGCATCTGCGTGAGCGTTGACTGGCGGACATACACATATGCGTCACGGCCGAGGTGCGACGCGGTGACCTTGGAGACCAGCTGAGACGTGAGCGTCATTTGGGACCACCTCCTCGTCGGACTCGTCGATGACGCCGGCGGCGATCATTCGAGCCAGGATGCACACCACAGCCTCTTGGGCTTCCTCTGGCAGATACCACCACCGTTGCGATGGTGTGATGACAAGCCCGGGCATATCCAGAGCAAGCTGGGCGGGCGCGGCTAATCTGAGCCTTCGCAAAGAGGCTCACCTCCCTTGTTCGTTGGCGCGTGCAGGGTGGGTCGAGCCTATTTGCGTCTCTTGGAGCCAGACGGGGACCGTCGTCGCGGCGCGTTCATCGATGCGACGACCGCCTGCAGCTCGCGGATCCCCTCCACCGACAGCGCTGTGGCGGTCTCGACCATGGGCTCGTCCCCCAAGATGTTGGTTGCGGTCACCGGAATCGTCCCCGGAGAACCATCGGGGAGACCGACGATCAAGAAGAGCGTTCCGTGGACGCGTTTGAAGCTCATGGCAGGCAGGAGCCGACCGAATAAGGGGTGAACCGCCGAAGTGACACGCACTTCGCACGGCAGCAACCGCCGAAGATGTTGCAGTCTGTCTTGTCCCGCTGGGACAGGCAAGTCCCACCTCCTCGAATCCCTCGGGCACACGGCCATCGACGCCCAGATGACCGTGGCCTGGTTCAGCGTGGATGACCTCGGGGCCCTGGTGCGTCGCCACTGGGTCGACGACACCGTGTCGAAGGCCTTCACCTCGTTGGCCAGCGTGGCTTTGGTCGTCGTCGACGACATCGGGCTGCTCCCGATCTCCTCTGATGCCGCCGAGGGTCTCTATCGACTGGTCGACGCCACCTACGAGCGTCGATCGGTCGCCCTGTCCTCGGACCTGCACCCGAGCGGCTTCGACCAGCTCATGGACAAGACCATCGCCTCGGCGCTCGTCGACCGGCTCTTGCACCACGCCGACGTCATCGTCACCGAGGGCGAATCGGTCCGCCTGATCGACGCCACGTCCGGCAAGGAGGTGGTGCCACTCGCCAGCTAAAGCCGGGGAATTCGGTGGCCGTCCACGGGGAATTCTCGTGGCCGTCCCTGGGGAATTCCGATGGCCGCCAGTGGGGAATTCCTAATGGCCGTTGACAATCGCCCGGCGATCACGGCCAAGTCACGTGCCTACACACTCATGACCCATTCGCGTGGCAGCGCCAGCAGAACCGAGCCGCGCCCGTCCCGCTCAACTCTGGGCTCTTCCTCGGTCTCACTCGACCCCTTGGGGTTGATCCTCTGGCTCGGACGGCAGCGATCCGCCGCTGCGACCAGGACTGCTCTTGGCAAGCCCCCGTGCAATCCGGGCCTCGAGCTGGCGAGAGAAGCCATAAAGACGGCCGAGGTCGCCGATCGTCATTCCTTCGGAGAGCCCAAGGGCGAACAACCGCTTGGCGGACCCGGTGGCGCGCTCGCTCGAGCTCATCGAGTTGGCGAGCGACCTCGGACCTTGGCATTGCCATGTCCGAAAATGCTTCGGCGACGGGCACCTCCCTGAGCGAAGCCACAAGCCGTTTTCAACGGCCCACAGTGACGCAGGTAGCGTCTTAGGCGAGCCAGGGTGACGCGTTCCCACCGAGTGGTTCGGGTCTCATTGTCCGTCTGTTCCTGGCCATTTGAGGAAGTCGAATCTCACTTCGACGCCTCGACCTTTCCTCAGGCAGTCGCCCCGAAGGTGAAGACACCGCCGTCGGAGGCCACCTCCCAGTAGCCCCTGCCGTCGGGTGAGGCGGCGAGGCCGACGATCGGAGCGTTGAGTTGGTGCCGGCCATGGAACCGAGGAAGGCGGCGTCACCGAAGGCGAAGACACCGCCGTCGGAGGCCACCTCCCAGTAGCCCCTCCCGTCAGGTGAGGCGGCGAGGCCGACGATCGGAGCGTTGAGGGGCGTGCCGGCCTCGGAACCGAGGAAGGACGCGTCACCGAAGGCGAAGACACCGCCGTCGGAGGCCACCTCCCAGTAGCCCCTGCCGTCGGGTGAGGCGGCGAGGCCGACGATCGGAGCGTTGAGTTGGGCACCGTTCTCCGAACCGAGGAAGGACGGCGTCACCGAAGGCGAAGACACCGCCGTCGGAGGCCACCTCCCAGTAGCCCCTCCCGTCAGGTGAGGCGGCGAGGCCGACGATCGGAGCGTTGAGGCGCGTGCCGGCCATGGAACCGAGGAAGGACGGCGTCACCGAAGGCGAAGACACCGCCGTCGGAGGCCACCTCCCAGTAGCCCCTCCCGTCAGGTGAGGCGGCGAGGCCGACGATCGGAGCGTTGAGTTGGGCACCGTTCTCCGAGCCCAAGTCGGGAGCACCGTGCGTGCTGACAAGTCTCCCGACCGCACTGATCATCCAAAAGCCCCCGTCAGAGGCGACGGCCACCTGGTTCGTTCCCCGAGAGCCGTCGGATGGGGGGACCAGGGGCGGGGCGAGAGGCGTCACAGAGACCGTGATCGACGGCGTGGTGGCCGTGCCGGCGATGTTACGAGCCATAACGGCGAACGTGGCGGAACCTGTGGGTACCCCGGTCAGGGCTCCCGTGGTCGAGTCGAGCGTAAGCCCGGAGGGAAGGTGCCCCGAGGCGAGGCTGAACGTTGGGGCGGGGGTGCCCGAGGCGGCGAAGGTGTAGCTGTAGACCGAACCAGCGACCGCCGAATTCGGCGGTGTTTCGGCCGTGAAGACCGGCGCACTCGGCGACGGGCCGTCCGAGACCTCCTCGACCACGTTGTTGCCGGAGTCAGCGATGAAGAGATCATTAGTCCCGTCGAGGGCGACGCCGGCTGGTCCGCTGAGATCGGACGACGCCGCCGGGCCCGCGCTCGGAGATCCCGCCGTCCCGGTGCCCGCCACGATCGAGAGGGTCCCTGACGGCGTTACCTCCTCGACCACGTTGGCGCCATTGTCGGCTACGTAGAGGTCACCGCTGGCGTCGAATGCCACGCCCGTCGGGGCACCCAAGTGCGAGCTCGTCGCCACGCCTGGCGTCGGCGCCCCCGTGAGACCGATCGTCCCAGCGAAGATCGACAGGGTGCCGGCTGTCGCCACTTCCTCGATGAGCCCGTGATTGGCATCGGCAATGTAGAGGTTGCCGGCGGCGTCGAGGGCGAGCCCGTAGGGCGCGATGTTCGAACTGGTCGCCGGACCCGGTGTCGGCTCACCCCCGCGTTGATTGACGCCGGCGATGACGTTTGAGATACCAGAGGGCGCGACCTGGTCGATAACGTTGTTCCCGGTGTCGGCGATGTCGACGTCCCCCGACACAGGGTCGACGACCACGCCCTGGGGGTAGTCCATGTGAAGCGACGTTGCCTGCACGTTCGACTGGGAGTTGCCACGCGCCCCGCACACCCCGGCGAAGACGGACAGTGTGCCCGAAGGTATGACCTTTTCAATGCACTGATTATTGGTGTCGGCAATGTAGAGGTCGCCTGCGGAATCGAGCGCGACGGCCGAGGGGCCGTTGAGATCACTCATTGTCGCCGCACCCGCCGCGGGTAGTCCCGCCGCCCCGGTACCGGCCACGATCGACAAGATGCCAGCGGAGCTGACCTCCTCGACGACGTTGTCGACGTCGTCGGCGATGAAGAAATCGCCGCTTGAGTCCACCGCGACGTCGTTAGGTTGACCGAGGGCCGACGAGGTTGCGGTTCCGGCGGTGGGTTGAGCCGAGGAGCCGTCGCCGGCGACGATCCGCAACGACGGTGTCGATGGCGTAGCCGACGCAGGTGCAGTCGCCACCAGGCCGATCGAGAGAACGCTGATTATCCCAAATCCAACGAGGCAGGTGGATCGAAATTTCCGCGTCCAGCTCGCCGACCTATCTCGACACGTCCGCGCGCTCTGGACCCAGAACACTCGCATGGCTAGACCATCGGCTCCGCCCGGAACGATCTTGAGCCACGTCGGGCCCTTTTCACCCACAGATCTCGCGGCGCGCGATTTGCGGTGCTGCGCCGTCATCCCGCCGAAGAGACCGGTCTGAAAATCCAGGGTGAGCGTCCGCAACCACTCGGCTCCCTACATCGGATTCGGAGGCGCCCTTGCTACATGATCGGCAACCCTTACATTGGTGTTCTTGCTGGGCTGACTCCACTCCGAACCTGCTGATCGGGCTGCGTGAGGGTCGCGAGGCGGGTCTGGTGGTGATCATCCTGCTCGCCGCCTTGAACAAGGCCAAGGCCAGCGCAACCGAGTCGGCCGGCCGCCAGATCTTCCCCGGAGTCATTGGGGCTGAGGGTTCTCGGGGCTGTCATGTTGACGGACAGCCTTGCGGCGGTGTTGACCGATTCGACCCGCGTTTTGCCCTCGTCCGCTCAAGAGGCCGTCGGGGGGACGCAGCGTTTCCCAGGCCAGTGATCAGTCAGCTGCGAGCCCCGAGATCAGTGTATCCGGAACCATTGCCGGAAGTGATCCGAGGAACGGGGCGTTCCCGAAAGAGAGGATCCCGCCGTCACTGCCGGCCATCCAATAGCCCCCGGCGTCGGGGCTGGCCAGTCCCACGATGGGCGCGGCCAGCTTGCCCGAGAACGAGCCCGCGTCCGCAGCTGCGCCCATGGCAAGAAGGGAGCCGTCGAGTCCGGCCAGCCAGAGACCGGTTGCCCCTTGGCTTGCGGCCGCGGCAACAATGCGCTGAGGCGACGAGCCCGAGGGAGCAACCCCGACCGCCGTCGCAGCACCGAAGGGAAAGACCTCACCTCGCGAATTAACGAGCCGGTAGCCCTTTCCACTTACCGTCGGGATGAGAGCGACGAAGCGCCCCGGCACCCCGCTCGAACTCTCGGGCAACGAACCGTAGAAGCCGGCGTCACCGAAGGCGAAGACCCCGCCGTCAGAGCCCAGCTCCCAATAGCCACCGTCGTCGGGAGTTGCGGCCAGGGCCGCTATGGGATCACCGGGAATGATATGCGCACCCGGGAGGGAGCCGAAGTACTGAGCGTTCCCGTACGCGAAGGCTCCTCCGTCCCGTCCTACCAGCCAGTAATCGCCACCGTCAGTGGTTACCGCAATGCCCCATCGGGGCCGTGGGATCGATATGGGAACCGGGCAGCGAACCGAAGAAGCCCGCTGAACCAAAGGCGAAGACACCCCCGTCTTGCCCACCTCCCAGTACCCGGGCTGGGAGGGGTGGTGGTGGTGGTGGTGGTGGCGGTGGGGGGGGCGACGGTCACTGATTGGCTGGTCGTGGCCGACGCTCCGCCGTTGCGAACCACGGTCTGGCCCGTAAAGACCTGGGCGGTGGAGGTCCCAGACGAGTCGGTCACGGTGAGGGTCGCCGCGAAATGTCCAGCGCCGGCATAGACATGGGCGATCGTGGGAGACGAAGTCACCACGTTGGAACCGTCACCGAAATTCCAACTGTAGGAGGTGATTGTGCCGAACATGGTCGAGGAAGCTTCGGCGTCAAACGAGGTCGTCGTTCCAGGAGCGCCCGGCGTGATGGTGAAGGAGGCCACTGGTGCCTGGTCCGGGACGATGGCCACAAAGGTGGGACTGGCGAAGCCGGTCAGGGTGGTGACGACTGTGTCGTTGGTTGTATCGATGACGCTGACCATGTTGTCCGCGCCGTTGGAGACGTAGACCTCGGCCCCGTCGGGCAGAGATTGGCAATCCGTTTGGCAATCAACGGAACGCGTGCAAGTGATAGTTCTGCCAACCCATCTCCGCACAGAGCATGTCGGCGAATTTGGGCAGGTGGACCGCGCCGGGGACGAGCAGGCGCCGCCACACGATCGGCCGGACGGCGTCGAGTTGGATCCGCAGCTGGAAGACGCTCTGACCGGGCGGGAACGGCGGGTTCGGTGACACGCCCGCACACTACGCGGACCGCTCAGGTGCCCCCAAGAGGCTCTCAAGTACCCAGGCTGGCCGGGCAGTGCCGGAACCCGACCTGGGCTTTGAGGTGGGGCCAAATGAAGTTGTCACGGTGGGGCCAAATCAAGTTGACATTCTCAGATGGGCGTACCCATCCTCACGGCCGGCGAACAAGAGCCGGAACAGGGCGATCTTGGCCTCTGCCGGTGAGTTCGCGTTGACGTCGCCTTTGAGGTCCCGCCGGTCCGAGTCGACGAACAGGGTGGGCTTCCACGGGTCGGTGACTTCGAGCCGGCTCGGCTCGTCAAGGCGAAGGAGCGATCGCAGCCGCTGATTCTCCACCCGTAACGCAAGGACCTCATCGACCAGTGCCTCGATGTCCTCTGGTTCGGTATCGCTCACCGATACCTACGCCCGTTCGGATTCAGCTGGGCTCTTGACCCAGCTGCCGGAATGCGGATCCCACTGACCGGATTGAACGGATCCGTCCAGGAGCGGATCGATAAACATCGCCACCAGATTGATGGCATCGGGGTAACTGCCCGGTACGATCCCCTCCAGGCCCGCGCTGGCGATGAACGTTGACCATGCCTGCTGGCGTTCGGTCCCAAGACTGCCAAGGAGAGCAGCCAGCGGGCGCAGAACGGCCGTCGGTGCTCGGCGGTTGCGTTCATAGCCGCCAGAAGCTCGGATGCTGCAATCTGATAGCGGCGACAGAGGACTACGACATCTGCAAAATCTCGCTCACGAGTCGTCGCAACCCCTCGCTCGATCATCGTGACGACCTTTTCCGCCAGAACGGTGGGCAGCGGATACCCGAGCAAATGGAACGGGCGGTCGAGAAGGGCCGGGTACTGGACGTCAACCGGATGGGGCGTCACAGGATCTCCGACATTGACATCGAGACGGAGAACCACCTTCGCCCCTTCGATACGGGAAGGGACGCTGAGCCGAACCCCGGAATAGAGCGCAGAATCGCGAATGACCTGCGCGGTCATCTCGTCCACTTGATAGGTGACGCCGTCGTCAACCGTGACTGATAACACCGTGCGAACGACGTCGGCAATCGCCGCCACATCGTTGTCGATGGCACGGGCCAAGAGGTCGACGTCACCGGTGGGCCGGCGGCTGCCCAGGACTGCGAGCAGCATTCCACCCTTGAGAACCAACCGGTCGCGATAGGCGGACCTCGACAGCCGAAAGAGGAACCGCTCGAGAACGTAAGTCAGCGGCAATTCTTGGGTCGGTCGACCGCGCCGACGTGCCATCCGCTGGAGGTCGAGATAGGCGCGCCCCGCAGTCGAGTCTCGTTGGACCGGACTCATTCTTGCAGCACCCGCATCGCTTCGAGGATCGGCGTACGAACTCGCAACTCCTGAGCCAGTTCGAGGACGCGGCCTGGTTGGGACCGCGGACGGCGAAGGTAGCGGCGCAAACCGGCGACGGCGAGGTCGACCCCAAGGCGATGTCGCAGACGGAAACAGTCGACAACAGTCCTTTCGGGGTCAGTGATGCGAAAACCGAGGTCCTGGCCCACCGCCACCTCGATGCGGCCAAGTCCGAAGTTGCTTGCTCCAAAGACGTGGACGCGGGTGGGTGGGTAGTCGATCTGCGGGCGGTGGCTCCCTGCCGGAACGGCCAGGTCCACCCGGGTCGGGATTTCGTCGCTCAAATCCCAATGAGCGAGAGCGGAGCCCAAGCAGACCATGCCCTGGGGCGCTCGGGCGCAGACCACCACGAAGTCGATCTGGTCGATACCGGCTGCCTCTCGTAGTTGGAAGAGCCCGCGGGACACCTCAATGAGAAGACCCGAGTCGCGGACTTGATAGAGGTCACGCCAAGAGATCCCGTGCTCAACGGCGTCTCGGGCGCGAAAGATGGCCCCCAGGGGCCGGATCTTGTCGATGACCGCCGAATCGGTGGGCATGCGTATGAAATCCTACTACAACAGGGTGTACCTATGTAGATATTCATACACATCTCAGCTTGCACCGGACAGGCCCTTGGAAGCCATGGAACAGCGAAGCGCGAACATGTCGCCACTCTTTTGTAGCGGAGACACCGGGATCAGCACGGCCTTGTCATCAGGACACTCAGCGCGCACCCTGCCCATCAACTCCCTGCACGATGGGCAACTGGATGGACAGAGTGGAATCGAACCACAAGGTGGAACTCTCTGACCAGGAAATTTGAAGCAGCCCCAACGGGATTCGAACCCGTGTCGCCACCTTGAGAGGGCGAGCCACTTCGTCCACGGAGTCCTCAGGCGTCGCGTTATGCAGGTCAGGGGCTCAGCGTTGTCCAGTCCATCTGCCCAGCTATATCGGATATAACCCAGAAGTTGGGCAATTGGATGGGCAACGGACCGCTGGCTCGCGATGTCGCTCGAGCGGCTAGCCCATCAGGCCTCGCTCGATGTACTCCGGCCGAACGAAGAGATGGACCGCCCTCCGAGGTCGGTGACCTGAGGCTTCGACGGTGCTGATGACGTTGACGGTCTCGCCGGGCGCGTAGGCGTACCAGACGGGAACGGTAAGCGGTGCCCGGCCGGGGATGCCATGAGACCTCACTCAGCCCGGGCCACGAAGGGGTTTCCCCGTCCCCGCTCAACGTAGGAACGCAGGCTGGCCAAATAATGCTCCCAGCCGGCGTGGCACTGTTCGTAGCACTCGAGGTCGGGCACGAGACCAAGGTGGCGAACCGACAGCGTGGTCTGGTCGGCATACGCGCTAGTCAGGCCGAAGATGATCTTTGTGCCCTCCCAGTCAGGCAATCCGGTGTGCTCGAGGCAGGTCCACGCGACCAAGGTTGTTGGATCAGCGACGTCCACGTGCATGCATATTGTCTCGTCGAGACCCGCAAATCCGAGTTCGAACCTCTCGCCAGCTGATCCCGACCCACGGGTACTCGAGGCCCACCAACTCGTAAGGCCTTCCATCGAAGTCAGGGCGTCAAAGACGTGGAGAGGTGATGCAGCTATCACCATCACTTGGCGAAAGCCGCCGTCTTCGTCTTCGAGGCCAGAAGCTTCACGGATCACCGCTGTGTCGTGGATCTGACGGAGCCGAACGATCACCCCATCGCTCACGGTGAAGTGCTCGACGACGCGCAGTTCGCCGAGGCCGACGACCTCCATGTCGTAGAGGAGCATCGCCTCGTCGCCCGACTGCATCTCGGAAAGGACGGTGACCGAGTCGACTCGGCTCCCGAATTCGCCCAACGCGTCGGCGAAGGCTTCCCGGTTCGGATAGGTATTGATCGGTACCTCGACCTCGAGAAACGGAGAGAGCAGAGATGCTGCCCGATCGAACTCCCCCGTCGTCCATGCTCGGTGATATCCGCGGACGACCTGTTGGACCTCGCTGGACTCTGTGTCGGTGGGCACGTCATTCCTCCTTGCGACTGGTAGTCATCACGCTACATACAAGTATGAACTTGTACAAGTCGCATCTTGATATAATGCCGACGTGAGCGCAGAAGCCGTGCTAAGCGCCCTGGCCGAACCCAGGCGCAGAGCAATGCTCGTGCTGGTTCGCGACCAACCGCGTTCGGTCAACGACATCGCGTCGCACTTCGAGATCTCCCAACAGGCTGTCTCCCAACACCTTCACGTCCTCAAAGACGCCGGCTTGGTCGAGGTCCGTCCCGAAGGACAGCGCCGGCTCTACGCCATCCGACCCGAGGGCCTCCAATCCCTCGAACAGTTCTTGTCGGAGCTGTGGCCTGACCGGCTCGAGCGCCTCAAATCCGCCGTCGAGTCCAAGAAGCGCAGCGGTGCCTGATCCGATCACCGCCTCAGTCCTCGTCGACGCGCAACCGCATGAGGTCTATGAGTTCTTCGTCGATCCCGAGTCAATGGTGCTTTGGATGGGCCAACACGCCCGTCTCGACCCTCGACCCGGTGGCGAATTTGCCGTCGACGTCGACGGTGCGCTCGTACGGGGACGGTTCGTCGAGCTCGATCCCCCGAATCAGATCGTGATCACCTGGGGCTTTGCCGGGTCAGATGACCTCCCACCGGAAGCCAGCATTGTCGAAGTGCGCCTCGTTGCTGAGGGAGCCGGAACGCTGGTCAGGATCGTTCATCGCGACCTACCTGAAAGCGAAGCGACGAAACACGCCCCTGGGTGGCGACGCTTCCTCGCAGAACTCGAGAGAGCTGTCGCCGGACGTGATCGAGCAGAGCAGAAGAGGTCATGACACCCGAGGATCGATTCAACGTGCTCGCTGAGTCCTTTGCCAGTACACCTCACGTCACCCTTCCCGGTGAAGGCCGTGGCTTCGGGTCAGCAGCGCTGCGAACTCACGAAAAGATCTTCGCCATGCTCGTGCGTGGAGCACTTGTGGTGAAACTCCCCAGGCAACGGGTGGACGGGCTGGTCGGCGCAGCTGAAGGCACACCCTTCGACGCCAACAAGGGGCGACCCATGAAGGAGTGGCTGCGCCTGGATCCTCAATCTCAGCTCGACTGGGTGTCGCTCGCTTCAGAGGCCTTGGACCACGTGACACCGAGAGAGCAGTCGGGCGGGCAACACGGCTTCCAGGCATCGACTGACCTGAATCGCCACCCGCTCCCAAAGCAGTATTTTCCGCCCTGTAGTTTCAAGACAGGCCGGCGGAGGCCGTTGACTGGTATCGGCAGGCTGGAATGCAACCGTAATCGACGGTCACATCACATTCGTTGGAAGGGTGCACGACGGGATCCGCGAGAATCGGCGCACCTTTGAGGTGCTCCGATTGGTGCTTGAACTCGGTTCCGTCAACATCTGAGGGGCGCAGGGACGGCCTTCGGCATGGAACCCAGGACGCGCGAATGTTTTGGGATATCCCGGCCGTAAAGGATGGCTTAGGACGACTCCGGATGAGTGTTGTCCACCGTGTCTGCCACGCAAAAATACCGGCCCGACCTCGTCAAACTCGAGGAGTCGCTACAGAAGCAATAACGTAGTGCCGATGCCGCTCCCAACCACGAGCGAGACAGATCTCGTTCCCCCCGGATGGGAGGAGACCGCCGCCACGGCCAGCGGTATTGCCTCAGCCGTATCGCCTCCTGATGGGCTCACCGACGTGCAGCGCATCCTTTTGGAATCTGTCTTCTCGGCCATGACGGGACATGACGTTCCCCTGATCGATTTCGAACCGTTACGCGCCGCTGAGCTAGCCGACGTACTCCAGCGGAGAAATTTGGCGTTCCGCACCCGCATCGTTCAGATCATGCTGCTGGGCGCCCTCGTCCTCCGCCCCCTTCCAGAGTCCGTGGTGGACAAGGTTGGTACCTGCGCGCGGGAACTGAACGTCGACGACTCGCTGATCGGCGTCGCCCGGAGGTTCGCTTCTGGCTCGTTTGGCCTCGCCGCCATCGACTTCGAACGCAACGGCTACACCGCCGAGTGGCGATCGGACTCGGCAGCAGAGCTCCATACGTCTAAGGAGCTCGCCACCGCGTGGGATCTTGCCGTAAACGACCACGAACTCGCGGCACGTTGGTCCGAACTCGGGCAAATGCCAGATGAAGCCCTCGGCCGCGCCGTCTTCACGCTTTACCAGTCAAGAGGATTCGTCTTTCCGGGCCTCCCAGGGTCCGCGCCGCCACTGCTCGCCCAACACGACTGGGTGCATGTGCTCGCCGACTACGGCACCACCGTCGAATCTGAACTGGAGGTCTTCGCCTTCATCGCCCGGGCCAACGACGACATGCGGGCTTTCAGCCTCTTGGCCATGGTGATCTCCCTCTTCGAAACCGGCTATCTGCGCACTGGCGCTGGACTCTTCGAGGCAAGTCCGGGACATCTTTCCTCGCACGATGGTGTCGCCCTCCGAATTGCCGATGCCATGCGGCGGGGTGCTCTATGTCGGGACTCCGTCGTCGGTAGCGACAGCATCGACTATCTCCATCTCGACTGGTTCGAGATCGCCGGGCTCTCGGTGACAGACGCCAGACGGCGATTCGGCGTGGTGGACAAATCGCCTGAGGCCATCGTCGCCGGCTCGGTGGGTCCCTGGGACCACGCTGGCATCAGCGAGTTCCAACTCAATGCGGGACGCAAGCTTGCGGAAGGCGAAGGACGTTCGTACGGGTTCTGAGGGTGCATTCTTCTGGGTCAGAGAACACCGGGCAAGGTCGAGGCTGAGCGTGCGTTGAGCGTGCGTCCCTCCGCCCGACGGCTTACTGGATCGCAGAAAGCAGTTTGCGCGTCCGACTGGACGATTCTGCACTCCATTCAAGTTGCCACCGTCATCTGCTCGAAGCTGTAGCAGACCACATTCAGCGAGGCTGATTCGGCGTCAACCATCGTCCGATCCGAAAGACTCCGAAAGCGGCTGCGGCCAGCCCAATCATCGTCAAAATTGCCGCCCCAACCAACCCGGGCGGCAGTACGTTCCCTGTGGCAAGAGGCCCTTCGCCCAGTACGCGAGGCGAGAATTCGTCCACTTCGATCCACCAAAGAGCCCGTCCCTGCAGCTACGGCCACCATGACAAGGGTGAGAGCAATCGCTAAGCAACCGATGAGCGCGACCGATCGATGAGAGAGGACGATGTTGTGAGCGACTGCCAGTGCTGCCGTCGTCGCAGCTACCAGCGTCGCGACCAAGACCAGGGCCCACGCAAGGACTGCCAATCCGTAGATCAGAAGTCTGCTCGGCAACTTCGACGATGCCGAAGATCTGGTGCAAGAGACGTTTGTCCGTGCCTGGCGAGGTCGCTCAGCCTTCGAAGGCCGTTCCACTTTCCGCGCTTGGCTCTACCGGATCGCAACGAATGCCTGCCTCGACGCCATTAAGGCCAAGAAGCGCAGAATTCAGGTTGTCGATATTGGACCAACCACAGTGCGGTCACCTTCGTTCGACGAGGTCCCCTGGCTCCAACCGTTTCCCGACGAGCTCGTACCCGGGCTGGATGAGCCAGATGCGCTCGTCGTTGCAAAAGAGACGATCGAACTGGCCTTCTTAGCCGCCGTACAGCACCTCTCCCTCGACCTCGAGCCGTTCTGAACCTACGCGACGTCCTCGGCTGGACCGCAAGCGTGACGGCCGACGCACTCGACCACACGATTCCCGGTGTCAACAGTGCACTGCAGCGGGCTCGGGCTCGTATGCAAGAGCTCGGGCAGCCTGGACGATTGGAGTGGTCACCGGTGCAGTCTCCGACAGAAAGCGAACGTATCCTCGTTGGCCGATATATGGAGGCGCATGCCCGTGCGGACGCATCCGCCGTGATCGAGCTTCTGGGGAGAAGAGGTGCGAATCTCAATGCCGCCATATGAGTCTTTCGAGGGATTCGCCGCAGTGTCAGCCTTCTTTGGCGACCTCCTTGGCGAGGAAAACCCCGGAGACTGGCGTCTCGTGATGACCCGGGCCAATGGCGAATTGGCGGTGGGTAACTACATCCCTGCATGGGGAGAGACGGAATGCAGTGCAGCCGTACTGGACCTGCTGAAAATCCGAAACAACGAGGTAGTCGATATTGTGAGCTTTGAGTCCGAAGTGTTCCCGATGTTCGGATTGCCGTCTGTTCTGCCACCGGACGACCCGACTCATGATGATTGAGGTCGATACCGGTCGCCTGCGTCTGATAGCGAAGCCGACGCTACCTGCCTTCGAGGTCCGCGTCGTTGTCATCCCCAGCGGTAGCCAGATGCGGTTCGACGAGCGGCAATGGCGTGATCATCTGGTTGAGATTGAGTGCGGATACATTCTTCTTTGGCTTCGAGACGAGTGCCCACTCGTCTGCGCCGCAGGCGACGTGCTCACATTTGCAGGTCTGCCGATCCGGGCTCTGCACAACCCTCTTCGAGAAAGCGCCACTCTCGTAGCAATCTCTCGACGAATACCTTCTCAGTGAGATGTCGATTTGACGCTGTTCGGGATCGCTCAGCCTAGCGCGGGGCCTTAGAAGTCGTCGTCATGTTCGCTGTTGGCGCTGTTGGCGCTGTTGGCGCTGTTGGCGCTGTTGGCTGCGCAGTCTGTCTCGTCATGGCGTTGATAGATAGTGCTGCAGGGCGTCGAGTCGGTCGTCCCAGGCGTGGGCAAGCGCGGCGAGAAATTGCTGGGCGAGTTGCACGGGCGCGGACTGCAGCCGGTAGCGCACCCGCCGGCGCTCGCCCGGCTCGGGCGTGACCAGGCCCGCGTCGGCCATGAGGGCGAGGTGTTTTGCGATCGCCTGGCGGCTGATCGGCAGCCGAGCGGCAAGATCGGTGGCCGTGGACGGGCCGTCGGTGGCGAGGGCAGCGAGGATGCTGCGGCGGGTCGGGTCAGCGAGCGCGACGAAGACCTGCTCGGCAACGGCCTCGATGTCAGGTGCCATGGATGTGCTCCGCCAGCTCTGCCAGCTCTCGCGACCAGCCTTCACTGTGGGAGTCGTAGGTCTGGCGCCGGGTGTCGACGGGAAGCTGGGCGAAGCCGGTCTCGACGACGCGCAGCAGGGTGCCGTCGTCGTCGGGCTCCAGGGTGAACTCGACGTATGTGCGGCGGGGGTCGTCCTCGGGCAGGTCGGGCAGTCGCCAGGTGTATGCGAACACCGTGGGTTCCTCGACACGTTCGACACGCATTTCGACCGTCATGCCGCCGGCGAAGGTCATCGTGGCCGAGCCGCCGGGGCGAAGGTCGATACTCGCCCGCTCGCCGAACCACACGCTCAGACCTTCGGCCGTGGTGAGCGCCTGCCACACCTCACGCGGTGCGCAGGTCAGGGTCACAGTGCGCTCGATGCGGTCGGGGAACGCCATGACTTCCTCCTTGAGGGAGCGACTATGGATGATGCCGAGCGACAAACGCGGCCCCGGGGACGGCCCGGTCAAGACGGGGCAGTCCCCGGGGGGCCGGGATCAGCCGTTCTCCTCGGCGGCGCGGCGGGCGAGATCCCGCGGACTGCGGTTGGGAGCGCCAGGGCCGCCCTCGACCAGCTCGAGCAGGCTAGTGCCGACGAAGTGATCCCAACTCCGGCTGCACATGTCCTTGCATTCGAGATCGTCGTTCAGACCGCGGTGCTCAAAGGTGAGTTCGCACGAGCCGTCGTCGATCGGCGTGATGGTAAATGTTGGCTGGGTGCCGACCCAGTCCTCCATGAAGGTGCACTCGACGACCGTCCAGCGGACAGTGGTCGGGCGGGTCGCCTCGTCAACGCGGACGAGGAGAGGCGGCTGTTCCGCCACCATCGGGAACCGCAGCTCGCCACCGGTCAGGCCCGAGCCAGTTACCGGGCTCCACCAGGCGGTCGAGCGCTTCGGTCGTGGTGACAGCGTCGAACACGACGTCAGCTGGGGCGTTGACACGAATGGTCGTTCGGTAGTCGGTGCTTGTCTTCATTTTGGTCTCCTTGAGTGAAGTGGATATTGCAACCTACTGATTGCTACTTTATAGCAACCATTTGGTTGCGTCAAGAGCCTCCCGCGGCGACCTTGGCCATGCTCGGCAACATCTGCGGTCCAACTCTTTGAACCGGGCCCTTTGTGTCGACCAACGGAAACATCGTCAACTTGGCATCGCACGCGGGACTCATCGGGCAGGCCTACACCGTCGTCCATTGCATGTCGAAGGGTGCGGTGTTTCAGCTCACGAAGGCGTTGGCAATGGAATTTGCCAAGACCTCACTGCGGGTGAACGCCATCGCTCCAGGAGCCGTAAGGACAAATATGCTGCTCGATTATTCGATGCCCGACGACTTCGATGCCGACTTGGGCGGTGTTCTGAGCATCGATAACGGGCTCACTGCCGATTGATAGGAAGAGTGAGCGTGAGAGAGCAAGACAACTGCGCAGAAGACTCCGCACTCGACAAGTTGCGGGAGCGCTATCGGCAGGAGCAGCAGAAACGCATCCGCAAGGACGGCATGGCCCAGTGGCGTGAGCTGGGCGAGGAGCTGGACCAGGACCCATTCGTCGAACCCGGCTTCACGCGGGACCCCTTGGTCGAGGACACGACCGTCGTTGTGGTGGGAGGTGGCTTCGCTGGGATGCTTACGGCGATCAACCTCGTTAAGCACGGAATCACCGAGTTCCGGATTGTCGAGAAGGCGGGAGACTTCGGTGGCACCTGGTACTGGAATCGGTACCCGGGCTGTATGTGTGACGTCGAGTCCTACGTCTACATGCCGCTCCTCGAAGAGACGGGCTATATGCCTACGGAGCGTTACGCCAGCGCGACGGAGATCTTCAATTACTCCCGGCTGCTGGCCCTGATGTTCGACCTGTACCCACATGCGCTCTTCCAGACCGACCTCACCGGGGCTGCGTGGGACGAGACTGCGCTGCGCTGGCAGATGACGACCAGCCGGGACGACCGGCTCTCAGCCCGCTTTCTCGTGTTGGCAGGAGGAATCCTGCACAAGGCCAAGCTCCCCGGGATCCCTGGGATCGATCTGTTCGAAGGCAAGGCCTTCCACACCAGCCGCTGGGACTACGCATACACGGGCGGAGGACCAAACGAACCAATGGATCAGTTGGTCGACAAGCGCGTTGGCATCATCGGAACCGGAGCCACCGGAGTACAGGTCGTGCCACAGCTGGCTCGTGCAGCCAAGGAAGTCTTCGTCTTTCAGCGAACCCCGAGCGCGGTGGGGATTCGCGACCAGCGACCCACGGACGTCCGGTGGTTCCAGAGTCTGGAGCCCGGCTGGCAGCACGACCGCATCGTCAATTTCACTCAAGCGGTGACCGGCGCCCAGCCCGAGGTGGACATGGTGAATGATGGATGGACAGAAGTCATGTGGGTCGACACGCAGAGGGGTTCTGGGTCAAAAGAGGAAACCGAAGCACTCGAGCAGCTTGATTTCGAGGTGATGGAGGCGATCCGACGACGAGTCGAGGCGGTCGTTGACGATCCCGAGACCGCCGAGAAACTCAAGCCGTATTGGGGCAAGCACTGCAAGCGCGTCTGCTTTCACGACGACTACCTTGCATCCTTTAACGCGCCCAACGTCCACCTCGTCGACACGGAAGGACGCGGTGTCGACGAGATCACCGCCCGAGGTCCTGTCGTCGACGGTGTCGAGTACCCGGTGGACCTGCTGATCTACGCCTCTGGATTCGAAGTCACGACGGACCTGCATCAGCGACTCGGCTTTGACCCCAAGGGGGTCTCCGGGCTTGCGCTCTCGGAGCGGTGGGCCGAGGGCGCGCACACGCTGCACGGAGTGTTGGCCAGCGGATTCCCCAACTTGCTGCTTATCAGCCTCGTCCAAGGTGGGTTCGGCACGAACTTCTCGCACCTGCTCTCCGAGTCGGCTCGACACGTGGCCAACATCATCGAGGCCTGCGTCGACCAGGGAATCGTCAGGATGGAACCGGAGGAAGCCTCGGAAGAGGAGTGGCTCTCGCTCCTCCTGGCCGTCGGCGCAGAGGGTGCCCGATATTTCCAGAGCTGCACACCCAGCTTCTACAACAGTGAGCAGCAGGCGATCGACGCCCGGGCGATTCGCAATCTCACCTACTCCGGAAGCTTGCTCGACTACATCGACTCCCTTGAGCGTTGGCGCCAGGATGCCGATTTCGCCGGCGTCAAGATCCGAAAGCGGAACCCATCGACAGCGGCTGATCGTCCTTGAGCCGCGCTTCGACCACGCACGCCGCCAGGGCATCCAATTGGGGGATGCGCAGCGCGCGACACATCTCGGAGCAGAAGAAGGGCCGATCCACTCGGATCGGCCCGAACATGGGGCTTTTGAGTGGCGGGGGGAGGGAGGATTTGAACCTCCGCGTCTAGCCTGTCGCCACTCTTCATGGATGGAGACATCGGAATGGGCATTGCCTATTTCATCAGCGACTCTTTGCTCGCTTTGTCCGTGGACATCCCTGCAAAGATGGTCACAGGGATGGGCAGCGCGGAATCGAGCTCCGGGCCAGAACCCTCTGACCAGGAAGAATGAAGCAGCCCCAACGGGATTCGAACCCGTGTCGCCACCTTGAGAGGGTGGTGTCCTAGGCCTCTAGACGATGGGGCCGAGCGGTGATCTCCAC
Organism: uncultured Acidimicrobiaceae bacterium; assembly: GCA_963753115.1. Lineage (GTDB taxonomy): Bacteria > Actinomycetota > Acidimicrobiia > Acidimicrobiales > RAAP-2 > Bog-473. Next base: position 218,948 of record CAVWBB010000007.1, read on the forward strand.
GACACAAATGGAGGACGCCGGTGCTCGGGGGGAAGGACTCGAACCCTCAATAACTGGACCAGAACCAGTCGTGTTGCCGATTACACCACCCCCGAATGGATGGGCGTTCAGATTAGCCGAGGGACCTACCAGCCAAGTTCGCCCTGCTGGCCTGGCCAGGGGCGCGCTGTTTGTCGAGCAAACCCGGTGAAAAGATGCCCCTCCCGGGGTTCCTTGGAACTGAACCTGGGTTCGGAGGTTCTCTGCATGTCTCGGCGGTCCCTAGGCGTAGCCCCTGTCGCCCTGGCTGGGCTCGTCGGCGCCGCCGCGCTGGCCCTTCCGGCACCCGCCGGGGCCCAGTCCGGCAGCCCGGGCATGGTCGTCAAGGTCAGCCCTAACCAGGGTCTCAAGGCCGGCCAGATGGTGGCCATCAGTGGCCGGGGCCTCCCGAAGACGTCTGGGAACAGCCCCCGGACCTGGTTCGTCACCGAGTGCACCGCCGTTGTCCACGGACGCATGAACCCCTCGACCGACACCCCCCACTGCGACATCACCCACGCCCAGGCCCTCAAGGTCAGCGCCAGCGGCACCTTCCATTCCCATTACCGCCTCACCACCGGCATCATCGGCGACGGCTACTGCGGAACGACCGGGCACGCCACCTGCATCATCGGCGTCGGGACCGCCCAGGGACTGGGCACCGTCGCCCGCATCACCTTCAAGGTCCCTCCGGCCTCAACGGCACCAACGGCCTCACCGTCCGCCGGCACCGGCGCCAACTCCACCACCACGACGACCGCTGCCGGCTAGAGCCGGAGACAACCAGACCGCTCAGGCTTCGTGCAGCCACTCCAGGTGGTTGTACCCGATGATCCTCCCGAGTCCCACGCCGACGGACTCCTTCGCGAAGTAGGGCACTGTCGACCAGCCCGTGATCGGCGAGGTCTGCGTCGGCGTGGGCGACGGGGTGAGGCCCAGGTGTGAGGCGATGGCCATGGAGCGGTCCTCGTGGAAGGGGTCGGTGGTGACGAGCACGACTCGGGCGCCGTGCGCCTTGAGCGTCGCCTGCGCATCGGCGATGTTCTCGTAGCTGTCGCTCCCACCCGCCTCCAGAATGGCCGAGCTCGGCACGCCCTTCACCTTCTCGAGATACGTGGCGCCCGACTGCGCTTCGGTGCACTTGTCGCCCGGCTGTTTGCTCCCGGTCACCATGATCAGGTGGGCGTAGCCCTGGTGGTAGAGGATCGCCGCCTGGTCGAGGCGTGCGGCCAGGTCCTTCGTGGGCACACAGTCGTCCTGCGCCGCCCCCATGACGAGGATGGCGCCCGCCGGGTGCGGGTCGTACTGACGGGAGGTCAGCCACACCTGCACCAGGGTGATGCCGAAGTAGAGGACGATCGCCGCCAGGAAGAGGATCACGATGCGCAGCGCCCACCGGAACGGTGCGAGCAGCATCAGGGAGCAGGCGTCACACGGGCGAGGGCGGCGGCCAGCCGGCGGCGGGTCTCGTCCCGGCCCAGCACCGCGAGCGAGTCGAACAAGGGCAACCCGCGGGTGCGGCCCATGACCGCCACCCGGATCGGCGCCTGCGCCTTGCCCAGCTTGCGGCCCACGGCGTCGGCGATCCCGAGCGTCACCTCGTGCAAGGCGTCCTTGTCCCACGCACAGGTCTCGTACGCGGCCAGTGCGTCGGTGAGGATCCGCGGCGCGCCCTCGTCGTCGGCGATCGCCTTCTGGAAGCTGCCCGGGTCGTCGGGCGCGTCCTCCAGGAAGAGGAAGTCGACCAACTCGGGCACCTCCGTCGAGCACCGTCACCCGCTCCTGGGTGACCTCGGCCAAGGCGGCGAAGACCGCGGCGTCGAAGCGTCCGGGCGCCCAGGCCGGCGGCAGCACAATCGGCGTCCCGGTGTCGGGATCGAGCCAGCCCCCCGGCGCCCACTCCCCCGGCACGGGGTCGACCCACGGGCGGCACGCCGCCACGAACTCGTCCACCGACAACTCGCGGATGTAGACGCCGTTCATGTGGGAGAGCTTCTTGACGTCGAAGAAGGCCGGCGACCGCTGCACGTCCTCCAACCGGAAGCGCTGCAGGATCACCTCGAGCGGCACGATCTCCTCGTCTCCGGGGTTCCAGCCCAAGAGCGCGAGATAGTTGCGGAACGCCCCCGGCAGGTACCCCTTCTCGCGGTACATCTCCACCGCCACCGGGTCACGCCGCTTGGAGAGCTTCTTCCCCTGCTCGTTGACCAGCAGCGGCAGGTGGGCGTAGGCGGGCAACGGCAGGTCCGTTCCCTCGGCCCGGTTCAGCGCGCCCCACAGCATGATCTGGCGCGGCGTCGTCGGCAGCTGGTCCTCGCCCCGGATGACGTGGGTGATCGCCATGGTGCGGTCGTCCACCGCGTTCGCCAGCACGAAGAGCGGCTTGCCGTTCCCCTTGACGCAGATGAAGTCCTCGAGCGCCCGTTGTGGGAACTCGACGTCACCGCGCACGAGGTCGTGCACCTCCACCACGCCCTCGTCGGGCGTGCGGAAGCGCAGGGCCCGGCCGTCGCCCCGCGCCAGGCCGAGGTCGCGGCAGTGGCCGTCGTACCCAGGCGTCGGGTCGCCGGCGGCCGCCCGCTGCTTCGTCCGCTCGTCGATCTCCTCGCGCGTGCAGGCGCAGGCGTAGAGCGCGCCGCTGTCCCACAGCGCCTCGATGGCCGCCGCGTGCGTCGCCTCCGCCGCCGACTGGAAGAAGGGGCCTTCGTCGGGGGCCATGCCGAGCCAGGCCATGGCGCTGATGATCCCGTCGGTCCACTCGGGCTTGTTGCGGGCCTCGTCGGTGTCCTCAATCCGCAGGATGAACGTCCCCTCGTGCTGGCGCACGAAGAGCCAGTTGAACAGCGCGGCCCGCGCGCTCCCGACGTGGAAGTAGCCGGTCGGTGACGGGGCGAAGCGCGCCCGGGGCGGGGTGGGGAGATCGGTCATGCGGTCTACCGGCGCACCCCGAGCGCCGGCGGGATGCAGAGGGTGGGACGGGGCGTCAGTCTTCCTCTATGGAGATGGCGCCCGTGGGGCACCCGTTGACCGCCTCGCGCAGGCGCTCGCGGAGCTCCTCGGGCGGGTGCTCGTTGAGCACGTACAGGTAACCGTCGTCCCGGACCTCGAAGACCTCGGGCAGGATTCCCATGCAGACGGCGTTGCTGGCACACTCGTCGAAGTCCACGACGACCTTCACGGAGACCTCCTGGTCAGGGCTGGCTGGTCAGAGCTTGCTTGGCCCGCCGAGCATACCGGCGGGACTCTCGCCTCAGGGTTTGTCGGCGCTGACGACCCACATGGCGAAGAACTGGGAGCCACCACCGTAGGCCTGGCCGAGGGCCCGGCGGGCGTCGGGCACCTGGTGCTCGCCGGCCATGCCGCGCACCTGCAGGGCCGACTCCAGGAAGCGGAGCATGCCCGAGGCGCCGATGGGGTTCGAGGAGAGGACGCCGCCCGAGCAGTTCCACGGGATGTCCCCGCCCTCGATCATCGACGTTGCGCCCGCCTGGGTGAGCTTCCAGCCGTCGCCCTCGGCGCAGAAGCCGAGGTTCTCCAGCCACATCGGCTCGTACCAGCTGAAGGGCACGTAGACCTCGGCCATGTCGAAGTCTTCCCGCGGGTTGGTGATGCCGGCCTGGCGGTAGAGGTCGGCGGCGCAGTCGCGGCCGGCCTGCGGGTTGACCTGGTCCCGGCCGGCGAACATCGTGGGCTCCGAGCGCATGGCCATGCCGTGGATCCAGGCAGGTGGCCGCCCCGTCGCCGCCGTCGCCGCACCGGCGGCCTTCTCCGAGCCGATGACCATGGCCGCCGCGCCGTCGGACGACGGGCACGACTCGAGATAGTGCAGCGGGTCCCACAGCATGATCGACTCCTCCACCATCTGCATGGAGATGTCGGGTAGGTGCAGGTGCGCATAGGGGTTCTTGAGCGCGTGCAGCCGGTCCTTGACCGCCACCATCATGCCGATGTCGCGCGGCGCGCCGGAGCGGTACATGTAGGCCCGGATGATGGGGGCGAAGTAGCCGCCCGCACCGGCGAGCAGCGGCGCGGAGAAGGGCTGCGGCACCGACAGGGCCCACATGGCGTCCGAGTCGCTCTGCTTCTCGAAGGCCACGGTGAGCACGCGCTCGTGAATGCCCGACGCCACGAGGTGCGACGCCACAATGGCCGTCGACCCGCCGACCGAACCGGCCGTGTGCACGCGGAACATCGGCTTGCCCACGGCGCCGAGGGCCGGCGCCAGGTAGAGCTCGGGCATCATGACGCCCTCGAACATGTCGGGGGCCTTGCCGACGACCACGGCGTCGATGTCGGCGAACGTCAGGCCGGCGTCCTCCAGGGCGGCCACGGCGGCCTCCCGCACGAGCCCGGCGATCGAGACGTCCTCCCGCTTGGACTTGGCCACGGTCTGGCCGACTCCGATGACTGCGCAACGCTCGGCCATCACACACCCTCCAGGACGCAGACCAGGTTCTGTTGCAGGCACGGCCCCGACGTGGCATGCGCCACGGCCCTGTCGGCGTCGCCCGACCAGATGCGCTGGGCCGACTCGCCGATGCGGATGAGCCCGGCCGACATCATGGGATTGGCGGCCAGCGCGCCACCCGAGGGGTTGACGTCGACGCCGTCGCCCAGGCCCAGCGCCTCGGCCAGGATGAGCTCCTGGTGGGCGTAGGGCGCGTGCAGCTCGGCGATGTCGACCTTCTTGGCGCCGACCCCGGCCTTCTCCCCCGCCAACCTCGTCGAGGGCGACACGGTGAGGTCGCGGGCGCCGACGGCGTGCGTCTCGATGCGGTGGTCGATGCCCGTGATGAAGGCCGGCCGCTCGCACAGCTCGTAGGCCCGGTCGCCGGCCGCCAACACAATGGCGGCGCAGCCGTCGGTCAGCGGCGGCAGCGCGTGACGCCGCAGGGGTGCCACCTCGTAGTCCTCGGCGAGCAGCTGCTCGGGGGTCCGGTCGTAGGCGATCTGCGCCTTGGGGTTCAACAGCGCCGAGCGCCGGGACCGGCTGGCCACGGCGGCGAAGTCGGCCTCGCTGGCCGCCCCCTTGTCGATCATGGCCTGCGCCTGCAGCGCGGCGAGCGAGGTGGGGTCGGGCCACAACGGCGCCAGGTAGTAGGGGTCGAGCTGGACCGACATGATTTCGCCCAGGTGGCCCATGGAGGAGCGGCCGAAGGCGTAGACGAGGGCGGCGTCGATCTCGCCCTCCTGCAACAGCACCCAGGCCTCGTAGAGGGCCCAGGCGCCGTCCATCTCGACGTGCGACTCGGCCCGCGGCGGCCACACCCCGACGGCGTCGAGCGCCGCCACGAACGAGAACGGGCCGCCGATCAGATAGTCGGTCGAGCCCGAGCAGATGAAGCCGACGTCGTCCTTGGTGATGCCGATGTTGCCGAACACCTCGGCCACGACCGGCATCAGCATCTCGACCTCGTTGCGGTTGTCCTCGCGCCGCACGTTGTCGTACTGGGCGAAGGACACCACGCCGACGGGCCGGGAGCCCGACGTCAGATCCGGGAAGCCGCTCATAGGTATTCCTTGTACGTCTCGTAGTCGGCGTCGGGCTCGTCGAGGGGACGGAAGTACTTGACCGAGGCCAACGTCGGCCCCCAGTCCGCAGGGTCGACCCACACCGCCTCCACCCGCATGCCCATGCGGATCTCGTCGATCGGGATCTCCTGAATGAGTCCCATGAACGACAGGTTGGCCCCGTCGAGCAGGATCTGGCCGCAGATGTAGGGGATCTCGATCGACTGGCCCGCGAAGGGCACGTTGACCACGCAGTAGGTGGTCACGGTGCCGGTGTTGGGGAGCTCGACGATCTCGTCGGTGGGCAGGCCGTCGGTCGGGCACGAGCCGCGCGAGGGGACGTAGACCTTCTTGCACTTGGGGCAGCGCTGCCCGATGAACTTGCCCTCTTCGTACCCGTGCAGGTTCTTGCTCATGGCCACGCCGGCCGTGAAGTTGTAGTCGAGGCGGGTGGGCGCCGCCATCATGGTCACCGGCTCACGTTCGCTCACCGTGCACCTCCGGCCGCCACGAAGTGGCTGATGTCCTTGACGTGCCCGACCCGCTCGTCCTCGGGGGCGAACTCGGGTCGCACGCGCATGCCCGTGGAGACCTCGTCGGGCGACGCCGCCGGCAGCACGTGCAGGAACGAGGTGTCGGCCCCGTCGAACTGCACGAGCACCCAGGCGAAGGGCTCCTGCAAGGGGTGCTTCGGCGCCGGGTGGGCCACCCAGGACCACGTGGTGACCGTGCCCTCGGGCCCGACCTCGACGATGCCGTCGGTCTCCTCCCCCGTCTCGGGGTCGTACTCGGTGGGCGGCACGATGACCCGCCCGCCCGAGCCCCGGATCCCGACGACCTTGCCGTCGCGCAGCCCGGTCAGAAAGGCCCCCACGACCGGGCCGACGGAGCGCACGTAGGGGTACTCCAAGACGTGGTCGGAGCGGTAGATCACCGCGTCCTCTGCCATGTCACCTCCCCGGTCCATGGGCCTCCAGCAGGCCCTCGGTGAAACTAGAACAGATTCCAGTTTCGTGCCAGGTCCCGGCCGAGCCCAGCCCTCGAGCCGAGCCGCAGCCCTCAGCCGAGACCGGACACGTCCACCCCGGCCAGGAGCTGCGCAATGAAGGCCCGGTCGTGCAGGATCGGCACCTCCGAGACGAACATGCGGCCGTAGCGCTCGAAGTACATCAGCTGCTTGGCGAGCAGGAACGTGCCGCGGTCGAACTCCGACATGAGTCCGCCGGACTCGTCGGCCATCCGCCGCACCCGGCGCTGCGTGCGCAGGCGGCGCACGATCGCCCGCACGCTGCGCTGGTGTGCCTCCACCCCCTGGGCCTTGGCCATCTGCAACTGAATCGTCTGCATGATGCCGGCCAGGCTGACCTCGCCGAAGGGTCGGGTCAGCGCCGGCTCCATGATGGAGCGGACGAACGCGGTGAGGTCCTCGTCGGACAGGCCGACGGCGACGCCGATGGCCGGCCCGTAGACATCGGTGATGTGCTTGGTCACCACCGGCCACGCCGACTCGTCGCCCATGGCGGCCGAGAGCAACGAAATGAAGAAGCGGTGGGTCGAGGGGTCGAGCCGGCCCACGATCCCCCAGTCGATGACGCCGATGCGGCCGTCGCGCAGCAGCATCATGTTGCCGGCGTGCACGTCGCCGTGGAAGGCACCCCAGCGCACGGTGGTCAAGAAGAAGGAGCGCATCACCTCCTGGACCAGCGGGGTGGGATCGAAGCCGAGGTCCGCCACCCGGGCCAGGTCGTCGATGGGGACGCCGTCGAAGAACTCCATCGTGAGCACGTTGCGCCCCGAGAGCTCGGGGTACGGCTCGGGCACCGCCATGAGCTTCAGGTCGAACTCGCTCTGCAGCCGGCGAAAGTGCTCCAGCGAGCGCGCCTCGTTGCGCAGATCCATCTCCTCGCCGATCTGCACCCGGAAACCGTCGAGCAGCTGCAGGGTGGAGCCGGCCATCTGGTCGCCGGTCTGGCGCACCAGGATCTCGAGCAGCGGTTGCATGAGATCGAGGTCCGTGGCCACGACGTGCTCAATGCCGGGGCGCAGCACCTTGACCGCCACGGTCCGCCCGTCGAGAAGCCGGGCCCGGTGCACGACGGCGATGGAGGCCGTCCCGATGGGGTCGGGCTCGAACTCGGCGAAGGCGTCGCGCAGCGACAAGCCGAGGTCCTCCTCGACCCGCTGGCGCACGTCGGGGAACGGCACGGGCGGGCCCGTGTCGAGGCAGGCGCGGAACTCGTCGGCCACGTCGTCGCCGAACATGCCGGGCGACGAGGCGATGATCTGGCCGAACTTCATGAACGTCCCGCCGAGGTCCTGGAAGCTCTTGCGCAGCGGCCGGGCGAGCTGGGCGGCCGGGAGGGGGCCCTGGCGGATGGTGCGCAGCTGGCGGAAGGCGGTCGGGGTGAAGTGGACGGCCACGACCTTGGCGATGGTCCGGCCGCGGCGCAGCAGCTCGCGGTGCGTGGGGTCCGGCAGGCGCCGCGGGTAGATGCGCGGCACGTCCTCGGTCAACGGGCGCGGCACCGGGCCCCGCGCCTGCATCGGGGGTGTCGCGCCAACCGGTGCGTCCGCCGCGCCTTGGGTCACGAGGTCAGGGTAGGCGAGCCACCGACGCGCTCCCCCATTCCCAGGTGGAGCGGTCAGGAGCCAGGTGGTGCGATCAAGAGAAGGTGCTCTCCAGCGAGGCCAGTGCGCCCTTGTAGGTGTCGCCGAAGATCGGTGCCATTTCGTCCGGGGTCACGTCGTAGGCCCAGATCACCTTGGTGCCGTCACCGTGGGGCTCGACCGAGATGGTGGCGGTGTGGCTCTCGATCGGGACGCCGTCGACGACCGAGTAGGTGAGCACCCGGCTCTCCTCGTCGCGAGCGAGGAGCCGCTCGCGGATCTCCATGCCGAACATGCCGATGATGCGGTCGTCGCCCTCCATGCGGAAGGACTCCAAGGTCGGGAACAACACGTCGATCCCGGCGAAGTCGCCCACCTTCGCCCAGACCTCGTCGGGTGTGGCTGCGATCGTCACGTCAACTGCACCTGCTGCCATTGCGGCCTCCTCGTCACTGTCCGGTTCCGCAACCAGAAGTCGCCGGTACAGTACTGCCGACCCGGTCCACCCGCTGGAGACCGGCCGCGACGAGGGAGGGCTCCGATGGAGACACGCAGGATCGGCTCGTTGGAGGTCAGCGTCGTCGGGTTGGGCTGCAACAACTTCGGCATGCGGATCGGGCGCAAGGAGACCGCCGCCGTGGTGGACGCCGCCCTGCAGGCGGGCATCAACTTCTTCGACACCGCCGACATCTACGGCGGGGCCAAGAGCGAGACCTACCTGGGCGCCGCGCTGGGCGCCCGGCGGGACGAGATCGTGCTCGCCACCAAGTTCGGCGCACCCTACGAGGGGCACGACGGCGGGGCGTCCCCGGCCTACATCCGCACCGCCGTCGAGGACTCCCTGACCCGGCTGGGCACCGATCGCATCGACCTGTACCAGTTGCACATCCCGGACCAGAAGACGCCGATCGCCGAGACCGTCGGCGCGCTGACCGAGCTCGTCGCCGAGGGCAAGGTCCGTGAGTTCGGCTGCTCCAACTTCACCGTCGACATGCTCACCGAGGCCGCCGCGGCCACTCCCGCCGGCAGCCCGGGGTTCGTCAGCGTGCAGAACCACTACAACATCCTCTACCGCGAGCCCGAGGACGGCGTCCTCGAGTACTGCGACCGCACCGGGATGGCGTTCCTCCCGTTCTTCCCGCTGGCCAGCGGGCTCTTGAGCGGCAAGTACCGGGCCGGTGAGCCGCCGCCCGAGGGCACTCGCCTTGCCGCCATGGGTGACGGCGCCGCCAGTCAGCTGTCCGACGAGCGCCTGGCCGCGGTCGCCGCGCTCGACGAGCTGGCGGGGCGCGAGGAGCACAGCGTGCTGGACCTCGCCTTCGGGTGGCTGCTGTCGCGGCCCGCCGTGGCCTCGGTGATCGCGGGCGCCACCCGGCCCGAGCAGATCGCGTCCAACGTTGCGGCGGGCGGCTGGCGCCCGAGCGCCGATGTCCTGGCCGCGGTCGACGACATCGCGCCGCGCTGAACGACGCCGGCTGCCCGTGCTGAGGCGAACTGAACGCCGCCTCTACCGCTGCGGTGTCGCCGCTCCCCGCTCCACTCCTCGCACCACACGCACGGGGGCGAGGTTGACCAACGCGTTGTAGGTGACCAGCGCGATGGCGACGTGCATCACCATCAGGACGGCCACCGCCTGAATCGGCTGCCCCTGATGCCAGATGTAGAGGTCGGGCACCAACAGCACGAGGGTCACCGCGATGGCGAGGCGGAAGAACAGCCAGCGCGGGTCCGAGCTGATCCGGGTCACCACCGGCCAGGCGGCACAGGCGATGAGCACCCCGATGATGGTGAGCTTGGCGTAGTCCTGGAACGCGAAGTGCACATAGCCCTTCGTCGACGGGAGCAACCTGGTGGCGATGAACACCAGCGCCGCGTCGGCGGCCAACGACAGCACAACGGAGACGACCGTGGCGAGCCCCACCCGCCACCACGGCGGTTGCCGGTGCGAGGGTGTGAAGTCCACCCGGGCCCACGAGAGGAGCCGTTGCGTGACATCGGGAGTAGCCGCCATGGCACCAGGCTACGGAAGGGGAAGGCCCAGCCGAATCAGCCCTGAGGTGGAAATGCGCGGCTGACCCTCATCCCTGCGGCGCAACCGACGTGCCGTTCAGCTTCATCACGGCCGCCTCCACGATCTGAATGTCCGGCGGCTGAATGGCGAGCGGCCCGCCCGCCACCGGGACCTGCCACACCAGGGACACGTACGGCGTCGGCTGCACGGTCGAGCCGCTCGGGCACGGCGGGAACCCGGTGATGTTGAAGGGCAGGGCGGGCGACGGCGTGTCCGGTCCGCACACCTGCGTGCGGCGATGCCACTGCACGAGCGCGCCATAGGGCATCGGGACCGTATTGACGGTCGACGGAAGGATGTACATGGCGGCCACGAGCACATCGGTGCCCGACGGTGTCGTCGCGTAGACGAGGCCGTCGACGAACTTGGGATCGAGCGTCCGCTTCGCCGCCGCGTTGGCCGCCACGATGGTCGGGTTCACGTACGTCACGACCGGGTAGTCCGTCGGCGAGGCGGGCACGTACCCCGCGGCGATCGCCGCCGCCGGCTCGGCGAAGGGCGTGACCGCCGAGCTCGTCGCCTGGACGTACTGCGCGGCACCGATGTTCTCGGCCGCCGTCAGGCTCGGCGCGCACCCGCTCTTCGCCATGTGGATGTCGCTGGGCGCGTTGCGGCCGTTGGTCAGCAGCGCGTTCGCTTCGGCCTGCGGAATGGCCGGACCCGTGTAGTGCCAGTTGGGCGTCGTCGTGTTGAAGCCGGCGGCCGCACTGGCGTCGGACCCGTTCACGTTCATGACGTTGTTGCCGCCCATCACCATGGTCGGGGTGTTGGCCAGATCGAGCCCGGAGATCTTGAGGCCGTTCTGGTGCGGCACGCACGTGCTGGTGCTCGCCGATTGCGTCCCGGACCCCGACCCGGCGCCGGCGCCGCTCCCGCTCATCACCATGCCCGACATGGCGTCGGTGGTCGATTCCGCCGCCACGGCGGGATAGCTGGCGCTCAGCGCGAGTGAGGCGCCCAACGCGGCAATGCCGAGGACGGCCACCGCGGGGCTCTGCCGCAGGATCTCGCTGGCGGGCGAACGCCAGTCCTGCCTCGACGCGATGAACGTCGGCACCATCGCCGCGGCCAGCAGGATCACGAGCGGCCCGGTGTTGGGATCGGTGTCCGAGCCGCTGAAGACGTTGCCCACGAGGCCCTGGCCGGCGAGCCACATCAAGAAGGCGAGCAGCGCGCCGGCGGCCAGGAACCAGCCGGGCCGGCGCGCCACCAGGGGTCCGATGCCGATCGTCACGGAGACGGCGGCCAGGATCCAGGCCGTCTGGGTCCCCGAGTTCGAGAAGAGATTGCCGAGGTGGGTCAAGAAGGTGCCGTACCAGCCGGGCGTGCTGTCGGACATGCCGGCGATCGCGCTCTGGATCGACGAGGCGGTCCGGTTGGCCGGCAGCAGGAAGAGCACGGCCGCCAGCGACCAGTACCCGGCCCACACGGCCAGCGGCGTGATCGTGCGACCAATGCCCTGGGCGGCGGCGGACGAGGCCACGCCGGCCGGGCGGTCGGTCCAACCGACCCAGCGCCGCGGCGGGCGGGGCCAGGCCATGAGGCCGAGGAGTCCGTACAGGAACACGGCGCCCGGCGCCCCGGTCAGCGCGCTGGCATTGCCGGTGAAGAGCATGCCGAGGCCTTCGCCGATGACCCAGACGCCGAGCACCCAGACGAACGACACCACCAGCGCCGGGCGCACCGAGCGCCGGAAGAGGAGGCCGACGCCGATGAAGAGCTGGATCAGGGCGAAGAAGGTGTTCCACACCGCCACGTCGGGCGCCACGAAGTTGCCCATGTGCGTGATGAGGTCGCCCAGGACGAAGGGCTGCCCACTGGCGTTGGGCAGGATGAACGAATCCACGAAGCCCCGGCCGAACATGAAGGGCTGGAATTGCAGGGCGGCATCGAGGATCCAGAAGAGGCCGAGCGCGATCTGGAGCACCCGCTGGGAGCGGATGGCGAGCGGGAAGCGGCTGTGCGCCTCCTCGTCCTGCGTGCCCCGGTCGTCGTCCATGCCCTGACGTACGCTACCGGCGGCCCGCCGGATGGCCGTGTCAGGGCAGCTGGAAGTCCTGGGCGATGCAATTCGTCGGCGTCACCGCCTCGGCCACGTCCTTCCCGTTGACGTTGATGTACACGTTCAGCGCGGCACCGTTGAGACACGAGTACGCCGGCACGTTGGACTGGAAGTCGGTGAGCGTGCCCGCCGGAAGGACGCCGACCACCTGGCTCGAGGCGATCGGCGTGAGGTTCACCGGGGCGCCGTTGAACAGACCGGTGATGAAGGGCGCCGCGGTGGTGGTCGTCGACGCGGCTCCGGGGGACGGTGCGCCCGGCTGCGCCGCGGTGCCAGAGGCGGCTGCCGTGGGAGCGGGTGTCGATGCCGTCGGTGCCGGTGCGGCCGCCGCGGGTGCCCGGGGAGTCGGCGCCGCCGGCGCCGGCGTCGGCGCGGCCGCTGTCGGCGCGCTCGAAGAGGTCGCTTGCGGCCCGGTGCCGGGGGGTCCACCCGGCGAGATCCCGTCGAGCGACGCGATCAGCTTTGCCCCGTTGCCTTCCATCCCGAGCGCCCAGATGCCGACGCCGCGCGCGCCGTAGTGGGTCGCCAGCTGCGACACGTCGTAGAGGCCGTTCTCGCCTTCGTAGTACGACTCGTGCCACTGGCCGCCCACCTGGTAGCTCGTCCACGCCGTGTCGGTGACCGGATCCCAGTACTCGGGCCCGTTGCCCTGCGCCTGGGAGTCGGGGATGTCTGCCGCCCCGCCCGTGGCGGTAGCTCCCATCGTCCCGTTGTTGGTGGGCCAGTCGATGCCGAAGAACGGCGTGCCGAGGATGACTTTGGAGGCGGGAACCGCTGCCGTGTACTGAGCCAGTGTCGTCTGGCTGCTGAACATGCCGCTGGTCAGTGGCGACGCCGCCGACGCGGTGCCGGCCAGGTTCAGCTCGTAGTCCATGACGAAGAACGCGTCGACCGCAGGCGCCAGGGCGGGGATGTTGTAGAAGCCGCCGGCGTCGCCTGCCGACGAGGCATAGGTGTCCATGGTGATCTGCCAGTGCGGATCGGCGGAGCGCAGCGAGCCGGACACCGACGTGATGAGGTTGGTCAGCCCGGTCTGGTCGCCGCTGCCCTCCCCCTCGAAGTCGAAGTTCACCCCGTCGAGCGACTTCGACTGCAGCAACGGGATCAGCGTTCCCGACAACGTGCCGGCCGCGGAGGGCGACGACGTCAGCGCGTTGAGCGATGACTGCCCGAAGTCGGTGACGGTGAGCACGACGCGCGCACCCGCCGCATGCGCCCGGCTGATGAGGTCGGCCAGATCCTGGCTCTGGAAGCCGTCCCACCCCGGGCCGCTCTCGTCGAGTGTGCCGTTGCCGTTCACATCGATGGAGAAGTACGCCAGCGTCGACAGTCCGGTGATGTCGAACGTGGGCGACTGGGCCAGCGTCCAATACGGTGCGAAGGCGAAGTTCTCGCGGGCGGCCAGCGGCGGTAGTTCCGTCAGCGAAGTCGGCGCCGCCGTCGGCGCGGCGGTCGCCGGTGCGAGCGCCAGTGAGGCGGTGGCACCGAGCTGCTTGAGGGACGCGTTGCCCGGGTTGTCTCGCCGGGTGTCGGCGAGGGAGGTGTGATGGTCGTGACCCCCGTCGCGGCCAGCTGCCCGGACGGCCGACCCACCGCCCATGGCCACGGCGTAGCCGCCGACCAGCATGACGAGGCAGAAGCTGGCGGCGGCGATGGTGGGCCGCCACGTGCGGAGCGTGGGCGCGTACTCCTTGACCCGAGCTCGAACGCTCGCAGCTCTCCTCCCCAACCCCGACGGGATACCCCCCCTGACGAGGTGGGCCAGCTTCTCAGCCAGCTCCATCCCTTCGGGAACTGGCCGGGACCTCGGAAACTCACGGTCGCGGGGGCAAGTTGCCAGTGCCCCGGGTGTCGGCACCCCGGCGGGCACAGATGCCGCGGCCCGGGTCTGTCAGCGCAGGTGCGGCGGTACTGTGCGAAAACTATACGCAGACTTGCTTATAGTTTTGAGAGACATCCCCCGCCGCTCCGGACCTGCCCGGTCGCAGGACCGGCTCGCGAGGACTCAGGCGTCGCCGACTGCCGTCACCAGCTTCTGCAGGGTGTCCTTGGCATCCCCGAAGAGCATCGTGGTCTTCGGGTCGTAGAGCAGTTCGTTGTCGATGCCGGCGAAGCCAGGCCGCATGGAGCGCTTGAGGAAGATGATGTTCTCGGCCTCGTCGGCGTGGATGATCGGCATGCCGTAGATCGGGCTGCCCGGGGTCGACTTGGCCGCCGGGTTGACGGTGTCGTTCGCGCCCACCACGAGCGCCACGTCGGCCGTGGCCATCTCGGGGTTGGCCTCGTCCATCTCCTTGAGCTCGTCGTACGGCACGTTGGCCTCGGCAAGCAAGACGTTCATGTGTCCGGGCATGCGGCCGGCGACCGGGTGGATGGCGAAGAAGGTCTCGACCCCGCGCTCGGTCAGCGCGTCGGCCAGCTCGCGCACGGTGTGCTGCGCCTGGGCGACCGCCAGCCCGTAGCCCGGAATGATGACGACCTTGCGCGCGTAGGCCAGCAGCACGCCCACGTCCTCGGGCGTCCCGGTCCGCACGGGCCGCGCCGCGTCGCCCTCCTCGCCGCCGGTGGCCGTGATGACCGAGCCGAACGCGCTGAAGAGGATGTTGGGCAGCGAGCGCCCCATGGCGCTGCTCATCAGCCGGGTCAGGATGATGCCCGAGGCACCGACCAGGGTGCCCGCCACGATCAACAGGTCGCTGTCGAGCACGAAGCCCGAGGCCGCCACGGCGAGGCCGGTGAACGAGTTCAGCAGCGAAATGAGGACCGGCACGTCGGCGCCGCCGATGGGCAGCACGAAGATCACGCCGAGCACGAGGGCGAGCACCAGGATGATCCAGACGTAGATGATGCTCCCGGTGACCAGCGCCAGGATCACCATCACCCCGATGGCCGCGCCGACCAGTGCGTTGATGACCTGCTGGCCCGGGTAGGTGATGGGCCGCCCGGTGATCAACTCCTGCAGTTTGATGAAGGCGATCGCACTGCCCGAGAAGGACACCGACCCGATGAGCACGCCGAGCAACACCTCGGCGGTGACGTAGACGGCCGGTTGGAGCCCGAGCGAGTGGAGGTGCAGCAGCTCCACGATGGAGATCAGTGCGGCGGCGCCACCACCCACGCCGTTGAAGATGGCCACCAGCTGGGGCATCGCCGTCATCTTCACGAAGCGGGCCACCGGCACGGCGATGGCCGCGCCCAGTGCCATGGCGATGAGGGCGAGCACGAGGTTCCAGCCCGAGTGACGCAGCGACGGCAGCGTGAACGTCATGGCGATGGCGAGCGTGGCCGCCGCGGCACCGACCAGGTTGCCGAGGCGCGCGTGGCGGGGCGAGCTGAGGCCCTTCAGGGCGAAGATGAAGCCGGCGATGGCGACCAGGTAGGCGAGGTCGCGCGCGGTCGTCAGCGTGAAGGAGACGGCAAGCATCAGGCCGTGCCCCCGCTGGGCTCAGACGGCGCAGCCGGCGCAGGTGTGTCCTCCGCCTTGGCGGCCTGTGCCCGCCCCCGGTCGCCCGGCTTGGCCTTGAACATCTCGAGCATGCGGTCGGTGACCACGAAGCCACCCACCACGTTCAACGTGGCCAAGAAGACGGCAAGGAAGCCGAGGACGACCTCGGCCGTGCCGTGTGCCTCGCCCATGATGGTCAACGCACCCACGAGGACGATGCCGTGGATGGCGTTGGAGCCCGACATCAACGGCGTGTGCAGGATGCTCGGCACCTTCGAGACGACTTCGATCCCGACGAAGGCCGCCAGGACAAAGATGGTCAGGTACTCGACGATCCCGGTGGTCGAGCCGCCCGTCGGCGTCGACTCCAACAACAGATGGATCACGACTGCGCTCCTTGTGTTCCGCCAGGTGTCCCGGGTGTCCCAGACGTCCCAGGTGTCCCGCCCAGCAACTCGACCGCGGCGGGCGCCACCGCGGCACCGTCGCGCAGCACGCACATCCCCGAGACGATCTCGTCGTCCCAGTCCGGCGCCAGCGTGCCTTCGGGGCCCATGAGCCCCAGCACGTTGGCCACGTTGCGGGAGAAGAGGAAGCTGGCGTGCGTCGGCATCCCCGACGGCGGGTTGGCCATGCCCACCACGTGGACGCCGTTGTGGTTCACGACGTCGCCCGCCTTGGTGAGCTCGCAGTTGCCCCCCTGGTCCGCCGCCATGTCGACCACGACGGCGCCCTCGGCCATGCCCTCGACCATCGTTGCGGTCAACAGCACGGGCGCCTTTCGCCCCGGCACCGCAGCGGTGGTGATGACGACGTCGGAGCGCCCGACCTCCTCGGCCAGCGCGGCGCGCTGGCGGTCGAGCTCTTCGGGGGTGAGCTCGCGGGCGTAGCCGCCCGTTCCCTCCGCCGACACGCCGGTGTCGAGGAAGGTGGCCCCGAGGCTCTCGGCCTCTTCCTTGGCCGCGGCCCGCACGTCGTAGGCCTTGACCACGGCGCCCAAGCGCCGGGCGGTGGCGATGGACTGGAGCCCGGCGACGCCGACACCCATCACGAGCACCTTGGCCGGCGGCACCGTGCCCGCCGCCGTCATGAACATCGGGAAGAACTTCGCCAGGTGCTCGGCCGCGGTCAGCCCGGCTCGATACCCCGACACCGTCGCCTGTGAGCTCAAGGCGTCCATGCCCTGGGCCCGGCTGATGCGGGGCAGCAGGTCGAAGCTGAAGACGGTCGCCTTCTTGGCGGCGAGGGCGCGCACGGCGTCCTCGGCCTGGGCGACACCGAAGAAGCTCAAGAGCGCGGCGCCCTCGGGCACCCCCGCCGCATCGTCGGCACTCGGTGGGTTGACCCGCACCACCAACCCGGCTCCCGCCAGGGTCGATGCGGCGTCCGGAGCCACCGTCGCACCGGCATCGGTGTAGGCGCTGTCGCTGAACGCGGCCTCCGTGCCGGCGCCGGCCTGCACGCAGACCTCCCAGCCGGAGCTGACGAGCTTCTTGACCACATCGGGGACGAGGGCCACACGGCGCTCTCCGGGACGGGTCTCGGTGGGGACCGCCAATTTCACGGTCGCTCTGTCTAGCAGCTGACCGCCTATGTCCCCCTAATCGGGGCGGTCAGGCACGCTCAGGACGTCCGTCAGGTCCGGGCCACGGCGCCGAGATAGACCGGAGGCTCCCCACCCCCGTGGACCACCAGGTTGGCGCCCGAGATGTACGACGCGGCCTCGCTCGAGAGAAATAGGCAGGCCCCGGCGACGTCCGCCGGCGTGCCCATCCGGCCGACGGGCACGGTGGCGGCCGCGCGCTTCATGCCCTCGGGCCCGCCGTAGAAGTCGTCGTCAGCGCCGTTGTCGAGCAACCCTGCGGTCACGCAATTCACCCTGACCTGGGGAGCCCACTCGACCGCAAGGGTCGACGTCAGGTTGATGAGGCCCGCCTTGGCCGCACCGTAGGCCGAGGCGCCGGGCGAGGGGCGCATGCCCGACACGCTGGACACGTTGACGATGGACCCTCCGTCCTCCTGGACGGCCATCACCTTGTGGGCCGACTGGGCGCACCACAGCGGAGCCAGCAGGTTGAGGCTGACGATCGCCTCGACGAAGCGCGGCGATGCGTCGGCCGCCATGACGTGAGGCGAGCCGCCGGCATTGTTGACCAGCACGTCAAGCCGGCCGAAGTGCTCGACCGCCTTGGCGATGACCCGTTCGGCATCAGGCGGCTTGCGGATATCCGACATGACGAACACGGCCCCTTCGACCTTGGCCTCGTTGCGCCCGCACGCCACAACGTGCGCGCCCGCAGCGACGAACGCGGCCACAATCCCCGCCCCGACACCACGGGAACCGCCCGTCACCACGACCACACGCTCGGAAAAGTCGTAGACCGGCTGCGTCACGGGAGCAGACGATAGATGCCCTCGGCGGCCGGCGTGCGCATCGCCGATGGGCCGATACGGTGACGAACCTGAACGGGTTTACCCGATAGCCGCTGCGACGGCGGACCAAGCGGGCTTGGCGCTGCCGTCGGCGTTGAGGAGGCCGAACCAGTCCTCGTCCGTACCGGGATTCCCGCCACTGTCCTCGTAGGTGTAGATGTAGAGGGCGCCGATCCAGCTTGAGGACTTGGCATTTTCGATGGCCTGGGTCAGCTCCTCAGCCTGGGACGCCGTCCCGACCGAGTCCGGGCCACCCGTAGGCGCCCCCACCTCGGTCACCCAGATCGGTTTGCTGCCGTCTCCGTTGGCAGCCATCGTACTTTCAAGCGACGCCGGGGTGGCGTCCATTTGTGACCACCCTGACCACGCTTCGTACATGTCGGGCAGTGCCGGATAGCTGTAGGGATGGTCTCCGACGGCATCGAAATACCCTTTGGCGCCGTCGGCGTACATGTCCTGGAGAAAGGTCACTTCGTTGATGTTGCCGTTCTGGGTGGATTCGGGCGCCAGGCCGGCCGTAATGACGAAGGCGCCGGGATCGACCGCTTTGATGTCCGAATCCGCTGCCTGGAGGATTTGCACGTACGCGGCGGGGTTCGGAGCTGGCTGCCAGAAGACGGTGTTGTTGGGTTCGTTCCAGATCTCGAAGTCCTGCACGCCCTGCGGTGCATACCGCTGCGCGACTGCTGCCGCGAACTGCCCGAACAAACTCGGGTTCGCGGGTTGGGCCACATCGTTCCCCGCTTCGCCGGCCACGGCGGCCCACGCCGGCGTCCCCATGATGACCATGTCCATGCTCATGCCGGCGGCGCGGACGGAAGCCACCTCCTGGTCGAGTTGGGCCCAGTCGTACGTGCCTTGCCCGGCGTAGGAGATCCAAGCCCAATCCGCCCCAATTCGAACTGAGGTGATCCCGATCGATTTCAGGTTGGCCAGCTGCGCCGCCTGGGCGGCCGGCGCCTCCGTAAGGAGGGAGGGCATGCTGACGCCGATGACCGGGCGGTTGCTCGCGGGCACGGTGGTCGTTGTCGTGGCCGGCGGGTTCGAGGTCGCGGTGGCGGGCGCGGCGACGGACCTCGGGGCGCTCCCGCTCGGCGGTCCCGCCGTTGCTCCGGGCTTCCCCCCAGCCCCCGTGCTGGCCGCGCCTGCCCTCTGCTTCTCTGCGTTCAGCACTGCCTGCCCGGCTGCTTCGACCGAGGCCATGGCCGACGGGCCGGTCGCTGCCGCCGAGTGCGTGCCAGGGTGGGAGGGTTGTGCGCTCGCCTGCTGCTCGGAGACCGTCGACGAGTGCGCAAGCGTGACGAAGACGACAGCGAGGACTGCAGCGATCACCAGGACTGGTTTGATCCTCAGGAACTGCAAAAAGGTCTCCTCGTCATCAGACGGAACGGGGTCGGACCGCAGGCGACCTCGGCCGAACCGCCACCGAGCGACTGTCCGGCGATCGTGCCCCTTGCCACCAGTTCGCAACGTCGGCACAACCGTCCGCACCCTTGAGCGAATGAGGCTCGACCAGCACGTGAACGAAAGTCCGGCGGCATGAGCGGCAGAGTGGTGCTGCCCGATCCACCCGGCCACGGGCGGCTGGTCACGGACCCATGCTCGCGGCTTCCGTGCCTAAACCCAAATCTTTCCATCAGGCCTGGTCACGTAACATCTTGGGCTCAGTCCGCAGCCCGTTCGGAGGGGCGCCACGCATGTCCTCGGCTATCGATAGCGACTCGGCCCCGCGAAGGGGGAAGCACGTCCGGGTCGATGACGTGCCTGAGGAGCTCCTCTGGGTCGTGGATGTGCCGGGCGAGCACGTCCGGATCGAGGGCGTGCGCGGGAAGCACGTCCGGGTCGAGGACGTAGCGGAGGAGCACGCCTCCACCGAACCCGCGCCCCTGGCCCAGGGCCGTCCGTCATGGGCGACTCGCTGGCGGCAGAACCACCTCGTGAGCAACTCGGTCTACCTGATGCTCAACTCGGGGCTGCAGGCAGCGGCTGGGTTCGTGTTCTGGATCATCAGTGCGCGCCTCTTCTCCGTCGCTGACGTCGGCCTGGCCACGGCGCTGTTCTCCGTTCTCGGCGTGACCTCCTTCGCCGCCCTGCTCGGCCTCAACAGCACGGTGGTTCGCTATCTGCCCCAGTCGTCCAAGCCCAACGTCCTCATGACCGCGTCCATGGTGATCGTGGCGGGGTTCGGAGCCCTCCTCACATTGGGCTATCTCGCCGTGTTGCCGGTGGTGTCCCCCAAGCTGACCTTTGTCGTCCACGACGCGGCAATGGCCGCCGGGGTCGTCGTTCTCGGCGGCATCTTCGGACCGCTCAACCTGATCACGGATTCGATCTTCATCGGCTTGCGGCAGGCCAAATTCAACGCGCTCGTCGACGGCGGTGTCGGCGGCATCGTCAAGATCGGGGCTGCCGTGGCCGTCGCCGGGGCGGGGGCATACGGACTGTTCGTCGCCTCGGCCATCGGCTACGCCGCCGCCGCCGTGGCCAGCCTGCTCCTGCTCGTCACCGTCAACCACTTTCGCCCAAGCCTGCGCGGCTCTCGGGCGGTGCTGCGACCGCTGCGGCGGTTCTCAGGCGCCAATTACCTGGGGAACCTGCTGACCCTGCTGCCGACATTCGTGATTCCGCTCATCGTGCTGGACCGGGTGGGTGTCCACGAGGCGGCGTACTACTACATCGCCTACTTGCTGGTCAGCCTGCTCTTCGCCGGTGTGTTCGCGGTGGAGCAAGCGTTCCTGTCGGAGGGCAGCCACGAGGACCAGGAGCTGCGCGTCGTCATGCGGCGAAGCTGGCGGCTGCTGGCGCTGTTCTGCATCCCTGCCACCGTCATCCTGATGTTGGCGGCGCGTTGGCTGCTCCTTCTCTTCGGCCACAACTACAGCGAGCACGGCACGGACGTGCTGATCGTGATGGCCACAGCTGTGATCCCGTTCGCGGCATTCAATTGGCTCTTGACCGTGCTCCGGCTCGTCGGGCGGCTGCGAGCGATCGTGGCGGGCAACGTGGTGTACGCCCTGGTCACCTGCGCGCTGGCATGGGTACTGGCGCCCCGGGGTCTGACGATTCTGTCGGTGGCATGGCCCGTCGGACTAACGGTGGCTTCGGCGACCGTCGCGGTGCCGGTCTGGCGCTGGGCCCGGCACCCGAGCCCCACCCTCGATCCCGCGAGCGTCCACACGCCGGAGCATCGCGTTGCGAGGAAGCGCGTGAGAACACATCGGCGACTATGGCCGGTCGTGGCGCCGCTCGCCGTCGCGGCTGTTGCGGTCAGCCTCGTGTTGCCGGGCAGCCGGCATCAGTGGGCGGAATCGATCATTCAACAGCCCGAGCCGTATTCGGCCGTGTCGTTCGTTGCCCCCAGCAAGCTCCCCACCACCGTCGCCTCAGGTCAGTCGCTCCAATTCACCTTCACGGTGGAGAACCACGAATCCAAGAGGGTCAGGTATCCCTACTTCCTGATTGCGTCGCCGTCGAGCAACACCGACGGCATCGTCGGCGGCGGATCCGTTGTGGTCCCCGCGGGCGAATCGCGCAACGTCAAGGTGTCGGTCGACCCCAAATGCACGGATTCGCCGTGTCGGCTCTCGGTCGGTCTGGCCGGCGACGGGGTGGCAGTCGACTTCAACTTCATCGTCACTGGTCTCGCGACCAACGCAGGGCAGACCGGATGACCACCGCACCCGCCGACACTCGCCCGCGCACGCTTCTCCTCCCCGATGAGCCGAAGGAGAAAGGGCGCGACCCGGTCATACCGATCATCGTCGGAGCGGCCTTTGCCGTGGCGAACGACTCGGCCCTGACGGGGGGCCACCTTCGCTTCCTGGGACCCGCACTCGTCTTCTGGCTCATGCTCCTGTTTCCGGCCTACCTGCTGGCGACGACCGACCTGTGGGGGAAGGGTTCCGTCGCCGAACGCCTGAGCCTTGGCCTGGTGGGCGCGCTCCTCCTTCTCCTCGTGGGCGGATTAGCCATCAACACCGTCCTGCCGCTCCTCGGTGTGGCGCGTCCGTTGGCCACGGTGCCCGTCCTCCTCCTGGTCGACGTCATCGACGTCGGCCTCTGGTTCGTGCGGCGCAGACGGCCCGCACCATTTCGGGTGCGGATCGCGCCGGGCCTCCTGGGTGCCCTCGAGACCCGCGTGCTCACGGTGTGCGGCGCCTGCGTGCTGCTCATGGTGCTCGGGGCCAACCGCCTGAACAACGGCAATGGGGACGCGCTCACCATGGTGGGCCTGGGGGTGGCCCTCCTTGCCCTCGCACTCCTGCTGCTGTGGGCCGACCGGCTCCGGGCCGGAGTCACGGGCGTTGCCATCTACCTGCTATCGGCCGCCCTGCTCTTGATGACCTCCTTGCGCGGCTGGTCGGTCACCGGTCACGACATCCAGCTCGAATACCGCGTCTTCCAGCTCACGGCGGCGCAGGGCAAGTGGGACATGTCCACGTTTCGTGACCCCTACAACGCCTGTCTGAGCATCACGCTCCTTCCCACGCAGATGGCGTCCCTCCTGCACGTGGACGACCCCTACATCTACAAGGTCTTCTTCCAACTGCTGTTCGCGGCATGTCCCGTCATGGTCTTCACGTTGGCCCGCCGCTACTTCTCGGCCCGGGTCGCCATTTTGGGGGTGGCCTATTTCATTGGCTTTCCCACGTTCTTCACCGACCTGCCGTTCCTCAACCGCCAGGAAATGGCGTTGCTGTTCGTGGCCGCTGCCTTCCTCGCCATGACCAATCCTCTGTGGCGCGAAACGCCGGCGGCAACTCGTGCTCGTGGCGGCGGCGGTCGGGGCCGAGCTCTGCCACTACTCGTCGAGCTACGTCCTCTTCGCGACCCTGGCCATCGCGTGGTTCGGGCAGACGATGTTCGCCCGGGGCTGGCCGCCCGCCTGGACGCGCACCGATCCCCCAGACTCGCCTGAGGGACGCTGGTCCACGGCCACCACCCGCACGCTCGGGCTGGGTTGTCTCGCCGCCATCCTGGCCGTCATCGTGGCCTGGGGTGGGCTGGCCACGAAGACGGCCGACGGCGTGACCAGCGAGTTCAATCCGCCGTGTCGACCTTCCTCCATCACGGTGGGGGGGCCAAGTCCGCGAGCGTCAACTACGGCCTTTTCTCCGGCGGCGGATCGAACAACCGGTCCCAGCTCAACCAGAGCGGGAGCAACAACACACTCCTCGACCAGTACCGCAATGAGACCCTGGCCCAACGAGCCAAGGCGGACCCCGGCACGTTCATCCCACTGTTCGGTGGTGGACCGCTACCAGACCCCGACCGTGCCCCAGCCCAACCTGCCGGTCACCCGCGCCGGGCACGCGCTGTCGCGCGCCGGCATCTCACCCACGACCGTGAACGACGTCATGCGCAGCCTGGCGGCCAAAGGGGAACAGGTCTTCCTTCTGATCGGCATGCTGGGTCTGCTGCTGTCGAAGCGGCGGCGGGGCACGGTGGGGCGGGAGTACTACTACCTCTGCGCAGCCGCCATCGTCGTCCTCGTTGCGGTGACCGTCCTTCCCGATCTCTCGGTCGAGTACGGCGTGCTCCGCGTCTTCCAGCAGGCCCTCATCCTCGTCGCCCCGGTGATCGTCGTGGGCTCGCTCACTCTGTTCCAGCCCCTGGGAAGGTGGTGGCGCCAGGCCTTGGCCGGCGGTCTGGGACTTGCCTTCTTCGCCTCCACGACCGGGCTGATCCCGCAAGCGCTCGGCGGTTACCCGGCGCAGCTCAACCTCAACGACAGTGGGCAGTACTACGACCTGTACTACATGACCCCGCAGCAGGAAGCTGCCGTGAACTGGTTGGCCGGAAAGCCGGGCACGCTCCCCGGCGGGGTGCAATCCGACTTCACCTCCCAACGGTTCGCCTTCAACTCGCCGTCTTCGGTCACGGGTCGGCAGTACCTCACCGATCTCTTCCCGACCTTCGTGGAGAAGGGCTCCTGGGTCATCGCCGACTCGTCGATGCTGGCGACAGGGACTGCATCCGCCTTCGTCAACGGCAACATCGTCACGTACCGGTATCCGTTCGGGTTGCTCAACACGCAGAAGAACGTCGTCTTCGATGACGGCAAGTCGAAGGTCTACCAGTGACCGAGCGGGCCACCGGGCTGACCGCGGGACCCGTCATGGAGAGCGTCGCCACCGGCCTCGCCCTGGCGGCCGCGCTGGTCTGGTTCGGTTCTTGCCTGGTGGGAAGCTTTCATCCTGATCGCCTGGCCCGCCCCTATTGGCCCGAGATCGGTGGACTGCGCACGGACACCGCGGGAGTGGTGGCGTTCGCTGTGCTCGTCGTCACCCTGACCGTCAGCGAGACACTGCGGGTGTGCAGGCGTCGTCGTGGTGCGTTGGTCGAAGTCAGCGATGGAATCCCGATCTCGTTGATCGCCGCAGTCGCCACTGGCGTGGCCGTCGCGGCCCTCGTTGGCGGCATCGGCCTGGTGATCTATCTCTCAGTGAACGGGTTGACCCATCCGGCAACATTGGCCATCCAGGCGACCCACTTCGCCACGTGGCCGACCGAAGGGACGCTGCGCGTGCTTGCGTTGGCGGCGACCACGCTTGGCGCGGCATGGCTTCGTCTCGTCACCGTCCTATATCCCGGGTCGTGGATCGGGTCTTGACCTTTTGATCGGGCGATTGGTAACTTGACCAGTCGGACGTCCACGGCGGGAGGCGGCATGAGCACGCGCTGGCACATCTCCGAGTCGAGCGCGGAAATCCCCACTGGGAGCGGCATCCGGTCTTGGGCCGGTCGCTACCGGCACCTGCTACCCGCTTCAAGGGCGGACAAATTCGATCCGGCGCTCGTGTGGACGTTCATCACCCATCTGTCGATCGTGCGGTCGCTTGTGCTGAGTGCACGCTGTCGCGGTTGGTTCCTGATTTCGCGGGAAACCAGGATCAAGATCGGGCCGCGCTCGAAGGTCGTCATCAGTCCCGGCGGTTTTTTCTTTGTGGGCTTCGTCCACTTCGGCGCGACCCCCACGGCGATCCATCTCGGCCGGGGAGCCACCATGTCCGTCGAGGGGACCGTTCTGATCAGGAACGGAGTCCGGCTCCACGTCAACGACGGCGCACATCTGGAGTGGCATGCGGGCTCGGGCGTCGGCGATTTCACAACGGTGACGTGCTTCGACCACATCATTTTCGAAGCGGGCTCGGGGACCTCGTGGTACGGCAATGTGCTCGACACGAACGGCCACGTGGTCGTCGTCAACGGCGACCGCAAGCCCCTGTCGGCACCCGTGGTGTTCCGTGCGAATGCACTCGTCGGTTCCTACTGCACCGTTCTCCCGGGGGTCACTCTCGGCGAGGGCTGTCTTGTCGCCGCCGGCAGCGTGGTGACCAAGGACGTCCCTCCCCACTCCCTCGCCGGAGGCAACCCGGCGCGGGTGCTCAGCGAGGACGTCGAATGGTCCGACTGAGCTGAGAGCGGTCAGTCCTCGACCGGGAAGGGAGCAGGAGCGGATTCGTCAGCGTCGAATCGGTCGACGACGGTCGCACTTTCCGCGAGATCACCCGCCGCTGGCGGGTCATCGGGAGCGTCGGTGTCCTCGTACAACGACTTCAGCTGGGCCGCGTTCGCCCGCCACTCGAAGCGTTCGACGGCGACGCTCCGCGCCGCGGCCTGCATGCGGGCCAACCGCGCCGGATCAGCGAGCAGACTCAGGAGGGCCGCCTTGAGGCCGGCCGTGTCCGCCGGGACGAGCGCGATGTCGTCCGGACCGAACCGGTACGCCGCGTAGTCAGGCTCGTCCGTGGCGACGACCGGGAGCCCGCAGGCCATGGCCTCCTGCATGACGAGGGTGAGCATTTCGCCGACCGCGGGAAATGCGAACAGATCGGCGGCGCGGTAGAGGTCGCGGAGTTCCTGTCTCTCGAGCGGCCCCAGGCAGGTGACACCCGCCGGAAGGATCGGAGCCGTGCCGGAGCCGACGAGCGCGATGTGGTACTCGGACCCGCGGGCGGCAATGAGCCGGTCCACCCCTTTCTTCGGCACCAGCCTGCCGACGAAGAGCACGACGGGCCTCTCCGAGGGGAGGCCGTACCGGTTGCGCACGCGATGGCGGTCGGAGCCGTCGCCGGGGCTGAAGTACGCGGTGTCGATGCCGTTGTAGACGAGACGGATCTTCCGGGCATCGACCCCGAACTCCACGAGGAACCGTCGGACGATGGGGTTGTACACGACGATCTCGCCGGCCCAGCGCCAGACCAAGCGTCCCCAGGTGCCGTAGACCGCCCGCTGGAGCATTTCGACCACGACCTTGTCATGCGCGACCACCGCGACGTGCTGGGTGACGATCAGTGGACGGTGGGCGAGCCGTGAGAAGACCGCCGCGCACAGGGAGGAGAGATACGTGACGTCGTGCACGTGCACGACGTCACTGTCCCGAACGAAGCGGAACAGCCGGGCATAGCCACTGGCCCTCCACACGGGATAGGGGATTCCCCGATGTTCCAAGCCGTTCCAGGCCCGGTTGCGGACGACGCGGTGGGACGGCTCACGGTCTCGGGAGTCGACTGATTCCTCGACCGGTGATCCGCTCGGGTCGCTGGTCACGACCGTGACGTCGAACCCCTCCTCGGTCGAGCGACGCCGCCTGCTGCTCGACGATGACCTCGACACCGCCGACATGAGGGAGGACGAAGGCCGAGACGATGAGGACCCGGCGCGGGCGGCGGGGGAGGGTCTCTCCACCGTGGCCCTCCGTGCCGCCAGCGCCGAAAGTCGGTCGTGCCGGGTCAGCCGAGTGCCAGCGCCTGAACCGCCCGATCGCCTTGCCGAATTGTCCCGTTGTTCGAACTCTTCGTTCCGTGTCCCCGCTCCGTTCCGCCGAACCCCCATTCTGGAGTGGTTTCGTCACTCCCGCCACCGTGACGGTCGCTGGGTGCCACAACTTCGTTTCACAATTTTTGCACAACAAGATTTGGACGAAGCCGCCAGTCAATCGCTGCCCGCGAGAGGCCCCCGCCGGTGTGCTCGGCCGCGTCGCGCTGGTCGCAGCGGGGCAGGCCGGGCAGCACGCAGCACCTTTACGCATTTAACCGTGCTGCAACACGCAGCACTTTCTATCTGCCCTCACACCTGGCATGCTGAGCAGCAGCCGCTTCTGGAGGGGGAGCTCGGCCGGTTCTGGAGGGGGAGCTCGGCGAGCTGAGTGGCGCAGCTCGAGAAAAATCTGAAAGCGAGGCGGTCCCTCCGATGGCGGAAGTGGTGAGCGAGCGGCAGCGCCAATTCGATGTCCCGAACTTCGTTGCTCCGAACGGAGCGCTCATGGTGGACAGGCGGACAGGCTCCCCCGAACGGCGGCGGAACCTTGCCGACCGGCGCATGGGTGGCCGGGACCGGCGCAGGTCCGGTGCTGGCCGTGCCGAGACGCACGAGGCCGTTGCGCAGGACGAGAGCGTGGAGATCAGCGTCGTCATGCCGTGTCTCAACGAAGAGGAGAGCGTCGGGATCTGCGTGCAGAAGGCCTGGGACGGGCTCCGTCGCACGGGCCGGATCGGCGAAGTGATCGTCTCCGACAACGGCTCGACGGACAGGTCGGTGGAAGTCGCCCTGGCTGCGGGGGCTCGCGTCATCCACGAGTCCGAGCGTGGCTACGGCAACGCCTACCTGGCCGGCTTCGACGCAGCACGCGGTTCGATCATTGTGATGGGTGACTCGGACAATTCCTACGACTTCTCGATGCTGGCGGCCCTCGTCGCACCCATCGTCAACGAGGGCCACGACTACGTGCTCGGGTCGAGGCTCGAGGGCCAAATCGAACGCGGTGCGATGCCCTGGTCGCACCGCTATATCGGCAATCCGGTGCTCACCGCGTTTCTCAACGTGCTCTTCAAGCTCCGCGTCAGCGACGCCCACAGCGGCTTCCGGGTGTTCACTCGGGACGCGCTCGGGAGAATGGACCTGCAGTGCGGGGGCATGGAGTTGGCGTCGGAAATCGTGGTGAAGGCGGCGGGCGCCAACCTCAGCATCGCGGAGGTCCCCATCACGTATCACCCCCGGTTGGGCGAGTCGAAGCTCAACTCCATCCGGGACGCGTGCCGTCACATCCGCTTCTTGCTGCTCTCGTCGCCCGTGTTCCTTTTTTTGATACCCGGCTTCCTGCTCGTGCTCGCCGGCCTGGTCCAGCTTGCGCTCTTCGGGGTGTCGGGGGGTGTGACGACCATGGTGGCCAAGTCCGTCCTGGCCTTCGCACTGTTCGTAGGCGTGCAATTGCTCGTCCTTGGCGCGGCGGCGACGGCGAGCACCGATCAACTCCTGCTCGGCCGGGCGAGGCGAGTCTCGACCTGGGTGTCGACGGGTAACGCCGCCAAGCAGGCCTTTGTGGGCGGTTTCGCCTTCACCGCGATCGGCACGGGAGTCTTGATCTACGGTTCGGTGGCGGGATGGCCCGCCCTCGACACAGCCGGACCATCCGCCTCGGCCCTCATCCTGTCCATCCTGTTCGCCGCCCTCGGCCTCACACTGTGGTTCGACGCCTTCTTCCTCAGCCTGTTCGAGGCGACGTGGCGACGCCGCTCCTAGGCGGCGGACAGCCCGCGGGTCGAGCGGAGGGTGGCCGACCGGCGGCGGGAAGACGCCGTGAGGGAAGCGCTGTCGTTCCAGCCCTGAGCGCCGCCAGTGATGCGGCCGGAGATCCTCCGCTGCCATCGCTCTCGGTCGTCGTCCTGACGTATGACAGCGCCGCCACCATCGCGAAGTGTCTCGAATCGCTCGTGGCCCAGGACCACGCCGCCTTCGAGACGGTCATCGTCGACGACGGTTCGACCGACGGCACGCTCGACCTGGTGCGAGCCTACGAGGACCGACTCCATCTGCGCATCGTCCATAACGGCGCCCGCAACATCCCCCGGGGTCGCAACCTGGGACTGCGGGCCAGCCGCAACCGCTACGTCGCCTTCTTGGACTCGGACGACTGGGCCGCGCCAACGTGGACCCGGACGATCGCCGCCACCTTCCGGGACGTGCCGGACGTGGCGCTGATGGCCGGGGGCTTCGTCCCCGACTTCCGGACACGCTCGTCCGAGGCGATTGCTCTGTGCGACCGCACGATCCACGAGCTCACTGGTCAGGGGCTCCTCCAATTTTTCGCCGGCAACTCGGCGCTCGATACGGAGCGGCTCACCGGCGATGTCTTCGACGAGAGCTTCGTAGCCGCCGAGGACCTCGACCTCTTGACCCGGGTACAGGACCAGCACCATTACGAGTTCGTTCCCGACATGGTCGTGCATCGCAGCAGCCGCGACACCTTCGGACAGTACGCGCGCCAGATGTACCGCTACGGAGCCATGAAGGTCCACTTCGGGTACGCCGAGCGGTCGTACCGATGGCTCGACTTCGTTCCCTTGGGCGTGATGGTTGCCTCGGCCGCGGCCGCCATCCGCTTCCGACGCCCGTCGCTTGCTCTGGCCATCGTGCCCTTCTCATTGGCGGAGGCCACCTATGTCGTGGTCGCGAAACGGCCTCGACCGGTTATTGCCGCGCTCACGGTCCCGTCCTGGCTCACCAAGAACGTGGCCTGGACCCTCGGGGTGCTGGTGGGTGCCGCGAAGTTGGCGGCCGATCCCGAGACCCGCCGGCGGCTGCGCGCCACCCGCACCCCCGCCTGACCATTCCGATGCCGTCGCCGATACGTGTGGTGCACGTGACTCCGCGGTATCCGCCTTCGCTCGGGGGGCTGGAGAAGGTCGTCGCTTCATTGGCCGATATCCGGGTGTCCCGGGGCCTCCCGGTCGAGGTGCTGACCAGTCACGACCGGGGAGACAGCGGGCCGGACAGGCTGGGAATGGGGGATCCGCCCTTCGTGCGACGGCTGGCGGCAGTGGAGGTGGCGCACACAATCGTCATCCCCGAACTCCCGCTCCGACTGCTCCGACTCGAACGGGACACCGTCGTCCACCTCCACATCGCGCAGGCGTTCACGCCCGAGTCGGTCTGGGCAGCCCACCGATTGCGGGGAGTCCCCTATGTCGCTCACCTCCACCTCGACGCCGGGCCTTCGGGGCCCGCCGGCGGGTTGCTGAAGCTGTACAAACCGGTGGTGCTGCGCCGGGTCCTGCGCGGGGCCGGCGTCGTCGTCGTGTTCACTGAAGAGCAAGCCGAGTCGGTCATCACCTCCTACGGGGTGGAACCATCGAAATTGCGGGTCGTGCCAAACGGCGTTGACAGCTCGTTCTTCCATCCACCCCGCCGGCTCCCGATGGGACGTCGGCCACGCCTCCTCTTCGTTGGACGCCTCTCGGTGCAGAAGAACCTTCCCCAGCTCCTTGACGCGCTCGAGGGTGTCTCCGAGAGGTTCGATACCGTGCTGGTGGGGAACGGCGAGCTCGAAACGGAACTGCGGACCCGTGTCGCTCAGCGCGGGCTGCGCAACGTCACCTTCGCCGGCCGAGCCGACGGTGAGGCACTCCGGTCCCGCTACGCAGAGGCCGACGTGTTCGTCCTGCCTTCGGAGCGGGAAGGAATGCCACTCGTGCTCCTCGAGGCCATGGCCATGGCGTTGCCCACGGTCGCCACGGACATCCCCGGTACCCGTGATGTCGTCGACGACCTGGTCGGGACCCTGGTGCCGCTCGGAGACGCCGCCGCCCTTCGGGCCGCCTTGATAGACCTCTCCTCCGACCCGGCCGCCTACGAGCGGATGAGCGCAGCCGCCCGGGCCCGATCGGAGACCTACACATGGGAGACGGTCGCCGATCAGTTCGAGCTCCTCTACGCAGAGGTGGCGATGGCGCAGGCCTGATCGCATGCGCCGATGCAGGGGCGGCCCCTGCGCCCCAGCGGCGGTGTGGTTGGCCCGGCCCGGCCGCCTGGCCTAAGTTCCCATCGGCTTTCTGACGCGGCGTCAGAGACCGAGAGCGAGGAGAATCCGGCGCCTCATGCCCATCGATGTGATCCAGGAGCACGACGGGATCGCCGAAGTGGTGATCGACCACCCCCCCGTGAACGCGCTCGACGTGGCGGGCTGGTTCGAGCTGGCCGATGCGCTCATCGCGGCGGGCCGGGTGCCCACCAACCGGGTCGTCGTCCTGCGGGCGACCGGGCGCGGCTTCTGCGCCGGCGTCGACATCAAGGAGATCAACGCCAAGGGTGACGAGGCGCTCGTGGGCGTGAACCGCGGCTGCGCCGCCGCCTTCGCCGCCGTCTACGACTGCGAGGTCCCGGTCATCGCCGCCGTGCAGGGCTTCTGCCTCGGCGGCGGAATCGGGCTGGCCGGCAACGCCGACATGGTCATCGCCTCCGAGGACGCCACCTTCGGGCTCCCCGAGGTCGACCGCGGCGCGCTCGGCGCCGCCACCCACCTGGCCCGGCTGGTACCCCAGCACGCCATGCGCAAGATGGTCTACACGGCCAAACCCATCACCGCCTCCGAGCTGGCGTCCTATGGCTCGGTCGCCGCAGTGGTGCCGCCCGACCGCCTGCAGGCCGCCGCGCTCGAGCTGGCCACCGACATCGCCGCCAAGAGCCCGACCATCATCCGGCGGGCCAAGGAGTCGCTCAACGGGATCGACCCCGTCGACGTGAAGCGCAGCTACCGCTACGAGCAGGGCTTCACCTACGAGCTCCATGTCCGCGGCGTGGCCGACGAGCAGCGGGCCGCCTTCGTCGAGAAGCGCGACGCCGACACCTCGAAGTGAGCCGACACCTCGAAGTGAACAACGGCGTGAGCAGCTGATGGCCGACAAGCGCACCACCATCGACGACATCGTCGGCGAGCTCCGCTCCGGCATGACCATCGGGATCGGCGGCTGGGGATCGCGGCGCAAGCCGATGGCCGTCGTGCGCGCCATCTGCCGCTCCGACCTGACCGACCTCACCGTCGTCGCCTACGGCGGTCCCGACGTCGGCCTGCTCTGCGCCACCGGCAAGGTGCGCAAGGTCGTGTGCGGGTTCGTCACCTTGGACTCCATCGCCCTCGATCCGCACTGGCGGGCCGCCCGCCAGCAGGGTCGGGTCGAGGTCATGGAGGTCGACGAGGGGATGTTCTTCCTCGGCCTGCAGGCCGCCTCCTGGCGCGTCCCCTTCCTGCCCACCCGGGCCGGGCTGGGCTCCGACGTCCTCACCATCAACCCCGACCTCAAGCTGGTGCGCTCCCCCTACGGCGCCGACCACCCCTTCCTGGCCGACCCGGCCGACGCCGACGTCGACCTGGTCGCCATGCCGGCCCTCCACCTCGATGCCGCCATCGTCCACACCAACCGCGCCGACGCCGCCGGCAACGGCCAGATCCTGAGCCCCGACGCCTTTCTTCGACCCGCTCTTCCTCGGTGCCGCCGAGCGTCGCTTCATGACCACCGAGGCCCTGGTGGACAACGGCACGCTGGCCGACGGCACCCACCCGCTCTCGACCGTCCCCATCCACCGCATGCTCGTCGACGGCGTCGCCGTCGCCCCCGGTGGCGCGCACTTCACCGCCAACCCGCCCGACTACGGGCGCGACGAGAAGTTCCAGAAGGAGTACGCCGCTGCCGCGACCGACCCCGCCGAGTGGGAGGCCTTCGCCAAGCGCTACGTCTTCGTCGAGGACGACGACTACCGGGCCAACGTCGCGGAGCGCGACCAGTGAGTGACCGCAGTG
The DNA here is from genome assembly GCA_963753115.1 of uncultured Acidimicrobiaceae bacterium. Taxonomy (GTDB): domain Bacteria; phylum Actinomycetota; class Acidimicrobiia; order Acidimicrobiales; family RAAP-2; genus Bog-473. The sequence continues at coordinate 251,673 of CAVWBB010000007.1, forward strand.
AGCGATCCGGTGAGTGATCCCGGCGTCACCCGCGCCGAGTCCTGCGTCATCGCCTGCGCGGACACGTGGCGCGAGGCGGGCGAGGTCATGGTCAGCCCGTTCGGCACCATCCCCGCGTTGGGTGCCCGGCTGGCCAAGCTGACGTTCTCCCCCGACATCGTCCTCACCGACGGCGAGGCCGCCCTCATGGTCGGTGCGCCGCCCCTCGCGGCCAAACCCGGCGACCTCGTGCGCGAGGCGGCCATGCCGTACCGCAGCGTCTTCGACGTCGTGTGGTCGGGCCGGCGCAACATGATGATGATGGCCAGCCAGATCGACCGCACGGGCAACCAGAACATCTCGGCCGTCGGCCCCCACGACAAGCCAAAGGTGCAGCTCGTCGGCGTGCGCGGCGCTCCGGGCAACTCCGTCAACCACCCCACCAGCTACTGGGTGCCCGATCACACCGTGCGCACCTTCGTCGAGCAGGTCGACGTGGTCTGCGGCGTCGGCTACGCCCGGGCCGAAGCGGCCGGCGCCGGGGCCACGCGCTTCCACGACGTCCCTCGCGTCGTGTCGAACCTCGGCGTGTTCGACTTCGAGACGCCGGACCGCACCATGCGCCTGCGCTCGTTCCATCCCGGCGTCAGCGTCGACGACATTGTGGCCGCCACCGGCTTCACGCTCACCGTGCCCGACGACGTGGCCGAGACCCGCTTACCCACGCCCGAGGAACTCGACCTCATCCGCACCGTGCTGGATCCCGGCTCGTTGCGCGACCGCGAGGTGCGGACCTGAGCGCGGCGGGCGAGACCGGAGCGGCCCGGGACCCGGTGACCCTGCACCCGGCGCTCCACACCGAGCTGTGCGAGCGCCTCGGCGTGCGCTACCCGCTCGTGCAGACCGGCATGGGCTGGGTGGCCGGGCCCCGGCTGGTCGCCGCCACCACCGAGGCCGGCGGCCTGGGCATTTTGGCCTCGGCCACCATGAGCCTCGACGAGCTCGCCACCGCCATCGCCGAGGTCCGCCAGCGCACGAGCGGCCCCTTCGGCGTCAACCTGCGCACGGACGTGGCCGACGTGCACGAGCGCATTGAGCTCATGATCGAGACCGGCGCCCGAGTGGCCAGCTTTGCCCAGGCGCCCAACCCGGCCCTGGTCACCCGCTGCAAGGAGGCCGGGCTGTTCGTCATGCCCACGGTGGGCGCCCGCCGGCACGCCGAGAAGGTGGCCGAATGGGGCGTGGACGCCGTCATCGCCCAGGGCGGCGAGGGAGGCGGGCACACGGGCAGCGTGCCCACGACGCTGCTGCTCCCCCAGGTGGTCGAGGCCGTGGGCGACCGCGTGCTGGTGCTCGGAGCCGGCGGCTTCTACAGCGGGCGCGGCCTGGTGGCCGCCCTGTCCTACGGCGCTGCCGGCGTGGCCATGGGGACCCGCTTCCTGCTCTCCGCCGAGAGCCGGGTGCCCGACGCCGTCAAGGCGCTCTACCTCGGCACGCCGGTGACCGGCACGGTGGTGACGACGAAGGTCGATGGCGCGCCGCAGCGCGTCGTGCGCACGGACCTGGTCGACCACCTGGAGTCGCAGTCGTGGCTGCGCGCGCTGCCGCGGGCGCTGCGCAGCGCCTACCGCTTCCGCCAGGAGACGGGCGCGTCCCTCACGTCACTGCTCCGCGAGGGGCGCGCCATGAAGGAGGGCAACGAGCTCACCTGGGCCCAGGTCGTCATGGCGGCCAACGCGCCCGTCATGACGAAGGCCGCGCTGGTCGAGGGACACACGGACGTCGGCGTGCTGCCCACGGGTCAGGTCGTGGGCGTGATCGACTCGCTGCCGACGGTCGCCGACATCATCTCCGCCGTCATGACGGAAGCCGACGCCGTGCTGCGCGGCTGGAGCGCCAGGCGCTAGTCGCTGCCGTTGGAGGCAGCGGCCGCGTTGCCCTGGGCGACGCGGCGCAGCAGGTTCGACACCCGCTGGTGGGTCACACCGAAGAGGTGGGCGATGCTCGGGATGCTCTGCCCCTCGGCGCGCAGCGCCACCACCAAGGACCGGCGCAGGTAGCCGCTGGCCTCGGACTGCCGGCGCAGGATCGTGCTCACCAGCTGCACGGTCCCAGGCTCGTCCTCGTCACCGAGGATCGCCTTCCATTCGCGCCCGTTCTGACGAGCCAGACGGACCTCGGCGATCCGCTTGGCGAGCAGTCGCTCACTCTCGGCGTTCTGCCGCAGGACGTCTTCCAACTCGTCGAGTGCCTTGAGCACGTCGTCTGAGCCGTTCCCGCTCCGGTCGTCCTTCTGGTCGGGCATTGCGCTCTCTGCTCCTCTTCGCTGCGTTTCTGCCTGACGCAGCTCGGTCGCATCAGTGGCCAACATGCAGTGGAATCCTCCAATCTGGGGGCCGTCCGCGCCGACCCCACAACAGACGACCCATGCGCTTGCAGCCCCGAAGGGCCCCGCCCGTCTGCGCCGTCGCCCTGCCAATACCCGAAACACTCCGGCTCACACACGATGCGGGCCTGCTGGCCGAACTTCCCCGCTACCAGGGTTTCAGCGGCTCAGCAGGACCGAGGAACCGTGCCCGAACAGGCCCTGGTTGGCCGTGACGGCGACCTTGGCCCCCTCGACCTGGTGCCCCGTGGCGGCGCCCCGGAGCTGCCAGACGCACTCGCAGACCTGGGCGATGGCCTGGGCCGGGATGGCCTCCCCGAAGCAGGAGAGGCCGCCCGAGGGGTTCACCGGCACCCGGCCGCCCAGGGTGGTCGCCCCGTCGCGGAGCAGCTTCTCGGCCTCCCCCTCGCCGCACAGGCCGATGTCCTCGTACCAGTCGAGCTCGAGGGCGGACGAGAGGTCGTAGACCTCGGCCAGGTCGACGTCCTCGGGGCCGATGCCGGCCTCGGCGTAGGCCGCCGTGGCGATGGAAGGCCGGAAATCCCGCGGCGGCCTCCCCACCGGCCGCGGCCGAGTCCGTGGCGAAGTTCGGCATCTCGATCACCGTGTTGGGGAACGTCGGGGTGACGGTCGAGACGGCGTCGATGGTGACGAGCGGCTCGGCCCCGCCGGCGTGGCGCCGGGCGAAGTCCATGGACGTGAGGACGAGGGCCGCGCCCCCGTCGGAGGTGGCGCAGATCTCGAGGAGGCGCAGCGGGTCGGCCACCATGGGCGAGGCGAGGACCTCTTCCACGGTCACCTCCTTGCGGTAGCGCGCGTAGGGGTTGGCCAGGCCGTGGCGCGCGTTCTTCACCTTGACCTGTGCGAAGTCCTCCTCGGTGGCGCCGAAGCGGTCCATGCGCCGGCGGGCGTAGAGGCCGAAGTAGGTCGGGTTGGTCGCACCCATGAGGTGGAAGCGCAGCCAGTCGGGGTCGTTCTTGCGGTCGCCGCCGCCGACGGGGGCGAAGAAGCCCTTCGGGGTGGTGTCGGCGCCGACCACGAGGGCCACGTCGCAGAGGCCGGCCAGGATTTGCGCGCGGGCGTTGGCGATGGCCACCGCTCCGGATGCGCAGGCCGCGTAGACGCTGGAGACCCGCGCGCCGGTCCAGCCCAGCGCCTGGGCGAAGGTCGCCCCCGACACGAAGCCCGGATAGCCGTTGCGGATGGTGTCGGCCCCCGAGACGAACTGCATGTCGCGCCAGCCCAGGCCGGCGTCGGCCATGGCGTCGCGGGCGGCGGCCAGGCCGTATTCCACGAACGGTCGCCCCCACTTGCCCCACTCGTGCATACCGGCGCCGAGCACGGCCACCTTCTTGGCGTCGGGCGTGGTCTCGGGCATCTCAGGCCTCCCCGCCGGTCGCCCCGGCTGTGGCGTCGCGTGGCGTCAGCGGTGGCGTCAGCTCCGAGCGGGCGCCACTTCCACACGAGGTAGTCGCAGCCGTCCTCCGAGTACAAGGTGTCGATCACCAGCTCGACCTCGTCGCCCACGGTCAGGTCGTCGACCGTCACCCCGGGCACCACCTGCCCCATCACGACCAGCTTCTCGGCCGCCAGCTCGACTGCGGCCAGGCAGAAGGGGACGTAGGGGTCGGCCGCCACGTAGGGCGGCGGCGGCTGGTAGCGGGCGTCGGTGTACGACCAGATCCGGCCCCGGCGCGACAGCTCGACCGTCTCGAACGTGGTGGAGCCGCAGTCGGGGTTCCCGCAGTAGCGCGCCTCGGCCGGAAAGGCGTAGGTCCCGCACTCGGTGCAGCGCGAGCCCAGCAGCGCCGGGGCGGTGCCACCGTCTCCGGTGGTGAACCAGCCCTCAACGGCGGGGACTCTCGTCGTCGCGGTCATCAGCTCAGCCGCTCGATGATGGTGGCGTTGGCCTGCCCGCCGCCCTCGCACATGGTCTGCAGGCCGTAGCGCGCGCCGGTGCGTTCCATCTCGTTCAGCAGCGTCGCCATGAGGCGCGCACCGGAGCAGCCCGTGGGGTGGCCGATGGCGATGGCGCCACCGTTGGGGTTCACCTTGGCCATGTCGGGGCCATACTCGCGCTCCCAGGCCAGCACGACCGACGCGAAGGCCTCGTTGATCTCGACCACGTCCATGTCGTCGAGCGACAGCTTGGCCTTGGACAACACGAGCTCGGTGGCCGGGATCACCGCCGTGAGCATGATCTGGGGGTCGTTGGCCGCCACGGCGAACGTGTGGAAGCGCGCCCGGGGCCGCAGGCCGAGCGAGGACGCCCGCTCCTCGCTCATGATCAGCACCGCCGCGGCGCCGTCGGAGATCTGCGACGACGTCCCCGCCGTCACCGTGCCCGTCTCGGAGAAGGCCGGCTTGAGCGCGGCGAGCTTCTCGAGCGAGGTGTCTCGGCGCACCCCCTCGTCGGCGCTGAAGAGCCCGCTGCACCTCGGCCGCACCCGGGACGTCGGGATGCACCCGCGCCTCGAGCGGCACGATCTCGTTGGCGAAGTGACCCTCGTCCTGCGCGTGCGCGGCGCGCTGGTGCGAGCGCAGCGCGAACTCGTCCATCTCCTCACGCGTGACCTTCCAGCGCCGGGCGATCTCCTCCGCACACTCGCCCTGATGGATCAGCTCGAAGCGCTCCTTGTAGAGCGGCCCGTAGGCCTCGCCCGGCCCCGGCTCGGTGGTCGAGCCGATCGGCACGCGGCTCATGGACTCGATCCCGGCCCCGATGGCCACGTCCATGGCGCCCGCCATGACGGCCTGGGCGGCGAAGTGGATGGCCTGCTGCGCGGAGCCGCACTGGCGGTCGACCGTCGTGCCGGGCACCGACTCGGGGAACCCGGCGGCCAGCGCGGCGTTGCGGGCGATGTTCATGGCCTGCTCCCCGACCGTCATGGTGCAGCCCATGATCACGTCCTCCACCAGGGAGGGGTCCAGGTCGTTGCGAGCCAGCAGGGCGGCCAGCGGCTGGGCGGCCAGGTCGGTGGCGTGCCATCCGGAGAGGCGACCCCCGCGGCGGCCCACGGGGGTACGGACGGCGTCGACGATCACGGCGTTGGGCATAAGGGGGCAATTCTGACGCCGAATCAGGTCCGGTGCCAGACGTGGCCTTTTCGGAGTGTGGGAGGCGGGGCCCCATGGAGGGCCCCGATGGACCAACATTGACGCCCATGCGGAGAGGCTGGGCGGTCGCGTTGGTCGTCGTCCTCGGCCTCCCGGTGCTGGTGGCGACCTCTCAGGCGGGCGAATCCGCCCCCGCCACGCCGCCGCCTCTGCCTCCGTATCGACCGCGACCTCGGGACCGAGCCTGGCCGCCGGCCGCCAGGTCACCATCGACTACTGCAACCACCAGAAGGCCCGCATCACCGAGCCGGCCGCGCTGCACGGCCCGGCGCCGGCCGCGGTGTACGTCCACGGCGGCTCCTGGGTCTCGGGCGACTACGACACCGGCGGCTTCATCATCGATCGCATCGGCCCGGCACTGGCTTCCCAGGGGTTCGTGGTGGTCAGCCTCAACTACCGGCTCGGGCCGCGCCGGCACTGGCCGGACCAGATCGTCGACGTGAAGTGCGCCATCCGGTATCTCCGCGCCAACGCCAGCCACTTCCACATCGACCCCAACGAGATCGGCGCCTGGGGCCAGAGCGCGGGCGGCCACCTGGTGGCACTGCTCGGCACCGCCGGCCCCGAGGCGGGCTGGGACATCGGCGCCTACCCCGACGAGTCGAGCGGGGTGCAGGCGGTCGTCGACATGGCGGGGCCGAGCGACCTGCTCACCCTGGGCAACCGGGGCGCGGCGATCTTCGTCGCCAAGAGCTTCGTCTCACTGCTCGGCCACGTGCCGGACAAAGAGCTGGGCGCCGACCTCAAACAGGCCAGCCCGGTCTCCTACGTCAGGCCCGGCGACCCGCCGTTCTTGCTCTTCGCCTCGAACAACGACGAGATCGTCTCTCCGAAGCAGTCGGAGGAGCTGGCCTGGTACCTCGGCGTGGCGGGCGTCCCCCACCAGGTGGTGATCGTGAAGCGGGGTGGGCACGGGTTCGCCACGCGGGGCGAGGTCCCCTCCGAGTCGGCCATCGTCAACGACGTGGTCGACTTCTTCGTGCGCACCCTCGTGGAGCACCAGCCCATCTCCCAGGGCAGCTGAGAGAGGCGACGCCCGGGCGACCTTGGCAATACCGGGGGCGCTGTGGAAGATTCCCTGCGTCATGGACCTGACCTTCAGCGGTGAGCACGAGGCCTTCCGCGCCGAGGCCCGGGCCTGGCTGGCCGCGCACGTCCCTGCCGACCCCCTCCCGTCGCTCGACACCGCCGAGGGATTCGAGGCCCACCGCGCCTGGGAGCGCACCATGTTCGAGGACCGCTGGTCCGTGGTCAGCTGGCCGACCGAGTACGGCGGGCGCGACGTCGGGATCTTCGAGTGGCTGGTCTTCGAGGAGGAGTACTACCGGGCCCGGGCGCCGAAGCGGGTGAGCCAGAACGGCATCTTCCTGCTCGCCCCGACCATGCTCGAGTACGGGACCGAGGAGCAGAAGGCGCGCTACCTGCCACCGATGGCGGCGGGCGACGAGATCTGGTGCCAGGGCTGGTCCGAGCCCGATGCGGGGAGCGACCTCGCCGGCATCCGCTCGCGGGCGGCGCGGAACGTGGCGGGCGACGGCTACGTGCTCAATGGCCAGAAGACATGGGCGAGCCGCGGCGCGTTCGCCGAGTGGTGCTTCGGCATCTTCCGCACCGACCCCGAGGCCGAGCGCCACCGCGGCCTGACCTACTTCCTCGTCGCCATGGACACGCCCGGCGTCACGGTGCGCCCGATCCCCCAGATCGACGGCGAGACGGGTTTCGCCGAGATCTTCTTCGACAACGTCGAGGTGCCCGAGGACCAGGTGCTCGGCGAGGTCGGTGCCGGTTGGTCCGTCGCCATGGCCACGGCCGGATCCGAGCGCGGCCTCTCGCTCCGCAGCCCGGCGCGCTACACCGAGGCAGCCGACCGCCTCGTGCAGCTCTTCCATCAACGCGGCGGCCCGGCCGCATCCGTCGACGCCGTGGCCCAGGCCCACATGGACGCCGAGGCCTACAAGCTCCACACGTACTGGACGGCGTCGCGCGTGGCGCGCGGCCACGCCGTCGGCCCCGAGGCCAGCTGCAACAAGATCTTCTGGTCCGAGACCGACGTGGCCATCCACACCGCCGCCCTCGACCTGCTCGGCCCCGAGGCCGAGCTGCTCGAAGCGGGCGCGCCCGGCGACTGGCTGGACGGCTATCTCTTCTCGCTCGCCGGGCCCATTTATGCCGGGACCAACGAGATCCAGCGCAACGTGGTGGCCGAGCGACTGCTCGGGCTGCCGCGGGGCTGAGCGGACCGCGCGGACAGGCCATGGACTTCGCCTTCACCGACGAGCAGGACGCGCTGCGCGAGGGCGTGCGCACCGTGCTCGACACCGAGTGCACCCCCGACGCGCTGCGCGCCTTCGAGATGGCCGACCAGGATGCGCGGGCGGCGTTGTCGCAGAACCGCTGGGGTGTGCTGGCCGAGCTCGGTGCGCCGGCGCTCGTGGTGCCCGAGTCGGCCGACGGGTTGGGCCTGAGCGACGTCGACCTCGTCGGCGTCCTGGAGGAGGCGGGGCGGGCCGGACTGCCCGAGCCGCTGCTCGAGACGGCCGCACTCGCTGCGCCCACGCTGGCCGCGCTGCTCCCCGACCGCGCCGCATCGGCGGCACTCGCCGCGCTGGTGCACGAGGACGTGAGCTTCGCCGTCGGTGGCATCGACGTGACCTCGGCCGGGGTCGTGTCGCCGACCGAGGTGTCGGCCGACGGCACCTTGCGCACACCCCGCGTCGTCGGCGCCCGGGATGCGGGGCTGCTGCTGTTGGCGGTGCGCGACGACGACTCGGGCTGGCAACTCCACGCCGTGCCCGCGGCCTCCGTCACCGCGTTCGCGACGCCCGCGCTCAGCGCGACGCGCGACCTCTCGACCGTGCACTGGCCCCTGGCCGCGGACACGCTGCTCGCCTACGGCGTGGCGGCCGAGGCCGCGGTGGGGCTGCTGGCGGACCGCGCCGCCGCCGGGAGCGCCGCGCTGCTCATCGGCCTGGCCGAGCGGATGCTCACCATGACCGCCAACTACGCCAAGGAACGCCACCAGTTCGGCAAGCCGATCGGCAGCTTCCAGGCGGTCAAGCACCTCCTGGCTGACGCGCGGGTGGCGCTGGAGTTCGCCCGGCCGGCCACCTACCGCGCCGCCTGGTCGCTGGCCACGGCGCAGCCCACGCTGTCCCACGATGCGTCCATGGCCAAGGCGATGGCGTCGGACGCGGCCGACCGGGCGGCCAGAGTCGCCCTGCAGGTGCACGGCGCCATCGGCTACACGTGGGAGTGCGACCTCCACTTCTTCTTGAAGCAGACGTGGGCGCTCGCACGGGCCTGGGGCGACGCGGCCACCCACCGCCGGCTCGTCCTGGCCCAGCGCGACCGCACCAGGTCGATAAGCGCGTCGGCGTCCGCTCAGCCTGGTTCGTTCAGCGCAGCCTGGTTCGTTCAGCGCAGCCTGGTTCGTTCAGCGCAGCCTGGTTCGTTCAGCCGCCTGTCGTTGCCCTGCGGGGCCCCAGCTGGCCACGTCGATACCACCGGTGAGCCGCCGTGGCGCGCGGAGGCCCGGATGCCACACGTACACGGAGGTCACGCCCGAGGTGGTGCGTGCACCGTCGACGTACGGGATGGCTCCGGAGACGAGCACGTTGGTGCCCATCGGCTCTGCGACGACGGGATTGCTGAAGAGCGAGGAGCACCCACTCGACCCGACCGGTGCCATCGACTCGCACACCGCAGCCGGCATGCGGAAGAGATGGCCCGTGATGCGCCCGGTGCGAGCATCGATCGTCACGACCGATTGTCGGCCGTCTGAAGGAGCCGAGACCGCTCCGATCCCCTGCGGGTCGCTCCCGGCGGTCGATCCGAAGAATCCATTCCATGTGAGCCCGGGGCTCTGCAGCGGGATCTGCGTTGCGCTCGCGAGCGACGACACGGCGGGTCCGGTCGGGACGAACCACGCCGTCGTCGCGGACGTGGTGGGGTTGTAGAGGTCGAAAGACAACAGGCGACCGTCGGACGACCACGAGAGATCGCTCGCCCCTTGATCGACCTGCGACACATCGGGCTCGAGCGTCCGCATCGTTTGGATCGTCCCGGTCGCCGACAATGTTGCGATGTCGATGCCCTGGGGCGGCACGAGATAGGGCGGCTCCCCAGCCGCGCCCGGCGCCTCGGGCGCGATGTACGCGAGGAGCCGGCCGTCGGGGCTGAACCTGAGGGTCGGAGCTGGACTCGAGGTCGCGGAACGGGCCCCCCGTTGATGGAGACGCTCAGGATCTGGTCGCCGCCGGTCGCAGTTGGGGAGGGGTACGCGGGCGTCGCCGACTCGAAGTACACCGTGCCATCCGGGGCGACCGACACACTCGGAATGCCCGGCGCGGAGACCGAGACATCGGTGGCAAGGGTGCGCTCAGTCCGACCCGTCCGTGCGGAGACGACCACCAATCGGGCCGTCGCGGTCCACCCGACGATCTCATCGGGCATCGTGACGGGCAGTGCGAGGCGTCGCGGTGGCGTTCCTCTTGCCGCGTGCGGACTCAGACGCGCGGCGGGCTGCACGAACCCGAGCGACGACACGGTCGCGATGGTGGCCACCAGCGCGGCCGCGGCAAGCAAGGCCCAACCCACGCGGCGCCGACGGCGGCGCCTCCTTGCCTCCCGGAAGAGCGCCTCGGCGTCGCCGGCCGGTTCCCCTGACCACCCCGGCAACCCTGTCGCCGGCGCGGCCTCCGGCGGCGTGGGGCCGGTACGCATGATCGTCACCAGGACCGTCTCCGCCACCTCGACACAGAACTACTATGACTAGTACCATCGAGGAAGTCAATGGCGACCCGCCAGCGGAGTTCGCCACCAGAGGACGCGCAGAAGCCAGAACGTCGGCTTCGCCGGAGGGTCAATCCGGCTGGCGATCCTCCAGGGTTTTCACGCGTGTGCGGAGGGCGCTGACCTCGCTCAGCAAGGCGCCGACGAGCTCGTCATTCGACAGCTGGTACGTCTTGCCGTTCTCCCACTCGTCCCAGTCGAAGACCTCAGGTTCGGCCATGGGAAACGATACGTGCAGCCCGGGCCGGGGCGCTCAACCGCTCAACGGCAATGTCCGATTTCCGCCAGTAATCGTCACAGCGACGTGCCACGCTGGCACCCGTGATCGAGGACCCGGACCGCTGCTACCAGGCGGCACAGAGCAAGGATGCCCGCTTCGACGGCCAGTTCTTCTGTGCCGTCACCTCGACCGGGATCTACTGCCGCCCCAGCTGCCCGGCCCGCACCCCCAAGCGCGAGAACATGCGCTTCTACGCCACTGCGGCGGCCGCGCAGCAGGCCGGCTTCCGGGCCTGCCTGCGCTGCCGGCCCGACGCCACGCCGGGCTCACCCGAATGGAACGTGAGGGCCGACGTCGTGGGCCGCGCCATGCGGCTGATCCGCGACGGGGTGGTCGACCGCGAGGGCGTCGAGGGCCTCGCCGGCCGTCTCGGCTACAGCACGCGCCAGCTCAACCGACTCATCACGACCGAGGTCGGCACCGGGCCGCTCGCCCTGGCGCGGGCCCAGCGCAGCCAGACCGCGCGCGTCCTGCTCGAGACGACCGACCTCCCCGTGGCCCACGTGGCCTTCGCCGCGGGGTTCTCCAGCGTGCGCCAGTGCAACGACACCGTGCGCGAGACGTTCGCCGACACACCCAGCGGGCTGCGGGCGCGGGCGGCGCGCACCGCACTGGGCCGGCGCGCCCGCCGGGAGCCGGCCACCCAGGCCATCCGGCTCCGGCTGCCCTGCCGCCAGCCCTTCAATCCCGCGTCGGTCCTCGAGTTCCTCGGCGTGCGCGCCCTCCCCGGTGTCGAGTCGCTCGACGGGGCGACCTACACGCGCAGCCTGCGGCTCCCCCACGGGCACGGCATCGTCACGCTGGGCGCGCCGGAGGCCGAGGGCGATCTGGGTCCGGCCTACGTGGAGGGCGAGCTCGTCCTGTCGGACTTGCGCGACCTGCACACCGCCGTGGCGCGCTGCCGCCAGCTCCTGGACCTCGACGCCGACCCCGTCGCCATTTGGGAAGCACTGCGCGACGACCCGCTCGTCGGCGCGTTGGTGCGGCGTGATCCCGGGCGCCGGGTGCCGGGAGCCGCCGACGGCTTCGAGCTCGCCGTGCGCGCCGTCATCGGGCAGCAGGTCTCGGTCACCGGGGCGCGGACCGTCGCCGGACGGCTGGTGCTGGCCGCCGGTGATCCACTCCCCGCACCAGTGGGCGCCGTCACCCACCTGTTCCCCACCCCGGCGGCGCTCGTGGAGCTGGCCGAGCGCGACCCGGGTGCCTTCGCCATGCCCGCCGGCCGGCGGCGCGCCCTGGTGGCGCTGGCGGAGGCGGTGGAGGGGGGCGATGTCGTGATCGACCCCGGCGCTGACTCGGCCGAATTGCGCGCCTCGCTGGTGGCGCTGCCGGGCATCGGCCCGTGGACGGCCGAGTATGTGGCCATGCGGGCACTGCGCGATCCCGACGCATTCATGCCGACGGATCTCGGCATTCGGCGCGCCGCGGTGGCGCTGGGCTTGCCCGACGACCCGGTGCACCTGCACCAGCTCACCGACCACTGGCGCCCCTGGCGCAGCTACGCCATGGCCCACCTTTGGTCGCTGCCCGCGGCGGCCACCCCGCAGATCCCCACCCGACGTACGAAAGGACGTGCCGCATGACCACCACCACAACCCTCACCGCCACCATGCCGTTGGACACCCCGATCGGACAGATCGTCCTGGAGGCCGACGGCGACGTGTTGATCGGCCTCCGGCTCCCGAATGCGCAGGGCCTCGGCCGGCGGGACGAGGAGTCGCCCATTCTCAAGGAGGCGGCCACGCAGCTCGAGGAGTACTTCGCCGGCGAGCGCACCGAATTCGATCTGCGCATGGAACTCGACGGCACCGCGTTCCAGCGCGACGTGTGGACCGAGCTGTCGCGCATCCCCTACGGCGAGACCATCAGCTACGGCGAGCTGGCCCGCCGGGTCGGGCGACCAAAGGGGCCGCGGGCGGTGGGCCAGGCCAACGGCCGGAACCCGATTGCCATCATCGTGCCCTGCCACCGCGTCCTGGCCAGCAACGGCATCGGCGGCTACGGCGGCGGGCTGACGTGCAAGCGCGCGCTGCTCGCGCTGGAGGGTGTCACGGCATAGGGTGCCCCGATGGAAACCGCCCAGAGTGTGCACGCCGCGTTCGACCTGACGGGCCGGGTGGCCCTCATCACCGGGGCCGGCAGCGGCATCGGGCGCACCACCGCAGAGGTCCTCGCCGGCGCGGGCGCCACGGTCGTGTGTGCCGACATCAACGCCGCATCGGCCTCTGAGACCGCGACGGCCATCCTGGGACAAGGCGGCCGGGCCGAGAGCGCGGAGCTCGATGTCGCGGTGCGCGGTGCGACGGAGACCCTCGTCAACTACATCGCGGCGCGCCACGGCGGGCTGCACGTCATGTGCAACATCGCCGGGATCATGATCGACAGCTCCATCATCGACGTCGACCCCGACGAGTTCGACCGCATTCTGGGGGTCAACCTCAAGGGCGTGCTGTACGGCTGCCAGGCCGCCGGCAAGGTGATGGTGTCCCAGCGCGGCGGATCCATCATCAACATGGCCTCGGCGGCGGTGCTCTCACCCGCACCGGGCATCGGGCCCTACGCCATCTGCAAGGCGGGCGTGGCCCAGCTGACCAAGTCGATGGCGGTCGAGGTGGGCAAGCACGGCGTGCGCGTCAACTCCGTCGCGCCGGGCTTCATCCCGACCAACATGACGGCGCGCTACTACACGAACCCCGACGGCACGACGAACGAGGAGTCGAAGGCCGCCGCGCTGGCGCCCATGGCGAAGTTCGCCCCGCTGCGTCGCGTCGGCGAGACCAACGACATCGCGTACAGCGTGCTGTATCTCGCCTCGGACGCCAGCAGCTTCGTCACGGGGCAGCTGCTCAGCCCCAACGGCGGCGTCTCCATGTCGTACTGAGCACCGGTCACTCGACGTCCGGAGCGGCCCGCCCGTCGAGGCTGATCTGCAACAGGACGAGATCGAGCCAGCGGCCGAATTTGGCACCGACCTCTGGCATTCGCGCCACTTCGGAGAACCCCAGTCGCTGGTGGAAGCGAATCGACGCGTCATTGGTGCTGTCGATGGCAGCGATCATCGTGTGCTTGCCCGTCTCCCGTGCGATTGCGATGAGCGCGTGCATCAGCGCCGCGCCAACACCGAGGCCCCACCGGTCCTGCCTCACGTGGACGGTGTGCTCGACCGTGAAGCGGTAGCCGGGCCACTTCACCACATCGCGGAACCATCCGAACGCCGCAAGGCCGACGACCTCACCCTGGTCCTCTGCCACCAGGACCACGTCGTGTTGCTGCAGCCACTCCCGCACGTCCTCGACCGTCCGGGGCGTCGAGGTCCACTCGATCGTCGTCGTGGCGATCAGCGCGTTCAGGAGCGCTGTGATGTCGCCGGCGTCCGCGGGGGTGGCGGCCCTGATCGACACACGCTCATTCTCGCCGCGTCGCCCGGTCCTGGGCCAGGCAAGTCGCCTGGTGCTCGGAGAGGCGCTCGCCCGGTCCTAGGACAGGCGCACGACGTCGAACTGCCCCGTCGCCGTGTCGGACACCACCACCGCCGGCCCCGGTCCTACCAGCGTGACCGCGGCACCGACCCCGACCGGATCGGTCGCCGAGCCCTGCGGCGTGATGCGGAAGACGCAGGCCGTCGGCGTGCTCGGGGACGCCTGCGGGCAGGCCGGATTGGTGCCGGCCTGTGCCAGCTCCAGTGCTCCGGCCGCGGAGTCGACCACCGTGCTCGACACGGTGCCGTTGTAGGTGCCCAGCGTGCGCAACGTGGCCACGTCGTAGGTGGTGTAGCTCGCATCGAGACCCTGGCCGGCGGGCTCGCTGACCCACACGGCGCCGCCGGCGACCACGTCGACGTACTGCACGCCTCCGCCGAGGCCGTTGGGCTTGTCCGCCAGCATCGGGCCCAACGCGGTCGTACCGTTGGGCCGCAGCGCGGCAAGCGTGTGATCGCTGCGCTCGTAGAAGACCGACCCGTCGGAACCGACGGCGGCACCCAGCCCCCGCACCAACAGCTGTGGCGCGGCCGCCGCTCCGGGGTTGAGCTTGTACACGCTGACCGTGTTCCCGCGCGTGACCGAAATGAAGACGGATCCTGCCGCAGCGGCCAGCGCGACGAGGTCGTTGTTCGAGCTGTCGGCCGTCGGCACCGCTGGCATGTTCCACTGGCCGGAGGCATTGCCGGTGGCGCGGCTGTAGGCGAACACGTTGGAATACGTGGCCACATAGAAGTTGGCGCTGTCGGCCGCCAGCGCGGCGATGCCGGTCGCCACGTGCTCGGCGACCAGCGCCGGGCCGTTGCCGTCGATGACCCAGGCCACCGAGGGCGACGGGCTCGTCGGATCTTGCGGTGCGGCGAAGATCGCGCCGTCGGGGCTCTCCGCGGCGGCGACACGGTCGGCCGAGAAGGGCAGGACGATCGTCGCACCCGGCGTCAGCGGCCCCGAGGTCGACACGGGTGGCAGGGTCGAGCCGGGTGTGCCGGTCGTCACGGTCGTCGAAGACGCCGCGGCGCCCGTGGTGGTCGTCGTGCCGTGCCGTGGGGAGGTCGGCGTGGACGGCCCCGAACTGCAGGCCGCCAGCAGGAGCGGGCTTGCGATTGCCGCCACCAATCCCAATTGCAGGTGCCGACCAGGTCTGCCGCGCATGGCCAAGTATGGCTGCAACGGGTGGGCGATACGGTGCACCTCATGGCGACCACCCGCGACATCACCTACCAGGCCGACGGCCGCACCATGATCGGCACCCTGGCCGTGCCCGACGGCACCGACCAGCGCCCCGGCGTCCTCGTCTGCCACGAGGGCCCCGGGCTCGACGACCACGCCAGGGCGCGCGCCGTCCGGCTCGCCGACGAGCTCGGCTACGTCGCCTTCGCCCTCGACTACCACGGCGACGGCAAGCCCATCGGCGACCGGGGGCAGATGATGGCCCGCATCGGCGAGCTGCGTGC
This sequence comes from uncultured Acidimicrobiaceae bacterium, assembly GCA_963753115.1. Taxonomy (GTDB): domain Bacteria; phylum Actinomycetota; class Acidimicrobiia; order Acidimicrobiales; family RAAP-2; genus Bog-473. The sequence goes on from CAVWBB010000007.1 coordinate 267,159, forward strand.
CGACCCGGCCCGCATCATGGCCGTGGGCACCGCCGGACTGGACGTACTGCGCGCCGAGCCGCGCACCGACGCCAGCCGCTTGGCCGCAATCGGCTTCTGTTTCGGGGGCACGCTCTCCTTGGAGCTCGCCCGCGGCGGGACCGATCTCAAGGCGGTGGTCGGCTTCCATTCAGGGCTCTCCACCGTGCACCCCGAGGACGCCCGCAACATCACCGCCAAGGTCCTGGCCCTCATCGGTGCGGACGACCCCTTGGTCAACAGCGACGAGCGACGGGCCTTCGAGGAGGAGATGCGGGCGGGTGGCGTCGACTGGCAGCTCAACGTCTACGGCGGCGCCGTCCACTCCTTCACGAACCAGCAAGCCTCCCCTGACGTCTTCCCCGGCATCGCCTACCACGAGCCCACCGACCGCCGCTCCTGGCAGGCCATGGTCGACCTTTTCTCCGAGGTCTTCTGAGCGTCTTCTCCGAGGTCTCCTGAGCGTCAGCCCAACACGCTGACCCACATCTGACGCCCCGTCAGGTGACGACTACGCTCGATACCCATGCCTGAGCCCCTGCCGATGATCATCTCGGTCGACGATCATGTGGTCGAGCCACCCAACGTGTGGCAGGACCGCCTCCCCTCCAAGTACGCCGACATCGGGCCACGAATCGTGCGCGCCCCGATGCCCGAGGTGGAGTACCGGGGCGGATCGCTCAAGGTCAAGCCCGGCTCGGAGGGCGTCCCGGTCGACTGGTGGTACTACGAGGATCTGAAGCGACCGCTGCTGCGCGTCGACTCCGCCGTCGGCGTGCCGCGCGACGAGGTCACCATGAAGGGCGTCACCTACGAGGACATGCGCCCGGGCTCCTACGAGGTGAAGCCGCGCCTCGAGGACATGGACACAAACCACATTGAAGCCGCGCTCTGCTTCCCGACCTTCCCCCGCTTCTGCGGCCAGACCTTCACCGAGGCCAAGGATCATGAGCTCGGCCTGCTCTGCATTCAGGCCTACAACGACTGGATGGTCGAGGAGTGGTGCGGTGACTCGGGCGGCCGCCTCATCCCCCTGTGCCTCATCCCGCTGTGGGACGCCGAGCTGGCCGCGGCAGAGGTACGGCGCAACGCCGACCGGGGCGTGCGCGCCGTCTGCTTCAGCGAGATCCCGCCCTTCCTCGGCCTGCCCAGCGTGCACGATCCCGATCACTACTGGGACCCGTTCTTCCGGGCCTGCAGCGAGACACAGACCATCGTGAACATGCACATCGGGAGCTCGTCGAAAATGCCGTCGACCTCGTCGGACGCCCCGCCCGCCGTCGGCTCGACGCTGACCCACACCAACGCCACCTTCTCCCTCGTCGACTTCCTCTTCAGCGGCGTCTTCGTCCGCCTCCCCGACCTCAAGGTCGCCTACTCGGAGGGGCAGATCGGCTGGATCCCCTACATCTTGGAGCGGGCCGACCGCGTGTGGGAGGACAACCGCGGCTGGGGCGGCGTGGCCGACATTGTGCCGGAGAAGCCGTCGAGCTACTTCAAGGACCACGTGTGGGGCTGCTTCTTCGACGACGCCCACGGGCTGCGCTCGGTGGACGAGATCGGCGAGGACAACATCACCTACGAGTCGGACTACCCGCACTCGGACTCCACCTGGCCAAGAACCCGCGAGATCGCCGAGGAGCAGATGGCCGACCTCACCGACGCACAGCGTCGCAAGATCGTGCGCGGCAACGCGATCAAGCTGTTCGGCCTCGACTTCGACGCCTGATTCCCGTCCGCCGCGGCGCCTGACGCATGGACCTCCGCTACACCGCGCCGGAGCAGGCGTTCCGCCAGGAGCTGCGCGGCTGGTTGGCCGCCACGCTGCCCGGTGTGGGGGACCCGCCGCCCCAGGACGACTGGCCGGCCCGGCGCGCCTACGACCTGCACTGGCAGCACCTCCTGTTCGAGGCGGGCTACGCCGGCGTCGACTGGCCCGCCGAAGGTGGCGGGCGAGGCTCCTCACCCGTGGAGCAGCTCATCTTCAAAGAGGAGTGCGAGCGGGCCGGCGCACCGTATGTCGGGGTGAGCTTCGTCGGCCTGCTCCACGCCGGGCCGACGATCATCGCCGAGGGGACGGCCGCGCAGAAGGAGCGCTACCTGCCGGCCATCCTGCGCGGCCAGGAGGTCTGGTGCCAGGGGTTCAGCGAGCCGGACGCCGGCAGCGACCTCGCTTCGCTGCGCACGCGGGCCGTGCGCGACGGCGACGACTACGTGGTCACCGGCTCGAAGATCTGGACGTCGCACGCCGAGGTGGCCGACTTCTGTGAGCTGCTGGTGCGCACGGGGGAAGAGCGAAACCGCGGCATCACCTGGCTGATCATGCCCATGGATTCACCGGGCATTGAGATCCGCCCGTTGCGCACCATCGCCGGGACCACCGAGTTCGCCGAGCTGTTCCTGAACGAGGTGCGCGTCCCGGTGGCCAACCGCGTCGGTGACGAGAACGACGGCTGGCGCGTGACCATGGTCACGCTGTCCTTCGAGCGGGGCACCGCCTTCGTCGGCGAGCTGCTCGAGTGCATGCGCCTGCTCGGCGAGCTGGCCCGCGTCGCCGAGCGCGTCGGCGCCATGGACGATGCCGGCGTCGCCCGCCGCATCGGGCACCTGGTGGCCGCGTTCGACGCGCTGTGGGCGCTGACCAAGCGCAACGTCTCGGAGGCGGCCCAGACCGGGATCCCCGGCATCGGCGGCTCGGTCTTCAAGTTGTCCTTCTCCGAGCACGCCCAGGCGCTCGGCGACCTGGCCATGGAGATCCTGGACCGGGCCGCCCTGTCCGCGGACCCACTGGCGGGACCAGACGGTGCGGCCCTCGGGAACGCGGAGCAGCTGGCGGCCTGGTTCAAGTCCATTTCGCTGACCATCGCCGCCGGCACCTCGCAGGTGCAGCGCAACATCGTGGCGGAGCGCATCCTGGGCTTGCCCAAGGCGCGGCGCTGATGGACTTCCGCGTCGGGGAGGACGAGCGCGAGCTGGCCGAGGGCATCCGGGCCATGGTGGCGGGGCGGCTGCCGCTCGAGCACCTGCGCGCCCGGGAAGGTGACGCACGCGCCATCAGCGACGAGGACTGGTCGGCCCTGGGCGAGACGGGCGTGTTCGCACTGACGCTGCCCGAGCCTGCGGGGACCGGCCTCTCCATGGCCCAGGCCGTCGTTGTGTTCGAGGAGCTCGGGCGGGCGTTGGTACCGGGACCACTGGTGGGCACGTTCCTGGCGGCGCGGGCCGGGCTGGTCGAGGGCGCGTCGGACGGGCGTCTCCAGGTCGGCGTGCACTGCGCCGGCAGCGAGCCGGTGCTCGTCGAGCACCTGGCCTCCGTCGAGGCGCTACTCGTCTTCGCCGGCCCGCAGGGACGTGCCGCGCAGCTGCTCGCTCCGGCACCGAGGGCAGGGGCGATCCGCATCGAAGCGCCGCTCGATCCGCTGACGCCGATGTGGCTCGTGGATGCGCCGCCGAGGGGCGAGCCGGTGCCCGCCGACGACGGGTCGCTCTGGCGCGACGGCGCGCTGCTGAGCGCAGCGCTCCAGGTCGGGCACGCTGCCGAGGCCTTGGACCTGGCCGTGGCCTACGCCAAGGAGCGCCAGCAGTTCGGCACCCCCATCGGCAGCTTCCAGGCGATCAAGCACATGTGTGCCGACATGCTGGTGCGCGCCGAGGTCGCCCGCGCCGCCGTCCACGCCGCCGCCTGCCTCGCCGACGCGCCCGACGTGGTGGAGTCCGAGGCGGCCGCGGCGGGCTGCACACCGACGCAACTGGTGGACCGGTCCGTGGCGTGGCGCCAAGCTGCTGGCCGACGAGGCCGCGCTGGGGAACGCCCGGTCGGCCATTCAGGTCCACGGCGGCATGGGCTTCACCTGGGAGGTGCCCCTCCATCTGCACCTCAAGCGGGCGCGGGTGCGCTCGACCACGTTCGGCACGCCGGCGGCGCATGCCGAAGCCCTGGCGGTGTACGCCGGAGCGACCACATGATCCACCTCGCCTGAACGGAGCCTCACCATGACCGACACAGCCCTCATTCCCGCCGACGTGGTGCGCGCCGTCCCCGAGGGGGAGGTCGTCTACGGCATGCAGCTGCCCATCCAGTCCCAGTCGACGCTCTACGTGGCCGACTGGGAGAAGGAGTCAGGTCCGACCGAACTGGCCCGGATCGCCCGGGTGGCCGACGAGGCGGGTTTCTTCTACCTCGGCGTGTGCGACCACACGGCCATCCCGCGCCGGCTGGCCGATGCCATGGGCACCATCTGGTACGACACGACGGCAACGCTCGGGTGGCTGGCCGCGGTGACGACACAGACCCACCTGCTCTCCCACGTGCTGATCCTCGCCCAGCGCCACCCGCTCCGGGCGGCCAAGGAGCTCTCGACGATCGACCACCTGTCGGGCGGCCGCCTCATCGTCGGCGTGGGCGCTGGACACGTGCCCGAGGAGTACGAGCTCCTCACGGGCGACTTCGAGGCGCGCGGCCGCCACACCGACGAGGCCGTCTCGGCACTGGCGCGCGCCTTCACCGACGAATTCCCCGAGCTGCCCGGCCCGCGCTTCCCCGCCCGCGACATGGGGATCGCCCCCCGCCCGACGCGCCAGCCCCGCCCGCCCATCTGGATCGGCGGCTCCTCGCCGGCCGCCATCCGCCGCACGGCCGCTTTCGGCGACGGCTGGCTCCCCCAGGGCACGCGCCGACACGACCTGCCGGGGCAGATCGCCCGGCTCCGCGAGCTGCGAGAGGAGTTCCGTGGTGGCGCGCCCATCGACATCGGCACCATCGTCGAACCCATCTACCTGACCTCGGGTGGCTCCGGCTGGGACCTGCCGGGCTGGGCCCTCTCGGGCGGCGCCGACGAGGTGGCCTCCTCGCTACGCGAACTCGTCGACATGGGCGTCAACCACCTGCAGGTCCGCTTCATGGCCCGCAGCGCGGAGGAATTCTGCGAGCAGACGGCCCGATTCGGCGTGGAAGTCGGGCCCCTGCTGAACCGGTGAGCCGCCGCCGGCCATAGGCTCGGAGGAAGCGATGTCGTTCTTCTCCTACGCACTGGGGGCACTGATCCTCGTGCTGGTGCTGCTGCGCCAGATCAGGGTGCGGCCGGTGCCGCGGGAGTTCCAGCCGCGCCTCCCCGTCGTCATCGGCGTCATCGGCCTCTTCGAGATGTTCTCCTACGCAGGGAACCACCACGTGTCCTCGACCGCCTGGCTGTGGGTGGCCGGGACCCTGGTCGTCGGCGCCCTCGGCTTCGGCTTCCTGCGCGGTCTCTCCATGCGCGTCTGGTCGGGCAACGGGTGGGTGCTGCGCCAGGGCAACGCCCTCACCATGGGGCTCTGGCTGGTCTCGTTGCTGGTCCACTTCGTGGGTGACGGCGGACAGAGCCATGCCGGAGCCGCAGGCCTCGAGGGGGCGAGCTTCCTCTTCTACCTGGGCGTGACCCTCTGCGTGCAGTACTACGTCGTGTACCGGCGAGCCCGCCCGCTGTGGGCACAGCTCGGCCCCGACGCGGGTCGTCCCCTGCGGGTCCAGTTCACCCAGGCTCCGGGCGCCTTCTTCGCCACGTTCGGCGGAGGACCCGCGGCAGGACCGGCCGGCTGGGGACCACCTCCAGGCTCGGCGTACGACGGCGACATCATTGACGCCGAGGTCGTGGACGACGACGATCACGGACCGCCCGAGTTGCAGCCGCCCCGCTGAACCTTTCGTACACTCGGCGGCCGTGACCTCGCCCCGAAGCTTCAGCCAGCGGCCCTACGTGGGCCCGCCGGGCTCGACCGAGTTGCTGCTGGTCCGCCACGGCGCGTCGGCGGACTCCGTCGAGGGCGAGACGTTCGAGCTCGTCGAGGGGCAGGGCGACCCGCCGCTGTCGGATGCGGGACGGCACCAGGCCGAACAGGTCGGGCTGCGCCTGGCGCAGGAGCCGTTCGACGCCCTCTATGTGAGCAACCTCCGCCGCACGGCCCAGACGGCGGCGCCGCTGGTGGCGCGCTCTGGCCTGACCCCGGTGGTCGAGGCCGACCTGCGCGAGGTGTTCCTCGGGGAGTGGGAGGGCGGCCTCCTGCGCCAGAAGGCAGTCGACCGCGATCCCCTCTTCGAGCGCGTCATGGCCGAGCAGCGGTGGGACGTGATCCCGGGGGCCGAGTCGCGCGAGGTGTTCGGCGGCCGGCTGCGCGCCGCGGTCGAGCGCATCACCGCCGCCCATGCCGGCGGACGGGTCGTCGTGTTCAGCCATGGAGCGGCCATCGGCGAGCTCCTCGCCCAGGCCTCGCACGCCGCACCCTTCGCCTTCGTCGGGCCCGACAACGCGTCGATCTCCCGGATCGTCGTCTCGCCCGAGAGCTGGATCGTCCGCGGCTACAACGACACCGCGCACCTGGCAGGCTGACCGTCATGGCGCGCATCGTCATCGTCCACGGGGCCTTCAACGAGTTGTGGGGGCCCAACGAGCTCAAGGCCCGCTGGCTCCCGGCTGTGCGTGACGGGCTCTGGCACCACGGCGTCGAGGTCGAGACCGACGACGTCGACGTCTGCTTCTACGGCGACCTCTTCCGGCATCATCCGGGCAGCGAGGAGGACCGGCAGCTGCTGGCGTCCCGGGCGGGCGTGGCCGACATGCTCTCGGAGATGGGCGGCGACGCCATTGCCGCGCTGTGCGATGCCGCCGGCGAGGCGACGTTCGACCGCACGGTCGACATGGCCACGGTCATGATGACCGAGCCCGATCTGCGCGACCGGCTGCGGGCGCGCATTGAGTCGGAGATCACCGCCGACACTCGCGTGCTGGTGGCGCACTCGTTGGGCACCGTCCTGTCCTACGCGGCCTTGGCGGCACACGACGACTGGCCCGTGCACACGTTCGTCACCCTCGGCTCGCCGCTCGCCGCACCCATGGTCTTCAGCACCCTGGAGCCGGCGCCGGTCGACGGCCAGGGGGTCTGGCCGGGCTCGGTCCAGCGCTGGGTGAACGTGCGGGCCGTCGGCGACAAGGCAGCCGAGGTGTCACTCGCCGAGAAGTTCGGGCCCAGGGTCGAAGAGGTCGTCATCGACAACGGGCACAGGGCCCATGCTCCCGAGCCCTACCTCAACGCGTCCCACACCGGCGCAGCCATCGCCGCCGCCCTCACCGAGCCCGCCTAGGACGCGCCGGACGAGACCGCGCACGCGGAACGGATCAGGCGATCAGGCGCGCCCTCCGGCCGTGCCCGACGGGCGCAGCTCGGCGATCACGGCGGGCTCGGGCGCGTGCAGGGCGGCCTCGATCACCTCGGTGATCTCGGAGCCGACCAGCTCGTCCCGCTCGAGCAAGGCGTCACGGAGAGCCTCGACCACCTGCGGGTGCGTGGTGACGATGGCCTTGGCCGCGTCGCAGCTGCCCATCAGCAGCGTGTCGAGCTCGGCCCGGGCCGTCTTGTCGCCCAGCACCTTGTCGACGAGGCTTCCCTCGAGGTAGCCGTTGCCGGCGGCGGCCACCGAGATGAGCGACGACCCCATGCCGCAGGCCCCGATCATCTGAGCCCCGATGGCGGTGGCTGCAGCCAGGTCGGAGGCCGGGCCCGTGGACACCTCGTCGAACCAGTGCTCCTCGGCCACCATGCCACCCATGGCGATCTGCAGCAGCGCGTGCAGCTCCTCGCTGCTTTTGGTGAAGCGCTCCTCGGTGTCGGAGTGCTGCAACAAGCCGAGCGAGTCGCGTCGCTTCACGATGGAGAGCACGTCGAGCTGGCGCGTCTGGCCGACGAAGTAGGCCACGGTGGCATGGCCGGCCTCGTGGGTGGCCACCCGGTCGCGCTCGTTCGGCGTGTAGATGGTCTCGTCGGTGACGCCGAGCTCGACGAGCATTTTGGCCTCGGCCACGTCGGACATCGTCATCGCAGAACGACCGTGCGTCAGTGCGATGACCAGTGCCTCGTCCATGAGACGCTCCAACGCGGCCGGCGAGTAGCCGAAGGTCATGCCGGCGACGATGTCGACGGCGCCGTGCTCGTCGAGGTCGGCGGCGTGTGCCTTCCTGCCCAGGTAGTAGGCGACGATGTCGGCCCGGGCTTTCCGTCCCGGGAGGCCGAAGTAGATGGTGCGGTCGAAGCGACCCGGCCGGATCAGCGCAGGGTCGAGGTCGTCCTTGCGGTTGGTGGCGCCGACCACGAGCACGTTGGCAGGCACGACGGCGGGCTTGTGCAGCTTGCTGCCGTCGGGGAGATAGCGGTTGAGCAGGTCGATCCAGGCCCATGCGATGCGCTGGCCCCGCGTCGGGGTGTCGAAGGACTGCAGCTGCACGAGGAGCTCGTTGACCACGCCGGACACGCCTTCGGCCCCGCCACTGCCGCCCATGCCGCGCCGGGTGGCACCAATGGCATCGATCTCCTCAATGAAGCCGATGGCGCCGCCCTCCTTGTGGGCGTGCTTGCGGAGTTGCTTGAAGAAGGACCGGATCTTGCGGTTCGTCTGGCCGTAGTACATCGACTGGAACGCCGAGGCCGACACGAAGAGGAACGGGACGTTCGCCTCCTTGGCCATGGCCTTGGCGACGAAGGTCTTGCCGGTCCCGGGCGGCCCTTCGAACAACACACCGCGCCGCGCCGACCCGCCCATGGCGTCGCGGAAGGTCTGGTGCGCGAGGAACAAGTTGATGGAGCGGACCACCTCGGCCTTGATGGGGTCGATGCCCACCAGGTCTTCGAGGCCCACCTTGGTCTCGCCGGGACGGATCAGCGTGTGCGGCGACCGCCCCGCCGCGAGGAGGGGGGCGAGCATGACCACGCCGAGCATGCAGACGACGAGCAGGATCGGGATGGCGGTGCCGAGGCCGTGCGGCAGGTGGATGGTCGGGAAGATCCCGTGCCCGCTGATCCGGCGGATGACGACCCAGCCCAGCGCCAGAGCGGCGACGGCGACCAGGCGGCGGAGACGGGCCATGCGGCGGCGCTCACGGGCGTGCGCCACGTCTGCGCTGGCGAGGATGGAGTCGCCCACGATCCCCGAGACATCGCGGCCGGCGGTGGTCGAGGTTTCCTCGTTGGGGCGTGCGGGGGCGGGGACCCTGTTGGCTGGTCGACTCATGACCACTCCGTTCACTCCCCCGAGGACGTATTCCAATGTAGAGAATCCCACAGGGACTATGACCTTGCGAAGTGACAAAAGTAATAAATAGGGGATTCTTCCCGGTGATACCCCGTCGGAACGCAATCGCCCGGGCGACCGCCGCCCCTGAGATCCCGCTCAGTCGGCCGGGTCCGGCGCCCATCGGGGCAGGTCGACGTCGGTGCCGTCTGGCCCTCGTCGTGGGCTGAACACCGACTTGACCGGCTCTCCCATCTCGATGTGGCCGGATCAACGCCGTTGATCTCCCGGCCCGGGCCGGTCATGAGGGGATGGAGGATGGACCACGCCCGGCTTCTCGTCGCCCAGCGGCAGGAGGAGGCTCGTCTCGCCCGGGGCGGAGGCTGTCGTCGGCGCGGGTCAGTCCCACCCTGGGGGCGGCGCGCTGCGCCACCTGCGCTGCGGCTTTGGCGGAGCGTCGCCCGGAGCGGGTTGAATGTGACGCGCCGTCAGATCGGCTGGCGGCACCCGAGTCGGGAGCACACATGGCCGAGACCACACAGCGCAACGAGCACCAGCTCCTCATCGGGGGCAAGTGGGTCGACGCGTCAGACGGGACCTACGAGATCGTCAACCCTGCCACCGAGGAGATCGTCGGACTGGCCCCCAACGCCAGCGCAGACGACGCGCTGGCCGCCGCCGCGGCGGCCAAGGAGGCCCAGCCGGGCTGGGCGGCCTGGTCGGCCGACGACCGCGGCGCCCTCATGCGCGAAGCCGCAGCCGCCATCCGGGCCAAGTCCTCCGAACTCCTGCCCTTGGTGATCGCGGAGACCGGCGCGACGGCAACCGTCGGCTCGCGCATGCAGGTGCCCGTGGCGGCGGACCGCTTCGAGCGCTACGCCCGCGACCCCCGCGGCGTGCTGCAGACGCCGCTCCTCCCCCAGCCCGCCCAGGCGACGCCGCTGGCGCCGGGCGGGATCATCGGCGGGATGGTGAACCGCCAACCGCTCGGCGTCGTGGCCTGCATCACCTCGTACAACTTCCCCATGGTCAACATGGCGGGAAAGGTGGCCCCCGCGCTGGCGGCCGGCAACACCGTCGTCGTGAAGCCGGCTCCGCAGGACCCGCTGGCCATTGTGGAGCTCGTCCGCATCCTCAACGACGTCGGCTTCCCGCCCGGCGTGGTCAACCTGGTCAACGGGAACGGTCCGGCCTCCTCCGCCGCGTTGGTCGACTCCGACGAGGTCGACTGCGTCAGCTTCACCGGCTCGACCCAGGTCGGCGTGAAGATCGGCGAGCAGGCGGCCCGCACCATGAAGCGCACCCTGCTCGAGCTCGGCGGCAAGGGCGCCTGTGTCGTCTTCGAGGACGCCGACGTGAAGGGGGCCATCGGCTGCATCGGCTCGACCTGGTCGTTCCACTCCGGACAGATCTGCACCGCGCCGACACGGGCGGTGGTGCACCGGAGCCTGTTCGACCAGGTGCGCGACGGCCTCGTGCAGATGGCCGGCTACCTCAAGGTGGGTGACCCGACCGACCCCGCGACCATCATCGGGCCGGTCATCTCGGCGGCGCAGCGCGGCCGGATCGAGGCACACATCCAGACGGCGATCGAGGACGGGGGCGAGATCGTCATCGGGGGTGAGCGCCCGGCCGATCTGCCCACGGGGTTCTACGTGGCGCCGACGCTCATCACCGGCGACAACACCATGCGCGTCGCGCGCGAGGAGATCTTCGGCCCGGTCATCACGATGATCCCCTTCGACGACGAAGACGAGGGCATCGCCATCGCCAACGACACCGAATTCGGGCTCTACGACTACGTGTTCTCCAAGGACGGCGCCCGCGCCCTGCGCGTCGCCAAGCGCCTGCAAGCCGGGCATGTGGGCGTCAACACCGCGCAGCGCAACCACGACGCCCCCTTCGGCGGGTTCAAGATGTCCGGCGTCGGGCGCGACGGGGGCGACTACGGCCTGCTGGCCTACACCGAGCCCCAGGCCATCATCTGGAGCTCATAGCGCCAGAGCGGCGCAGCCCGACGCCACCGATGCACCGGGCCCTCGCTCCCCGACGGCACATGGCGCCGGTCGGGTGAGGTAAGAACGGCGTATGGCCACGTTCCCCCACACGCCGATGCCCCAGCAGGGTCTCCCCCGCGACGAGGTGATGCAGAAGCTGATCACCATGAAGCAGGACGACCAGGACTGGCGGGGCGGCCGGGTCTTCAGCCTGGTGTACTCGGCGGGCGACGACATCCATGAGCTCCTCTCCGATGCGCTGTCGCTCTACAGCGCCGAGAACGGGCTCAACGTCCTGGCCTTCCCCAGCATCGGCGTCATGCAGCACGACATCGTTTCCAACACGGCCTCCTTGCTCGGCGCCGACGACCCCGCATCCGGTGGCGCGGTGGAGGGCTACCTCACCTCGGGCGGCACCGAGAGCCTGCTCCAGGCGGTGAAGACGGCACGCGACGTGGGACGCGCCCGCGGCCTGGCCCGGCCGCGGGTCGTGGCGGCCGAGAGCGCGCACGCAGCGTTCACGAAGGCCGCCGACTACTTCGACGTGGACCTCGTCAGGGTCCCGGTGGACGCCGACTTCCGGGTCAGCGCCAGCAGGCTGGCCGACGCCTGCACGGACGAGACGATCATGGTGGTGGGCTCCGCCCCGACGTACCCCCAGGGAGTGATCGACCCCATTGCCGACATTGCCGCGCTGGCGCTCGAGCGCGGGATCCTGTGCCACGTCGACGCGTGCATGGGCGGCTTCCTCCTGCCCTTCCTCACCGAGCTCGGCCGCCTGGACGAGCCGTTCGACTTCCGGGTGCCCGGCGTGACATCCATGTCGGCCGACGTGCACAAGTACGGCTACGCGTCCAAGGGCGTCTCGGTGATCCTGTACCGGACCCACGAGCTGGCCCGGATGCAGCTCTTCGTCACCACGGACTGGCTGGGCGGGTTCTACGCCTCCACGGCGATGGCCGGGACACGGCCGGCCGGTCCGGTCGCCGCGGCCTGGGCCGCCCTGATGCACATCGGCCACGAGGGCTACCTCGAGCTCACGCGCACGGCACACGATGCGGCACGGGAGCTGCGGGCGGGGGTGGAGTCGATCGAGGGCCTCGCCGTGCGCGGCGACCCGCCGGCGACGGTCCTGGCCTTCGGGGCCAAGGACGCCGACGCCCTCGACATCTTCGCCGTGGGCGAGCGGCTGGCCGCCGAAGGCTGGTACCTCGATCGCCAGAACCGACCGGACTCGCTCCACGCCACGGTGCACGCCGGGAGCGCGGCGACCGTGCCCGCGCTGGTCAACGACCTGCGACACGCGGTCAGGGAGGTCGGGACGCGGCCGCGCCGCGTCCCGCGACACGACCTACGGGCAGACCTAGGCGGGCTCCATGGTGAGCTCGTCGACGTAGCACCAGATCCAGTCTTCGTTTGGTTGGAACGACTGGATCAGCGGGTGGCCCGAGGCGTGGAAGTGCTTCGGTGGCGTGCTTGTTCGGCGAAGAGTCGCAGCAGTTGACCTCCCCGCAGGACAGGCAGAGGCGCAGGTGCAGCCACGTGCCGCCGATCTTCATGCATTCGCCGCACCCCGAGGGTGTCTGCGGATCGACGTCGCTGATCTGGTCCAGATGCGTGCACTCGGCCATGGGCTCTCCTGTCGTCGCTACGAAGTGGTCATGCCGCCGTCGACCGGGAGGGCTGCCCCGGTGACGCCCGAGGAGCTGGCACCGCACAACCAGGCGATCAGCGCGGCCGGCTCCTCGGGGTGCAGGAGTCGCTGCACCAGCTGCTGGGCGCCGAATTCCTCGGGCGAGGACAGGCCGTAGACGGCGGCGGAGGCATCGAGGATGGGGCCGCGGGTCGAACCGGGGCACACGGCGTTCGCGGTGATGCCGGTGCCGGCCAGGTCGGCGGCGAGCGAGCGGATGAGCCCGATCACCGCGTGCTTGGACGCGCTGTAGGCGCCGAGGCGCGGCAAACCCAGGAGTCCGGCCGTCGAGGCGACGGCCACGAGCCGGCCGTGGCGGGGCTCCGGCGCAGTGAGGAGCGCCGGCACCGCGGCCGCCGCCAGGCGGCGCACCCCGTTGACGTTCACGTCGAACTGCACGTCCCACTGGGCGTCGGCCGTCTCCCAGACCGGAGGGCCGCCGCTGAGCACGCCGGCGGCGGCGACCGCCGCCTGGAGTCCCCCGAAGTGCCGGACGGCCTCGTCCACGGCGGCCTGCATGTCCGAGGCGCTGCGCACGTCGCCCACGACGGCGCGGACGGCGGCGCCGTGGCGCTGGGCCACCGCTTCCAGATCCGCCTTCGTGGCCAGGGCGTAGTCCAGGGCCGGATCGTCGGCGGTGCGGTCCACCGCCACGACCTGCCACCCGGCGGCCACGAGGGCGTCGACCGTCGCGGCGCCGATCCCACGCGCGGCACCGGTGACGACCGCTGCCGGGCTCATGGGAGCGACCAGTGCGACGCGACCGTGCGCGTCAGGTCTCCCACGAGCGAATCGAGCAGGACCCGGCCCTCTTCCGCAGACGCACCCGTCGGATCACCCAGCACGCCGCTGGACGATACCGGCCGCACCCCCTCGGCGCGCAGACGGGGCAGCAACGAAGCGATCGGCTCGGTCCGCCCGGGCCGGGCCTCGTCGAGGCGCACCGACGACGGTGCGATTGCCAGCAGGAGGGACGTCTCGGTCCGACCGGCGTGCGCGTCGCCGCCCGGCGTCGTGGCGCGCCACACCACCACGTCGTCGCCCTCGGCAATGCAGCGGCTCTGGGCCCCCACGAGCGCCTCCTCGTTCCCCCCGTGGGCATTGACGAACACCACGCCGGCAAAGGCGCTCCGGGCCGAGCGCACGATCTCGACGAGCAGGTCGGCCAGGACCCCGTGACCCATGAGGAGCGTGCCCGGGAAGCCGGCGTGCTCGCCGCTCGCCCCGTAGGCGACGGCGGGTGCCGCGGTCACGCTGGCACAACGGGCCGCCAACCCGGCGACCACGGAGACGGCGATGCGGGTGTCGGTGTCGAGGGGCAGGTGCGGGCCGTGCTGCTCGAGCGAGCCCAGCGGGACCGCCAGCACCGTGCGCCCCCCGGTCGCCTCCACCTGGGGCCAGGTGGCGCCGGCGAGCTCCACGGCTCAGGTGCGGGCCGGCGAGCGGAAGCGGACGGGTGTCGGCACCGGGATCGGCGTCCCGTCCCGCGCCACCTTGGAGTGCCCGAGCGCAGACTGCGGCCGCGTGCCCAGTGCCGCGAGCGCGGTCTCGCCGTGCCCGTAGACGCACTCGGGGTCCGGGCCGTCGAGGGGCAGGCCGGTGAAGAACTTGGCTGCCATGCAGCCGCCCTGGCAGGCATCGAACGAGCCGCACGAGGCGCAGGCCCCCGCGCTCTGCGGCTCGCGCAGCGAGGTGAAGAGATCCGACTCGCGCCAGACCACCGGGAAGCCTCCGGGGTCGCGTACGTTGCCGGCGAGGAACTGGCGGTCGATGACGAACGGGCAGGCGTACACGTCGCCGACGGGGTCGATGAGGCAGACGACCCGACCGGCGCCGCACAGATTCAGGCCGTCGAGCGGCTCGCCCAGCGCGGACAGATGGAAGAAGGAGTCGCCCGTCAGCACGCCGGGACGCTCGACCAGCCAGTGGTAGAGCGCACGCTGCTGTTCCGCCGTCGGGTGCAGGGCGTCCCAGGTGTCGACGGCGCGGCCAGAGGGGCGCAGGCGCGTCAGGCGGAGTTGGGCGCCGTAGGAGTCGGCGATGGCGGCCAGTGCATCGAGCTCATCGACGTTCTGCCGGGTGATGACGACGCTGATTTTGAAAGGGCCGAAGTCGGCGGCGGCGAGATTGTCCATGGCGGCGCGGGCGGCGGCGAACGAACCCTCGCCGCGGACGGCGTCGTTGGTGGCGGCGGTGGCTCCGTCGATGCTTATCTGCACATCGAGGTAGTCGAGCGCGGCGAGCTGGCGGGAGCGCTCGGGCGTGAGCCGCGTGCCGTTGGTGGAGAACTTCACACCGACCTTGCGCTCGACGGCGTAGGACACAAGATCGAAGAAGTCCGGCCGCAACATCGGCTCGCCCCCACCGATGTTGACGTAGAAGACCTTCATGTCGACCATGTCGTCGACGATGCCGCGAGCCTCGGCTGGCGTGAGCTCGCTCGGGTCGCGCCGTCCCGAAGAGCTGAGGCAGTGCACGCAGGCGAGATTGCAGGCGTAGGTGAGCTCCCAGGTGAGGCAGATCGGTGCGTCGAGTCCCTGGCTGAACTGCTCCTTCAAGGGCAGGGGTGCGGTCTCAGCGGGCATCGATCACCTCCGAGCTCGCCAGTCGCGCCAGGGCACGCGTGTAGGAGCCCTGCTGGCCTTCGGGCACGACGGCGGCGATGGCCTCGGCTGCGCTCGGGTACTCGTGCAGCGACGAGACCAGCTCGACCAGGGTCCGTGACTTGAGGAAGACGAGTCGACGGTTGCCGTAGTGATAGGCGAGCGCCCCGAAGGACTCGTCGCGCAAGGCGACCTGCGGATTGAGCTGCCACGCCCGTTCAGCTGCGAACGCAGCCCCCGCTGGCCGCGCCTCGGTCACGCTCAATAGACGCCGCACATCCCGTCGATGGAGACCTCTTCCACCAGGAGCTCATCGACGTCCTCATCGGACAGCTCCTCGACGTCCTGGGTGTCTTGGTCCTCAACCAGCATCCGACCTCCTCTGGGCACTGGCCCCAGCCTATCCCCGGCCCCGGACTGCCAAGATTGGACGATGCCCCAGCCCAGCGCACCCGGGACGATCTCCGGGCTGCGCCCCGCCCCCGCCCGGGCCTCGACGCCGCTGCCCGGCTCCTTCACCCTGACCGAGGACGCCTCGACGCAGGAATTCGACGGCGGATCCGTGCTGCTCGGCGGCAGCCCATTGCGCCTGTTCCGGATTTCCGAGCGGGCCCGCCAGCTCGTGGCGCGCTGGAAGTCGGGGGCCCCGGTGGGGCCGCGGCGGTCGGCGCAGCTGCTGGCCCGAAGGCTGGTTTCGGCCGGCGCGTTCGTGCCGGAGCCCACCGGCGCCACCCTCGGGACCTCCGACGTCACCGTGGTGGTGCCGGTGCGCGACAGGACGACCCAGCTCGACCGGTTGCTTGGCGTGCTGGAGGGGCTGGACTGCATCGTGGTCGACGACGCCTCGGCCGATGCCGCCGCGACGAAGGAGATCACCGAGCGACACGGGGCGCGCCTGGTCGGGCTCAGCACCAACGTCGGACCGGCTGGGGCCCGCAATGCGGGTTTGGCTCACGTCCACACCGCGCTCGTCGCGTTCGTGGACTCCGACTGTGTACCCACCGAGGGATGGCTGGGTCCGCTGTTGGGCCATTTCGACGACCCACTCGTCGCTGCCGTGGCGCCGCGCATCGTGCAAGTCGTGCAAGAGCCAGGAGGAGGGCGCAGACGGACGTGCACCGGTACTCCCGCGCTCCTCGCTGGACCGTGGCGTTGCGCCGGGCCTGGTCCGAACGGGGAGCCGCATCCCGTTCGTGCCGAGTGCGGCACTGCTGGTCCGAGTGGACGCGGCGGATGGGCCAGGCCTCTTCGACCCCGCGCTCAGGGGAGGCGAGGACGTGGATCTCGTCTGGCGCCTGGGCGAGGCCGGCTGGGACGTGCGCTATGAGCCGTCGAGCACGGTCGCGCACCAGGGTCCGGTCACGTTGGGTGCGTTCCTGGCCCGGCGGGCGTTCTACGGGACCACGGCCGCGCCGCTGTCCCGGCGACACCGGGACGCGCTCGTCCCGGTCCACGTCTCAGGGTGGTCGCTCGCGGTGTGGATGTTCGTCATGGCTCGCAAACCGTTGCTCGCGCTCACGGCGTTGGCGATCTCCATCGGCATTCTGGCGCGCCGGCTGCGCGGGCTGGTGCGTGACCCCGTCGGCGTCGCCACCCACATCGCCGGTGGGGGCACGACGCGGGCTGCGTTGCCCGCGCTCGCGTCGTTGACGCGGGCCTGGTCTCCCGCGCTCGTGCTCGGGTTGGCTTTTCGCCGGACGCGCCGGGCGTCGGCGCTGGCACTGCTCCTCCCAGCACTGAGCGAGTTGTCGACCGACCAGGACGCCCGCGATCCTGTGCGCGCGGTGGCGCTGCACGTTGCCGACGACGTCGCCTACGGCACGGGCGTCTGGGTTGGCTGTGCACGCGAACGGACGGTCGTGCCGCTGATCCCGCGGGTCTCGTGGCGCGCCCGGGTGTGGTCGTCGCCGGCACTGCGCCAGGAGCTGCGGGCGGAGCCAAGCGAGAAGGGCTGAGGACACGCACGGTGGATGACGCAACGGCGACGCCCAGTCGGCCTCCCCTCGCCGTCCTGGTGAGCGGGGCGCCAGGAGCAGGCAAGACCACGCTGGCTCGTGCCCTCGCAGCGAGCCTCGACCTTCCGGTACTGCACAAGGATCAGCTGGTGCACGCAGTCTGGCGGACACGGGGACACGCGGTGAATCTGGGTGCACCAGGTGTCGAGCCGTTCTACCCGGACCATGGAGCTGTGGGCCGAACTCGGCATCAGCTTCGTGGCCGAGCAGACGTTCTACAGGGGTGTGAGCGAGCCGGATGTGACCCGCCGTGTCGCTCCACGTTGCGTGCTGGTCAACGTCCACTGCCACAGTAGGCACGCCCACCAGCGCTTCGAACGGCGCATGCGTGAGGACCCCCTCTGTGGTGAGGCGCGGCTGCGCGCACTTCTGCCCTTGGCCGAGCAGCTCCAATCTGCGTTGGTGGAACCGCTCGACTTCGATTGCCCACAGTTCATGGTGGACACCGACGACGGGTATGTGCCCGCTCTCGACGACGTGGTCCGACAGATCGACGGGATCTACAGTCGCCCGACGATCCACGACCTCGATCGACCCGCTCCCTCGAGCTGAGGCGTCACCGACTGGTCAGGACGCCGTTAACCCTTGGCGTAGCGGAGCTGTCCGACCTGCTGCTCCCAGTCCGACGCCTCCCAGAAGGCCACGCCGTTGGGGTTCGAGCCCACGACGATGGCGTGCAGCCGACGCGCCCCGAGTGCGGCCAAATGGTCCTCGGCGGCGCGTAGCAGCGTGTGCCCCACCCCGTGGCGGCGATGCTCTGCATCGACCGCCAAGCGATAGATGGCGCCCCGCCAGCCGTCCCAGCCGGCGATCACGCTGCCGACGATGCGGCCCTCCACTTCGGCGACGATCAGCGCGTCCGGGTCGCGGCGGAGAAGACCGGCGAGCGCGCTGGCCGAATCGGTGGAGGTGGGCTCTGCGGCCGTGTCCCAGAAAGCCAACACGGCCGGGATGTCGTCGGCGGTCGCCGATCGGAGTTCCGCCAGCACGGCCTTATGTTACGAACCCGATCGGCGCGCGTTCACCCGTGGCGGCGAGCTTTGAACACCTCGGCCCGATAGCCGATGTCGACCGTCACGTCGCCGGACACGCCGAGCGAGTCACGCAGAACCCGCCGTGCCGTCTCGAAGAGCCGCTCGCGGGCCTCGTCATCCATCAGGATCACCCAACTGAACGTCCCCATGAGCCCGATGAGCTCGTCCGCGTTGAGGGCGACGTCCCAGGTGATCACCTTCCGCTCGGGTTGGTCGAACGGGACGCCGGGCGGGATCTCGAGCGCCTGGACAAGCGCGCTCCGGTCATTGAGCGCCGCTGACAACTCAGCCCGGTTCTGGTCGTCGATGTCCGACGAGCCGTCGCCGCCGAGGAGGGCGCGCGCCTGGGCGATGAGGCCCGAATCCGGGTCAGGTCCAGACCACACGGCGGCCAGCACCCCGCCGGGAACCAGGACGCGACCGACTTCGACCAACGTCGGGACAAGGTCCATCCAGTGCCACGACGACGATGCAAGGACGGCGTCCGCGCTGGCGTCGGGGAGCGGGATCGACTCGCCGCGGCCGGCTACGGCCCGCACACCGGGAACCGACTGTGCGAGCACGGCCCGCATGCGGTCGTCGGGCTCGACGGCCACCACCTCGTCAGCCCGCCCGACCAGGAGCCGGGTCAGGGCTCCGGTCCCGGCGCCCAGGTCCACGACCGTGCGCACCGGCGCAGGCAGGACCCATTCCACCGCCTCGACCGGGGGTCCCGGGCGGTAGCGCTCGTAATGCGAGGCCGCGTCGCCGAAACTGGCGGCACGCTTGGCCTTTTGCTCTGGGGTCAGCGGGACGAACTCTGGCTCGGGCATGCCGCCGACCCTACGTCCGGCTCCGCCCCTGGTGCCCGGAGTGGGGCTGCCCCGGCGGAGGCGCGTAGAGTTTCCCGGTTGTGGCTAACAAGTGGTTCGAAACGGTGGCCGAGGCGCAGCGGCGCGCCAAAAAGCGCCTGCCCAAGTCTGTCTACGGGGCGCTGATCGCAGGTTCCGAACGCGGGATCACGGTGGAGGACAACGTCACTGCCTACGGCGAGCTCGGCTTCGCCCCCCACGCGGCCGGCTTTGCCGCCAGTCGGGATCTCACCACCAAGGTCATGGGCCAGGAGATCTCGTTCCCCGTGCTCATCTCCCCCACCGGCGTCCAGGCCGTGCACCCAGGAGGCGAGGTGGCCATGGCCCAGGCCGCAGCCGCCCGCGGGACCGCCATGGGCCTGAGCTCGTTCGCCAGCATGCCGGTGGAGGACGTCGTCGCGGCCAACCCGCAGACGTTCTTCCAGATCTACTGGATCGGCACACGGGACCAGATCGCCGCCCGGGTCGAGCGGGCGCGGGCCGCTGGTGCGGTCGGTCTCATCGCCACCTTGGACTGGTCCTTCTCCCACGGCCGGGACTGGGGCAGCCCCACCATTCCCGAGACGGTGAACCTGCGGGCCATGCTCCGCTTCGCGCCCGAAGCCCTGGCCCACCCGAGCTGGCTCCTCTCCTTCGCTCGTACGGGGAAGCTACCCGGACCTGACGACGCCGAACATGGTTCCCAAGGGCGAGCAGGGACCGACGTTCTTCGGCGCCTACGGCGAGTGGATGGGGACGCCGCCACCGAGCTGGGAGGACGTGGCCTGGCTGCGCGAGCAGTGGGGCGGCGCCTTCATGCTGAAGGGCGTCAGCCGCGTCGACGACGCCAAACGTGCCGTGGACGCGGGCGTCAGCGCGATCTCGGTATCGAACCACGGCGGCAACAACCTCGACGGGACGCCCGCAACCATCCGCGCGCTCCCCGCGGTCGCCGACGCCGTCGGCGAGCAGATCGATGTCCTCCTCGACGGGGGCATCCGGCGTGGCAGCGACGTCGTCAAGGCCGTGGCGCTGGGCGCCCGCGCCGTCATGATCGGCCGCGCCGGGTTGTGGGGCCTGGCCGCCAACGGTCAGGCCGGAGTGGAGAACGTCCTCGACATTTTGCGCAGCGGCATCGAGTCGGCACTGCTCGGCCTCGGGCACTCGTCCGTCTCACAACTGAGCCCCGACGACCTCGTCATCCCGGAGGGGTTCACCCGCCACCTCGGCTGAGCTGACGCCGTCGGAGGCGGCCACTTTCTGTGGCTCGAGACCAGACATACGCTTGGACCATGACTGACGTCCAGGACAATTACCGAGTGGTCTCGAGCGGCTTCGGCGCCGCGGTCGAGGCAGTGACCCCTGACCAGTGGGGAGCCCAATCCCCCTGCGAGGAATGGACGGCCCGGGACCTGTTGGCGCACGTGGTCGAGAACCATCGGGGTGTCATCGCCAGCGTCAGGGGCGGGGAGCCAAAGCCCCTGGGCGCCGACGAGGACCCGAAGCAGGCCTGGGCGGAAGCAGCTCGAGGGATCGGCGAGATCGCGGCGGACCCCGACGCGGCGGCAACGGAGATGGATGGGCCGACGGGCAAGATGCCCGCCGGTCAGATCATCGGCCAATTCGTGACGATGGACGTCCTGGTCCACACGTGGGACCTCGCGCGAACGATCGGTGCGGACGAGCAGCTCGACCAGGATTGCGTCCGCCAGGCCTACGAGGCTCTCAAGCCGATGGACGCAATGATCCGCCAGCCATCCGTCTTCGGGCCCAAGTTGGAACCACCCGCGGGTGCGGACCTGCAGACGGAGTTCCTCTGCTTCTTGGGCCGGCGGGCGTAGGCGGGAGAGAGGCCACCGCACCTCGAACGCATTCGCGCCGGTCAGTCCATCGTGGCAACGAAGAGCGACTTGAACATCTCGGTCATTTCGGGCAGCTGATAGTGGGCCTGAAGCCCGCTGGGATTGGGCAGGAGCCACAGAAGCGCACCGGCGAGGGGTTCGGGCTGGCGACCGATGACGGCGTCCGGTCTACGAAAAGCCGTCCGATACGCCTGCAGCCCCAGCACCGCGACGCAGCGGGGCTGCAGCATCGCCACCTTGGCCTCGAGCTGCGTCGCACCTTCACGCAGCTCGGCGGTGCCGAGTTCGCTGGCGGCGGCCGTCACCCGCGCCACCAGATTTGTGATGCCTATGCCGAGCCCAGGTAGCACGTGTTGCTCGG
Source organism: uncultured Acidimicrobiaceae bacterium (assembly GCA_963753115.1). Classification (GTDB taxonomy): domain Bacteria; phylum Actinomycetota; class Acidimicrobiia; order Acidimicrobiales; family RAAP-2; genus Bog-473. Next base: position 288,609 of record CAVWBB010000007.1, read on the forward strand.
CGGGCAAGAGAACGGACTCGGTGAATCCAGCGGCACAGAGCAATTTCCAGAACCGGTTTCCAGACCGGGCGAAATGGAGGCCGAGGTCACCCGAGAGCGTCCCGGGATTGATGCCGCAGAAGAGCACGCGCAGATCCGGACCGACGAGATCGGCGAGAGCCTGCTGCGTCACGACGACGACCTCTTCACCGCCAGGAGCTCGAGACATGAGGTCCGAGCGTCACTTGGGCTGCGTTTCACACCAGCTCCCTCAAGGAAGCATCTGGCGCTGTGCTAGTCCGGCCACGGGCTGTCGAGGACGCCCAACTGAATGAACAAGCCAAGTTTGTCGGCGCCGATCCATTCCTTGACGACCTTGTCATCCTCGAAGCGCATGATGGAGACCACCCATTCCTCCACGGCTCGTCCGGTCGGAGCCCGGCCCACGTATCCTCCCGTGTCGGTACCGCGGAAGGTGCACCGCAGGACGACCTCGTCGCCGGCCACGACGAGGTCCTCGATGTCGAGATGGAGATCAGGAAACGCTCCGTGGTACCGGCGTATGGGCTCGGTTCTGGCCGTGGGACCCGTCCCAAACGGATTGGTGTACTTCTCGCTGTACAGATCGGCGGCCGCTTCGTAGTTTCGGCCGTTCCAGACCTCGTCCACGAACTTCCGTACCTGCTTCGCGTGCTCGCCAACCGCCATCGCTCACCTCGTCCCTCGTCGCACAGATTCCAGTCGGTCGCCACGATTTGTGCAACCACGATCACTCCGCGTCATCGCGCGGTGAGCCGCCTAGCCTCAGAGGACCGAACGTTCCGCCTGAGCAGTGGACTGAGAACTCCCGAGAGGCAGGTGTTGATCGATGGCGACACGAAGGAAGCGACGCCTCGGCCGAGACGTCATCATTCCACCGCTCTGGCAGCCCTTCTACGAGGAAACACACATCCCGGCCGCTCTACACGGTGGAGACACACTTCGATTGACTGGTCATACCGGGGAGGATGCCGAGGGAAATTACCCCAAGGATCCTGAGGAACAAGCGAGAAATACGTTCCGGAACATCGCGCTGACTCTCGCTGAGGCGGGCACAGACTGGGACGACGTGGTCGAGATCAATTCGTATCGTGTCGGCCTACGAAGTCAGGCTCACGTTGTGCTCGAGGTGGCTCAAGAGTTCCTGCAAGATCCATACCCCATGTGGACCGATGTTGGCGTCACCGAGCTCTTCCCTCCCGAAGCGATCATCGAAATCAGCTGCGTTGCGATCATCACTGGCCCCTGAGGCCAAGAGCGTCCATGTGAGCTCGTGGAGACAGGAGGCGGACACCGGGACACCTGGGCTCAGACTTGGCGCGCTGATCCAAACAGGAACCATCGTGTCGCGTCCATCTCGACTGACCACCCCTCGGCGGCGATCAGAGACTCAAGCTCGTGAGGTTCGTACATCACCTTGATCACCCGGTATTGCGATCCGTCGCTGAGAGTGCGGAGGTGTAGATCCGCCCGTACTCGACGACGTAGGGATCCTTCGGTGCTGAGTCGGGCGTCGGATCGTCCCGGTTGTCGATGAGGAAGACCCGCCCTGACGGCACGAGGCATGAGCGGACGAGGGACCAGAAGTCGCCGAACCGAGTTCTTGGCACATGTGAGAGCCAGAAGGAGAAAAACACGACGTCATAGAAGGAATCTGGCCGCCATGCGAACAGATTCGCCACGTCGTATCGCACATCCGGACGCCCCACCCTCTCGCGGTTCAGCGCAAGGGCCTCGGGCGAGCTGTCCACCACGGTGAGCCGGTCTGCCGTCCTGGCCAGTCGCTGCGTCCACCATCCGGTACCCCCCGCCAGTTCCAACACATCGCCAGTGGGCCCGAAGACGTCCAATGCGGCGTCCACCGTCGCCACCTGACGTTGCCACTCGAGAAGCTGTTCTTGTCCTCGGTCGTAGCGACCGCGTCGCTGCCACCACTCGTCGTACTCCGGAGCCCTCGCCCGATAGAACGAGCGCTGCTCAGCCAACAGGTCATCGTCGTCCACAGCGACAGCTTGGCACCGGCCAACCTCTTCTCCACTGCGACAGCCACGCCCCAGGTCCGGCGAACTGGGCACCCACAACAGTGGACGACGAAGGCACCGCGGAAGAGAATCAGGGTATGAACAAGAGCTTTCGGGCCCGGCTGCAGAAGAGCCCCAGCAAGGGTGGGTGGACCTACGTGGTCATGCCGGGTTCAGCCGAATACTTCGGGACGAGGGGCCTGGTGAAGGTGCGGGGCACTGTTGACCGCGAGCCCTTCCAGAGCTCCTTCATGGCGCTCGGCGACGGCACGCACAAGTTGCCGATCAAGGCCGAGATCCGAAAGAAACTCGGGAAGGACGTGGGCGACACGGTCACGGTTCGCCTCACCGAACGCCTGCGAGACTGACCAGCGAAGCCAGGCCGCCGCGGCAGCTGCGGCCACGCAATTCGGACACGAATGACGCGTGAGCATTGTCGCCGGCCGTAGTCGGGCTGCAGGGCGGTCGCCGGACTATGCCGCTTGCCGTACCAGCTCCTCCAGCTCGTCGAGCGACGTCTGGAGACCACCCTCCATCCCCGACGCGATCGCGGCGTCTCGGTGCTCCTGACTCGGGTAGCGGGCCAGGATCTTCATTGTGGTCACGCCATCGGACTCTTCGAAAGTGGTGGTGCTCACCGCCTCAGCGTCAGGGACCAGTTCGAACACCTCGGTCTTGACCAGACGGCGAGGCCGATCGATCTCGCGGTACTCGCCGCTGAAGGCCACTTCGAAGCCACCGTTCGCGGTCATGACCCACCGCCAACGGCCCCCGATCCGCAAGTCGATCTGGGCGTCGGTCACTTCCCCGCGGTCTCCAGCCCACCAACGCTTCACGATGTCAGGCGTTGTCCAAGCGTCGAACACGAGCTCAGCCGGAGCGTCGAAGACCCGAGTGATCAGAATCTCGTTGTCCGAGGGCAAGGTGACGACGGCCGAGCCGTGCCGGTTGGGGATCGTGCTGGTCATAATTGCTTCTCCTTCTTCTGAAGCTCCACGAGCACGTCGTCGAGCTGGTCCAGTCGGGTGTTCCAGGTGGACTCGAAGTTGCGGATCCACTCGTAGACGGGTCGCAACGCCATCCCGTTGACCCTGTACCAGCGACACCGACCTTCCGCCCGGACCGAGACAAGTCCGACTGTCCGGAGCACCGCGAGGTGCTTGGAGACTTGGGGCTGGGTCAGCCCGAGCCGATCGACAAGGTCGCTGACCGTGGCCTCCCCTGAGCCAAGGGCGTCGAGGAGCTCGCGACGGCTGCCTTCGGCGACGGCGTTGAACGCATCGGTCGTCGTCGACGTTCGAGCCACACTGGAATCATATACCCATATCGGCATATGTCAACTAGCTGGCGAGGCGCCATCAGGGTGGCGTCGCTCACGACACGGCCGAGACCGAGAGTCCGTACGGTTCCTCATGAGCCAAGACGTGACTGCTCGGTTGACAGCGTGATGTGAACGAGCCCGCGGATGTGATGCCGGAGATTGCTGGCGTTCACGCAACGCAGGCGCGGAGTCACTCACGATCACGCCGAACAATGCTGGGCATTTGTCGCGGAATGATGGAGCGGGTTGCTGCGTACCCGGTGACGATTTGGTTGATCACCTTCGGTTTGTACATCTGGCGATTAGCCCGAAGGAGTCCAAGAAGTACAGCTAGCTGAAAGGCCGGATCGCCTGGATCCTCCGCACTGTTCTCTGCTTCAGCCGGCCAGGCCTCGAGAGTCAGTGGCTCCGTGTCAGTTCAGTTCAGTTCAGTTCAGTTCAGTCAAACTTGACGACGCCGCGGACGATGGTGCCGGCGGCCTGGTCCTCGTAGCCCTGCTGCACCTGGTCGAGCGTGTACTCCTGGGTGATGAGCTCGTCGATCTTGAGCGCGCCCGACTCGTAGAGGTTGAGCAGGTTCGGCACCTGCACGCGCGGGCTCTGCGACCCGAAGACAGTGCCGAGGAGCGCCTGGTTGAACATGGCCAGGTTGAACAGGTTGAGCTGCACGTCCATCTGGTCGAACGGCGCGATGGCCGTCACCACAATGCGGGCGTCCTTTGAGCCGCACGAGCAGGCGGCCGCGATGAGCTCGCCCTTGAGCACGCTCGGCGTCAGGATCACCACATCGGCGTTACGGCCCATGGTGAGCTCGGGCAGCATCATCTGCGCGTCGAGCAGCGTCGCCGCCGTGTGGGTCGCTCCGATCTCCATAGCCCGCTCGAGCTTGAACGGCACGGGGTCGACCACCACGATGTTGCGTGCCCCCGCGATGCGGGCGCCCTGAACGGCGCCCGAGCCGACGCCGCCCGCGCCGGCGACGACCACTGTCTCGCCTGGCTTGACCTTGGCCCGGTCGACGGCCGAACCGAAGCCCGTCGAGATGCCGCAGCTGATGAGTGCAGCTGCCTTCATGTTGTCCCAGGGGTTGAGCTTCACGAGCGAGTTCTCGTGGACCACCATCTCGTCGGCGAACGTGCCGAGCTGGGCCATCCTGTTCAGGTCCTCGCCCGCCAGGTGGTAGCGGTAGGTGCCGTCGCTGATCATGCCGCCGGCCAGCGTCATCATCCCGAGGTCGCACAAGTTCTGGCGACCGGACGCGCACCAGTGGCAGGTCCCGCAGGATGGGATGAACGACACGGCGACGTGGTCGCCCTCAGCCACCTGGGTCACGTTCTCGCCGACCTCGGTGACGATGCCGGAGCCCTCATGGCCCCCCACGACCGGGAACATCGACTTCACCCCCATCATGGCCAGCACCTCTGGGGTCTGACTGATGTCGCCGGTGCGCAGGTGCTCGTCGGAGTGGCACATCCCCGCCCACACCATCTTCACCTTGACCTCGCGGTTTCCCGGAGCGTCGATCTCGATCTCTTCTGTCTTCCAGGGCTCGTTGAGGCCCGTGCACACCGCCGCGCGCGTCGTCGTCATTTGGCAATCCCTCCCTGAGGTTGCTGCGAACCAGGAACCAGTTGGCATCCTCAGTATCGCCCCCCGCCCGGTTGGGGACAACCGGGCCCGGCGATAAGGTGCGCGCGTGCCCGTCCCTGCCGTGTTCACCGACGTGGCCGCCCGTGTGCGCAACTGGGGGCGATGGGGGCCCGACGACGAGATCGGCACCCTCAACCTGATCGACGAGGCGGCCCGCCGCCGGGGGGCGGCCGCGGTCGTGTCCGGCAAGGCCTTCGCCCTGGGTCTGCCCCTGTCCGAGGCGGAGGGGATCCAACTGGGCTTCGTGGAGGGCCGGGTGAACCCGACCCGGACCATGGTGCAGGTGAACCAGCCGGTCAACCCCGACCAACCCGACTGGGTCTGCTTCAGTGAGGACGTTCTCACCCTGGCCACGCAGTGCGCGACGCACTGGGACGCGCTGGCCCACAGCAGCTACGGCGGCGTGATCTACAACGGCTACCCGGCGTCGACGGTCTCAGCCGACGGCGCCGCCCGCTGCGGGATCCACCGCCTCGGCGCCGTGGTCAGCCGCGGCGTCCTGCTCGACGTTGCCCGCGCCCTCGGGCGCGACGTGCTCGAGCCGGGCTACCCCATCAGCCCCGGCGACCTCGACGCCGCGCGCGAGCTGGCGCAGGTCGCACTGGAGCCGGGGGACATCGTGCTGGTGCGCACCGGCCAGATGGTGCACCTTGCGCCCGGTCGTCGTGATCTCGTCGCCTACACCTGGCCGTCGCCGGGACTGACCATCGAGACGGCGGAGTGGTTCCACCGCCACGACGTCGCCGCCGTGGCCACCGACACCCTGGTCTTCGAGGTCTACCCGAGCCAGCACGAGGACGCGTACCTCCCTGTGCACCTCCTGCACCTGGTGGAGATGGGCCTGACCCAGGGGCAGAACTGGGTGCTCGACGCGCTGGCCGAGGACTGCGCCGCCGACGCCCGCTACACCTTTCTGCTCGACGCCACGCCGCTCCCGTTGACGCAGGGGCTCGGCACGCCGCTCAACCCGGTGGCGCTCAAGTAGGGGCAGTGCCGCGCCGCGCCGTGGCGCCACCCAGCACAGGGCCTGTCCGCGGCCTCGTGGTCTCGCGCCGTGGGATCTCGCCCGGGGGAGCCGGGCGCCCGGTGACGGCCCAGTGCAAGGTGCGGGCCTGCGTGTCGATCAGGTTCCGGGTGCGGATACCCCAGAACTCGAAGCCGTAGCGGTGCGCCGAGACACTGGCGAACATGGCGACGAGCGTCCCCGCCACGGCCATCGGGTCACCACCGGCGGGTGAGCAGGTCGCGCCGGCCGCTCCTCCCTCCCCCGAAGGCGAGGCGGTGGCGATGACCTGAGCCAGGGCCACCGTGACGGCGTTGAGTGCCCGCACGCGGATGCCCCGCAGCTGGCCGTCTCCCTCCTCGGTGGCCAGGTCGACCACCCGGAAGACGGCGCGGTTGTCCTCCCAATAGGCGAGGAAGCCCTCGGTGACCCGCAGCGCCGTGTCCCAACTCGCCTCCTCGGACCAATCGCCGCCGACGAGGTCGGCCAGTTGTCCCGCCTGGTCCACCATGCCCTCGGCCAGAACCTGAATGGCCTGCTCCACGTTGGCGAAGTACTGGTAGAAGGTCGCCGGTGAGGTCTGGGCCTGCCGGGCGATGTCGGTGACCTTCACGGACCGGAAGGACGTCGTCGCCAAGAGCTCGACCGTGGCCTGCAGCAGGCGCTGTCGGGTCTGCCGGCCGCGCTCCCCGGGAACCCTCCCGTCGGTGGTCGCCACCTGCTCGGCATAGGCGTCGAGATCGACGACGGTGGCCTCCCGCCCGGTGCTTCGTCCTGGCATGGGGTCCCAGCGTACCGGCCCCGTTCCCGAAGACCCAGGTGACACTGCGGATACGCTGTCGGGATGGAGCAGACGCTCACCCGCCCGCTCACCCGCGCCCAGCAGGCCAGGCGCCAGCGGGTGATCGACGCGGCCATGGCCCTCGGACTCGAGGGGGGCTACGAGGCGGTGCAGATGCGCGACGTCGCCGCCAAGGCGGACGTCGCCATGGGCACGGTGTACCGCTACTTCACCAGCAAGGATCACCTGTTGGCGGCCACCCTCGTGCACTGGGTCGAGATGCTCGACACCCGGATCGGACAACACCCGCCCCGCGAGGAGCATCCGGCAGACCGCGTGCTCGACGTCCTCGACCGCGCGCTGCGGGCCATGGGCCGCCAGCCCAAGCTGGTCACCGCCGTCTTCACCTCGCTGTCCTCGCCCGACCCGGCCGCCGTCGGCTGCCAGCAACAGATCACGCTGCTGATGGAGGGGATCATCTCGCGGGCGATGGGGGAACGCGACGTGCCCGACATGTCCGACCGCGCCCGCATGATCGGCCACGTCTGGTACTCCGCCTTGGTCGGCTGGGTCAACGGCTGGTCCACCATGGCACGGGTCTACGACGAGCTGTCGGTGTCGGTACGCCTCCTGTTGCCGGACGAGCTCGTCGAGCGCCGCACACCCGCCTGACCTGCACCAAACCCCCACCGAAGGGGTGTGTCGTGACGGCGCCGCGTTCGTCGTAAGCGCTAGGGTCGCCCTCGATGACCGCCGGCGCGACCACCCGCGGGCTGCCCATCGAGATCCGGGGACTCTCCAAGTACTTCGGGACCGTGCGGGCGGTCGACGGCCTCTCCTTCACCGTCGAGCCGGGCCGCGTCACCGGATTCCTCGGACCCAACGGCTCGGGCAAGACCACGACGTTGCGCATGCTGCTCGGCCTCGTCCACCCCTCCGCGGGGACCGCGACCATCGCCGGGCGCAACTACCAGGACCTGGACAACCCGACCTCCACCGTCGGCGCCGTCCTGGAGGCGACCAGCTTCCACCCGGCGCGCCGCGCTCGCACCCACTTGCGCATGGCGGCCCGGGCCGGCGGTCACCCCGACGCGCGCGCCGACGAGGTCCTCGAGCTCGTCGGCCTGACGGGCGACGCCAAGCGCAAGATCGGCGGCTTCTCCATGGGCATGCGCCAGCGCCTGGAGTTGGCGACCGCTCTCATCGGCGACCCCGACATCCTCATCCTCGACGAGCCGTCAAACGGACTGGACCCCCAGGGCATCGCATGGCTGCGCGATTTCATGCGCTTCCTGGCCGGCGAGGGCCGCACGGTGCTCGTGTCCTCGCACCTGTTGTCCGAGATGGCCCAGACCATCGACGACGCTGTCATCGTCTCGTTCGGGCAGCTGAAGGCACAGGGATCGCTGGCCGAGATCACGGAGGGCATCACCGGCGTGGTCATGCGCGCCCGCACCCCCGAGGCGGATCGCCTGGCCGGTGTGCTCACGTCGGCTGGCATCGCGTTCCGCCGGATCGGACCCGACGAGATCGCCATGGACGGCGTGACGCCGCAGCAGGTCGGTCCCCTGCTGGCCTCGAACCAGATCATCCTCTACGAGCTCGCACAGGAAGGCGGCGACCTCGAATCCGTCTTCCTCTCCCTCACCGCAGGCCTCGGGTTCGGCGACGTGACGGCACACCCGTGATCAACGCCATCCGCGCCGAGCTGCTCAAGATGCGCTCCATGCCCGGGGTGTGGGTCTGCTTCGCACTCGCGTTCCCGCTGACGGTGCTCCTCGTGCTGGCGGTGTTCGCCCAGGCGGGCGGGAGCCCTGGTCACACGTTCTTGTTCGTCTCCTCGCTGAAGCTGCGGCGAGAACTCCTCGGTGCGGGCTACTTCGGGATCGAGGTCCTCGCGCCCATCGTCGGGGTGCTCTGCATCACCGGCGAGTACCGCCACAAGACCATCACCACGTCGCTGGTGCTCGTTCCGGTGCGCAGCCGCGTCCTGGTGGCCAAGGTCGTCGCGGTGGCGGTGTGGTCCCTCCTCCTGGCCCTCCTGACGCTGGTCGCAGTGGCGGTGGTCGCCCTGCCCTGGAACGCCGCCCTCGGGGGCGTCACGTCACAGGTGACCGACCAGGTCGGCGCTGTGGTGCCCGGCCTGTTGGCCTCGGCCATCCTGCTCGGCCTCTTCGGGCTCGGCTTCGGGACGCTGGTCAAGAACCAGGTGGCTGCCATCCTCCTCACCATCGGGGGCACCCTCATCCTCGAGGGCATCCTGGTCGTCCTCGCCCGCGCCATCCTCCACTACGACCTCAACTGGCTGCCGAACGCGGCGGGCGCCGCGCTGGCCGGGGACATCGCTCGCAACCTCGGCGGCGGCGGTGGCGGCGGCAACGACATCGGGAACAAGCTCCTGACCTGGTGGCAGGGCGGCCTGGTCATGTTGGCCTGGGGTCTCGTGCCCCTGACCATCGGCTACTTCACGACGTTCCGCCGAGACGTCACCTAGTCACCGAGAAGGATCTCGCCCGCCGCGTCCGTCGGGCCGGTTCAACTGCGCAACACGACGCCCGGGCGCGCATCGAGTCCCTCGTCGGACGCGCGCACCGTCGATCCGGATCGGCACCCCGTTCACGAGCGTGTGGGTCATGCCCACCGGCGCGTCCGCGGTCAGGCGCTCGCCGTTGGCCGGGAAGTCGTGCACCCGGCGCAGCGGGCCGGGGCCCACCGTCGTGGGGTCGAACACGCAGAGGTCGGCCACCTTGCCCACCTCGACCGTCCCACGGTCGGCCAGGCCGTAGACACCGGCCGGCTCGCCGGTCAGCTTGTGGATGGCCCGCTCCAGCGGCATCACGCCGCGCTCGCGCACCCAATTGCCGAGCAGGTCGGTCGAGAAGCAGGCGTCGCACAGCTGCGAGACGTGCGCGCCCGAGTCGGCCAGGCCGAGGAGCACGTTGTCGCGCGGCAGCAGCCAGGCGATGGCGTCGGGGTCGTCGTTGGCCAGCACGGACCAGAAACGCGACTCGAGGTCGTCGTCCAGCGAGACATCGAGCATCACGTCGAGCGGCGTGCAGCCACGCTCCTCGGCCAGCACGGCGACCGGGTGATCGGCCAGCTCGGGGTGCGCGCGCGACTCAGCCACCGAAATGGCGGCCCAGTTGAGTGGGAAGCCGCCCGCCTTCCCGCTGACGTCATCCCACGCCGTCGCCCGCCAGGACGGGTCGCGGTAGGCCGCGACGCGCTCGGCCTTGGACTTGCCCATCAGCGCGGCGAACGTCGGCCGCATGTTGAGGGTGAAGGGCTCCGACAGGTTCATCTGGAACACGAGCGGCCGGCACGACACCTGCGGCCACACCTCGACCCCGTCGGCCCAGGCGGCGTCGTGTTCGGCAATCACCTTCTCGTGGTAGGGGTAGCCCTTCACCGTGAGCAGGGCCGTCCAGGTAAATGGCCGCCCGACCTCGCGCTGGAGCTGGAACACCTCCTCGTTGGTGAAGACGCCGCCCGGCAGCAGCGCCACGACCCCGCGCCCGCTCTGCTTGACCGGCTCGAGCAGCGCGCGCAGCTCGGCCAGATCGGCCACCCGCGACGGCACCGGCCGGCCATTGTCGCCATTGTGGGTCGGCGACGCACTCGAGGCGAAGCCGGCGGCACCGCTCGCCATGGCGTCGGCCACCACCGCCTGCATGGCGGCGATCTCGTCTTCCGTGGCGGGGCGCTCGTAGGCGTCCTCACCCATCACGTAGAGCCGCACAGCGGTGTGGCCGACGTAGCATCCGAAGTTCAGTGCCGTGCCCCGCGCCTCGACCGCGTCGAGATACTGGGGGAACGTCTCGAACTCGTCCCACGGCACTCCGGCGGCCAGGGTGTCGAAGCTCATGTCCTCCACGTGCTGCAGCGTGCGCGCCAGCAACGACACGCCCTCGGCGCGGATGGGCGCGATGGAGAAGCCGCAGTTCCCTGCGATGACCGAGGTCACCCCGTGGAAGGAGGAGGGCGTCAGGTTCGGGTCCCAGAACACCTGCGCGTCGTAGTGGGTGTGGATGTCGATGAAGCCGGGACTCACCACCTGGCCGGACGCATCGAGCGTGCGGTCGCCCTGCAGGTTGGCCCCGATCTCGCTGATACGGCCGCCCGAGATGGCGACGTCGGCGCTGGTGCCGGGAGCACCGGTGCCGTCCACCACGGTTCCCCCCCGGATGACGATGTCGTTGTGCATGGGACCCATCGTCGCAGCCCGCACGCCCCGGTGCACGTGCGATGGCCGAATCGCGGCCAAGGTCGGATACCGTTGACCTGCAGGGCCCGAGAGAATCGCGGGTAGGGGTGGCAGAACGTGCCTGGCTGGGCGCGGGAGATGGAGGGCGCATGGCGGTTGGGTTTTCCAGGTCCAAAGGGACCTCGCCGCGCGACGACGCCCTGCAGATCTCCGGGGCCATCGTCGCCCCCTCCGACGGCCCCTCCCCGGTCCAGCTGGTCGACGCCGGTCGCGCCCCCCTCGGCCTCGGGGTCGTGCGCGACCAGTACGCCAGGAAGATCCGCAAGAGCCCGACCATCCGGATGGTCCCCAGCTCCATGATGGTGGAGGGGCGGCGCCTCCACTTCGCCGTCTCCGACAACGTCGGCGCCCACGGGCCGGACGGGCCCGGGTCGCCTCCGGTCTGGGCCGTCAACATCCACGGCTACTTCGCCGGCGGCGGTATGTACTGGCGCGAGAGCGCAAGGCTCGCCGAGCAGCTGGGCTGGCGGGTCATCAACCCGAGCCTGCCCGGCTTCGGCGGCAGCGACCCGCTCGACTGGCAGGACGTCTCCATGGAGAGCCTGGCCAACCAGGTGATGGCCATCGTGCACAAGGTCGACGCGGGCCCCGTGGTCCTGCTCGGCCACTCCATGGGTGGCGCGGTGGCCGTGCAGTTCGCGCACGACCATCCACGGCGGACCCTCGGAGTCATCTACCGCGACGGCGTGAGCACGCCCGCATGGAAGGAGCGCCGCGGCGTGCTCCCGAAGCTGCTCTCCCCGCTCCTCCCCGACGTGGCACCCATGGTCGACCTCGTCGCCGCCGTCGTCCTCGACCTGCCCGACCTCTTCATCGGCCGCATGTACTCCACTGTGCGCGCCGTGCTGCCCGACATGCGCCAGAACATCCGCACCATGTCCCAGACGCTGCCCGTCGGCAGCATGCTCATGGGCGTTGATCAGCGCAGCGAGGTGCGCCACCTCGTCGCCCAACAGATCCCCATCCTCAACGAGTGGGGCTGCTTCGACCGCATCACGCCGGGAGCCACCGCACTCGAGTTCGCCTCCATTGCGCGCTCCCCCGTGCTGTGGGTGCCCGGTGGGCACAGCTGGATGCTGGCCCGTCCCCAGGGGCAGGCCGACATCCTCACGCACCTCGTCCAGGGCGGAGAATTCATGGCGAAGGTGAACGACCGGTGGCGCCAACTGACACCGCGCGAGTACACCCTGCGCGCCGTCAACTGACCGGCGCCGTGCCGCGGGCCGGCGCCATGGCCGGCCGCGTGCGCCTCCGCCCGCGCCTCCGCCACCGTCTCCGCCACCGACGGCACGTTGTGCTGAGCCGCCTGCTCCAACCCCTGCTGTCCCTGCACGGTTGGCCCGCCTACCTGTTGGTCGGCCTGCTCGTGTTCGCCGAGGCGGCCATCATGTTGGGGTTCGTCTTCCCGGGTGAGACGGCCGCCATCCTCGGTGGTGTCCTGGCCTCCAAGGCGGGGGTGGACCTGACCGGCATCGTGACCATCGTCGTGGTGTGCGCCATCGTCGGCGATTCGGTGGGCTACGCCGTCGGCGAGCGCTGGGGCCGCCAGCTGCTGCAGCTCGGACCGCTGCGAAAGCGGCAGAAGGGCCTCGACACCGCCCTGGACCAGCTGAACCGCCGCGGGCCCGTGGCGGTCTTCGTCGCCCGCTTCTCCGCCTTCCTGCGCGCCGTCGTCCCGGGCCTGGCCGGCATGTCCGACATGCACTACCGGACCTTCTTCGCAGCCAACGCCGTCGGGGGCCTGTGTTGGGGCGTCCTCTACACGCTGCTCGGCTATTTCATCGGCCAGCGCGTGGAGAAGGCGACGGGTATCGCGTCCGACATCCTGCTCGGCCTCATCGTCGTGGTGATCGTGGTGCTCATCGTGCGCCATCGGCGCAAGAGCAAAGGAGGAGATCGAGGGACCTTCGGAGCGCCCGGCCCCGGAGGGCGACGCCGCCGCCTGATCCTCCGGGCTCAGGCCGGCCCTCCCAACACCGAACGGTCCCCGGCGCGCAGGCCGGCGACGACCCGGGCAAACTCGCCCGCGGCATCATCGCCTTGCGCGTCGGTGTCCATGAAGTGCACGGCGCCGGGATCGGTGCGGTCGATCCCGAAGAGACCGTAACGAGGCTCGTAGCTGCCCCACTCGTAGTTGTCCATCAGCGACCAGTGGAAGTAGGCCTGCACCGGGACGCCCGAGGCCACGGCGTCGACCATCGCACCGAGGTGCTCCCGCACATAGCGGGGCCGGTCCATACCGTCGTCGCGGGGCGTCGGCACACCGTCGCGCACCCGTGTCGCCATGCCGTTCTCGACGACCCATAAGGGGAGTCCCGGGCGTAGCGCGGACTCAGTCACGCACCAGTTGCGCAGCGCCGCCGGGTGCGACTCGACATCCCAGTAGGCGCGGCTGAAGGACCAGTCCCGTGTGCCCGCTGCCGTGCGCCGCCCCGGAGCCCGCATGGCATGGCTGGCCACGGGGTCGTACCAGTCGAAGCCGACGGCATCGAGGCAGCGCGGCCGCGTCGACGCGTGCACGGCGGTCACCACCCGACGCGGCGCCTGGCGCCGCGTCGCACGACGCAGCCGCGTCCAGGCGCCACCGCGTCCAAGCTCACGAACCGCGCCGTAGGGGCAGACGGCGGCGAAGAACCGGCGGATCACCGCCTCCCCGGCGTGGCGCGGCGGAAAGGCGGCGTCGTGCACCGTCCGGCGCTCGTCCACGTAGCGGTCCACGTCCTCGGGGCCGACATCGGCCTCGCGGAGCTGCAAGAGGTCGAGCAGCATGCGGTCGTGCTCGTAGATCGACGACGAGCTGGTGTTCATGGTGACCTCGGCCTCGGGCTGCACTCCCGACACGACGTCGGCCGCCAGCACATGCCCGGTCAGGAGGTTGTCAAGCGCGCAGAAGGCGTCCGAGACGGCCATGCGCCGCCCAGGCGGGCACGATCCCTCGATCCAGCCCATCAGCGTCACGATGTTGGGCTCGTTGATCGTCACCCAGCGCCGGCAGTACGGCGCCAGCGCCGGCACGACCCGCTCCACGTGCCGGGCGAAGACGTCGGGCGAGCCCGGCCGCAGCCAGAACTCCTCGCCCAGCCACCACGGGTGGGTGAAGTGGTGCAACGTGACGATGGGCTCCAAGCCCCGCGCCGTGCAGAGGGACAGGATCTCGGCGTAGCGCTCCAGCGCGGCGGCGTCGAAGGCGCCGGGCCGGGGCTCCAGGCGAGCCCACTCCACCGACAGGCGGAAGGCGTTCGAGCCGATGGCAGCGGCCCGGTCGAGCGCCTCCTCGGGGTGGCGCCAGAAATCGCAGGCGAGCCCGGAGCGGGCGGCGCGACCGGCGCCCTCCCAGGCGGCCCAGTTGTTCTGCGGCTCGCCGTCGCCGTTGAAGCCGCCCTCGATCTGGAATCCCGATGTCGCCACTCCGACGGCGAAGCCCTCGCCGAGCAGGCTCGCTCCCTCGTTCGCGCGAGGACGCCGGGTCGGCGCGCCGGTGGGCGCGGGGAGGGCGTCGTTGCGTCGGGCACCCGATCAGCTTGGCAGGCGGAGCGGGTGACCGCCCCGCTCCGGCCCGTTTGCGAAACCGTTGCTCAGTGCGGCTTGGCCACCGAACGCATGCTGGCGAGCGCGGTCGAGACGATGTCGACCTCGTCGCGTGCGTGGCGGACGAGGGAGCGCACCTGCGGCTCGGTGGCGTCGCTCCCGGCGCGCACGGCCGCCGCCTGCACGTCGCGGGCAGCCCCGATCACCTCGGCCACCTGGCGGCGCACGTCGGCCCGGCTCGACCCTTGGGGCAGCCGGCGCTCCAGGCGGAGCAGCTTGTCGAGCTGGTCGGCGACGCCGTGCAGCGACCGGCACACCGACGGCAACTCGGCCACGGGGGCGTCCTGCGACTCGGCATGGGCCACGGCGATCTCTGCGTCCTCGACCGCGACCCACATGCGCCGGCGGACCCGGGAGGCCGCGCCGTGGCTGAGGTCCTCGGGGGTGGCCCGGCCAACGACGCGCTCGCGGCCTGCGGCGAAGAGCGCGAGCGTGGCAAGGACCCCCCGCACGGCCACGTGCCCGTGCAGCAACCGCCAGTGCCGGCGTACGTAGCTGCGCCCGAGCAGGAAGGCGGCCACGAGCCCCAGCACGACGACCAGGCCGGCGATGAGGAAGAATTCGATGACGTGGGCCACGAAGGTCACGGGGTCAATGCTACGCGGGAGAATCCGGATGTATCGGCAGTACCCTTGAGGGATGGAACCCGAGGGACCGGGGGGCACCGAGAGGCTGCCCGCTCCGCCCCCGTCCGTGCCCGCCTGGCAGCCTGGGATCCCCTCCATCCGCGAGCACCTGCCCAGCCTGATCTTCGGCGCCGCGCTCCCGATCGGGATCTACTTCCTGGTCAGAAGCCATGTGCACACCGACGCCGAGGCGCTGATCGTCGCCGGCTGCTTCTCCGTGGGCTGGATCCTCCTGCAGTTCATCCGCCAGCGCACCGTCGACGTGGTCGGGGTCGCCGTCCTCGTCGGCTTCGTGGCCGGCGTGATCGCCTCCACCCTGCTCGGGGGCAACGCCTACGTGCTCAAGGTCCGCGACGGGTTCTTCACCCTGCTCTTCGGGATCGCCTGCATCGTGACGCTCTTCACCCACGAGCGGCCGGCGTACTTCTACGTCAACCGCTACCTCTCGGCCGGCACCGATCCCTTCAAGGTGTCCGCCTTCGACCGGTTGCACGAACTGCCGGTCGGGCGCCACACGTTCCGCACCTTGTCCGTGGTCTGGGGCATCGGGCTCGTGGTGGAGGCGTCGTCCCGGCTCATCTTGGCCGACCTCTTGCCCACCGGGACGTTCCTGGCGGTGTCGCCCTTCATCACCGCCACCGTCATCGGCAGCCTGTTCGCTTTCACCACCGCCTATATGAAGCGCACGCAGATCGAGTCGGCCGCCCTGATGAGGCGCCTCGTCCACGAGGGCGCCTCCGACGCCGCAGCTGCACCCGCACCCGAGACCGGTTCCGACACCACCCCGGGCGGCGACGCCGACGGGCCAGCATCGACCACACCCAGCTGACCCGCTCCCGCCCTCGGACCCGCGTGCGGGCTGCAGGCCCGGAGACGTCTCGGCGCGGCAAGCGAGCCGGTGGGAAGGTTCCACGGACTCTAAACGAATCTGTGCATAGTTTCGACGGAGACTCCCCGTCGATCTCGTCCTCCAGCGGAGTGCGGGCTGACAACGCGAGCTGCGGGCTGGCCTCGTCTGGGGGCGAAATCGAGCATTCCTGACGGTCGGCCAGCGCGTTCAGCGCGGCCGGCCCACCGCACCTGACGCCGGGTTCGGTAGCCTCGGCGGCGCCCAGCGCTGCGGACGGCGGGGCACAGCGAAGAGCGGACAGCGAAGGGAGCACCATGGCAGACGAAGTGCTGCGGGAACGCCAGGGGCACATCGAGATCCTCACCATCAACCGCCCCGAGGCGCGCAACGCCATCAACGGCGCGGTGAGCAAGGCGATGTCGGCGGCCATGGACGAGCTCACCGACGACGCCGGGTGCTGGGTCGTCGTGATCACTGGGAGCGGGGACAAGGCGTTCAGCGCCGGCATGGACCTCAAGGCGTTCAGCAGCGGCGAGGGCGGGGACATCATGGGCGCGAGCGGTGGTTTCGGCGGGCTCACCCAGCGAGAGTTTCCCAAGCCGATCATCGCCGCGGTCAACGGGTCGGCCCTGGCCGGCGGCTTCGAGATCATGCTCTCGTGTGACCTCGTGGTCGCCGCCGAGCACGCCACCTTCGGCATCCCCGAGGCCAAGCGGGGCCTGATCGCCGGGGCGGGCGGCCTCATCCGCATGCCCAAGCGCCTGCCCATTGCGGTCGCACTCGAGCTGGCCATGACGGGCGACGCCATCGATGCTGCCCGGGCCTTCGAACTCGGCCTCGTCAACAAGGTGGTGGCGGCCGACGCGCTGCTCGCCGAGGCCACCGCACTGGCCGAGCGCATCGCGGCGAACGCCCCTCTGGCCGTTCGCTACTCCAAGAGCGTCATGAAGCGCGCCGCCGAGGTCTCCGAGGCCGAGGGCTGGAAGATCAACGGCGAGGCCGTTGGCGTCGTCTTCAGCTCGGCGGACGCCCAGGAGGGACCTCTCGCCTTCGCCGAGAAACGCCCACCGAACTGGCAGGGCAAGTAGCGCGGTGCTGGCTCCTGCGCTCGACACCATCCGGCTGACCCTCCACGTCCTGGCGGCCACCGTCTGGGTGGGCGGGCAGATCGTCATGACCGGACTGGTTGGCCCGGCTCGCGGGCTGGGGCCCGACGCCCCCAAGACCCTGGCCCGGGCTTTCGCCCGGCTGGCCTGGCCCGCCTATGTGGTGCTCCTGGCCACCGGCGTGTGGAACGTGACGGCCGTCCACTATTCCGACCAGAGCTCGGCCTGGAAGGCCGTGCTGATGGCCAAGATCGCCGTGGTCCTCCTGGCCGGGTTGGGCGTCCTGCTGCACCAGCGCGCCACCTCGCCACGCCAGCTGGCCCTCTGGGGGTCGGTGGGAGGCCTGGCCAGCGTGGCCGCGCTGGTGATGGGCATCCTTCTGGCCGGGTGACTCCGAACACCTTTCGTGACGCCCCGGTGAACACCTGCGCTTCCCGGTGTGGGGGAATTGCGGGCGGGAATGGGTCTAACCTGGAAATCAGTTCACCGACCGATGGACCCAGGTGAAGGAGAACATCATGCTCGCTGACATTTTCGGACCCGACCTGCTCATCGTGGCCATCGTCCTCGTTGTGCTGCTCTTCGGCGGTGCCGCCATCCCCAAGCTGGCCCGCAATCTCGGCTCGGCCAAGAACCAGTTCGAGAAGGGCATGGAGGAGGGCAAGGCGGCGGGTACGACCTCCGCCGCCGCCGACACGCCGGCCCCCACCGAGGAGAAGGCACCGGGCGCGTGATGCCGCGGCCGACATCGGCCGCGCGCTCACCCTGGGGGGGCCATGGCTTCTGACGTCCTCGCCGTGGCCGACCGCCTCTGGCGAGGCGAGGTTTCGACGTCCACCTTCCACCCGGTCGATCACATCGGCGGCTTCGTCGAGATCACCGACGGCGTCGGCTTCTGTCCCTCCTTCGCCAACGTCTCCTCTTTCGCCACCGAGGACGGCCTCGTCCTCGTCGACACCGGCAGCGCCCCCCTGGCCAAGGTCGTTCACGACGACATCCGCACCTGGAGCCCGGCGCCACTCCACACCGCCGTCTACTCGCACGGGCACATCGACCACGTCTTCGGGGTACCGGTGTGGGAGGAGGAAGCGGCCGCCGAGGGCTGGGCCGCCCCCGAGGTCATCGCGCACCATGCCCTGCCCGCCCGCTTCGACCGTTACATCTTCACCGCCGGCTACAACACCATCATCAACCGTCGACAGTTCGGCTTCACCGACCTGAACTGGCCGACGGAGTACCGCTACCCCGACCGGACCTACCACGACACGTTGGACCTCTCGATCGGCGGCCTCGACTTCGCCCTGCGCCACGAGAAGGGCGAAACGGACGACCACACGGTCACATGGCAGCCCGACGCCCGGGTGCTGTGCTGCGGCGACCTCTTCATCTGGGCCTCGCCCAACGCGGGCAATCCGCAGAAAGTGCAGCGCTACCCGCGGGAGTGGGCCGCCGCCCTGCGGCGCATGCTGCTGCTCGACGCGGAGTTCCTCCTGCCCGGCCACGGCTTCCCCGTCATGGGAGCCGACAGGGTCCGCCAGGCGCTCACCGACACGGCAGACCTCCTCGACTCCCTGGTCGACCAGACCCTGGCCGTCATGAACGCGGGCGGGCGGTTGGACGACGCCATTCACGCCGTGCGCGTCCCCGCGGCCCTCGAGGCCCGCCCCTACCTCCAACCGGTCTACGACGAGCCCGAGTTCATCGTGCACACGGTGTGGCGCCAGTACGGCGGCTGGTGGGACGGCAACCCCGCCACCTTGCAGCCGGCGGCCGAGCGCGCCCTGGCCACCGAGCTGGCGGCACTGGCCGGCGGACCCGGCGCCCTGGCCGACCGGGCCCTCGAGCTGCTGGCCCTGGCGAACGACGCACCGGAATCCGAGCCCGCAGCAGCGGAAGGGGCGTTGCGGCTGGCTGGCCACCTGGCAGAGCACGCCTGGCTGGCCCGGCCCGACGACGAGGGCGTGCAGCGGGCGCGCCAGCAGGTCTTCGCCGCCCGGGCCGCCCGGGCCACCTCCACCATGGCCCGGGGCGTCTTCACCTGGGCCGCCAACGAATCGGCGGCGCCCCCGCACCCCCATCCACACTGACGTGCGGCGGAGCGCCACACCGCGCCCCTTCGCGGGCAGGGCTGCGATTTCCAATTTTTTTACCGGGTTCGCTAGTGTCGGCGCGTGGACTCGTCGCTGACCAGCCCGTCTTCCGACACACCCGAAACCCCAGCTCCCAGCGCCAAGCGTCCACGTCGCCGACTGGCCGCCGTGGTGGTCGGCCTGGGCGCCCTGCTCCTGACCGGCTGCCAGCTCCCCACGTTCGGCGCCTACAAGGGCGCCACCACCCAGGGGCAGTCCACTTTCCACCTCTGGCAGGGCTTCTTCATCGCCGGCATCATCGTCGGCGGCTTCACCCTTCTCCTCATCATCTGGGCCGTCGTTCGCTACCGGCGTCGCTCCGACGACCTGCCGGTGCAGACGCAGTACCACACGCTCACCGAGATCATCTACACCGTCGTGCCCATCCTGATCGTCCTCGGGCTCTTCTGGGCGACGGTGGTCGTGGAGAACAAGGTCACCGCGGTGGAGCCCAAGCCCGCCGCTGTCATCCACGTGTACGCCTTCCAATGGGGCTGGGAGTTCGAGTACCCCAACGGGGTCAAGGTGATCGGCCAGACCACCGACGCGCCCACCATGGTGCTGCCCACCGGACAGACGACGCGCATCTACCTGCGCTCGTACGACGTGCTGCACGGTTTCTACGTGCCCGAGTTCAACTTCAGCCGGTACGCCAGCCCCGGCTACTGGACCAGCTTCGACCTCAATGTGCTGCACAACGGGGTCTACCGCGGGCAGTGCACGCAGCTGTGCGGGCTGTATCACTCCATCATGTTCTTCAACGTGCGTTCCGTCTCCCCGACCGCCTATGCGGTGTGGCTGCGTACCGAGCGCGCCTTCCAGACGGCCCACCCCTCGTCCATCGGCCAGCTCCCGGCCTCCCTCCATGCCAACCAGAACGGAACGGTGCCCAGCTACT
Source organism: uncultured Acidimicrobiaceae bacterium (assembly GCA_963753115.1). Classification (GTDB taxonomy): domain Bacteria; phylum Actinomycetota; class Acidimicrobiia; order Acidimicrobiales; family RAAP-2; genus Bog-473. Next base: position 308,864 of record CAVWBB010000007.1, read on the forward strand.
CTGGGAATTCCGGCAACTCGGGCAGCGGGAACACCGGCAATACAGGAGGTGTGCTCTACGGTGACTGACGTCATCGCCCCACCGGGCGTCCAGGAGCACGAGCTCCAGCTGCCGCCGTCGGTCCCCAGCGACGGCCACGAGCCGCACCACGGCGGGCACGACGAGCATGGCCCCACCGGCCTCCTCAAGTGGCTGACCTCGACCGACCACAAGGTCATCGGGCTCAGCTACATGATCACCGCCATCGTGATCTTCTACCTGTCCGGAATCATGGCGCTCATCATGCGGCTGCAGCTGACCTCGCCGCACTCGTCGCTCTTGAGCTTCTCGCAGTTCAATGCGCTCTTCACCATGCACGGCAGCCTCATGCTGTACCTGTTCGCCGGCCCGTTCGCCTTCGGTGGCCTGGCGAACTACGTGGTGCCGCTGCAGATCGGCGCGCCCGACATGGCGTACCCCCGCCTCAACGCGCTGAGCTACTGGCTGTACCTGACCGGGTCCATCACCATGCTGATGACGGTCTTCGTGGCCGGCGGCGCGGCGCAGTTCGGCTGGGTGGCCTACGCGCCGCTCTCGAGCGCCACCAGCTCCCCCGGCGCCGGAGGCGACCTCTGGATCATGGCCCTGGCCCTCACCGGGTTCTCCGCCATCTTCACCGGCGTCAATCTCTGCGGGACCATCTTCTACCTGCGCGCCCCGGGCATGACCATGTTCCGCATGCCGATCTTCACCTGGAACATGCTGGTGACCGGGATCCTGATCCTCATCGCCTTCCCGGTCCTCACCGCGGCGCTGATCATGCTCTTCGCCGACCGGCACTTCGGCACCCACATCTATACGGCGGTGGGGTGTCACCTCGTCAACGGCGCGCCCATGGCGTCATGCGGGTCCCCGCTGTTATGGCAGAACCTCTTCTGGTTCTTCGGCCATCCGGAGGTCTATATCCTTGGCGCTGCCGTTCTTCGGCATCGTCACCGAGATCCTCCCGGTCTTCTCCCGCAAGCCCGTCTTCGGCTACAAGGGCATGGTCTTCGCCACCATGGCCATCGCCGCACTGTCCACCGGGGTGTGGGCGCACCACATGTTCACCACCGGTGCCGTGCTGCTGCCGTTCTTCTCCTTCTTGAGCCTGCTGATCGCGGTGCCGACCGGCATCAAATTCTTCAACTGGATCGGCACCATGTGGCATGGCCAGCTCACCTTCACGACACCCATGCTGTTCTCCATCGGGTTCCTGTTCGCGTTCTTGATGGGTGGCGTGACGGGCATCATGCTGGCGTCGCCGCCGATCGACTTCGCCACCCACGACACGTACTTCGTGGTGGCCCACTTCCACCAGGTCCTCTTCGGCACCGCGGTGTTCGCCGGGTTCGCCGGGGTCTACTACTGGTATCCCAAGATGTTCGGCCGCATGCTCCGGGAGAGCCTGGGCAAGTGGCACTTCTGGCTGATGTTCATCGGCTTCTGGATCACGTTCATGCCCCAGTACGTCGTCGGACTTCTGGGCATGCCCCGCCGCGTGGCGAGCTACCCGTCGAACCTCGGCTGGCAGAGCTACAACGTCGTCTCGACGGTCGGTGCGTTCATCATTGCGGTGTCGTTCGCCTTCCTGCTGTGGAACTTCGTCGTCTCGTGGCGCAAGCCGATCCCCGCCGGGAACAACCCCTGGGATGCGCACACGCTGGAGTGGTACACCACCTCACCGCCACCGCACCACAACTACACCCACCTCCCGCCGATCCGCTCGGAGCGCCCGACGTGGGACGCCAACCACCCGGACGCGTTGACGGTGCCGCACGGACGGTCGGCGCACACCAACGGCAACGGGAAGTCCAACGGGAAGGTGAAGGCCGGCGTATGAAGATCGAGTCGCTCTTTTTGCTCTTCCTCGGCGCGTTCTTCGGCGCCATCGGCCTCTGGTACTGGTTCTGGGGCTACGAGGACGGTGGCTCCGTGATGTTGCTCGGAGCGACATTGCTCGGCTTCCTGCCAGGGCTCTACTACTTCTTCTGGCACCGACGCTTCCACGGCCACAAGTACTTCTTCTGGGGCAAGGTCCACGCCGCGGGCGATCGCCCCTCCGACCGTGAGGACGCGGAGTTGGCCGACGGGGCCGGGACGATCGACTCGTTCCCCGGCTCCTCCATCTGGCCCTTCGTGCTCGGCATGGGCGCCTTCATGACGGTGCTCGCGCTCGTCTTCGGCACCTGGCTCCTCTTCATCGGCGTCCCGCTGATCCTGACCGCGCTGACCGGCGTCACCGCCGAGAGCCGCCGGGGCGGCACGATCTGACCCAGCAGGGGCCACCGCTAGCCTGACCCGGGTGGCCGAAATGCAGACGAGTGCCCCCGACGGGCATGATCTCCCCCGGAGCCTCGTCGTCCTCATCGCCGTGGCCACCGGCGCGGTGGTGGCCAACCTGTACTACGCGCAGCCAGTGCTGCACGAGGTCGCCGGCACGTTCCACACCGGCCCCGGGCCGACCTCGGCCATCATCACGGCCACCCAGATCGGCTACGCCGCAGGCCTGCTGTTCGTCGTGCCCCTGGGCGACCTCCACCCGCGTCGTGGGCTCGTCACCCGGCTCTTCTGCCTGAGCGCGGTGGCGTTGGTCTGCTGTGCGCTCGCCCCGAGCCTCTGGGTCTTCACCGCCGCGTCCGTGCTCGTCGGCGGGGCCTCGGTGGCCGGGCAGGTGATGATCCCCTTCGCAGCCGACCTCGCGCCCGAGGAGCGGCGAGGCCGGGTCGTGGCCCGCATCATGACCGGGCTGCTCCTCGGCATCCTCCTCGCCCGCACCGTGTCCGGGCTGGTGGCCCAGGCCGCGGGCTGGAGGGCCATCTACTGGCTCTCGGCCGCGCTCATGATCGTGTTCGCCGTGGTCCTCTGGCGGGCGCTCCCCGCCGAGGGCCCGCGCCCGCACCGCAGTTACGCCGAGCTCGTGGGTTCGTCGCTCCGCCTGCTCGTGACCGAGCCGGTGCTACGCCGGCGGGCCTGGCACGGGGCGTGCGCCTTCGCCTGCTTCAGCGTGCTGTGGACCTCGCTGGCCTTCCTGCTCTCGGGGAGCCCGTACCACTACTCCAACGCGGTCATCGGGCTCTTCGGACTGGTCGGCGCCGGCGGGATCGTGGCGGCCAACCTCGCCGGCAAGCTCGCCGACTCGGCCCGGGGCACGGCCACCACCGTCGTGTCCGGCGTCCTGCTGGCCGGCTCGTTCGCGCTCTTGTGGGCCGGCCGCACCTCGCTGGCCGCGGTCATCATCGGGATCGTCGTGCTCGACGTGGGGACCCAGGGCATGCAGATCACGAACCAGGCGATGATCTACGCGTTGCGCCCCGACGCGCGGAGCCGCATCAACAGCGCCTACATGGTCTGCTACTTCCTCGGCGGCGCCATCGGCTCCCTGCTCGCCGGGGCGCTCTACGGCACCCACGGCTGGGCGGGCGTCTGCCTGCTCGGCGCCGGCTTCGGCGTCCTCACGCTCGCCATGTCGGCGTACGACCGCTTCCGGCCGCCCGCGCCCGCTCAGCCCTCGACGATCTCCAGTCCGTTGCCGTCCTGATCGCGGAAGGCGAACATCGCCGGCACGCCGGGCCAGCGCAACACGTCGTCGGTATCGACGCCGGCGGACCGCAGTGCGGTGTGGGTGCCCTCCACGTCGGGTGTCGTGAGGCGGATGCCCGTCTCCGCACCCGCGGCGTGACCGGGACGGGCGGCCTCCAGCGCCAGGGACACGGTGCTCCCGGGGGGCGCCACCTCGATCCACCGGGCGCCCTCCCCCATCGGCACGTCCCGACGGGTCTCGAAGCCGAGTGCGGCGTAGAAATCCAGCGCGGCCTGCTGGTCGGTGACGGGGATGCCGACGGTGTGGACACCGGTGATCCGTACGACCGCTGTCTCGGGAGCCACCGTCACTCCCCTCCGACCCAGAGGAGCGAGCCGGGCGTGGTGAGCAACTCACCCGACTCGAGCCAGGTCTTGAGGCCCGAGAGGATCATCGGCCAGCCGCCGTAGATCTGCGAGTTGGCACCCTCGCGCATCTGGTCGTGGGTCAGCGTGAGGTGGCAGGAGTCACCCACCTGCTCGATCTCCCACGTGACCCGGGAGAACCCTTCCGCCTTCACGTCGTCGTCCCACAGCGCGGCCATGGTGTGCACCAGGCGGTGGGGCGGGTCGACCTCGAGGACCTCGCCCTCCCCGAGATGCACGCCCTGCTTGTCGACGTCGACGCTGATCGGCGTGCCGACCTTCCACTCCGAGTGCACGGCGGCGCCGAAGTTGTACTTGGCCCGGATCTCGGGGTCGACGATGGCCTCCCACAAGCGCTCGGGCGTGGTCTTGATGAAGATCTCGTACACCTTTTCCATCTGGCTCTCCAACCTCTCCTTGATCTCACTGAGCCCTGCCACCCAGGGCTCGGCGTACTTGCTGACCCAGCGGTCGTGGATGAGCCGGATCGGGACCGGGTTGAGGAAGTGGAGCTTCTCGCGGCCCCGTCGCCTCGTCACGACCAGCCCGGCGTCTTCGAGCACCTTGAGATGCTTCATGACGCCGAAGCGGGTCATGGCGAACCGCTCCTCCAGCATGCCCAGGGTCTGCCCGTCCTCCCGGAACAGCTCGTCGAGCAGTTCGCGCCGGGTGGGATCGGCCAGGGCCTTGAACACCTCATCCACCCCTGCACAATATGTGACCTTTTAGTCACATGTCAAGAGGCCAACCGATTCCGGCTCTGCATCCGGCCCCGGACGTGCCACGGGGCGGGATGCATCTGTTCCGTCACTCTCAACCAACGTGTTTACGGTCTTCACCGCCAAGCCCCAGCGGCGCTGCCGCAGCAAACGACGCAGGTCGTGCGCCAACTATGGTGCGCCCCATGGCCGCCTCCGGGATGCTCCCGGGCCTCAACCGGATGCTCGAGGCCGCGGATCGCAATGCGTACGCAGACGTCGAGGCCGCCGTCGAGGCCGCCGACACGGTGAGCGACGCCATCGAGACGATCGGCATCCTCGACTCACTCGAGCCCGACGTCGCCGAAGAGGCTCGCGCCGTCCTCGAGGCCATCCCTCCCGCGGTGGACGAATCCATCATCGCCGCCTTGGAGAACGCCTTCGAGCGTGGTGTGCCCGTGGTCCTCGAGTGGATCGAGGGCGAGCGCGGGAGCATCGAGGTCCTCATCTCGGAGGAGGCGCACGGCCACGGGACGCGCGTCCGCATTGCGCTGTTCTCCCCGGACGGCGCCACCTTCGTCGTCTGAGCGGAGCGGATCTGCGCGGCGCCGAACAGCGCCCGGCTGAGAATGAAGAGAGCGATGAAGAGAGCGATGAAGAATCGTGTGACTGTCATCACGCTCGGCGTGACGGACGTGGCCCGGGCCCGGGCCTTCTATGAGGCCATGGGGTGGTCCGGTGAGTCGCCGGACGGCGACGTGGTCTTCTTCCAGGCCGGCGGCATGGTCCTCGCGCTGTGGGGGCGGGACAAGCTGGCCGAGGACAGCGCCGTCGAGGACACGGGCGGATGGGGTGGCGTCACGCTGGCCTACAACGTCGGCTCACCCGACGAGGTCGATGCCGTGCTCGACGACGCCGGGGCGGCCGGTGCCACCATCGGCCGCCCCGGGGCCGCCACGTTCTGGGGCGGGTACTCGGGGGTCTTCATCGACCCTGACGGCCATCCGTGGGAGGTGGCCCATAACCCCGGATGGATCTTGGGGGACGACGGCAGCGTGCACCTGCCCACCTGAATCGAGTCGACGGCGAGGGTGACGGCCGTCAGGCGATCAACCGGCTGCTTTGGCAGGCGTCACGGGCCGGACGGCCGGCGGCCGTGAGCGCGGGCTCAACTCCTGCAGCCCGACCGGATTCTCCGGCACCGTCGGTCCCCACGAGACGGCGCGGTCGCGACCCGAGTCCTTGGCGGCATAGAGCGCCTCGTCGGCCCGCTGCAGGAGTTCGTCCGGTCCGTCGTTGGGGCCGAGCCAGGTGCTGACCCCGCTGCTGGCCGTGACCCAGTCCGAGCCGGTGACGTCGTGCAGCGCCCCGTGGAGCCGGGTGGCCATGGTCATGGCGGCCTCCGGTCCCGTCTCGTGGAGCAGGAGCGCGAACTCGTCACCACCCAGTCGTCCGACGACGTCGGTCTCGCGGGCCGCCTGCCGCAGCACCCTGGCCAGCAACTTCAGGGCGCGGTCCCCGCAGTGGTGGCCACTCGAGTCGTTGAGCGCCTTGAGGTTGTCGAGGTCCACCACAATGACGCTGAAGGTGGTGCCGTGACGCTCCGCCAAGAGGGACTCGTGAACGAGGCGCTCCTGGAACGCCCCCCGGCTGAGGCACCCGGTAAGGGCGTCAAGGCTGGCGGCAGCCATCAGCTGGCCCATGAGCCGGTCCCGGTTCGCCGCCGCGGCGGCGGTGATGATGCCGGCGATCACGATCCCGAGGGCCAGGAACGACGCTGTGGGCCAGCTGCGGTCGGGGGTCAGAAGAGCGACGACGAGGCTCGTGACGACGCCGAAACCGGCAAGGAAGGTCACCATCCCGGCCGAGTACGCCAGGCCGGCGAAGAGCATCGGGAGGATCAGGAAGTAGGAGATGGGGCTGCGCACTCCCCCGTCGAGCGTGGCCCCGAGGGCAATGAAGACGAAGGTCAGCGCGGCCCAGGAGGCGAAGAACAGCGTTGACCAGCGGGTCTCCACGAGGCGCAGCCCGAGGAGCCGGAACGGCACGACCGAGACGACCAGGCTGAGGCCGCTCACGATCGCAAGGGCCTCGCGGTGTGGCCCCGCGGTCGTCAGCGAGAGGATCAGGACGGCGAGGGCGCCCAGGCTGTAGGTGAGCACGCCGATGTAGACGTAGCTTCGCCAGAATTTGGCCACGTTGGACGACATGTCCAGTGCTGGGATCTGTCGCATGGCTGGTTCCCCGTTCGCCCCGAGCGTCCTCCTTGTATCGGCTCGACCCGAACGCATGTTTAGGGAGAAAGTGAGTCCGCGTGGGGCGCGAATGCGCCTGATGGCGGCACAAATCGATCAGACGGAGAGGGAGCGCGACGGCCGGCGTCGCCAGGTGTCGACGCAACCCGGGGAGCAGAACAACACCATGGAGCCGCGGACGTCGTGGGCGATCTCCTCGGCGGTGTCGTGGGTCAGCGGGAGCCCGCAGATCGGGTCGCGGGAGCCGTCGGCACCGCTGGCCGCCATGCGGATGCTCGAGGCCGGGACTGGCTTCTCCACGCCACGCAGGGCGACGTGGGTCTCGGACATCACCTCGCCCCAGCTCGGGAGATAGCTCACCACCGCTGGGGCTGCCAGCGCCTCACCGGCCGAAGCGAGGTCGCACAGGCGCGCCGCCACATTGACGCAATGGCCGATGTAGTCGTCGCCCTCCATCAGGATCACCTCGCCGCAGGTGATGCCCGAACGGATGGAGACGGTCTCGACCGCGCCCACCTCGCCGACGACGTAGTGGAGCTCCAGAATGGTTTCCATGAGCGGCCGGGTGTCGACGCACACCAACATGACGCCGTCACCGAGCCACTTGGCGATCCGCACCCCCCGGCGCGCGCAGATGTCGCGCAGGAGTGAACGGAACGCCGTGAGCACGTCGACGGCACGCTCGTCCCCCTCGAGCTCTGTCAATGCGGTGAAGCCCGAGACGTCGACGAAGCCGAAGCTGCGATGCACCCGCACACCCTGATGTTCCCATGTGGGCCCTCCCGTGGCCCAATTTCTTGCGGGCACAGAGATCCGGATGGTGGCTGCCCCGTCGCGCTCGTACGATGGCCCCATGGCGCCGGAGGGGGGACAGCTCGACGGCAAGGTTGTCCTGGTCAGCGGGGGTGCATCGGACATCGGCCGAGCCACCGCGTTGCGGCTGGCCGCCGAGGGCGCGGCCGTCGTCGTGGGCGACGTCTCGGCCGAGGGTGCCCTGTTCGGTGGCCGAGGAGGTCGGGGCAACCGGGGGTCGCGCGGTGGGCGTGCACTGCGACGTCCGCCGGGAAGAGTCGGTCGCCGCCTACGTCGAGCGGGCCGTCGCCGAATTCGGCACGGTCGATGCGGTCGACCACAACGCGGCCTGGAGCCACCCGCGCCTCGACACCGACGCCGTCGGCGTGGACCTCGGCGTCTGGGAGCGCGCGCTTGACATCACCACGCGGGGCGCGCTCCTCCTGGCCCGCCACGCCATCCCGGTGCTGGCGGCGGGTGGCGGCGGCTCGATCGTCACCATCTCGTCCGGGACGAGCACCATCGGCGAATCGACCAGAGTCGCCTACGGCGTCGCCAAGGCCGCGTTGAACCAACTGACGCGCCACCTGGCAGTGCGTTACGGCCGCGACGGCATCCGTGCCAACGCCATCGCTCCCGGCTTCATCCTCACCGAGACCGCGCGGGCCCAGGTGCCGGTCGACGTGCAGACGCGCCTGGCCGAAGCCAACCCACCCGCCGGCTCGGCACGCCCGACGACATTGCGCGGGTGGTCGTCTTCCTCTGCAGCGACGCCTCGGCCTACGTGAACGGCCAGGTCCTCCACGTCGACGGCGGGCACCAGATCGCCGGGATGATGTAGGTGGTCAGTGCCTGAGGTCCGACGCGTCGCCCTCGTCACGGGGGCCAGCCGTGGCATCGGCCGCTGCGCCGCCGTCGCGTTGGCGCGGCGCGGCTTCGACGTGGTGATCACGGCCCGCACGGTGCACGAAGGCGACGGCCGCGCCCACGCGTCGAGCACCCTGGTGCATGACGACCCGCTCCCCATCGCCGGCAGCCTCGACACCACGGCGGCGGAGATCGAGGCGCTGGGGCGGACGTGCCTGCCCGTGCCGATGGACCTGATGGACCGCTCGTCGGTCGAGCGGGTCCCGGCGGTTGCGCTGGCCGAGCTGGGACGGGTCGACGTCCTGGTCAACAACGCCATCTACCAGGGGCCGGGCACCATGGACCGCATTTTGGACCTCCCGCTCGAGTTGGCCGAGCGCTGCCTGGTGGGCGACTACCTCCATCCGCTCCTTCTCACCCAGCTCCTCCTGCCGGGCATGCTCGAGCGGGGGGAGGGCCGGCTGGTCAACATGCTCTCCGAGGCCGCCTTCACGACCCCGCCGGCCCCTGCCGGCGCCGGCGGATGGGGCGTGGCCTACGCCGCCGCCAAGGCGGCCTTCCACCGCGTCACGGACATGTGCCACGTGGAATTCGCCGGCCAGGGCATTGCCGCCTTCTCCATCGCCCCGGGACTCACCCTGACCGAGTCCATGCGGGCCTCGGGCATGGACGACGTGCTCGTGGGGGCAGGCCACGTGCCGGCGCCACCCGAGGTGGCCGGCGAGGTGGCCGCCTGGCTCGGTGACGACCCCGATGCTCTGGCCTACGCCGGCCAGATGGTGTCGTCACGCAAGCTGTGCAAGGAGCTGGCGCTCGTGCCCGGCTGGCCTCCGCCCCGCTCCTAGGGACGCGGCAACCCCATCGGATTGGGGAACGGCACCAGCCCCGAAGCGGCGACCTCGGCGGCGCAGGCGGCCAGCACACCGTGGAGCTCGTCGAGCGCCTGATCGCTCAGCGCGCCATAGGCCGGCTCGGCCAACTCGTCGGTCAGCTCCTCGACCTCGCCGTGCAGCGTCCGACCGGCGTCGGTGACGCGCCCGTCGGCGTGCAGCAGGCCGCGGCTCGCCAGCGTGGCCGTCACGCCGTCCCACTCCTCCTCGCTCCAGCCGCGGTTGTCCCGCAGCAACTCGACCGGGATCGCCTTGGTCCCGGCGGCCAGCACATGCGCGTCCAGGCCACCGACGCCGTGGACCACCAGTGCCGCCACGTGTCCGTCCCCGCGGTGCTCGCGCAGCGTCGTGCAGGCCTGCCAGGCCTCCCCGAGCCCGCCCGTCCCGAGCGCCGTGGCGATGCGGGGCCAGAGCGACTTGTTGGTGCCGGCCATGACCCGACCCGCTGTGTCGCACCCCGCCACCGCCCGCCGGAGCAGCGGCAAGGCGGCGAGCAGGGCGGACCGGGACCTGACGTCGCAGACCTCGCCGAGCGTCTCGGCCGCAGCGATCGCCCGGACCCGGCAGAGGGTCTCGGGCGCCACCACCTCCCAGCAGGCGGGGACCGCTTTGGCCACCATGGCCGGGTGGAAGTTGAAGAAGGCCGCCCCCACCGGGCCGGCCTCGACACGTCCGAGCGGCGCGGCGCGGGCGGCGAAGTAGCCGGCCCAGAAGCCCCGTAGGCCCGCCTCACGCAGCGCGCTGCGGCATCCGGGTGCGAAGTAGGTGACGGCGTGGATGGATTCGACGGCGACCCAGAGGTCGCGTGCGGTGGCTCGGCCCCGCGGTGGGCTCAGCGGCTGACCTGTCGGGCACCCGTGGGCGAGCTGGCGGGCTCACGGATGCCGCCGTTGTTCAACGGCTCGATGTCGATGCGCTCCGGGACCGGCTCGGGGTCGAGCTCCTCGTGCTCGTCACCGGGCCGCGGCGGCGTCGGGACTGTGGAGTACGCACCCTCGGCGGAGAGGCTCACGATGAGGGCGCGCTTGCGCTTCCCGATGCCGTGCACGCCTTGCATCTCCCGGCACAGCTGGTAGGCGACGAGCCCGCTGATGATCGGGACGATGATGGTCGCGAACCGGAAGAACCACAGCACCACGTTCAGCGAGATGTGGAAGAAGTTGGCCAGGACGTCGGTCGAGCTCGCCGCGAAGAGCGTGAAGAGCAGCGCGAAAATGGCGACGCCCGCAGCCGTGCGCTTGGGTCTGTCCCGCGGCCGGTCCAACAGGTTGTGCAGATCCTTGTCGCCGGTCATCCTGACCTCGAGCGCGGGCCACACCATGCACAGGGTGAAGATGAGTCCGGGGAACACCACGGCGGGGAGGAAGACCTCGAGCGGGATGGTGTGCCCGAAGGCGGCCAGCTCCCACGACGGCATGATGCGCAGCGCGCCGTCGAGCCAGCCCATGTACCAGTCCGGTTGCACGGCATAGGAGATCTTGGACGCGTCGTAGGAGCCGAACTGCCAGATGGGGTTGATCTGGGCGAAGGCTCCGAGCAGCGCCGTGGCCGCTGTCACCATGAAGAGGAAGCCGGTGGTCTTGGCCATGAACGTCGGGAACATCGGCGAGCCGACGACGTTGTCCTCTGTCCGGCCTTCGCCCTTGAACTGGGTGTGCTTCTGGCGGACCAGCAGGCCGAGGTGTGCCGAGAGCAACCCGATCAGGACGAGCGGGATGATCAGCACGTGGATGATGAAGAACCGCGGAATGATGATTCCGGAGCCGGGGAACTGTCCGCCCCAGAGGAACGTGACGAGGTAGCTGCCGACGAGCGGGATCGACTCGGCGATGGAGTACCCGATGCGCAAGCCGGTGCCCGAAATCAGGTCGTCCGGGAGCGAGTAGCCGATGAACCCCTCGAGGATGGCCAGGATCAGCATGGTGATGCCGATGAGCCAGTTCAGCTCGCGGGGCTTGCGGAAGGCACCGGTGAAGAAGATGCGGGCCATGTGCACGACGATGGAGCCGGTGAAGATGTCGGCCGCCCAGTGGTGCATCTGGCGGATGAGGAGGCCGCCGCGCACGTCGAAGGAGATGCTGACCGTCGATCGGTAGGCCTCGGACACCCACTGCCCGGTCAGGGGCTTGTAGCTGCCGTGGTAGATGACCTGCTGCGTCGACGGCACGAAGTACAGCGACAGGAAGACGCCCGTGGCCAGGAGCACCACGAAGGAGTACAGGGAGATCTCGCCCAGCATGAAGGACCAGTGGTCGGGGAAGATCTTGTCCAGGAAGACGCGACCGCCCTTGGCGACGCCGAGGCGGTCGTCGAGCTCCCCGACGACCTTGCCCACGTGCCCGTAGGGGCCCATGGCCGCCTTGGTGCTGCGCTTGGTCTTGGGGGCGGTGTCACTCATGAATTCCGCTCCCAGAACCCAGGCCCGATCGCCTGATCGTAGGGCGCCATGGCGATGAGGTTGCCGTCCTGGTCATAGCCGAGGTGCATCTGGGGCAGTGGGCGGGGCGCCGGTCCGAACTGGGGCACCGCGCCGTTGCGCACGTTGAACATCGACTGGTGGCAGGGGCAGACCAGCAGCTCGAGCTGCTGCTCGTAGAGGCCGACCGGGCACCCGAGGTGCGTGCACACCTTCGAGTAGGCGACATAGCCGTCGGGGGTCCAGTCCTCGCGTCCAGGCTCGGTCGTGAAGGGCTGGTCCGACACCCGGATCAGAACGGTCTGGTCGACCGACTGTCCCTCGTCGGTGATGAACCCCGTCCGGGGACTGACGGTGTCCTTGGGATAGACGGTCATGATGCCGCCGACCACCAGCGTGTCCCGGCGCACCGGGCGGCCGCTGGAGTCGACCAGGACCGATCCCTTGCGCCAGCCGGTGACCTCGAGCGAGTCGCCCGGCACGGGGCCGAGGGAGCGGATGAGCGGGAAGGCGGCGACGATCGCAAAGACGCCCGCGCCCAGTGCGAAGAGGCCGCCCAGCATGCGACGCCGCTTGACGACGACGGCGGAGCGCTCGACCAGGGCAGCCGACATGGAGTCGCGCTCGTCGGGCGTCGAGGCCAGGAGGTGGCGCTCCTCGACGAAAGGACCCTGGGGCATGAGGTACTTCCCCCACGCGGTGAGCCCGAAGCCCAAGGCGAAGAGGCCGGCCCCGAGCGCGCCCCCGAAGGTCCAGGGGCTCCAGTTCTGCCAGTAGGCCGCGCCGGCGACGGCGAAGCACACGACGGCCAGGAAGAGGATGAGGGCGATGATCTTCTCGGACCGGTCCGGGTTCCGCGCCGCGTCACCCATGTGCGGGTCGCTCAGGGCCGCGACCGGCATCGGCACGCGGGTGCGCGAAGGCTGGTGGTCCTGGTCGCTCACGAACGCTCTCCGATCCAGAAGCAGATGAGCGCGAGGCCGCCGACACCGATGAGCAGGGCGACGAAGCCCTCTGCCACCGGGCCCACGCCACCGAGCGAGAACCCACCCGGGTTCTGCGGGTGCTGCAGCCGGCCCGTGACGTACGAGGTGATGTCGGCCACCTGGCGGTCGGTCAGGTTGCCCGAGAAGCGGGGCATGTTGGCGGGCCCGGTGCGGATCGCCTCGGCCACCTGCTGCGCCGTCACCTCGCGGTTCTGGAGCGACGGCGCATTGGTGCCGAAGGCCAGCGCGTCGCCGGACCCCTCAATGGTGTGGCAGGCGGCGCAGTTCAGCGAGAAGAGGTCCATGCCGGCCGACTGGTTGGCCCCGACCAGGTGCGGGTTGGGCACGGCCGGCACCGCCGGGTCCAGCGAGTTGACCCAGGCCGCCAACTCCAGCGCCTGCAGCGGCGTCAGCCGGGTCGGCCGGCGTTCGGCCTCGACCGACTTGACGTCGGCGGCAGGCATGCGGCCCGTGCTCACCCAGAAGTCGACCGTCGCCGCCCCGACGCCCTGCAGGTTCGGCCCGATGGTGGCCTGCCCGTCGGGGCCGACGCCGTTGGCCTCGTTGCCGTGGCAGCTCGAGCAGGTCTGGGCAAACAGCAGGCGGCCGGCCGAAATGAACGACTGCGGCGGGTTGGCGTAGGTGATGGCCGTGTTGCCGTAGGTGATGAGGTGGCCGTTGAGGCACGTCTTCGAGGTGCTGTTGAACGGGTTGCCGGCGTTGCGCACCGTCCCCGTGACGCCCTTGACGTTGACCGTGCCGCAGGACCGCGTCGTGACATGTGTCGGGTTGATCGAGACGTGGGATGCGTCGGCATGCCCGCTCGCCGCAGCGTTGGTGCCCGGGAAGAACATCGCCAGCGAGGCCAGGCCGGCAATCGAGAGGAGCCCCGCCGGGAGCAGGAAACGGCTGCCGATGGTCTTCCTGAGTGGTGCGCGCACGCCTCGCATGCCTACTTGAGGAGGAACAGGCAACTGTAGAGCCCGACCCACACGATGTCGACGAAGTGCCAATAGTACGAGACCCCTTGTACCGCCGAGAGCTCACCGGGGTCCCCGCCCCTTTCGCCACGCAGGCGGCCGAGCAGGAAGACCATGGCGAGCAGTCCGATGAAGACGTGCAGGCCGTGCAGGCCCGACATGATGTAGAAGAGCGACCCGTACGAGTTCGTGTACCAGCGCGTCGGGCTGAAGAGCCACTCGTAGACCTGGTTCCCCAGGAAGGCGACCCCGAGGATGATCGTCATGACGATCCAGATCCGGGCCGACTGCCTCTTGCGCCACTCCAGCTGGAACACGGCCCGCTGCATGGTCACGCTCGACAGGACCAGGATCACGGTGAACGCGCCGGCCCGCAGGGTGTCGAGCTCGGTGCCAGCGGGCGGCCAAGGACCGATGGTGTTGGCCCGGATGGTGAAGAAGGCGGCGAAGAGGCCGCTGAAGAACATCAGCTCGGAGCCGAGCCAGATCATGACGCCGATGGCCAGCATCGGAGGCCGGTCGTGGATGATCTTTCCCTGTGGCGCGGGGACCTCCGTCGAGACAGCCTGGGTCACAGGTGAATTTCTAGTCGACCCGAAGGCGAGCACGCCAACTAGGGGTCGGAGCTGACGTGGACGAAAGACCGGCTGAGAAGGCCCAGGTCAGTGCAGCTCGACCGGGAGCGGCTCGGCGTGCAGCACGGTGAGGCGCCGGGTGGGTCTCGTCAGGGCGACGTAGAGGGTCCGCAAGCCCCGTGTGGTGGGCACAGGCGGCCCCTCGCCGGCGAGCTCGTCGCCCACCGCGGCGACCAGCGACGGCTCCACGACGATCACCGAGTCGAACTCGAGCCCGTTGGTCTCGTCGGCCGGCAGCACCACCAGGCCGGCCGCCAGGCCGTCGCCGGCGGGGTCCCGCGGATCGATCGGGTCCAGTCCCGCCTCGTCGAGCGCCCTGGTCAGCTCGGGCAGCATGACGGCCGGACCCAGGACGGCGACCCGGCCCGGCGCCACCGCTGCCACCTCCTCGCGGGCGAGCCCGGCCAGCGTGCCGGGCAGCCCGAAACGGCTCGTGGCAACCACCCGCGGCGGGACGCCGGACTCGCGCACCGGACGCGGCGGCGTGATCTCCGGCGCAGCAATCGCCAGGACCTGCGCCGCCAGCGCAACCACCTCGGCCGGGGTCCGGTAGCTGACCGTCAGCTCCACTCGCCGCGGCGGTCGTTGGGGGCTCAGGTGCTGCGTGATGTCGTCCCAGCCGGCGGGCGCCCAGGGCCCGGTGGCCTGGGCGATGTCGCCCACCACGGTCATGGAGCCCGACAGGGAACGGCGAGCCAGCATGCGCAGCTGCATCGGCGAGAGGTCCTGCACCTCGTCCACGACGATGTGGCCGAAGGCACGGATGTCGTCCTCGGACACGGTCGAAGCCGGAGCCGCCGGCTCTGGTGAGGCTGCCAGCCCCTGGGGCCAGAACCCCAACTCCGACGCCGTCCCCTCTTCGGAGCGCTTGGGCCGCACTCGGGCCGGGCGCCCCCGGCGCGGGCCGAGCAAGATGCGCGCCTCGTCGATCAGCGCGGCGTCGCCTGACGTCCACGGCACAGCCTCCAGCGAGGCACTGCGGGGCCGGTACAGCCGCTGCACCTCCCGCTGGTTCAAAATCCCCTTGCCCGCGTTGGCCAGCAACGCCCGGGCGCCGAGGAGATCGTGCAGGAACTCGTGGGGGGACAGGCGGGGCCACATGCGGTCGAGGGCGTCGCTCACCTCGGGGACCCGGCGCAACCGCTGCGCCAGATCCCGTTGCTCCTCGGCCGTTGGCTCCTCGTCGGCCCCATCGACACCGCTCCGGCCGAGCCGCGCCCGGTATTCGTCCGCCAGGACGCGCAGCACATGGGACTCCACGAACCGGCGACGCGCATTGTGGGTCCCGGGGCGGCGCCGGGCCATGCCGACGATGTCCTCGGTCGCCCCCGCCCTCAGGCGCAGCACGCCCGCGCCGAAGGGGACCTCGACGTCGCGTCGGAGTGGGCGCTGGCGCGTCCGCACGGCGCGGGTCAGCACCTTGACCATGCGCACGTCGCCCTTCAGCTTGGCGACGGCGGGGTCGTCGACGGCGCGCACGCGCACCTCGGGCACGAGCCCGGAGACCGTCGAGAGGCTGACACCCGTCTCGCCGAGCGACGGCAGGACCTGCTCGATGTAGCGCAGGAACAACGGGTTCGGCCCCACCACGAGCACGCCCTGGCGCTCCAACGGGAACCGGTGCGTGTAGAGCAGGTATGCGGCGCGGTGCAGCGCCACTGCCGTCTTCCCCGTGCCGGGCCCGCCCTGCACGACCAGGACACCGGGCAGCGGCGAGCGAATGATCTCGTCCTGCTCGCGCTGGATGGTGCCGATGATGTCGCCCATCTGGCCCGTCCGCGCCTGCCCCAGGGCGGACAGGAGCGCGCCCGGGCCGCCAAGGACCAGGCCCTCGGCGAGCAGGCGTTCGCCGCCGTCGCGGATCTGCGCGCCGCCGGCACCGGCCGGCGCCGAGGCTCCGGCGCGTCCCTCCGGGTCCACGAAGTACTCGTCCTCGAGCCCGAGCACGGAGCGTCCCCGCACGGCCAGGTGGCGGCGGCGGGCCAGCCCCTGCGGATCGAGACCCGTCGCCCGGTAGAACGGCTCGGCCACCGGGGCGCGCCAGTCGACCACCAGTGGCTCGTGGTCAGGCCCCGACACGGCCAGCCGGCCGATGTGGAACGACTCACCCAGGAGCGGGTTGTCCGCCGAACCTTCTTCTCCCGGCTCGGGCAGGCGGTCGATACGCCCGAAGTAGAGAGCCTGGTCGCCGACGTCGAGTTGCTCCAGGCGGGCCAGGCTCGTGCGCACCACGATGTCGCGCTCGGTGCGCGACTGGAAAGTGCCCCCCCGTCCAAGGTCGAGGACACCCTGCAACATCTGCCGCGCTTCGCCCCGCATGAATTCCAATCCGTCGTAGGCACGGTTGAGGAACTCCTGCTCATCCTGTAGATCGGGATGTTCGGGCACCTCTCCCCTTCCTCACCCCGGCCCACGGGGAAACGGTTCAGTCTAGACGCCCCCCGACGCCCGGGAAGCCGGGGTGGTGACGCGTACGATGAGCCGGACCGAAAGGACTGGCATGCTGATTTCGACCATGAACGACGTGCCCGGCTACAAGGTGACGTCGGTGCTCGGAGAGGTGTTCGGCCTCACCGTCCGCTCGCGCAACGTCGGCTCGCAGTTCGGCGCGGCCTTCAAGTCCCTGGCCGGGGGCGAGCTGAAGGGAATGACCAAGAACCTGCAGCTGAGCCGCGAGGACGTGGTCAATCGCATGGTGGAGGAGGCCGAGGCACGCGGCGGCAACGCCGTGCTCGCCATGCGATTCGACACCTCCGAAATGGGTGGGAACTGGACGGAGATCTGCGCCTATGGGACGGCAGTCGTCATAGAGCCGATCGGGTGAGCCTGGCCACAGATGCCCGCACGGACCTCGTGCGCGCCTGCGTGCGGGAGCCGGTGTCCCGCACGCCCGTGTGGTTCATGCGCCAGGCGGGCCGGGCGCTGCCCGAGTACCGCGCCGCCCGGGGCACCGGGTCCATCCTCTCCGCCATCGGTGACGCCTCCCTGTCCGCCGAGCTGACCCTGCAGCCGGTCCGGCGCTACGGCGTGGACGCTGCGATCTTGTTCTCCGACATCGTCGTGCCGTTGCACGCCATCGGCTTCGGCGTCGACATTGAGCCGGGCCGAGGCCCCGTCGTGGCCGAGCCCTTCCGCAGCACGGCCGACCTGGACCGCCTCCGGCCCTTCGAGCCGGCGGCCGACGCCCCCCACGTCGCCGAGACGGTGGGACTCGTCCGCCGGGAACTGGCCGGGTCGGGCGTGGCGCTGATCGGCTTCGCCGGCGCACCGTTCACCGTGGCCAGCTACGCCGTGGAGGGCGGCCCCTCCCGGACCTTCGCCAAGGTCAAGGCGCTCATGCACGGGGATCCCGAGCTGTGGCAACAGCTGATCGATCGGCTGGCCGCCATGGCGGTGGCGTCGCTGCGCGCCCAGATCGAGGCCGGTGCCCAGGCGGTGCAGCTCTTCGACAGCTGGGCCGGCTCGCTCTCCCCCACCGAGTACGCCCGGTTTGCCCTGCCGGCCACCCGGGCCGTCCTGGCCGGCATCGCGGACCTCGGGGTCCCGACGATCCTCTTCGGCGTCGGCACGGGCGAGCTCCTGGGTCAGATGGGGTCTGCCGGATCCGACGTGGTGGGCGTGGACTGGCGCGTCCCCCTCGACGAAGCGCGCAGGCGGATCGGGGCCGCCCATGCCGTGCAGGGCAACCTCGACCCCGCGCTGTGCCTGGCACCGTGGCCCGTCGTGGCGGACGCCACCCGTACCGTGCTGGCCACGGCGGCCGACGGCACCGGCACGGGTCACATCTTCAACCTGGGCCACGGCGTCCTTCCCGAGTCGGACCCAGGCATCCTGGCCGCCGTCGTCGAGCTGGTCCACGCGGAGACGACAGCCGCATGACGGAAGGCGTCCTCCTCATGGCGCACGGCACCCCGGCCAGCACCACGGAGATCGCACCCTTCTACACGCGCATTCGACGCGGCCGCCCACCGACGGATGAGCAGTTGGCCGAGCTGGAGGGGCGTTACGCCGCCATCGGCGGCGTGTCACCGCTGGCCGTCCGCACCGCGGCGCAGGTCGATGCGGTCCGCGCCGCACTCGAGACGCGTGCGCCCGGGCGCTACATCGTGTCATTCGGCGCCAAACACACCGACCCGCTCATTGAGGCGTCGGCCACGCGTCTGGGCGCCGCCGGCGTGGAACGCGTCATCGGCCTCGTCCTGACGCCCCACGGCTCGTCCCTCGGCTCCCAGGAGTACCTGGACCGCGCCGCGGCCGCGCTCGGCGACACTCCCTTCGTGCCCGTCGCGCCGTGGTACGCCGAACCGTCGTTCGTCACGCTCGTCGCCAGGCGCGTGCAGGATGCACTCGGCACCGTCTCGGGCAGGACGAAGGTGCTCTTCACCGCGCACTCGTTGCCCGAGCGCATTCGCGACACCGGCGACACCTACCCCGAGCAGCTCGCCGAGTCGGCCCGCCTGGTCGCCGCCGCCGCAGGGCTCGAGGAGTGGGTGGTGGCATGGCAGAGCGCCGGGCGCACCCCCGAGCCCTGGCTCGGTCCCGACGTCCGCGACGTCGTGCGTCAGTTCGGCGCCGAGGGCGAGGTCGAGTCTGTCGTCGTGTGTCCGATCGGGTTCGTGGCAGACCACCTCGAAGTGCTCTACGACCTCGATGTCGAGTTGGCCGGTGTCGCGGCGGCGAGTGGCATCGCCTACGCACGCACCGCGTCGCTGAACGACGACGCCGACTTCATCGCCTCGTTGGCCGACGTGATCATCGCCGCAGACGGAGCGTCCTGACGTGGCGGCGCGGCACGTCGTCGTCATTGGCGGCGGCATCAGTGGCCTGGCCGCGGCGTGGGAGCTCTCCGGTGGGGGTGACCGCCGAAGCGATGCGCCAACGGTCACCCTCCTCGAGGCCTCAGCGCGCCTCGGCGGGCCGCTGCAGAGCAGGGAAGTCGGTGGCCGTGTCGTCGACGTCGGCCCCGACGGGTTCTTGGGACGCCGGACCGAGGCCGTCGACTTGTGCCGCGAAGTCGGGCTCGCCGACTCGCTCGTGCCGATCGCCGCGCGCGGAGCGTCGGTGTGGGCTCGCGGGCGACTGCGCCGGCTGCCGGAAGGACATGTCCTCGGCGTCCCCACCCGCTTCTGGCCCACGGCACGTTCGGGCATCGTCGGCCTGCGCGGCACCCTCGGGCTCGCCCGCGACGCCGTGCTGCCCCGGCCCGACACCCGCGGGCCCATCGGCGATCGTTCTATCGGACCCTTGGTCGCGCACAAGCTCGGGCGCCGCGTCGTCGACACCCTGGTCGATCCGCTCGTTGGCGGCATTCATGCCGGCTCGGTCCACGACATGTCGGCTGCGGCGACCTTCCCGCCGTTGCTGGCGGCCGCGCAGCGGCGGGGCGGCCTCATGCGGGCCCTGCGGGCCGAGGTCCCGACGCCCGACCCCGACGGGCCGCCGCTCTTCTGGGCGCTCGACGGCGGCATGGTCGCGTTGGTGGGCGCGCTCGCCGCGGGCCTTCAGGCCCGCGGCGTGGACGTGCGATGCTCCGCGCGGGCCGACCGTCTGGCGCGCGCTGCGGGTGGATGGACCGTCACGTCGGACAGCCAGGAGATCGCGGCGGACGCCGTGGTGCTGGCGACGCCGGCGCCGGCCACGGCTGCGCTCCTGCGCCCCCACGACGACGAGGTGGCCGGGCTCTTGGAGGCCATCGACTACGCGTCGGTGGTGCTGGTGACGTTCCGGGTCGGCGCGGACCAGTTGCACTCCCCCCTCGACGGCACCGGTTTCCTCGTGCCGCGACGCAGCCCGCACAAGGGACGGGAGCCGTGGGCCGTGACGGCCTGCACCTACCTGGACCGGAAGTGGCCCCACCTCGAGCGGGATGGAGAGGTGCTGTTGCGCGCCTCGCTCGGACGCATTGATGACACCCGTGCGGCGCCCTGGAGCGACGACGAGGTCACCGAACGGGCCTGGGAGGAGCTGGGCGCGCTCATGGGTGTCAGTGGACAGCCCGCTGAGACGTTGGTGGTGCGCTACCCCGACGCGTTCCCGCAGTACCGGGTGCACCATCTCCTGCGGACCGCCGGGGTCGAGTCGGCCTTGGCCCGTCTCGGGGGCGTGACCGTGGCCGGTTCGGCGTACCGCGGCGTCGGCATTCCCGCCTGCATCGCCAGCGGCCGGACTGCGGCACACGCGCTCTTGTGAGCGGCCTGCCGCACCGGGGACGCGTGGCCGTCCCTTCGGTCGCGGCGGGTGTCCTGCTCGCGCTCTCGCTTCCCCCCTGGGGTTGGTGGCCGCTCGGGTTGCTCGGTGCGGCGCTGCTCTACTGGCGCCTGGCGGGGCTGTCGCTGCGCACGCGCATCTGGTCGGGGTGGCTGGCGGGGCTGGGCTGCGACGTCATCGGGCTCGCCTGGGCCCGCGCCTTCAATTGGTACGGCGCCGTCGTCCTCGTTCTCATCGAGGCGCTGTCCTTCGCCGCCGCGGCGGCCGCCACGCCGCCGCGGCGCGGGCGTGCGCCGGCCTTCGTGGGTGCGTGCACCCTGGCCGAGGCAGTCCGTCTGTCATGGCCCTTCGGCGGGCTGCCGCTGGGGGGCGTGTTCCTCGGGCAGGCCCGCGGCCCGTTGGTCGAGCTGGCCCGCCTCGGCGGGCCACTGCTCCTCACTGCCGGCGTGTGGGCCGGTGGCGTCGCCCTTGCCACGCTCAGTGCCGCCATCTGGGCGCGCCACCGCCATCGCCGTGGCCCATCCGTCGTCGGCGTCACCGCCGTCACGGCAGGGATCGTGATCCTGGCCGTCGCCGGCACCGTCGCGCCTGACGGAGGCGTGCCCGTGCGAACCCTGCGCGTCGCACTGGTCCAAGGAGGCGGACAACGGGGCCTGAGCAAGGAGGAGGTGGCTCCCGCTTCGGTGCTGGCCGCGCAGGTGGCGGCAACGTTCCGCGTGACGACGGCCCATCCCTCCCCGCAGCTCGTCGTCTGGCCCGAGGACGTCGTGGCCCTGGGTGGACCGCTGGCGGGCTCACCCCAGGGCGCGCTCCTGCAACGGCTGGCCCGCCAGCTCCACGCCACGATCCTGGCCGGCGTCACCGAGCCGGCGTCGGCCACGTCGTTCCGCAACGAGGTCGTCGCCTGGGGCCCCACCGGCCGCATCGTCGGCGTGTTCGAAAAGGTCCACCGGGTTCCCTTCGGCGAGTACGTGCCGCTGCGCTCCTTCTTCTCACACTTTGCGGATCTCTCGGGCGTGCCGGTCGACGCCGTCCCCGGCCATGGGACGGGCCTCATGCGCACGCCGGCCGGTCCGCTCGGACTGCTCGTGTCCTTCGAGATCTTCTACGCCGGCCGCAGCCACGAGTCAGTGCGTGCCGGCGCGCAGCTGCTCACGGTCCCCACGAACACGTCCTCCTACGGCACGTCGCAGGTGCCGACGCAGGAGATGGCTGCGGCGGTCGTGCAGTCCGTCGAGACGGGGCGCGACCTGGTCCAGGCCTCACCAACCGGGTTCAGCGCCGTGGTCACCCAGCGCGGCGTCGTCGTGCAGCGCAGCGCGCTCGGCCGGCGCCAGGTGCTCTTCGCCACCGTCGCCCTGCGGCGGGGCTTCACCCCGTACGACCACTGGGGAGACCTTCCCGTGCTGGTGCTCGCCGGCATGGCGGTCGTCGCCGGCTGGGTTCGCCAGCTGCGTTACTCGTAGTACCCCGAGTGGATGTAGACGCAGGGCACGCCGGCCGCCACGTACATCGCGTGGTTGGAGGGGTCGTCCTCGAAGGCGAGCCGCAGGTCGAACCCGCGGGTGCGCAGGTCCTCCACCACCGACGCCTTGAACTCTGTGACCTGTGCATAGTCCCCGCGCGAGCGCATGACCAACAGGTCCCAGCGCAGCCCGTAGCGCGCGAGCCAGGCCAGCGTCTGCGGTTGGACCCGGTGGGGCCGGCCCGTGAGCAGGATGACCGCGAGGGAGGGGTCGAGCAGCTCCAGCAGACGGGCGATCTCCTCGATCACGGGGTCGTCGCCGCAGGCCTCGAAGAACGACGTCCAGTCCCGCCGTCCCTCGTCGAGAAAGTGCTGGCGTCCCGCGGCGTCGGACAGGACGCCGTCGATGTCGAAGATGACGGCAGGCCCACCTGGGTGGGGCGCGTCCTCGCCCCGGTGCCATACCCAGTTGATCCGGTCTCCTTCTGGCCTGGTCACGGGCATGGAGAAGCAGCCTAACGGCGTCCTCTGCACCCCCTGCGAGGGCGATTCCTCCGAATTGCGGAGGGGACGGCACCCCCGAAGGTGACACCATGGGGAAGGAATGGGAGCCGACGCCGACACGGGGGTAGGTACCGCCCCGGCAACCGAGGCCAGCCCGGACCGCGCCGTCCCGGTGGCCCTCGGCCGGAGGGTGGAGGTCATCGGCGACCTCCTGCTCCCCCACGAGCCCACCGACAGCTCACGCGCCGCCTGTCGCGACATCGCCCGGCGGCTGGCGGAGTGGCAGGGGCCTGGCATCGTGATCCTGTGCGGGCGGTTGGCCGCGCCGGGTTGCCACGGGGACGCCGCCGGCGCCGTGGGCAACCATCCCGACCTCACCGACGCGCTCGGCGCCTTCGCCACCCGGGCCGACTCACAGGTGATCGTCGTCATGACACCGTCGGAGCGTGACGCCGCGCTGGTCCAGGAGCTGGAGCGTCGCGGTGTGACCGTGCGCGACGGGGTCGACCTCGCCTGCGAGACGGGAGCGGGTACACGCACCGTGCTCGTGCGTGCCGGCACACTGCGCCCGGACGGCAACCCTCCGATGGACGCCGCGCCCGGCGACGATCGGCCGTGGCTCGCCGGTATGGACCGCCTCGACGACCCGCGGTTGGCGCGACGCTTCGTCACCTCCCGCGTGCTGTACCGGCGGTTGCGCCGCTACCTCTGGGCCCCGCCGCTTGCCATCGCCGTCATCGCGCTCTTGCTGCGCGTCGATCTCGTCGTCGACGGACTCGGGCGGGTGTTCCGCACCCCCCGCCAGCAGACCGCGCTGCAGCGGGCCTACAGCGCCACCTGGGCCTCTCGCTTCATCGTCACCATCGTGATCGCCGTCGCCCTGTTGGCCGTCCTCGCCATTGTGGTCGCCATCACGTCGCGCGGCATCTGGCGCGCACTCGGCGGCGAGGGCCTCCCCGCCCCGTGGGCCGGCGATCGGTCGGGCACCCGACCGATCGCGCACGTCCAGCTCGAGCTGGACGGGCAGGACGCGCTCGACGCGGCGCGGGCCGCCGTCGAGGCCGGAGCCTCCGGTGTCATCGTCGGCGGTGCCTTCGTCGCCGAGCTGACGCACCTCGATGCGGGCTTCTTCGCCTGCCCTGGCGCCACGTCCGAGGTCGTGCACGAGCATCGGGGCCGGCTCGGGCTCCCGCCCACGTTCCTGCACCACCGCCAGGAGTCGACCCTCGAGATCGAGACGGGAGCGGAGTTGCACGTGCGCCTGCTCCTCGCCGAAGCCGACCTGCCGATGGCCACCATGGGCGAGCGGCTGGTCACGGCCGACAGCGTGGTGAAGGGCCGCTCCAAGGCCGCCGACGTCCACGCCGAGTTGGCGGCGAGCTGGCCGAGTGGGGCGTCGTGGCCCCCCGCGCCCGAAGTGGCCGCCGACCACATCCGGGTACGCCGCATCCGCCGCCTCGCCGCGGTGTCCCTGTTCGTGGCCGGGGCCATCGACCTCCTCTCCTCCGTGACGACCCCCTTGCGCCACCACCTCCACCTCATCGCGCAGTACCTGCCGGTCGCCGTGGTCCAGGCGGCCGGTGCGGTGACGGCCATCGCCGGCATCGGCATGATCATGCTGTCGCGCGGCATCCTGCGGGGCCAACGTCGCTCGTGGTTGGTCGCCGTGGCATTGCTCGTGGTGTCGCTCGCCCTCCACCTCCTCCACGCCGCCGACATCATCACCCTGGTCATCTGCGCGGCCGTTCTCACACTGTTGATCGTCCAGCGCGAGCGCTTCCGGGCCCGGACCGAGCGGGCCACGATCGTGACGGCCTTCGTCATCCTCGCCGTCGGTGGCGTCGTGGCGACCGTCGGTGGCTTCCTCGCCGTGGAGGTGGCCGGCCACGTGCACCACCACCCGCTCCCCTCATGGCCCGAGGTGTTGCTCGGGTCGGCGGAGCGGCTGGTGGGCGTGGAATGGGTCACCTTCCCGACCACCATCGACCGCTACGCCTCCGTCAGCCTGCTGGCCGTCGGGATCAGCCTGATCGTCGTCGCGCTGTTTCTGCTGACCAGGCCGGTGGTCGACCGCCGGCTCTCGTCGGGGCGTGCCGCCATGGGCCGGCGGGCCGCCGAGCTCCGGGCGCGCGACATCGTCCGGCGGCACGGCACCGGCACCTTGGACTACTTCGCGTTGCGCGACGACAAGCAGTGGTTCTTCCACCGGGATTCGCTCGTCGCCTACGCCGTCTTCGGGGGCGTCTGCCTGGTCTCCCCCGATCCGATCGGCCCGTTCTCCGAGCGCGCCCACGTCTGGGACTCGTTCCGGCGCTACGTCGACCGGAACGGCTGGGGGCTCGGCGTCATGGGTGCGGGCGAGGAGTGGCTCCCGACCTACCAGGCGTCCGGGATGCGCTTCCTCTACATCGGGGACGAGGCGGTCGTGGACCCCCGCGAGTTCTCGCTGCAGGGCGGCAAAATGAAGGGGCTGCGCCAGGCCGTCAACCGCGTCGCTCGGTACGGCTACACCGTCCGCTTCCTCGACCCGGCCCGGCTCGACCCGGCCGATGCCGCCCGCATGGCCGAGCTCATGGCCAAGAGCCGCCGGGGCGAGCAGGAGCGGGGCTTCTCCATGATGTTGGGCCGGCTCTTCGACCGCCGGGACACGGGACTCCTGTTGACCCTGGTCGAGGGCCCGGACGGGGCGCCGGTGGCCATGTGCCAGTTCGTGCCCTCACCCGCCATCGGCGGCTACTCGTTGGACCTCATGCGCCGCGACCCGGGCGAGCATCCCAACGGGTTGCTCGACTTCGCGCTCTGCTCGACCATCGACCGCCTCAAGGAGATGGGCATGCAGGGGCTCAGCCTCAACTTCGCCGCCCTGCGCTCCGTGCTCGAAGGCGAGACGGGCGACGGCGTGACCCAGCGCGTCGAGCGCTGGGCCCTGCGCCGACTCTCGGGTGTGCTCCAGATCGAGACGCTGTGGCGGTTCAATGCCAAGTACGAGCCGAAATGGCTGCCCCGCTACATCGTGTTCGACTCGGCCGAGCAGTTCGTCCCCGTCGTCGTGCAGATCATGCGGGCCGAGTCGCTCACCGAGATCCCCGTCATCGGCCGACTCATGACAACGGGCACGGCCAAGCGATCGGGACCGGCGTTGCCCGAGGAGGTGCTGGCCGTCCAGGAACACACCGGCAACGGAGCGCCGACCCGGCACGAGGCCGGGACGGCCGGGCCAAGGCCGTGAGCGAGGCGCGCTGCCCCCGTTGCGGGCACCCGGGCGTGCACCACAGCCGCGACGGCGGCCCGTGCGAGGACTGCGACCGTTGCTGGTCCGACGAACAGCGGCGTGACCGGCCGCCCCACCACGTGGCGTCAGGAGGTCCCTCGTGGCGCTGACCATGACGAGAGCCGAGCGCGAGGAATTCCTCGCCGGACTCCACATCGGGATCATCAGCGTGGACGACCCCGGCCGGGCACCGCTCACCGTTCCCGTCTGGTACGCCTACGCGCCCGGCGAGACCGTCAACGTCATCACCGGCGGGCAGAGCATCAAGGCACGGCGCCTCCGCGCCGCGGGACGGTTCTCACTGTGCGCGCAGACCGAGACGATTCCGTATCGCTACGTCAGCGTGGAGGGCCCGATCACCGCCATCGACGACACGGTCACGGCCGACGAGCGCCGCGCCATGGCCACCCGCTACCTCGGGGCGGAGGGTGCCGAGCTCTATCTCGCTGCGACGGCCGAGGATGCCGCCAGAGAGCATCGCCGTGCGCATGACGCCCGCACGCTGGCGCACCGTGGACTACGGGAAGGCAGCTGGGGTAACCGGTTCGTCGACCCGCGTCCGCTGTCCGGGGATGCGCAGTTCTTCCGAAAGGCCCTGCTCGCCGTGCCGTGCTCAACCCCGTTCGCGTTCATGTCGATCCATTCCTGGGGCGGTGCCACGAACGGCTGCCCAAGGGAAGACGGCGGCAGCTGGGACGGCTGACGGTGGCCCGCTGGGGCGGCGCGGGTGGGCCGTGCGCTCGGTGCCGCCCGACCTGGGCCAAGATGTGCCGATCGGGGGAGCGAGAGGGAGGATCGCCGTGAGCAAGACGACGCCGGGGGTGGTGACGCCGGTTGCGGCGAAACACGACCTCGCCGCCACGGCGGCCGAGCGGCGCGAGATGGGGCGCCAGGCCCGGGTGCTGGCACCCCGGGCCGATCTGGGCGAGTGGGACGAGAAGGCTCGCGGCCACGATCCCATCGACACGCTCCTGGCCCAGAACGACATCCGGCTGCCCGAGCTCGTCCCGCTCCGGCACAAGCGCATGTCGCTCTCGCCGTGGAACTTCTACCGTGGCGCAGCCGCGATCATGGCGGCCGACCTGGCCTCCCGGGCCCACAGCCGCATCGAGGTGCAGCTCTGCGGTGACGCGCATGTCCTGAACTTCGGGTTGTGGGCCACGCCGGAACGCAACCTCAACTTCGACCTGCGCGACTTCGACGAGACCCTGCCGGGCCCCTTCGAGTGGGACGTGGCCCGCCTCGCCGCCAGCCTCGTGGTGGCCGCCCGCGAGAACGGCGTGAAGCAGAGCAAGTCGGACGCCGCCGTCACCGCCGCCGTCGACGCCTACCGCAACCGGATGCGGTACTACGCCGAACTGCCGTTGCTCGACATCTGGTACGAGGGCACGCGCTTCGACCAGTTCATCGACTCCTTCGAGCCCGCCGACCGCGGCCAGGTGAAGGTGCAGTTCGAGAAGAACAAGGACACGCGGACGAGCCGGGGGGCCTTCGCGAAACTGACCACCGAGAGCCGGGGGCGGGCGCGCATCACACCGCAGCCTCCGCTGCGGGTCACCCTCGACGACGGCGAGCAGGGCGACATCGTGGAGAATCTGCTCGAGGGCTACCGCCTCACGTTGCAGGAGGACCGGCGCCGGCTGTTCGATCGCTTCACCACGGTGGACGTCGTCCGCCAGGTGGTGGGCGTGGGCAGCGTCGGCATGGTGGTCTACCTGGTGCTCCTCGAGGGCAGCGCCACCGGCGACCCCCTCTTCCTGCAGTGCAA
Organism: uncultured Acidimicrobiaceae bacterium; assembly: GCA_963753115.1. GTDB lineage: Bacteria > Actinomycetota > Acidimicrobiia > Acidimicrobiales > RAAP-2 > Bog-473. The sequence continues at coordinate 336,564 of CAVWBB010000007.1, forward strand.
GCAGGCCGGGCCCTCCGTCTACGAGTCCTACACCTACTCGAGCGGGCACGACAACCACGGCGCCCGCGTCATCGCCGGCAAGCGGATGGTGCAGAGCGCCACCGACATCTTCGTGGGCTGGGGCTCACTGGGCGAGCGCGACTTCTACATCCGCCAGTTCCGCGACATGAAGCTCATCCCCACCACCGACCTCATCGCGCCGGTCCTGGTCGAGTTCGCCATCGCCTGCGGGAACACGCTGGCCCGGGCGCACGCCCGCTCCGGCGACCCCGAGGCCATCGATGCCTACATGGGGAAGGGCGACGTGTTCACCAAGGCCATGCGCAAGTTCGCCCGGCGCTACGCCGACCAGAACGAGCGGGACCACGCAGCGCTGATCGCCGCCATCCGGCGGGGGAAGGCCGAGAGCATCCTCGACTGAGGCCCTACTTGGGCAGGAACAGCAACGTGGCGTGGTTGGCGAAGTCGATGAGCGGCTGGGGCCACACGCCGAAGAGCACCGTGACACCCGTGCACAGCGCGATGGCGAGGCCGCTCAGCGCCGGGACCGGCACCCGCTCAGGGATCGCGTCTTCGTCGCGGGGCTCGTCGTCGGGCGCGTCGTCGGCCTGCGCTCCGCCAGCCACCTCGCCGTCCAACAGGATCTGCTCGTTGATCGTCGTCACCGCGGTGGCGGCCGAGGCCGGAGTGGCCCAGGCCAACCCGGCGCCCGTGGCGCTGGCCGCGCCGGCCGCCGTGATGGTGCCCCCACCGGTCATGTCGTCCCCGGCGCCGAGTGCGGCCGAGCCGCCCGTCCCGCTCTCCGCCTCGCCCTGGCCGCCCCCGGCGTACATGAGCACGGCCACCCGCAGGTAGAAGTAGGCCGCGATCACGGCGGTCACCATGGCGATGACGCCCAGCGGCACCTCGCCCGCCGACACGGCGGCGAAGACCACCTGGAGCTTGGCCCACAGCCCGGTCGTGAACGGGGCGCCGGCCTGCGCCAGGAGGAGGACCGCCAGCGCCAGCGCAAGGACCGGCTGGCGGGCGGCGAGGCCCCGGTAGCGCGACAGGTCGTGGTCGGCGTCGCCCTCACGCCCGAGCACCGTCACGATGGCGAAAGAGCCCACGGTCATGAACATGTAGGCGAAGAGGTAGTACAGCGACGCGCTGGCGCCGCGGGCCGTGCCGGCCGACACCCCGAGGAGGATGAACCCGGCGTGGTTGATGGACGAGTACGCCAGCATCCGCTTGACGTCACGCTGGCGCAGCGCGACGAAGGCACCGAGCACCAGCGAGAGCACGGCCAGCCCGTAGACGATGGGCCGCCAGTCGGTCTCGATGACCCCGAAAGAGGAGAAGAGGACCCGCAGCATGGCGGCGAAGGCACCTGCCTTCGCCACCGCGGCCATGAACCCGGTGACGGGCGACGGGGCGCCCTGGTAGACGTCGGGCGTCCACATGTGGAACGGCACCGCGGCGATCTTGAAGGCGAAGCCGACCAGCATCAGGGCGAGCCCGGCCAGCAGCAGGCCGTTGGTCAGCACGACGTTCTTGGACATGAAGTCGGAGATCTGGGTCAGGTTCGTCGATCCGGTGGCGCCGTAGGTCAGCGCAATGCCGTAGACGAAGATCGCCGAGGAGAACCCGCCGAGGATGAAGTACTTGAGCGCCGCCTCGCCGGACGCGGCGCGCTTGTAGTTGAAGGCGGTCAGCACGTAGAGGGCGATGGAGAGGATCTCGAGGCCGAGGAAGACGATGATGAGGTCGTTGGCCATCCCCATCAACATGGCGCCGGAGGCCGACACCATGGCCAGGACGTGGAACTCCGCGCCCTGCATGCCCTCCCGGCGCAGGTAGCCGTCGGCCACGAGCGCGCTGAGCAGCATGGCGATGGCGACCAGCATGGTGATCAGCACGCTGAAGCCGTCCATGACGACCGCCTGCTTCACATAGGTGTGCGCGCCGTGCTGCTGCACGTCCGCCCACTGCCAGAGGGCGACGCCCAGGGCGCCCCCCGAGATCACGACCGTGGCGATGGTGCTCACCCTCGCCCGCAGCGGCGTGCGGACCAGTGAGGCGAGACCGAGCAGCAGGACGGCGCCACCGATCATGATGATGGGCGGCAGAATGGCGAGCCACCGGATGGACGGCACCGTCAGCGTGTTCGACACCGTGTGGGTGGCGGTGTGCGAGGCGGCGTGCGCGGCCAGCTGCGAGACGATCACTTGACGCCCTCCACACCCTTGACCGCCACCGGGAGCTGGGCGTGGCCGGTTGCGGACTCGACGTGCGCGATGAGCTGGTTGACCGACGGGTTGATGCGGTCCAGCACCGGCTTGGGGTAGACGCCCAGGAACACGATCAGGATGATGAGCGGCGCCATGATCAGGCGTTCGATCAGGACCAGGTCACGCGTCTTCTCGTCGGCCTCGCGGGGCTCGCCGTGGAAGACCTGCTGGTAGGCCCAGAGGAGGTAGATGGCGGCCACGATCACCCCGAGCAGAGCGACGACCGCCCACCAGCGGTGGGTGATGAAGGTGCCCGAGAGCACGAGGAACTCGCTGACGAAGCCGTTCAGGCCGGGCACGCCGATGGAGGCCAGCATGGCCACGGTGAAGACCGCGGCCAGCACGGGTGCCGCCTTCTGCAGGCCACGCATCTCGGTCGTCTGCCAGGTGCCCCGCCGCTGGTAGAGGAAGCCGACGAGGATGAAGAGCGCCGCCACAATCAGCCCGTGGTTGAGCATGAGCAGCACCGCCCCGGACAGCCCCTGCGTGCTGAGGGCCATGGTGCCGAGGGCGATGAAGCCGATCTGGGCCAGCGACGAGTACGCGATGAGGCGCTTCATGTCGCGTTGGGCGCAGGCCACGATGGCCCCGTAGACGATGCCGATCACGGCCAGCGTGAGGATGAGGGGCGCCAGGGTGCGGGTGGCGTGCGGGAAGAGGTTGAGGTCGAAGCGGATGATGCCGTAGGTGCCGAGCTTGGCCAGCACGCCGGCCAGCAGCACCGAGCCCTCTTCGGGGGCCTCGGTGTAGGCGTCGGGGGACCAGGTGTGCAGCGGGAACAGCGGCGCCTTGACCGCGAAGGCCGACGTGAAGGCCAAGAAGAGGAGGATCTCCGTCGACGACGACAGGTGGGTCTGCATGAGCGGCCCGAGCTCGAAGGTGAGGTAGTGGTACTGCGACTGGTGGATGAAGGCCAGCGCCAGGATCCCCACCAACAAGAAGGCCGAGCCGAGAAAGGTGTAGAGGAAGAACTTGATGGCCGCGTAGGCGCGCCGTTGGTGGCCCCAGCCGGCGATGATGAAGTACGAGGGCACGAGCGTGAGCTCGAACATGAAGAAGAAGACGATGAGGTCGAGCGACAGGAAGCTCCCCATCACGGCCGCCTCGAGCAGGAGGATCCAGGCGAAGTAGGCCCGGGCGTTCTGGCGGTTGCGACCGAGGATGATCGCCAGCGGGAACAGCAGCGCGGTGAGCAGGACCAAGAAGATGGAGATCCCGTCGACGCCCAGGTACCAGCGCACGCCGAGGCTGGTGCCCGTGTACTGGTGGTTGGAGACGAGCTGGAACCCGCCGTCGTGCACCTTCATGGTGATGAAGGCCAGGACGGCGATGACGGCCGTGGCGAGCGAGAAGAGCAGCGCGACGACGTAGGGGATCTCGCGCTGCAACGACTTGTCGAGGCTGAGCAGGCCCAACGCGGCGGCTCCGATGGCCGGCAGCAGGATGAGCAGTGTCAGGAACGGGACGGAGTGTGTCATCCCCACCACGTCCGGCTCAGCAGGAAGGCGACGATGAGGGCCATGCCGATGGCGATCCCCAGGGCGTAGTTGCGGGCGTAGCCCGTCTGCAGCTTGCGGGCCGCGTTCCCGGTGGCCTTGGCCAGGTGTGCCGTGCCGTTGACGGCGCCGTCGATGATGCGGACGTCGACCACCCAGGCCAAGAACGTGGCCAGCCGCTGGCTCGGCCGCCCGATGATCGTGTCGTAGAAGTCGTCCCAGTACCAGACGCGCTGCAGGAAGGCCGGCTCGAGGCGGGGCTGGTAGACCTCGTCGCCCCGCCACAGCCACCAGCCGACGATGACGCCGATGACCGCCGCGGCGATGTCGGCCAGCGCCAGTTCCCACTCCGCGCCGCCGCCCAGGTGGTCGTTGTAGAGCGTGCCGGCGAAGACGGGGGCCAGGAAGCTCGACAGGTTGTCCGTGTGGACCCAGGGCAGGTCGAGCGCGCCGGCGAAGAAGGCGAAGAACGACAGCACGACGAGGGGGAGGCGCATGACCCAGGGCGATTCGTGCGGCGTGTGCAGGGCCGGCTCCCCCTTGGGGCCGACCTTGTCGAACCGCTCCTTGCCGCCGAAGGCGAGGGTCTCCAGCCGGCTCATGTAGTACGCCGTGAGCACGGCCGTCAGCAGGCCGATGACCCACAGCGGCTTGAAGTGGGCGAACGTGTTGTCGAGCACGTCGCCCTTGGCCCAGAAGCCCGAGAGCGGCGGGATGCCGGCGATGGCCAGGAACCCGATGGTGAAGGTGACGGTGGTCCACTTCATGTAGCGGCGCAGCGCGCCCATCCGTTTGAGGTCCTGTTCGTCCTCCAGGCCGTGGATCACCGAGCCCGCCCCCAAGAAGAGCAGGCCCTTGAAGAAGGCGTGCGCCACCATGAGGAACACGGCGGCGATGTAGGCACCCGTGCCGACGGCGAGGATCATGTAGCCGATCTGCGAGACGGTCGAGAAGGCCAGCACCTTCTTGATGTCCTGCTGCGCGCAGGCGATGGTGGCCGCCACGAACGCGGTCACGGCCCCGATGATGGCGATGATCTCCGAACCCGTGGCCGTGACGTGCAGCAGCGGGTTCATGCGACACAGGAGGTAGACCCCCGCCGTGACCATGGTGGCGGCGTGGATGAGCGCCGACACCGGGGTCGGGCCCTCCATGGCGTCGGGCAGCCAGTTGAACAGCGGGATCTGGGCCGACTTCCCCGCGGCGGCCAGGAACAGCAGCAGCACGGCGGCCAGGCCGTAGCCGCCGCTGAGGTGCGACAGCTGGCCGAAGATGCCGCCGCCCGGACCGCTCTCGTACTGGATGGTGCCGGTGCGCTCGAAGATCAAGAAGATGGCGGCCAGGAAGCCGACGTCACCGATGCGGTTGTAGATGAAGGCCTTCTTGCCCGCCGAGGCCGCCGACTCGCGCTGGAACCAGAAGGACACCAGCCAGTAGGAGCAGACGCCCACGCCCTCCCACCCGACGAACGTCAGCAGCAGGTTGTCCGAGAGCACCAGGAGCAGCATGGAGAAGACGAACAGGTTCAGGTAGATGAAGAACTTCGAGTAGTCCCGGTCGCCCTTCATGTAGCCGATGGAGTACAGGTGGATGAAGGCGCTGACGAACGTGATGAACATGCACATCGTCATGGACAGGGGGTCCACCAGCGTGCCGACGGGGACCGACAGGCCGCCGGAGCTGAACCAGGTGAAGTAGTTGTCCACCACGACGCGGCCGTTGTCGGGCAGGCCGAGGAGGCCGGCCAGCACCACGCAGGCGACGACGAACGCGCCGCCGACGGCGACCGTCCCGATCACGCCGGCCACCGGGTCGCCGATACGGCGGCCGAGCGTCAGCAGCACCAGGAAGCCCGCGAGCGGCAACAGCAACATGAGGTACGCGAGATGGACCACGGGTCAGCCCTTCAGTGAGTCCAGGTCGTCTGCCACCGTGGTCTCGCGACGGCGGAAGTTGGTCACCACGATCCCGAGGCCGACCACGACCTCGGCCGCGGCCACCACGAGCACGAAGAACACGATGGCCTGCCCGCCGATGTCGTTGAGCATGCGGGCGAAGGTGACGAAGGTCAGGTTGGCCGCGTTGAGCATCAGCTCGATGCACATGAACATGATCAGGACGTTGCGCCGCACCAGCAGGCCGATGGCGCCGATGGTGAAGACGATGGCGGCCAGGCCGAGGTACCAGGCTCCCGAGAGGCTCATGCCGGCAGCTCGCTGTCGTTGCTGTCCTCGTGCTCGGCGTGGACCGTGGGCGGGCGGCGGGCCAGCACCACGGCGCCGACGACCGCGATGACCAGCAGCGCGGCCGTGGCCTCGAAGGCGAACAGGTAGGTCGTGAAGAGCTGCCGCCCCAGCTGGGCCGGCTCCCCCGCCGGCGACGACGGGCCGGCGATGTGGCCCTGGATCGGCCCCACCACCTGCTTGGCGCCGGTGACCCAGTGCGCCGTGGCCGCCATGGCCAGCACGCCGGCCAGCGTGATCAGCGAGGCGATGACGGCGAGGGGCCGCTGGCCCGCCAGCGGCTCCACGGTGGTGTCCTCGGCGCGGTCGACCCCGAGGAACATGATGACGAACAGGAAGAGGACGACGATGGCGCCGGCGTAGACGATGATCTGCACGGCGGCGAGGAAGTCGGCCTCTTGCTCAATGAAGAGCACGGCCACGCCGAAGAGCGTCATCACCAGGCTGAGGGCCGCGTGCACCGGGTTGCGGGACGTGACGACGCCGACCGCGCCGACCAGGATCACCGCCGCCGAGGCGGCGAAGACCAGGATGTCGGGCCAGGTGGCGCGCGTGGCAGCCAGCAGGGGCACGGCGTGGAGCATGGGTCAGTCGCTCCCCTCGGCGCCGGTGTCCGGCGCCACGCTGCCGGTCACCGCCGCGCCGGCCTTCTCGGAGGTGGTCTCCGCCTGCTCGGACCTGGCCCCCGCCTTCTCCGCCTTGGCCTCCGCCTTGGCCGCCTTGCGCGAGGCGCGGAGCGCCTTCATGCGGGCGCGGGTCGCGTCCATCTTCTTGCGGTTGGCCGCCGCGCCCTCCTTGGCCCGCCAGACGCGGCCCTGCATGCCGCGGTGGGCCAGCGGGATGTCCTCGTCGAGCAGGTGGGACTCGAGCACCTCGCGCAGCGGCTTGGTGCCGGTGGCCTCGTCGTCCCGATGGGCCGACTGGCCGCCCTCGGGGGCGCGCACGCCGTAGCCGAGCTCGCCCGACCACTGGACCTCGCCCTCGTAGGCCGCGCTGCCCGACGGGGACGTGGCGCGCATCCAGCCCGACGTCATCAGGTCGTCGCCCTCGCGCCAGTCCTCCCAGGGGAGCTTCTTCGGCGTCCCGTCGTCGTTCACCACGAGCTCTTCCTTGGTGTAGATGGCGTCGGAGCGGTTGGTGAAGGAGAACTCGAAGAGCTTGGACTCGGTGATCGCCTCGGTCGGGCAGGCCTCCACGCACATGTCGCAGTGGATGCAGCGCAGGTAGTTGATCTCGTAGACGTAGCCGTAGCGCTCCCCCGGCGACACCGGGTGGTCGGGCGGGTTGTCCAGCCCGCGCACGTAGATGCAGTCGGCCGGGCACACGCCGGCGCACAGCTCGCAGCCGATGCACTTCTCCATGCCGTCCTCGTAGCGGTTGAGGACGTGGCGCCCGTGCTGGCGCGGCTGCTTCGGCTTCTTCTCGTCGGGGTACTTCGTCGTGACCCGGGGCCGGGTCAGGTGCTGGAAGGTGAGCTTGAAGCCCCCCAGGAAGGAGAGCTGGTCCTTCATTTCGTCGCCGACGCCCATTACGACTTCCCTCCTGGCGCGGGGTCGGGCACCGGCGACAGCCGGGGCGCCCGGGTCACCCGGCTCCCGATCACCGGGATGATGATGTCGTCGTCACTCCGCCCGGCGCCGAGCTTGTTGGCCCGCATGAGGAGGAACGAGGCGAGGAGGACGACCGGCACGAGGATCAGGCCCCCCCAGCCCCAGGCGATGATGGCGGCCACCAGCAGGAGCCAGCCCAGCGTGAGCGGGATGAGGCGCTTCCAGCCGAGGTCCATCAGCTGGTCGTAGCGCAGGCGGGGCAGGGCGGCCCGGAACCAGACGTAGATGAAGCAGAAGGCCACCGTCTTGAGCAGGAAGTAGATGATCGGCATGTAGATGCTCGCCCCCGGGATGTGGAAGATGTAGCCGTTGGGGCCGCCGAAGAAGAGGGTCACCACGATCGCCGACATGGTGATGGTGTTCATGAACTCGGCCAGGAAGAACAAGCCGAAGCGGATGGACGAGTACTCGGTGTGGAAGCCGCCGACCAGCTCCTGCTCCGCCTCGGTCAGGTCGAACGGCGGCCGGGTCAGCTCGGCCGTGATGGCGATCATGAAGAAGATGAAGGGCAGGAAGCCCAACCGGATCAGGTTCCAGTTCCAGAAGCCGTCGGCCTGCGAAGCGACGATGGCCCGGGTGGACAGCGAGTGGCTCACCAGCACCACCATCACCGTGGTCATCCCGAGCGCGGCCTCGTAGGAGATCACCTGCGCCGACGCCCGCACCGAGCCGAGCAGCGGGTACTTCGACCCCGAGGACCAGCCGGCCAGCATGACGCCGTAGACGGCGATGCCCGACATGGCGAGCACGAGCAGGATCCCCATGGGCGGGTCGGCCACCTGCAGCTCGAACGTGTGGCTCCCGATGGTGATGACGCCGCCGACGGGGACGACGGTGAAGATCAGCACGGCCGGGATCACCGACAGGTACGGGGCCAGCTTGAAGACGAACGAGTCGGCCCGGTCGGGCAGCAGGTCCTCCTTGAAGACGAGCTTGGTCCCGTCGGCCAGCGTCTGCAGGAGGCCCCATGGCCCGGCCCGGTTCGGCCCGACGCGGCTCTGCATGTCCGAGATCACCTTGCGCTCGAACCAGATCATCAGCGCGGTGGCCACCAGCAGCGCCACGAAGGCCACCAGGCACTTGATGATGACGATGAGCCAGACCTCCCAGTTGAGGCCGAAGTAGAAGAGCGGGTCGCCGTTGCCGTTGTCCGCACTGTGCGTGAGGATCGGGGCGGAGTTGGACAGGAGTGCGGCGGCGGCGATCACACCGACTCCAGTCGCACGTCGGTCACCAGCTGGCGGCTGTCGATGAGCGTGGCCACCGCGTTGGGCGGCGCGCTCTCGCCGCCGGGCACGTTGAAGTCGATGGCGACGACGCCCCGGGCCACGCCCTCGTCGGACTCGGCGGCCAGGATGAGCTCGCCCCGCGCCGAGCGCACCTTGACGCGGTCGCCCGTCTTGGCACCGAGGCGGTCGAGGTCGTAGGGATTGGCCCGGGCGACCAGCGTGGGCACGAGCGGCGTCAACGACGGCGAGCCCGTGACCGAGCTCCCGGCGTCGTAGAGGCGGCGTCCCGACGTCAGGCGGAGGCCGTAGCTGTCGGGCTTGGGGATCTGCAGCGGCTCGGCCCCGCCGGTACCGGTCCCGCTGAGCAGAGGCGGCGGGCTGCCCAGCTCCGAGGCGCGGGCGATGGCGGGAGTGCTGGCGCCGGTGCCGACACGGGGCGGTGCTCCCTGTCGCTCCACCGACTCGACGCCCGGCAGGGCCACGGGGTCGATCGGGCTGACGTCGTCACGGTGGTCCTCGTTGCCGGTGAGCGGCACCAGAATCCCGTCGTGCGCCACGTCGGAGTGCAGCACCTCCTGGGTCAGGCCGGCGTAGGCCGGGGCGGTCCGCGCCAGTTCGTCGGAGAGGTCGTTGTCGCTGGCGAGGCCGAGGTCCGACCCGAGTGCCGCGGCGAGCTCGGCGGCGATCATCCAGTCGGGCCAGGCGAAGCCGGGCGCCGAGAGCTTGGGGCCGAGGCGGCTGACCCGCCCCTCGATGTTGGTCGTGGTCCCCGCGCGCTCGTGCGTCACCGCGCAGGGCAGCACGACGTCAGCGTGCGCGTCGACCGACTCGGACGGGTGGCCCGTCACGGCGACAACGAAGTGCCCGCCGCCGAGGGCCTTCTCGGCCACGGCGCGGTCGGGGAAGTCGTCGAGCGGGTCGGCGCCCAGGAGCACGAGGGCGCGCACGCCACCGCGCCCGCCATCGCGCCCGCCTGCATCGCCCTCGCCGTCGCCCTCGCCCTCGCCGGCCATGGAGGCCAGGATGTCGGCCGTGTCGAGGCCCTCGGCCGCGGGCACCGAGCCCCAGGCGGCGGTGAAGCGCTGGCGGCCCGCATCGAGGCTGACGCGGCCCGGCAGGATGCCCGGCGCCAGGCCCATGTCGAGCGCCCCGAAGACGTTGCCCCGGCGCAGCGCGGGCAGGAAGGTCGCCTTGGGCAGCGCGGCGGCCAGCGCGCGCACGGCCTCGGCGGCCACCTCGCCCGACTCGGCGTAGGACGGCCGGCCGGCCACGACGACCACGCCCTCGCCGCCGGGGTGCGCGGCCAGCACGCTGCCGGCGCGCTCGAGCTGGTCCGGCGTCACCGCAGCACCCTCGGGGTGCGAGCTCAACGTGGTGGCTGCAGCGGCATCGCCGGTCACGGCGCGGGCCATGAGCGGCGCGTCGCCCGGGCGGATGCGCAACGACGCTGTGGCCAGCGCGCTGAGCGCCGTCGGGGCGGGTGCGATCTCGAGCAGCTGCGTGTCGCCGCTGACGACGGCCTCGCGCAGGCGCAGGAAGAGGACCGGGAGCTCCTCGCGCAGGTCGCCGGCCAGCGTCAGGAGCACCGGCGCGGCGCAGGCCTCGTCGATGGTGGCCCGGGGCAGCCCCAGCACCAGGTCGGCGGGCAGGCCGTCGCCCAGCTGGGCGTCGACCGAGTCGGTCCCGATGACGCCCTTGGCCAGCTTGGCCCAGGCGTAGGCGGACTCGTTGGTCAGGCGGGCGCCGCCGATGAGGGCCACCGCGCCGGCACCGCCGGCGTCCTTGGCGGCGGCGAGACCGGCTGCCGCCGCGGCCAGGGCCTCGCCCCAGCTGACGGCGACCAGCTCCCCGTCCTTGCGGACGCGGGGCTCCACCAGCCGGCCGTGTTCGAAGCGGCCGGTCTCGCGCGCCTCGCCCAGGAACTGCCCGCGGCTGGCGCCGAGGCTGACCACCTGGGATGCCGTGGCCGGGGCCACGTCGACGGCCTCGTCGGCCAACTCGCTCGCCACGGGGCCGTTGTCGACCTCGTCGCCGTTGACCGACTCGAAGGCGAAGCGTCCCTTGTCGCACAGCCAGCCGTGGTTGACCGGGTCGGAATCGATGCCGAGCAGCCGGGTGAGGCGGTTCTGCGAGGACTGCACGGCGACCCGGCAGCCGACGGAGCAGCCGGTGCAGGTGGACTCCACCTGGTCGAGGTCCCAGGGCCGGGCGGTGAAGCGGTACGGCGTGGCGGTCAGCGCGCCAACCGGGCAGATCTGCACGGTGTTGCCGCTGAAGTAGGAGGAGAAGGGCTCGGTCGGGAAGGTGGCCACCTCGACCGCCTCGCCGCGCCCGGCGAAGTCGATCTGCGCCTCGCCGGCCACCTCGGACGCGAAGCGCGTGCAGCGCGCGCACTGAATGCAGCGCTCGCGGTCGAGCAGCACCAGGTCCGAGATGGCGATCGGCTTCTCGAAGTGGCGCTTCTCCTCGACGAATCGGCTCTCGCCCGGCCCGTACGCCAGGGTCTGGTCCTGCAGCGGGCACTCGCCGCCCTTGTCGCAGACCGGGCAGTCGAGCGGGTGGTTGGCCAGCAGGAACTCGAGCACACCGTCCTGCGCCTTCTTCACCTTCTCCGAGGTGGTGTCGACCACCATGCCCTCGCCGGCCTCGATGAAGCAGGCCGGCTGCAGGGTGGCGCCCCGCGGGCCTTCCACCTCGACCAGGCACATGCGGCACATGCCGACGGGCTCCATGCGCGGGTGGTAGCAGAACCGCGGGATGTAGGTGCCGGCGCGCTCGGCCGCCGCAATGAGCAGCTCGCCCTTGCGTGCGCTGACCTCGCGCCCGTCGAGCGTGAAGGTGTGGGTGCCGTCCTCGGGCGAGCCCGAAGCGAGCGCCTCCGTCGGGGTGTTCGTCTTCGCCGTGTCAGTCAAAGGGACACCCCCCTTCCTTCACGTGCACCAGGAACTCGTCGCGGAACATGCGGATGCCCGACGCGATGGAAGACGGGATCGACGGCCCGAGCACGCAGATGGTCGTCTGCTGGGGCGGCCAGGCCACACCGGGGGAGATGTTGTCGCACAGGTCCATGAGGAGATCCAGATCTTCCTCGCGCCCGGCGCCGTTCTCAATTCGGAACATGATGCGCTCCAGCCACCCCGAGCCCTCGCGGCACGGGGTGCACTGGCCGCACGACTCGCGGGAGAAGAACTTGGTGATGCGCCAGGCTGCGCGCACCATGCAGGTGGCCGAGTCCATGACGACGACCGAGCCCGACCCCAGCATGGAGCCGGCGTCGCCCACCTCGTCCTGGCCGAGCGGCAGGTCCACTTGGTCCGGGGCGAACCACGGGGCGGACACCCCGCCGGGGATGAACGCCTTGAGCGTGTTGGAGCCGCGGATGCCGCCACCGAGGACGGGCGCGTAAATGAGGTCGCGGAACGTCGTCTTGACCATCTCGAGCTCGTAGTTGCCCGGGTTGCGCACGTGGCCCGCCAGCGCGAACAGCCGGGTTCCGGTCGAGCGGCCAGCGCCCAGTGCGGCGAAGGCGGCGCCACCGTTGTTGACGATCCACGGGATGTTGGCCATCGTCTCGACGTTGTTGACCACCGTGGGCTCGCCGTAGAGGCCGATGGCGGCAGGGAAGAACGGTGGCTTGATGCGCGGGAAGCCGCGCTTGCCCTCGAGCGACTCGAGCAGCGCGGTCTCCTCGCCACAGATGTAGGCGCCGGCACCAGGGTGCACCACGATGTCGAGCGAGAAGCCCGAGTCGAAGATGTTGCTCCCGACCGCGCCGTGGGCGTAGGCCTCGTTCAGCGCCGTCTGCAGGCGCTCGAGCCCCAGCGCGAACTCGCCGCGTAGGTAGATGAACGCCTGGCTGACCTGCAGCGCATAGGCGGAGATCAGCACGCCCTCGAGGATCTGGTGCGGGTCCCCCTCAATGAGCATGTGGTCCTTGAACGTGGCCGGCTCGGATTCGTCGCCGTTGATCACCAGGTAGGTGAGCGGGTTCTTGCGCAGCATCGACCACTTGCGACCGGCCGGGAAGCCGGCGCCGCCGCGGCCCAGCAGGCTGGCCGCGTCGACCTCGGCCGCCACCGCCTCGGGCGTCATGGTCAGGGCCTTGCGCAGCCCGGTGTAACCGCCCGTCGCCAGATAGCGCTCCAGCGTGAAGGAGTCGTCGGCGCCGAGGCGCGCCGTGATGATCTTGGGAGCGTCGGTGATCGCCATCAGGCCTTCTTCCCGGCGTCGGCGGCGCGGGCGGCCTGCGCCTGGGCCACTGCGGCCCGCTCGGTCTTGATGGCGGCGCGGTCGGCCTGGAGCCCGACGCTGCGGCGCACGCGCACCAGGGTCCCGTGGCTGGGGATGGTGTCGGAGAGACGCCCGGCCCGCAGGTCGTCGACGAGCGCGTCGAAGGACTCAGGGGTCTGGGCGCCGACGTAGCGGTGGTTGACCTGCACGCAGGGCGTGCGGTCGCAGTCGGCCAGGCATTCCGCCTCGTGGAGCGTGAACACGCCGTCGGGCGTCGTGCCCCCGGCGCGGACGCCGAGTGTCGTCTCGGCGTGCTCCAACAGCTCGAGCGCGCCGCCGAGCATGCAGGCGATGTTGGTGCACACCGCGACCGCGTAGGTGCCGACGGGCTCGAGGTGCAGCATGTCGTAGAAGGTGGCGGTGCCCTGCACCTCGGCCGCAGTGACGCCGCAGAGCTCGGCGATTTCGCTCACGGCCTCGGGACGCAGCCAGCCGTCCTGCTCCTGGGCCAGGTGGCACAGCGGGATGAGGGCGGAGCGCGGCTCGGGGTAGAGCGCCACGAGCTGCTCGGCCCGACTGCGGATGTCGGCCTGGAGGTGGCTCACCGGTCGACCTCACCCATGACCGGGTCGACGGAGGAGATCACGGCGACGGCGTCGGCCATCAGGCCGCCGCGCAGCAACAGCGGGAGTGCCTGCAGGTTGACGAAGCTCGGTCCCCGGATGTGCATGCGGTACGGCTTCGAGGTCCCGTCGGAGACCATGTAGCAACCGAGCTCGCCGCGGGGCGACTCGATCGCCACGTAGACCTCGCCCTCGGGCACCCGGAAGCCCTCGGTGAAGATCTTGAAGTGGTGGATGAGCGCCTCCATGCTCTCGTCGATGCGGGCGCGCGGGGGCGGGGTGACTTTGCGGTCCTGCACCCGGAAGTCACCGGCAGGCATCATCTCGGTGATCTGGCGGATCATTTTGATGGACTCGCGAATTTCGTTGAGGCGCACGGAGTAGCGGTCGAAGTTGTCGCCGTAGCTGCCGACGATGACGTCGAAGTCGAGCTTGTCGTAGGCCAGGTACGGCATCGTCCGGCGCAGGTCCCAGGGGACCCCGGTCGAGCGCAGGATCGGCCCGGTCACCGAGAGGGCGAGCGCCTCCTCGGCCGAGATGTTGCCCACCGCCTCGGTGCGCTCCCGGAAGATGGGCTGGCCGGTCAGCAGCTCGTCGTACTCGTAGCTGCGGGCGAGGATGGTGTCGCAGAGGACCTCCATGTCGTCCTGCCAGCCGTCGGGCAGGTCGGCCGCCACGCCGCCGGGGCGGATGTAGTTCGTGTTCATGCGCAGGCCGGTGGTCTTCTCGAAGAAGGCGAGGACCATCTCGCGCTCACGGAAGCCGTAGATCATCATGGAGGTGGACCCGAGGTCCATGCCGTTGGTGGCCATCCACATCAGGTGCGACGACACGCGGTTGAGCTCGGCCATCAGCATGCGGATCCAGATGGCGCGCGGCGGGAGCTCCACGTCGAGCAGGGCCTCGGTGGCCAGCGAGAACACCAGCTCGTTGTGCAGCGGCGACAGGTAGTCCATGCGGGTCACGTTGGTGGAGCCCTGGACGTAGGTGAGCTCCTCCCCCTGCTTCTCCATGCCGGTGTGCAGGTAGCCGATGATCGGCTTGGTCCGCAGGACGGTCTCGCCGTCCAGCTCGAGCATGAGCCGCAGCACGCCGTGGGTCGACGGGTGCTGAGGGCCCATGTTGATGATCATCGTCTGGTCGTCGCGGCGCTCGATGTCGATGTCGCCGGGGTTGACGAAGCCGCCCTCAGGCAGGCGCAGGACCGCTCCGACCTCCTGGCGCAGCTCGCCGGCGGAGGTCGTGTCCCGGGGCAGCAGCTCCTGGGCACCCTCGGAGGTCTCGGCCACCAGCGCGCGCTCCTCGGCCTCGTGGCGCGCCTCCCACTCCTCGTCGTGTTCGACCCCGTGGTGGTGGCTCGTGTCTCGTTCTGGTGCTCGTTCTCGTGGTCGGTCATCGGGGCCCGGGCGCTTCCTTGAACTGCACCGGCACCCGGCCCACTCCGTAGTCCTTGCGCAGCGGGTGGCCCTCCCAGTCCTCGGGCATGAGGATCCGCGTCATGTCGGGGTGGCCGGCGAAGAGGATGCCCACCATGTCGTAGGCCTCGCGTTCCATGGCGTCCGTGCCGGGGTAGACGTCGTTCAGGCTGTCGACGGTCGGGTCGGACTCGGGCACCTGCACGCGGATGCGCACGCGCTGGCGCATGGACAGCGACAGCAGGTTGACGACCACTTCGAAGCGCTCGGGGGTCACCCCGTCAGGAAGGGATCGGCCGGGGTGGGTGAGGTAGTCGACCGCGCACAGGTCGGCGCACATCTCGAAGCCGGCGTCGCGGAAGGCGGCCACCATCTGCTTGTAGGTGTCGCGTTGTGGGAAGGCGAGCTGGTCCACCAGCCGGTCGGGCAGGCGCGGAACGTCGGGCAGGATGCCCGCCGGCGACGCCGCAGGGGCGCTCGTGGGGGTGGTGCTGCTCACCGCGGCGTTGCCACGCGCACGGCGTCAGGCACGCTGGGCACCCAGCCACCGGTGGCCTGCTCGCCCGGGGGGATGGAGCTCCCCGGGCGACGGGTGATCTCGCCGGTGCGGATCTTCTCGTGGAGGGTGAGGATGGCGTGCAGCAGCGTCTCGGGCGAGGGCGGGCAGCCCGGGGCGTAGACGTCCACCGGCACGATCTGGTCGACGCCCTGCACGATCGCGTAGTTGTTGAACATCCCGCCGGTCGAGGCGCAGACGCCCATGGAGATGACCCACTTGGGTTCCATCATTTGGTCGTAGACCTGCCGCAGGACGGGGGCCATCTTCTGCGAGACCCGCCCCGCCACGATCATGAGGTCCGCCTGGCGCGGGGAGGCCCGGAAGACCTCCATGCCGAGCCGGCTGATGTCGTAGTCGGCCGCCCCGACGGACATCATCTCGATGGCACAGCAGGCCAGACCGAACGTGGCGGGCCACACGCTGTTGCGGCGGGCCCACTTGACCAGGTCCTCGATCCGGCCGGTCAGGAAGTTGTGCTGGAGGTCCTCGAACCCCATCGGTCAGGCCGCCTCACCGGGCGTCCGCGACGCGCTGATGCGCGTGATGGTCGACTCCGAGGTCCGGCTCGGCAGGCCGGACTGCAGCGTCTTCGGCGGGCCCCAGGTCAGGGCCCCGTTCGAGATGAGGTAGAGGAAGGACACGAAGACAACGGCGGCGAAGACGATGACCTCAATGAGGCCGAATGTCTTGATCTGCCCGAACACCACCGCCCACGGGTAGAGGAAGACGATCTCGATGTCGAAGATGATGAAGATCATCGACACCAGGTAGAAGCGCACCGGGAATCGCTGCGGTGGCTCCAGGTTCGGGACGATGCCGCACTCGTAGGGCGCGAGCTTGGCCGCAGTCGGCTTCTTGCGCGGCGCGAGCATCGCTGAGGACACCAGCGAGAACACGGTGAAAGCGAGGGCGAGCACGCCCAGGATGAGGATCGGGAGGTACTGGTCCACTGAGTTCCGTTTCTACCATGCGACCCCTTTGCCAGGCACATCCGCGCCGCTGGTCAGAGGCCCCGGCGGGGGGCCTACGATGCCTTTGTGACGGCTCCCGACGAGACCCCCGGGCCCGGCGCCCCCAAGAAGGCGGCGCGCACGGCGAAGGCCCCGGCGAAAAAGCAGGCGGCGGCCAAGAAAACGGCGGCCAGCAAGGCCGCCGCCAAGAAGAGGGCAACCCCCGCAGCGACCGGCGCCGCCGCCAAGGCCACGCGGGCCCCGCGGCGGGCGGCAACCCCCGCGGCGGCGCAGCGGTCCGCCCCCGAGCACGTCTACGACGTGGTGGTGGTCGGCGCCGGGCCCTCGGGCTCGGCGTGCGCCTACTGGCTGGCCGAAGCCGGCTGGGACGTGGTCGTGGTGGAGAAGAAGCAGTTCCCCCGGGAGAAGACCTGCGGCGACGGCCTCACGCCCCGGGCCGTGCGGCAGCTGGCCGACATGGATCTGGAGGGAGCCCTGGCCGGCTCCCACCGCTACAGCGGCCTGCGGGCCTTCGGATTCGGCCGCTCCATCGACATGCGCTGGCCGGAGCACCCGAACTTCCCGAACTACGGCTACACCATCACCCGCCACGACCTCGACGGGCTGGTGGCCGCGCACGCCGAGAAGGCCGGGGCGACCCTGCTGCAGGGCACGGAGGTGACGGGTCCCGTCGTCGATGAGGGAGCCCCGCTGGCGGGCCCGCTCCCGACCCTGACCGGGGTGACCGTCAAGGAGAAGGGCGCCACCAGCAGCCGGACCATCAAAGCCCGCTATGTCGTGGTGGCCGACGGCTCGAACTCGCGGATCGGCCGAATGCTGGGTACCTCGCGGCGGCGCGACCTGCCCATGGGCATGGCCCTGCGCGGCTACTACCGCTCGGACCGCCACGACGATCCCTTCATCGAGTCCCACCTCGACATCCGCGATGCCCAGGGCGACGTGGTCCCCGGCTACGGGTGGATCTTCCCCATGGGCGACGGCCGGGTGAACGTGGGCGTCGGCCTGCTCTCGACCGACCAGCGCTGGAAGGGCCTCAACACGAGCCACCTCATGGACGCCTTCGTCGACTTCGCGCCGGAGTCGTGGGGGCTGCGGCCCGAGACGAGCCTGGGACCACCGACGGGCGGGAAGCTCCCGATGGGGCTTTCCGTCGGGCCGCGGGCCGGCGGGAACGTGCTGATCACGGGCGATGCCAGCGGCGCCATCAATCCGTTCAACGGCGAGGGCATCGCCTACGGCTACGAGACCGGGCGGCTGGCCGCGGCCGCCCTCGGCCACGCGCTGAGCGGCGAGGGCGAGCGGGCGTTGACCGACTACGACCATGAGCTGACAGCCGCCTATGGCCCCTATTACAAGGTGGCGCGGGCGTTCGTGCACCTCATCTCGAACCCGGAGGCGATGCGCCTCTGCGTCGGACTCGGCATGCGCTCGGAGCTGCTCATGACCCAGCTGCTGCGCATCATGGCCAACCTGATGCGCCCCGACGCCGCCGGCCCGGCCGAGCTCGGCTTCCGCGCCATGGAGCTCGTGTCGCGGCTCCTGCCCGACACCGAGGGGCTCGAGATCCCGGCTGCCTGAGGAGCCGCCGTCCGAGCGGCCTCCGCCTGAGCGGCCGTCGCCTGGGCGGCCGTCGGCTGAGCCACTCCCCTCAGGCGAACAGGCGCTCCGCGCCGCTCGCCACCCGCAGCAACCACGCCCGCTCCGTCCCTTCGAACCCCTCGGCGACGCGCGCCGCGGCGACGATGCGCACCCAAGCGTCGAGGGCGGCGGCGTCGAGGCCCCGCCGGATCTGACCCTCGCGGCGGACGGCGCGCATGAACTGCCCGACCGGCCCGGTCGAACGCTGCCCCCACAGGACCAGCGTGCGCGCCAGATCGGCCGCCGACGGTCCCGCCGCCACGGTCAGCCAGTCGATGATCACCCAGCCGTCGGGCCCCACCAACACGTTGGAGGGATGCAAGTCGTAGTGGCAGACGCCTGGCCTCGTCGTCGTCATCGTCGTCGACGACGCGTCGAGCATGGCCACCAGCTCGGCCCGCATGGCGGCATCGGGCACGCTCAGCTCGAGTTCGGTGCGCAGGCGGGGCACCAAGGTCGGCAGGCCACTGACCCTCGTGCCGTTGCACTGCAGCTGCAGCGTGGCAAACCGCCCGGCCAGGCCCTCCACCTCGTCGGGACTCGACGCGGTCACCACCTCCAGCAACGACGGCCCGTCGATCCGGTCCAGGATGACGCCGCCCCGACCGGCCACCGTCACGGTGCCGTGGGCGCGTGCGACGGGCAGCCCGGCGTCGGCCACCAAGCGCAGCACCGTGGCCTCGAAGGCAGACAGGCCGTTCCACTCGGGCCGGTCGAGTTTGAGCACGTGACCTTCGCCGTAGGCGAAGACCTCTGCCGTGCGGCCCCCGGCCAGGAGCTCCACCGCGCCGGCGCTTCAGCCCTGGAGTCGGGCGCGGAGTGCGGCGGCGGCGGCCGCCAGTTCCGTCGCCTCGATGGCCGGTGTGGCGGCGACCTCGAATGCCTCCGCTTCGACCGGGCCTCCCGCCCGCCCATCGTCCAGTGGTCGGGGGACCAGGTGGACGTGCAGGTGCGGGACACCGTTGCCCAGGCTGAGCCAGTTCATCTTCATGGGGCGGTACTCCTCGTCGATGGCGCCGGCGACGCGCGCGACGTCGGACCAGAATCCCGCCGCTTCCTCGGCGGACAGCTCCGTTGGCTCGGCAACGTGGCGGCCCTTCCAGATGACATAGGCATAACCGGGCCGCACCGGGTAACGGCCGAGATAGCCGTCGGCCCAGCGGCCCTCGTAGATCCGCAGACCGTGCGGCGTCTCGTCGACGCCGGGCCCGCACATGGGACACCCCTCGCCGCGACGCAGCGCAGGAAAGTCGGGAGACCAACCGTTCTCGGACATGGTCTTCAGTCTGCCCGCCGCAACGTCAGTTGGCTCGGACGGCCCGCCCACACTCCTGCGCCCTCAGCTGATTTCGGCCGCCGACTCCCCCGCCGCCTCGACGACGCGGTCGAGCACCGCCTCGTCGTGGGCGAGGCCGGGGAACATCACCTCGTAGGCGCCGGGTGCCAGCGCCACGCCACGGCGCAGCATGGCGTGGAAGAAGCGTGCGTAGGTATCGCCGCCGGCCAGCGCCCGCGCGCCCTCGTAGTCGGAGGGCGCCGTGAGCGGACCCGCGGCGGCGTCGGCCACGAAGAGCCCGACCAGCGGCCCGACGCTCGGCACCGTCACCGCGAGGCCTCCGGCGGCGACGGCCGCCTCGAGCTCCTTGGCGAAGACGCCGACGCGAGCGCTGAGGGCCTCGTAGTCCTCCGGCCCCACGTGGTCGAGCACGGCGAGTCCCGCCGCGGTGGCCAGCGGGTTCCCGGACAGCGTGCCGGCCTGGTACACCGGTCCGCCCGGAGCCAGCTCGGACAGCAGCTCGCGGCGACCGGCGAATGCGCCCACCGGCAGTCCGCCGCCGATGACCTTCCCGAAGCACCAGAGGTCGGGCGTGACACCGGACCAGCCGGTGGCACCCGCCGGGCCGAGCCGGAAGCCGCTGATGACCTCGTCGAAGATGAGGAGGGCTCCGCTGGCGCTGCAGGCCGCCCGCAAGCCTTCGAGGAATCCAGGCGCCGGGGCGACGAGGTTCATGTTCGCCGCCACCGGCTCCACGATCACGCAGGCCACGCGCTCGTCGAGCTCGGGCACGACGTTGTAGGGAACGACCTCCGTGTCCGCCACGGCACCCGCGGAGACGCCGACCGAGCCAGGGAGGCCGAGCATGGCGACGCCGCTGCCCCCTCCGGCCAGCAGGCCGTCGGAGTGGCCGTGATAGCAGCCATCGAACTTGATCACCCGGTCGCGCCCGGTGGCGCCTCGGGCGAGGCGCACGGCACTCATGGCGGCCTCGGTCCCCGACGACACGAGACGCACCTGTTCGCAGCCGGGCACGCGCGCGCAGATGGCCTCGGCCAACAGGACCTCGCCCGGGGTCGGCGCGCCGAACGTCGTGCCGCGTGCGGCGGCGTCCGCCACGGCGGCGGTGACAACGGGGTGCGCGTGCCCGAGCAGGACGGCCCCGTAGGACTGGACCATGTCGAGGTAGCGGTTTCCATCGGCGTCGCGCACGTAGGCGCCCTCGCCGGAAACCACGGTGTACGGCGTCCCCCCCACCGAGGCGAAGGAGCGGACCGGGGAATCCACGCCGCCAGGGATCACGCGGCGAGCCCGGTCGAACCACTCGGCATTCGACCCCTGCATCGGTTCAGCCACCGAGCGCCTCAGCCACCGAGCGCCTCGGCCACCTCGGCGGCGAAGTAGGTGAGGATGAAGTCGGCCCCGGCGCGCTTGAGCACGGTGAGCTGCTCGAGCGCGACCGCAGGACCGTCGATCCAGCCCGCCGCGGCGGCGGCCTTGACCATGGAGAACTCCCCGCTCACGTGATAGGCGGCCAGCGGCACCGCGACGTCGTGGCGCACCGCGGCCAGCACGTCGAGGGAGGTCATGGCGGGCTTGACCATGATCATGTCTGCGCCCTCGGCCACGTCCTGCGCGATTTCGGCCAGCGCCTCCCGGCCGTTGCGCGGGTCCTGCTGGTAGGCACGGCGGTCGCCCCCGGCGGCGATGGTGACGTCGACCGCGTCGCGGAACGGGCCGTAGAGGGCGGAGGCGTACTTCGAGGCGTAGGCCAGGATGGCAACACCGTCGTGCCCCCCGCCGTCGAGCGCGGCGCGGATGGCGGCCACCTGCCCGTCCATCATCCCGCTCGGCGCCACCACGTCTGCACCCGCCTCGGCCTGGGCCAGAGCGATGCGCTGGTAGAGCTCGAGCGTCGGGTCGTTGAGGACCTCCCCCGTCGGGCCGAGGATGCCGCAGTGCCCGTGGTCGGTGTACTCGTCGAGGCAGAGGTCCGCCATGAGGACGAGCTCGTCACCCACCGCGTCGCGCACGGCGCGCAGCGCGACCTGCACGATGCCCTGCGGGTCCCACGCGCCGCTCCCCTCGGCGTCCTTGCGGGCCGGGACCCCGAAGAGGATGAGCCCGGGCACGCCCAAAGAGATGAGTCGTTTGGCCTCGACGACGAGCGAGTCGACCGTGTGCTGCACCTCACCGGGCATGGACGCGATCGGGATCGGCCCTTCGGTTCCCTCGCGCACGAAGAGCGGGGCGACGAGGTCGTCCACCCCGAGACGGGTCTCGGCCACCAGGCGCCGCAGCGCCGGCGTGCGGCGCAGGCGGCGCAGCCGCCGCGTGGGAAAGCCGCCCGGAGGGGGCGCAGACGTCGCCTCGGCCATCCGCCCAGCCTAGGACCCGTCGCCCCCGTCGGATCCCAAGGCGGCGATCACCGCTTCGACGATGCCCTGGGCCGACGCATCGGCGGCCTCTTCCACACCACCCCACCCGGCAGCATGGGCCGCCGCGGCCGTCGTCGGTCCGATGCACACGATGTGCGCCGGCGGGGCCACGAGCTCGCCCGTCGCGTGCCGCAACGCCAGGAACGCCTGCACCGCCGAGGAGGCGGTGAAGGTCAGCGCGTCGGCCGCGGCCACCCGCTCCAGCACCGCAGTCTCGGGCGCGGGGCGGGGGACGGTGCGGTAGGCCGTGACGCGCCGCACCTCCCAGCCCTTCTGGCCGAGCCCGTCGGGGATGGTGTCGGGCGCCAGGTCGGCGCAGGGGAACAGCACGCGCCGAGAGGCAGCGCCAGCGGAGTCGGGGAACGCCTCGACGAGCCCACGCGCACTGTGCTCGGCCGGAACGAGGTCGGGCGCGATGCCAGCCCCGCGCAATGCGTCGGCCGTGGCGGGACCGACGGCTGCCACCGACACGCCGCTCAGGTCGCGCGCGTCGCGCAGCGCAGCCATGAGGCGGTCGGCCGCGTTGACCGACGTCACGACGACCCAGGCGTTGTCCCGCACCGTCGCCGCGGCCGCCGCCAACGCCGCTCCCCCGTCGTCCGCGTCGACCTGACGGGTCAGGGGCAATTCGATCGCCGAAGCGCCCGCCGTCTCGAGGGCGGCCACCAGTCCTGCGGCACGCTCGCCCGAACGCGTCACCACCACCGTGCGACCGGCCAGCGCGCCGGTGACGCTCCCGCCCGCGTCGTGCACCGCCAGCGCGGCGACAGGGCCCACGACGATGACGGCGGGCGGGCCGAGGTCGACGTCGGCGAGGCCGGCCAGCGTCGTGCGCGCGACCCGCTGGGACGCCGTCGTCCCGCGCTCGATCACGGCCACCGGCGTGTCCGGCGCCCGCCCGCCTTCGACGAGCGCGGCGGCGATGGCAGCCCGGGTCGTCATGCCCATCAAGATGACGAGCGTCCCGCCGACCCGAGCCAGGGCCGCCCAGTCGTGGTCGTCGGTCCCGTCCGGTTCGCCGACGCGGCCCGTGACGACGGTGACCGACGCCGCCACACCGCGCTGCGTGACGGGAATGCCGACGGCGGCCGGGACCCCGAAGGCGGACGTCACCCCCGGGACGACCTCCCAGGGCAGGCCGGCCTGGGCCAGCGCCTCCACCTCCTCCCCACCACGGCCGAAGAGGAACGGGTCGCCGCCCTTGAGCCGGACCACGACCGCAGCAGCGCGTCCATGCTCGACGAGGAGGCGGGCGATCTCCTCCTGACGCCCTGCTCCCCCAGCGGGGGTGTCCGGGTCCTTGCCCACGTCCACGAGGAGGGCCGACGACGGGACGAGCTCGAGGACGGCGGGGCTGACCAGGCGGTCGTGCAGGACGACGTCGGCCCGCGCCAGCAGCGCCGCACCCCGCCGGGTCAACAGGCCGGGATCGCCGGGGCCGGCGCCCACCAGGTAGACGGTCACGGCGCGTCGTCCAGCAAACCGCCGAAGCCCTCGATGGCCGCACCTCCACCCTCGAGGAGGGCACGCGCCACTTCGGCACCGACCGCGTCGGGGTCGTCGCCACGCCGGGTCAGCCGGATCACGGTGTGCCCGTCCCCGCTGGCCAGGAGTCCCGAGACGCGCAGCGTCCTCCCGGTGGCCTCCTCCGCCTCGGCGAAGGCGCCGACGGGCACCGTGCAACTCCCGCCCAACGCGGCGAGGACGGCGCGTTCGGCGCGCAGGGCGCGGTGACTCGGCTCGTGGTCGATGGCGGCGAGCAGGCGGCGGGTGACGGCGTCGTCGGCCCGGCACTGCACGGCGATGGCGCCCTGCCCGGACTGGGGCAACACGTCGACGGGATCGAGCACGTCGCTCAGCCGATCCGCCCAGCCGAGGCGTTCCAGGGCGGCGACGGCCACGACGACCGCCGAGACCGCCCCATCCTCGGCGACGGCAACGCGCCGGGCCATGTTGCCGCGCAGGTCGGTGAAGACGAGGTCCGGGCGCAGTGCAGCCAGCTGGGCCCGCCGCCGCGCCGAGCCCGTGGCCACCACACCGCCCGCCGGGAGGCCGGCCAGCGTGCTCCCGACGAGACCGTCGCGCGGATCAGCCCGGCGTGGCACCGCCCCGAACACGAGATGGTCGGGCATCACCGACGTCATGTCCTTGGCCGAGTGGACGGCGGCGCCGGCCCGGCCATCGGTCACCGCCGCCTCCACCTCGGTGACGAAGATGCCCTGGCCCCCGATCTGGTCGAGCGACGCCGTCGTGTCGCGATCACCCTGCGTCCGCACGACGAGGGGTTCGACCTCGAGGCCAGGGTGGGCCTGGCGCAGCAGGTCGGCGACCAGCTCGGTCTGGCGCAGGGCCAACGGCGAACCGCGGGTGGCCAGGCGGAGGGTTCCCATGGTGCGACTATCCCATGGCCGCGGCTACAGGTCGAAGAGGATGCGCAGCGCCTCGACGAGCCGCTCGCCGCGGGGCGTCCCCGCCGTCTCCTTCAAGAGCATGGTGGGCTCGTGCAGCATCTTGGCCAGGGCGGCACGAGTGGCGGCGTCCACGTGGTCCCACTCCTCCTCGCTGAGGTCCGCCAGCTGGGCCCGGTGGCGCTCCAGCTCGGCGACCCGCAGCGTCTCGAGGCGCGACCGCAGGGAGGCGATGATCGGGGCGGCGCCACGCTGGCGGCTGGCACTGCGGTAGCGGTCGACCTCGGTCGCCACGATGGCGCGGGCGGCCACTGACTCTTCCTGACGGTCGCCCAGGGCGCGGGCCACCGAGACGCTGAGGGTGTCCATGTCGAGCAGCGTGATGTCGTCAAGGTCGGCGACCCCGGCGTCGACGTTGCGCGGGACCCCGAGATCGATCACCAGCAACGGCCCGTGGACCCCGGCGAAGTCGGCGGCACTCAGCACATGGGACTCGGCCGCCACCGCGGTCAGGACGACATCGGCCTCGGCGAGCTCGCCGGCCACGGCCTCGAGGGGGGCCGACCGCATGTCGAAGGGGCCCGTCGCCGCCTGGCGCACGAGGTCCCGTGCCCGGTCCGCCGAGCGATTGACGACCACGACGCGTTGTGGCGCGTCGGCGGGCGCGATGTCCGAGAGGGCGCGGCACACCCCGAGCCCCATTTCGCCCGCGCCAACCACCACGACGCGCGCGCCGCGCAATCCTGCTTGGTCCTCGCCGCGGGCGACCGTCACGGCCGCGTAGGCGAACGAGGTCGTGCCCTTGCTGATGGCGGTCTCGGTGCGCACCCGCTTGCCCGTCTGCAGCGCGTGGCGGAAGAGCGCGGAGAGGACCGGCCCCGACGTGCCCTCCTCCTGCGCCCGCTCGAAGGCCCGCCGCACCTGGCCCACCACCTCGGTCTCCCCGGTCACCACGGACTCGAGGCCCGAGGTCACCGAGAACAGGTGGGAGGTGACGTCATCGTCGAAGCGCACGATGGCGTGCGCCGACAGCTCCTCGACGGGGCGGTGGGAGTGCTCGGAGAGGACCTCGTAGATCTCTGCCACGGCGTCGTGGAAGCGGTCGACCACCGCGTAGACCTCGGTGCGCAGACAGGTCGAGAGCACGACCGCCTCCTGGACGTTGCGGGTGTGGTCGAGCTCGCTGAGCATCTTGTGCAGGTCGGCGTCCGAGACGGCCACGGCCTCGAGGAGCGGCAGCGGGGCCTGCGTGTGCTGGAGCCCTATGACGACGACGGACACTCGGTTCCTTCCTGGGTCGGCTCACAATTGTGCCGGTCCCGGGCTACAGCCTGCCAGTCGCCGCCCGGACGTCCGGCCGTCAGGCCAATTCCGGACCCTGCGAGAGGCCCACCGAGCGCACCAGCGGGGCATGGCCGCGATCGGGGACGGGCTCCTCCTCGCGGGCCCGGTAGAAGCCGAGGACCTGCAGTTCGATGGAGAGGTCCACGTAGCGGAGATGGACCGTGGGCGGCACGGTGAGGACCCGAGGGGCGAAGTTGAGCAGGGAGGTGACCCCCGCACGCACCAACAGGTCGGCCACCCCCTGTGCGGCCCAGCCCGGGGTGGTGATCACCCCGATGTCGGGCCGGTCGGGGGCGCGCAACGCCGCGATCTCGTCCATGTGGCGCACCCGCATGCCCCGGATGACCTCGCCCACCACCGCCGGGTCGACGTCGTAGAGCGACGTGACCTGGCAACCCCGCGAGGCGAACCCGGCCGAATTCGTCAGGGCGCGGCCCAGGTTGCCGATCCCGACCATCGCGACCGACCAGTTCTCGTCCACGCCAAGGGCGCGATCGATCTGCGCGATGAGGAATTCCGGGTCGTAACCCGAGCCCCGGGTGCCGAACGAGCCCAGCAGCGACAGGTCCTTGCGCACCTTGGCCGCGTTGACCCGGGCCAGTTCGGCCAGCTGCTCCGAGGAGACCGTCCGGGAGCCGGCGCGGACGAGCTCACCCAGGATGCGCTGGTAGATGGGCAGGCGCAACACCGTGGCCTCTGGGATCCGCCGGGGCGCGGCGGTCACGTCGGGACTGCCCTGCTCTTCATTCACTGCGTCGGATGGTACCGAGGGGGCTCCCGGCGGCACCAAACCGGTGGCGGGACCGGTCACCAGGCCAGAACGAGCAACTCCCCCGCCGCGACGTTGAGCCACCCAGCCGCCGAGGCCGCGCCGGCCACGACGGCCAAATGGCCGTTGGCGTCCACGAGCAGGCCGAACTCCCCTGGTTCCAGCTCGCCGAACGCATCGACACACCGCAGCTGCACGCCGTCGGGGACCAGCGCCCGGGGCAACCCGTCCGGGTGCTGGCGTCCCGACTCGACGCGGGCCGCCAGCTCGACGCTCCCCGCCAGAGGGATCCCGGCCACCCGCGCGTCGGCCACGGTCGCCGCCAGCTGCAGGTTGCCGAAGTGGTCCACCCAGGTGACCTCGGTGCGCAGGCAGACGCGACCGTCGCGCAGGCGACCCTCCTCGACGACGCCGCCGACGAGACGCACGAGCGACATGGGGTCGACGGGCTCGCCGAGCTCCTCGAGCGCGCTGCCCGCGCAGAGGGCGGCGGCGGCGGGGCCGAACAGGTCGCGCCCGTCGAAGGTCGCGCCCCTCTCGGGGGGCGTCGGTTGGCGCGTCAACTCGACGACCTGCGCCACCGGTGCCTCGCCGGCGGCCTCCGCGGCGGCCACGAGCAGACCGTTGTCCGGCCCCACGAACGACAGGGAACCGCCGGCGGGCATTGCGACCCGCAGGCCGATGCCACGGCGCAACGTGCCGACCCCGGGGTCGACGACGGCGAGCACCACACCGGGGCCGAGAAACGGCACTGCCCGTTCCAATGTGTGGCTGCCGGCGCGCACGTCGAAGGGCGGGATGTGATGGGTCAGGTCGATCACGGTCGTGCCCGGTGCGCGGGCGGCAATGACGGCGTGCACCACCCCGGCGAACTCATCGTCCGTGCCGAAGTCGGAGAGGAAGAAGACGGTGCGCGGGGGCTCACTCCTCATGACTCGGCGCTCAGCGCTGCAGGTTGCGCGATCGTTCCGTGGCGGCGGCCACCGCCTCCATGAAGGCCGAGCGCACGGCGCGGGCCTCCAGGGTCCGGACCCCGGCAGCCGTGGTGCCCGCCGGCGACGTCACCATCGCCCGCAGGGCCTCGGGGTCGCGGCCCGTCTCCTGCAGCAGGGCGGCCGAGCCGCGCATGGTCTCGACCACGAGGGTCCGGCTCACCTCGCGGCTGAGCCCCATCTGCACGCCCGCCTCCATGAGGGCCTCGGCCACCAAGAAGAAGTAGGCGGGGCCGGAGCCCGAGAGACCGGTCACCGCATCGAGCAGGCGCTCGGGCAGCCGCACCACGGTCCCGACTGCGGACAGCACGTCCTCGGCCCAGGCCAGGTCTTGCGAGGTGGCGAAGGAGCCGCCCGAGATGGCGGTCACGCCGGCGCCGACGAGCGCGGGGGTGTTCGGCATGGCCCGCACGACCATGGGCTCGCCGCCGAGCGCCACTTCCAGGCGTGCGCACGGCACCCCGGCCACAATGGAGAGCACCCGTGTCACCCCCGTGACGCCGAGGGCGCGGCAGGCCCCTTCCGCCGTGTCGGGTTTCACGGCCAGGACGGCCCCTGTGATGCGCTCACCCCCGTTACGCAGGAGCCCGGCTTCGGGAGCCGCCAGGGTCTGGAGGCCCGGGAACTCGGCCACCAGCTCGTCGCGGCGTTCGGAAGCCGGTTCCACGACCGTGATGTCGGCCACCTGGGCCCAGCCGGAACGGAGCAAGCCCCCCAGGAGGGCGCCCCCCATCTTCCCGCCACCGACAATGAGCAGGTTCGACACGGGCGCGACGTTACCGAGCGCGGCGGAGGGTCGCCGACGGCGCGCTAGCGGCGGGGGCGACGGCGGTAGGTCGAGGGGTGGGCCAAGGTCATTGCGGTCGGGAAGTGCTCGTCGGTGTAGAGCACGGACGAGCCGGCAATGCGGTCGAGCTCGTCGTCGTCGATGAGGCGGGCGGGCACCCGGCCCACCAGATAGACGGCATCCTCCGGTCCGAGGGCGAACCACATGCCGAAGAGGTGGGCGTTGCGGCGCAGCAGGTAGGCGAAGACCTCGGCCTGGTGGGTCTCCGGCGCCGGCATGAACTGCGCCTCGAAGTGCAAGGTGCGCTGCTTGAGCGTGAACCACACCGTGATGAAGTCCTTCTCCTCACCCTTGAAGCGCAGGTACCAGCGGAACGAGGCCGTGCGGTCCGTGACCTCCTGGCGCTCGGCCGCCACGAGGAACCCGCCTTCAGCCAGCTCCCGCGCCGCCCAGGCGTCGATGCATGCCACTGCGGCCGCCATCTCCTCGTCGGCGGGGAGATCGACGATCGGCACGACGTGGGTCGGGTCTCGGTCTCTGTGCGCTCAGCTGCACTCGACGAGGCGGCCAGCGGCCAGCTCGTCGTGCAGCTCGACCAACGTGCGGGCGGCGGCGCGCCACGTGTACTGGCGGGCCATCAGCACCGAGGCGCTGGAGAGGCGCTCGGCCGCCAGGGGCTCGTCGAAGACCTTGCGCACGGCGTCGGCGTACGCCACGGGGTCGGGGTCGTCGACGAGGTACCCGGTGTGCCCCTGGTCGACCAGGGTCGTGAGGCCGCCGACAGCCGAGGCGACGACCGGCGTCCCGCAGGCGGCGGCCTCCAGGGCGACCAGCCCGAACGACTCGGAGCGGCTCGGCACGATGCACACGTCGGCGGCCCGGTAGTACGACGAGAGCAATTCGTGTGGCTGGGGCGCGATGAAGTGGACGTGCTCGCGCACACCGCGCGCGTCGGCCACGTCGTGCAGGCCTTGCAGCGACTTCTCCCCGTGCGGGCCGCTCGGGCCGCCCACGACGACGAGGCGGTACGGCTCGCCCCCGCCCTCGCGCAACTCGGCCAGCGTCTCGATGGCCACGTCGGCGCACTTGAGCGGCTGGATCCGCCCGACGAAGAGGAGCAGCCGCCCGTCGAGCGGAAGCCCGAGGGCGCGCCGGGCCTGGGGCCGGTGGCCGGGGCCGAAGAAGGCGTGGTCGACGCCGGGGGGCACGATATGGATCCGCCCCGGTTCGCCGCCGTAGAGCGACGCGATCTGGTCCGCCTCGACCGTGCACGACGCCAGGACGGCGTCGGAGCAGTTGATGATGGAGGCCTCGGCCTCGGCCCGGCGGTGGGGCATGTCGGCCTCCACCTCCTCGGGCATCGACTCTGCCTTGACACGGTCGAGGGTGTGGAAGGTGCAGACGAGCGGCAGGTTCAGCTCATGCTTGATCACGTGCCCCGAGAGGCCCGAGAGCCAGTAGTTGGCGTGCACCGAGGTGTAGGGCAGCTCGCCCGCCTCCGGCGCGGCGGCCATGCGCGCCAGCACGCCCGCCGTGAACTCGTCGACGACGCCCGGGAGCGCTTCCTTGGGCAGTGCCTGGAGCGGTCCGGCCGGAACGTGGTGCACCCGCAGCCCCGGTTCGACGTCGACCACGGGCGGCAGTTCAGGCGACCAGGCCCGGGTGAAGACGTCGCAGGCCACGTCGGAACGGGCCAGCGCCGAGGTCAGCTCCCGGACGTAGACATTCATGCCCCCGCCGTCGCCTGTGCCGGGCTGGGCCAGGGGGGACGTGTGGAGGGACAGGACGGCGAGCCGGCGCATGGCGGTCAGAGCCTACCGGTGGCCGGGAATAGTCGCTCCGGCCTGGCCTTGCGGCCGACGGCTCACGCGGTGCTGAGGCGCTCGGCCGGGCCGGCATCGGGCTCGGCGGAGGTCCCTGCCGGCGCCGCGGCGCCCGGGGCATCCTCGCCCCTCTCCTCCTCGTGGTCGCGCCGGAAGGAGAGGTAGATCCGCACCAGGGCCTGCTTCTGCTCCTCGTTGATCGACGGATCAGACATGATCGCCCGGGTCAGGTCCGGCGTTCCGGTCGGTGCTTCGAGGATCCCCGCCTGTACGTAGAGCGTCTCGGCGGAGATGCGCAGAGCCTTGGCTATCTGCTGGAGGATCTCGGCCGAGGGCCGGCGCAGGCCGCGCTCGATCTGGCTCAGGTAGGGATTGGAGATCCCGGCCAGCTCGGAGAGCCGTCGCAGCGAGAGCCGGGCCGATCCCCGCTGCTCACGGATGAAGGACCCGAGGTCGAGCCAACGGTCTTTGGGGTCCGTGCTCACTCTTGCAAGCGTACCGCCGGGGCAGGTCGCGCCTGGGGTGGCCGCAGGCCGGCACGGCGTCGTGCCCTGGTCGAAGGGCGGTTGGATGCTCGGTTGGGATGGCGCCGCCTTCGGGTATGGTCCAGCACGCAGCAGCCCGACGACCACGACCGAGGAGATCCGCCATGGCCGAGTACAGCCTCCCCGACCTGCCCTACGACTACGCCGCGCTGGAGCCCCACGTGTCGGCCCAGATCATGGAGCTGCATCACGACAAGCACCACGCCGCCTACGTGACCGGTGCCAACCAGACGCTCGAGAAGCTGGCCGCCGCCCGCGACAAGGACGACTTCGGCGCCATCGTCGGGCTCGAGAAGACCCTCGCCTTCCACGTCTCGGGCCACGTGCTGCACTCGATCTTCTGGCAGAACCAGAGCCCGGACGGCGGCGACAAGCCCGACGGCGCGCTCGGCTCGGCCATCGACGAGAACTTCGGCTCCTTCGACAAGTTCAAGGCGCACTTCACGCAGGCCACGTCGACCATTCAGGGATCGGGCTGGGGCGTGCTGGCCTACGAGCCTCTCGCCGGGCGCCTCATCGTCGAGCAGGTCTACGACCACCAGGGCAACGTCGGCAACGGCTCGGTCCCGCTGCTGGTCTTCGACGCCTGGGAGCACGCCTTCTACCTGCAGTACAAGAACGTGAAGGCCGACTTCTTCGCCGCGTTGTGGAACGTCGTCAACTGGCCCAACGTGGCGGCCCGTCTCGACGCGGCCAAGAAGCTCAGCGTCGCCGGCTGACGGCGGGGCGACCCTCGGCGCCCGGATGACGTGGCCGCTCAGGCGAGGGTGAGGTGCTGCTCGCACATGCGGCGAGTCGGGTCGCGCTCGAGATCGGGCTCGAGCACCGGGGCGCCACAGGTCTCGCATTGGCCATAGGTGCCGTCGCTCAGGCGCTCCAGCGCGCGGTCGACGCCGTCGAGGACGGTGGCAGCCCGGGTCAGCTCGGTCTCGTAGCGTTCCTCCATGGACGAGCAGGGTAGCGCCGGAATCGGAGAGGTCGGCGCCTTGGGTACGGAGTCCTGGAATCCCAGCGTGTTTAGGGGTTGCGGCGTCAGGGCAGGATGTACGGCAACCGGTATGGAAGGCCCGGGTCCTTTCGGGGGGAGCCCACGGTGGCAACGAGCGATATCGAGACGCTGACGTCCACCAACGCGCGCCGCTTCCCTGCCGCGCCGACGTCCGTCGGCCAGGCCCGCCGCTTCCTCCTCGCCGCGGTGCCCGACGCCAGTCCGGACGAGACCGACGAGCTGGTGCTGCTCCTGTCGGAGCTCGCGACCAACGCAGTCCAGCACGCCGCCAGCGAGTTCGAGGTGGCCGTGGGCGTGGCTCCCGACGGCCGCTCCGTGCGCGTCGAGGTCAGCGACGAGGCCGACGGGTACCCGACGCCACAGGAGCAGGTCCCGGATGCGCCGCGAGGGCGCGGCTTGCACATTGTGCGCACGCTGGCCGACGCCTGGGGCATTGAGGCGCGGCGGGACCGGCCCGGCAAGACCGTGTGGTTCACCATGCCGTTGTCCGGTGCGGACGTGGTGCCGTCGGATGGGCACGAGGAGCCGGTCCAGCGCGACGAGGGTCGCGTCGACCGACGGCGGCGGGTTGCCGGCTGGCGCGGCGGTGCCGGCGGCCGCGGAGGCGGCGGTGCCGGCGGCGGGGCGGCGGCGGCGGGGGCGGCAGTGCCGGCGGCGGGGACGGGAACGGGAACGGGAACGGGAGGCGAACAGGCCTGGCCCGTCCCGGGCGTGCGGGTGGTGCTCGACGGGCTGCGCGACGCGGTCGTGGCCACCGACGAGCAGGGGGTCATCCGTTACGTGAACAAGGCGGCCGAAGACCTCTTGGGATGGCCGCACGGATCGCTGGTCGGCCGATCGGTGTACGACCTCGTGCCCGACTCGCGTCACACCGGCGATGGGTCAGGACTACGGCGCGTTCATCCGCTCGCAGGCCCAGGACCTCGTCGGGCGCCGACTCGACGTCGTCATCAAACGAGCCGACGGGACGGACGTCGACACGGAGCTGGTCATCAGCATCTTCGACCACCCCCTCGCCGGCCCGGTTGTCGTAGGCATCCTCCGGGCCCGGGACGAGAAGAAGCTGCAACGCTGGTCGGAGCTGACGAGCGAGTTGCTCGAGATCCTCGCCGACGCCCCGATCGACGAACCTCCCGCCGAACGGCTCCTCTCCACCCTCGGCCGGCGCCTCGACTGGGACGTGACCACGCTCTGGGCCATCTCGGCAAATCAGGAACTGGTCTGTCGGCACGTGTGGACGCGCACGCCCACCGTGGCGCCCGCCTTCGCGCAGGAGAAAGCGGCCGATCCCACGAGTGGGAGCGAGGGTCTCCCCCGATGGGTCATCGATCATGGCGAACCACTGTGGGTACCCGACCTCATCAGCGACCAGCGCTTCGTGACCGACGCGCTCGGGAAGGACGGTCTGCAGAGCGCGTACGCATTCCCGGTCCGCTATCGCGGCGCGTGCGTCGGGATCGTCAAGATGCTGAGCCGTCACCAGCGCGAGCGCGACCCCTCGGTCGTCGAGCTGATGGACGTGGTCGGCGATCAGCTCGGAGAGCTCCTCCACGCATCCGCCCAGGCGATCGAGCGGCAGCAACTGGTCGAGGAGCTCCTGGAGGTCAGGCGCCGCAACGAGTTCCTCCTTCTGGCGACACAGGTCCTGTCCGAGGCCCTGGACTACGGAGAGATGGTGGAGCGTCTGGCCCAGGTCTCAGTCCCCGTGATGGCCGACGTCTGCATCATCGACATCGTGGACGAGGAGGGCCAGATGCGGCGGATGGCTGCCTGGCACGCCGACCCGGAGAAGCGGGAACTCACCGAGGAGCTGCGCAGGTCGTACCCACCCGATCCCGAAAGTCTCCATCCCGCCATGGAGGTCATGCGCAACGGCCGGTCGATGTGGAGCGCGGACATGACCGAGGATTTCCTGCGTGCGACGAGCCGTGACGATCGCCACTACGCCATCCTCAAGACGCTCGGGTTCGCCTCGTACATGACCGTGCCGCTCCGCCTGCGCGACGAGCAGGTCCTCGGCACCGTCACCCTGGTCTCCGCCGGCTCGGGCCGCCGCTACTCCGAGAAGGATCTCGGACTGGCCGAGCAGCTGGCCAAGCAGGTCAGCTCCGTCGTGATCCGGGCCCGCGCCTTTGACCGCGAGCGCAGGATCTCGCACGAACTGCAGCGGCACCTGCTGCCCGACGCGATCCCCTCCATCGACGGGTGGGACGTGGCGGCGCGCTACCAGCCCGCCGGCGTCGGGGTCGAGGTCGGCGGCGACTGGTACGACGTCATCCCCATCGACGAGCACCTCACTGCGCTCGTCGTCGGCGACGTGGAAGGCCACGACCTCGAGGCGGCGAGGTTGATGAGCCGCCTGCGCCACACGCTCGGTCTGCTCCTGTTGGAGGAGCGGGCGCCGGGCAAGGCGCTCCAACGTCTCAATCGGGTTTCCCTGGCGGGTGTCGGAGGGCGGTTGGCCACTGCGCTGGTCGGCGTCCTCGACACCAGAACCGGGGCGATCGTCTTCTCGTCGGCCGGGCACCCGTCACCGGTGCGGGTCGAATCGGGCCAGGCCATCGAGCTCCCCGTCCCTCCGGGGCCGCCGTTGGGCGTCCAGCACTGCGACTACAAGGACCACGAATTCCATCTGGACCGGGCGTGCCTGGTGATGTTCACCGACGGCCTGGTCGAGCGGCGCGGCAGCCATCTCGAGGACCGCTTTGCCCAGCTGGAGGCCTCGCTGCGCAGCTCGCCGAGCAATGACCCGAGCCGGGTGGCGGACTTCGTCATCGACACCATGACGGCGGACGTGCGGCGCTCCGACGACATCGTCGTCCTCACCGCCCGGCGGCAGTTGGCCGAGCCCGGCATCATCTGAGCCGCCGGATACCGCTGCGGGCCGGACCTTCGTAGTGTGACGGCGTGCACAAGGAGGAAGCCGTTGCGCCGCTCGTCGGCGCCCACATGCCAGTTCCCTGCCTCGACGGCGTCGAGCGCCCCTACCGCGATCTCGACTGCGCCGCCTCGACACCTGCGCTGCAGACGGTGGCCGACCGGGTCAACGAATTCCTGCCCTGGTACTCCAGCGTCCACCGGGGCGCCGGCTACAAGTCGCGGCGTGCGACCGCCGCCTATGAGGGAGCCCGCGACAGCGTGCACCGCTTCGCCGGGCGTCCCGCCGGTGGTGGGAACGTCGTTGTGCTGGTGCGCAACACCACCGAAGCCATCAACCACCTGGCCTACCGACTCGGGCTCGGCCCTGACGACGTCGTGGCCACCACCGTGGTCGAGCACCACGCCAACCTCCTCCCGTGGGCGCGGGTGGCCTCGCGGCGCTGGGTCGAATGCGGCACGGCCGGCACCTTCGACACGGCGGACGTGGTCAGGGTGCTCGAGGACGGACGGCGGCCGGCGCTGCTGGCCCTGACGGGAGCTTCCAACGTGACGGGCTGGCTGCCGCCGGTCGAGGAGATCTGTGCCGAGGCGCACGCGCGGGGCGTACCCGTGCTGCTCGATGCGGCCCAACTGGCGCCCCACCGACCCCTGCCGCCGGGACCGGACTTCGTCGCCTTCAGCGGGCACAAGCTGTACGCGCCCTTCGGCGCCGGCGCGCTGATCGGGCCACGCGAGGTCTTCGAGGTCGGCGATCCCTTCCTGGCCGGTGGGGGCGCCGTCGACCTGGTCGACCTGGACGAGGTGATCTGGACCGATCCACCCGAACGCGAGGAGGCCGGCTCACCCAATGTGGTCGGCGCCGTCGCGTTCGGGACGGCCATGGACGAGTTGGAGCGGATCGGGTGGGACACCATTGCGGAGCACGAAGCGGCGCTGGGCGCACGCCTGTACGACGGGCTGCGCGCCATCGACGGTGTGCGCGTCCTCGGACCGTGGTCCGAGCCCGGCGAGCACGATGGTCTGGCCGTGGCGACCTTCACCCTGGACGGGATGCACCACGCCCTGGTGGCGGCCCGGTTGAGCGCGGAGTTCGGGATCGGCGTGCGGCACGGGTGCTTCTGCGCGCATCCCTACCTGATCCGCCTGCTGGGTGTCGGCCGCGAGGGCGTCGACCAGGCGCGGGCGGCCGTGCAGCGCGGCGACCGCAGCGCGATTCCGGGCGCGGTCCGGGCCAGCTGCGGCCTCGGGACCACCGGCGACGACGTTGACGCCCTGCTCGACTCGTTGCGATCCCTGGCGGACGGCCTGCCGTCGCCCGTGCCCTACGTGCAGGACGACGTCACGGGTGACTTCTGGCCCGATGGCGACGCTGCCGGATGGCGCGAGTCGGACCGGCCGGCCGGTGCCGCCTGCGCGCGGGGGTGAGCGCACCCGTGCGTCGCCGCTGGCTCGCGGTCCTCGCGCTGACTGCGCCGGTCCCCGCGCTGGCGGCGTGCTCCACGCCTGTGGGCGGCGCGTCAGTCCGCGAAGTCGCCTGGGTCACCACGGGTGCCTCGGTGACGTTGCCCGGCATGGACGTGACCCCGGTCACCCTGTCACGCCGTCACGTCGGGGCCAAGGTGCCGGTCGGAAGCCTGCCCTCGGCCCTGGCCTCTGCGCCGGGCGGGAAGGCGTTGCTCGTCGTGACCCAGGGGGACGACAAGCTGCACGAGATCGACACCGCGACGCACGAGGTGGTGCACGAGGTGGGCGTCGGCGACGAGCCGGATGCGGTGGCGGTGGCGCCGGGTGGCACCGCGGGCAAGGGGCTGGCACTGGTGGCGAACCTCGATTCGAACAGCGTGACCCCGGTCGACCTCGGCACCTTCCGCGCCGGCAAGCCCATTCCGGTCGGCACCGAGCCGGTGGCGGTCGCCGTCTCGGTGACGGCCTCGGGTACGGCCACTGCGTTCGTGGCCGACTATGGCAGCAACACGGTGACGCCGATCGACGTGGCCACCCTGCAGGCGGGCGCGCCCATTGCGGTGGGCCCCGGGCCCCAGACCATTGCCGCCGCCCCGGGTGAGGTGCTGGTGGGCAATTTCGGCAATCGCACCCTCACCGCCATCAACCCGACGGCGTTGCGCGCGGGCGGGACCGTTGCGCTCCCGCTCAATCCGACCGGCATGGCGGTGGCGCCGTCGGGTGCCACCGTCTACGTCTGCGGGGGAGCGGCCGTCGCCGCGGTGGCCGTCGTCGGCCTGACCGTCGGCGCACCCATTGCGCTGCCCGGCGTGGCCCAGGGGATCGCGTTGAGCGCCGACGGCTCGACCGCGTGGGTGACTCAGCAGGCGGGGTCGCTCGTCCCGGTCTCCCTGACGACAGGAAGCGTGGGTGCAGCGTTGCACCTCGGAGGCCACCCCTCCGCCATCGTCGTCGGCGCCGGCTG
>CAVWBB010000008.1:0-119104 GCA_963753115.1 uncultured Acidimicrobiaceae bacterium
CATTTGTCTGCCGACCGTGAACACCATGGCTCCATTTCTGTTCGACGGTGGTATCAGTGCCATCGATCTCGCGTGCGCTGTAATCATCCTCGCCCTCCTTCACGGCGAATGGAAGGGGGGCAAGTTCTTCAGCTTCAAGCCCTTCATCATTCTGGGAACAGTCTCCTACGCCCTCTACCTGTGGCACCTCCCGATCTACTTCGGAATCCGATACCACGCCGGGGGCTGGCCAAACCCCGTGCGACATTTCTGGGCCGGCCCTCGTTTTTTTTTTCTTCACAGCCCTGTCCTGGTTCTTCATCGAGAAGCCGGCGCTGGAAGGAAGGACTCAACTCGAGACGGACATGCCTACGTCGAAAGGTTGTCTTGGTCGACCGTGACTTCCTGGTTCTCGTGGCTACCTTGGAGCCGCGAAAAAGCGCTTACGGTCTTCGACTGATGAGGTCGACCTCAAGGCCCAGTAGGAGCAACGGTGGCGGTAGGGCCCCACTGCTCTATCGAAGGACCTCGCTTAGACCCCCCGCCGCGCGACCCGGGCGGCCGATTCTGGAAGATTTCGCCAGATGAGGTTCTCGCAACTGGCAATAAGTAGTCGGGTGGGATTAACTCGCATGGCGAAGAGAGCGAACATGGGAGGTGCCATGACCGAACTACCTCGCGACCTCTCGGGCGAGATCGCGGTCGTCACCGGTGGAGGAACCGGGATTGGCAAGGCCATCGCACTCGCCCTGGCCGCCCAAGGCGCCACTGTTGTTGTCGCCAGCCGACGGACCCATCATCTTGCGGCCACGGTCGAGGAGATCGAATCCGGAGGGCACGCCGCCTGGGCTCGGGCAACGGATGTCCGTCAAGCTAGCGAGTGTCGACAGCTCGTGCACGATGTCGTCAGCCGATTTGGAAGGTTGGACGTATTGATCAACAACGCCGGTGGCAATAAATCATTCGCCTTTGAGGCTTGGACCGATGACGAGATCGACAACTCCTTGGCGCTTAACCTGAGGAGCTTCTTCGTGCTGTCTCAAGAGGCAGCGATCGCCATGTCAGCCCGCAAGAGTGGCAACATCGTCAACATCACGTCGATCGCCGGTACGGTCGCCATGCCGGGTCTCGGCCCTTACGGTATGGCGAAGGCGGGTGTCAGCAAGTCCGACTCGGACGATGGCAGCCCGATACGGTGCCGATGGAATCCGGGTGAACGCCGTATGTATCGGGTTCGTCAAGACGGGACGGCCTGCACCGAGCCATGGATGCAATTGGAAGGGATCCCGATGAGGTTGCTGGCAGCTCCAACGCATTGGGCCGCGCCGGTTCGATGCGTGAGGTTGCGCAACCCGTCCTCTTCCTCCTGTCCGAGGGCGCAAGCTTCATCACCGGTGAAACGATCAACGTCACGGGAGGATCTCCCGTCGTCGGACCCTGGTAGGACTCACCTCAGTACACGGTCAGTACAGGGCGTAGCCCAAGTCCCCGAGGTTGCACCAACGAACCCGGCCCCGGCCACAGCCGCTCCGGCTGGATCGTTTCTTGAACCCCGGCGGACCCTCGTTGGACGTACCCACTCGTTGTCCGACGTGCGACCGGAACGATGTCTCAAGAGAGGCCCTTTGCCGCCTGAGCGATCTGGGGCACCAACCACCGCGCCACCCAAAGAGATCCGTTCGGAAGGTAGTGGATTCCGTCCGCTCGGACGGTCTGCGTGACCGATGTCGGATGAGGGTTGAAGGCCGGCACGACGTACTGACAGGGCGGGCCCAACGGACACACCCGGGGCGAGAGGTCGACAACGGCGACTTGGCGCGGGTGCTTTGCTGCCACCTCCTTCAGGAGGGAGTTCATGTGTGCGTAGTTTTCGTCGTCGGAATCCACCCGGCCGGGCGAATGCGCCGCCGGCACGAGCAGAGCCGAAGCGGTGGTGCCGCTGGTGTGCACAGCTGGCGGCGCCAGCGTGAGAACGACCCTGGCGCCCGTGGCGAGGAACTTCTTCACGCGGGTGTCCATCCGCTCGAGCATGACTGATTTCCACTCTGGAGATCCCGAGGTGAGGACCTTGGTCCCGTGGGCAGTGTTGACCACGATCGAACTCCGCTCATCAGTGCTTCCCCACAAGATGAGACTCGGGTGGTAACGCTCGATAGCCAGAGATTCGGCTCGATTGGCCTGACCCTGACACAACGTCGTGTACGCGACGACGTTGTGGTCGTTGACGTAGAACGGGGCGATGACACCACTGACGATCCCGCACCCGATGACCGCACCATTCTCGAACTGCATGCCATAGGAAGGGCCGACGGCTTGGAGGCCGATGAGAAGAGAGCAGGCTGTCGAGTCTCCGACAACCACGACTGACTTCAGCTGCTCAGATTTGCTGTCTTCTCCGGAAGAATTCGGGGTATAGGTCGACCGTAGGCGTGCAACGTCGCTCGACGACGGTGAGCGGCAGATCGAGCCCGAGGTCGCCTGTGCGATAGCCCCGAGAGCGACCGTCGGGCGGCGTTGCTCGTACGTGGTCACCGCGAGCGTGGCAACGATCAAGCACAGACCCATGATGAGGCTGGTCCATTTCCGCCGAACCAAGAATTTGGCGTGACGGACGGGGTTCTCAAAGAATCGGTACGTCACTGTCGCCAACAGCCCGGCCAGCACCAACAGCAAGACGTTGTCCCAAACCGGCAACGTCGTCACACCCCGGTGCTGCGCCGCGATCTCGAGGATCGGCCAGTGCCACAGATAGAGCGAGAAGGAGATGAGAGCGAGGAATGGGAACGGCTCACGCCTGAGCAGGCGTTCGACGCCCCACGTGGGCGCCGCAGCACCGGCGGCGATGACGAGACCGGCAGCGAGGGTCGGGATTGCGACGAGCGCCCCCGGGTATTCGCTGGCCGGGGTGAGGGTGACACTGGCCACCAATATCACCGCGAGTCCGACCCAGGAGGCGACTGCCGCCCAGGCCTGGGGAATGCGTTGGAGCTGGGGGCTGTACACAGCGATCAGCCCTCCGAGTGCCAGTTCCCAGGAGCGGACCAGCAACGAGAAGTAGGCGCTCTGCGCGTTCGAGGCGGTGAACACGATGGAGTACGAGTAGGAGGCGATGATGACGGCGACAAGGAAGACGGTGAGTCGTAGCCGGAAGGACCCCCGCCGCGCCCACCACCCCAACAACACAACGACGACCGGGTAGACGATGTAGAACTGCTCCTCGACGCCGAGGGACCAGTAGTTCAACAGCGGCGAGGGAGGCGCCTGCGAAAGCAGGTAATTGGTATCCGTGGCCTGGTAGTGGACGTTGGCGAGAAAGACAGCGGACCATGCGCCGTCTACGGCTGTCTCATGTCCGACCAGCGTGCCGATCGAATGGTACGTGGCGATAACGGTGACGATGACGACCAGCGTCGCCATTGGAATGATCCGCCGCGCCGCGGCGTCCGTAGAAGTTACGAAGCGACGTATGTCCCGACGAGTCACGCTCGCGCAGCAGCAAACCGGTGATGACGAATCCCGAGATCACGAAGAAGACCTCGATACCGACGTAGCCGCCGCTGAAGGGGGGTATGCCCGCGTGATAGACGAGAGCCAACAGGATGGCGATGGCGCGCAGGCCCTGTACGTCGGGACGAAAACGGCGATCTCCCGGTGGAGTTCCCGCCTCGTCGCCCGCCACCGGGGATGGATCGATGGTGACTGTCACCGCTACCGTCGCGATGCGCCGCTCAGCGAGACGGGCTCCCCCATTACCCCTCCCAGACCTCCGACCACCGCCCGACCATAGTCTTCGGTCAAAGAGCCCCTCCAGCAGGAGATTCCGCAGTTCTCACCAAGGCCGGATAAGTTCCGCCGAGACGACTGGTTACGTTCTCGACTGATAATAGATTCCTCCATCTGCTTCATGAACGCGGGCGTGCGCACATTCAACCTTGGTCGTCGAGGATCCATCGCGACGCGTGCAATCCTGGGTAGCCCACTTGAGCTTCTCCTCTACCCGCTCGCCTCAAGAGAGGCCTCTTGCCGCCTGAGCGATCTGGGGCACCAACCACCGCGCCACCCAAAGAGATCCGTTTGGCAGGTAGTGGCTCCGTCCGGTCGGACGGTCTGCGTGACCGATGTCGGTTTCGGGTTGAAGGCCGGCACGATGACTGACAGGGCGGACCAAGGGACACACCCGGGGCGAGAGGTCGACAACGGCGACTTTGTGCGGGTGCCTCGCTGCAACCTCCTTCAGGAGGGAGTTCATCTGTGCATAGTCTTCGTCGGTCTTGTCGGAATCCACCGTGCAATGCGCCGCAGGCTAGCAATCGAATCGGTGCACGAGGTCCTGGCGCGCCAGCGTGAGAACGACCCTGGCGCCCGTGGCCAGGAACTTCTTGACGCGGGTGTCCATCCGCTGAGCATGACCGATTTCCACTCTGGAGATCCCGAGGCGAGGACCTTGGTCCCGTGTGCAGTGTTGACGACGATCGAACTTCGCTCATCAGTGCTTGCCCACAGGATGAGACTCGGGTGGTAGCGCTCAATAGCGAGAGATTCGGCTCGATTGGCCTGACCCTGACACAACGTCGTGTACGCGACGACGTTGTGGTCGTTCACGTAGAAGGGGGCGATGACACCGCTGACGATCCCACACCCGATGACTGCACCGTTCTCGAACTGCATGCCATAGGAAGGGCCGACAGCTTGGAGGCCGATGAGCAAGAGAGCACGCGGTCGAATCTCCGACAACCACGACTGACTTCAGCTGCTCGGATTTGCTGTCTTCTCCGGAAGAACTCGGGGCATAGGTGGACCGTAGGTGAGCAACGTCGCTCGGTGACGGTGAGCGGCAGATCGAGCCCGAGGTCGCCTGTGCGATGGCCCCGAGAGCGACCGTCGGACGGCGTTGCTCGTACGTGGTCACCGCGAGCGTGGCAACGATCAGGCACAGACCCATGATGAGGCTGGTCCATTTCCGCCGGACCAAGAATCTGGCGTGCCGGACGGGGTTCTCGAAGAATCGATACGTCACGTCGCCAACAGCCCGGCCAGCACCAACAGCAAGACGTTGTCCCAAACCGGCAGCGTCGCCACCCCGCGGTGCTGCGCGGCGATCTCGAGGATCGGCCAGTGCCACAGATAGAGCGAGAAGGAGATGAGAGCGAGGAATGGGAACGGCTCGCGCCGAGAAGGCGTTCGACTCCCCACGTGGGCGCCGCAGCACCGGCGGCGATGACGAGACCGGCACGCGAGGGTCGGGATTGCGACAGCGCC
This sequence comes from uncultured Acidimicrobiaceae bacterium, assembly GCA_963753115.1. Lineage (GTDB taxonomy): Bacteria > Actinomycetota > Acidimicrobiia > Acidimicrobiales > RAAP-2 > Bog-473. The sequence continues at coordinate 5,239 of CAVWBB010000008.1, forward strand.
CCCGGGTAGTCGCTGGCCGGGGTGAGGGTGACACTGGCCACCAATATCACCGCGAGTCCGACCCAGGACGGCGACTGCCGCCCAGGCCTGGGGAATCGCGCTGGAGCTGGGGGCTGTAAACGGCGATCAGCCCCCCGAGTGCCAGCTCCCAGGACGCGGACCAGCAGCGAGAAGAAGGCGCTCTGCGCGTTCGAGGCGGTGAACACGATGGAGTACGAATAGGAGGCGATGATGACGGCGCCGAGGAAGACCGTGAGTCGTAGCCGGAAGCGAACTCCGCCGCGCCCACCACCCCATCAACGACGAACGACGATCGGGTAGACGAAGTAGAACTGCTCCTCGACGCCGAGCGACCAGTAGTTCAACAGCGGCGAGGGAGGCGCCTGGAAAGCGAGGTAGTTCGTAGCCGTGGCCTGCGAAGTGGACGTTGACGAGAAAGACAGCGGACCATGCGCCGTCGACGCGCTGTCTCGTGTCCGACCAGCGTGCCGATCGAATGGTACGCGGCGATGACGGTGACGATGATGACCAGCGACGCCATTGGAATGATCCGCCGAATGCGCGCGTCCGTAGAAGTTACGAAGCGACGTACGTCCCGACGAGTCACGCTCGCGCAGCAGCAAGCCGGTGATCACGAATCCCGAGATCACGAAGAAGACCTCGATACCGACATAGCCGCCGCTGAAGGAGGGAATGCCCGCGTGATAGACGAGAGCCAACGAGGATGGCGATGGCGCGGAGGCCTTGCACGTCGGGACGAAAGCGGCGATCTCCCGGTGGAGTTCCCGCCTCGTCCCCGGTGAGCGGGGATGGATCGATGGTGACCGACACCGCTACCTTCGGAAAGCGCCGCTCAGCGAGACGGGCTCCCCCACTACCCCTCTCAGGCGTCCGACCACCGCCCGACCATAGTCTTCGCTCAAAGAGTCCCTCCAGCAGGAGATTCCGCCGAGAAACGCCGCCGGCCCCGGGAAAGCGGGGCCGCCTCCGACCGAACTGGGCCGCACCCTCGGCTACCGGATCATTTGTCCTTCGAAACGCATGAGATTACAGCGTCCCGACGTCAATACCGACGCGCCCTCAGTGGCTCTCGGGGCGGCCGCCGCTGACGATCCGCCGCAACGAGGGCATTTTGGGATGGTCGCAATGACGGCGCCTCGGCACCGAGCCGATGACGCCGCCGTGATGCCCTCCGCCTCAGGGTCGCCCCCGCTGAAGTTACCGCTTGAGGAGGAAGAACTATGGTCACGAAAGTGGACGGGAGCTTGGGGGAAGTGTCGGCATTGTCGAGCGTTCGCAATCGCACGGCCTGATGTCGATCACGGCCGAAGACACCACGATCACCGGGGACGAGGCGGGAACTCCACCGGGCGATCGCCGCTTTCGTCCCGACGTGCAAGGCCTCAGAGCCGTGGCCGTCGTGCTCGTTGTCTTGTTTCACGCCAACATCCCTGGTCTGCGGGGAGGCTATGTCGGCGTCGACGTCTTCTTCGTGATCTCGGGATTCGTGATCACCGGCGTCCTGCTCCGAGAGCGGGCACGGGTCGGCTCGACCTCACTGCTCCATTTCTACACACGACGCATTCGCCGCATCCTTCCGGCCGCCTCGCTGGTCATCATCGCTTCCGTGATTGCCGCGTACGCCTTTCTGGGCAGCGTGAGTGGCAACCAGAACGCGATCGACGCTCGTTGGGCATCCGTCTTTCTCATCAATGTCCACTTCGCCGCGACCGGCACGAACTACCTCGCTTCCCAGGCGCCTCCCTCCGTGCTGCAGAACTACTGGTCGCTCGCCGTCGAGGAGCAGTTCTATTTGCTGTATCCCGCGATCTTTCTCGTCGTCATGGGGATCTCGCTACGGAGTTCGCTTCGTCGCAGGATCGGGTTGGTTCTCGGCGTTGCGATCGTCGTCTCGTTCGTCTGGTCGATTCTGCAGACTTCGAACAACCCGACAGCGGCCTTCTTCTCACCTCTGCCGCGGTCCTGGGAGCTCGCACTCGGGGGTCTCGTCGCCGTTTCCACCGTTCAGCTACGCCGATTGCCGGCGGCGGTCGCCAGCGCTCTGTCCTGGTTGGGTCTCGGCGCAATTTTGCTCGCCTCGGTCGTGTTCTCCGCGGCCACCCCCTATCCCGGTTGGCGAGTTGCTCTTCCGGTCTGCGGGGCGGCACTCGTCATCGCCGCCGGTGGGACGGTCAACCCGACACACGGAGTCGAACGCCTTCTCGCTCAGCGGCCGTTCCAATGGATCGGACTCATCTCCTTCTCGCTCTATCTGTGGCACTGGCCGGTTCTCGAGATCGCCACGCAACGCCGCGGGGTGGCGACCCTGCCAACGTGGGACAACGTCTTGCTGCTCCTCGCCTCAGTGGTGCTGGCGGCGCTGACCTATCAGTTCATCGAGAATCCTGTGCGGCACAGCAGGTTCCTCGTCTCGAGACGCTGGGCCAGCCTCACTCTCGGGGTATGCCTCATTGCCGCGACCCTCACCGTTGCCACGGTGGAGCTCAACCAACATCCGGGCGGGGCACTCGCCAATAGCCGCCTGACCGGTGCGGTCATGGGCGACCCGTGTCCAAGCCCATCGTCTCATGAGGTGAAGACACTGATGGGGACCGGCCCCGACGCCAATCACCGGGTCGTTGCCCGAGTCATGGTCGTCGGGGACTCGACGGCGTGCACCATGCTGCCCGGCCTGGAAGCGGTTGCGGCTCCGGCGGGCGTGCAGATCGAAGACGCCGCAGTCGTCGGCTGCGGTGTGGTCAGCGGCGAGATCGCTCCCCAAATCACGAACGGCGCCAACATCAACGCGCTGTCCTCAAGGTGCAGCGCGCAGGCTTCCGCTCAGGTCAAACGAGCCCTTCGGTCAGGGCATCCGAATGTCATTCTGTGGTCAAGTTCGTGGGAGCGGGAAGGTCTGGTCGTCGGGCATGGCGCCCAGAAGAAAGTCCTTCATCAGGGCTCGCCGCAGTGGTACTCGGTATTGACACAACGGATCAGCGAACGCTTGAAGGAGTTCACCGCCACGGGCGCCACCGTCGTCATGTTGTCACAGGCTCCGTTCGTACCTGTCGGCGCGCATCCCAAAGACTCGACATCGTCAGACAAGGACTTCGCGCGTCTCAACGCGCTGATGACCGATATTGCGTCTCACACGGCCAACGTGAAGGTGGTCGACCTGGCGAACCGCATCTGCCCTTCCGGCCCGCCCTGTCCCCTCATCGTGGACTCGGTGTGGGTGCGAGGCGACGGTGCCCACTACACCGATGAGGGTTCCCTCTGGGTCGCACGCTGGCTCCTCCCCAAAGTCGGCATACCCGTCCTCGAGACCCAGAACAACGCCCTACCGGTGATGAAGGTGGTCACTGCGGCGCACGGGAAGCCCCTCAAGGGGACGGAACTCATCGCGGGGTATTCGGCGTTTCACGACAACATTTCCAGTGTCACATTCCAGATCACGGACTCCGCACACAGGACCACCGTCATCGGATCCGGCACCTACGGCGGCAACCTCTGGCTCATGCACTGGAACACGAAACTCGTTCCCAACGGGACGTACGTGCTCCGCTCCATCGCCTACAACTCCGCCGGCAATCGAAGCATCAGCAAAGGCATCACGGTCAAGATCGCGAATGAGCGGAGTTAACCAGGAGCCTCCGAGGTCGCGCCACGTTTTCCTTGCTTCACGATGAGGGCAAGCACACCAACGAAGAGAGCCGCCACCGCACCCAGATACATGCGCGTTCCGGCTCCGAGGTCCGACGTCAAACGCTTGACGCCAGACGAAATCGAGTCGCCTTCGTACAGGGCAAGCTCGGAGTCGAGCGTCGCCCTGTTCCAAAGCGTCACGCCGTTCGAGTTCGCCGCCGTCACGGCGTCCTTCGAGTAATTGGTGGAGGTCACCAAGAGGACCCGCGAGACTCCATAGTGGGCCTTGGCGACCACGGCACGCTGCACCGAGTCGCTGCCGATCATGCCGCTTTTTCGCGTCAACTACGATCGTACGCCCCTCAGGATCGGAGATGAGGAGGTCGCCAACATCCCCTCTGGCACTGAGCCGAGCAACTCGGTAGCCCTGGCGGGCAAAGAAGTGTTCGAGAAGGGCTCTGAATTGACGGCCAGTCATCGCATCGACGGCGGCCATGCCTCCGCGCCGGAATGCCTCACATTCCTTGACGCCGCGCGCTCCACGCCACGCCACGACCGCGACAATGAACACGAGAACGCCAAGCAAGAGCGCACCCCGGCCGATGTCGTCGGGACCGAGGGCGGCGCCAATGGCGAACACGCTCGCACCGGCCATCGCAGCGACGCGAGCAGGATACTTGCGCAGGTAGGTTCGGACGGTCTCCTTCTTCGCTTCGTCCCTCTTGGGAACCTGATGAGCATTCCCGCGTGACCGCCGCGTCCTACCCGGCCGCGACCGACCAGAACTCGGGCGATGCGGAGAGGCCTGGCGAGCAGCCGTGTCCCGGATCGGCGAGTCCTTCGGATCTCCAGATCTGGTGCGGTTGCGTGCTTGGAGTGTTCGGTCGTAGTCGGCCCGCCGCGCCGGATCAGACAACACCTCGTACGATTCTTGGACTTGCCGAAAAAGGGCGATCGGACCACCAAGGTCAGGGTGGACCCTTTGGATCAACGACCTGTAATTCGACTTGATCAGGTGGGGCGGAGAGTTGGCCGGAACGCCCAGGATGTCGTAGTAGGTGTCCTTTCCCACCCTCTCAACTATGCCATCGGTGCCCTGCTCCAGGGCATCTTTTCCAATGGAGGTTGGAGGCCCCATCAGGACCGGGTCGATGCGTCCGGGTCGATGCGTCGGGCACCGAGAACTCGCAGTTCGGACCGCTCATCTGCAGCACCTGTCCCGGGTAGCGGGCCTCCCCTGTTCTCGCTGCGCAGGGTACGGACCAGGAGTGACAGTTCGGTGGGCGTCCCTCGAGCGAATTGTGCCCACACCGATGCCGCCCAGGCTCTATTCTTGCCCCTGGGTACGCGGCCTCCGACAGAGGTCGGAGCACGTGCGTTGCGCTTCCGCCGTCCGGCCCGCAGCACTGTTGCGCGCCTGCGCACGTTCATCCCATCCAAAGGAGCATGCAATGACTTCCCCCGACCCCTTCAAGGTCGCTGACCTCTCCCTGGCCGCGTTCGGCCGCAAGGAGATCGATCTGGCCGAGCACGAGATGCCCGGCCTGATGGCCATGCGGGACGAGTTCTCCGCGTCCCAGCCCCTGGCCGGCGCCCGCGTGACCGGCTCGCTGCACATGACGGTGCAGACCGCCGTGCTGATCGAGACCCTCACGGCGCTCGGCGCCCGCGTCCGCTGGTGCAGCTGCAACATCTTCTCCACCCAGGACCACGCCGCTGCCGCGGTGGCCGTGGGCCCGAACGGGACCGTCGAGGACCCCCAGGGCGTGCCGGTTTTCGCCTGGAAGGGCGAGTCACTCGAGGAGTACTGGTGGTGCACCGAGCAGGCCCTCCTGTGGCCGGGCGAGGGCGGCCCGAACATGATTCTCGACGATGGCGGCGATGCCACCCTCCTCGTCCACAAGGGTGTGGAGTTCGAGAAGGCGGGCAGCGTGCCCGACCCGTCAACGGCTGACTCGGAGGAGTTCGAAGTCGTCCTCACGGTCCTGGCCCGCAGCCTGGCCGAGGACCAGGGTCGCTGGACCTCGATCGCCAACGAGATCAAGGGCGTGACCGAGGAGACCACCACCGGTGTGCACCGCCTGGTCGACATGGCCAGGAAGGGTGAGCTCCTCTTCCCCGCCATCAACGTCAACGACTCGGTCACCAAGTCGAAGTTCGACAACAAGTACGGCTGCCGCCACTCGTTGATCGACGGGATCAACCGGGCCACTGACGTCCTCATCGGAGGCAAGGTCGCCGTCGTCTGCGGCTACGGCGACGTCGGCAAGGGCTGCGCCCAGTCGCTCGCCGGCCAGGGTGCCCGCGTCGTTGTCACCGAGGTCGACCCGATCTGTGCGCTGCAGGCGGCCATGGAGGGATTCCAGGTCACCACGCTCGAGGACATCCTCCCGGAAGCCGACATCATCATCACGACCACCGGGAACAAGGACATCATCACCGCCGCCCACATGGCGGCCATGAAGCACCAGGCCATCGTCGGGAACATCGGTCACTTCGACAACGAGATCGACATGGCCGGACTCTCCAAGACGCCCGGGATCGAGCGCTTGAACATCAAGCCCCAAGTCGACAAGTGGACGTTCCCCGACGGGCACGCCATCATCGTCCTGTCCGAGGGCCGGCTGCTGAACCTGGGCAACGCAACGGGTCACCCGAGCTTCGTCATGTCCAACTCGTTCACCAACCAGACCATGGCGCAGATCGAGCTGTTCACGCAGACGGGCCAGTACGTGAACGATGTCTACGTGCTGCCGAAGCACCTGGACGAGAAGGTGGCTCGGCTCCATCTCAATGCGTTGGGCGTGAAGCTCACGACGTTGAGCCAGGACCAGGCCGATTACATCGGCGTTCCGGTCCAGGGGCCCTACAAGCCCGACACCTACCGGTACTAGGAGGTCGTCAGCCCAGCGTGGCGGTGGCGATCACCGTCCCGCTGGGCGACACCACCTGGGCCAAGCGCACGTCGGCCTGGTCGACGGGCAGGGGCGCGACCCACGCCCCGTAGCCGTCGTCGGCCACGAACGTCCCGACGTGGTGGGTGACGCCGTCGTTGGTCACGACCACGCAGTCCACTCTCCCTCTGGCGGCCGAATCGGCCAGCATCATGGAGATCCACGGCTTGGCGCCGCCGAACGTCGTCACGTGGCCGACTGTCTGGCCGCGTGCCATGAGGGCCGCCGTCTCGCCGTGCTCGGCGCGACCGGACCCGTGCTGCGCGCTCACGGTCGGAGGGGACGACGAGGACGACGTCAGGCTCAAGCCGAGACCGAGCGCGAGCGCAGCCGCGGCGACGCCCACCACGGCCGGCACCCAGCGCGACGGACGGAGACGGCGTCGACGGCGACCCCTGTCGGTGACACCCATCCGCTCGAACAGGCGGACCTCGAAGCCCAACGGCGGATCCATCTCCGGGGCCGCCTGGACCACGGTGTCGGCCACACGGGACAGGAGCTCCAACTCGTCGGAACAACGCTGACAGGACTCGACGTGGGACAGGACCCGCGCCCTGTCACGTCCCGTCAGGACACCGAGCGCCAGCTCCGCCAGTTCGTTCCCGTACGCCTCACAGCCCCGCTCCATCACTTCATCGCTCATCGCTGACCCCCTCGGCCCGCTCCGCACTCTCCGCCTGCTCGACGACCGCCCGCAACCGGATCAACGCGGTCCTGATTCGCGTCTTCGCCGTGCCGAGTGGGATCCCCTCGGTCTCGCTGATCTCGAGTGCCGTCCGTCCGTAGACCGCGGCCAGGACGACGGCGCGCCGTTGCTCGTCGGGGAGAACCTGCAGCGCCGCACGGACCGTCTGGCGGACGTCGCCCCGGCGCACGGCGTCCTCAGGGTTGTGTTCGAGGCTGGTCAGCGCCGTCGCCGCGAAGTCGTCCGGGTCGGTCGGCACCGCCCGCCGCATGCGCAGCGCGTCAATCGCCAGATTGCGCGTGATGGTCAGGACCCAGGAGGTGACCGAACCACGGCGGGGATCGAACACCGGCGCGTGGCGCCAGACCCGGATCATCGCCTCCTGGGCCACGTCCTCGGCTACCCCGGCGTCGCTCGTCATGGAGTAGGCGAGACCGAACACCCGCCTCTGGTAACGCCGGGTGAAGGTCACGGCGGCCTCCTGGTCCCCCAGGGCCATGCCGGCCAGGAGGGCCTCGTCGGAAACCTCGCCCTCGGCCATACGTAATTCTCTCATCCACAGGTCTACGGGCGAGCCCAACCCAGGGATTCACCCCCGGCCCGACAATCCCGGGGCGCCTCCGCTCCGTATCGCTACGGTGGCCATCGCCGCTCCCGACATCCACCGACCGGCCCGCCTCCGGATGCCTCGCATGCACAAGCTCTGGACACTCCTGGTGACCGGTCCTCGCCGATCCCGTCGGCCCGTGGACCTGGCGGCGACGGCGGCATTCGCCCTCGGGGGGGCGCTGTTGATCTGGTCCGCCTACGTCCACTTCCACCTGTGGAGCGAAACCGACGGCTACCGCTCCATCCCCACCATCGGCCCCCTGTTCCTGTTGCAGTCGATCGCCGGGCTGGTCATCGGCATCGGCGTGGTGGTGATCCGGCGCCTGTGGGCGGCCGTCATCGGGATCGGCTTCGCGCTGAGCACCATCGCCGGGTTCCTCTTGTCCGTGGCGGTCGGGCTCTTTGGCTTCAAGGACTCGTGGCTCGCCCCCTTCGCCAAGGAGGCCTTCACAATCGAGATACTCGCCGTGGCCGCGCTCGTCGCCGCCGCCGTGCTGTGTCTCGTCGGAACGGTTCCCCACGCTCGAGCCGGCTCTACCCCTGCCGGCACATCGACGTAGGGACCACACCGGACCGGGTCCTGCGTCCCCTTCTCCCGGTGGGGCGCAGGCCCGGCTCGGGCTCTTGCTAGCGGAGCCCCGCGAAGAGGTCGTCTTCGGGCACCGGCGCGTCCGTCGAATCGAGCACACGCACGAAACTCTCCGAGCCCATGACGCGCGAGAACAGCTCCTCGCCCATCTGCAGGAAGAAGATGTTGTCGCTCTGGCTGGCGTGCGCGGCGAGCGACGCGTACTTGCGCCCGGCCACGGCACTGCAGTCGATGGTCGTGGTGATCAGCTCGTCGGGTGTGCCGAAATCGGGATTCTCTTCCACCTCGGCCGGCCGCTCGATGCCAGCCTCGGCCAAGATCTCCCCGAAGCCCGCCAGCCGCGAGCGAGGCAGGGCTGTGTAATAGAGCTTCGTCGGTATCCCGCTGTCGGCAATGGCCGCGTGTGTGACTCGGTTGGCCTGAATGTGATCCGGGTGCCCGTAGAAGCCGTTCTCGTCATAGGTGACGACGACCTGCGGTTGGTACGTGCGCATCAGATCGGTCAACCGCTTTGCTGCATCGGCGACCGGCGTGTGCCAGAAGGCGTCGGGCGCGTCGTTCTGCGGCCAGCCCTCCATGCCCGAGTCGTGATAGCCGAGGAGCTCCAGGTGGTCGACGCCCAGGATCTCGCAACTGGCTTCGAGCTCCTTGCGGCGGAGCGGCACCACGACCGCCTCGTCGTGACCGGGCTCGCCGGGCTTCACCCCCCGGGCGCGTCCCCGAGCTCGCCGTTGGTGCACGTCACCAGCACCGTGCGCACACCCTCGGCGCTGTAGCGGGCGAGCACGCCACCCGTCGAGATCGCTTCGTCGTCCGGATGGGCGTGCACGGCCATCAGTGTGAGAGGTTCCTCGGGCATGGAGGGCAGCGTAGGGGTTGGCGCCGCTCCGACGATCACGTCTGCAGGTTGCCCACGGCGTCGCCCAGGAGCTCCAACTCGCGCGGCCACGACGCCGGGGGCGCCGTCGGCCGCACGATGAATTTCGAGAAGCCGACCTCCAGGAACCGCTCCAGCATCGACCGGAGGCCCCCGAGGCCGACCGGGATGATGTCCTCGAGCGGCCGGCCCCGGGCGCGGCGGGCCAGCGGTGACGACGCCAGCGCGCTGAGGTCCGTGCCCTCGGGCGCGTAGGCCAGGCTCACGCCGAAGTGCTCCGGGCTGATGGCGCGCCCGTGCTCGCCGGCGACGCGGTCGATCACCGCCTTGCCCGCGGCGGCGTCGGAGGGTGTGCAGAAGGCGGGGATCCAGCCGTCGGCCAGGCGCCCGCAGCGCTCCAGCGCGGCGGGGACGCTCCCACCGAGCCAGACGTCGAACGGATCCTGGACCGGCCGGGGGGACACCGACACGTCGGTGAAGGAGCCGGCCGGGCCGTCGTGGCTGACGACCTCACCGCTCCACAGGCGGCGCAGCGCCGGCAAGGCATCGTCCATCTGCTCGCCCCGTGCCGCGCTCGGGATCCCGATGGCACTGCGCTCGCCGCCGAGGGTGAGTCCGGGGACGAACGTGAGCAGGAAGCGCCCGCGCGACAACACGTCGAGGGTCGCCACTGCCTTGGCCAACCACACCAGGTTGCGACCCGGCAGCAGCATGGTGGTGCCGATCTTCAACCCCGGGCAGGCGCCCGACACCCAGGCCAACCCGACCAGCGGGTCGGGACCGGGCCGCGTGAGCACCTCGGGGAGCCACAGCGAGTCGAACCCGGTCCCCTGAATGGCCTGCGCCAGCGCCACCATCTCCTCCGGCCCCAGGTCCTCGCCGCCGCCGCTGATGCCGATGCGGACCTTCACGGCGCGTCCTCGAGCGCGCGCAGAGCGCGCGCCACACCGGCGTCGTCGACGTCGTGGTGCGTGACGAAGCGGACGGTCCCAGGCGCGATGGCGTGGGCCAGCACGCCGCCACCCTCCAGGTGGGCCAGGAGCTTCTCCGGCTCGGGGTGGGTGAACGTGACGATGTTCGTGCGGACCGTGGCGGGATCGAGTCCGCAGGCTGGCCAGCGCAGCGCCACGGCCTCCGCCAGCTTCGCCGCCCGTGCGTGGTCCTCGTGCAGGCGGCCGACCATGTCACGCAGCGCCACGAGCCCGGGCGCCGCCAGCACGCCGGCCTGGCGCATGCCGCCACCGAGTCGCTTGCGGGCCAACCTGGCCTCTGCGATGACATCGAGGTCCCCCGCCAGCAACGACCCCACCGGCGCGCAGAGGCCCTTGGACAGGCAGCACATGACGGTGGTGGCCGAGGCCGCCCACTCGGCGGCCGGCACCCCCGTGGCCACCTCGGCGTTGAAGAGCCGGGCCCCGTCCATGTGGATCGGGATCGGCCCCGCCGCGTCGACCAGGGCCCGGAGGCGGTCGGCCGACCACGGAGCCCCCGACGCCGCCATGTGCGTGTTCTCGATGCTGACGAGCGACACCGTTGGCTGGTGGTGTTCGGCGGCTTGGCGCGCCCACCGCACGTCGTCGACGTCGATCATGCCGTCCTCGTCGCCGACGGCGACGAACTGGATCCCGGCGTTCATGGCCGCCGCGCCGTACTCGTAGGACACGACGTGCTGGCGGCGTCCGGCCACGACGGCGGTCCCCGGCGCGGTGAGCACGCGCACGGCGATCTGGTTCGCCATCACGCCCGAAGGCACGAACAGCGCTGCCGCCTTGCCCACCCGAGTGGCGAAGGCCTCCTCCAACCCCCGCACCGTCGGATCCTCGCCGTAGTCGTCGTCGCCGACCTCGGCTTCGGCCATGGCCCGGCGCATCGCCGGCGTGGGCCGGGTGACGGTGTCGCTGCGCAGGTCGACCACGTCGGGCACGTGGTCAGGCTAACGGGGCACCGTTATCATCCCGCGATGACCTCACCCCCTCCCTCCCCCGGCGACGGGCCGCTGCTCCCGGACGGCACGGGGAGCATCCACGAGCTCCTGGACGTCGAGATCATCGAGGCCGGGCCGGAGCGGGTGGTCATGCGGCTGCCGGTGAACTGGAAGGTGCATCAGCCCTACGGGATCCTCCACGGAGGTGTCTCGGCCCTGCTCGCCGAGTCGGCCGCCAGCTTCGGCGCGGCATTGGCCGCCGAACCCGGGCGCAGCGTGGTCGGGATCGAGCTCAACGCCAGCCATCTGCGCTCGGTGCGAGACGGGCATCTGACCGCCGACGCCCGGCCGGTACGGGTCGGGCGCACCATTCAGGTCTGGCGGATCTCCCTCACCGACGACGACGGCCGGGCGATCTGCGAGGCCCGCTGCACCCTCTCGGTCCTGGGCGCTCCCGGCGGTGCGTCCGGCGCCGTGCACCCACCTTCGACCGCGCCGGCGTCTGAATAGTTCTGAATCTGAATAGTTCTGAATAGTCAGGCCTGCGGCCTTCGTTCTACTATGTCGGTGTGACCCCGGTAGGAAGTGGAGCGCCGCGACCCACCCTCGGGTTCATCCTCCCCGCCACCACGCAGGGAGAACTCCCTTCAGAGTTTGGTAGTACCGAGAGTACTACTGGAAGCGCCGCCGCACTGGTCGAGCTCTGCGAGCGCGCAGAGGCCACCGGGGCCGACTCCTTGTGGGCGGTCGACCACCTCTACTGGCCCCACCCGATCGGCGAGGCGTTCACCACGCTGGCCGTGGCCGCCGTCACGACCACCCGGCCGGCCCTCGGCACCTGCATCCTCCAGCTACCCCTGCGCCCGTCCTCCGTCGTGGCCAAGCAGGCGACGGCACTCCAGCTCCTCTCGGGAGGGCGCTTCGTCCTCGGGCTCGGCGTGGGCATACACGAGCACGAGTACACGAGGGCCGACGTCGACTACCACCGGCGGGGCCAGCTCATGGACGAGGGCGTGGCCGGGCTGCGTCGGGCCTGGGCCGGCCCCGAACCGGGTGGCGCCGATTACGTGCAGGAGCCGGCCTCTGCTCCCGTCCCTCTGTGGTTCGGGGGCTCGAGCGACGCCGCCCGGCGCCGTGCCGCGGCCGTCGGCGACGGCTGGGTGCCCCTCTTCCTCGCCCCGGACGAGTACAGGGCTGCTCTGGCGGACCTGCGGCGCGAAACGGCCGAGGCCGGCCGAGATCCCGAGGCCGTGCAGGCCGGAGTCGTCGTCTTTGCATGTGTCGGAGATGACGACCACGCGCCCGTCCGGGGCGCCCAATGGCTCTCCGAGCTGTACCGGCTTCCGCCCAAGGCCTTCCACCGTCACTTGATCGCGGGGTCGCCCGAGAGTTGCGCCGCCGCCCTCGACCGCTATGCGGAGGCCGGCGCCGACCACATCCTCGTGATGGTGGCCGGCTCGCCCGCCGTGGAGCACTTCGGGCTGCTGCGGAACGCGTTCGTCGGGGACCGAGACCCGGTGTTGGCCGGGGCAGGATTGGAAACGAGAGTCGGAGTGAGAGCATCGGCATGACCGCCACCGACATCGCCATCCTGGGCACGGGCATGACCGACATGAGTCGTCGTGACCTGGCCCCCGACACCATGGCCTACGAGGTCGTCCACGAGGCCCTCGGGGACGCCGGCGTGTCGGCCGACGAAGTCGGCCTCGTCATCCTGGGCAATGCCATGGCCGGACGCCTGAGCGATCAGGGGTGCGTGCGGGGTCAGACCTGGCTGCGCAAGGCCGGCCTCAGCGAGGCGGCGATCATCAATGTCGACAACTCGTGCGCCGGCGGGAGCTCGTCCCTGCACCTGGCCACCATGGCCGCCACCGTCCAGGACCGCCCGGTGCTCGCCATCGGCGTCGAGAAGATGTGGACGGGCGACCGGGCGGGCACGATCGCGGGCATTGAAGACGGCCTCCCCGCCGAGTACCGCCACGACCTGCACGACCGCCGGCACGCCGACGACAATCCTGCTGGCAGCATTCTCATGGGCCTCAACAACAGCTGGGCCCACCGCTTGATGGCAGAGGTGGGCGCCACGGTGCGCCAGATCGCCGCGGCGGCGGTCAAGGCGTTCGACCATGCGGCGCGCAACCCACTGGCCCAGTTCCAGCGGCGCGTCACGATCGACGAGGTCCTCTCCTCGCCCCAGGTCGCCGGTGTCCTGACTCGCCTCATGTGCAGCTCGTTCACCGACGGCGCGGCGGCCATCGTGCTTGGTGGGCCGTCGGTCCCGGCGCCCGCGTCCGCGCCCCGTATCATCGGCTCGGTGGCACGCTCGGGAAACGGCTTGCTCGACTACCACGACCGCCTGAAGCAGGCCGCGAACGCGGCCTGGGAGGCCTTCGGCTTCGGACCAGGCGACGCAGATCTGGTCGAGCTTCACGACGCCACCGCCGCCGAGGAGCTCTACGCCCTCGAGTCGCTCGGCTTCTTCGCCCCCGGCGAGGCGGGACCGGCCACCGAGTCCGGCGCAACCGGCATCGACTCCCCAGGCCTCGTCGTGAACTCCAGCGGCGGGCTGGTGGGACGCGGGCACCCGCTCGGCGCCACCGGGTTGGCCCAGGTGGTCGAGCTGGCCACGCAGTTCCGAGGCCGCGCCGGCGCCCGCCAGGTCGAAGGCGCACGAACCGGGGTCGCAGTGAACACGGGGGGCATCATCTACGGGGACGCAGGGTTCGTGGGCATCCACGCCGTTCGCTCCGGATCTGCCGCGTGACGGGAATCAAAATCACAGGCTGGGGCATCGCGGTACCGGACAAGATCGTCACCAACGACGACATGGCGGTCAACCTCGATACCAGCGACGCCTGGATCGTCGAGCGGACCGGCATCCGGGAGCGCCACATCGGCGGCACCACCTCGGGCCTGGCCATTGAGGCCGCGGTCGCCGCGCTGGCCAAGGCCGGCCGCACCGCCCAGGAGATCGACAACCTCGTGCTCGCCACCACGACGCCGGATGGCATCGTCCCCGGCACCGCACCCAGCGTGCAGCACGGGATCGGCATGAAGGGTGGCGCCTTCGACCTCAACGCCGCCTGCTCCGGGTTCGTCTATGGCCTCGTGACCGCGGCCGGCCTCATCTCCATCGGCTCGGGCCCCGTCCTGCTGGTCGGCTCCGAGACCCTGTCTCGGATCACCGACATGGACGACCGCAAGATCGCCATCATCGTCGGCGACGGCGCCGGCGCCGTCGTGGTCGAGCCCGTCGAAGGCCCGGGCAGCCTCATCAGCTGGAACTTGAACTCCGACGGGTCGCTGCGGCACCTGCTCAAGTGCGAGCACGGCGGGACGCTCTTCATGGACGGCAAGGAGGTCTTCCGGCGGGCGGTCCGGGTGGTCGTCGAGTCGGCCGAGCGGGCCATGGCCGACGCGGGCCTCGGGCCCGACGACGTGTCGCTGATGGTGCCGCACCAGGCCAACGTGCGCATCATTCAGGCCGCCTGCCAGCGTCTCGGCATCCCCGAGGAGCGCACCGCGATCGTCATCGACCGCTACGGCAACACGTCGTCGGCCTCCATCCCGCTCGCCCTCTGCGACTCCCTCGAAAAGGGCCGCGTCCACGACGGCGACCACCTGCTGCTGACTGGATTCGGTGGCGGTATGACCTGGGCGAGCGCCGTCTTCCGCTGGAGCGCATGAGCAGCACCCTGCGCGGCGCGGGCCCGGCGCTGGTGATCCTGGCGGCCGGGCGGGCCAGGCGGTACGGCGGCTGTAAGCCGTTGGCACCTGTGGGCCCCCATGGCGAGGCCGTGATCGACCTGGTGGCCTCCGACGCGCTGGCGGCAGGGTTCGACACCATCGTCCTGGTCCTGGGGCCGAGCACCGGCCCGGCGATCAGATACCACGTCGAGCACACCTGGCCGGGCGCCGTCGACGTCCGCTTCGCCACCCAGTCGGCACCGCTGGGCACCGTGCACGCTGTCCTGAGCGCCTCCGACCACGTGGGCGACTCGCCCTACGGCGTCGGCAATGCCGACGACATCTACGGCACGGCGGCCTGCTCCCAACTGGCGGCCCACCTGCGGGACAGCAACGACGTCAACGCCCTCGTCGGCTACCGGCTGGCCGATGCCGTCATCGGCACCTCGCCCGTCACCCGGGGCGTCTGTCGGGTCGGAGACGACGGCATGCTCCTCGGCGTCGACGAACGGCGCCAGGTGACCGCACAGCCCGACGGCGGCTTCGTCGCCGGCGACGGGAGAGAGCCCGTCACGCTCTCGGGGGATGCCCGCGTCTCCATGAACCTCTGGGGCTTCACCCCGGCGTTCCACAAGACCCTCCGGGCCGCCATGGACGCCGCCGTGGACGCCTCCGAGGAGGCCGAGGTGCTCCTCCCCGAGGTCGTCGCCGAATCGCTGGCCACCAGCTCGTTCCGGGTGCTGCAGGCGCAGGGCCGCTGCATCGGCGTCACCCATCCCGACGACCTCGCCCTGGTGCAGGCCGAGCTGAACCGCCAGGTGGCGGAGGGCGAGCGCCCGGCCCGCCTCTGGCCCTCCGTCTGACCCCGGATTCTTCGCGGGAACGCCCGCTCACGGGCGTTCCCGCTCCATGGGGAATGGAACGGAGGGGAATCAGGGCCCGGACGCGACGCAACCCCGAGTAACCGTTCGGCCGAAGCCTCCCGTGCTCCTCGGGGCCACATCGCCGATGGGCCGCTGGCACCGTGCCGGGGTCGTGTCGGACAACCCCCGCCCGAGCCGGTCCCGGCGGCTCCAGGGAAGCCACCGTGACGCACCACGGACCATCTGCATCCGGATCCTCTTGCCCGCTCCGGTCACGCTCCCCTTGCGGGGCTCGCTCCCTTTCCTCGATCCCGCCTTGCAGCGTTCTCTCGGCTTCCCCCCGGTCCGCCTTGCGGCTTCCCTTCGGGCTTCCCTCGCTCCCACCTTTCGGCGCTCGCTTGAGGTTCGGCGGGCTCTCGTCTCCGAACTGAGGACAGGTTGCGCCACCCGTCACGCCAGGTCAATGGCGTTTCGCGAAATCCAGACGTTCTCCCCACCTTTCTCCGACTCATCCCCAAGTGGCACCACCACCGTCCCCAGTTCTTCCCCATGGTGAGCACAACCCGGGGCCGGCGCACGGGTCGGCGCATTGCCGCCCTCGCCGGGCCCGCTGCAAGGTCCGCCGCGGCCGGCGTGGCGCGGCCCGTGGCCATCGGCCCACATCGGCTTCGGGCCTTCCGGTCCTTATTCGGCCGCTCCGCTGGAGGTCTCCGGCCCGGGCTGATCCGGGTCACGCCCGAAGCGGGGCCGCCCGAGCCAGACGGCCAGCACGCTGAGCACCACCGCGAACCCGGCCAGGATCGACGCGGCCGTCGACTGCCAGCTCGTCCCCGACGTCGTCGCCACCGTCGCCGTCCCCGCTGTCGTCGCCGCGGTCGTGGCGGTGGTGCTCGCTCCGCCGGATGCCGTCAACGTGATCGTCGGTGCCGGGTGCTCCGGATTGGGCACCGCCTTGTCCGGGACCTCGATCCACGACACCACCGTGCCGTCGGCGTACGTCTGGATCGCCTTGAAGACGAGTTGGGACGTGCCGGTCGGGATGCCCTGTGCCAGCACGTTGAACTCGCCGAACTGGCCGACGGGGATGACTTCCCCCGACCAGTCGATCTCGCTGACGGTCGAGGTGAACGTGCCGTCGTCGGTGGTGATGGGCTTGGGCAGCGCGGCCTTGACCACCTGCACCTGCCAACCCGACCCGGCTTCGGGGTTGAGCAGCACGACGGGGTGCGTCAGCGGGAATTGGATCTTGAGTCCCGTGACCGCTGGCGGTGGCCGACTCGTTGGGAACGCGGAAGGTCAGGATGGCGTCGTCGGTGCCCTGCGGCAGGCTCGACGGGCTGACCGTCACGTGGGCCCCCGCCAGGCCGGCATCGAGCACGACGAACGCCAGCAGCGCACGCGACGACCAGTCCGAACTTCCGCATCATCTGCCAACTCTCCTCTGCCGTCGCAACGGCGTTATTGCACGGTGTCCACGAAGCTGACGTCAGGCTGGCTGAATTCCGAGACCTGGACCTGCAGGACGATCTGCCATTTCCCGACGATGGGGGGATTCGGGCTGTCGGTCAGCACGAAGCGGCCGACACCGGCCTTGTGCATGTCCGCCTCAATGGGACCGACGTTCTGCGAGGGAAGCACGAGATAGACCGAGACGCTCTCCGCCAGGTTCGCCGGCACGCCGCCAGGCCCGGTGAACTGCACGGTCCAGTCGTTCACCAACGCGGCATTGGGCGTGATGTGCAGTGTGACGTGGCCCCCCTCGAAGGCCTGCGTCTGGGTGAACGGCACTGGAGGCGGCGCACTGGCGCCGTTGCTCGGCGTCCCGTTGGCCAGCACTGCGGTCACGCCCAGGACGGCCACCATGCCGAGCGCCTCCAGGCGCACCGTCGACACGAGCCGCTGCCACCCGCGGGCGACGGCGCCGGGCCGGGCGGCCGCGGCGGCCGAGAACAGGCCGGGGAGAAGCAGGTAGCGGTTGTAGCCGGCCAGGAACAGCAGGAGGCCGACGAGGGCGATCTTGAGCAGCAGCAGCTGGCCGTAGCCCGTCTCGAAGAGGTTGGCCACCGACCCGACCTCGACGATGGCCAGCAGGGTGCCGGCCACCAGAAGGCCGGCGAACGAGATCCCCGCCATGGTCGAGAAACGCCCGACCACACCAGCGGTGTCGGCCAGCAACGCGCCGACCCCGTCCCCATCCGTCGGCGGCATTCCAGTGTCCATCGTCATCGTCGGCGGCCGTTCCAACACGGCGGTCGACGTCCCCGCCCCCACGGCGCGTCCCGGGGGCGACTCCACCGTGCTCGACAGCCCTCCCGCCTCTGCGTCCCCCGCGAACGCAGTGCGGCGCCCGGTGCCGGCCGCGGCACGTGCCGGCATCTGCCCGGCTCGGCGTGCCGCCCGCGTCCGGCTTCGGAGCACGGTGACCAGGCCAACGAGCCCACCGGCCCACATGGCGACGAAGACCACGTGCACGATGTCCGCCGGAATGCTCAGCCAGCGCTCGGGTGACACCAGCGCGTGCCCGAAGAGGACGAACGCACCGGCCGCCACAATGAGGCCGTAGAAGGCAGCGAACTGTCGGCTCATGGTGGGACGCAGGTGCAACGACGCCAGGCAGGCCGCCAGGCCGACCAGTTGCGCACCGCACTGCTCGCCGAACTTCCCGCCGAAGGCCTGCGTGTCGACACTCCAGTGCGCCAGCGACGACAGCCCGCCCCCGGTGAGCACCGCCTGGGCCGCACCGGTCACCGCCATGCCGACGACCCCCAGTGCCGCCGCCGCGTACGTCCAGCGCCGGAGACGGCGCCGCTCGTCGCCGCTTCGCAGAATGAAGGCCAAGAAGAAGGCCAGGCCCGACCCGACCAGGACGCCGGCGTAGACGAGGAACTGGCCGAAGTCGTCGACCCAGTTGGTGAACGACGTCCGGGGGCGGGCCAGCGCGGTGATCGCTCCGGCTTTGACGTGACCGACGAGGAACACGATGGCTCCGCTCACCACATGTCCATCCACCGACGTCACCGTGTAGTCCGATACGTAGGCGCCCGACCCGAGTGAAGCAGGCAGCGTGGCAGACAGGGTGGTCGGCGCCGGGTGGCCGGAGCTCGACTTGGACCTGCTGGCCGGCGGAGTTCAGGACGATGAGGCCGCCGGCATCGGGCCGCACCGGCTGGTCGAAGTTGACGGTCACGGTGCGGGGCACGTGCACCAGGTGCGCTCCCTGCACCGGAGACGAAGCCGTGACGGCGGCGTGCGCGGCGGCGGGCGTCGCCCACCCCACGATCGCCAGGCAACCGAGAATGCCGGCCGCCAACGGTCCCCGCAGCCGCCTCATCGGGGCTTCGCCTCCTCGGACCCGGTCTTGAACGCCGGCGTCAGGACTGGCGGTCGCAGAACCCGACGGCGTCGGTCAGATCGGTGTTCCCGGGGCAGTAGACGTGCAGGTTGTCGTGCGAGAAGACTCCCTGGGGGCTCTCCCAGCCCGGCACCACCCAGGCGTGCACCATCCACACCGTCTTCTTCATGAAGTCGCCGTGCACGTCCGCACACTCCTGCGGCGTCACGTTCTGGTCGGCGGCGAATGGCACGCCGATCTTCCCGTTGTTGAACTGGACGCAGACGTTGGAGTGGCGGTGCCAGTGGTCGTTGGGACCGATGAAGCCCGACGGTGACGTCTCGTTCAGCGATTCGTACATCACGCCGACGACCGGTGCATCGTCCGCCGTGCTGGAGTAGATCCACGAGGCCGGGTACTCCGGGTTCACCGAGCCGTCCGGGTTGATGCCCTTGAAGATGTCCCCGTTGATGAGCTGGTAGTGCGCTCCGACACCAGGCGCCATGCCGCCGGCCAGGATCATCCCGGCCGCCTTGGCCGACGCCACAGTCGGGTAGCGCTCGGCGGCCTGCAGCGCTCCGGACAGCTGCCCGGTGAGGACCGTCTGGTCGGCCGCGTCCAGAGGCACCCACTTGGCCAACTCCGACTGCTCCGTATTGTTGCCCGCCACCACGCTCTGAAAGGTCTTCGAGTTCTCACCCGGAACCGTGACCGTCGTGGACAAGGCCAGCTTGGCGGCGGCCCCCCCGGGGTCCGGCGCCGGAGGAGCTGCGCTCGCAGTGTCCAGCGCGGCGGTCGTGCCGAACAGCCCCCCGATGGTCATGCCGGCGACGGCGACGGGAAGGAGCGAACCGAACACCGATGTCGCCGACGACCAATTGCTGCCGAGATCGGGGCGAACGGTGAGCGCGGTACCGACCACCATGGCGAGTGCAGAGAGCGCGATCCCGAAACCTGCCGTCAGCGCCGACACGGTGTGCGGCCCCTCGACGGCGAACCAGAACACGGCGACCGCCGCGTTGACCCCGACGGCCGCGCCGAAGAGGTCCCGGGACGGCCGCATCAGTGCCCCGACGGCGAGCACCGCCTGGACCAGCGCGGCCAGCACACCGAGCGTCGCCTCCGTCCCCTTCAAATGGCCCGAGGCCATGGCGAACAGCAGCACCGCCGAGCCACCCAAGGTGACGAACAGCAGGATGGGCAACGGACGGCTTGTGCCCCGCGTGCCCGCGGCGTCACCGTCCCCCTCCAGTGGTGCCCCGGCATAGACGGCGTCATCCAGGTCGGTCATATCCCCTCCAACCTCCTACCCCCTGGGCCCACAGGGGGCCACTCACCCGGGAACCGTAGCCCCAGTTGCGGCATGGAGGAAGGGAGGCCGGGCCTCCGCGCCCCCATCGGGTGCCCGTATGCTCCGTCGCATGCTGCTGAGCCCGGAGTGCGCACGGGTGCTCGGCGCGCTGGTCGAGAAGGCCCTGACGACACCGCAGCAGTACCCACTCACCCTCAATGCCCTGCAGGCTGCCTGCAACCAGACCTCGAATCGGGAACCGGTCGTCAGCTACGACGAGACGACGGTCCAGACCGCCCTCGACGAGCTGAAGGACCAGAAGCTGGTCCGCTTCGTCCTGCCCTCGCACGGGCGCTCCGTCGTCCGCTACCGCCACGTGCTCCATGAGGCGCTCGGCCTCGACGACAAGCAGTCCGCCATCCTGGCCATGCTCCTGCTGCGGGGGCCACAGACGATCGGCGAGTTGCGCACCCGCACGGAGCGGATGGCTCAGTTCGACAGCCTCGACGAGGTCGACCACGAGCTCCAACTCCTCGCCTCACTTGACGAGCCTCTCGCCGCCAACGTCGGACGGCGACCGGGGCAGAAGGAGGAGCGTTGGACCACGCTGGCGGTCGTCGGCACCGGTTCCACGCCCGAGACCGAGATGGCCACACCTGCGACCGGCATCGCAGCGGAGAGCACCGCCACGACGGGATCGGTCGATCTGCGCGCCGAGGTGGACGAGCTCAGGTCCGAGGTCGCCCGACTCCGGGAGGAGATCCAGGAACTGCGGGACAGCCTCGGCGGCTGACTACAGGGGCGTGACGTAGGCCCCCGAGATCCCCCCGTCGACGAGGAACGTCGTCGCGGTCATGAAGGACGAGTCGTCCGAAGCAAGGAACGCCGCCGCCGCGGCAATCTCCGTCGCCTCGCCGAAGCGCCCCATGGGGATATGCACCAGTCGACGGGCCGCCCGCTCTGGATCCTTCGCGAACAACTCCTGCAGCAACGGCGTGTTCACGGGACCCGGGCACAGCGCGTTGACCCGCACGCCCTGCCGGGCGAACTGGACCCCGAGCTCGCGCGACATGGCCAGCACGCCGCCCTTGGAGGCCGTGTAGCTGACCTGGCTCGTCGCCGCGCCCATGACCGCCACGAACGAGGCCGTGTTGATGATCGACCCCTTGCCCCGGGCCAGCAGGTGCGGCAGGGCGTGCTTGCAGCACAGGTACACCGACGTCAGGTTGACCCGCTGCACGCGCTCCCACGCCTCGAGCCCGGTGTCGAGAATGGAGTCGTCGTCGGGCGGGCTGATGCCGGCGTTGTTGCAGCAGATGTCGATCCCGCCGTGGCGGGCGGCCACCTCGGCGTACAGGGCTTCGACCTCGTCGGAGGACGTCACATCGGCCTTGACGAACATGCCGTCCACCGCGGCCGCCACCGCGCCGCCGGCGTCCTCGTCGAGGTCCACCACGGCGACCGAGGCGCCCTCGCTGGCGAAGCGCTCGCACATCGCCCTTCCGATGCCGCTGGCGCCGCCCGTGACGACCGCCACCTTCCCAACGAGTCGGCTGGCATACGGGGTCGTGTCGGTCATGTCTCCCTGTCTCTCTTCCGATCCTGCTTCTGGTCCTACTCCGAGGTTCTCGGTCCTACTCCGAGCTGATGAAGACGTTCTTCACGTCGCTGAACGCCTCGAGCGCGTCGGGACCCAACTCTCTTCCGATGCCCGACTGCTTGGCACCGCCGAACGGCGTCCAGTAGCGCACGGACGAGTGCGAGTTGACGGAAAGCGTGCCGGTGTCGACGGCGCGGGCCACGCGCAGCGCACGCCCGACATCGCGCGTCCAGAGCGAACCGGAAAGCCCATAGGGCGTGTCGTTGGCCAGCCGCACGGCGTCGGCCTCGTCCTCGAACGGGATCACCACCACCACGGGCCCGAAGATCTCCTCGGTGGCCGCCCGCGCCCCGGGCTCCACGGGCGCGAGCACGGTCGGGGCGAACCAGTTGCCGGGACCCTGAGGACAGGTGCCGCGCAGCGCCACCGGCGCGTCGTCGGGCACGAACGACGCCACGCTGGCCAAATGCGCCTCCGAGATCAGCGGGCCCATCTCCGTCTCCTCGAGGGTCGGATCACCCACCTTGACGCCGGCGACCGCCGGCTCGAGCAGCGCCATGAAGCGCTCGTACACGCTGCGCTCCACCAGGATCCGCGAGCGGGCGCAGCAGTCCTGCCCCGCGTTGTCGAACACGCCAGACGGGGCCCGGGCCGCCGCCAGCTCGAGATCGGCATCGGCGAAGACGATGTTGGCGCTCTTGCCACCGAGCTCGAGCGTCACGCGCTTGATCTGCTCGGCGCACCCCGCCATCACGCTGCGCCCCACCTCGGTGGAGCCGGTGAAGCACACCTTGCGCACGGCCGGGTGGGCCACGAAACGCTCCCCCACCACCGATCCCTTGCCGGGAAGGATCTGCAGCACGCCCTCGGGCAGTCCCGCCTGGAGCGCCAGCTCCCCGATGCGCAGCGCACTCAGCGGGGTCAGCTCGGCCGGCTTGAGGACGACGGTGTTGCCGGCGGCGAGGGCCGGCGCGAAACCCCAGCCGGCGATGGCCATCGGGAAGTTCCAGGGCACGATGATGCCCACGACCCCGAGCGGCTCGTAGAAGGTGACGTCGAGTCCACCCGGAACCGGGATCTGCTTGCCGCTGTGGCGCTCCGGAGCGCCGGCGTAGAAGTCGAGCACGTCGCGCACGTTGCCCGCCTCCCAGCGCGCGTTCCCGATCACGTGGCCGGCGTTGGCCACCTCCAGCCCGGCCAGCTCCTCGCCGTGCGCGTCGACCGCGGCGGCGAAGCGGCGGAGCAGGCGGGCCCGGTCGCCGGGGGCCACGGCACGCCAAGGCTCGAAGGCGGCGGCGGCCCGCGCAATGGCGACATCGGTCTCGGCCGCGGTCAGCCCCTCGACGGTCCGGATGACCTCGCCGGTGGCTGGATTGCGGACGTCCACCCGGTGATCTTTGCCGATAAATCGCAACCGGTCGTACAGTGCGGGACCGTGCCCCAGCCCCAGACCGTCCAGTTCAACCTGGCCAAGGCCTTCGACGTGCTCGTCGAGACCCTGGCCGACCAGGAATGCATCGTGTGGCGCGACCGCCGCCTGAGCTACGGCGACGTCTCCGAGCGCTCGCGCCGCCTCGCGGCCTACCTGCATGGCCGCGGCCTCGGCGTCCACCGCGAGCGCGCCGACCTGCAGGGCTGGGAATCGGGGCAGGACCACCTGGCCCTCGCCCTGTACAACGGGAACGAGTATCTCGAAGGGATGCTGGGCTCCTACCGGGCCCGCGTCGCCCCGTTCAACGTCAACTACCGCTACGTCGGCGAGGAGCTCCGGTACCTGCTCAACGACGCCAGGCCGCGCGCCATGATCCTGCACTCCTCGCTCGCGCCGACGCTGGCCGAGGTGCTGCCCACGCTGGACGCGCCGCCCGACGTGCTGCTCCAGGTCGAGGACGAATCGGGCCACCCCCTCCTCCCCGGGGCGGAGTGGTACGAGGAGGCGCTCGCCAAATCCTCGCCGGAGGGAGCACCGGTCGAGCCGTCCCCCGACGACCTCTACATCCTCTACACGGGAGGCACCACGGGCATGCCCAAGGGTGTGCTGTGGCGCCAGCACGACATCTTCATGGCGGCAATGGGCGGGCGGCAGGTCGGATCGTGGAAGATCGTGACGAGCTACGAGGGACTGACCGAGCGCCTGGCCGAGAGCTATCCGGTGCGGCTGCTGATCCTGCCGCCGCTGATGCACGGTGCCGCGCAATGGGCCTGCTTCATGCTCATGGCGCAGGGGGCGACGCTCATCTTCCCGGACGAGACCCGCCGGGTCGATCCCGATGACGTCTGGAGCGTGGTCGAACGCGAGAAGGCCAACTCCATGACGATCGTGGGGGACGCCGTGCTGCGGCCGCTGCTCGTGCAGCTCGACAAGAAGTCCTACGACCTGTCGTCGTTCTTCGCCGTGGGGAACGGTGGCGCGCCGCTGACGCCGGCCGTGCGGGCGATGGCGGTCGAGCGCATCCCCAACCTCGTGATCTCGGACTCGGCCGGGTCGTCGGAGACCGGCGCCCAAATGCACGTGACGTCCATGGACGACGTGGCGGTGGGGTCGTTCCTCCCCGGTCCTGGCACGTTGGTCGTCGACGAGACCCTGTCGCACGTGCTCGAGCCGGGCCACGAGGGCAACGGCTGGCTGGCGCAGACGGGGAACGTGCCGCTGGGGTATCTCGGCGATCCCGAGAAGACGGCGCGTACCTTCCCCGTGATCGACGGGGTCCGGTATTCGATCCCGGGCGACCGGGCGCGGCACCGGGCCGATGGGCAGATCGAGCTGCTCGGGCGGGATTCGGTGACGGTGAACTCCGGTGGCGAGAAGATCTTCGTCGAGGAGGTGGAGCGGGCCATCGCCGGCCATCCCGCCGTCGCCGACGTGGTCGTGACGGGCCGTCCCTCGGAGCGCTGGGGCCAAGAAGTGGTGGCCGTCGTGCAGCTCTCGGACGGCGCGGCGACTGACGGCGAGTCCGTGGTGTCGCATGCCTCGGCTCATATCGCCCGCTACAAGCTGCCGAAGGAAGTGGTGTTCGTGCCGCAGATCCAACGGTCGCCGTCGGGGAAGGCCGACTACCGCTGGGCGGCGGAGACGGCGGTGGCGATGGCTGGTGGCGGCGGGGGCGGCGATGAGGGTGGCGGCGGGGCGGGGTCCTAGGCCCCGGACATCGGACATCGGCCACATCGGACATCGAGAGACCGTGCGCGGGCCGACGATCGTGACGGCGCGGCTGGTGCTGCGACCGTTCACCGACGTGGACCTGACACCCTTCTTTGCGCTGAACACCCATCCTCTGGTCGTCGAGTCGTTGGGCTCGTCCCCGAGCCGGACCGAGAGCGACGCTTCGGTCGAGCGGTACAGGGCCGAGATGGAACGTGAGGGCTGGGGCCTGTGGGCGGTCGACGTGGCCGACGGCGACAGCCGTGGTGTGTTCGCCGGCATGGTCGGCCTGCACCGGGTGAACCCGACGTTGCCCTGCGCGCCGGCCGTCGAAGCGGGTTGGCGTTTCCATCCCGACCACTGGGGACACGGCTACGCCAGCGAGGCGGCACGGGCGTCCGTCGAGTACGGGTTCGAGCGGGGCGGGCTGGACGAGATCGTGGCCTTCACCACGACGCTCAACGTGCGTTCGCAGGCCGTGATGGAGCGCATCGGCATGTGGCGAGACGTCGAGGGCGACTTCGATCACCCGGGGGTGCCGGTCGGGAGCCCGCTGCGACGCCACGTGCTCTACCGGATCAGCGCGTCACACGACGCCTCTAGCGTGGCGCCATGACGAGCACGAACAAGGACTCGGGGTCCCCGAGGCGCTGCGACTGGGCCGGGAGCGACCCGGCGATGGTGGCGTACCACGACACCGAGTGGGGCGTCCCGGTGCACGACGATCGCACCCACTTCGAGTTCCTGGTGCTCGAGGGTGCGCAGGCCGGTCTGAGCTGGTCGACCATCCTCAAGCGGCGGGAGGGCTATCGCAAGGCCTTCGCCGGCTTCGACGCCGCCAAGGTGGCGCGCTTCACGCCGGCCCGGGTGGAGAAGTTGCTGGCCGACCCGGGCATCATCCGCAACCGGGCCAAGGTCGAGGCCACTGTGCGCAACGCCCGCCACTTCCTGGAGGTCCAGGAGGAGTTCGGCACCTTCGACACGTACATCTGGGGCTTCGTCGGGGGGCGGCCACTGGTCAACAAGTGGCGCCGCATGGAGCAGCTCCCCGCGGTGACGGCTGAATCGGAGGCGTTCAGCGCAGACCTGCGCCGCCGCGGCTTCGGGTTCGTCGGGCCCACCGTTTGCTACGCGCACCTCCAGGCCAGCGGGTTGGTCAACGACCACATGGTCAGCTGTTTCCGCTATGCGGAGCTCACAGGCGGCGGCACATCAGGACGCGGACGCCGAAGCGGGACATGACGGGCTCCTCGGGCCTGAGCCCGTGGGCGATCAGGAAGTCGTCGACCGGGCCGACCTCGACGAAGCCCTCTGAGGCGTAGAAGGGGCCGTTCCACGGGATGTCCCGGTAGGTGGCGAGGGTGATCTCGGGATAGCCCTCGGCGGCGGCCCATGCACAACCGGCTCGCAGGAGCGCCCGGCCGATGCCGCGGCCGGCGTGGCCGGGGTGCACGGAGAGCTGCTCGAGATGGGCGACCGCCTCGCCGCCGCCCAGGCCCGTGATGCCGTCAATGCGGCAGAGCCCCACCGGTGGGTCGCCCGCCACGAGGACGACCAGCGCGGCGGCGAACTCCTCGACCGTGCCGGGGCCGGGTAGCGGTCCGATGCCGAGTGGCTCGAACATGGTGTCGGCAGCCGCCTCAACGGTCGGCAGCAGCGCCAGTTCGTCACTGCGGACAGGTCGGATCAGGGGCGGGGACTCGTGGCGCTCCACGCGGCGAGGGTAGACAACCGACTGCAACGGGCGCACTCCGCCTCACCTGCGGTTGGTTACGGGCACGCCCCGAAGGGGTCGATGGCGTCGTAGGACACACCGAACTTCTGCTGCTCGGTCGAGCGCTTGACCCGTCATGAGCCAGGAGTTGGCGCTCTCGTTCATGTAGGCCTGGGGACACGCATCGGAGATGGCGATCGTCGGTCCGGCGGGGCAGGCATCCGGGTACTGGGGCGTCCCGTGCAGGCACGTCATGGCCTCGTGACCCTCGGCGTATCCAGGGCAGTCGAGGGCGAAGCCCGGAGCCGCGTAGGCCTGAAGGTAGGCCAGAGCTGCCGAACAGCCCCACGCGGTGGCGTGGCCGTACGCGGGGAGGGCGGGAGCGGGTGGCGGGGTGGGAGTCGGCCGGGGCCGCGGGCGTGACCGGCGTGGAGGCCAGTACTGCGGGCGGCACCGTGGTGGGAGTCGCCGTGGTGGGAGTCGCCGTGGTGGGAGTCGCCGTCGGAGGGGTCGTGGTCGGCGTCGTCGTGGGGGTCGACGTGGGGCGGCCGGGACGGACGCCAGGAGCGTGAGGTCCACGTCCACGAACTGACGTGATTGGGAGCTGGGTGCCGAGACCGCGGCCTGGGCGCCAATGGCGCCCCCCGTGGCGAACATGGCGACCGCGACCAGCCCGACCATGGTCATCCACCGACGAGGACGTCCAGCGTGCGGAGGTCCCAGTGAAGGGTGCGGCACCGCTCGAGGTGGTCCGGCGGGCTTCTTGTACGAAAGGGGCCACATATGACTTTCGGCCCGGGTAAAAGGACCCTTAAGCAGCTCGATGAAAGACAACTGCGGTTGGGGGTCGCTCGGCGAAATTCGGGGCCCCGGCGCAAGGAACCTGCATATGCCCGTCCCTGACGGGCCTCGGCACTCGATCAGCGCTCCATTAGCGTTTCGACCCGTGCGCGCCGCCGTCTGCAATGAGCTGGGTCCCCCTTCCGTCCTGCGGGTGGAGGAGCAGCCCGATCCCGAACCCGGGCCGGGGGAAGTCGCCGTCGCTGTCGAGGCGGCCGGCGTGAACTTCGTCGATGGGCTCTTCGTGTCCGGGCACTACCAGATCAAGCCTTCGCTCCCCTTCGTGCCCGGGAGCGAGGTGGCGGGGCACGTCGTGTCGGTCGGGCCCGACGTCACCACACCGGCCGTCGGCGATCGGGTGCTGGCCTCGGTGGGACTTGGTGGCTTCGCCAGCCGCGTGGTGGTCCGGGCGTCCGCCGCCATCGCCCTGCCGGACGGCATGGACGCGGCCCGCGCCGCCACGTTCACCCAGAGTTACAGCACCAGCCTCTTCGCGCTGCGCGACCGGGCCCAGGCCGCGCCCGGGGAGACCGTGCTCGTCCTCGGCGCCGGCGGCGGCGTGGGGTTGGGCGCCATCGGCGTGGCGCGGGCGCTGGGCTGCCGGGTGCTCGGGGTGGCCTCGAGTGCGGACAAGCGACAGGCGGCGCTCGAGGCGGGTGCCGAGGCCGTGCTGGACCCGGCCGCAGAGTCGGTCAAGGACGCGGCGCGGGCGTGGGCCGGCGGCACAGGTGTCGACCTCGTGGTAGACCCGATCGGTGGTGCCCTCGCGGAGCAGGCGCTGCGGGCGCTCGGCGACCGGGGCCGCTATCTCGTCATCGGGTTCGCGTCCGGCGACATCCCGTCCATTCCGCTCAACCAGGTCCTCCTGCGGAACCGGTCGGTCATCGGCATCGACTGGGGCATCTGGGCCATGACGCACCCGGCCGAACAGCGCGCCCTCCTCGACGACCTGTTGGCGATGGTGGCGGCGGGGACGCTCGACCCGGTCCGTCCGGCCGAGTACCCGCTGGAGAACGTGGCGGGTGCGCTCGAGGACCTCCTCGGTCGCCGCGCCGTTGGGAAGATCGCGCTCGTCCCTTAGCGACGGGTTGACGCCATCGTCCACGGCGCGTTTCTCTCGCAACCCGTGAGGTGCCCTTCGCGCCGGCACCGTGGATCACCCCGGCACCCCGTCGATCGGGAGCCAACGAACTCCGGATCGGCGCGACAGGGTCTCGGTCGAGCAAGAGCGCTGTCTGCTTTCCAAAATGCTGTCTGCTTTCGAAAATGCAGACTTGTTCAGACGGGCGCCGAGCTGGGCGGGGACAGATCAGGGCCTAGAAATACCAGCCCGAAGCGATCCAGGGAACCGGGATGGCCATGCCGTCAACGAACAAGGACCCGCGTATCTGCGCCGTGAGACGTGCCTGATGGAGTACCTCGAACGCCCACTGCTGGGCAGCGGTGAGCCCGTGGACAAGGATTTGTCCCTCGGAGCCGGCGAGGAACCGCCACAGGAGGACAGTCGGCTGTCTGCTCGTCAGTCGCCCCCAGCATGACCAGTCGGTCCGGATGCCAAAGCACCCACCCTCGCCCGGGGCCGCTGTCCACCACGTCTAGGCGGCAACGCATGTCACTCAGCGCGAACGCCACGTCCTCGGCACGCGAACGGCCGAGCTGCACCTCCACCTCGGCCACCAATTCGAGATCCGCCTCATCGCCATCTCGTCCAGCCAGCGAGGTTGGCATGGCCCGGCGGTCGGGTTGGCCTCCCATCTCGGCCGTCGGGTGCATGGCCAGTCCGGCCAGGAAGTAGCGACGCATGGCCCGGGGGTCGGGCGAGGACTGGATCATGCGCTGGGTGGCGCCGGCGGCGTAGCCCACGGCCGCCTCGAGGAGCCGCCCGCCCACTCCCCGGCTCTGGAACTCCGGGTGGACGAACAGCATGGACAGCCCCCAGAAGCTCTCCCGTCGGACAGACTCGGCAACGCCCACCACCCGCCCTTCCGAAACCGCCACCCAGGCTCCGGGCCCGTCGCGCTGCACGAAGCGGGCATGGCCCACGCGGATGGCCTCCAACTCGGCGTCGCTCGGTGGTGTGCGCGGCGGGATCTGACCCGCTTCTGCCAGCGCGGCATCGGCGGCCTCGACCACGGCCATGACCGCTTCGACGTCCTCGAGGGCCATGGGTCGCAGTTCCCACCCCGTCGCATCGCCGGTCGCGCCGCGCGGGGATGTCACGCTCTCCACGGCCTCATGCTGTCACGGGTGTCCACCTGGCCCGCGTTGCATCCCAGCCCACGGGTCGCCGAGGTGCTCTCTCGGACACATGGCGGCAACCCGACAGCCTGACCGGTCCGAGCGGCGATCAGGCGCGAGCGAACTCCGTGGGTTCGCACTGTGGCGATTGAGCCGCCTCTCACCACTCCGGCTCCGGCTCCGGCGCCGCGTGTCGCGGCCTCCCGTTGACGGGCGGGTCATACATCGTGATGAAGTGGTCTTTTGCTGCGTGTCGTGGGGAGGGGCCAACGTGGTGACTCTCCGGATGATCGGGGACCACCCGCGGTCCACGCGCAGGACCATCACTGAGACGCGAGGCGATCGGTGGCGCCTGTTGGGCGACTTGTTGATGCAGGGGCTGTCGTTGTGCGACCGGCCGCTTCGTGAATTGCTGGAACCGGAACCTGTAGTGCTTGAAGACGCTCGCGAGGAGGAGGCTGACAAGGATCACCAATGGTGCCAGCCAGAGCACCACATGCCACTGAAGACGAAGGTCCTGCGACGTGCACGTGTGGTCGGTCTTGACACAGGAGAAGCCCGTGAATCCGTGGGCCAGAGCGATGAACCAGACGCCTGCCGCCCCTATGGCAACGAGCCACAACAGGAACCTCACGTATCGCAATGGAGGGCCTCTCTCGTGTCCGCCTGACCTCACCAGGGTACGCCTGCCATTCGTCCGATGGCACATCCTGCGGCCTCGTGACCAGGGACACGGCCGGGGACACGGCCAGGCAGAATGTGATCTCGAAACCAGGCAGCGCCCCGCAAAGACGACTCGACAGTCGTTATCGCCGGTGCTCTCTGACAATCGCTTGGTGGAGGACGTCCTGAGTTCGGACCGTCTTGACGTGGAGGACGACTTGCTACGGGGCGAAGCTGATCGGGATCTTGACGGACGCGTTGGGTGCCGTCGAACTGGCGTTGTTGACCACGACGAAGCAGCCGGGGTGCGAGGTGTCACAGATGCCGTTCCCCACCGCACCCTCGACGATTTCGAGCCTCACGTGACCTTGACCCGTCGGATCGGGGGTGAGTATGTCGGCATGGGCGAAGCTGCACGCTGCCGAGCTGTTCAGATGCAGGTCGCTGGCGTTGCATTCCAGGATGTTGACAACCTTGCCTGCGGTGTACCCGCTCCAAGTGATCGTGAGCGTTTCGCCGTTGGTCAGGTTGGTGGTCGGCGTCGCCGAGGCCCGCAGATGAAGTTTTGGCGATGGAAGGGTGGTGATGGTCGTCCTTGATCCGGGCTTGGTGTCAAAGTGCTCGGTGGTTACGCCGGAGTGGCCGACCGTCGTGATGCCGGCCTGCGCCGCATGGTCACCGCGCAGATAGGCCTCGAAGAAGTCGGTTGTCGTTCGCTGCACAACAACGGCAGATGAGGCCGTGAGCCCAGCAGCAGATCCATGGTCACCGCCCTTGATGCTGAGCAAGCCCTTCGGCCCGCGTGCGGCATTGAACACGGCGACGGCTCCGCTGTAGGGGACGAGCGCGTCGGCTGTGCCGTGAACCAACAAGAGCGGTGGTGCCTGGACCAAGTCGAAGTGACCGCCCGGGAACGCCTCTGTGGTCCCCGCCATGACGACGGCTGCCTTGACGCGATGGTCGTGGCAACACGTGTTCGCCACGAGTCCGAGCGTGGTGATCGCCCCGTTCGAGTGGCCGGCGGCACCGATCTCCTGCGGGTCGATCAGGCCACTCAGGGGCCCGCCGGGCTGCGCGGACGCTCTGAGGACGGACGTGATGACGAAGCTCATGTCGCCGGGCTGATTGATCACGTCACCGGCGTCAGGTCCGCCTGGCGTGTCGTTACTCGTGAGAGGGAAAGTCGGCGCAGCCACCACGAACCCGGCGGCGGCCCAGGAGCTGAGCAGCGAGACATAGAGCTCTGGGTCCGCCCCGAGGCCATGGGCGAACACAATGAGCGGGTACGGTCCGCCACGACGGTCAGGGATGGCCCCCGCGAGCGGCGATCCCGACGAAGAGGACCCCTGGGCGGGGTAGAGGATCGTGGTCACGAGCGTCCGGGTGGGCGCTGCCGCGGTCGGGCCCCATGCCGCAGTGGGCCGGTGGGTGTCGATGTAGGTCTCCGTGGATATCCCGACCGCGTGCACCCTCTGCGCCTGCTCGGTCGCAGCGCCTGCCGCATCGGTCGCCACGGTGGCGACAGGCGAGCGACGAGGTCAGCGCCATTGCGGCGAAGACCAGTCTCGGACCTGAGCGCCGCTCAACGAGTCTCACCCGTTGGTATGCAGCCTCAATGTCGGCGACGCGGTGTCGACATCGGCTCAGTATGGCATGGGCGTCGAAAAATCGGCCGTCCACCGTGCTTCATCCATACCCCCTCGCCGGCAATCGGGCAGGCCGAAGGCCGGTCCTTCAACTGCGTACCAAGACCGCCGGAAAGGCGTGCGGCTTTCCGTGGCGGTCAGCTCAAGCGTCGCGTCCGAGCACCCACCAGATCGCGAAGCCCACGAGAGCGAGCGCCAGGAGCACGAAGATGCCGGCCTCCATGCCCTGGAAGGCCCAGAACCGGCTGGCGGGCTGATAGGTGGTCATCTGGTGGAAGCCGTGCGACGCCAGGCACTGGCCGAGGAGGCCCTTGCCGCCGGGAGGCGGGGCGACCTGGCAGGCCGCGGGGATTTGCGAGAAATCGATGCCGGGGCCGAGGGATTTCCCGGTTGGGCCGACCAACCCCTCCGACAGGATCCAGGCGCCGCCGGGGCCCGGATTTCCCCCGAGGAGTCCGAACACCTTTGTCAC
Organism: uncultured Acidimicrobiaceae bacterium; assembly: GCA_963753115.1. GTDB lineage: Bacteria > Actinomycetota > Acidimicrobiia > Acidimicrobiales > RAAP-2 > Bog-473. The sequence continues at coordinate 38,009 of CAVWBB010000008.1, forward strand.
CGGCGCCATGTAGTGCGGTCGCAGGTACACGCCGATCGCCACCCTGATGGCGACGAAGATCGCCAGCGTGGTGGCGAGGCTCGGCAACACGCGACGGATGACCGACCCGACGGCGATCCCGAGTGCGACGGCGAAGAGCGCGTAGGCGACGGGAACGATGCCCTGAATGTCGAACGCACCGAAGCGGGAGTCCAATGCGTTCTCGGGATAACGCCACCAGCTCACGAGTGCGGCGAGGGCGGCGCCCCAGACGGCGGCGGCGAGGAGGGACCAGGCGATGTTGGCGCGCACCCAGCGCCAGCGGGACACCCCTTGGGTCCAGGCGAGGTTGTGGGTGCCGTCCTCGAACTCCTTGGCCAGGAGTGGCGCGCCCCAGAAGAGTCCGAACAGGAGGGGGACGACCAGGGTGAAGTCGACCAGGTCCATGATCGCTCCGTCGCCCCGGAACAAGACGCTGCCGAGGTTGTCGCAGTTCTGGGAGGCCGCACAATTGGCGAGCGCGGTGCGGTAGTCGTCCGCCATGGTGATGCCGGTGACGAGCAGGATGACGGCGAGCGCGACCAGGGCCGCTATGGCCAGGTAGACCTGGTTGCGGTGGAGGCGCCAGACGAGGTGGTTCACGGCGCGACCTCCAGGTGTCGACGGGCTGGTTTGGGGCCTGCGGTGCCGACGGCGTCGGCGTCGGTGGGAGGGCCGGCGGTGGTGGAGGCGCCCTCGTTGCCCATATAGGCGAGGATCACGTCCTCGAGCCCGACTTCGCCCTGCTCCCATGACGGGTCGAGGACGGGCCCGTCCGTGCGGACGAGCAGCCGGGTCTGGCGCTGCGTCTGTGTCGCGCTGATCACGCTGAGGCCCGGCTCCACTTGTTCGAGGGACCGGCGCGGGCCGAGAAGCATGCGGTGCGTCGCCAACACGTCGTCGATGTCGGCGCAGAGCTGGACGCGCGAGGCGCTCATCAAGATGACGTGGTCGCAGACGCGCTCGAGGTCGTGGACGAGGTGGGACGACAAGATGACCGAGACATCGCCCTCGGCCACCGCCTCGCTCAGGGCCAGCAGGAACTCTCGGCGGGCCAGCGGGTCGAGCGCTGCCACCGGCTCGTCGAGGAGCAGGAGCCCCGGCCGCTTGGCGAGGGCGAGTCCCAATGCGACCTGGGCCCGCTGGCCACCCGACAGGCTGGCGACGGGCCGATCCATCGGCACGTGCAGGCGGGCCAGCCGGTCGCGCGCGCCCTCGCCGTCCCACCGGGCGTTGAGGTGGGCCCCCAACCCGATGTGGTCCTCCGCGCTCAAGCGTCTGTACAGCGGCACGTCCTGGGCGAGATACCCGATGTCGGCCAGGAACTCCTCGGAGCCGTCGGGAGCCCGTCCGAGGACGCGGGCAGAACCCGCGCTGGGCGCGGCCAGCCCGACGAGGAGCCGGAGCAGCGTCGTCTTGCCGGCCCCGTTCGGGCCGAGGAGAGCGGTGACCCGTCCCGGCGGCACCTCCAGCGAGCAGTCCTGGAGCGCCCACAGCTGGCCGTACTGCTTGCCCAGCCCGCTGGTCTCGACGGACGGTGACGGGGCCGTCATGCGACCTCAACCGCCGTCGTCCCGCGCAGTGTCTCGCGCAGGAGTGCTTCCATCGACTCGTCGTCCATGCCCTCGGCGCGGGCGGACTGCACCCACTTGTGCAGGCCGCGGGCCAGCCGGACCTGCGTGCCCGGAGGCGGGCCGTTGGGACGCCGGGCGACGAAGGTCCCGACGCCCTGGCGCCCTTCGACCAGCCCCTCGTGCTCGAGCTCGCGGTACGCCTTCTGCACCGTGTTCGGGTTGATGGCGAGCTCCGCCACCACTTCCTTCACCGTCGGCAGCTGGTCACCGATGTCGAGGACCCCCATACGGACGGCCTGGCGCACCTGCTGGACGAGCTGGAGGTAGGCCGGCACTCCCGAATCGGACCGGAGGTGGAAGGTGACCGCCTGTGGAAGCAGTTCACTAGTCATCTAGGTAACTATAGAGGAAGTCCGCCCGAAAGCAAGGCCGGGCGGGCGGCGGGCGGCGGGCGGCGGGCGGCGGGCGGCGGGGTCCTCTATGTCGCGGCGATGTGCAGCCGGAACGTGAAGTGGGAGTTGTCGACGACCAGGGTGTAGTTGCCCGGCGGCACCCGGTGGGTGCTGTTGGGCTTGGTCTGGTCCCACGAGCCCGCGCCCGACACGGTGGCGCCCGGCGCCAGCTGCGCGAAGCCGAGCGCCGGGCAGTTGACGACCTCGTTGCCCGGCCAGACGGCGCGGTGGTGGCGATCCTCGACCTTGAAGCCGATCGATCCGCAGGGCCCCGCCGTCAGTGTGGCGGCCGTGGGACCGGGCGCCACGCCGCCGTACGGGGCGGTGTAGTTGCAGGACGAGGTGGCGCCGTTGCGCACGGTGTAGGCGACATCGAGGGTGGCGCCGGGGTGCAGGGTGAGCGTGTTCACGACGACCAGCAGCTCGGTGGTCTTCGCCGGGCACCGCCAGAAGGCGGCGTGACCGACCTTGGCGAGCTTGGGGGGCGCGGTAGACGTGGTCGTCGTGGGCCGCTTCGACGAGGCCGACGACGGGGGCGACGCGGCCACGCCGAGAAGCGTGAGGATGACGGCGCTGGCGACGACGGTCAGTCGTGGCCGACGCCACCCTGTGTCCCTCCCCATACCTCCAGACTGCCCGATCGGGGTGTCGGACGTCAGGAGAAGTGCGGGATCACCTCGGTCCCCATGAGCTCGATCGTCTGCATGACAGATTCGTGCGAGATCTTGTACGGGTTCACCAGGCACAGCAGGAGGTCGACGCCGGCGGCCTCGTAGTGACGACACGCCTCCAGGCACTCCTCGGGCGTCCCGAGCACACAGGCGTTGGCATCGACGAGGTACTCCAGGCTCAACAAGTCCAACGTCCCCTCGTCATCGGTCTTCTTCATGTCCGCCGCGTACGAATAGCTGCCGAGATCCTGCTTGCGCTCCGCCATCCAGTCCGTCATCGTCGCGATCTGACGGGCGCCGGTCTTGGGGTACCACTCGAAGGACTCCCGGGCCTCGTCCATCGCCGCCGCACGATCCGGCCCGCACAAGGCCATCGTGAACGTCGCCGCCTGGTTGTGCACGAAGGAGCCGATCGGTGTCGCGCACTCCCCCACGGCCTCGCGGTAGATGTCGATCTTGCGCTTGACCTCCGACGGGGGCAATCCGACGGCGAAGGAGCACAGCCCCAGGCCCAACTCGCCGACCTGCGTGTGCCCCTCATCGGACGTCGTGGCGCCCCACAGTGGAGGATGCGGCTTCTGCCAGGGCTTGGGCTGCACCCGGCGCTGGGGCATCTGCCAGTACGAACCGGAGAACGAGTACTCGTCGTTGGTCCAGCACCCCACAATGTGCTCGAGCGCCTCCTGCCACATCTGGCGGCTCTCGGCGGGGTCGACCCCGAAGCCCTCGAGCTCGGCCCGGGTGGCCGACCGGCCGGCGCCCATGTCGACGCGCCCCTTCGACAACAGGTCGAGGACCGCCACGGACTCCGCCGTCCGCACCGGGTGGTTGTAGGGCTTCGGCATCAACCGCACGCCGTACCCGAGCCGGATCCGCTCCGTCCGCGCGGCGATGGCCCCGTACAAGACCTCCGGGTTGGAGCAGTGCGAGTACTCCTGCAGGAAGTGGTGCTCGACCGTCCAGAACGCGTGCCAACCGAAGCGGTCGCCGGCGATCGCCTGCTCGAGCGTGTTCTGGTAGGCGATGAGCTCGCTGTCCTCCTCCCACGGGCGCGGGACGGGGATCTCGTAGAACAGCGCGAACTTCATGGCGTGGGCTCCCCCCGGGACAATGCGCCCGGGGCCTCCCGGGCTAGAACAGTGCACTGCTCCTATCAGCCCGGGTTGTCCGGGCGCAACCAAACGGAGGCGCCATGCGCGGATTGGAAGGCCGGACCTACATCGTGACGGGAGCGGCCTCGGGCATCGGCCTGGCCACCGCGCGACGACTCCTCGACGAGGGGTCCAAGGTGGTGGGAGCCGACCTCGCGCCGTCCGCCGGGACCGGTCCGGAGGAACAGGATCGGTGGCTCTTCCACAACGTCGACGTGGTCGACGAGGGCTCGGTCGAGTCGTTGGTGCGAGCAGCCGTCGAGTTCGGGGGCGCCGTCGACGGGCTGGTCAACGCGGCGGGCGTCGCCGGCGGCGGGCCGGTGCACATGCTGCCGGCCGAGGAGTGGGCGCGGGTCATCTCCGTCAACCTGACCGGCACGTACCTGACCGCGAAGCACGTGATCGGCCAGATGTTGCGGCAGCCCGTGCGGGCCGACGGCCAGCGGGGCGCGGTGGTGACGCTGGCCAGTATCGAGGGGCTGGAGGGGACGGCCGGCGGGAGCGCGTACAGCGCGTCCAAGGGCGGCGTCGTGTTGCTGACCAAGAACATGGCCATCGACTACGCCGGGCGCGGCATCCGGGTCAACGCGGTGTGCCCCGGGTTCATCGAGACCCCGATGACCGCCTCCGTGTTCGGGCCGGGCATGGAAGCGGCGCTGGCCGACATTGTGCACGAGCACAAGTTGGGACGGCGCATGGGTCGCCCCGAGGAGATCGCCGCGGCGGCGGCCTTCCTCTTGTCCGACGACGCATCCTTCGTCACCGGCCTCGCCATGCCGGTCGACGGCGGCTACACGGCGGGTCGCGACCACGGGGTCACCGACATGTTGGGGCTCAACGGCCCGGAATGACCGGAATGATTTGACAGGCGGTCCGCCCGGCTGAATACTTAAGTCAATGCTTAAGTATCAGCCGGTCGACGAGGTCTTCAAGGCCCTGGGCGACCCCACCCGCCGTGACCTGGTTGAACGCCTCAGCGGCGGCCCGGCCACGGTGAGCGAGCTGGCCCGGCCGCTCGACATGACCCTGTCGGCGGTGGTGCAGCATCTCGCCGTCCTCGAGTCGTGCGGGCTGGTCCACTCCGAGAAGGTGGGCCGCACCCGGACCTGTCGGCTCGAGCCGACAGGACTGCGGCTCGCCTCGGACTGGTTCGCCGGACAGCGCGCCCTCTGGGAGCGCCGCCTCGACCGGTTGGGCGACGTCCTCGCCGAGGATCTCGAGCAGGAAGCCGGACATCGGGAACCACCACCACCACCGAGAGGAGCTTGAGATGACCACCACCAGGAGCACCGAGCACGGAACCTTCACCGTCACCCGGACCTACCCCGTCCGGCCCGAGCGCGTCTTCGCCGCCTGGTCCAGCCGGGAGTCCAAGGCGCGCTGGTTCGGCGCTGGCGCCGACCCCAACTACGAACTCGACTTCCGGGTGGGCGGCACCGAAATCAACCGAGGCGGGCCTCCCGGAGGTCCCGTCTACTCGTACAAGGCCACGTATCAGGACATTGTGCCGGACGAGCGCATCGTCTACGGGTACGTGATGGAAGCCGACGGTGCCTTGATCTCCGTGTCGGTCGCCACGGTGGAGTTCTCGGCCGCCGGGTCGGGCACGACGCTGACCGTCACCGAGCAGGGCGTCTTCCTCGACGGGGGCGACACACCGGCGATCCGCGAGAAGGGCACGGGCGAACTGCTGGACGCCCTCGGGTCGGCACTGGCCTGACCGCCGGCACGCCGCCCGTCTGCCGCGTCGTGTAAGGCTGCGCACGATCGACGAATTCGGACCGGCCGCAACTCCCGTGTTGCCTCCGGCGACGCCCCCAAACCCGGAAGGGTCCCTGATCCGGTCCCCGCCCTCGCCCGTCCTGGGTTGGGGCTGTGGCGCCTAGTAACGTTCGCCGCCGTGACGGCTGCTCACGATCGCATCGGCGGTCGATGAGTTCCCAGTCGTGGCGGCGCTCTTCGTCTGGCCAGCGAACGCCGACCACTGATGACAGCCGTCTGGTCGCTGCGATCGCCGGGCATCCCGATCGTCGCCGGCGGGCCGTCCGGCGAGGCATGGTGGCCTTCCGCGACATGGGCTGCGACTGCGTGACGTCCCCCAACGCTGCCGACCTGTTCAACCAGGATCTGGAGCTCACCGGCTCCCCGTTCTGGCGGTGGGCGATGCGATCACCCTGCCCGACAACTTTCTCGGGCCGGCGCTCCAGCTGATCGCCGAAGATCTGCGGGTGGCGACCGTGTCGTTCTTGAGCAACGACGCAGGTTTCTTGAGCTTTCCCGGTCGAACGAACCCACCGGTGAACCAGCCGCCCGAGGGACACGACGCCACCTCGGTGAGTCGCCGGTCTGCGCGAGCTCGGGCCCCACGACGCCGCCCACCCCGATTCCGACCGCTGTCGGAGCTGCGGTCCTGCTGTCTCCCTCCGCACTGGGGGCCGTCGGCGGCCTCGATTCCCGGACCCCGTCGGAGGTGGCACGGGCACACTGGCTGACTTCGCGGTGCGGGCGCGGTCGCGGGGCTTCGTCCATCTCCTCGACGACTCGACCTATTACTTCCGCCACCGGGCGGCCGGCGACGCGCCCCACAGGATCGGGACGCTTCGACGACCTCCACCCTGAGGAGCGGCACTGGATCCACACGATGTATCCCAACGAGGTGGGATTCGTCGACCACGAGGCGCGGTCGGCCACCTCACCACTGGCGCTGGCGCACGGGCTGGCACGGACCAAGGTGCTGGGGTTGCGGATCGTCGTCGACGGTCGTATCTCGGGCCGCACGAGATGGGCACCCAGGTGTCGATCCTGGCCACGGTGGAGGCGCTGAGCCGTCGCCATGACGTGCGCGAGGTCGTCGTGGCGCTGCGTTCCGATATCCCGCCCTACGCGGCGAAGGTGCTTTCTCTGCCCAAGGTCGTCGCCCGGGCCGTCAATTTCGACACGCTCGAGGGTCTCGGTCATTGCGACGTGGCTCACCGCATGGTCCAACCGGACCAGTGGTTCTCGGTCGACCGCTGGCGCACGGTTGCCGATCGCGTCGTCGTCACCGTCCTCGACATGATCGCCTACCGCAACGGTGCGTACCACGAGGACACCGGAAAGTGGCTGCTGTACCGCGACGCCCTCCGAAGGGTCGGCGCCACGGACGCGGACGCCGTCGTCCTGATCTCGGAGGACGTGAAGGTCCAAGTCGAGATGGAGCGCCTTCCCGTCGATCCCCAGCGACTGCACGCGATCCCCTTCGGGACGGAACACCTCACCGGGGACGAGCCGACGGAGATGCCCCGCGAGCTCATGGCGCGCGGTTTCGTCGAGGGTCAGTTCATCCTGTGCCTGGGAACCGACTACGCCCACAAGAACAGAGATCTCGCGATGGCGGTCATCGCCCGATCTCCGCGACCGCGGCCATGCGCACGCCCTCGTGATGGCCGGCCCGACCGTGCCCTACGGGTCGTCGCGAGCTCGGCCGAAGCCAACTTCCTCGCTGCACCATCGCGGGACACTCGAATCGGAGGTCTTCCTCCTCCCCGACCTCCCTTCGGCCGAGCGCAATTGGCTGGTCCGACATGCCGATCTGGTGCTGTACCCGTCTTCGGCGAAGGGATTCGGGCTGGTTCCCTACGAAGCGGCGCGCTTCGGGACGCCGACACTGTTCACACGGTTCGGCCCGCTGGAGGAGCTGGCACCCGACATTCCGGTGTCCGCCGAGGACTGGTCCCCCGAGACGCTTGGCGGAAGCAGCCGACTCGTTGCTGAGCGATCCTGCGCTGGCCCGCCTGCAAGATGGAGTCGTGCCTGGCCGCCGGCGACGAAATACACTTGGGCGGCGACCGCAGAGGGCCTCGCCGATCTCTATCGCCATGTCATGGCGCTCGCGGCCGAGCTGAGCAACCGTTGCCGGGTCCCAGGAGGTAGGTTCAGTGCAAGGAAGTCGCTAGAAGAAGGAGCTCGACCGTCTGTCCTTGACTCAGGCTCTGGTCGATGCAGAAATGGCCACCGCGAGGGTCATCGACCTCACCGAGCGGCTCGTCGATGCACGCGAGCAGATCGTGAACCTGCGCAGCGAGCTGGAGCACGTGCGGATCGAGTACACCCAGTACCGGGCTGAAGAGGAGCAGATGAAGTCGTCGGCCGCTTTCCGATTGCTCGAGCGAATCTGGGCGGTCCGCAATGCCCTCGGTGTCTGACCCTTCCTGGCGGGTCCTCGTCGCTCTGCTCGTCTACAACGGCGAGGAGTTCGTCGGGCCGTGCCTCTCGTCCCTCGCTCGTCTCGACCTCGGGGCCTCACGACGCCGACGTCTTGGTCCTCGACGACGCAAGCCCTAGCTCCCGGCTGGAGCGAGCGCTGCCGCGAGATGACCACGGACTCGGGTTCGGGTACTACCGCACCCCTCGGAACCTCGGCATCCCGCGCAACATGAACCTCGGGATGCTGCGAGCCGTCGACGCCGGCTACGACGCAGTGATCCTGCTGAACTCCGACACCATCCTGCCTTCCAATCTGATCCCGAAGCTGCTCGCCCACTCATGGAGGACAGCTCGATCTCCTCGACGACCGCCTGGTCGAACAACGCCAGCGTGTACTCACTCCCCAACAGCGATCCGGATCATTTGGCGGACGAGCCGGCCCTCATCGACTGGATCTCGGAGCGAGATGGACGAGGAATTCGACGGACAGGTCGTACCCGTCCCTTCGGGCGTGGGGTTCTGCATGGCGATCCCGACGGCAATGATCAAGGAGGTCGGCCTCATGGACCCGGTGTTCGGCCGGGGCTACTCGGAGGAAATCGATTGGTGCCTCCGCAGCCACACCATGGGCTACCGGTCGGTCCTGGCTCCGTCATGCTTCGTCTACCACGCAGGAAGCGGAATCACGAAGGCCGAGGGTCTCGATCGGCGACGGCGACCGGATCGTCGACGCGCACCAGGCGATCATCGATCAGCGCTACCCGCTCTACATCATCGCAACTCATCGCGCTCTCGGCCTCGAGCATCATCGACGGAATGAACGAGCGCGGGCTCCGCCGGATCATCATTTCGGCCGCACGCGAGCAGGGCTACCGGCTCGAGACGAGCCGACTGCAACCAACAACCAGACGACATGGACGTGGTGCGGTTCCGAATCGACCCCGATGGCATCCGGCGCCGACGATCATAGCCGCCTATCGAGGGATTCGAGACGGACTTTCCGTCGGCGAAGGGGGCGTGCTCTCCACGGTCGAAGCGATCGTCGGCCAGCCGCCCGGCGAAATACGGATCTTCGACCGCGGGCGAGTGAGTCGACGAGTTGGAGGCGGAGGTGGGCCCATCCGATGCGATCCCCGTCCTGCATCGGGCGCCGTACCGAGAGCGGGTCTTCTAGATGTCCAAGATCACTGATGTAGCCCGCTCCAGTGGGCAGTCCATCGCCCGACATGCAGGGACGCGCATCGCGGCGCGTGCGGATGCGAGCTTCCCCCGCCGATACGCCAAGGCGGGCCCTTCGAACAGGTCGAGACCGAATGGGCCCGCTCTGGATGCAGACGAGCGACGAGGTCATGCGCCCGTACCTCATGCGACGCAGACGTGGGAGCAATCGACGGGCGCCCTTCTCCGAAGACTGCTGCGCCCAGGCGCTCGCTTCCTGGACGTTGGGGCAAACGTCGGCTACTTCAGCCTGTTTGTTCACCGCCTCGCCTGCGACATACAGATCGACGCCGTCGAACCCCACCCCGTGCTCCACGGCCTGCTGCAGTCGAACTCTGGGCGAACGACGTCCACGGCCCGGGTCCACAACGCAGCCCTCGGCGAGCACCGACGACTGCTCCCGATGTCCTCACCCCCGATGAACCCTGGCGACTCCCGGGTCGGCGTCCACACACCCGACGACCGATACGACCTCGTTGTTCCGGTGATTCCGGCCGACGAACTGTTCGCGCGGGCGAACCTTCGATGTCGCGAAGATCGATGTCCAGGGTTTCGAACCAGAAGTCGTCCTCGGCATGGAACGAATCGTGCGCGACTCGCCGGCCATCGTCTGGTCGATGGAATTCTGGCCGACGGCGCTCGTCGAACGGGGACTGGACCCGCTCGAGGTCCTGGATCGTTATCGCCAGCTCAAGTTTCACATCGCGGTGAACGATGACGGAGGCACAGGAACGTGCACAGCGGAGGACGTTCTTGACCACTGCCGGTCCGCTGGCCCCAACGGACAGGTGAAGCTGATCCTTCGGCGAGACGCCTAGCCCCAGCGGCAAGTCGCCTGGCCCCTCGGCATTGTGAACGACCTCTCCCCCGAAGCCCCAGGACCAGCACGCTCTGGCGACGCGACGAGTGGCTGGGCCTTCTCGTCTTCGGCGCCGCCGCGGTCTGCACCGGCTGTGGCTGATCGATCCTGGGGAGTGGGCTCACCTTCTTCTACGACGAATGGGACTTCATCAACGCGGCTGCGACGACGGGGTATTGGCACAACGTCCTGCACGCCGCACAACGGACATCCTTCGATGGTCCCTTCTCCATGTACGAGCTTTGCTCCACACCGTGGGCCTCCGGCACTACTGGCCCTATCAGCTGCTCCTCGTACCTGCTCGACATCGGCTGCGGCTGGCTCCTCTTCGTTCTGCTGCGCCGGAAGGTCCACCCGGTGGTGGCGGGCGCGGCCGCGGCGGCCTTGATGCTGCTCGGGCCCGCCTGGCAGGACCTGCTCTGGCCGTTCCAGATCGGTTTTCTCGGAAGCGTGGCAGGCGGCCTCGCCGCGCTCATGCTGCTCGACCGGGACACCCGGCGCGCCGACATCGGCGCCTGCGCCTGTCTGCTGGTGAGCATCGCCTGCTCGGGAGTCGGGCTTCCGTTTCTGGCGGGTGTGGTGGTGGAGCTGGCTGGCGCCGCCGGAGTTGGCGGCGCCTCTGGGTCCCGGTCCTGCCGCTGGCGCTCTTCGTCGTCTGGTACGAGACCATTGGGAAGTCTCCGGCCTCGCGCGTGTCGCTGGTCTCGGCACTGCACTCCATGGCCTCCGCCACCACCACGGCAGTCGGTTCGTTGGTGGGACGGGGGACGACCGTCGGAACCGTTCTGGCGGTGCTGATCGGCATTGCGATCGTTCTGGCTGTCATCCGGAGTCCCGGTCAGGCAGCCCGCCTCGCCATGGCGGTCAGCGGTCTCCTGGCGTTCTGGACCCTGACCGTCCTGGCTCGGGGTGTCACGCAGAGCAGCCCCAGCCGATACCTCTACCCTGCGGCCGCCTTCATTCTGGTGGCGGCAGGAGAATTGCCTCCTCTGATTCTGAGGACGCCCCGCGGCCAGCTTGCCGAAGATGCACCGGCATGGGCCAGAGTGACCGCCACCGTTGCGCTCATCGGGGTGGTGGCCTATGCCGGCCTGGCCATCTGGTGGAACGCGAGCGTGCTGACCGCCGGGGACGGTGGGTTGGCGAGCGTTTCGTCACAGGTGCAGTCAGAGCTGGGGGCGGTCGTACTCGCGGGTTCCGCCCTCCCCGGGAGATTCCAGCCGGACCATGTCTTGATGCCGCAGGTGACCGTGGGCCCGTACCTCGATGCGGTGGGCGAATTCGGGTCATCGGGTGCCAGCACCCAGGACATCCTCCGGTCGGGTGACCCGCTGGGCGCGACCCTCGACGCCATGCTGCTGCGGGGTCGGCCCATGGAGATTGCACCACCCTCGGAATTCTCGAGCGTGCCCGCCGCAGGCGATCAGTGCACCGTGAGCCCTGTTGGCCCGCGGGGTTCGACACCGACCTTCCGCCTGTCCTCCCGTGGCGACTTCGTGACGGCCCCCCAGGGAGCGAACCTGGCCGTGCGGGTCAAATCGTTTTCATCGAAGTTCCCCGAACGCCCTGTCGCCACCATCGCTGCAGGATCGACGGAGGTCGTGCGGTGGACCGTTCGGCCGACGGCCATTCGCTGGGAGGTGGGGTTGACGCCCGTTCCGGCACCGGGCCCCGCCGGGTCGGTGGCGACCGTGTGTCCTGTCGCTTACTCGCCGAGGTCGTAGTACTCCGAGGAGATCCAGCCACCAGCCACGCGGACCTTGTGGCGCCGGTCAGCCCGATATCGAAAGTAGTTGGGCGAGATCCCCTCGGGGCAGTAGTGGCCCACCTGGCTGCGGCGTGTCCGGGAGCGTTCCGTGACCCGCGCTCCCCCGTGGGCAAGATCGGCGGACCAGATCAAGGTGTCCCCCTTCTTCGGACGGAAGGTCTTGAGAGGGAAATTGAGCCGCTGACTGTTCACGTGGAGCAACTGCGCCCACTCGTCGTGCTGGTCGATGCCATCGCGGTTCGGGTCCCACGACTTGTGCTCGCCGCTGAAGAGGTACTCCGGCAGTCGGTGGCTCCCCTCGTAGTACTGGAGCTCACCGGAGTCCGGCTGAATGTCCTCGAGCGCTGTCCACGACGCCACGAACTCCATGGGCGAGTTCACGACGACGTAGGCCGAATCCTGGTGGATGCCCTGCTCGCTTCCGCATTCGAACGTCAGACCCTGGAACAGCAACGGTTCGGCGTCGAAGATGAGGTTCAGGAACCGAACGATCTTGGGCGCGAGGAGGACCTTGAGCGCGACGGGCCGGGCCGTGTAGACGTCGACGATCCGCATCTGGTGGGGTGGCGTATCGGGATTCGGAGGTCCCGTTTCGTGCGTTCCGGGAGGTTGCGTCAAGAGATCCTCGGCGCCTTCCCGCCAGGCGGAAGCGATCTCGGCCGCCAGGGCGTCGCAATCCTCTGCTGGGACGGCGTTCTCGAGGATGACATAGCCCTTGGCCATCCAGCTCTCGAGTGCCGCGGCCTCGTCATCCGAGAGATCTCCGCTCGTCTTTCGACGCTCGAGCTCAGAGAGAGCGTCCTGACGATCCGTCCACAATCCCCCGAACTGGCTGTAGAAGTTGGTCGTGATGTCTCCCACGTGCCCTCCAGCCCGGTGGCAATTTGGTCAGCCGGCACTGTACACCGTGTCCTGATCGTCCTGAATGACAACCGGACTCCACGAACGTGGCCCGCGTCGTCGATATGATCTGGCCCCATGCAGGGCGTCCGACAGCTGCTCCAGTCCCGCCGACGTCCCGAGGCGGCGCCGGTCCCCGAGGAGAGCGCCTCCACCGGCTCCGGATTCGATTTCAACGTTGAGACCTGCAATGCCGACGGCATCGTCGGCTGGGTCGTCCACCCATCGGGGGTAGCGGACGTCAAGGTTCTCCAGCACGACCATTCGATCGGCCAGGTCAAATGGGGTGCAGCCCGGGCGGACGTCGCGGCGGCGCGACCCCACATCTCGAGTGCGATCGACTCGGGTTTCATGGCGGCCTTCCCCGATGGCACCTTCGCCGTCGGGGAGCCCCAGGAGTTGGTCATTGAGTTCACCGCTCGTGATGCCAGCACCCTGCGCGTCGGACGCGAGGTCCTGCCAGTGAGAGTTCTAGGTGGAGAGCCGGTGCGACGGGGCCTGGCTCCGTCCTCGCTTCCCGCCGACGTGGTCGCCACGCTCGCCGATCTTCGGCCGGGCGAGTACGACGGATCGGCACCATGGGGCCCTGAGCTGGTCGAACGCGCCGTCGATGACATCGTCCGGATCCTCAGGGACCGCGCCGGGGCAAAGCCCATCCTCCGCTACTCCCACTTTCTCGTGTCGATGTCGGAGGCCTTTCATTTCATTGGGTCGCACTTCGACCGAATCAATCGTCTGGTCGATTCGTCGGCGAAGGATTTTGAAGCCGTTGCATCGTCTCCTGGCGAGATGCTCTGTATCGCCAACCAGCTCTACGTCCTTCGCAGTCGCGGCACGAGCGGCGGCTTGGTGGAGTGCGGCTGTTTCAAGGGGTTCAGCACCTGCTGCTTGAGCCAAGCCTGCGCGTGGTTGGGAATGCAGCTCCATGTCTTCGACTCCTTCGAGGGACTGCCCCCGTCAGAAGGTGGCTACTACCAAGAACATGACTTCCGGGGGACCATGGAAGAGGTCACCGACAACCTGCGAACGTTTGGCCAGCCGTCAGTCGTTCAGCTCCACCGAGGGTTCTTCGAGGACACCCTCCCGCACTTCACGGATCCCTTCTCGTGCATCTGGATGGACGTCGATCTGGAGTCGTCGGCGCGGGACGTCATGACCCTGCTCCCGGCGCTGCCCGCCGACAGCTGCGTCTTCAGCCACGAGTGTCCTTCGGATGCCTTCGTGGAGTCACGTCCGCAGGCGCAGGCCAGCGAGGTGCTCCCCCCGATCATCAAGGCCTTCGAGAGCATGGGCGCCGCTCCCGTTGGCCGGCACATGACGGGCTATCTCGGGGCGGTATGGTCCGATGGCCGGACCGCCCCGGTCCTGGGTTACGACGAGATCTCCCGGATTGTCGCGGCCGCCAAGAGCTGAGTCGCGGCGCGGACCGGCCGGGGGCTGAACCGCCACATCAGGACGCCGAGAACGTACCGGCGTCGATCGACGAGATGCACACATGCTGTCCAGCCGTCGCAGCGGACAATTCCACGGTGTCGAACGTCCCCTGCGACAAGGGCAGAACGTAGTCGTGGCTGGTGCTCGAGGTCACCGGATCGATCGTTCCGACCAGCGTGGTCTCTCCACCGTTCAGGGTCGAGACGGTCAGTGGTGCACCTGACGAGGAGGTCAATCCGACGAGCAGCCAAGCCTCGTCTGATGGGGTGAGCGGCGACACCAGCCGGACGTCGATCGTTCCACCAGGCCGGGAGCTGGTCGCACAGCGCCCGACTCCCCCCGTACCGTGATCGGCGGTCGATTTCGCACCGGCGCCTGCGACCACGTCGGCGACCGGAAGTCCGATCGACATGCCCGAGGTCCTGTGGAACCGCATTGGCACCAGCGATCCGTCGGGAGTGACGGCGAACGTCGACGCACGGAGTTGGTCGATTGCGACATCCGGTCTGAACACGGGCAGCGTGTAGGAAAGGCGGTTCGCGGGGTGGAAGGCCGGAGCGACGACGCCAATCGGCACAGTTCTGTCGAGCACGGCCACCTGCCGGCCCCGTGCGCTTGCGGCGTCGATCTGCTCGAGCAGCCTGGTGAAATAGGTCTGCGCGGTTGCACTCTCGACGTTCGACTGATCTTTGTTGCTCATGGTCGTGGCGCTGCTGAAAAAGACGAGCGCATACAGACCGACCGCCAGAACACAGGCTGCGATGCCCCAGACGCGGAGGCGCGGGCTCGGTCGCCGATGGTGTGCGGGGATCCGAGGCCCGGCGGGGTCTTCCTGCTGCCTGGCATATGGAGCGCCGGAGGTGTCGAGAGAGAACGCTGCTCCGACACACAAGAGGAAGAGGTAGGCCGGCGACTGCAGGTAGTACAGCTGCAGGCCAAAATCGACGCCGAAGTAGCCGACGCGATTTGCACCAATCATGATGGCGTTGGCGAGGAATCCGACACCGAACACGGTCCAGACACGCCACGCACTCGGACGCCGGTAGATGCTCACAATCACGATTGCCGCAAAGACGATTGAGTCAATGACGAGAGCGGCGGTGTTCGTCCATCCCGTCGTCAAGGGTCGGAGACCTATGGCGGAAGGAGCAAACTCTTGGCTGAATTGGATACCGATGTACCGGATCAGCTCGACGATCGTGGCTCTCGGCTTCAAGGGCGCGTAGTAGAAGGCGAAGTAATTGACCATGGCCAGGACGGTCAACAGGGCATAACCGAGCCAGATCCAGGCCTCTCGCCACATCCGGACCAAAGCTGCTCGGACACGTCCGCCGGGAGCGAGGACAAAGAGGTCGAACAGGATGAGGTAGCCGACGACGAGCCACGACTGCTCGTGGGTGCACAACGACAGGCCGAAGCTCAACATTGAGAGGAAGATCCATCGTCGGTGACTCACACGCCGGTAGCGGAGGAACGCAGCAATCGTGAGAAGGCCGAAGAGTGACGCGGGCAGGATGTTGGCGGTCGCAGTCCACCATCCCAAGAGGTGGATCAGTGCCAACGACTCGGCGAAGGCCAGGGTCAGAAGGTGGCGCCACCAGTGGCGTCCGACGAGCTCCGCGATTGTCCACGAGAATGCAAGCACACTCGCCGCCAACAGAACCAGCTCAATGGTGTGGGCAGCAGCAACACTGGAATGGAACCAATGGACGAGCACATAGTCGAGGAGCCGCGAGATGGGAGAAAAGTGTTGGAAGAGGGAACCGCGTAGGTAGGTAACCGAGAAGCTCGAAGTCTGCGCCTGATGAATGAAGATGAAATCGTCCTGGAAGTAATAGAACGACCGGGTGAACCAGGCGGCGGAAGAGAGACTGATGGCCAACACGGCCAACACGGCCAAGCCGTCAGCATGACGAGCGGCAAAGCGACGAACCGGTGCTGCGACGGCATTGCCGTCCGACGGCGCCGAGCGGACTGACTCGGTCGCACGCTCCTCGGTGAGGACCATCGGCGAATCAGCCGCTCTCTGCGACGCTGGCTGCATCGCCGGCCACGCGGAGGCTTCTTGTGCCGCGACGGGCGCAAGCGTGACGTCATGGCTGGGCGCAATTTAGCAAACTGGGGTCGATCTGATCGGGCAATCCGACCGATTCTGGGGAATCAACGGACCCATTCTCCCTGGCGACGGGCGCTCGCAGCATGCCGACGGGCGGATCCAAACCGGACGCCGGCAGCACGACGTGCGACCCGAGTTGTGCGTCGGGTGCGAACGGTCGTGCCTCATGCTCGAGCGCCCGCGTTCGGCGGGTCCACGGATGCCGAACGTCGATGCGAGCGTCCGGGACCTGAGGAGGGCACCGGGCACGCCCGCCGAGTGTCTCGGGGGGCGACAGACCCCCCGGACGTCCTGCTACCAGGCCTCATGACGGGGGTATCCGGGTTCCCCTAACATGGGCCCCCGCGTCTGAGCTTGGTAAGGCCGGGGTGGGTGACCGGTCCCCTACGTGCAGCGGGATCTGCGGAGAGGTCGGGAATGAGATTCGAGCGGGATGTGGTCGTCGTTGGGGGCTGTGGCCACGTGGGGCTTCCCCTGGGCCTCGCGTTCGCCGACCGCGGCCTGAACGTCGCACTCTTCGACCTGAACGGCGCTGCCGTGGACCTGGTGCAGAGCGGTGTCATGCCGTTCGCCGAGTCGGGAGCCGACGAGGTGCTCCAGCGCGTCGTGGGAAACCGTCTGATCGCGACCACGGATCCCGGTGTCGTTTCCACCGCAGAGAATGTGGTCATCGTGATCGGCACCCCGGTCGACGAGCATCTCAACCCAGATCCCAATGCGGTGTCGCAGGCCGTGGCAAAGATGGGCGATTCACTTCGGGACGGACAGTTGCTGGTCCTGCGTTCCACCGTGTATCCCGGTACCACCGCCCTGGTGGAATCGACGGTCGCCGAACTCGGCAAGTCCGTCGACGTCGCCTTCTGCCCCGAACGGATCGCCGAAGGAAAGGCGATGACCGAGCTCTTCGAACTCCCGCAGATCGTGTCGAGCCGGCAACCGACTGCGCTCGACCGGGCCGAGAAGCTCTTCGGGAACCTGGCGTCCCAAATGGTCAGGATGCAACCCGAAGAGGCCGAATTGGCGAAGCTCTTCACGAACACGTGGCGCTACATACGATTCGCCACCGCCAACCAGCTCTTCATGATGGCCAACGACTTCGGCCTCGACTACGAGCGCATACGGGCGGGCCTGACGTTCGACTACCCGCGGGCCGCCGATCTACCCGGCGCCGGGTTCGCTGCAGGACCCTGTCTCCTGAAGGACACCATGCAGCTCGCCGCGTTCAACAACAACAACTTCGTGCTCGGCCACGCCGCCATGATGGTCAACGAGGGCCTCCCGCTCTACATGGTGTCGCGGCTCGAGAGAACGTACCCGCTCTCGACGTTGACGGTCGGCCTGCTCGGCATGTCGTTCAAGGCGGAGTCGGACGACATTCGATCGAGCCTGAGCTACAAGCTCAAGCGCATCCTCCGCTTCAAGGCGAAGGCGGTCCTCTGCCACGACCCGTATGTGACCGTCGACTCGGAGCTCTCTCCCTTGGAGGAAGTCCTGGAGCGATCGGATCTCCTGATCCTGTCGACCCCGCATCGGGACTATCAGGGGCTGCAGGTGGACGTCCCGCTGATCGACATCTGGGGGACCCTCGGGAACGGGACGGTCCTGTGAAGCCCCAGGTTTCCGTGATCGTCCTGGCCTACAACGAGGGGGAGGCGATCGTGCCGTGCCTCGAGCGCATCCTCACGTCGGTGGAGCTCCCGTGCGAAGTCCTCGTGGTCTACGACTCGCCCGACGACACGACCGTCCCGTGGATCGAGAAGTGCCAACGCGCCGACCCACGTGTTCTCCCCGTCCTCAACCTCTACGGCAAGGGTCCAGCCCGCGCCATCCGCTTCGGATTCGCCCAGGCGGCCGCCGATGTCGCGGTGGTGACGATGGCGGACGGGTGTGACGATCCCATGCAGATCGACTCCCTGGCGCGGCTGGTCGATCGCGGCGTCACCATCGCTGCGGCCTCCCGCTACGCGCGGGGAGGTCGCCAGATCGGTGGGCCATCTCATGAAGAGCGTGATGTCCCGGACTGCGGGAATCTCCCTCCATCTCCTGGCCCGGGTCGGCACCCGGGACGGCACCAATTCGTTCAAGGCCTACTCGACGGAGTTCGTCCGATCGGTCGGCATCGACTCCGACGAGGGTTTCGAGGTGGGCCTCGAGCTCGTCGCCAAGGCCCGGCGCCTCCGCCTCCCGGTTGCGGAAATCCCCACGATCTGGCTCGAGCGGACAAGCGGGCAGTCCAACTTCAAGCTGCGGAAATGGCTGCCTCACTACCTCCGCTGGTACGCCTACGCCTTCGGTCCGAAGCTGACCGTCGAGGAGGTTCGCAGCGATCGGGACCCTGCCAGGTGTACTCCCTGAGCGTTTGCAGCTCAGCCGTTCCCGAACGTCCTCTATTCCCCTTTCAACAGGCACAAGGAGTGTGATCAATGGCGACCGTCCTCGTCAGCGGTTCAGCTGGCTTCATCGGTGGGTACGTGGTGGAGGAACTGCTCCGTCGCGGCCATGAGGTGGTGGGGATCGACAACCTCTCGAAGTACGGCCGGGTCACGAAGTCCTACGACGACCACCGGTCCTACACATTTGTGGAGGGGGACGCCAGGGACGTCGACTTGATGACGAAACTGCTGTTGGACTGCGACCACTTCATCGCCGGCGCAGCCATGATCGGCGGGATCTCCTACTTCCACACCTACGCCTACGATCTGCTGGCCACCAACGAGCGCATCATCGCCACCTCGTGTGACGCCGCGATCGAAGCCCACCATGCGGGTCGCCTCCAGAAGGTGACCTACCTCTCGTCGTCCATGGTCTTCGAGTCCACAACCTCTTGGCCATCGACCGAGGAGCAGGTGCTCGAGATCCCGCCGCCGATATCGTCGTACGGTTTCCAGAAGCTGGCCGTGGAGTACTTCGCGCGCGCCGCGCACTCTCAGTACGGGCTCCCCTACACCATTCTGCGCCCGTTCAACTGTGTCGGGATCGGGGAGCGGCGGGCGTTGGGCGACGTCGAGATCCTCTCCGGGAACGTGAGTCTGGCCATGAGCCACGTGGTGCCGGACCTCGTCCAGAAGGTGCTGAAGGGTCAAGACCCGCTGCATCTCCTCGGTGACGGCAGCCAGATCCGTCACTACACCTACGGGGGGGACCTGGCGTCAGGGATCGTCACCGCGATGGAGAGTCCGGCGGCACTGAACGAGGACTTCAACCTCTCGACGGCCACCTCCACGACCGTCCTCGAGCTGGCCGAGACCATCTGGAAGAAGATCCATGGGGAGGACTCGGAACTCCGCTACGTGGCGGACACCCCGTTCGAACACGACGTCGCGCGCCGTATCCCGGCCACGGAGAAGGCGGCGAGGGTGCTGGGATTCGAGGCGACGACCTCGCTGAGCGACATGCTCGACGAGGTGATCCCATGGATCAAGAACGCCATGGAAGAAGGGGCGATCTGACGACAACGGGCCGGCAGGCTCAGCCGAGCACGAGCTGTCCCCCGGCGTAATCGAGGATGACCCACCCGTAGCGCCGCAGCTGGTCCGAGCCCAAGAGACCCTGGGTGCCGGAGAGGCTGATGGTGCCGAAGTTCGTCGATCCGATGAGCTGGGGATGGAGGACCAGGCCCGGCACGGACCACGATCCACTGTGGACGAGCGGCGCGGTGATCACCGAGCAGACGGTGGACTGGCGTTGGGCCAGGTCGGTGCGCGGCAAGGGACTGCGCCCGCGCCACCGAGGACGACACGACGCTCTGCGACGAACCCGTGTCGACCACGAAATCACGGCGGGGGCCCGCGGCGAAGCGGACGGCCACGTTGAGCGAGACGTCGCCCTGCAACGGTGTCACCGTGAGCGGCACCGTCGTCCCGCTCTCGCCCTGGAGCAGCGTGGCCGATGGCGGCCCCTTCGGGCCCGTGTAGGGCGACGACTGGGTCAGCGGCGCGCCTTCAGGTCCGGGCAGGACGAGTGCACCGGAGTCGAAATCGATGCGGACCCCGCCGAACCGGGACAGGACGTCGGAACCAAGCAGGCCGTCGGGCTCGTCCTTCCCTCCCATCTGGGGCAGCGTGGCGGCCGTGAGCTGTTGGGGAGCCAAGGTCACCCCGCTGAGCGACCAGGTGCCCACAGAGACGGGCTGGGCGGTGCCGGTGCACCCGACGCCGGCGAACTCGGTCGCAGCGCCGGCTGCCGCCAGGTGCAGGCGATGGGCCAAGCCGGCGTCAATGGTCGACTGGCCCGCCCCCGAGTCCAGAACGAACGGGTACGGGCCCTGACCGCCGATGCACACGTCGACGCTCTCGGCGACCTGCCCGGCGACGACACTCACGGTGAGCGGCACCTTCACTCCCCCTCCGGGGGCTGCCGTCAGGCCGCCGCACCCGTTGGCCGTGGGGGGCAGCGCGAACGTGACCTGTGGCTCGACGTGCACGTGCGCTTGGGCCTTCGAGCTGGGCCCGCTGACGAGCGCCGCCAGGGCGAGCACCACCACGGTCATGCCGATGGCGACCAGCGCGACGATGAGCAGACCTCGACGCCCGGTCAATGCGCTAACGGCTGACGGCGATGCGGAGGGTGGCCATGGCCATGCGCGCCCCGAGCACCAGCGCCGCCAGCGGCAGCGCGATGCGGCGCCACCCCTTGGTGGTCCGGAAGGTGAAGCGGAGTGCCGAGCGGTGGTGGGCCACCATCATCCGGTAGGGGTGGCGCGCCGTGCTCACGCCTTGCACGTGGGTCACCTCCGCCGTCCCGGCGAAGCCCACCCCCCAGCCGGCATCGTGGGCCCGCCAGCACAGGTCCATGTCCTCGTTGTACATGAAGTAGGCCTCGTCGAAGCCGCCGAGCTCCTCCAGCGCGCTGCGCCGGGCCAGGAAGCACGATCCGGACACCCACCCGGCCGGCAGCGTCCGATCGCCGTCAGGGGTGCCGGGGTTGTAGCGGAGTGTGAAGGGGTTCTCGGGACGGAACAACCCCAACAACGCGTGCCCTGCGGCGTCGGTGAAGGTCGGGAAGTTGCGCACTGACGGGTAGACCTCGCCCGTCTCCGTGAAGATGCGCGGCCCCACCAGCGCCCAGGCGCGCTCGGTCACGAGGGCCTGCCGCAGCGCACCCAGCGCGCCCGGGTGCACGACCAGGTCGGGATTGCTGACGAGGATCCACTCGGGCGGGGACGCCTCCCCCGCCAGCGCGGCCAGGCCACGGTTCACTCCGGCGCCGAAGCCGACATTGCGGCCCGGCCGCACAATGCGCACACTCCCGACAACAAGCGCGTCTCCCGGCAGGTCCTGCAGCGCGGCGGCGGCGCTCCCGGCGGACCCGTTCTCCACCACCACGACGGGGTCTGCCCCATCCTGCAGCAGGGAACGGACGCAGCCGTCCAGCAACGGCCCAGCGTCGTGGTCGACCACGACAGCACCGATCACGTCGGACACCAAGGGCTCAGTACTCCCGCGTGAAGCGGAACTTGACCAGGGCCTTCAACGCGCCGAACCCGTCGCGCCAGGTGATCTTCTTCCCTTCGTCCGGTTCGCGGCCCGCGTAGGAGATCGGCACCTCGTAAATGCGGTGCCCGCGGCGCAGCACCTTGGCCGTGATTTCGGGCTCGAAGTCGAACCTGTTCGACACGATCGTCAGGCCCTCGATCACCTGGGCGTCGAAGAGCTTGTAGCAGGTCTCCATGTCGGACAGAGTCGAGCTGTACAGGACGTTGGTCACGAGGGAGAGAAAGCGATTCCCGATCCAGTGCAGGGGCAACATGTTCTTGCGCTCGCCGGTGAACCGGCTGCCGTAGACGACACGAGCCTTGCCGCGCAGGATCGGTTCGAGGAGGCGCGGCCAGTCGTTGGGGTCGTACTCGAGGTCGGCATCCTGCACCAGCACGAGATCGCCGTGGGCCTCGGCCAGCCCCGTGCGGATCGCGGCACCCTTGCCCTGGTTCACCTTGTGATGCAGGACCTTCACCGTCGAGTCCTCCAGCGCATGCAGCACCTTGTCCGAGCCGTCGCTGCTCCCGTCGTCGACCACAATGATCTGGAGCACCAGCGGCAGGTCGACCGCCCGCATGCGGCGGATGACCTCGGCCACGGTCGACCGCTCGTTGAAGACCGGCATGATGACACTGAGTGTCCGGTAGGTCCGTGGCGGCGGGTTCGGGTCGTCTTCGGTCATGGTTCGGTCATCTCCTGTGCGAAGTAGTCGATCGTGCGCTCGAGCCCCTCTCGAAGGCTGATCGTGGGCTCCCAGCCCAGCTCGCGCCGGGCCAGGGTGATGTCGGGGCACCGGCGGGTCGGGTCGTCGGTCGGCAGCGCTTCGAAGACGATCTCCGACGCCGAGCCCGTGACCTCCAGGACGAAGCGGGCGAGTTCGAGCATGGTGCGCTCGTCGGGGTTCCCAATGTTGACGGGGCCGACGAGCGACGAGTCGAGGAGCGCCACGAGGCCACGGATCTCGTCCTCGACGTAACACAGGCTCCGGGTCTGGCTGCCGTCTCCGTACACGGTCAACGGATCACCCCGCAGTGCCTGCACGATGAAGTTGGACACGACGCGGCCGTCGCCGGCCGAGAGCCGGGGGCCGTAGGTGTTGAAGATGCGCACGATGCCCACGTTGACCCCGTGCGTCCGGTGCATGGCCATGGTCAGGCTCTCGGAGAACCGCTTGGCCTCGTCGTAGACACTGCGCGGCCCCGTCGGATCGACGTTGCCCCGGTAGCTCTCCACCTGGGGGTGCACCTCTGGATCGCCGTAGACCTCGCTGGTGCTCGCCATCAAGAACCGCGCCCCTGGTCCGCGGGCCAGCTCGAGCAGCCGCCTGGTGCCCTCGCTTCCCACGGCCAGCGTGTCGAACGGCCGGGCGAGGTACGCGGGCGGCGACGCCGGGGAGGCCAGGTTGCACACGGCGTCGACCTTCACCCCATCGGGCAGCTCGATCTCGACTTTCTCGCTGACGTTGGTGACGATCAGGCTGAACCGGTCGTGCCCCAGCAGGTGGGCGACGTTGGCCCGCGATCCGGTCGACAGGTCGTCGAGGCAGACGACGGTGTCGCCACGCTCGACGAGGTGATCGCAGAGATGAGAGCCCAGGAAGCCCGCGCCTCCGGCCACCACGGCCAGGCTCACTGGCGGCCGATCCCTGCGTACTGGAAGCCCATACGGCGCACCGCGGCCGGGTCGAGCAGGTTGCGGGCGTCGACGATGTTGGGCTCGGCCATGGCGTCGTGCACCCGGGAGAAGTCGAGCCAGCGGAACTCGTCCCATTCCGTGAGCACGACCAGCACCTGGGCCCCCGCCGCCGCCGCGTAGGGGTCGGCCCGCAGCTCCAGGCCCTGCAGGTCCGGGACGTCGGTCTCGGCGTCCACGGTGGGGTCGAAGGCATGCACGGTGGCCCCCGAAGCGGCCAGGCGATGGGCGATCTGCAGGCTCGGCGAGTCGCGCCGGTCGTCGGTGTTCGCTTTGAAGGTGAGGCCCCAGACGGCGATCGTGGCGCCGTCGGCCGAACCACCGCAGGCACGCACGACCTTGGCCACGACCCGGGAGAGCTGCTCGTCGTTGGAGGCGATCGCACCGGCGAGCAGCGAGAAGTCGTACCCCGCCTCCCCTGCGATGTGCAGAAGGGCGCGGGTGTCCTTGGGCAGGCACGACCCACCCCAGCCGGGTCCGGGCCGCAGGAACTCGAAGCCGATGCGCTTGTCGTAGCCCAGGCCGAGCAGCACGTCGCGGGCGTCGGCCCCGACCTCCTCGCACAGGCCGGCGAGGGCGTTGACGAAACTGAGCTTGGTGGCCAGGAACGCATTCGACGCGTACTTGATCGTCTCCGAGGTCGTGGCATCGGTGACGATGAGCGGCGCCCGGGTCGACGAGAACAGCTCCCCCACCCTGGTTGCCGCCTGGGCATCGTCCGCCCCGACGACGATGCGGTCGGGGTTGAGGCTGTCGGCGACCGCGGTGCCCTCACGGAGGAACTCCGGGTTCGACACGACGCCGACGTCCGGGCGCCCGATCACCCGCTCGACCATGTTGGCCGAGCCGACCGGCACCGTCGACTTGTTGACCACGACGGCGCCCGGCACCGAGATGCGACGCGATCTCCTTTGCGGCCGCCTCCACGAACGACAGGTCGGCCGAGCCGTCCGCGCTCTGCGGCGTCGGCACGCACAGGAAGACGAACTCCGCTCCCTCGACCGCATCGACGGCCGAGTCGGTGAAGGAGAGGTTGCCGGCCGCGACGCCGCTCGCCACCAGCTCGTCGAGGCCGGCCTCGACGATCGGCATGCGCCCAGAGCGCAGCGCCGACAGCTTGGACGGCTCGTGCTCGGCCAGGACGACGTGGTGACCGAAGTGCGCCAGGGTCGCCGCGGTCGGCAGACCCACGTAGCCGGCGCCGATGACGGCCACCGAGCGCCGGTCCGTGCGGTCGTTGGTCGCATGGCTCATGCCGTTGAGGACGCCTGGAGGGCGAGCACCAGGCGGGCCAGGCCGTCCTCCCAGGCAGGCAGGGCGGGCAGGCCGCTCATGCGCAGCGCCATGTTGTCGAGCACCGAATTCGCCGGGCGGGGCGCAGGGCGGGGCGGATCGAGCTCGGCCGTGCTGATCGGGCGCACCCGCTCGGGATCGGCGCCGGCCTCGGCCAGCACCGCCCGCACGAACCCCCACCACGTCGTGGCGCCGCTGTTGGTCACGTGGAAGATCCCGGGCCGCCGGTCCAGACCGAGGGTCACGATGGCGGGCGCCAGGTCGGCGGTGAAGGTCGGCGACCCGTGCTGGTCGTCGACGAAGCGCAGCTCGCCGTCGCCGCTTCCCGCGAGGCGCAGCGCGGTGACGACCATGTTGGCGCCGTGTGCCCCGCACACCCAGCTCGTCCGCACAATGGTGGACCCGGGCCGGCACTCGCGCTCGCCCGCCAACTTGGAGGCGCCGTACACCGACGTCGGGCCCGGTGTGTCCCACTCGCGGTAGGGCCGAGCGCTGGTGCCGTCGAAGACGTAGTCAGTCGACACGTAGACCACGTGCGCGCCGACCATGGCCGCCGCCTCCGCCACATTGCGGGTGCCGACGGCATTCACGGCGTAGGCGAGGTCGATGTCGGTCTCGCAGCGATCGACCGCGGTGAGCGCGCCACCGTGCAGGACGAGCTCGGGTCGGAAGGAGGTGAACGTCGTCAGGACGGCATCCCGGTCGTCGACCGGCATGGTGCCGATGTCGGTGCCCAGCACCTCGTGCTCCACACCGGGCCGGGGACCCTCTGGGCCCAACAGCGCACAGCGACGGCCCCCGACGGGCACCCGCCCCGCCAGGCAGTCGAGCAGGTCACGGCCCAGCTGCCCGTCCGCCCCGGTGATCAGGATCCGCACCGCTCAGCCGTTTCCGGTTCCCCAGGACCCTTCGGCGATGGGCGCCCGGGCCCGCAACGGCTCCCACCAGTCTCGGTGTGTGGCGTACCAGGCCACGGTGTCGGCCAGCCCCTGCTCCCATTCCACCGACGGGGCCCAGCCCAATTCGGTGCGCAGCTTGGAGGAATCGAGCACGTAGCGCCGATCGTGACCGGGTCGGTCGGGCACAATCGTCTTGAGCGAATCCGGCTTGCCCAGCGCCGCCAGGATGCGGTCCGCCACCTCCATGATGGAGGCCTCCACGCCGCTGCCGACGTGGTACGTCTCCCCCACCCGACCCCGCGCGAGCACGGCGTCGATGGCGGTGCAGTGGTCGTAGACATGCAGCCACTCGCGCCGGTTCTCCGTGCTCGCGTACAACGTGAGGGCTTTGTCGTCGAGCGCCAGCGCGCAGAAGTGCGGGATCAACTTCTCGGGGAACTGGTACGGCCCGTAGTTGTTGGCGCAGTTGGTGATGGTGACGGGCAGCTCGTAGGTCTCCGAGTAGGCCCGCACTGCGTGGTCGGCCCCGGCCTTCGACGCGTTGTACGGCGTGCGGGGCCGGTACGGGGAGTCCTCGTGGAAGGCCTCGTCGGTGTCGAGCGGAAGGTCCCCGTAGACCTCGCACGTCGAGACGTGGTGGAAGCGCGCCACGCCGGCCTGCCGGGCGGCTTCGAGCATGGTCTGGGTCCCGAGGACGTTCGTCCGGAAGAACAGGCCCGGGTTGAGCACGGCCAGCGAGTTGTGCGACTCGGCGGCGAAGTGGACGATCGTGTCGATGTCCTCACCACGCAGTGCCTTCTCGGCCACCGCCTGGTCGCAGATGTCGCCCTGGACGAAGACGATCTTGTCCTCGATATCGGACAGGCTGGGTCGGTTGCCGGCGTAGGTGAGGACGTCGTAGACGACGACATGGTCCTCTGGGTGCTGTTCGACCCAGTATCGGGCGAAGTTCGACCCGATGAAACCGGCACCTCCCGTGACGAGAAGGCGCATAGTCGGGCAATGTTAGCCCAGCCCCCGAACACCCTCCCTGCCCTGGTCAGGCCGCAGGTGGACCACATCGCCGGCGCTCACCGAGCGGGCCCCCGAGGCGGTCTCGACGACCAGACGGCCGGCGTCGTCGATGCCGCTCGCCCGACCCGTCAGCTCCTCGGCGACCAGGCTGACCCGCACCTGCTGGCCCAGCGTGGCGCAGCGCCGACGCACCTCGTCGGCGAGGGCTCGCCGGCCGGCCGCCCCCTCGAGCAGGGCACACCGGGGTTCCAGGGCACCGAGGAGGTGGTCGAGGAGGGCCCGGCGGTCCACCGGCTCCGCCGTCCCGCCCACGTCGTCCAGGCAGGTGCCCCCTGCTTCCGCCGGACCGGGCCAGGCGACGTTGATCCCGATGCCCACGACCACGGCGGAGAGGGACGACCCGGCGAATTCGGCCTCGGCCAGGACCCCGGCCAGCTTGGCGCCGTCGAGGAGCAGGTCGTTGGGCCACTTCAGCACCGGCTCGACCCCCGCCACTGCCCAGCAGGCGTCCGCCCCGGCCAGGGCCACCGCCCCCGCACAGAGGTGCACGTCGCTGCCCTCGCAGCCGGGCCGGAGGAGGACCGAGGCCAGCAGGTTCGCCCCCGGAGGCGACTCCCAGCGACGGTCGAGGCGGCCCCGCCCGGCGGTCTGATGGTCGGCCACCGCGACGAGTCCGGCGGCAGCCCCGTGGCGAGCCAGATCACGCACGTAGGTGTTGGTGGAATCGACCTCGTCGAGCCAGTGGATGTCCCACGCACCACCCCACATGGCAGACACCATAGGGTGCGTGCAATTGTGAAGGTCCGCCTGAGGGAGGAAAGGCCAGCGTGATCAAGAAGGTCCTCATTGCAAACCGCGGTGAAATCGCCGTCCGGGTGATCCGGACGTGTCGCGAGCTCGGCATCGGCACCGTGGCCGTGTACTCCAACCTCGATCGCGACGCCCTGCACGTCCGCATGGCCGACGAGGCCTATGCCCTCGGTGGCGAGACCGCGGCCGAGAGCTACCTCAACACCGAGGCGATCCTGCACGCCATCGAGGAGAGCGGCGCCGACGCCGTCCACCCCGGCTACGGCTTCTTCTCGGAGAACACGGACTTCGCCCGCGCCATCACCGAGCGCGGGGTCACCTTCATCGGGCCACCGCCCGAGGCGATCGAGGTCATGGGCGACAAGATCAGCTCCCGCCTCGCCGCCGAGAAGGCCGGCGTCGCCGGTGTCCCCGGCCGTTCCGAGCCGCTCACGTCGCCCGACGAGGTCGTGGCCTTCGGAGACCTCCACGGCTGGCCCGTGGCGATCAAGGCGGCCTACGGGGGCGGCGGCCGCGGCATGAAGGTCGTCGCGGCGGCGGAGGAAGCGGCCGAGGCCATGGAGTCGGCGGCCCGCGAAGCCCAGGCGTACTTCGGGCGCCCCGAGATCTACCTGGAGCGGTATCTCGCCTGGCCCCGCCACATCGAGATGCAGGTCCTGGGGGACCAGCACGGCAACACGCTGTGGCTCGGCGAGCGCGACTGCTCGGCCCAACGCCGGCACCAGAAGCTGGTCGAGGAGAGCCCGGCCCCCGACTTCCCCGACCATGTGCGCCAGGCCATGGGTGTGGCCGCGGTGAAGGTCTCGCAGGCCTGCGGCTACTACAACGCCGGGACGGTCGAGTTCCTGTACCAGGACGGCGAGTTCTACTTCCTCGAGATGAACACCCGCCTGCAGGTGGAGCACCCCGTGACGGAGCTGGTGACCGGGCTCGATCTCGTCGCCTGGCAGATCCGCATCGCGTCGGGCGAAGCGCTCGACTTCACGCAAGCGGACATCGGCCGCAACGGTCACGCCATCGAGGTCCGGATCAACGCGGAGGACCCCAGCGGCGGGCGCTTCTCGCCTTCCCCGGGCACGCTCACGTCGTTCCACGCCGCCTCGGGGCCCGGCGTCCGCCTCGACGCCGGCTACGAGTCCGGCGACACGGTCTCGCAGTTCTACGACAACCTCATCGCCAAGATGATCGTGTGGGCCCCTGACCGCGAGTCCGCCCGGCGGCGCATGCTGCGCGCCATCGGCGAGACCCACATCACCGGTGTGGCCACCACGCTGCCGGCGCAACAGGCGATCCTCAGCCACCCCGACTTCGCCGCGGCCGCCCACTCGACCAGGTGGGTCGAGGACCGGCTCGACCTGAGCGACCTGGTGGTCGATGCCGCCGGCGCCCCGGCGCCGGCACCGACCGAGGACGAGGTGCCGACCGTCCAGCGCGACGTCACCGCCGAGGTCGACGGCCGGCGCTTCTCCGTGCGCCTCTGGGTCCCCGACCTGGGCACGGCCGCTGCACCCGGCCGGGTCGCCGGACGGCCGAAGCGGGCCGCCGCGGCCGCAGTGGCCGGCAGCGGTTCGGGCCAGGTGGTCGTCGCCATGCAGGGCACCATCGTCAAGGTCCTCGTCGCGGTCGGCGACGTCGTGGAGGTGGGCCAGACCATCTGCCTCCTGGAGGCCATGAAGATGGAGAACGCCGTCGCCGCCGAGAAGGACGGCGTGATCAAGGAGATCAAGGTCAACGCAGGCGACTCGGTCGGTGCCGGTGACGTCGTCGCGGTCATTGAGTAGGTGACCATGACGCCGGACACCGCGCTGACGGCCAAGGAGGCCGCGGCCGCGGTGATCGACAAGCACCTGGACCAACTCGTCTCGTTGAGCCACTCCGTCCACTCCACACCCGAACTGTGCTTCGGCGAGACCGTGTCGTCGCACGCAGTCGCCGAAACGCTGCGGGCCGGCGGCCTCTCGGTGAACGAGGGCGTCTACGAGCTGCCGACGGCGCTCGAGTCACGGGCGGGCGACGGGGAGCTCGTCGTCGCCGTGTGCGCGGAGTACGACGCCCTGCCCGACGTCGGGCATGCCTGCGGGCACAACATCATCGCCGCCACCGCCGTCGGGGCCGGCCTCGCGCTGGCCTCGGTGGCCGACGAGCTCGGCCTCACGGTCCGCGTGCTCGGCACGCCGGCCGAGGAAGGCGGCGGGGGCAAGGTGCTCATGCTCGAACGAGGCGCCTTCGCCGGCGTCCACGCCGCCATGATGGTGCACCCCTGGCCGACCGAGCGCCTGACCGGCACCTGCCTCGCCGTCGCCCACTACGACGTCCACTTCAGCGGGCGCGAGGCCCACGCATCGGCTGCGCCATGGGAGGGCGTCAACGCG
Organism: uncultured Acidimicrobiaceae bacterium; assembly: GCA_963753115.1. GTDB lineage: Bacteria > Actinomycetota > Acidimicrobiia > Acidimicrobiales > RAAP-2 > Bog-473. The sequence goes on from CAVWBB010000008.1 coordinate 67,912, forward strand.
CAGGACGCATTGACCATCGCCCAGGTGGCCATCGGCCTGTTGCGCCAGCAGCTGCCCCCCGGGGACCAGGTGCACGGCGTGGTGACCAAGAGCTCGTCCGCCGCCAACATCATCCCCGCCTCCGTGACGGCCCGCTACATGGTCCGCTCGCTCACCGCAAAGGGGCTCGCCGCCCTGCGGCCCCGGGTGGACGCGTGCTTCGAAGCAGGAGCGCTGGCCACCGGGTGCACGCTCGACTACGAGGAGCTCTCCCCGGTGTACTCGCACATGGAGGCCGACCCCTGCCCTCCTCGCCGCCTACCGGGCGAACGCCGAGGCTCTCGGCCGGCACTTCGACGCCGACGACGACGGCGCACCGCTCCCGACCTTCTCGACCGACATGGCGAACGTCTCGCTCGCCGTGCCCACCATCCACCCGCTGATCGGGATCGAGACGAACGGCGCGGTGAACCACCAACACGAGTTCACCGCCGCCTGCATCACCCCCTCGGCGGACGCCGCGGTGCGTGACGGCGCCATCGCGCTGGCCTGGACGGCGATCGACGCCGCCACCGATCCTGCGCTGCGCGCCCGCCTGCTCAACGCGTGATCACCGAGCACGCCGTCCTGGAGGTCGTCGCCGGCCAGGAGGATGCCTTCGTGGAGGCGATGGGCACGGCCAAGGCCCTCATCGCGGCGAGCCCCGGCTTCGTCTCCCTGCGGGTCGAGCGCTGCGTGGAGCGGCCCAGCCGCTTCCTCCTGCTGGTCGAATGGGAAACTCTCGAGGACCACACCGAGGGCTTCCGGGGCTCGGCGGCCTACGAGGAGTGGCGCGCCGCGCTGCACCACTTCTACGACCCCTTTCCCGTGGTGGAGCACTTCGAGGCGATCGTGACCGCCTGAGCCGTCACGATCCTGCAATCAAACCCCCAGCCCTCGGACAGGCTTCTCCGAGTCCCGGTTGAAGGGAGGGGCGCATGCTGACCTCCATGAACCTCATCACGTTGGACTCGTGCCACAGCACCTGGATCTTCGACACTCGCCAATTGCGCTTCTGTCGGATTTTGAGCGGGATCGCCGTTGGGCAGCGCAGGATCTCCACCGAGTGGCGCCCCTACTGGGAGCTGGAGATCGACCCGCACGGCAAGACCTTCACGATCGCGCTCAACGAGACCCGCTCCCGGCTCATCCGGTCTTCCATCCACACCAAAGACTGCGTGCAGTGCGGCGGCTCGCACACGACCGAGCTGTCTCTCGAGGACATCAGCCGCGCCGTGGCCTGATCCGCGTGCCCCGGCGCGACCGCGCGCCCACCGCGGCCGATATCGTCGACGCTCCATGGACGAACGCCAGTCGCGCGAGGTCGACGAGGCCTGGATCCTGTTGGACGCCCGAAAGGAGCTCTACGGGGAATCGGATCCGGCGACCTTCGACGCCATGCTGCACCTGGGCCGCGCGTTGCGCGACGCCGGCCAACTCCGTGAGGCCGAACGGGTCCTGACGACCTCGCTGTCGCTGCAGAACCAGGCGGACGGGATCGACGAGGGCCGGGTAGCCCGGACCGAGTTCAATCTGGCCATCGTGGTCGACAGACTGGGCGAGCACGAGGCGGCGCGGCGGCTCTGGGAGCGGGTCCTCCAGGCCTCCGACCGGCAGACCGGCCCCGACAGCGAGCTGTCCGTGAGGACGGCCGCCAACCTGGCCATCACCCTGCGCAAGCTCCGCCGCTACGGCGACGAGTTCCCGCTGCGGGTGCGTGTGCTCGAGTCGACGCAGCGGACACTCGGCCCGGACGCCACCGAGACCTTCCGGGCCATGATCGACCTGGCCCAGACGCATCGGCACCTCGGCAACCACGACCTGGCGCTCGGCCTGTTCTCCGAGGCACTGGCCGGCCTCGAGCGCACCGGTGGGGACCCGCGCACGATCCTCTACCAGAAGTGGGCCATCGCAACCGAGCTGGTGGCGCTCAAGCGGTCGAAGGAGGCCGCGGCGATGTTCGACCAGGTCGTGGCCGGCGCCGAGGAACACCTGGAGCCCGAGGATCCCTTCCGGCGCAGTGCGGTGCGGCAGCGCCGGGGGTACTGGCTCCTCGGAAAGTTCTCCAGACGCGGCGGGAAGACCCGTCGGAACGCGCCGCCGGGCGAATGACGGCGCTGCTGGCCCTCGACGTCGATGGCGTGCTCCTCGATGCGACACGGGGCGGGCGCGGCCCGTGGCAGGTTGCCTTTGGCGAGCGCTTCGGCGTCGACGCGCGGCGCCTGGACGACGCGCTCTTTGCGACACGCTGGGCCGGGGTCATCGTCGGGAACACGCCTGTCGAGGAGGCGCTCGCCGGCGCGCTCGACGAGTTGGGCTGGGCGATGGGGGTCGAGGCCGCACTGGAGTGCTGGTTCGAGGAGGACCTCGTCGTCGACCCGGCCGTCCTGGAGGCGGCCACGGGATGGGCGGCCCTGGGCATCCCGCTCGCGCTGGTCTCCAACCAGGAGCCCCGACGGGCCCGGTTCCTCGAACAACGCCTGGCGCCGCTCCTGCCGTTCAGCGGAACCGCCTTCTCGGGCGATCTGGGGTGACGAAGAAGGAGCTGGACTTCTACGCCCGAGCGGAACGGCACTTTGGGATGGCCGGGCGTGGGTCGGCGGTCGTGCTCCTCGACGACACGCTGGACAACGTGGAGGTGGCACGGCGGCACGGCTGGAGCGGCGTCCACTTCAGGCCCGGCGGGGACTGGAGACACGACGTCGCCGAGGCGCTGGACCGAGTTGAGGGAGCCGGGTGACCGCCGAACCTCAGCACCGGGCACCGGCACCGTGCGGACCTAGCTGGGCGGCCCCATGAACATGTCGAGACACCCTTCGAGTCCCACGATCTCGATGTCGTCTCGTCGACGCTGCTCCCAGATGTCCCGCCCCATGCGAAAGCGGAGGGTGCGGGCCGAGCTGTCACGACGGTGGCCGCGGGCCTCCCCGTTCTCCTCGTAGCCCACCGCACGCGAGGTGGCCAGCGAGGCGGCGTTGTCCTCGAAGGCGCCGCTCAACGCCTCCTCTGCCCCCAGTCCGGCGAAGGCCAGATGCAGGATCGCCTCCCGCATCTCGCGCCCCAGACCCTGACCCTGGTGGGCCAAGCCGAGCCACGACCCGGTCTCGACGGAGCGCACGGCGCGGAAGTGCTCCCCTTGGAGGTCCTGCACGCCGACGGGCTCGTTGTCGACAAAGACGGCGCCGGTGAAGCTCCACTTGTCGGGCGACCATTCCGCCCGCTGCCGCCACCACCACTGGGCGGACTGGCGGGCGCGCTGGTCCGGCTCGCCCTCGGTCCAGGGGATGAAGAACGGCATGGTCCCGGGCTGGTGGATCCCGTGATCGACCAGGTCGATGAGGCCGGGGAATTCGTCCTCCCGCGGGAGGCGCAGCTCCAGGCGTGGCGTGCGGACGACGAGGTCGAACAGCGGCCAGAACCTGGTCGGCCGCTCCCCCGCCACGGCTCAGCCTCCGGGCTGGTAGACGCCGAACTCCGCGCGCAGGACATCGGAGACCTCGCCGAGCGTGGCCATTTCCTTGAGCGCGGCCTTCATGGGGACGAGCAGGTTGCCGTCGCCCTTGGCCGTCTCGGCGATATCGGCCAGGGCGCGGTCCACGGCCGCCGGGTCGCGCTCGGCCCGTACGGACCGCGTGCGGTCGATCTGGATCTGCTGGAGCTTCACGTCGATCGGGAAGACCTCGGTCGGCTCCCCCTCGGCGTCGGTGAAGCGGTTGACACCGACCACCACCTTCTCGCCGTCGTCAACCGATTTGGCGAAGCTGTAGGCGGCCGCCTCGATCTCCTCCTGCATGAACCGGGCCTCAATGGCGGCCACCGCGCCGCCGAGCTGCTCGATCCGCTCCAGGTAGGCGTTGGCCGCCTGCTCCACCTCGTCGGTCAGAGACTCCACGAAGAACGAACCGGCCAGCGGGTCCACCGTGTCGGCCACGCCGGACTCGAACCCGACGATCTGCTGGGTGCGCAGGGCGATTTTGGCGGCCCTGGTGGTGGGCAGCCCGAGGGCTTCGTCGAAGCCGTTCGTGTGCAGGCTCTGTGTGCCACCGAGGGCGGCCGCCAGGCTCTGCACCGTCACGCGGACGATGTTGTTCTCGGGCTGCTGGGCCGTCAGGGTCGATCCGCCGGTCTGGGTGTGGAAGCGCAGCATCTTCGAGCGCTCGTCCTTGGCGCCGAAGCGCTCCGTCATGATGCGGGCCCACATGCGCCTCGCCGCCCGGTACTTGGCCACCTCCTCGAAGAGGTTGTTGTGCGCGTTCCAGAAGAACGACAGCCGCGGGGCGAAGGCATCGACGTCCATGCCTGCCGCGATGGCCGCCTCGACGTAGGCGATGCCGTTGGCGAGGGTGAAGGCGATCTCCTGCACCGCTGTCGAACCGGCCTCCCTGATGTGGTAGCCCGAGATCGAAATCGTGTTCCAGCTGGGAAGGTTGGTCGCGCAGTAGGAGAACGTGTCGACGATCAGGCGCATGGAGGGGCGCGGCGGGTAGATGTAGGTCCCGCGGGCGATGTACTCCTTCAAGATGTCGTTCTGAATGGTGCCGCGGATCTTCTCGCTGGCCACTCCCTGCTCCTCGGCCACCAATTGGTAGAGGAGCAGCAGGATGGCGCCCGTGGCATTGATCGTCATGGACGTCGTGACCTTGTCCATCGGGAGGTCCGCCATGAGGAGGCGCATATCGGCCAGCGAGTCGATCGCGACGCCGACCTTGCCGACCTCGCCCTCGGCCCGGACGTGATCGGAGTCGTAGCCCATCTGGGTGGGCAGATCGAAGGCGCACGACAACCCCGTCTGGCCGGCATCGAGGAGGAACTTGAAGCGCTGGTTCGTCTGCTCGGCGGAGCCGAAGCCGGCGTACTGGCGCATCGTCCACAGCTTCGAGCGGTACATCTGGGGGTGGACGCCCCGGGTGTAGGGGAAGGCGCCCGGCTCGCCGAGCTGCGCATCGGCATCCCAGCCTTCGAGGTCAGCCTGGCGGTACACGGGCCTGATGGCGATGCCCGAGTCGGTCAGGCGTTCGGGGCTGCCCTGGGGGTCCTTCTTCTCCGGTGTCACGACCACGAGCCTACGGAGGTTCGGGGTGGCCGGGCCACACGGGGCAGACTACGACCCGTGAACGACGACCAGGGACCTGTCTTCTCGCACTTCGGCATCTGTGTCAGCGACCTCGAGCGGTCGCTGCGCTTCTACTGCGACGCGCTCGGCTTCGAGCAGGCCGAGTCACATGCCATCGGCTCCGAGTTCGCCCGGCTGATGGAGTTTCCCGACGTGGCGGTGACCTCACAGTTCATCCGCAAGGGCACCACCGCCATAGAGCTCCTGGCCTTCGAGGAACCGGCGCCCTTCGGCCCACGAGAGCGACGGGCGGTCAATCAGCTCGGCCTGACCCACCTGTCGTTCCGGGTGCGTGACCTGGCCGCGACGGCGGCCCAGATCGTCGAGCTCGGCGGCGCCGTCGTCGAGTCGAGCCGGACGACCATCGACCTCGGCGGGACGGCCCTCGATTTCCTCTACTGCACCGACCCCGACGGGGTCCGCGTGGAGCTGATGGACCTCGGCGGCTGATCGGGCAGGGGGCCCTCCGCTGTGGCCTCGGCGAGTGCCTCTGCGTCGAGCTGCGCGTCGATGCGTACCGCCTTGCGCTCCTCCATGTGCATCCAGCGCAGGGCGACGGGGATCATCGGCCACAGCATCAACGTGTCGCCGACGACCCACATGATGTCGCCGCCCACGTGGAGGTCGACGACGAGGGACGGGCCCCAGGCGCGGTGCGTGGCGACGTAGGCGGGGAACAACTCGTGGGTCGCACCGGCGAGCGATACTCCGGTGAAGGTGTCGATCGGGATCGCCATGAACAGGTAGAAGAACTGCAGCGCGGGGTGGAGCCGGTTGGCGTTGGGATCGTTCCCGAAGATCTGCCGCCAGAACAGGTAGCCGACGAGGAGGAAGATGAGGTGCTCCGCGTTGTGCACGCTCTCCTGCGTGAGCGTGTAGTTGTACCAAATCGTCAGGTGGCTGATCGGGATGACGACCGCGTAGAGGATGAACGCCACGATCGGGTTGCCGAAGAACTTGGCCACGCGGGAACGCAACGCCTCCGTGACGACGATGTGGGCGGTCCCAGAGGTCGCGCAGAAGGCCAGCCGCAAGGGAGAGGCGACGGCGAAGAGCGGGGCCGCCACCATGATCAGGATCAGGTGTTGGACCATGTGGTCCCAGAACAGCTCCCCGTCGTAGACGCCGACGAAGCTGAAGATGCCCACTGCCGGTGGTGCACAGTGCGGCGATCCACGCCACTGTCTTGCCGACCGGCCATGGGTGCCGCGGGTGGCGCGCATTGTTGCGCCGCACCCCCCACAGGTAGAGGGCGAGGGCCACGATGACCATGGCGACCGGGACGAAGGGGAACTGGGCGGTCAAGAAGTGCGAGCCGCTGAGCGGTGGGAGCCCAGAGTCGGCCAGCGAAGCGATCACCTCAAGACGGTACCGCCGCTTTCAGCCGTGCTGCCAAATGCGCTGGGAGATGCCCCGCGTCCCGTAGAGCGCCGCCGCATTGAGGAGGTCCAGCTCGTCCTCGGTCAGGCTCCAGCCCAGGGCGCCCGCGTTCTGCTCGGCCTGGTCCCGATTCTTGGCGCCGGGGATGGGCACGGCGCCCTTGGCGATGAGCCAGGCCAGCGCCACCTGGCTCGGGGTGCGGTCGCCGTGAGCCGCCCCGATCCGGCGGAGCTGGGCAACGATCGCGTCCACCTGGGACATGGGATGGGCCGAGAAGGAGCGGCCGCGGGGCGGCGGGTTCGCCGCCGAGTACTTGCCGGTCAGGCGCCCCTGCCCGATCGGCGAGTAGGCCAACGGCACGACGCCGAGCTCGCGGCAGGTGCTGATGAGCCCGACACGCAGCGGCATGGCGCGCAGGAGGGAGAACTCGATCTGGTTGCTGGCCAGGCGGAGGCCGCGCTGGCGCAGGGCGCTGTCGATGGAGCGCGTCTCCTTGGCCGAGTAGTTCGACACACCGACGGCGCGGACGATGCCCTCAGCGTGTGCGGCGGCCAGGGCGTCGGCGAGGGCGCCGTGGGAGCGCAACGAGATCGGCCCGTGAATCTGGTAGAGGTCGATGACGTCGATACCCAAGCGCTCGCGCGAGTTGCGGGCGGCCGACAGGAGTGCGGCGCGCACGTTGACCTTCCACGGGCTCGGCATGAACTTCGACGCGATGACGACACGGTTGCGCACGCTGGGGTCGGCGGCGAGCAGGCGCCCGATGATGCGCTCGCTCTCGCCCCCGCCGTAGACCTCGGCGGTATCGAAGAGGACGACACCGGCCGCGATGCTCGCCTCCCAGGCCTCGCGGATCGTCGACTCGGTGAGGGACTGGTCGTAGCCGCCCATGCCCCAGGTGCCCTTGTCGCCCCAGGCCCATGTCCCCACGCCGAGTGGGGGGATGGCGACGTCGGTGCCGGCGAGCTCGACCCGATCTCCGGCCTGCGGTGGCGGGGCGTCACTCACTTCGACCGCCCTGACACGTCGGCCCAGGCCAGATGCTGCTCGACGGCCGCCCGCCACGCCGCAGCATGGGTCAGTTGCGGCGAGTGGTACGCCCCGGGAATGACGGTCAGCCGCCCGTCGGCAACCTCGGCGGCCAGTTCGGGTGCCTGATCGATCAGCGGGTGGTCGTGCTCACCCGCGATGACCGTCGTCGGGCAGGCGATGGAGGAGAGCTGGGCCCGCAGGGAGCCGGGGTGCTCGGCGGCGTCACCCATGAGCTCGCTCCCGAGGCCCTTGACGGCGTACGCGTCCATTCCGGTGAAGATGGCGTCCTTCTCCTTGCGCCACTCGGCCGACGTGTGCGCCTCGATGAGGACGTCCTCGGGCCCACCCATGCTGAGCGTGGTGGGCATGCCACCCGCGGGGTCGAACGAATTGATGAAGCCGTGGACGATGGCGCGCAGGTCCTTGTCGGGCGGCAGGAACGACCAGGCGCTGGTGTCCATGAGGATGAGGGAGCGGACGAGGTCGGGCCGCGCCAGGACGACGCCCATGACGACGCGACCTCCCATGGAGTGGCCGAGCAGGTCGACTGGTCCCTCCCCGACTCCTTCGAGGAAGCCCGTGAGGTCCGCCACGAGTTGATCGATGGTGTAGCCGTCGAGACGACCTGTCCTCGTCGAGTGGCCGTGCCCCCGCTGGTCGAGCGTGACCACGCGGCGGTCGGTTGCCAACGCGTCCACTTCGAGCGCGAAGTCGTGGGCAGAGCCGGTGTAGCCGTGGCAGAGGACGAAGGTCGGAGTCCCCCCTGATCGACTGCCCCGCTCGGACCACGCCAGGTCGACGCCGTTGACGTGGAAGGACTTGGCCATAGCCGCCGTCTGTGTCATGACCCTTGTCTAGTTGGTCGCCCCGTCCGCCTGCAGGAGGACCGTGGCCAACGGCGTCGGGGGCCTCTGGTCATGCCCGGGCGAACAGGGTGGGAACTGGTAGCTTCCGCCGGATGGACCGCCACGGGGGCCTTGCCGAGGTCCGTATCGCTGTTCACGGTCGTCTCAACGAAGGAACCTTTCCCCAGCGCGACGCAGGCCGACTGTGGGCAGCCGGCTCACCCTGACCGCCTCGGGGAGCAACGTTCGTGACTGATCTGGCGGTAACGCAACCTTCGCGCCGTGAGAAGCGGATGCCCGCGGCCGATCGTGCACATTTCAGTGACGGCCGGTGGTTCACCGTCCTGGTGGCCATCGTCTATGTCGGTGTCTCGCTGCTCGCGAACGCTGGCACCTGGTCTCATGGGATCACCCACACGGTCCAAATCGGCGGCGCCGACGTGCCAGAGGAGATCTGGTATCTCGCCCAGACACCGTGGGCGCTCCTGCACGGCCACAATCCGCTCGCGAACAACTTTCTGAACGCGCCAGCAGGCATCAACCTGATGGACAACACGACGATGCCGCTCGTCGGCGCACTGGGCACGCCCATCACCCTCATCTTTGGTCCGATCGCCACGTTCAACATCATGCTGAACCTGGCGCTCGCCAGTTCGGCCATGACCTTCTACCTGATGGCCCGTCGATTCATCCGGTGGCGCCCGGCCGCGTTCGTGGGAGGTCTCCTCTACGGCTTCTCGCCCTTCGTGGCGGCAGAGGGTGGCGCGCACCTGTTCTTGATCGTCGGCTTCATCCCACCCCTCGTGATTCTGTTCCTGGACCGGTTCTGGCGGACCAAGTCAGATCCCCCATGGTTGACCGGCATCCTCGTCGGAGCATGCTTCGTCGCCCAGCTCTACATTTCTGCGGAAGTCTTCGCGTCGATGGCCGTCATGACCGCGATTGCTGCCGTCCTGTGGGTCATCTACTGGCTGCTTCGCCGTCCGGCCGTCGATGTCTCGCAGGCGGCGAGGATGGGCGCCTGCGCGGTTGTCGTGTTCCTGCTCGGCAGCGGCTTTGGGATCTGGACGGCGCTGGACGGGCCGGAGCACATCAACGGTCCTGCGCAGAGTGCGACTGCGATCGCGGGCCTCTCGAGCGACCCGGTCGGATTCTTCGTCCCCACGGAAGTCCAGCGCTTCACGTTCGGACACACCGCGTTGGGCGACTCCCTCGTGGCACAGCGCGACGCCAACTGGCACATCGTCGTCGACGCCCCCAACGAGAACGGTTCCTACGTCGGGATCCCGCTCGTGATCATGTTGGCCGTGGGCACGATCGCCCTGCGACGGAAGCGGCTGGTGCAGTTCGCCGCAGCGATGGCCGTCGCCGGGATGGTGCTGTCGATGGGCTCGTACCTCCACGTCGACGGGCACAAGACCGGGATCCCCCTGCCCTTCGACGTCCTGGCCCATCTCCCCCTCTTCGACAGTGGGGCAGCATCTCGGTACGTCGAGTTCTTCTGGTTGTTCGCCGCGCTGCTTCTCGTGGTGTTCGTCGACGCGGTCTACGTGCGCCTGGACCGGAGGGATCAGCCCCGCGACCGGCTCCGAGCCACCGTGGCCTGCACGCTCGTGGCCCTCTGCGCGCTGATCCCTCTGCTCCCCGTTTGGCCCTACGGATCAAGTCCGAGCGACGTCCCCTCGTGGTTCACCACCAGTGCCCGATCCTTACCGGTGGGCACGACCGTCGTCGTCTATCCGTTCGCCAGCCCTGTCGATGCATCGGCCATGCTCTGGCAGGCGATGGCCCACGACACCTTCCGTATGCCCGGCGGGTACGCCGTCTTCAGGAGTGCCGACGGCACGGCCACGTTCGCCAGCGACCCGTCCCTTGTGCAGGAGGTCCTGGCCGAATGTGCCGGTGGCGGCCAGCCGCAGCTTGCGCCGTCGACCGTCCGCATGGAGCTCCGAAGCTGGAATGCGTCATTGGCGGCAGTGGTGATCGCCGCGCCGGGCTCGGCATGCGCCACGCGGCTCTTCGACAGCGCCTACGGCCCGCACCGGACCAACGGCGGCGTGCGGCTCTGGAACACCACGCGAGGTGTCGCGGGACAACGCAACTAGGCCGGAGTGGGTGCTCCGATTCGCCTGAGTCAGGAGCGAACGCACCGTTGCCGTTGCCGTTGCCGTTGCCGTTGCCGTTGCCGTTGCCGTTGCCGTTGCCGTTGCCGTTGCCGTTGCCGTTGCCGTTGCCGTTGCCGTTGCCGTTGCCGTTGCCGTTGCCGTTGCCGTTGCCGTTGCCGAGCTCTCGGTCTTGGCTGCCCCGCCACCGGCGCGCCCGGCCTGCGGGGGCGCGATAGGGCAATGCGGCGACGCACCACGAGTGGCCGATTGTCGCCATGATTTCGAACAGGTTTCTCGCGTTTTGGGCGATCCCATTGGCTGCGTGACCTCGGAATTTGTGTGGCGGATACGCAGTGTCATGGCGAAAGGGTTCGGCCAACACCCGCCCCAGTACAAGGCGTTATCCGCTCCCCGGAGGCCGAAGCAATCTCGAGCGTGCATGCCTATTTGCAAACGCCGTGCCGACAATCCTCTACGAGCTTCTGAAGCGATGCACCTTCCGACCAGATACGATCTCTCTCCTAACAGGATTTCCGGTGCACCGCCCGGCTGGGGTTCCATACACTACGATTGGGCCTGGCCACGTGGTGCCGCAGTCGAGGTATGACAGTGACAGCGGGGCGTCAAGGTCATCGAGGGGTCGCAGAGGACGGAAGCTCAGCTTCGTCCCCTGATTATTGAACTTACATTCCGGACGCTATGCGCGGACGGAATGGTGCGGTGGCCGCCCAGGAACGTTCCCGTGCCTGGGCTCCGGAGGTGGCAGCCGCGTGCGGTCTCTCAGGCCGTTCGTTATCATGCAGCCACGTGAGAGGTGTATCGGTCGTGGGTACGAGTCCAGAAACGGTCCCGACCAAGCGACATGTTTCGGTCGGCGACACCCTCAACTTAAAGCACAACAGCTTAAACTTTCTTCGCCTCGTACTGGTGAGCACTGTTATTTTCACCCATGCGAGCCAGCTGTCGAATCCATCTTCGGAGGGGATACTTAACAAGACGACGCTTGGAACGCCAGCCCTGTACGGTTTCTTTGGGATCAGCGGATTTCTGCTTGCTGGGAGTGCACAGCAAAATGGACTGATTGCGTATTTCTGGAAGCGGTTCCTCCGAATATTTCCGGCGTTTTGGGTATGCCTCATTCTTACGGCCTTCGTGTTTGGTCTGATCGGATGGCTCCACTCGGGTGGGCACGCTGGTTGCGGCGTGTCCTGCTACTTCGGGGAGTCAGACGGACCGTATGGCTACATTTTCAAGAACTCGCAACTCTGGATCAGGCAACCGGGAATCGCAGGGACTCTCACCGGGAATGCCCTTCCCCAACTCTGGAACGGGTCGCTCTGGTCTCTCTACTTCGAGTTCCTCTGTTACGCCCTGCTCGCGATCGCGAGTGTTGCGGGTCTGCTGCGCAGGCGCGTCGTGATCGCTGTCTTGACGATGGTGCTGTGGGTGATGCTCGTCGTGGTGACGGCGAACCCAAAGTACAACGGTCAATTCAATGCCTTCCATCACTGGGTCTGGATGAGGATGCTCGAACTCTTCCCGGTCTTCCTTGCAGGATCCTCCATATATCTCTACCGGGACAAGATCCCCGACTCTGGACGTTTGGCCCTCCTCAGCGCCGGCCTCTTCGTGGCGATGTCCGCATTGCCGATAGGGCACAATATTCCGGCCTACACCCTTACGAGCGTGGATCCGGCGTCGATCTTTGTCGTCTACCCGCTGATCTACCTCGGAATCCACTTGCCGTTTCAGAAGGTCGGAGCCAAAAACGACTACTCGTACGGGCTCTACATCTACGGGTTCCCGATTCAGCAACTTCTTGTCATGTTCGGCGTCGCCGCCTGGGGCTACTTCGCGCTCTGTTTGATGAGCCTCGCATTTACCATCCCGCTGGCGGTCCTCAGCTGGTGGTTGTTAGAGAAACATGCACTTCGATTAAAGAACAACTACTGGTGGACCAAGCTCAGGCCCGGGCCGAGAGTGACCTCGCAGCTCCCGCAGATAAACGAGGCCCCAGCTCCAGTATCAGAGCCACGATAGGGACCGCCAATTGTCACAAGCACGGTGCATTGGTCAAAAGTTCGAACCACCGAGAGCAGTGGCGAGCACTTGGTGGAGCTATCTGGACATTCGAGACGGCTTCCCAACGTGGCACCGTGCGGAGGAACCAACTCGGCGTGCACACCCCTGGCCGTGTCATGGGCGTTGGGCTAAGTACTCGGAGGTACTCCAATCGGATTACTGGTCCGGACATTCCCCCGACTATCCAGCTTTGCGTATCGCTTGTACCCTCGCTGGACGAGGATCGGCGGAAGTAGGTTCATGGTCCTTTCCTTCCATGACGAAGCACCCAGCCTGATCCACTCTTCGACCGCAGTTACGCTCAAGGCCCACTGCTTCGCATCGAGTGCAGGACCACCAGCCAATCCAACGACAGAGTGAGGGAACAAGCGAAGCCCGCCCTCTGCGGCGTAGCGATATGGAAAATCCTTGAGTAAAGAGTCGACGCCGTCCGCTGTGAAACGCCAATAGTCGGCCGGATGCTGGTGGATGGGGAAAAAGAAGTGGGTTGTGAGAAGAAGGACTCCATCTGGGGCGAGACTGCGTCGCAGCTCTGCCATCGCTTGCCACGGGTCCTCCACATGCTCAATTGTGTCCAACAGCAGGGCTGTCCCAACGCATCCATCACGAAGTCCAAGCTGTCGCAGATCCTGCAACTGATCGACGCCAACACCCTGACTGATATCTGCGCCGGAAAAATCGAAGCCAGCAAAGAGCGAGCGAACAGAGGGCAGATGAGTCTGCGTCGGTGCGCGGGCAGCGCCGAATTCGATAACCGGCTGGGGCGGTGACGTGGCGACGATCCGGTGCAGGAGATCGAAGAGGATCGTTCGCACTGGATCTGTATATTAGATTTCTGCGAACGTGGTCAAATAGCTCGGAATTGACCAATCCAGAATTCCCCCCTCGCATCTCAGCTACGTTCGACGACTCCATGCCGTTGAGGGAGCAATATGGTTAGGTTGGCGACACTGGGAGGATCGTCTTCACCCGTGCTCGACCTTGCCGAAGGTAGCGGAGTCGGTGAGCGGTCAGGCATCCGACGCTTTTCGTTCGCTCTTGCGATTGCGGCGGTGATTGTTCTGCTGCCTTACCTGTGGGTTCTCACGGATCTCTGGACAGGTGGACCGTCCCTCCTTCGGACAGTGCTACCCCATAACACACTGAGCAACTTCTACGATCTGCAGGGCCGCGCAATATTGTCTGGGCGCCTCTCTATCGCCAAGGGTGCACTTGGCCAAGAGGCGTTCCTTCACAATGGTCACCAGTACACGTACTTCGGAATATTTCCTTCCCTGATCCGGATACCCGTTCTGCTTGTCTCCCACGACCTCGACGGGCGTCTCTCGGCCCTCTCGATTCTGATCGTGTGGGTCATCACCGGTCTGATGACTGCGATAATCCTGTGGAGGTGCCGCAGGTACATCCGAGGGTCGGCGGAACTGGGCATGGCCGAAGCCGTGATCTACGCGATGGTGTTCGCCACAATCATCGGAGGGTCTGCTCTGATCAACGTCGCGGCCAACCCGTGGGTCTACTCGGAGGACATCGCGTGGAGCGTTGCTCTTTCGTTGGCGTCAATGGTTGCCCTGCTCCGAGTACTGGAACGCCCGTCGTGGGGCCGCGTCGCGGTCCTCGCTCTGGCGATATTGGCCGTGAACTTGACTCGAGGAACTGCCGGGGTTGGCTGGTGCGTTGGCGCAGTAGTCACAGGATTGTGGTTTCTCTGGGGTCGCAATCGGACTGAGAACCGTCGATGGTGGCTTCCGACCATCGGGGCGGGAACAATTCCGCTTCTCGCATCTTTTGGAGTCAGTTGGCTGAAATTCGGGGGCATCAACACCTATCCGCTGACGGACCAGGTCTACTACAGGACACATCACCTTGCGTCGATCAATCATGGCCACTACTTCAGCCCGGTGTATTTGCCAAGCGGACTGAAGGCGTATGTCTTTGGTCCTGGCGTGCACATCTCCTCTGTCTTCCCATTCATTACGCTCCCTCAGAATCCCGCACAGCCCGTAGGGCATGTCGTACTGTTTGGCGCGGAGCACATGACGAGCGTTCCGGGTTCCATGCCATTGCTTTTCCTCCTGACCCTCGTCGGAGTTTTCGGAATCCTACGGCCCTCGTCACCATTGATTGTGAGACTGTTGGTCGTTCCTCTGGTGGCGGCGGCACTTCCGGCAGCTGCATTGCTCGTCTTCGGATTCTTGGACAACCGTTTCGTCGGTGACTTCCTCCCACTCTTAGTGTTGGGAAGCGCCGTGGGAGTCCCTGTGCTTTGGGAATACATCGGAGCGAGCGGACCCTATTCCGCACGCATCGTGGTTGTCGCGGTCTCCCTTCTGTGCATGTACGGAGTAGTGGCTAACTTCGGCATGTCGATCACTCCTACTGGGTGGTGGTCTGATGCACAGACCGCGGCCTACGTCAGAGCGCAACAGACCGTCGGCAACCTGATCGGGACGCCGCCTTCGTCGACCGTGATCCATCGGACGAATCTCCCCCCCGCGGGCCCGCTCGGGCAGATCGTGATTATCGGTAATTGCAGCAGGGTCTACTTTGCTCCTTCTACTGGTATTCACGGCTGGATCCGGATCGATACAGGTGCCACCGGCAAGGGAGGGGTGTCATGCCGGTCCCTGTTGAACAAGGGCGCGTGACATCGCGTTCTGCCGATATCTCGCGTGTAGGGGACAGCCGGCAGTTCGGCCCGATCTTCCCGGTGTGGGACGTGGCGGCCGCACTGGCGCACTACGCCTCGTTGGGATTCGCGACGGTGGCCTACGAGGACGGGGCGGACCATGGCTTTGCCAACCGCGATGGGTTGAGCACCCACCTGGGTCACGATCCCGGCTACCACCGGGCCTCGGCGTACCTGTACGTCGGCGACCCCGACACACTGTTCGAGGAATGGAGCCGGCCCGGCATCGGCGGCCTCACCAGCCCGTCGAGCTGATGCCGTACGGGCTGTGCGAGGGCTCGCACACCGAACCAAACGGCAACAGCATTCGACTCGGATCGCCGGCCGAGGAGAAGGAACGACCCATAGTTAGGCTGGGTCCTTAGGGCGCGTGCGGCATGCAGAGGTCGTCGTACTCGGCGATGACGATCTCGCCGGCGTCGGGCCCGCAGGCCGGGCAGGCCGGGTCCCGGCGCACCTTGAACGTCCGGAAGGACTCCTCCAACGCGTCGTACGCCAGGAGCCGACCGATGAGGGGATCGCCCAGACCCAGGAGCACCTTGATGGTCTCGATGGCCTGGATCGAGCCGATGATCCCGGGCAGCACGCCCAGCACGCCCGCCTCGGAGCACGACGGCGCCAGTTCGGCCGGCGGCGGCTCCGGGATCAGGCAGCGGTAGCACGGCCCGTTGTAAGGGTCGAACACCGTGACCTGGCCTTCGAAGCGGAAGATCGACCCGTGGATCACGGGGATCCGCTTGAGCAGCGAGGCGTCGTTGACCAGGTAGCGGGTCGGGAAGTTGTCCGTCCCGTCGACGATGGCGTCGTAGCCGTCGATGATGTCGAGGATGTTGTCGGCCCCGAGCCGCACGTCGTAGGTCACGACGTTCACGTCCGGGTTCAGCGCCGTCAGCGTCTTCTTGGCTGAGTCGACCTTGCGGTCGCCCACCCGGTCCATGTTGTGCAGGATCTGGCGTTGCAGGTTCGACTCGTCGACGACGTCCATGTCGATGATGCCGAGCGTGCCCACGCCGGCGGCGGCCAGGTACAGCGCGGCCGGCGAGCCGAGGCCACCGGCGCCGAGCAGCAGCACCTTCGACCCGAGCAGCTTCAGCTGGCCCGTCTCGCCCACCTCGGGCAGCAGGACGTGGCGTTGGTAGCGGTTGCGCTGGGCCGGGGTCAGGGTCTGGGGCGCCGCCCAGGGCCGGTCGTCGTCCTTCCACTTGTTGAACCCGCCGATCATCGACTGCACGTCGGTGTAGCCCAGTTCACCCATCGTCTTGGCGGCAAAGGCCGAGCGCACGCCCCCGGCGCAGTAGACGACGATCGGGGCCGCCTTGTCGGGCAGCTTGCCCTCCACCTGGAACTCGAGGTGGCCGCGGGGCAGGTGCACGGCGTTGGGAAGTGCGCCCTGCTCGTACTCGTCCGGCTCCCGGACATCGAGGAAGGTCACGCCACCGCCCTCCAACAGGGCTTGCGCGTCGGCCTGGTCCACCTCGCGGATGGACGCCTTGGCCTCGTTCAACAGGTCTCGTGGAGTAGCCACTCTCAAACCTCCGGGTTGCACCAGCCCGCTCAGGGGGCTGGCCTCGAACTGTTAAACACTACCAACGGGGTCAACATTCCCAGGGCGTGCCGGAGCGTCCGTGCGGTCAGCCTGGGCTGTCCGTGCGGTCAGGCAGTGGAAAACTGCCCGCCCATGGAGCTGCACGAGGCCATCCGCCGCCGGGCCATGGTCCGGAGCTTCTCCACCGAGCCGATCGAACCCGACATCGTGGACACGATGCTGCAGGCCGCCCTGCGGGCACCCACTGCCGGCAACACGCGGGGGACGGCCTGGGTCGTGCTCGAAGGGCCTGCGCAGACGGCCATCTACTTCGACGCCACGACGGACGCGGCGTGGCGCACCCGGCACAGCGAGTGGTCCGACGGGTTGGCACGGGCCCCCGTGGTGCTCCTCGCCTACGCCTCGTCCGACGCCTACGTCGACCGCTACGCCGAGGAGGACAAGGCGGAGTCCGGCCTGGGTGCCGGCGCCGAGGTCTGGCCCGTCCCCTATTGGATCGGCGACGCGGCCTTCGGCGTCATGACCGTCCTCCTGGGGGCGGTGGATGCGGGCCTCGGCGCCTGCATTCTGGGCGCGTTCCGCGGGGAGGAGGAGCTGGCCATGCAGCTGGGCGTGCCCGATGGTTGGCGGCTCTTCTGTGCCGTCCTGCTCGGCCACCCCGATGGCCGGGACCACCGCTCGGGCTCGGTGACGCGCACGGGCGCGAGCGCCACCGAGCGGATCCACCGGGGGCACTGGCGCTGACTCAGTGCAGCGGCGCTGACTCCTTGGACAACACGTGCTCCGGCCCTTCCTGCCACCGGGCCATCGCCCAGAGCAGGTCGGACAGGCGGTTCAGATAGGGCACGACGTACGAGCCCTCCGTCGGCTCGGCCACGGCGATCCGCTCGGCCTTGCGCACGATGGTGCGGGCCAGGTCCAGAGCGGCGGACACCCTGTTCTCCCCCGGCACGGTGAAGTCGCTCGGCATGTCGAAGCGGGCCAGGAGGTCGTCGATCCCCGCCTCCAGCGCGACCACCATGTCCGGCGTCACCAGGCTGGACCCCGCCTGGAGTTTGGAACGGTTCTCGGGGGCGGTGGCCACCTCCGCCATCAGGACGTAGAGGTCGCGGGCGAGCACGACCAGGCGGTCGTTGACCTCGGTTCCCACCGGCGTCTGGGCCCGGGCCACGCCGATGGCGGCCTGAGCCTCGTCGACGACGCCGTTCAGCTCGATCCGCCACGAGTCCTTGCGCACACGACCCCCGTAGAGCAGGCCCGTCGTCCCGTCGTCACCCCGCTTGGTGTAGATCCGTGGTGCCATCAGCGGGATGCTACCGGGGGCATGGCGAGGGGAATCGGGGTGGGAGGGGGTGCCCGGTATCCTGTTTGGGTGGTAACTCCTTCTCCCGAACTCCTTGGTCGGCTCGATCCGTCCGCCTCCACCTACCTGCAGGCGCTCAACGAGCGTGTCGTCATCTTCGACGGCGCCATGGGCACGAACCTGCAGCTCCTGGGATTGGAAGCTGACGACTTCGGCGGCCCCGAGCTCGAGGGCTGCAACGAGTGGCTCGTCGAGACCCGGCCGGACCTCGTGGCCCAGGTGCACCGCTCCTTCTTCGAGGTCGGCTGCGACGTGGTCGAGACCGACACCTTCGGCTCGACCTCGGTCGTCCTCGCCGAGTACGGGTTGGCCGACCGCGCCCGTGAGCTGACCCGCCGGGCCGCCGAGCTGGCCTGCGCCGTGCGCGACGAGTTCTCGACACCCGAGCGGCCGCGCTGGGTGGCCGGCTCCATGGGCCCGGGCACCAAGTTCCCCACGTTGGGGCACATCTCGTACGCCGACTTCCGCGACGCCTACGAGGAGCAGGCGCTCGGGTTGCTCGAGGGCGGCGTCGACCTCCTGCTCATTGAGACGCAGTTCGACATGCTGTCCATCAAGGCCGCCGTGAACGGCGCCCGGCGCGCCATGGTGGCGCTCGACCGCTACGTCCCCCTGCAGACGCAGGTGACGATCGAGCTGACCGGCCGCATGCTGCCCGGCACCGAGATCGGCGCCGCACTGACCGTGCTCGACGCCATGCAGGTCGACGTGGTCGGCCTCAACTGCGCCACCGGCCCGGTGGAGATGAGCGAGGCGCTCCGCCACCTTTCGGGGGCCAGCCGCGTCCCCATCGCCTGCGTCCCGAATGCGGGCCTCCCGTCGGTCGTCGACGGCAACATGCACTACGACCTCACGCCCGACGACCTGGCCGAGCACCTGCACCGCTTCGTCAGCGAGTTCGGGGTGTCCGTCATCGGCGGGTGCTGCGGGACCACGCCGGACCACCTGGCCGCCGTCGTCGCTCGCTGCGCTGACGCCACCCCGGCGGCGCGCACCCCGGTGCACGAGCCCGCCGCCGCCTCCATCTACACCTCTGTCCCGTTCGCGCAGGACTCCTCCTACCTCGCCGTAGGTGAGCGCACCAACGCCAACGGGTCCCGGGCCTTCCGCGAGGCGATGCTCGATGCCGACTGGGACACCTGCGTCGGCATGGCGCGCGACCAGGTCAAGGAGGGCTCGCACCTCATTGACGTCTGCGTCGACTACACGGGAGCCGACGGCGTGGCAGACATGACCGAGGTGGCGAGCCGGCTCTGCACGCAGTCGAGCGTGCCGATCATGGTCGACTCCACGGAGGGCCCCGTGGCCCGCGCCGCGCTGGAGTGGATCGGCGGGCGCGCCGTCTTGAACTCGGTCAACTTGGAGGAAGGCGACGAACCCGGCACCCGGCTCGACACGTTCCTGCGTCTCGCCCGCGAGTTCGGGGCCGCCGTCGTCTGCACCTGCATCGACGAGGAGGGCCAGGCCCGCACGGCGGAGTGGAAGGCACGTGCCGCCCGCAACATCCGCGACATCGCCGTCGAGCGCTACGGGCTGGCGCCCGAGGATCTTCTCTTCGACCCGCTCGCCCTGCCGCTCTCGACCGGCATGGAGGAGAGCAGGGGGGACGGGATCGAGACGATCGAGGGCATCCGGCGGATCAAGGCCGAGCTGCCCGGGGTCTCCACCATCCTCGGGCTCTCCAATGTGTCCTTCGGCCTCAACCCGGCGGCACGCCAGGTCCTCAACTCGGTGTTCCTGCACGAGTGCGTGGAGGCCGGGCTCGACTCGGCGATCGTGCACGCCTCCAAGATCCTGCCGCTCGCCCGCATCGACGACCGGGCCAAGGAGGTCTGCCTCGACCTGGTCTACAACCGGCGCACCGACGACTACGACCCCCTGCAGGAGCTCCTGTCACTCTTCGAGGGCGTGAAGGTCAACGCCGGGGCGGCGGACGAGCACCTCGACTGGCCGGTCGACCGCCGGCTGTCCCAGCGCATCATTGACGGCAACCGCAACGGCCTGGAGGACGACCTGACCGAGGCGCTCGAGTCGGGCACCGCCGCGCTGGCCATCGTCAACGACATCCTCCTCGAGGGGATGAAGGTCGTGGGCGAGCGCTTCGCCTCGGGCGAGATGCAGCTGCCCTTCGTGCTGCAGTCCGCCGAGACCATGAAGGCCGCGGTGGCCTTCCTGGAGCCGCACATGGAGAAGTCGGACCAGGGCGGCAAGGGCACCGTGGTGCTGGCCACCGTCAAGGGTGACGTGCACGACATCGGGAAGAACCTGGTCGACATCATCCTGACCAACAACGGGTACGAGGTGGTCAACCTCGGGATCAAGATCGGCATCAACGAGATGGTCGCCGCGGTCGAGGAGCACAAGGCCGACGCCATCGGCATGAGCGGCCTGCTGGTGAAGTCGACACTGATCATGCGCGAGAACCTGGTCGAGCTGAACGACCGATCGCTGTCGAACATCCCTGTCCTCCTGGGCGGCGCCGCACTGACACGGACCTATGTCGAGCGCGACCTGCGCGAGGTCTACGACGGCCGGCTCTTCTACGGGCGCGACGCCTTCGAGGGGCTGCGCACGATGGACCGCCTCGTCGAGCTGAAGCGCAGCGGCGAGGACGACCCCAAATTCGGACGGGAGATCTCCGAGAAGAACGTGCCCCGGCGCAGCCGGCTCGACGACCAGGAGACCGCCCCGGTCGAGGGGCAGCCTGCCCGCGCCGACGTGGCGCTGGACAATCCCCTGTTCACCCCGCCCTTCGTGGGCAGCCGGGTGGCCGTCGGGATCCCGCTCGACGACATCGCCGAGTACCTCAACCTGACCGCGCTCTTCCGCAACCAATGGGGCTTCCGGCCCGAGAACGGCGAGAACGACACCGAGTTCAAGACCCGCGTGAAGGCGACGCTGCGCGAACAGCTGGGCAAGGCCAAGGAGGCCGACCTGCTGGTGCCATCGGTCGCCTACGGCCACTTCGCCGCCAACGCCGAGGGCAACGACCTCGTGATCTGGAAGGACGAGTCCCGGTCCTCGGAATGGATGCGCTTCACCTTTCCGCGCCAACGCAAGGAGCCCTGGCTCTGCATTTCGGACTTCTTCCGGTCAGCCGACTCCGGCGGCGAGGACTTCGCCAGCTTCATGCTCTGCACCATCGGGGCGCGGGCATCCGAAGAGGCGGCCCGCCTGTTCGCCGAGGACCACTACAAGGAGTACCTGTTCCTGCACGGCCTCAGCGTCGAGATGGCCGAGGCCACCGCGGAGTACTGGCACCGCCGGGTGCGCGAGGAGCTCGGGTTCGCGTCCGAAGACGGGCCGACCCTGACCGGCCTCTTCCGCCAGCAGTACCGGGGCGGGCGCTACTCGTGGGGCTACCCGGCCTGCCCCGATCTGACCGACAACGCCAAGGTCGTGGAGCTGCTCGGCGGCGACCGCATCGGCGTGACGGTGAGCGAGGGGTTCCAGCTCAACCCCGAGCAGACGACCGACGCCATCATCTGCCACCACCCCGAGGCCAAGTACTTCGTGGCGTGAGGATGGGGCGGGGCCGGTGCGGAGTCGCCGGTGCCCTGGCGGCCTGCGGCCTCCTGGTGCTGCTGGCGGGGACGGACATGGGGGCGGGGGCGCCGGCGGGCGCAGCCATCCTGACGACGGCGTCGCTCGGGGAGGTCGTCGTCCCGGATCTCGGCCTGGGCTACACCGTCAGCTCGGAGGGCCCGCTCAACCCCTCCGAATTCGCCTCCCACGCGCCGGATCCCTCCGCCGCTGCCGGCGCCCTCTCCACGTTGTCCACGTCCATTGCCACCTACGAGCGGGTGTGGCAGGCCGACGGGGGCCTCAACCAGGTGCAGGACCTGCTGGTGCGCTTCCCGAGCGAGGAAGCGGCCCTGGTGTTCCTGCAGGCCGCCCAGCACGCACTCGAGTCGGGGGAGATCGTGGATTCGAACGCGGTGCCCTCCATCCCCGGCGCCCGCCGCGTGACCTATTTCGCCGCCACCAACCAGGACGGCGTCGGCGAGGCCATCACCATGCGCGCCGGTGTGTACGTCGACCTGCTGTCGTTCTTCTCGGCAGCTTCGGGCAACGCTCAGCCGATTTCGCCGGCCAACGCCGAAAAGGTGGCCCGGGCCCAGTATGCGGCGATGCGACAGGCGCCGGGCGGCGCGTCGGCGCAGGCCGAGACCGTCAGCAAGAAGGGCATGTCGGCCGGCACGATCGCTCTGGCCGTGGTCGTCGTGCTCGTCCTGTCGCTGGCCGTGGCGACGCCCGCCCTGTTGCGGCGGCGCCGTGACACCGCAGAGGCGGCCGTGACGGCGGCGCCCCTCCCGACCGCCGCGGCGTCAGACCGCGACGCGGTTGACGATCTCCGCGAACACAGCGGGTGACGTCACGGGGAGCAGGTGGCCCGAGTCGACGCGGATGACCTCGACCGGATCCGGCAGGCGCTCGGCCATGCGTTCCTGCATCTCGGGGCGCACGGGACGGTCCCGCTCGTTCACCACGTAGGTGATGGGCACGCCGGCGGCCAGTGACCAGTACACGGGCTGGAAGTAGTGGTGCACCGTGTCCTCGACCGAGCGGGCGGGGTCGACGACGAAGGCCAAGGTGGCGTCGTCGAGCGGCTCCGCACCGTAGGAGTGGCGAAACGCCTCCGGATCGGCGGGCGGACCGGGCAGCGTGATCGCCCGCCCATCTTTCTCGGCCGCCGCCACCGCCAGGCGCAGCCCGTCACGGTGCCGTTCCTGCATGCACTCGATGCCGCA
Organism: uncultured Acidimicrobiaceae bacterium; assembly: GCA_963753115.1. Lineage (GTDB taxonomy): Bacteria > Actinomycetota > Acidimicrobiia > Acidimicrobiales > RAAP-2 > Bog-473. Next base: position 90,833 of record CAVWBB010000008.1, read on the forward strand.
CCCACCTTCGGCGGGCACCGAGCGCGGCGTTGAGGACGATGGCGCCGACGCGGCCACCGAGCGCGGCCACCACCCCGGGCACGACCAGGCCGCCGGAGGAATGCGCCACGAGCGTCACCGCGCCGTCGCCGGCACCCGCTTCGATGTCGGCGGCCACCGACGCCGCCTCCTGGTCGACCGTCAACGTGGCCAGGTCGGCCGGCCGTGACCCGCGGCCGGGCAGGTCCACGGCGAGGGACCTCCGGTCGAGATACGGGAGCAGGCGGTCCCAGAAGCGGGCGGTCGCGCCGCCGCCATGGATGAGGACGACCGTCACGGCGTCGGGGTGCCCAGGGCGGTTCGCATGGCGGCGCAGGTTAGTGCCGGCGAGGCGGCTCACTAGGCTCCCGCAGGTGACCCCGGTCGACGAATCCGGACAGGCCGCACCCATCACGGGTCTCTCGCACGTGCAGCTCGACGTCTCCGACGTGGCGGCGAGCGCCACCTGGTACAGCGCGGTCCTCGGCCTCCGCCCGTTCGCCGACGACCCGGACGTCGGCTACGTCGCGCTGCAGCACCCCGGGGCGAAGTTCGTCGTGGTGCTCACCAGGGTCCCGGCAGCAGGTGGGAACACGGCCGCCGCGGGCAGGGGCGGGAGCGGCGGCGGCGGCGGCGGCGGCGGACTGGACCATCTGGCGTTGGCTGTCCCCGACGGTGCCTCGCTCGAGGCCTGGGCCGCGCACCTCACCGAGGTCGGCATCGATCACGATGGCGTCGTGTTGGAGGGTGGTCACCCGTCGCTGCAACTGCGGGACCCGGATGGCATCGCCATCGAGCTGGTCGCGCCCTGAGGCACGAAACCCGAGACCTTCAGCCCGCGCCCCGGCGGCGCCGGAATCGGGGTCTCAGCCCCACTCGGTGAGCTTCCGGAAGCGAGACTTGGCCGAGACGCGGGGCGCCGGCTCCTGGGCGGCCTCGGCCCGATTCGTGCGCAACCAGGCCATGAGCCCGTCGGCGTCGGCGAACACGATCTCCCGGTCGGTGTCCATCACGTAGAGGTGAATGGCACCGGAGTCAGCGGTGACCGAGAACTCGATCTTGCCGTTGGCGACGAAGCACCAGAGCGGCGTGGCGCCCGGCGTCGACCTCGGCTCGAGCCGCCAGCCCGGCCGGCCGCCGAGGAGGTCGAGCACGTCGTTGGTCATCGGTCTTCGCCTTCGCCCATGTCGCTCCGGATAGTCGTGCTCGTCGGCCGAGGCTATCTCCCCCATCGATCCGCCTTGCTCGGCGACATGGCGCGTCAACTCCGCAAGGCCGGACTCGGCGGCGCAGCTGACGGCACCGGACACGGCGGCGCCGGCCTGACCGCGGGACGAGATGGCTCCCGCGACAGGCCTCCGGTATCCTCACTCTCGGCCTTGCTCGGTGACATGGCGCGTAACTCCGCACGCCGGTGGCGGCGCGCTGACTGGAGGCGGGGCGGTGACCGTGACGGGATGGCTCGGCGCCGGCCTCGGCTAGGAGACTGTTGAACAAATCGCGCTTTGATACTCGCGATTTGAGTACGGATCGTCGAGAATTGGCGAGTGCAAGGACGAAGCGAATACAACCCTGAGCTGCTCGACGCGGCTGCGCTGTGTCGCCAGCTGGTCGAGAGGGCAGCGTCGAGGCGTTCCTGGCTGATCACCGCCACGACCTGTTCCCCGACGAGATGTTCTCCGACCTCTTCCCCTCGGGCCGTGGACGCCCGTCGATCCCAGCTGACGTGGTGGCCTGTGTCATGGTCCTCCAGGCCCTCGAGGGGCTCTCGGACCGAGACGCCGCCGGGCCCTCCGCGACCGCATCAGCTGGAAAGTGGCCTGTGGGCTGGCGCTAGACCGACGAAGGCTTCGACTATTCGGTGCTCACCTATTGGCGCACCCGATTGCGCAGGTCAGATCGTCCTGAGCGGATCTTCGACGCTGTGTGCTCGGTCATCGATGCCACCGGGGTGCTCAAGGGCAAGACTCGCCGGGCCCTCGACTCGACCCTGCTCGACGACGCCGTCGCCACTCAGGACACGGTCACCCAGCTAATCGCGGCGATCCGACGGGTGCGCCGGGTCGTCCCGGCGCGGACCGTGTGCCCGTTTGGGCCCACGACTACGAGTCCTCGGGCAAGCCGCTGATCGCCTGGGACGACCCGGTGGCCAAGGCAGCCCTGGTCGACGCTCTGGTCAACGACGCCTTGGCGCTACTCGGCGCCTTCGAGGAGAGCGCGAGTGAAACCGAAGCCACCTCGGCCTAGGCTTGTTGGCCCTTGTGGCCGGCCAAGAAGTCGAACAGGCGACGACGGCACCTGGAAGATCGCACAGCGGGTGGCTAAGGACCGGGTCATCTCTGTGGTCGATCCCGAGACGCGCCACATGCACAAGTCGCGTTCTGAATACCGCGACGGCTACAAGGCCCACATCGCCATCGAGCCCGAGACCGGGCTGGTCACTTCGGCGACCCTCACCCCGGCCAACGCTCCTGACGGGTCGACGGGTGTCGAGCTCATACGCGACGAGGAGCCAGGTCTCCAGATCCTGGGCGACGGCGCCTATGGCTCAGGCGAGATGCTGGCGGCACTGAGCGCAGCCAGGCATCACAAGGCCCTCAAACCCTGGCCTCTCAACACGGCGGTCCCCGGAGGCTTCAGCGCGACGACTTCATTGTCGACCACGAAGCCAAGACGGCCACCTGCCCGGCCGGGCACACCGTCATCATCACAAGGGATTCGCCGCCGTGTTCGGCACCCGTTGTCGAGGCTGTCCACTGCGAGCCGATGCACCAAGGCCCGCGACGGCCGGACGCTCCAGATGAGCCCTATGACGCTCAGCTCGCCGAGGCCCGTCGGGCTTGGCGAGACGGTGACTTCGCCGAGGAGTACCGGCGATGGCGTCCCATGGTCGAACGCTCCATTGCTTGGTTGGTGGCCGACATCACGTCGCTCAGATCCGCGGCGTCGAGAAGAACCGCCTCGGCCTCTCGCTGCGCGTCGCGGCCATCAACCTCAGGCGCTTGGTCAACCTCGGACTCGACCACGACGGCGGATGGCGCTCGGAGCGACCTGACCGCTCCCGCAAACCCAGGCCGTCAAAGAGGGACCTCGCTCGGGCATTGCCACCTGGTGCATTCAACTTGTTAATGTTGATGAAAAAGTAGAGAGTAATTCTAGGCCCGATTGAGCGCCGCTGCACGCTCCACGGGCACGAAGGCCGGCGGGCTCACCTTCCGCTCGAAGAACGAGCCCCCTGCGGCGACGACGCCGACGGACAACAGCACCGAGCCGATGACATCGAGCGGGGTATGCCAGAGCGCGCTGACGACGGCCAGCGACATGAGCGCCGTCCAGGCGGCCCCGAGCACGAAGGTCGTGATGCGTCCCCATTTCCCGAGGACCGGGTAGAGCGCCACCCACATGGCAAAGGCCGTGGCGCACACCGCGGTGACGTTCCCGGAAGGAAAGCTGAGCTCGCCGAAGTAGCGCTCCTGCACCAGCGGCTTCATGAGCTCCTCGCTGATCACGAAGGCCGCGGCGGCGAGACCGGCGTACACGGCGATCCGCACCAGGACGCGCCGGCGAGCGCCGAAGACCACGCTGGCGAGGAGGGCGCCGACGATCGCCGGCACGGCGAACAGGTAGAGGATCACGGGCGAATTGTTGAGGGTCGCCGAGGGGCCGAAGGCGTTCACGGCATGGCGCTCGAGGTGGACGGCCCTCCATTCGAAGTAAAAGGGCTGGTGGCCGCGCGAGACCGCGACCGCCAAGAGCATGAAAGCCACCAGGCTGACCAGGCCTGTGATCCTGAGGTGGGCACGGGACACGGAAACAACGCTACGTGCCCCGAAGGCCAGTTTGGCCTCGCCTCGGAGGCGAGCGGCGGGGCAAACGGCCGTTTGTGCGAGCCAGGAGCGGCCCAGAGAGGGCCCGCCTCCTCTCCGGTTCGAAATGACCCAGCACCTCGATCCGATCCCAAGCCAGGGCGCTCCAACCGCGGAGGCGCCTCCCCTGACCGGATTCCCGAGATGCCGTTTGTAAAGGTGTGGCCTACCGTGCACCGAGAGCGGCGGCGGGACATGCCGATCAGGCTGCGCTCCTCTCGACGCCCGGGTGCCGCCCGAGGCGAAAGGAGGAGGCCATGACGAGGACCCGGCACGCAACCCTCGCGGCGCTCGGCCGGATCGCTGCTGCTGGCGCTGCCAGGCTCCTGGCGGTCGTCGCGGTGCTCGCCGTGGTGGCCGCTTCTGTCGTGATCCCCTCCGTCGTGACCCCCTCCTTGGCCGGCGCCTCCAGCCGGAACCCAGCGCTCGGTGTGTACGCCGGTGCCGCCGACCCCCCTGCGGCGCAGACGTTCTCGGCCACCCTCGGCGCGCAGCCTCCGTTCGCCATGGATTTCCTCGACGGCTCGACCTGGCGCACGATCACGCAGAAGTGGCCCTACTCGCACTGGAAAGGCAAGGGCTACACGATGATCTGGGGAGTCAACATGCTTCCCGACACGTACAAACCGAACACCGACCCGTCCCAATCCGGAGGGAGCTGTTACGGGCTCACGCGAGGAGCATCAGGCGCGTTCGACCACTACTTCACCACTGTCGCCACCAACATCGTGCAAGCAGGCTTTCCCATCTCGGTCATCCGGTTCGGGTGGGAGTTCAACGGCAACTGGTTCCCGTGGGCGGCCCAAGGTTGTGCATCCGCCTTCGTGCGGTACTGGGACCACATCGTGGCCACGATGCGCGCGGTCCCGGGCGCGAACTTCACCTTCGAGTGGAACCCGACCCGCGGAGATCTCGGTGTCGGCAACCTCGCCCAGTACTATCCCGGCAACAAAGACGTGGACGAAGTCGGTCTGGACGTCTACGACCTGGAGCAAGATCGCTACCCCGGAGCGCAGGCCGAGTTCCGACACATGCGCACCCAGAAGTACGGGCTGAACTGGCTGGCCACCTTCGCTGCCGCGCACCACAAGACCATGGTCATCCCCGAATGGGGCCTTGGCTGGGGGACGTGCAGCGCCAGCGGGCAACGCATCACGACTCTGGGCGACCAGGTCTGCGGCGGCGACAACGGCCCGTGGATCACGTTGATGGCACGGTGGATGACGGCGCACAACGTGGTCGAGGCGACCTACTGGGACTTCAGCACCTCCACCGTGCGCAAGGGCCGCAACCCGCTGACCGCGAAGGCATTGATCGCACACTTCGTGACACCCGCGGGCTGACGCACGTCCTCACCCTCGGGCGTCGATGCGGTCGAGTACGGCAACGTCGGCGCGATCCTTCCGATCGGACACGGGGTCCTCGATGCCGCGGCGGGTACGTGACCTGGGCCACGCCTGAGCGCGAGTGTGCATCCACCTCGCTGGACGCAACGCCAATGCTGATCGCATTTCCCAGGAGTAGTCTGCGGAGAACTTGGACCAAGGAGGACATCGTGCCCGAATTTCCCGGCGTGACCCACGTCGCACTGACGGTCAAGGATCTCGATCGGAGCCGTCCGTGGTACCAGACCCTCATCGGAAGTCCTCCGGTGATCGACGAGGACACGGGTCCGTTCCGCCACGTGGTGTGGCTCCTGGGTGGCCAGACGCTGGTGGGATTGCACCAGTTCCCTGATCCGCACGGTTCGGATCCCTTCGATGAGCGTCGGCCGGGCCTGGACCACCTCGCATTCGCCTGCGCCAACCGTGCCGAGCTCGAGCAGTGGGAGTCGAAGCTCAACGAGCTGGGCATCGAGAATGGCGGCGTTGTCGACGCCCCGTACGGTTCGGGGCTCTCCTTCCGTGACCCGGACAACATCGCCTTGGAGTTCTTCGCTCCGCCAGGCTAAGGCGTTGTCACTCCGCCGCGTCGCTTCCGCCGAGCGTCGCCGTCAAGCCGTCGACATCGGCGACGGTCACGGTGAGCGCCGAATGGCCCCGCCGCCCGACCGGACCTTGCACCTTCTCGGCGAAGTGGATGCAGACACCTGCATCGCGGTTCGTTCCGAACGTCAGCCCATCATCGGCTCGGGACATCCGAACCCCGCACGCCGTCCACCAGCGGTAGTGGCGCGTGACGTGTGCACCCGTGATGTTCTCCATCGGTGTCGCCAGGCTGACGAATCCGAAGGTTGCGAGGAATGACCCGTCATCGGTGAGGGTGACGCCGTCCCTCGATGGCCGCAGGAGGAAGGGCAACAGCACCGGAAGGAAGCGATTGTCGACCTCGTAGGGGAAGTAGGTCACCCGAACATGTCCAGCGTGGTCCCGCAGCGCACGCAGTACACGACGGTCATCGTCACCGGCTCCGCGTCCACCTCGTCAGGCGGCACAACCACTCTGCGGAGTCGGGCTGTCTCGCTAATGTCCGCGCGACATCGTGGACAACACGGCTCCCGGGCCGGCGGCTGCTCTGTTGACGAGTCCGGTTCATTCGCCCTCATGACGCGGGAGGAACCCTCTTGGCCACCGGACATGATCCTGATCACCTCCTGGCGCACCCGCGCCAGGTCCGCTCCGAGGTTGACGAGCACAGTGGCGGCCACCCCATCGCCCTCGCGCACGAGCCCAAGCAGGATGTGCTCCGTGCCGATGTAACTGTGGTTCATCTGGAGGGCTTCTCGCAGCGAGAGCTCGAGGACCTTCTTGGCACGGGGGGTGAAGGGCGGCGACCCGCTCGGCGCTGTGCCGGCGAGACCGATCACCGATTCGACCTCCTCACGAGCGGCTTCGAGGGAGATCCCCAGTTCCCGGAGCGCCTCAGCACCGAGGCCGTCGCCCTCCCGGAGAAGCCCGAGCAGGATGTGCTCCGTGCCGATGAAGCTGTGGTTGAGCAGGCGGGCTTCTTCCTGGGCGTAGGTCAGCACCCTCCGTGCCCGGTCAGTGAAACGTTCGAACACCTTGGCCAGGCTACTGCGCTGGTCACCGCGTTCCAGCTGGAGCCAGGGTTCAACGTGGGGCGCGGGGCATGCCCAGGCCGATCATGGCGATGATGTCGCGCTGGATCTCGTTGGTCCCGCCCCCGAAGGTGAAGATGGTCTGGCTCCGCGCCTGCTGCTCCAAGCGGCCACGCAGGACGGCAGCGGGCGAGTCCTCCGTCAGGTAGCCCGCTTGACCGACGACTTCGAGCAGGAGCCCGTAGACCTCGAGGGCGAGCTCCGTTCCGTACACTTTGGTGGCTGACGCATCGGCCGGGTTCAATCCCTTGTCAGCTGCCCACGCCACCTTCCAGTTGAAGAGCTTGAGCACTTCCACCTTTGCGTGCGCTCTGGCCAGGAGTACCTGCACCCACTCGCGATCGATGACCTTGCACCCGTCCGGCGTCTCGGTGCTCCTGCGCCCACCGGCGTACGTCGGTGAGGCTTCTGAGCAAGCCCGAAGCCGGACAGATCGCCACCCGCTCGTGATTGAGTTGGTTGGTGATCAGCTTCCAACCCTGGTTCTCCGCACCGACCAGATTCCCGACTGGGACTCTGACGTCCTCGTAGAACGTGGAGCTCGTGATGTCGCCCACGATGGTGGCCAATGGCGTCCAGTGAAACCCGGGAGCGTCGACGGGAACGATGAAGACCGAGAGGCCCTTGTGCTTTGGTGCGTCGGGGTCGGTCCGAGCGGCCAGCCAGATGTAGTCGGCATACTGGATCGCGCTGGTGAAGATCTTCTGGCCGTTGATCACGTATTCATCGCCGTCGCGCACGGCTCGAGTCTTGAGTGAGGCCAGGTCGGTGCCTGCCGACGGTTCCGTGTAGCCGATGGAGAAGTGGACCTCACCCCCGAGGATGCCGGGCAGCAGCCTCCGCTTCTGTTCGTCGGTCCCCAATGCCATCAGCGTCGGACCGACGCTGTTCAAGGTGAGGAGCGGAAGCGGTACACCCGCCCAATGGGACTCCTCGACGAAGATCATCTGATCGATGGGTCCCCTGGCCTGCCCTCCGTACTCGAGGGGCCACCCGATCCCGAGCCAACCGTCCTCGCCCATCCGCCGGATGTAGCGGAGGTACGACGGCTCGTCGTCGGTCGTGCTCTCGACGTCTTCGACCAGGTTCTCGAAATACTGGCGGAGCTGGCACTGCAGGCTCCGTTGTTCTTCCGTGAATTCCAGGTACACGTGTCCTCCGGTCGATCTCTTCTCCGGTGGGCATTATCGCCGGATCAGCGGGGAGTCTGCAGAGGGGTGGGCTCGCTCATCGTGGACGACTGGGCGGCAGGCACGTCGGGAGCACCGAGGCTCAGATCCAGTCCTACTGAACGCCGTTGAGCCCGCCGATTCCGAGCGACCCATCGCCGACGTCGGCCGGTTCCACCGGACCCGCCTGTCCGGATGAGACGTCTCCATCACCTACCGAAGCCACCTCGTCGGTTCCGATGGGCAGTGGTGGAGGATCGTCGAGGAAGTCCCCCGTGGGGACAAAGAACAATGTGCCCGTCACCGCGGTGGAGAAGTCGAGGATCCGGTCGTAGTTCCCGGGCGGATCCCCGATGAACATGTGCTGGAGCATCAGCTCGGTGACCGAGGGCGTGGAGGCGTACCCGATGAAGTACGTGCCGAATTCCTCGGCGCCCAACGATCCGAAAGGCATGTTCTCCCGCAGGATCTGACGCTGGGTGCCATCGGGTTCGACGATTGTGTTCAGCGCGACGTGCGAATTCGAAGGCTTGACGTCGTCGTCCATCTCGACGTTGGAAAGCTTGGCGCGTCCGATGACCCGCTCCTGCTCCTCCACCGTCAATGCGTTCCAGGCGGCCATGTCGTGGAGGTACTTCTGGACAATGACGTAGCTCCCACCAGCGAACGCCGCGTCCTCGGCCCCGATGGTCACGGCCGCATCAGCGGCGGATCCGGTCGGATTCTCGGTCCCGTCGACAAAGCCGAGCAGATCGCGCTCGTCGAAGTACTTGAAACCGTGGATCTCGTCGATCACCTTGGCGGCTCCGGCCAGACGTCCGACGACGAGGGAAGCCAGCTCCCAACAAAGGTCCATGGTCGCCGCCCTGATGTGGAACACGAGATCACCTGGGGTCGAGACAGCACGGTGCCGGTCGCCCTCCAAGGCCTCGAAGGGATGGAGCTCGGCTGGGCGGGGTCCCGTGAACAACCGGTCCCAGGCCGCCGAACCGACTCCGGCCACGACAGCCAATCCACCGTCGGGGGCACGGAACGACACCGTTCGAGCCAGACCCGAGAGGTCAGTCAGCAGGTCGTATGCGTCCGACTCGCCGCCCGCCTCGATCTCCAGGACGAGGATGACCGCGCTGGCGGTGAGAGGGGTGAGCACGGGCTGCGCAACCGGTGGTCCGGCGACGGCAGCCGGAGCTTGTGCGACGTTTGCCATGGCAATTCTCCTGCGTCAGATGTCCTCAGGCGAGTGCCGGCACGACGCACCCAGCCTCACTCGTGGCCGAGCGTAGCGGTGCACTGCGGCCTTTGGAGTACCACAGACAAGGCTCAGCGGGTCGCATGGGACAGCGCCACCACGCTCGGAAAGGCTGCACCGAGACCGGTAAGGCCGGCGGTCGACGGGTCGAATCCGAACACATGGCGAAGCTGGGCTGTGACCGCCTGCCGAATGACGGGCCATGCCAGAGGTGGTGCCAGATCTGGCGGATTGCACCCGTCGGAAGCCAGGGGCACAAGGGATGCCGGGACAGGCACGTGGAGGACGGCGGCAATGGACAGCAGCCCACCCTGCGAGGAGCCGATCTCACACAGGTCCGCGAACACCAGGTGACCGGCGCCCCGGAGAAGAATCAGACGCTTTGGACGATGCAGGCGCCCATACGCCGTGATGATGCTCTTGTCGTTCACGACGTGGTCCGAGGTTCCCGACATCAGCATTCCGGGCTGGTGCGGGACAACACTCCCCGGACCCTGGCTCTTCTGGCCAAACGAGCCGACAGTGGCCCCTGCCAAGCCGACAAACGTCGTGACCTGGGGGTCGGTCGCGGCCAGCGCCTCGACGGCTGCACCCCCGGCCGAGTGCCCCACGGCGCCGATGAGGCGCATGTCCACGTGGTGGTACAGCGGGCTCGACGATGTCGCGTTCTCGGATCTCATGAGTGAGATCGTCGCTTTGAGGTCCGCCACATCGGTCGTCTTGGTGGTTGCCGCGGTCGGGCCGCCAAGGACCTCGGTCAAGTCCCGGCTGAAGTGGTCGGGCGCGGCCACCACGAACCCCCACGACGCGAGATCGGCAGTGAGGAAGGTCGACTGATCGCGAAATCCGGCGTACCCGTGGCTGAACACGACCAGCGGATACCGGCCGGGCGCCGTGGGGACTCCCGCAACACCTCCGCTCGGGTAGCTCACCGAGTAGCCGACGGGAATCAGCTTCTTCAACGAGGGCGGCAGCCAGCTGGCAATGTCGTACCGGGCCTTGGGCTTGCCCCGCACACTCGCCGGAGTGGCGGGATACCAGACCTCGACCGGCGCGCCGTCCGTCGACAAGGTCAGCGTTGTCTCCCCGACCCCGAGTGGGCCAGTCATGCTGAAGCTCTTCGGGCCTACTCGCACGGTCGGCACCGTGTCACCGCGCACGACCTTGGTCGACACCCCAGGAACTCCCTGCGCCGCTTGAGCCGACGGCATTGCGGCGAGTCCCGCCAGGACCACCGCGGCCGAGGACAAGACGACGTTCCGCATGACGACCCTGACCCAGCGGATCTTCACAGTGGCCCCTCCCCTCCCGTTGACTTCGTCGGATCAAAGACGCTACGGCACCGGACGCGTGTTCGGAATGATCCTGACGAAGCCGAAACCCCGAGGCCGTCGCTCCAAACCCTGTGTACCATTCAGCTGACGACGATGCAGAGCGGAGAGCAACCGCCACGAAGGTTGGACGCTGAATCCTGCCCATCGAATGGAACGTCTTGGCGAGGTCAGACCGATGACAACAGCGACTCAACCGAGTGAGCACCTGTCGACGATCTTCGGTTGGGGGACCCAGGATTGGTAACGCCGACGCGACCGCGGGCTCTCTTGCTGTCACACAGCCTGTCGGGGTACTACGCGGCAGGAGTACGCGCGCTGACAGAGCGTGCCGACGTCACCCTTTTGGCTCGCCCACCGGACCCGCTGGCTCCATTCGACTATGCGAAGCTCGACCTCAACGGCGCCGAGATGCAGGTCGAAGCGTGGCCGTGGCCATTTGCGTTGCTCGAGGAGCTCGTGGAGCGCACCAAACCGGATCTCGTCTACAGCTGGGCGCAATCGCCAGCGGTGTGGCGTGCGCTGCGCCGGGCCCGAGTGCGCCATCACAGCGTTTCCGTGATGTTCACCGACGGCTGCTGGACTGGCAGCTCACGTCAGCGTGCGCTGCAGATCGGGTTCCCGTTCATACGGCGCTACGCCTTCGACAATGCCTTCGTGCCGGGCGTTCGCGGCGCGGAATTCGCACACCGGATCGGCTTTTCCCGGGCGAGTGTGCTCACAGGGGTCTTCACGGACGACATCACCCGCTTCGCCGCAAACGGCGAGGGCAGCGATGCGCGCTGGACCGATCCCAAGATCCTCTTTGTCGGCCGCCTGGTGCCGGAGAAGGGCACGGATATCTTGGCGGAGGGGTACCGGCGCTACCGGGACAGCGTCGCGCGCCCCTGGCCACTGCACGTGGTCGGCCGTGGCCCTTTTGACGGTGGGCTGCGGGAGCTGTCGGGCGTCACTGTCGACGACTTCGTTCAGCCGGACGAGCTTCCTCGCATCTTCGCCGGGGCTGGGGCCTTCGTCCTCCCCAGCCGGTTCGACTCATGGGGAATGGTCGTGTTGGACGCCTGTGCCGCCGGTCTCCCGGTCGTGGTCTCTGACGGATGCGGCGCGGCGGACGATCTGGTCAGCCCGGCCAATGGATTCACTGTGCCCGCTGGCGACGCAGCCAGACTGGCACAGGCACTGACGACGCTCACAGGAGCGGACGCCGTTCAGCGCAGGGAGTGGGGACGGAGCAGTGCCGAGAAGGCCTCCGCCTACGAGCCGAAACGCTGGGCCGAGACGCTGCTTTCGGTCTGTCGTTGAATGCTCGCGCTCGCCGTCCTCAGGGTCGACCCGCTGCCACCGCAGCTTGCCGGGCGTGATAGCTCGATCGGGTCAACGGCGACGCTTCGACGTGGGCCACCCCAAGTTCCGCGCCGACCTCGCGCAGGCGGTCGAATTCCTCGGGTGCCCAATACCTCGATACCGGGAGGTGGTCGCGACTGGGTCGGAGGTATTGCCCGATCGTGACGATGGAAACGCCGACGCCGCGCAGATCCGCCATGGTCGCCACGACCTCCTCCTCGCGCTCGCCGAGGCCCACCATGAGACCGGACTTGGTCACGAGGCCCGCCTGTCCGGCACGGGCGAGCACCGCCAGGCTGCGTGCGTAACCGGCCGAAGGTCGCACGGCCCGTTGCAGCCGAGCGACCGTCTCGATGTTGTGGTTCAGCACGTCCGGGCGAGCCTCGAAGATCAGGTCCAGCGCAGCGGCATGGCCGCGACAATCGGAGATCAACACCTCGACGGTCGTGCCGGGTGTGCGCGACCGGATGGCCCTGATGGTCTCGGCCATCGCCCCAGCACCGCCGTCGGACAGGTCGTCCCGCGCCACACAGGTGATCACGGCGTGCCCGAGCCTCATCCGCTCGACCGCCTGTGCCACACGATCGGGCTCGTCGGGCGACAGCGGAAGTGGGTGACGCGTGTCCACCTGGCAGAAGCCGCACGCTCTGGTGCACCGCTCGCCGTTGATCATGAAGGTCGCCGTGCCGTCGGCCCAGCACTCGTAGATGTTGGGACAGCCTGCCTCCTCGCACACCGTGACGAGCCCAAGATCGTGGACCGTGCTCCCGAGCTGGCGATAGCCCTTTCCTATGCGGACGGGTACCCGCACCCAGTCCGGCTTGCGTTGCGCGATGTCAAGGCCTTCCTCGGGTGCCACCCCCGCCTGGCGCAGCCGGCGGAGCAACGGCCGCTCCCCCGCAGCCGAGAGGCCCAGCAGATCGGCCGGACCCCTTGTCACGTCGTGACGCTCCACATTCCCCTCACCGAACACCGCCGCCGCCCGGCCCACGAATGCGTCGATCACGGCCTCCATGGACACGTCGATGCCCTCTGCGGCGAGAGAGGTCACGCCGCGGTCGGCGATGCCACAGGGCACGATGTGGCCGAACATGGCGAGGTCAGCGGACACGTTGAGGGCGACACCATGGAGCGTGCGGCGACGACCCGGCCCTGCTCGCAGGGTCCGCACCCCGATCGCCGCGATTTTGCGGGCGTTCGGACCGCCACCGTCGAGCCACACCCCGGGGTACCCGTCCTCGGTCGTCGCCCCTGGGAGGCCGAGGTCGGCCAGTGCCTCCACGACCACCTGCTCGAGGCGGTGGACGTGCGCTGGTCCCGATGCGGGGTCGTCGGGCACCGTGACGATCGGGTAGGCCACCAATTGACCGGGCCCGTGGTACGTGACGTCGCCCCCACGGTCAGTCCGCTCCAGCACCGCGCCGACCTGCGCCGGATCCACCAACACGTTGCGCTCGTCAGCGTGGGCACCCAGCGTGTAGGTGTGCGGGTGCTGCAGAACCAGCAGGTAGTCGTCGGCGGCCTCCGTCGCCAGGGCGTGCTGCAGCGCGAAGGCTTCGTGGTAGGGAACTGTCCCGAGTGAGCGAACGCGCAGCACCGGCGCGGCCTTAGAGCTCCGCGGCCCAGTCGCGAGTACCAAGCAGCTCCGCCACCTTGGCCAAGAACAGCGACACATACGCCCCGTCGACGGCACGGTGGTCCCAACTGACGCCGAGGATCCCCGTGGAGTGGATGGCGATGGACTCGGACCCGTCGGGCTGCGTCACCACCACCGGCCGGCGAGCGATGCCGTCCGTGGCCAGGATCGCCACCTGCGGCTGGTTGATGATCGGCACCGTGAAGTAGGTGCCGAAGGGTCCGTCGTTGGTGATGGAGAACGTCCCGCCTGCGATGTCGTCAGCGTTGAGTTGGCGGCCGCGGGCCCGCTCGGCCAGATCCCGGATGCGCCTGGCCACCCCACGCAACGTCACCTCTTCGGCGCGATGGATGACGGGCACAATCAGGCCCTCGTGCGACAGGTCGACGGCGATACCCAGGTTGACCTCGGCGTGGACGAGCAGTGAGTCGTCCACCACCGACGCGTTGAGAAGCGGGAAATCGCGCAGCGCCTCCACCGCCGCCCGGGCGACGAAGGGCAGGTACGTCAGAGCGAATCCCTCCTCCGCCTTGAAGCGCTCACCCCAGGCCTTGCGAACGCGCTCGACACTCTCGAAGTCGACCTCGTTCGCGATGAAGGCGTGCGGCGAGGTCGCCTTCGACCGCACCATGTGCTCGGCCGTGCGGCGTCGCATGTTGGAGAACGGCACGACCTGGTCGCCGGCGGCCCGGAAGGACGCCATCGAGACGGGGGGCGCCTGTGGCGCGCGGGCCACGGGCGCAGACTGGACGATGGGGGCCGATGGCGGTGCCGGTGCGGCCGCCGGAGCGGGCGACTGAGATGCCCCCGCGGCCCGGCGCGCGTCGACCACTCGCAGGGCGTCGTCCCTCGTGATGCGCCCGCCGGAGCCCGTGCCGGTCACCTCGGTTTCGCTGATCCCGTTCTCAGCCAGGAGCTTGCGCACCATCGGCGACAGCACGTGGGGCCCGACACCGTCCCCGTCGGTCGCCACATCGGGCGATGGCGCCGTTGGCGCAGGCGTGGCCTGAGCGGGTGGAGGCGGAGGTGGAGGCGGAGGTGGAGGCGGAGTGATGGGTGGAGGTGGAGCTGCCTGAGGTGCAGGAGCCGGTGCGGGCTCAGACGCCTCCGCTGCCGCTGGTGCACCGTCAGACGCCGCGGCACCGGCACCGTCGCCGATCACCGCCAGCTTCACGCCGACCTCGACGGTCTCGCCTTCGGGGACGAGGATCTCGCTGAGAACTCCCGCCGCGGGGGAAGGCACCTCGGAGTCGACCTTGTCTGTGGAAACCTCGAAGAGCGGCTCGTCCCGCTCGACTGCGTCGCCGACAGCCTTCATCCAGCGGGTGATCGTTCCCTCGGTCACCGTCTCGCCGAGTTGCGGCATCATGACGTCAGCCAACGTGCAATCCCCTTCCGCTCAACGCGAGCATGGTCTCACCGAATGTCTCGGACAAAGAGGGGTGTGGCTGAACGAACTGCGCCACCTCCTCAGGGAAGGCCTCCCAATTGACGGCGAGGTAACCGGCTCCGAGCTGCTCGGTCACCCAGGGGCCGCAAAGGTGCACGCCCAGTATCCGCCCGGCAGTCCCGTCCGGGCGCTGCTCAGCGATGATCTTCACGACGCCCTCGGTCTCACCGATGATCTGCGCCCGGCTGTTGCCGCCGTAGGGATCCTTCTTGGTCACCACGGGAATGCCCGCCTCCTTGGCCTGCGCTTCGGTCATCCCGCAGAAGGCCACCTCGGGGCGGCAGTAGATGGCCCACGGCACCTTGGAGTTGTCGACGGGCACGACCGGCTCGCCGAGCATGCTCTTCACTGCCACGATGGCCTCGGCAAATCCCACGTGGGCCAACTGCGGCGTGCCGGCCACGATGTCACCCACAGCCCACACGCCGTCGACACCAGTGCGCTGGTACTCATCGGTCGCCACGAACCCTCGCCGGTCCATCTCGACGCCCAACCCGTCGGCCACCAATCCCTCCGTGCGGGGGCGCCGGCCCACCGACACCACCACCACTTCCGCGTCGAACGTCTGCTCTCCCGCCTTGACCGTCGTCATCGTCCCGTCCTTCGACGGCGTGTGGCCCTCGACCTTCACACCCGTGACGATGTCGATGCCGCGCTTCTTGAAGGAGCGGACGAGCAGGCGCGTGATGTCGTCGTCACAGCCGGGGAGGATGGTGTCGAGCGCCTCCAGGATTGTCACCTTGGAGCCGAGGTCGGCGAGGAGCGAAGCGAACTCGCACCCGACGACACCGCCCCCGATGACGACCACGGAGGCCGGAAGCTCCTTGAGGTCGAGGAACTCGTCCGAGGTCATGATCAGGCGACCGTCGACGTCGAAGCCGGGCAGCAGGAAGGGAACCGACCCGGCCGCCAGCACCACATTGCGGCCCACGACGACCCGGCCGGCGTCCTCGCCGTCAACGATCTCGACCCGGTGGTCCGCCTTGAGCGTCCCCGTGCCCAAGAAGGTGGTGATTTTGCGGCCCTTCAACAACCCGGCCAGGCCCTTGTGGAGCTTGCCCACCACTGCGTTCTTGCGATCCTGGCTTACGGCGAAGTCGATCGAGAACCCGGAGACGTCGACCCCGAATTCCTTGGAGCCTTCGATCGTCCGGTAGACAGCGGCAGTCTCGAGGAATTCCTTGGCCGGGATGCAGCCACGATGCAGGCAGGTGCCACCGACCTTGTCCCGCTCGACGATGGCGACCGAGAGGCCCGCTGCCGCCCCGTAGAGCGCCGTGGCATAACCGCCGGGCCCACCGCCGATCACGACGATGTCGAACTCGTCCTCGCCTGCCATCGACTTTCCTCTCCCTGGTGTGTGCACGACGTCCGCCAGCCGCGCTCGGCCTCCCCGGAACTGCCCGATCGCACTGCTGAGAGTCGTCTCCAAGCCCTGCGTGTGACCACCGCAGCCTACCGGCCGGACCGCCCACCCCGGTCCGCCCGCGACCCGATCAACCGCTCGTGCCGCTTCCCAGATCCGCAGCCTGGGTGGCCAATTCGTCGACCCGGTCGTTCCAGCGGTCCCCCGAATGGCCCTTCACCCACCGGAAGCTGACCGCGACGTCGGATGCGAGTGCGAGCTCCAGCAGCGGCTCCCACAGATCGCGGTTGGCCACCGGCTTGTTCTGCGAGTTCTTCCAGTTTCGGCGTTGCCAGCCCCGCCACCAGCCGTCGGTAAAGCACTTGACGACGTAGGTCGAGTCGCTCACCACCTCCACGCCGCCCGGAGCGTCGCCCGTCAGGGAGCGCAGCGCCTCGAGCGCGGCCGTGATCTCCATCCGCTGGTTGGTCGTGTGCCCCTCGGCGCCACTGGCGTAGGCGCCCCCGGGCACAGCCCACGCCCACCCGCCCGGGCCGGGATTGCCCCGGCAGGCGCCGTCCGTGTACACGACGATCGGACCGCTTTCAGGTGACATGCACAAATGTGTAACACCCGCCACGGGTGGTCGTGGTGGTCCCCCGCCTCCCGATACCGTGGTGAAATGCTGTTTGACGGGATCAGCCACCAGGTCCCGGACACCGATCCGGGCGAGACCGAGGAGTGGCTCGACTCGTTCGACGCCATCGTCGACGCCCGAGGCCGGGCCAGGGCGCGCTACCTCTTGATGAAGCTCCTGGAGCGCGCGCGCACAAAGCAGGTCGAATTCCCCGCCACCGTCTCGACGCCGTACGTCAACACCATTCCGGCCGATGCGGAACCCTGGTTTCCCGGTGACGAGTACCAGGAGCGGCGCATCCGCGCCTACATCCGCTGGAACGCTGCCGCCATGGTCGTCCGGGCCAACACCCGCACCGAGGGCATCGGTGGGCACCTGTCGACCTACGCCAGTTCGGCGGCGCTCTACGAGGTCGGCTTCAACCACTTCTTCCGTGGCAAGGCCGACGGCGGCTTCGGCGACCAGGTCTTCTTCCAGGGACACGCGTCTCCGGGCATTTACGCCCGGGCCTACGTCGAGGGGCGCCTGACCGAGCAGGAGCTCGACAACTACCGCCACGAGGTGGGCGGTGACGGCCTGCCCAGCTATCCCCACCCGCGCTCGATGCCCGAGTTCTGGGAGTTCCCCACGGTGTCGATGGGGCTCGGCCCCATCGCCGCCATCTACCAGGCTCACGTCAACCGCTACCTCAACCTGCGCCGGCTCGTCGACACGAGCGGCAGCCGGGTGTGGTGCTTCGTGGGCGACGGCGAAATGGACGAGCCAGAGTCCATCGGCGCCCTCGGCGTGGCCGGTCGCGAGCATCTCGACAACCTGATCTTCGTCGTCAATTGCAACCTGCAGAGACTCGACGGCCCGGTGCGCGGCAACGGCAAGGTCATCCAGGAGCTCGAGGCGGTGTTCCGGGGCGCGGGTTGGAACGTGATCAAGGTCATCTGGGGGTCGCGCTGGGATGCGTTGCTCGCCAAGGACGTCGACGGCGTCCTGCTCGACCGCATGAACACCACGGTCGACGGTGAGTACCAGAAGCTGGCGGTCGAGTCGGGGGCCTACATCCGGGAGCACTTCTTCGGACCGGACCCCCGGCTGCGCAAGATGGTCGAGGACCTCAGCGACGACGAGCTCGTGTCACTTCCCCGGGGCGGCCACGACTACCGCAAGCTCTACGCCGCCTACAAGCTCGCGACCGAGCACCAGGGCGCCCCCACTGTCATCCTGGCCAAGACGATCAAGGGTTGGACGCTCGGTCCCGAGATCGAGGCGCGCAACGCCACCCACCAGATCAAGAAGATGACCAAGGCGCAGGTGCGCACGCTGCGTGACCGCCTGTACCTCACCGACGACATCCCCGACGCCGCGCTCGAGGGCGACCCGCCGTACATCCGTCCCGCCGAGGGTTCAGACGCCATGGAGTACCTCCGCGCCCACGGGCGCGTCCTCGACGGCCCGCTCCCCACCCGGGTCGTCCGGCCCACGCCGGCGCTGCGACCAGACGCCAAGGTCTTCGAGGAATTCAGGGCCGGTTCGGGGAAACAGGCGGCGTCCACCACCATGGTGTTCGCCCGCCTGCTGCGCAATCTGGTGCGCGATCCCACCGTGGGCTCGCTCGTCGCGCCGATCGTCTCGGACGAGGCCCGCACCTTCGGGCTCGAGCCGCTCATCGCCGAGGCCAAGATCTACGCCCCCGATGGCCAGCACTACATCCCGGTCGACGCCGACCTGCCGCTGAACTACGCGGAGAGCTCGTCGGGGCAGATGCTCCAGGAGGGGATCACCGAAGCGGGGGCGCTGTCGACGTTCATCGCACTGTCCACCGCCTACGCCACTTGGGGCCAGCCGATGGTCCCCGTCTACCTCTTCTATTCGATGTTCGGCTTCCAGCGGGTCGGCGACCTGGCCTGGGCACTGGGCGACATGCGCGGCCGCGGGATCCTCGCCGGCTGCACGGCAGGGCGCACCACGCTCATGGGCGAGGGGCTCCAGCACGACGACGGCCAGTCGCCCCTGCTGGCTTCCACCAATCCGGCTGCCCTGGTCTACGACGCCTCCTTCGCCTACGAAGTGGCCGTGATCATGGAGGCGGCCGTGACGGAGATGCTCGGCGCCGAGCCCAAGGACCGCTTCTGGTACCTCACGCTCTACAACGAGAACTACCCGATGCCGCCGCTCCCCGAGGGCGCTGAAGGCGAGGCCGTGCGCCGGGGGATCATCGACGGCATCTATCGCTTCGCCCCCGCTCCCGAGACGCACACGGCGTCCACCGCCAAGGGGAGGGACAAGGAGAGAGACAAGGACGACCTGCGGGCGTCGCTCTGCTTCTCTGGGCCCATGTGGAGTATCGCTGCCGATGCGCAGCGAATCCTGGCGGAGCGCTATGGCGTCGCCGCAGACACCTGGGCTGTCACGTCGTGGACGAACCTGCGCACCGACGCCCTCGAGGTGGAGCGATGGAACCGGCTGCACCCCGAGGCCGAGCCCCGTACAGCCATCGTCACTGAGGCGCTGGGCGAGGGTTCTGACCCCGTGGTCGCCATCACGGACTACATGCGAGGTGTGCCCGACCAGGTGGCGCGCTTCGTACGCCGCCCTTACATGTCGCTCGGGACCGACGGCTTCGGACGCTCCGACGCCCGTGACGCCCTGCGCTCGTACTTCGAAGTCGACGCGGCCAACCTCGTCGTCGCCGTCCTGCAAGTACTCGCACTGAACGGGAAGGTCGCACCCTCCGTCGTGGCCGAGGCGATCGCCGAATTCGGCATCGACACGTCCGGCGCGCCGCCCTTCGTCGTCTGAGCCCACGTGCCTCACCAGCGGTGGTGCAGCGCAGGTGGTGCGGCGCTTCAGGAACCGTAAACCAACTCGTTGACAGTTCCTGGAGAGATGTCCCGCCGCGCGACGCACTACCCGTCACGTGTCACGCACCACGCGTCACGCACGACGCACAACGTCACGGACCGAACAGAGCCACGAACGCGGCCAGCGTCTCCTCTGCTCCGCCGGGTACCGCCATGACGAGCGTCCGCCGGTCCGCCTCCAACTCGAGGGACACATCGAAGAAAGGGCAGCAGTGCTTCTCGCGCTGCGCCAGCGCCACCGCCGACGTCAGGTCGGCTTCGGAGTCCCGCAGGACCAGGCGCACCGCCAAGGCGCCGACCTCCACCGAAGCGACCGACCACGCCACCAGCGCCCGCCATTCGTCGGCCCGCTCCCCCAGCGCCGCGGCATCCAGGTTGCAGACGATCGGCGGCTCTTCGGACAGCGGCTCAAACCTGGAATCGGATTCGGGCGTCATCGACGCTGCGCCGCCACAAGTGCGTCGCGGGTCAACTCCATCTGCCCCAAATGTTGGAACAGCTCCTCAAGGATGTGCACCAGCACCGCGCCCTTGGACTCGGTGTACGGAACCGGCTCGTCCGGGTCGCGTCGGACGCTGACCGGGGGCGCTGCCGACGTGAGGCCCACCAGGTCCTCGCGTAACCGCCGGCTTGCGTGCTCGGTACGCCGCAACAGCCCTGCCACGTCGCCGCTCGCCGTGAACTCGGCGGCGCGGTCGCGCTCCACCGGGCGCTCGGCCACGGTGGCACCGCCCCAGTACTCCATGACGCCCAGGCAGTGGGTCAGGATCACGAAGGCCGAGTTCGTGTCGCGGAACGGAGGGCGCCGGTTGACCAGCTCGTCGCCGAGCTCCTCGACGATGGCGGTCATCTGCCCGACGGCCAGGTCGACGAACCACAGATACACACTGACCGGGATGGCGACGGATGCCGCGCCCTCGCCGTCAGTGGGCGATCCAGGCATCCGGGTCCGTGACGAGCTTCTGGACGTGCGGCGGGAGCTTTCCCGAAATCACGTCGGTCAGGGTGATCTTCTCCAAGACCGAACGCAAGCTGGCCCTGACCGCGACCCAGACCTGCTGGAGGTTCTCGGCGGCGCCGTCGTAGCTCGTGGCCTCCGGCCGGTAGCCACGCACCTCGGCCAGCGGGCCGTCCAAGGCGCGGATCACGTCGGCAATGGTGATGGCGTCGGGGTCGCGGGCGAGCCGGTAGCCGCCCTCGGCCCCGCGCTGGCTGGCCACCACACCGGCTCGGCGGAGATCGGCCAGGATCGCCCCGAGAAAGCGCGGTGGGAGTCCCTGCTCTCCAGCCAGGTATTCGGCTGTCTGCGGCGTCCCGGCGGCCGCCAGCGCGAGCAGGGCCCGGATGCCGTAGTCGACCTTCGCCGGGATGTGCATGGCGAGAGTCTGCCCGCGCCGGGCGGCCCGGTCACTTCCGACCTGGCCGGGCGTCGTGCCAAGATCTTCCCCATGGCACCGATCGCGCTCCACATCACCGGCGACGACCAAGCAGATGCGGTCATCAGCCGCGACCCCCTGGCCCTCCTCATCGGAATGGTGCTGGACCAGCAGGTGACGATTGAGAAGGCCTTCTCCTCACCCGCCGACCTGCTGCAACGGCTCGGCACGAAGGGGCCGCTCGACGCCGCGGCCATCGCCGCCATGGATCCCGAGGAGCTCGCCGAGATCTTCCGGGAGCGCCCTGCCCTCCACCGCTATCCGGGGTCGATGGCCGGCCGGGTCCAGGCCGTCTGCCGCACGGTCGCCGAGGACTACGAGAACAAGGCTGACAACATCTGGAAGGGCGTGGGCAGCGGCCGCGAGCTCCTGGCCCGCCTGCGCGCCCTGCCCGGATTCGGTGAGCAGAAAGCCAAGATCTTCGCCGCCCTCCTCGGCAAGCAGCTGGGCGTGTGCCCGGAAGGATGGGAGAAGGTCACCACCCCCTACGGCAAGCCCGGCAGCTCCCTGTCGGTGGCCGATATCACCGACCCGGAGAGCCTGGCCAAGGTCCGGGCCACCAAGAAGGCGATGAAGGCCAAGGCCAAGAAGCGCGCCGCCGCAACAGCGGCCAACGCCGGAGCGTGAGCGGGGGGTACGACCTCTCGCAGCGCAACCTCTACCTCTGCACGCCGGACCGGCCGGACCTGGCCGCCTTCCTCGGCGAATGCATCGCCGGCGGCGTGGACATCGTCCAGCTGCGCGACAAGGAGCTCGATGCCAAACCGCTGTTGATCCGGGCCGCTCTGGCCGCGGCCATCTGCCGTGACCACGGTGTGCCCTTCGTCCTGAACGACCGGCCCGACCTGGCGCTCGAGGCGAAGGCAGATGGCGTCCACGTGGGGCAGGACGATGCGCCGGTCTCGCTGGCGAGGCGCATCCTCGGACCCGACGCCATCGTCGGCCTGTCGACCCACGGTCCGGCCGACCTCGAAGGCGCGGCGGACCAGGCGGTCACCTACATCTCGGCCGGCCCCGTTGAGGCCACGCCAACCAAGCCCGGCCGCCCAGGGACCGGGTTGGGCTACGTCACTCAGGCCAGCGAACGGTCCAGTGTTCCTGTTTTCGTGACAGGCGGCGTGACCCCCGAGAAGATCCCCGCTCTGACAGACGCCGGTGTCCGGCATTTCGTCGTTGTGCGCTATTTGACCCAAGCTCCCGACCCTCGGTCGGCGGCACGGTCCCTGCGCGAGGCGATTGATCGAGCGTTGAGTAGCGGGCCGCCTCGGGCTTGACCTCCGGCCCCGCGTCGGTCACGACCTGGTTGTCCTCGTCCTTGGCCTGGTCGTAGGGCTCCGAGGCGTCGACAGGCACACTGAACTTCGATCCACCCCAACCCGACATGTCTCACGTATCGGCACGTCGGGCGCCTGCATTGAGCGAGTTCAGGGACTCCGCCCGGCCCTCCCCCGGGCGCCCGAGGCCCCCCGGCCCCGGCCCCCTGGCCCCAAGGCCCCCCGGCTAGTGCCGCCGTTCCAGCCAACCCACCAGGATGGCGATGACACGGGGGTCGGCCCGGAGCCAATGGCCTGCGCCCAGCATCGTGTGCAACTCGGAGGGGCCGGTGGCCGCGTCGGCGAGCGCCCGGGCGTCGGCCGCCGGCACGTCGGGGTCCTCGGACCCCTGCGCCACCAGGAGCGGCCGGCCCTTCAACAACGCGGCGTCCTCAGTCGGGTGCAGGACGGAGAGCTCCTTGGCCCAGGTGTCGACCGAGGTGGGGAAGTCGGGCGCCGTGACCACTCCGGTCTGGCGGCAGCGGGTCAGCAGTGCATCGGGGTCAGCGGCCAGCTGGCTCAGGTCGGCCGGCGTGCCCAGGCACGCCACCCCGGCCACGCGCTCGTCGCCGGCGGCCAGGTGGAGTGCCAGCACGCCACCGAAGCCGAAACCCACCACCAGGCGCGGCGCCGACTCGGGAACCTCCGTCAGGGTGAGGAACGCCAGGTCGTCCAGCCAGCCCAGCGCGGAGAAGTCGCCCTCCGACTCGCCGGCGCCCCGCAGAGCCGCTGTGACGACACGCCAGCCCGACTCGCGGGCCAACCGGTCGGCGAGCGCCGGGTACGTCAGGGCGACGTCGGCGGCCGTGCCCTTGGGCCGCGGCAGGTCGTGGCAGAGCACGATGTGGCCGTGCACGAGGGCGCCGGGTGCGGTGGCGGTGGCATAGGTGGCCAGGTCCCCCGCCGGCCCGGGCCGGAGCCTGAATGGCCCCGGCACGTCAGATGCCGATGCGCTGTGCCAACAGCTCGCGGTGGTACGACGGATCGCCCAGCAGGAGCTCCGACGACTTGGCCCGCTTGAAGTACAGGTGGGCCGGGTGCTCCCAGGTGAAGCCGATGCCACCGTGGATCTGGATGTTCTCCGCCGCCGAGTGGAAGTAGGCCTCCGAGCAGTACGACTTGGCCAGGCTGGCCACGACGGGCAGCTCGTCCGAGTCCTCCGCCGCTGCCCAGGCGGCGTAGTAGGCGGCCGACTTGGCCGACTCGACCTCGAGCAGCATGTCGGCGCACTTGTGCTTGATCGCCTGGAAGCTGCCGATGGGCCGCCCGAACTGGATCCGCGTCTTGGCGTACTCGACGGACGCGTCCAGCACGTGCTGCGCGCCGCCGACCTGCTCGGCGGCCAGTGCCACCGCGGCGAGGTCGAGCGTCTTGGACAGACCCGCCTCGGCGCCACCGTCTACGCCGATGAGCGTGGCCGGGACGTCGGAGAGCTCGAGCCGGGCCTGCTTGCGCGTCTGGTCCATGGTGGGCAGCGACGTGCGGGTCAGGCCCGGGGCGTCACCTTGCACGGCGAAGAGCGAGACGCCGGCACTGGTGCGGGCCGCCACGATGATGAGGTCGGCGATGTGCCCGTCGATCACGAACATCTTGTGGCCATTGAGCACCCAGCCGTCACCCTTCTTGGTGGCGGCGCACTCGATCCCGCTGAAGTCCCACTTCCCGTTGTCCTCGGTGATGGCCAGGGTCCCGATCGTCTCGCCGGAGGCGATGCCGGGCAGGAAGCTCTTCTTGGCCTCGTCGTCGCCCGAGGTGAGCAGGGCGTTGGCGGCCAGCGCCACGGAGGAGAAGAACGGTGCGCACAGCAGCGCGGCGCCCATCTCTTCGAGGACGACGAGCAGCTCGACATAACTGAAGCCCGAGCCGCCGAATTCCTCGGGGATGGTGAGCGACTGCAGGCCGAGCTGGTCGGCCATCTGGCTCCACACGGCGGGGTCGTAGCCCTCCGTGGTGTCCATGAGTCGGCGCACCTCGGACTCGGGTGACTTCTCCGCCAGGAACCGGCGCACCGCGGTGCGCAGCTCCTCCTGCTCGTCACTGAAGGCGAAATTCATGCCAGGGCTCCTCTGCCTCTTCCCCCCGGCGGCCCGGCCGGCGGTGCGTCGCTCGCTTCTGCCAGCGTGTCTACCAGAAGAGGGCGCGGCGCGACCAGATGCCTCCAGGCTGTGCCACGCTGGGGTCATGGGAAAGCTGGAGCAGATCTGGAGCGACGAGGCCGCCGAGGTCCACCAGATTGTGGTGGGGCCGATGGACAACAACGTCTACATCCTCCGTTGTCGGCACACCGGCGAGGCGATGCTCATTGACGCCGCCAACGAGCACGAGGAACTGCTCGAGATCTGCAAGCGGCTCGGCGTGAACCAGGTGGTGGAGACCCACGGGCACTGGGACCACATCCAAGCCGTGCCCGCCGTCCGCGAGGCCGGCATCTCGGTGGCCGTGACCAGCGCCGATGCGGGCATGCTGCCCAGCTACGACCTGATTTTGGAGGACGACGAGCAGCTCAGCGTGGGCGACCTGCGCCTCAAGACCCTGGCCACCCCCGGACACACGCCCGGCTCCATCTGCTTCGCCGTCGAGGGCACGAACCTCCTGTTCACGGGCGACACCCTCTTCCCCGGCGGCCCCGGCAACACGAGCTTCGAGAACGCCGACTTCGACACCATCATCGAGTCGATCGATCGCCGGATCTTCGCCAAGTTCAAGCCCGACACCCTCGTCCTTCCTGGCCACGGCGATGCCACCACGGTGGGAAACGAGTCTCCTCACCTGGCCGAATGGGTCGAGCGGGGTTGGTGAGGGCCGCCGCGGGGAGTCCGCCGAAGCCGTCCCGGCGGCCCCTATCGGAATACCTGACTAAAACGGTAAGCTTTACGAGATGACGACCACGCCCGCGCTGCTCGAGATCCGGGACCTTCACGTCTCGGCCGATGGCGCGCCCATCCTCCGCGGTGTCGACCTCAGCGTCGGAGCGGGAGAGATCCACGCCCTGATGGGCCCCAACGGCGCCGGCAAGTCGACGCTGGCCGGCGCGTTGCTCGGGCACCCCGCCTACACCGTGACGGCCGGTTCCATCCTCCTGCGCGGCGAGGACGTCACGCACTGGGCCACCGACGTGCGTGCCAAGGCCGGCATCTTCCTGGCCTTCCAGTACCCCGAGTCGATCGAGGGCGTGTCGGTCACGCAGTTCCTGCGCCAGGCCATGTCCGCCCGCAAGGGCACCGACGAGGTCTCTGTCCTCGAGGTCCGCCTCCTGATGAACGAGTGGATGGAACGGCTCGGCATGGACACGTCCTTCGCCAGCCGGCACTTGAACCAGGGCTTCAGCGGCGGCGAGAAGAAGCGCAACGAGATCCTGCAGATGGCGCTGCTCGAACCGCTCGTCGCGGTGCTCGACGAAACGGACTCGGGCCTCGACATCGACGCGCTCAAAGTGGTCGGGCGCGGCGTGCGGGCCGTGCGCGAGGCACGCCCCGAGCTCGGGGTGCTCGCCATCACCCACTACACGCGTCTGCTCGAGGAGCTCGTGCCCGACGTCGTGCACATTCTGATGGACGGGCGCGTCGTGACGAGTGGCGGCCCCGAGCTCGCTTCGCAGGTCGAGGCCGAGGGTTACGAGGGATGGCGATGACGCCGGATCCCGCCACGAGCGCGGCCGCGGCGGCCGCTGCACCGCTCAACGTCGAGGCGCTCCGCAAGGACTTCCCGTTGCTGGAGCGCACCGTGAACGGCCGGCCCATCGTCTATCTCGATGCCGCCGCCTCGGCGTTGCAGCCCAGGTCCGTCATCGACGCCATGACGAACTACTACGAGACGACGCACGCCAACGTGCATCGCGGCGTCTACGCCACCGCCGAGGAGGCCACCGCGCGCTACGAGCGCTCCCGCGTCGTCGCGGGGCGCTTCATCGGTGCGCCGGACCCGGCGCACGAGGTGGTGTTCGCCAAGAACACGACCGAGGCGCTCAACCTGGTGGCCCAGTCCTGGGGCCGGGCCAACCTGCGCGCCGGCGATGCCGTGCTGCTCACCGAAATGGAGCACCACGCCAACATCGTGCCCTGGATGATCCTCTCGGAGGAGCTCGGCGGCCTGGACCTGCGCTACATCCCGATCGACGGCGACGGGCGACTCGTGCTCGACGATCTCGACCGCCTGATGGACGGCGTCAAGGTCGTCGGCCTGTCGACCATGTCGAACGTGCTCGGCACCATCCCGCCCGTGCGCCACATCACCGACGTGGCGCACGCCGCCGGCGCGTTGGTCGTGGCCGACGGCGCGCAGCTGGTTCCCCACTCGCCCGTGGACGTACGCGATCTCGGCGTCGATTTCATTGCCTTCTCGGCCCACAAGATGATGGGCCCGACTGGCATCGGCGTCCTCTGGGGACGTGCGGAACTGCTCGACGCCATGCCGCCCTTCCTCGGCGGCGGCGGCATGATCCTCGATGTCAAGCTCGACAGCTTCAAGGCGGCGCCGCCCCCGGCGCGCTTCGAGGCCGGCACGCCGCCCATCGCCGAGGCGGTCGGCCTGACGGCTGCCATCAGCTACCTGAACGACATTGGGATGGACCGCATCCGGGCGCACGAGCTGGCGCTGACCAACTATGCGCTGGAGCGCCTCGACGAGAAGCTCGGTTCCGACGTGCAGGTCTTTGGCCCGCCGGCAGGTGAGGACCGCGGTGGCGTGGTGTCGCTGGCGTACCGGGACGTCCACGCGCACGACCTGGCCCAGGTGCTCGACCAGTTCGGCGTGTGCGTGCGGCCGGGCCACCACTGTGCCAAGCCGCTCATGCGGCGACTCGGGGTGCAAGCCACCGCCCGGGCCTCGTTGTCCCTGTTCAGCGACGAGCACGACATTGAGGTGCTGATCGAAGGATTGCTGGAAGCCGGTAGATTGTTCGGCTAATGGCCGACCTCGAAGAGCTGTACCGCGAGATCATCCTCGACCACTACCGCTCGCCCCGGAATCGCGGTGAGCTGGAGTCGCCGCCCGCCCACCGTGTGGAGGGCTTCAACCCTCTCTGTGGCGACGAAGTCGTCGTGTCCATGGTCGTCGAGGACGGCAAGCTGGCCGACCTCAAGATCGGCGGCTCGGGCTGCTCCATCAGCCAGTCCTCGGCCTCGCTCATGTCGGCGGCCGTCAAGGGCAAGCCCGTCGAAGAGGTACGCCGCTTGATCTCCACCTTCAAGGGGATGATGTCGATCCATGAGGCCCACCTCGGTCCGGAGACCGATGGGGACGGCGCCGAGGTGGTGGAGGGCGAAGCCGAGGAGATCGACCTCGACAAGCTGGGCGAGCTCGCCGCGCTGCAGGGCGTGGTGAAGTTCCCGGTGCGCATCAAGTGCGCGACGTTGAGCTGGAACGCCCTGGCCCAGGGCCTCGACGAGGTGGGGGCCGAAGCCTCGTAACCCCCTCTTTTCACATCCCCTGCGCCCCACTGCGGGCAGAGCGGAGGTGGACGCCGCGCTTGAGGGCCGGGGCTTTTTTCACACACTGTAAACAAGTGTGTTTACAGTGGGCGGAGAGTTCTCCGGCGCTCAGCTCGAAACAACCCGATCCGTGCCC
>CAVWBB010000009.1:0-81120 GCA_963753115.1 uncultured Acidimicrobiaceae bacterium
GCGCTCCGGCCCAGGCTACAGGCCTGCGGCCCCGCCCCCCGCCCGACCAGCGGAAAGGCTTGCACCGGGCGGGGGTGCAAGGCAGGCTGGACGCTCAATGGATGACGAACAGCCACAGACACGGTCTTCTGGCTCAATCTCGATCGTCCGGGCGGCGGCGGTCCTCATCCTCTTCGTGGTGGCGGTGGCGGTGCTCGTGGCGGTCGGGACGCGGCCGAGTGTGAGCAGCACACCCACCGCCACGCCGACGACCACGCCCACCACGGTGGCCGGCGCCACGACGACGACCGCGGCCGCCGCGGCCGGGTCGACCTCGACGACCACCACCGTCAGGACCACGACCACCACCAAGGCGGGCCACAAACACGGGACCACGACGACCACGACCATCGCCCCCGCGTCGGTGAGCGTCGTGGTGGCCAACGGGACGAGCTCCAATGGGCTTGCCGCGCACTACTCGACGGTCATCGGTGCCGGCGGCTGGGCCATGAAGACCCCGGTCGACGCGTCCACCTCCGTGGCCACCTCGGCCGTCTACTACGCGTCGGGGATGCAACAGCCGGCCGCCTCCATCGCCACCACCATCGGCGTCAAGCCGGCCCAGGTGCTGCCCATCACGACGTCCACGCCGGTCAACGGGATCACCGGCACCGACGTCGTGGTCGTCATCGGCGCGGACCTGGCCTCCACCGCGACGACCACCACCTGACCTTGCCGACTGCAGGCGACGCCGCGGCGCGCCTGCCGGCGCTCCTCCGACCGCTGGCGGCCGAGCCGGACCGCAGCGCGCTGTTCCTCGACTTCGACGGGACGCTCTCCGCCATCGTCAGGGATCCGAGAGACGCGCGCCCACTTCCCGGCGTGCCCGAATTGGTGGCCGAGCTCGCCACGGCGTTCGCGTTGGTCGCGGTGATCTCCGGGCGCCCCACGGCCTTCCTCGTCGACGCCCTCGGCGCGCCGCCGGGAGCCACGCTGGCCGGGCTCTACGGCCTCGAGCGCGCCCTGCACGGGCCGGCGCACGACACCTGGGCCTCGGTCATCGACGAGGTGGTGGCGGAGGCGACGGCCACGGCCCCCGAGGGCGTCTACGTCGAGCCCAAGGGCCTCACCGTGACCTTGCACTGGCGCCGCGTCCCCGAGCAGGAGGGCTGGGTCCTGGCCTTCGTGGCGCGCCAGCACGAAGCCCGCGGTCTCATGGTGGTGCAGGGCCGGCACGAGCGCGAGCTGCGCCCCCCGCTCGACGTGGACAAGGGAACGGTGGTGCGCGCCCTGGTGGCCGAGCACGATGCCCAGGCCGCGCCATTGCAGGCCGCGGCGGCCTTCGGCGACGACGTCGGCGACCTGCCCGCCTTCGCCGCGCTCGGCGACCTCGCCGCGCCGCACGCCCGCGATGGCTCGCCCCTCACGGTGGTGCGGGTGGCGGCCGTCGACACGGAGAGCCCGGCTTCGGTGGCCGCGGCGGCAGACCTGACCGTCCCCGGCGCCACCGGCGCGGTGGCGTTGCTACGCGAGCTCGCCGATGCCGCCGGCGCGTCGCCGGCTGTTCACTCCTGAGCCGCGGCGAGCTGGTCGGCCCACCAGTCGGCCGCCGTCCGCCGGCGCACCGCGTCGCGCAAGGAGGTGGCACGCGCCGCGCGCTCCGAGGCATGCATGGAGAGCGCGGCGTGCAGCGCGTCGGCCGTCCCGGCGACGTCGAACGGGTTGACCACGAGTGCGCCGCCGCCGTCGAGCGCGAGCTCCTCCCACGCCCCGGCCTGGCGTGAGAGCACCAGCACGCCGTCGGCGGCGTTGAGCAGTGCGCCCTCCTTGGCGACCAGGTTCAGACCGTCGCGGACCGGGTTGACCAGCAGCACGTCGCACAGGGTCAGGGCGGCGAGCGAGCGGGCGTAGTCGTCGCGGACCGAGAGCACAATGGGCGTCCAGCCGTCTGCGTCGGCGCCCGACCCCGCCCCGAAGGCGTGGTTGATGCGCGCCGCCGTGTGCTCGACGTCGGCGGCGTAGGCGAGATACTCGGCCAGGCCCTGCCGGCTGGGATAGGCGAACGCCACGTGGACCACCCGGCCCCGCCACTCGGGGTAGGTGGTCAGCAACTCCTCGAAGGCGAGCATCCCCCGCACAATGTTCTTCGACGGCTCCATGCGGTCGGTGCGGGCGATGATGCGGCGCCCGCCCACCTCGGCGCGCAGCGCGTCGGCCGCGGCGGCGCACTCGGGCGACGACGCCTCCTCCTCGAGGACGCCGGCGTCGGGGCCGAGCGGGGCCACGAAGGTCCGTGGCGCGGCACGGCCCGCGGCGGCGTAACAGGCGGCGAAGCCGGCCTCCCACTGGTGGCAGTGGAAGCCGCAGGCGTCGTACCCGGCCATGCCGTCGAGCAGCTCGGCCCGCACGTCGTCGGGCAGCACCGCCAACATGTCGGGCGCGGCGAAGGGCGTGTGCAGGAAGTGGACCGTGCGCAGGTCGGGCCGCTCGGCGGCGAGCATCCGCCCGACGAGCGAGAAGTGGTAGTCCTGCACGAAGACGGCGTCGCCCTGGCCCGCCCGCTCCACGATCACGTCGGCCATGGCCCGGTTGTAGGTCCGGTAGCCCTCCCATGCCGTCCGCCAGTGGCGGTCGAACCGGGGCCGGTGCGGCAGGTCAAAAAGGTGGTGGTGGCAGTACCAGAGCGTCGTGTTGGCGACCACGTCGTAGGCCTGGCGGTAGGTCTCGTCGTCGACGACCACAGGGACCAGGTCGAGTCCGTCCTCGTGCATGAGCCCTTGGGCGATGGCCTCGCGGTCCGCGGCGCCCATCGCCACCGAGGCCCACGTGGCGCCGCTCCCCGCCAAAATCCGGTGCAGGGAGGAGGCGAGCCCGCCTCCCGCCCGCACGGGCTCCAGCGTGCCGTCGGCGCCCGAACGGAAGGTGAGCGGGCCGCGATTGGAGACGACGAGGGTGCCGCTCACCGCATCCTCACGGCCGCGCCCGTGGACGCGGCCCCGGCGTCGTCGTGTGGTGCCCTCACGAAGGCCGCGGCAGCGTCGACGGGGAGACGCGTTCGAGGGCCGCCCGCAGCACGTCGACCGCCTGGGGGCGCAGCTCGTGCAGCGGCCGGTTGCGGTGGATGCGCTCGCCGAGGTCGACCTGGGCCAGGCGGTCCACCCCGAGATGCTGCGCCACGTCGATCAACAAGCCGAGCTCGACCCCGTAGCCGTCGGCGAAGCCGAGCTTCTCGAAGACCCAGCGGTGCGCCGCGGTCTCGCCCGCCAGCGGCTGGCGCACCCACGAGAGGTCCGGGTAGAGCAGCTCCAGCACGGGACGGGCGACCAGCTCGGTGACCCGTCCGCCGCCGGTGGGGTCGCCGTGCAGCGGCCGGGTGTAGAAGCCCTTGACGAGGGCCACGTGGTCGGTCGTCAGCAGCGGCCCGAGCAGGCCGGTGACGAAGGCCGGGGTCGTGTTGGCCACGTCGGCGTCCAGGTAGGCCACGACGTCCCCGGTCGAGGCGGCCAACGCGGCGGCCATGGCCTGGCCCTTGCCGCCGGCGCCCCCGGGGCCGGCCACCACCAGCGCCCCGGCATCGCGCGCCTGCTCGGCCGTGTCGTCGAGCGAGCCGTCGTTGAGCACGATGACCTCGTCCACCAGGCCGTTTCCCCCGTGGCCGGCCAGGAAGGGCTGTACGACGGCCCGCACCACCGAGCCCACGGTCGAGGCCTCGTCCCGGGCCGGGATGCAGACCGAGACCGTCCGGCCGGTGCGCGCCTTGGCCTCGAGCACGGGGCCGATGGGGAAGTCCCCGTGGTGATAGGTGTGCGCCACGCCCTCGATTCAAGCAGCCGCGGTGCGTTGAGCCGGCCGGCCCGGGCGGGCTATCATTGATCCCATCATCCAGAGCGACTGAGGGACGGGCCCGTCGACGTCGCGGCAACCAGTGCAACGCACCTGGTGCCAATGCCCGATCGATGAGGAGGACCGATGGTCGATTTTGTCACTGGGCTGCGTTGTCGTGAATGTCAGCGCGCCTTCCCCGCCGAAGCCCTGCACGTCTGCGACTACTGCTTCGGGCCGCTGGAGGTCGCCTACGACTACGAGCGGATCGCGGCGTCGGTCACCCGGGAGTCGATCGAGGCCGGGCCCCGCTCCATCTGGCGCTACCGCGACCTCCTGCCGGTCGACGACGCCACGCCGGTGGATCTCGGCGCCGGCTTCACCCCGCTGGTGCGGGCCGACCGCCTGGCGGCCGAGCTCGGGCTGGGCGAGCTGTGGATCAAGGACGACACCGCCAACCCCACCGGCTCCTTCAAGGACCGGGTGGTCTCGGTGGCGCTCACCAAGGCCCGCCAGCTGGGCTTCAAGGTGGCCGCCTGCGCGTCGACCGGCAACCTGGCCAACTCGGTGGCGGCCCACGCAGCCAGGGCCGGGATGGACTCGGTCGTCCTCATCCCCCACGACCTCGAGGCCGCCAAGGTGACCATGACCGCGGTCTACGGCGGCACGGTCATCGCGGTCGAGGGCAACTACGACGACGTGAACCGCCTCTGCGCCGAGCTGACGAGCGAGCGCCCGAGCTGGGCCTTCGTGAACGTCAACGTGCGCACCTACTACGCCGAGGGGTCCAAGACGCTCGCCTTCGAGATCGCGGAGCAGTTGGGCTGGCAGGCCCCGGACCACGTCGTCGTCCCGATCGGGTCCGGCAGCCAGCTGACCAAGGTGGCCAAGGGGTTCTCGGAGCTGGGCAAGGTGGGCCTCCTCCCCGAGGAGCCCGCCGTGCGGGTGTCGGGGGCCCAGGCCGAGGGGTGCTCGCCCGTCGCCGAGGCCTTCTTGTCGGGCAGCGACGCCATCCGGCCGGTCAAGCCGAAGACGATCGCCAAATCGCTGGCCATCGGCAACCCGGCCGACGGCTGGTACGCCCTCGAGACCATGCGGCGCTCGGGTGGCTCCTGCGCCGCAGTGACGGACGCCGAGATCATCGAGGCCATCGGGCTGTTGGCCCGCACCGAGGGGATCTTCGCCGAGACCGCCGGCGGGGTGACCATCGCCACGCTGTGCAAGCTGGCCGCGTCGGGGGCCATCCGCCCCGACGAACGCGTGGTGGCCCTGGTCACCGGGCACGGCCTGAAGACGGTGGAGGCCCTGGCCGGGGCCGAGGGCAGTGCCCCCACCGCGACCATCCCCCCCACCCTGGACGCCTTCGACGCTGCGTTGGACGGCCACGAGACCAAGGAGATTCCCCGATGAGCGTGACCGTCCGCATCCCCACGCAGCTCCGCACCCTGACCGGCGGCGCCGGTGAGGTCGAGGTCGAGGGCGCCTCGGTCGGGGAGGCCCTCAAGGCGCTCGACGCCGCCAACCCGGGCCTGGCCGAGCGCCTTTTCGACGACGCCGGCAACCTCCGCCGCTTCGTGAACGTGTTCCTGGCCGACGAGGACGTCCGCTTCCTCGACGGCCTGGGGACGCCCGTCTCGCCAGGCCAGACGCTGTCGATCGTCCCCGCCGTCGCCGGCGGCTGACC
This sequence comes from uncultured Acidimicrobiaceae bacterium, assembly GCA_963753115.1. GTDB lineage: Bacteria > Actinomycetota > Acidimicrobiia > Acidimicrobiales > RAAP-2 > Bog-473. The sequence goes on from CAVWBB010000009.1 coordinate 5,486, forward strand.
AGCGCGGAGCCCGGCCGGCCACGGCCCGGGCGGCCGCCATGACCACGGGGTCGACCCACGAATGCGCGTGTCGCCCTTGCGCCCGGCGCCCTAAGGTGGTTTGCTATTAGCACTCACAAGACGAGAGTGCTAACGGAGGAATAGACCAGATGGCCAAGATCATCGCCTTCCAGGAGGAAGCCCGCCGCGGCCTGGAAACCGGCATGAACAAGCTGGCGGACGCCGTCCGCGTGACCCTCGGCCCGAAGGGCCGCAACGTGGTGCTCGACAAGAAGTGGGGCGCCCCCACGATCACCAACGACGGCGTGTCCATCGCCAAGGAGATCGACCTCGAGGACCCCTTCGAGCGCATCGGCGCCGAGCTGGTCAAGGAAGTCGCCAAGAAGACCGACGACGTCGCGGGTGACGGCACCACGACGGCCACCGTGCTGGCCTGGGCCATGGTCCGCGAGGGCCTGCGCAACGTCGCTGCCGGGGCCAACCCCATGGCGCTCAAGCGGGGCATTGAGGCGGCGGTCGAGATCGCCGTCGGCTCCATCCACGGCATCGCCAAGGAGACCGAGTCCAAGTCCCAGATCGCCCAGGTGGCCTCCATTTCGGCCGCCGACACCGAGATCGGCGAGATGATCTCCGAGGCCATCGACAAGGTGGGCCGCGACGGCGTCATCACGGTCGAGGAGTCGCAGACCTTCGGCATGGACATGGACCTCGTCGAGGGCATGCGCTTCGACAAGGGCTACATCGCCCCCTACTTCGTGACGGACCCCGAGCGCATGGAAGCCACGCTCGAGGACGCCTACGTGCTGCTGGTCGGCTCGAAGATCACGGCCGTGCGCGACATGCTGCCGGTCCTGGAGAAGGTCATGCAGAGCGGCAAGCCGCTGCTGATCATCGCCGAGGACGTCGAGGGCGAGGCCCTGGCCACCCTGGTCGTCAACAAGATCCGCGGCACCTTCCGCTCGGTCGCCGTCAAGGCCCCCGGGTTCGGTGAGCGCCGCAAGGCCATGCTGCAGGACATCGCCATCCTCACGGGCGGCCAGGTCGTCACCGAAGAGGTCGGCCTGAAGCTCGAGAACGTGACGCTCGACCTGCTGGGCACCGCCCGCAAGGTCGTCATCACCAAGGACGAGACGACCATCGTCGAGGGCGCCGGCACCGAGTCCGACATCAAGGGCCGCATCAACCAGATCAAGACCGAGATCGAGAACACCGACTCGGACTACGACCGGGAGAAGCTGCAGGAGCGCCTGGCCAAGTTGTCCGGCGGTGTCGCCGTGATCAAGGTCGGGGCGGCCACCGAGGTGGAGCTCAAGGAGAAGAAGCACCGGATCGAAGACGCCGTCTCGACGACCAAGGCCGCCATTGAGGAGGGCGTGGTCCCCGGCGGTGGCGTCGCCCTGCTGCGGGCACAGACCGCCATCCTCGAAGGTGCCGACAAGCTCGAGGGCGACGAGGCCACCGGTGCCCGCATCGTGGGCAAGGCCGTGGAGGAGCCGCTGAAGCAGATCGCGGTGAATGCCGGCCTCGAAGGCGGGGTCATCATCGAGAAGGTGCGCAACCTCAAGGGTTCGCACGGCCTCAACGCCGCCACCGGCGAGTACGAGGACCTCTTCAAGACCGGCGTCATCGACGCCGCCAAGGTGACCCGTTCGGCCCTGCAGAACGCAGCTTCCATCGCGGCCCTGTTCCTGACCACCGAGGCGGTCATTGTGGACAAGCCCGAGGAAGAGGCGCCGGCCATGCCGGGCGGGATGGACGACTACTAGACCGGCTTGTTGCCGGTCCCGGGAGGGGCTGTCACCCCGTTGCCACGATGCTGCAACAGCAAAAGGTGACACTGGGACTGCCTCACCCCCAACCGAGGCTGTAGCGGTGCGCCCGGCCGAAAGGCCGGGCGCACTGTTCGTCCTGGCACAGTGTGCTTCTCGGGCCTCTGTCCAGAGGGACGAACGCCTTCTCTACACTGACGGCGTGCCTCTGACCCCGAAGACCGGCTGGGGGGTCCTGCACCTCTTCTGCCGGCTGGCGCCCGACTTCGACGCCAACGGCCTGCGCAAGGCGGTGAGCGCGGCCGAGGCGGACGGCTATCAGGTCGTCCCCGTCGCCCTGTTGGGGCACAAGGCGGACCTCGGCCTCATGGCGCTCGGGCCCGACATCTGGCGGCTGCGCCGCCTGCAGACCGAGGTCATCGCCTCCGGGCTGGTCGCTGCCGAGTCCTACGTGTCCCTGACCGAGGTCTCCGAGTACGCCGCTGGCGTCCCCGACGAGCTGCGCCAGGCCCGGCTCTTCCCCCAGCTGCCCCCCGAGGGCAAGGACGCCTTCTGCTTCTACCCGATGAGCAAGCGCCGGGGCGAGCGCTACAACTGGTACGCGCTGGAGTTCGACGCCCGTAAAGAGCTGATGATGGGCCACGGCAAGGTGGGTCGGACGTTCCACGGCCGGGTGGTCCAGGTCATCACGGGATCGACCGGGCTCGACGACTACGAGTGGGGCGTCACGCTGTTCGGCACCCACCCCGACGACCTCAAGGAGTGCGTCTACGAGATGCGCTTCGACGAGGCCTCCGCCCTCTACGCCGAGTTCGGCCCCTTCTACACGGGCATGGTCGGAGCGTTGGACGAGGTGCTGTCGGTGCTCGGCGTGTGAGCACGACTACCGAGAACACCGCCGCCGTCGCCGTCGACCTCTGACGTCGTCTTCGCCACGTCGACCTCTTCGGCTCCTTCGACCGCCTCCCTCGACGATCTCCGGGACGGGCTGCGCCGACTCGGTCGCGTCGTGGTGGCCTTCAGTGGCGGCGCCGACTCTGCGCTGCTCGCCAAGGTGGCCCACGACACGCTGGGCCGGGACGCCGTCCTGTGCGTGACGGCGATCTCGCCCTCGCTGGCCGGCGCCGAAGAGGCGGACTGCCGCCGGCTCGCCGACGAATGGGGCCTGCGCTGGGTCGGGGTGCCGACCAGCGAGATGCAGGACGCCGCCTACGTCGCCAACGGCCCCGATCGCTGCGCCCGCTGCAAGAGCGCGCTCATGGAGGCCGTGGGCCCGCTGGCCGCCGCCGACGGCGCGACGGTGGTGCTCGGGGTGAACGTCAGCGACCTGGGCGACCACCGCCCCGGACAGGCAGCCGCGGCGGCCGCCGGCGCCGTCTTCCCGCTCGTGGAGGCCGGCTTCACCAAGGACGACATCCGACACTGGTCCCGCGCCCTCGGCCTGCGCACCTGGGACAAGCCGGCTGCCGCCTGCCTCGCCTCGCGCCTGCCCTACGGCACCCCGGTCACGCTGGGCCGCCTGGCCGCCGTGGAGGCGGCCGAGGCCGCGCTGCACGCCCTCGGGTTCGGGCAGCTGCGCGTGCGCCACCACGGCGACGCCGCCCGCCTGGAGGTCGAGCCCGCGGCATTGGGCGACGTGGTGGCGCGCCGCGACGAGGTCGTGGCCGCCGTGCGCGGTGCGGGGTTCCGCTTCGTCGCGCTGGATCTGGAGGGCTTCCGCTCCGGCAGCCTGAACCGTGGCCTGAACGAGGGCCTGACCGACGGCCTGACCGACGGCCTGCCGGGGGCCACCGGCGAGCGAGGAGAACGCATGAGCGCGGTCCGCGTCAAGGTGAAGCTGACGTTTCCCGAGTCCGAGGTCCGGCGCGCCGTGCTCGCCACCTTGGTGCGCCGCTTCGACGTGGACCCCGACATCCGTCGGGCCGACGTCGAGGAGCACCGCGGCTGGATCGTGTGCGAAATGGACGGTCAGGCGGCCCAGGTGGAGGCTGCGCTCGAGTGGCTCCGCAGCGAGGGCATCACCGTCGACCTGCTGGGGGACGTGCTCGAGGGCTGAAGCCCCCGCCCCCCTGGGCGCACCTCAGCGGTCCTTGGGGTCCTGGGGTACGTGCCAGCCGGCCGACGAGACTCCACGGGGCTCGTAGAACACGCAGCCCTCGGGGCAGGCGAACGGGAGCGGCTCGTTGGCGTCGACCTTGCAGCGCTCCAGGCGCTCGCCCCTCGGAGTGGTCCGCATCACGTAGTGGCGGCAATCCTCGTTGACGGACACGCTCCATTCTGGCCCAGGCGGCGGGCCGCGGTAGCGTCAGCGCTCGTGGACCCGAGTGATGACCGCGACGTCCCCCTCAAGACGCTGCTGCGCTGGAGCGAGACCCTCTCGGGCATCGCCCGCACGGGCCTGGGCTTCACCGAGAGCCTCTACGAGAAGGAGCGCTTCGAGGAGATCCTCAAGGTCGCGGCCGACATCCGCAGCGAGGTGGACGGCGAGAACGAGGACCCCGACTTCGCCGGCGGCCTGGTGCAGGAGTGGATGGACACCGTCGGCACGGGCGTGCCGGGCTATGTCACCCCCAAGGTCGCGGTCGGCGCCGCCGTCGGCAACGACAAGGGCGAGCTGCTGCTGATTCAGCGCGCCGACTCGGGCATCTGGCTCTACCCGACCGGGTGGTGCGACGTGGGCTACTCGGCCGCCGAGGTCGTGGTGAAGGAGGTGGAGGAGGAGACCGGCATCATCGCCGAGCCCGTGCGTCTCATCGCCGTCCTCGACGGCCTCCGCCTCGGCTTCACCCGCGTGCCGCTCTACTCGTTGCTCTTCTACTGCCGCGCCGTCGGAGGCGAGCTGGCCCCGCACCCGCTCGAGACGCGCGACGTCGGCTGGTTCACCCGCGAGACGCTGCCCCAGCCGCTGGTGGGCTCCGAGCGATGGGGCGAGCACGTCTTCGCTGCCATCAACGGCGAGCGGCGCGACGTGCTCTACGACAGCGTGCGTCAACCGATGTGGCGGGGCGAATCGGCGACGTCGTGATTTCGGTCAGGATCGCCGCGTCGGTCGACGCCGGACTGGTCGCGGCGGCGACCGCCCTTCTGCCCCAGCTCTCCCGCTCGGCCCCACCGCCCACCGCCGAACAGCTGGCGCGCATTGTGGCCGACCCGGCCACCACCCTCTTCGTCGCCGAGGACGACGGGAGGATCGTGGGCTCGCTGACGTTGGCCACCTTCGAGATCCTGACGGGCCGGCGCGCCTGGATCGAGGACGTGGTGACCGACGGCGCCGTGCGCGGCAAGGGTGTGGCCAGCGCGCTGATCACCGCCGCCGTGGACCACGCCGTGGCGTTCGGCGCCCGCACGGTCGATCTGACCTCGCGTCCTGACCGCGGAGGCGCCAACCGGCTCTACGTGAAACTGGGCTTCGAGGCCCGCCAGACGAACGTCTACCGAAAGACGCTGGGCGCCACCGAGCGCTGATGCCGAGCGCTGACGCTGAACGCTGCACGCGGTGGTCAGCCCATGCCGACGATGGGGGCGGCCAGCGCCAGTCCTCCCGTCGAGCCATTGAAGACGGCGTCGCCGTAGCTGAAGATGCCGCCGTCGGAGGCCACGAGCCAGTAGCCGCCCCCGCTGCGTGTGCGGAGCATCCCCACGATCGGCTTGGCGAGGTGGAGGGACCCGGCCGAGCCGTCGAACCCCGCGTCCCCGTAGGTGAAGATGCCACCGTCCGAGGCGACCAGCCAGTAGCCGTGCCCCGAGGGGCTGGCCGCCATGCCGACGATGGGCTTGTTCAGCGGCTGGCCGCCGCGCGAGCCCAGGAACGTGGCGTCGCCGTAGCTGAAGATGCCGCCGTCGGAGGCCACGAGCCAGTAGCCGTGCCCGTCGGGGGTCGCCGCCATGCCGACGATGGGCCGGTTGAGGTGGAGGGACCCGGCCGAGCCGAAGAAGCCGGCGTCGCCGTAGTTGAAGATGCCCCCGTCGGAGGCCACCAGCCAGTAGCCGCCGCCGTCCGACGTGGCCGCCATCCCGACGATGGGTCGGTTGAGATGCAGTCCGCCGGTCGACCCGTGGAAGGTGGCGTCGCCGTAGCTGAAGATGCCGCCGTCGGAGGCCACCTCCCAGTAACCGCCGCCGCCGGGTGTTGCCGCCATGCCCACCATCGGCGCGTTGAGGTGCTGGCCCCCCATGGAGCCGAGGAACGACTGGCAGAACGAGAACACGCCGCCGTCGGTGGCCACCATGCGGTACCCCGGATCGGACCCGCAGTTCACCGCGGCGCCGAGCTGCCGGGCCTGGCCCGAGTTCGGGTCGATCATGAGCCCCGACTCGTCGACCGCCTCGAACGCGCTGGCCGGCACCTGCTTGAGCTCGTTGACGAGTGCGCTCGGCCAGCTGCCGTCGGCCGTTCCCCCGAAGTACCAGTTCGAACCGTTGTCGGCCAGGATCAGGCCGTACTGCTGCATGGCGCGCAGCACGACCTGGGCCTGCGGCGAGAAGCCCGAGATGTTGTAGCCGGCCTTCAGCCGGAAGCGCGCCCCCATCGGCGGCAGGTTCGGGTTGGACGACGACCCCGCCTCGTGGCGGGCCGGCCACAGGTACGACGTGTCCGTCACCGCGGCCGTCATGCGGATGGCGTGGGTGATGGCCCCCGACTGCACCTCGTCGTAGCGGAGGAGCCCCGGGAGGATGGGAAGGCCGGCCGCGTCCGCCGACGTCCAGCCGGCCGGTCGCAGGGCGTCGGAGTTGAGGTTCCAGATGGCGCCCGAGCCCGCGGTCGAGCCCGAGGCGCTAGTACCGCGCGTCCCACAGTTCGTAGAGGGTGCACGTGGAGGGGTTGACCATGATGGCGTGGCGATCGCCGGTGGAGGCCTGGCCGCCCTCAATCGGCGTGCTGGCGCTGAACGGGTACGGCCCCGGATCGCTCTCGTCGGCGTACTGGAACGTGACGGGCACTTGCGGCTGTGACGGCGACACCACGGTGTAGGGGATGCCGTAGGGCGTCGACGGGTCACCCGACGGCCCGAAGTCCGGATGGAGGTTGGTGGTGCCGGCGTCCATGCTGGCCATCCAGGCCGCGCTGTCCGGGTTGACCGGCAGTCCCGCGATCGGCGTGTTCCAGACGTTGTCCGCCGGGAACATGGGGCAGGCGGGCGCGCCCGGCACGGGGGTGCCGGCCGAGGCGGTGGTGGGCGCGCCACCCACCGACAGGCCGAGCCAGAGCAGTCCGACGATCAGGAATGCAATCGGTGCCGCCGTCGTGCGTCGTCCCACAGGCGCCCCCTCCCGTCACGACCGTATCCGAGCCGGGGCGTGGTCCTCGACGGCGCCGGGCGTCCTACCCGAGCGCGGTCGAGACGGCCGACGCAGGCAGCGGAAAGGCTGCGGGGAGGAGCCGCATGAGCCGGGGAAAGACAGCGGTGAACCGGCCTTCTCCCCAGGGCACGTCGGGCTCGTTGGCGAACGCCTGGCTCAGCACGCCGGCGATGAGGGTGGAGACGAGGAAGACCGCGTTCTCGTTGGTCGCCTCCGGCCCGAGCTGCCCGGCGGCGACGGCGTCGGCCAGGGCGTGGCGCTGCAACTCCACCATCTCGATGCTCACGGCGAACGCCTCTGCGGACGGCTGGAAGCTCGGGACGGGCCGCCAGAACAAGAGCTCGGCCACGGCCCGGTTGGCCAGCGCCCAGCGGCCAGTGGCCTCGAGCCCGGCGATGAGCGCGTCGAGCCCCGGCTGGGCCCCGGCCATGCTCCGCCGCATCTCGGACAGGTTGTCCAGCTGGCCCTGCAGGAAGAGCGCGTCGTAGACCGCCATGAGGGAGGGGAAGTACTTGTAGAGGGAGGGGGGCTGGACTCCGAGCCGACGGGCCACCTCGGCCAGGCTCAGGCCGTTCACGCCCTCCTCGGTCATGACCTGGCGGGCGATGGCGAGGATCTCGGAGATCGTCTCCTGGCGGCGCTTGGCCCGCCGATCCGGGCGCCGTGTCGCCGTCTCGGCCGCGTCACCGACCTCGCCCACCTCGTTCGCGTCATCCACCTCGCCCTCGTCCTTCATGTAGTTGAGTATATAACTCTTTCATGTCTTGACAGCAATAGCTAATGACCATAACCTTAGCTACGTAAACGCTGAAGGGAGAGCGACGTGCCGAAGAACCAGCGGTGGTGGCTGACGACAGACAGCCAGGAGATCCTCGTCCGTGCCACGCCCGAGGCGGTCTACGACATGGTCGCCGACCTGCCCCGCATGGGGGAGTGGAGCCCCGAGTGCCAGGCCGTCGAGTGGGAGGGCGGCGCGACCGGGCCAGCCGAGGGGGCGCGGTTCGTGGGGCACAACCGTGGCGGGCCGGCCAATCTCATGCGCTGGTCCCGGCACGGACGCGTCCTGTCGGCGCAGCGCGGACGCGAGTTCTGCTTCATCACCGAGGAGGGTGGCCGCGAGTCGACGAGGTGGCACTACTCCTTCGAGGCGTCGGACGGCGGGACGCGCGTCACCGAGACCTACGACATCACGTGGCTCCCGACCTGGGCGCGCATCGTCGACGTGCCGACCAACCGACACCGGGAGCTGCTCGAGGGCATGCGGCACACGCTCGAGCAGCTGAAGCAGGCGGCCGAAGGTGCCGGGAACGAAGTGGGCCTCCGGTGACGCTGGACCTGCAGCCGGCGGCGTATCTGCGGCACGCCTCGGAGGGCGAGGCGCTCTGGTTCTCCGATGCGCTCCTCTCCTACGTGGCGACGGGCGCCGAGACCGGCGGCGTCCTCACCGTCGCCGAGGCGCGCGCCCCGCGCGGCGCCGGGTCACCGCGGCACCGGCATCTCCACGAGGACGAGGCCTGGTTCGTCCTGGACGGGGAGCTGAGGTTCTGGCTCGGCGACGAGGAGCGGCTGGCCGGGGCGGGCACGTTCGTCTTCGGGCCCCGGGGCATCGACCACCGCTTCTGCGTCGAGTCCGAGGAGGCACGCTTCCTGCTCCTCCTCACGCCGGCCGGCTTCGAGGATTTCACCCGGGCCTGCGGCTGGCCGGCCACGACGCGCACGCTGCCGCCGGCCGACCTTCCACCGAAGGACGTCGCCGCTCTCATGGCAGCGGCGCAGCGCCATGGGCTCGAGATCGTCCCGGACCTGCAGGAATCGTCAACCACCACCACCAACACCACCACGCAAGGAGACATGTCGTGATCACCACCTACAAGGCAGCCCCCGACATCGACGTGCTGACGTCGAGCTTCGCCGTGCCGGGGCTCGGGCTCATCCCGATCAACGCCTTCGTCCTGCACGCCGCCGAGCCGGTCCTGGTCGACACCGGCACCATGGTGGAGAGCGCAGAGTTCATGACCGCGCTGCGCTCCGTCATCGATCCGGCCGAACTGCGCTACATCTGGCTGACCCACACGGACTTCGACCACATCGGGGCACTGTCGACGCTGCTCGAGGAGAACCCGCGCCTCACAGTGATCACGTCCTTCCTGGGCGTGGGCATCATGGGCCTGTTCGCCCCGCTGCCGATGGATCGCGTGCACCTGCTCAACCCGGGCCAGTCGCTCGCTGTCGGTGATCGCACGCTGACGGCGGTGAAGCCCCCCACGTTCGACAACCCCATCACCACGGGGTTCTACGACGACCGTTCGCGCGCGCTGTTCAGCTCCGACTGCTTCGGGGCCCTCCTGCAGGAGGTGCCCGAGCGAGCCGAAGAGCTCTCCGAGGAGGCCCTGCGCCAAGGGCAGGTCTTCTGGGCCACCGTCGACTCCCCGTGGTTGCACACCACGGACACGGCCGCCTTCGCGCGGCAGCTCGACGCGCTGCGTGCCTTCGATCCTGCGCTTGTCCTCAGCAGCCACCTGCCGGCGGCAGCGGGCTCCTCGCTGCCCCGGCTGATCGCCTCGCTCGAGGCGGTGCCGGCGGCCGAGCCGTTCGTCGGACCGGACCAGGCGGCCCTCGAACACATGCTGGCGGAGCTCACCGGCGCGGCCTGAGCCGGCCAGCGGGCCACGGCTCGGCGCGGCAGCGCACGCGGCGTCGATTCCTGCTTCGTGCACGGTCGGTCCGTTAGGGTCGCCTCGAACGAGCTCGCGGGAGGGGTGCAATGGCTGGGAACGGCATGCAGGGGCGCAACTGGGTCCTCGCCGCCATGATCTTCGCGGTCTCCATGACGTTCATCGACCAGACGATCGTCTCCATCGCCGTCCCGAACATCCAACGCGAGCTCGGGCTCACCTCGACCGGGGTGCAGTGGGTGGTGAACGGCTACCTGATCGCCCTCGCCGCGCTGTTCGCCTTGGGCGGCCGGCTCTCGGACATCTTCGGCCACACCAAGATGTGCGTCATCGGCGTCATCGTGTTCGTCGGCGCGTCCACGCTGTGCGGGTTCACCCCCAAGGGGTCCATCGCCGAGGCGTGGATCGTCACGTTCCGGGTGGTCCAGGGGGCCGGCGGTGCCCTCATGTTCCCGGCCGCGCTCGCCATCGTCGTCAACGTGTTCCCCCTCCGTGAACGCGGCAAGGCGCTCGCCCTCTTCTTCGGGATCGCCGGCGGATTGACCGCCATCGGGCCGATCCTTGGTGGGTACCTGACGCAGTGGACGTGGCGGGCCATCTTCTGGGTGAACATCCCGGTCGCGATCATTGCGTTGCTCCTGATTGCCGCGTCGAAGCCCAAGACGAAGTACCAGCGGGCGCCGATCGACTACCGCGGCGCCGTCCTCATTGCCGCCGGCATCGGGCTCAGTATCTTCGGCCTCCAGCAGTCGGTGCCGTGGGGCTGGAGCAATCCCTGGACGTGGATCTGCATCATCGGGGGGCTCCTCGTGCTCGTCGTCTTCGTCTTGGCCGAGCTCCGCACCGAATCACCACTCATTCAGGTCGCCATCTTCCGCATCCGCGCCTTCACGGTGGAGAACGTCGTGCTGATGATCGCCATGATGGCCTTCATCCCGGTCTTCTTCTTTGCCAGCGAGTATGCGCAGATCGCCCTGCACAAGACGGCGTCCGAGGCCGGACTCTTCCTGTTGTACTTCTTCCTCGGCTTCGTGATCGCCGCCCAGGTCGGCGGCCGCATGCTCGACCGGGAGGGGGCCAAGCGGGCCGTCGTGATCGGCTGTGCCATCGCCGCGGTCGGCTTCGGTATGTGGGCCTCGAAGGCGACGACCCTGAGCTTCAGCAAGCAGGAGATCTGGGTCATCGTGGCCGGAGCCGGGATGGGCATGATGCTCGGCCCGGCCAACACCGACGCCGTGAACCGGGCGGGGAACCTCTCCTACGGCGAGGCCACGGGCATCACGCAGACCATCCGCAACTTCGGCGCCAGCCTCGGTCTGGCCGCCCTCGGCACCATTTTGTTGACGATCTACCGGTCGCACCTGACGACAACGCTGGAAGCCCCCGCGTTCCACCTGACCAACGCGCAGGCTGCCGCCAAGGCCAGCCAAATCACGCAGGGCCAGCAGAGCCACGGATCGGTGACCTCCATTCCGCACTTCGTCTCGCTCGACTTCGCCCACGCGACCCAGGGAGTGCTCTACGCCATGTGCGGGATCATGGCCGCCGCCGCCGCCGTCGCGCTCTTCGGCTTGCAACGGGGCCGCCAGGAATTCGCACCGGTCGAAGACGGCAGCGTGCCATCGCCCGCCGGGGGCGACGAAAGGCCGTAACCTCGTCGCGGCGTCGCCGTGGCCGCGTTGCCGTCAGCCCGGCGGTCTCTGGAGGAGGCAGTCATGTCGCACCGAAGCCGCATCGGGATCCGGGTCGCCGCACTGGTCGCAGTTGCCGCGCTGGCCACGGGCTGCGGTGTCGTGAGCAAGGTCAAGCAGACCGTGCACACGATCCAGGGCAACCGCGCCACCATCGACTCGTTCACGAAGAACTTGCAGTCCGCCAGCAACACCCCGTTCGAAGCCACCTACACGACGACCGGAAGCGCGCCCGTCACGGTCGTCTATGCCGTCGACCCCTCCATCAATGGACTCGCCTTCCACGAGACCCAGTCGGGCTCCAGCGCGTCCAACGTGCAGATCATCGTCAATGCATCGGGCGAGTACGTGTGCAACCAGAGCGGATCGGCCGGCGCCTGGTCGTGCCAGAAGCTGGGCCAGGCCGATGCAGCGACCGAGAACAAGATCTTCGACATCTACACCCCCTCGCACTGGACCGACTTCCTCAAGGGGGTCTCGCTGGTGGCGGGACTCAGCGGCGACAAGGTGACGACCTCGACCATGTCGCTCAACGGCTTCGACATGAACTGCGTGGACCTGGTCGCCCGCGGCGTGCCGGGCACGAGCACCATCTGCAGCACGTCCCAAGGGGTCCTCGGTTACGTCAAGGTGGCGTCGAACTCGACGAGCTTCCAGATCACAAACTTCTCTTCGTCACCCTCGCCGTCGCTGTTCCAGCTGCCGCCCGGCGCCACCCTGACGACCACCACGACCTGAGGCCGGTCCCGCCGCCACGTGCGCCCGGACACAATGTGGGGATGACCACCTTCATCACCCGCTACGAGACGTCGGGGTCCGGCGTCCGCCTGGCCGTCAAGGACCTCATCGACATGGTGGGCGAGCAGACGACGGCGGGGTGCCGCGCCGTGGCGGCGCGTGCCGTGCCGGCGCCTCGGGACGCGGCATGCCTGGCCGGCGCCCGCGCCGCGGGCGCACGGATTGTGGGGCGTACCAATCTGCACGAGTTGGCCCTCGGCGTGACGGGTGTGAACGAGTGGTACGGGACTCCGGTGAACCCGCTCGACCCCTCGCGCGTTCCCGGCGGATCGTCGAGTGGCTCTGCCGTGGCGGTGGCGACCGGCGAGGCCGACGTCGCCTACGGCAGCGACACCGGCGGTTCGGTGCGCATCCCCGCTGCCTGCTGCGGCACGGCCGGCCTCAAGACGACCTGGGGCCGCATCCCGCTCGACGGGGTCTGGCCGCTGGCGCCGAGCTTCGACACGGTGGGCCCGATGGCGCGCACGGTGGCCGGTCTCGTCACCGGGATGGAAATGCTCGAACCCGGTTTCACCGTGGCCGGCGGCAGCGGGACCGACCTGGCGGTCGGGCGCCTGGCGATCGACGCCGACCCTGCGATCACGGCGGCGCTCGACCGCGCCCTCGGCCTCGTCGGCTGGGACTGCCGCGAGCTGGTCATCCCGGAGTGGGACGACGCCACCATGCAGGCGGGCCTCCTCCTGGTGGTCGAGGCCTGGCAGTCCGACTCGACGCTGGTGGCGGAGGACCCGGAGGGCATCAGCGTCGGTGTGCGCGAACGGCTGGAGCTCGGTGGCGCCTTCGACGAGCGCACCGTGGCGGCGGCCTGGCGCGTCCAGCGTGCCTGGAAGGCGACGCTGGAGCGCCTCTTCACCGAGGTCGACCTCCTCGTCACCCCGACGCTGAGCATCTTCCCGCCCCGCCTGGAGGACGGGGACGATCTCCTGGTCTCGCGCTGCACGTTGCCCGTGAACCTGGCCGGAGTGCCCGCGTTGTCGCTCCCCGTGCCGACCGGAGGGCCCCTGCCCGCCAGCCTGCAGCTGATCGGGCCGGCCGGCAGCGAGGAACGGCTCCTGGCCGCGGGCGCGTGCCTCGAGGCAGCAGTGGCGTCCGCCTGACCGCGCGCACCGCCGAGTGTGGCGTCAGGCGTTGACGCGGACGAGGCCGCGGCCGATGTCCGCCAGGTAGTCCCGCACGCCCGCCGGCGCCACGACCTCGAGTCCATCGGCGAAGCCGGCCAGTTGGCGCGCCACCATCTCCTCGGACTGGGCCCGCAACTCCACCTCGGTCCGCCCGTCCGCCCCGACCGCGCCGATCCCGACGCGCGAGCCGAACATCCAGCGCAGGACGTCGACGATCCTTGCCTCGGCGCGCAGCTGCACCCGGAGCGGGGCGCGTTGCGCGTCCACGGTCGTGACGATGGAGCGCCACGCCGCGGCGAGGTCGAAGTCGTCGGGGCGCACGGCCGGTTCGGACGTGAGGCGCAGGGAGCGCACCCGGCTGACCCGGAAGGTCCGTTGGCCGGCTTCGGTTTCCGCGACGAGGTACCACGTGTTGTTCTTGACCACGAGCCCCAGCGGGTGCACCGTGCGTGACGAGGCGCGCCCGTCGCGTCCTCGGTAGTCCAGCTCGACGCGGACACCTTCGATCACGGCGCGTTGGAGCTCCTCCAGGTGGTCCGGCGCCGCGGGAGCCGTCTGGTCCCAGCCGGACGGGTCATGGACGACCGCACTCGCCGCAGCCTCGGCATGCTCGCGGAAGGTCGCGGGGAGCGCCTGCACGAGCTTGCGCAGGGCCGCGCGGACCTCGGGCGTGGCGTCGGCCGGCCCGGCGATCAGGAACAGCGCCCTGGCCTCGTCGGCGGTCAGCCCGCTCAGGTCTGTGCGCGCCCCGCCGACCAGCTCCCACCCGCCACCTCGTCCGGGTTGGGAATAGACGGGGATGCCCGCCATGGCGAGGCCCTCGAGGTCGCGGCGGGCCGTCCGCTCACTGATCTCGAGCTCGCGGGCGAGCTGAGCGGCCGTGACGCGGCCCTTGGCCTGCAGGACCAGGAGGGCGGCGACGAGGCGATCGGCACGCATGCGACCAGTTTGCCAAGAAAAGTGGCCATGAGATGGCCAGTTTCAGGGCGCACCATGCCAGGACACAGAGCGGAGCCGGGGGAGACCCGGCCCGGAACGGAGATGACACCATGCCTGGACTCGTTGCCCCCCTCGTCGACGAGCGTGAGGTGCTGCTGGCCTTCCTGGCGCAGCAGCGCGACGCCCTGCGGTACGCCGCCCATGGCCTCGACCGCGACCAGGTCGCCGCCCGGCCGACGGTCAGCGAGCTCTGCCTGGCCGGCCTCATCAAGCACGCGGCGCTGGTCGAGCGGGCCTGGACGACGTACCTCACCACGGGTGACACGTCCGTGTTCGCCCCCGGTGACGAGGAGGACTGGGGCGACGGGTTCCGGCTGACCGAAGGAGAGACGCTCGACGACGTGCTCACCCTGGCCGCGGACCAGGCCCGTCTCACCGAGAAGGTGGTGGGCGCCCTGGAGGACCTCGCCGCACCCCTCGCGCCGACCACCGACGTCGTCCCGTGGATCCCCGGTGGCATCGTCTGGACGCCGCGTTGGGTCCTGCTGCACCTCATAGAGGAGACGGCCCGCCACGCCGGACACGCCGACATCATCCGCGAGTCCGTCGACGGTGCCACCTGCTGGACGCTGATGGCCGCGGCCGAGGGATGGTCGCTGCAGGACTGGGCGTAGGGGGCGCCGCACCTCCACCGTAGGGTGGGCAGCGCATGCAGATCGATGTGTGGTCCGACTACGCGTGTCCGTGGTGCGCGCTCGGCTTCGCCCGGCTCAAGGTCGCATTGGCCGACTTCGAGCACGGTGACGAGGTCACCGTGGTGCACCGTTCCTTCGAGCTGAACCGCCGAGCGCCGGCGCGCGTCGAGGGCACTCAGGAGGAGCGTCTCTACCGCAAGTACGGGATGAGCCCCGGACAGGTCCGGGCCGGTCACGCGCACCTGACCGCGCTCGGGGCGGAGGTGGGCTTCGCCTTCGACTTCGAGGGCGTGCGGTCGGGCAGCACGTTCGACGCCCACCGGCTCACCCAGGCGGTGCGGGGGACCGAGCACGAGGATGCGCTGGTGCAGGGATTGTTCGCCGCCCACTTCACCGACGGGCGGCAGCTCTCCGATCCCGACGTCCTGCGCGCCGTCGCCCACGACGCGGGCGTGCCCGAGGTCGTGACGGAGAACGTGGTCGGCGGCACGGCCGGCTCTGCCGAGGTGCGCGCCGACGAGGCTGCCGCAGAGGATCGCGACGTGACCGGCGTGCCCTACTTCCTCATCGATGACGTGTGGCCAATTCCGGGGGCGCAGGATGTCGAGACGCTCGGTGCCCTGCTGCGCCGCGCCTGGTCACGCCTCGGCCATTGAGGCAAGGATCTCGTCGATCATCTCCACGGTGGTGTTCGGGTGGAGGAAGGCGAAGCGGGCCACGGTCTCGCCTTCCCACACGGTGGGCGTGACGAAGCCGATCTGGTCGTGGAGAAGGCGGGCCGACCAGCTCTCGTAGTCGAGCTTCGCCCATCCCTCGCGCCGGAACAGCACGATGGAGAGCCCGGGCTCGCGTACCAGCTCGACATGGGGCGAGGCCTCGATCCGCTCGGCCGCGTGCTGGGCGATGGCCAGGCCCGCCTCCACGGCATCGCGGTAGGCGTCCAGGCCGTTGACGGCCAGCGAGAACCAGAGCGGGAGCCCGCGGGCGCGTCGCGTCAGGTGGAAGGCGTAGTCGCTCGGGTTCCACTCTTCGGGGTTCTCGCTGTGCAACACCTCGAGGTAGTGCGCGTCCTGGGTGTGCACCGCCTTGGCGAGGTTGGGCTGGCGGTAGATCAGGGCCGCGCAGTCGAAGGGAGCGAAGAGCCACTTGTGGGGGTCGACGATGAACGAGTCGGCCTTTTCGAAGCCGGCGAACTGGTCTTTGACGGATGGGGCGAACAACGCGGCGGCCCCGCCGTACGCGCCGTCGATGTGGAACCACAGGGAGTGCTCGGCGGCCACGTCGGCCACGCCTGCCAGGTCGTCGACGATGCCGGCGTTCGTGGTCCCCGCGGTGGCCACGACGGCGATGACGTCGGTGCGGCGCGGGTCCTCGCGCAAGGCGGCGCGCAGCGCGGAGCCGGTGAGCCGGTGGTCGAGGACCGGCACGGTGAGCGTCTCGACGCCGAGCACGTGGAGCGCCTTGCCGACCGACGAGTGGGCCTCCTCGCTCAGCGCCACGAGCGGTCGCAGGGGGGCGTCGGCGTGGCGGCGGTGCCCCGCCGTGTCGCGGGCCACCATGAGAGCGGACAGGTTGCCCGCCGACCCGCCGGCCACGAAGCAGCCCCCGGCGCCTTCGGGCAGACCGGCCTGGGCGGACAGGACCGCCAGGGCCTGGTTCTCGGCCACCACGACACCGGCGGCCTCGAGCCACGACGTGCCGTGCAGCGACGAGCACGAGACGAACATGTCGAAGAGCAGGGAGGCCTTGGTCGGGGCCGCCGGGATGAAGGACAAGAAGCGGGGGCTGTCGCACGAGACCACCGCTGTCGACAGCTTTTCGACGAAGATCTTCAGCACCTGCGCGGCGTCGGTGCCGCCGGGCCGCATCAGCCCGGCCAACTCGGCGTCGAGGGACTCGACCAAGCCGCCGAAGTCGAGGGCGACCGGGTCCATGGAGAGGCGTTCCCGGCACGCCGCCAGGATGAGCTCGGTCATGGCCTCGTCGTAGTGGAACATGTCGCTCGCCATCAGGCGGGTGCATCCTCCGGACCCGGTGCGGAGGCCGGCCGCTGCGTGGCGCGCCACGCCTCCTCGGCTCGGCTGGCCACCTCGTGCGGCGGGGAGCCCGTCTTGGTTGCGGCCAGCGCGACGTCGTCGAACTCGGGCTTGGCCCGCCCACTGATGACCTTCATCCGGATCACGATGCCGTCGACGGTGACCTGCGCGAGCTCGCGGGCGACCGGCCAGCGCTGCACCGCAGTGGCACGGACGCCCATCGTCCCGGTGATCCGCTGGATCTCGCGGCGCTGGGTCTCCGCGCCGGTGGCGTCGGTCAGGACGTGAAGGACGTGGCCGGGCCGCCCCTTCTTCATGGTCACCGGGCTCACCCAGGCGTCGAGCGCCCCGGCCTCGAGCGTTGCCGCGACGGCCAGCCCCAGCTGCTCACCGGTGACGTCGTCGAGGTTCGTCTCGAGCAGCAGCGCCTGCTGCCCGGGGCCGGGCGCCGGGTGTGCGGCGCGCCGCCCGATGACCACCTGGGTGCAGTTCGGCAGGTCCTCCATCTCACCGGCGCCCCCGCCAAAGCCCGACGACGCGATCGTCATGTCCGGCATGGGGCCGAACGCGCTGGAGAGCGTGGCCAGCAGGGCGGCACCGGTCGGCGTCGTGAGCTCAATCGGGACGTCGCGACCGTACGAGGGGATCCCCTCCAGCAGGCGGACCGTCGCCGGCGCCGGATTGGGCAGCCGGCCGTGCGCGCTGCGCACCATGCCCATGCCCGTGGCCACCGCCGAGGCACACACCTCGTCGACCCCGAGCACCTCGAGCGCGGCGGCGGTCCCGACGACGTCGATGATCGCGTCGTGCCCGCCGACCTCGTGGAAGTGGACCTGGTCGATGGGCCGCCGGTGCAGCGCGGATTCGACCGTTGCCAGTTTGTGGAAGACCGCCTGCGCGCGCGCCGTGACCCGGGCCGGCAGGGCGGCGTCCTCAATCAGCGCGGCGATCACGCCGTGGGTGCGCACCACCACGTCGTCACCCCCGACGATGGCGCGGGTGCAGGCGATGCCTCCCCGGATGCCATCTTCGAACTCGAGGTGCCAGCCGGGGAGGTGCAGGCGGTTGAGCAGCGCCCGGACCTCGTCGACATCCGCCCCCGCGTCGACGAGCGACCCCAGCGCCATGTCGCCCGCGATGCCGGCGAAGCAGTGGAACCATGCCACCGTGGCGACGTCCTCGCCGGGCGCCCTCACGGGAGGAGCCGAGCGATCGCGCAGGCCGCGCCGTACCCGTTGTCGATGCCGACCACGGTGATGCCCGAAGAGCAGGCGGAGAGCATGGCGAGCAGCGCGGTCACGCCCTCGAGCGCGGCGCCGTAGCCGGTGCTCGTCGGGACGGCGACGACCGGTGCCGGCGTGAGCCCGCCCACCACGCTGGCCAGCGCGCCCTCCATGCCGGCGATCACGACGACCGCGTCAGCCATGGCCAGGGTGTCGAGCTCGGCGAGGAGGCGGTGCAGTCCCGCGACGCCACAGTCGGTGAGCTGGGTCGGCGAAAAGCCGAGCGCCCGCAACACGGACGTGCACTCAGTGGCGACGGGCAGATCGGCCGTTCCTGCGGTGATGACGACGACCTGGCCGTCCCTCGCCGGCGCCGGACGGAAGACCACGGTCGAGAGGGATCCGCTCTCCTCCACGGCACTCGGGCTGAGACCCCCCGCCATGGCCGCGGCGATGACCGCCTTGACCTGGTCCTCCGTCGCCCTGGTCAACAGGACCGGGTTCTCGGTCGCCGAGAGAAGCTCGTCGACGACGGCAGCGCAGTGCTCGGGGGTCTTGCCTGGTCCGTAGATGGCCTCGGGCACCCCGAGGCGGAGGTCGCGGTGATGGTCCACCCGGGCGAACCCGAGGTCGGCGTAGGGCAGACGGCGGAGCTGCCGGACGGCGTCGTCAGGCGTGCAGCGGCCGGCGGCGACGTCTTCGATGAGTGTGCGAAGCGAGGAAGCGTCCATGACCTGCTCTATCCTGCCCAACTGTGAACCCCCCTGCGACCTCGGTGGCGTACTTCGGCCCGGCTGCCACCTTCACGCAGGAGGCGCTCCTCACCCAGCCCGACCTGGCCGCCGCGGACCTGACGGCCCTGGCGTCCATCACGGCGGTGCTCGAGGCCGTCGCCCGGGGTGAGGTCGACCTCGGGTTCGTGCCCATTGAGAACGGGATCGAGGGGACCGTCAGCGCCACCATCGACGGCTTGATTCACGACGTCGACCTGCACATTCAACGTGAGGTGGTGATGGACATCCATCTCCACCTCATGGCGCCTCCCGGCACCGGGCTCGCCGATATCGACACCGTGTCCTCCTATCCCCACGCGCTGGCCCAGTGCCAGAAGTACCTGGCCCGGGCCCTGCCCGGGGCCGAACAGCGGGCCGCGAACTCCACCGCGGACGCGGCCCGTGCGCTGGGCGAGTCGGGGGCCAGCGGGGAGGCCGCCATCGCCCCGAGGCTGGCCGCCGAGCGGTACGGCCTGACCATCGTCGCCGAGGACGTCGAGGATCACCCGGAGAACCAGACGCGGTTCGTCCTCGTGGCCCGGACCCGGGTGCCGGCGCCCACCGGGCACGACAAGACGAGCATCGTGTGCTTTCAGCGTGCCGACCACCCGGGCAGCCTGCACGGGATACTGGGACAGTTCGCCGCCCGCAACATCAACCTGACCAAGCTCGAATCACGCCCCACGAAGCAGGCCTTGGGTGACTACTGCTTCGTCATCGACCTCTCGGGGCACGTGGGCGACGAGGTCGTGGCCGACTGCCTGCGCGACCTCCACGCCAGCCTGGCCGGGGTGAAGTTCCTCGGCTCGTACCCGGCGGCGGGGGAGCACGGTCCTGAACAACGACGACAGGCCGACGCGGCCTGGCAGGCGGCTGACACGTGGCTGCGCGACATCCGCGGCGCTATCGGGTAGCCGGCGTCTCGGCGGCGCGGACCAAGGAGCCCGGCAGTCGCCGGGCGATGACGAGTGCGACCACGGCGGCGAGCGCCGCCACGGCGAAGGCGATCAGGACGCCACCGGCCACCGGCCGGGTTCCTCGCGAGACGGCGGCCACTGCGGCCCCGCCGATGCCGACCCCGAGCGCAATGCCGAGGACATCGGCCAGGTTCAATGAGGCCGAGGCCCACCCTTCGCGACCCGGCGGAGCGGCCCGGAGCATCATCAAGGAGATCGGCGCGTAGCTGAACCCCATGCCCAGCCCCGCGGCGGACCAGGCCACGAAGGCCTCCCAGACGGGGACGCCGGGTCGCAGCTGCCAGGCCATGCCGGCGGTGCCGAGCAGGATCAGCACCAGACCGGTTCGTACCAGACGCGCGCCCTCCCACCGGTCGTTGAGGCGCGCCTGCACCCAGGAGCCTGCGGTCCAGGCCAGTGTCGACGCGGTGACCACCGCCCCGGCCACGAGGGTGCTGTGGCCACGCACCGTCGTGATGGTCAAGGTGACGTAGGCGTCGGCGCCGAAGAAGGCGAAGGTCAGGAGGCCCCTGCTGAGGATGGTCGCCGGCAGACCCTGGGCGGCGCGCAGCGTGCCGGCGGGGAGCAGCCGGTACAGGGGCGCCGCACCGATGCTGATGCCGAGTGCGGCCAGTCCGAGACCGAGCAGGAGGTTGTGCGCGCCGAAGGCGGCCAGGAGGCAGGCAGCGCCGACAGCGGTGCGGACGGCGTCGGCGATCCGGTGCTCCTCCGCGGGGGGCGTCTCGGTGCGGCCGAGCCGGATGAGCGAGGGGACGGCGAGTGGCCCGGCGACCGCGACCAGTGGAATGAGGCCGAGGAACACCCAGCGCCATCCGAACAGATGCGCCACCGCGGCGGCCACGCCGGGGCCGACGATGCCGGGCACGACCCAGGCCGTCGAGAGGACCGCCATCATCTGGGCGCGCTGCGCCTCGCGCAGGCTCCGGCCGATGGCGACGTAGGCAACGGCGGGTACCGCGCCGGCGCCCAGACCCTGCAGGCAGCGGCCGGCGACGAGGACCCACATGAACGGGGCGAGTCCCGCCACCAGCAGTCCCGCCGAGAACAGGATCAGGCCGGCGACGTACGGCCGGGCCGGCCCATGGCGGTCGGCGTCGCGGCCGGCGGCGACGATCCCGATCAGGCTGGCGAGCTGGAAGGTCGAGAAGACCCACCCGTAGAGGGCCAAGCCGTGGAGGTCGCGGGCAACCAGCGGCATCACCGTGATCACGGCCAGCGCCTCCGAGGCGACGAAGGTCACCGTGAGGACGAGGCCGAAGGTCAGCGCGCGCCGGTGCGGTGCCCACAGCCCGTCTCCCCGCACGCCCCCGTCCATGCCGGCGAGACTAGGGGGAAGCACCGCTGGTACTCTGCGCCGGGGAGGGCACGTGACGCTGCAGACCATCGATGTCGACCAGCATCTCTTCGAGTCGAGGACGACCTGGTCCGAGTACATCGACCCCGCGCAGCGGGCCGATGCGCTGTCCATCGTCGACGATGACGCCGGGTGGCCCTGGCTGGCGTGGCGCGGCGACAGGCTCACGCCATTGGAGGTGCCGATCCCTGAGCGATCGACGCTGATCGGGGAAGACCGCCTCCGGCGATTGCGCGGCGAACGCGCGCCGGCGTCGTTCGAGGAGCTGGTGCCCGACTCGTACCGCCTCGCCGGTGCCCGCCTCGCGTCGTTGAATGCGTTCGGGCTCGATGCCGCGGTCATGTTCCCGAACTACGGCCTGCTGTGGGAGCAACGGCTCGCCGCGGACCGCGACGCGCAGCGCGCCAACGCACGGGCCTACAACCGGTTCGTGGCCGACGTGTGCGGCGAGGGTGAGGGCCGACTCTTCGGAGTCGCGCACGTCCTGTTGCACGATCCGGCCTGGGCGGTGGAGGAGATCCGGCGGGTGCGTGCGCAGGGCGTGCGCCTGGCCATGATCGCCCCGGCCCCGGTGGACGGGAAGCCCCTTTCGCACGGCGACTTCGACCCCGTGTGGGCGGCGTTTAGCGACGAAGGCGTGGCTCCCGTGTTTCACGTCTCGGAATTCGAGAGCCCGCTGCACCCCGCCTGGCGCACGGGGGAGCACGAGGACGGCGAGCAGCTCTTCGACTCGATCTTCCTCTACCTGGCGCCGGCGGTCGCCCTGGCCAACCTGATCCTGACCGGCGTGCTCGAGCGCTTTCCCCGCCTACGCGTCGGGGTGGTCGAGCTGACGGCGAGCTGGGTGCCGCAATTCCTCCTGCACATCGACGGGGCCTCGGACTTCTACACCCAACGTCATGGTGAGCCGTTCCACAAGCTGTCGGACCGCCCGTCGAACTACTTCCTGCGCCAGGTCCGGGTGGCGGCGCTTCCCTACGAGATGCCGAACCGCCTCGTCCCCAAGGTGGGCGACGACACCTTCATGCTCGGCAGCGACTGGCCCCATGCCGAAGGGGTCGCCGACCCGATGGCCCAGGCGCAGCGCGCGGTGGCGGGGCTGGCGGAGCCGGCCCGGGCCAACATGTTGGGGGCCAACGCCGCATGGTTGCTGGGCCTGTGACCGTCGACCTGGAGGCCGCTGCCGCCGAACGTGAGCGCCTGCGCGCGGCGTACCTGCGCGAACCGCGGAGCCGTCCGCCATCGACCGCCCGGGGCGTCCACCACCTTGCCCTGTTGTGCTCGGACGTCGAGCGGACGATCCAGTTCTACCAGGGGCTGCTCGGCTTCCCTCTGGCCGAGCTCTTCGAGAACCGCGACTACAAGGGTTCGACCCACCTCTTCTTCGACCTCGGTCACGACAACACACTCGCGTTCTTCGATTTCCCCGATCTCGGCCTCGGACCGTACGCGGAAGTGCTCGGTGGGTTCCACCATCTCGCCATCTCCGTCGACCGGGCGCAGTGGGACGCGGCGCGCAGCCGTTTGGAAGAAGCGGGCATACCGACACAGATCGAGAGCGAGATCTCCCTCTACTTCTCGGACCCCGACGGGGTGCGGCTCGAGCTCATCGCCGAGGATCTCGGCTCGCTCTACGGGACCCCGCTGCACTGATGCCCGTCACGGGTCTGGCCAACCTCGCCGTCAAAGTCGCCGATCTCGAGGAGGCGTGCGCCTGGTACGCCGCGGCGGGGGCGACGGTGACCGAACCGGTCGAATGGGAGAACGGCCGCCGGGCCGACGTGCAGCTTGGCGTTCTGGCGCTGACGCTCTTCACGAAGGCGATCTACGAGGACGCGTGCGCGCTGCCCGAAGAGGGATTCTTGCACCCCGCTCTCTTCGTGGACGACCTCGATGCCGAGCTGGCGCGCCACGAGGTGCTCTGGGGCCCACGGACGGTCAGCGGCACGTTCGGCACCCGCCGCATCGCGTTCGTGGAGGCCCCGGGCGGCATCCGCCTCGAGTTCATGGAGCAGATCGAGGACCCACCGGCCTGAACGACCCCGTCGGCGCGCTCAGGCTTGCTCGAGCTCCAGGCGGGCGGGCTCGCGAACGGGTTCCACCTCCCGGGCATCGGGGTTGGCTGCGTGCAGGGCGCTGAGGCCGGGAAGCGTGGCCAGGGCGACGACCGCGGTGACGACGAGCAGCACCGCGGCCACGGCGAACGACAACGCGTACCCGTCGGTGAGGGCCGTGGCCGTGTGACCCGGGGTTGCGGCGTTCCCGGCCAGCACGCGCGTCGTGCGGTTGGCGGCGACGGTGGCCAGTGCCGCCAGGCCGATGGCGGCACCCACGGTCCGGGACGTGTTGAGCAATCCGGAGGCGAGTCCGGCTTCGGCACGGGCCACGCCGGCGGTCCCGGCAACTGCGATGGGTGTCACGGCGAGGCCCATGCCCAGGCCGATGAGCACGAACGGGCCGAAGAGGTCGGCCAGGAAGGTGCTGCTCGTCGAGATCATGGCGAGCCACGCCAGCCCGCCACCGGCGACCAGGGTGCCGAGGATGATCAGTGGGCGGGGGCCGAACCTCGGGACGAGGCGCGCCGTCAGCTGCGCGCCGGCGGCGATCAGCAGCGTCTGGGGCAGGAAGGCCAAGCCCGCCTGCAAAGGGCTGTAGCCCAGCACACGCTGCATGTAGAGCGTCTCGAAGTACCACGAGCCGAACAGCGCACCGAACATCAGGAACATGACCACGTTGCCGCCCGCCACCGAGCGGGACCGGAAGATGCGCAAGGGGACCAGCGGGGCCTTCGAGAACTTCGCCTGCAGGAGGAGGAATGCGGCCAGGAGGACGATCGCCAATCCCAGTGGCATGAGCACCTGCGCGGAGCCCCACGAGTACGTCTCCGTGCGCACGAGGGCGAACACCAGAGCCACGAGGCCCGCCGTCACGGTGATGGCACCACCCAGGTCGAGGTGACGGTGCACCATGTCGGCCTTCGATTCGGGGAGGTCGCGACGGGCGGCGAAGAGCGCGACGATGCCGACCGGCACGTTCACGAAGAGGATCCAGCGCCAGTTCAACAAGTCCGTCAAAATGCCGCCCAACAGGGCGCCGGCCGACGCGCCGGCTGAGGAGACGGCGCTCCATGCCCCCAATGCCCAGGCGCGCCTCGGGCCTTCGGGGAAGGTGGCGGTCAGGATGGTCAAGGTGGCCGGCGCGAGGATGGCCGCGCCCAGGCCTTGCAGCGCGCGGGCACCGATGAGCCATGCCTCGCTCTGCGCAAGCCCGCCCAGCAGGCTGGCCAGTGTGAACACGGTGAGGCCGACCAGGAAGACCTTCTTCCGTCCGAACAGGTCGGCGGCACGGCCACCGAGCAGGAGGAACCCGGCGAAGGTCAACGTGTAGGCGTTGATGACCCACTGCAGGCCGGACGAGCTGAAGTCGAGGTCATGTTGTATGGACGGCAGCGCCACGTTGACGATGGACGCGTCCAGCACGACCATGAACTGGCCGATGCAGACGAGGGCGAGCACCAGCCAGGCCGCCACGTGGCGTCCCGGTTCGAGCTCGATCGTGGTGGTTGCTCGGGGATTTCCAGACATCGGTCTCCTTCAGCGCGATCGGATGATCCCCCGCATCTGCAGCCAACGTTGCTGCGTCGTCGCCTATTCCCACCCTACGAACGACGTTGCGGGAATGCTGGCGGGGATCGGACGTGGATCTGTCCCAACTGAACGACCCGTTCTAGCGGTCCGGTGTGACAGGCTCTGCCGCGATGCCGGACCGGGCTCCGTTCGAACTGCGCTCCCCAGCGGGCCTCGCAGCGGGTGTTCCCTATGCCTACGCTGCCGTGACCGGGGAACGGGCGCTGCTGGTCTTCTCGGCTGGTGCGTGCCCACTCGACGACGCCGGCACGACGGTGGCGCCGGGCGACGTCGAGGCCCAGACGAAGTCGGCCATGGAAAATCTCGGGAGCGCGCTGCACGCGGCCGGGGCGCGCCTCGACGACGTCGTGAAGGTCACCGTGTACGTGGCCAGCGGCGACCGTGCCGACCTGGTGACCGCATGGCGCGTCGTCCACGAGCAGTTCGCGCCCCACGAACCTGCAGCGACCCTGCTGGGGGTGCGCGTCCTGGGCTATGCCGATCAGCTGGTCGAGCTGGAGGCCGTCGCGGCCGTGACCCCGTGAAGGAAAAGTTCCGGGCCGGTGTCGAATTGGGACCACTCCGTTCGTATAGGTGGCGACCGACGGCGCTGGGCCGGGGTCACCGAGTGACGGAGGCAGTGTCATGGGCAGGATCGTCGTAACCGAATTCGTCTCGCTGGACGGGGTCATGGAGGACCCGGGCGGCGCCGAGGGCTTCAAGCACGGCGGGTGGACGTTCCGCTTCAACCGGGGTGCCGAGGGGGACCGGTTCAAGCTGGACGAGCTCGTGGGAGTCGAGGCGCAGTTGCTCGGCCGGGTCACGTACCAGGCATTTGCCCAGGCCTGGCCGACCGTGCAGGACGAGGTGGGTTTCGCCGACCGCATGAACGGCATGCCCAAGTACGTGGTGTCGACGACCCTGGCCGACGACGAAGCGACCTGGCAGAACTCCACGGTGATCCGGGGCGACATCGTCCGCGAACTGTCGGGGCTCAAGGAGCGGCTGGAGGGCGATCTCCTGGTGGCCGGCAGCGCGACATTGGTGCAGACGCTGGTGGAGCACCGGCTGGTGGACGAGATCCGCCTCATGGTCTTCCCGATCATCCTCGGATCTGGCAAGCGGCTCTTCGGGGATGTCTCCGTGCCGCCGACCCTGCACCTGCAGAGCACCCAGGTGGTCGGGGAGAGCATCGTGATTCTGACCTACCGTGCAGCCGCCTGAGCGCGGTTCGTTTCCCCGGTCCCTGATTGACACCAGACGCAACTGACGAACGAGAAGGAGAGTCCAATGAAGCAGTACCTGTTGAGCGTGCCGATGATCGATGGTGCACCCGTTCGACCCGAGGACGAGGCGAGGCAGGCCTTCGAACGGACGGCGCGCCTGAACGACGAGATGCAGGCCGCGGGTGCCTGGGTCTTCGGTGGCGGACTCCTGCCGGCGTCGTCGGCGACGGTCGTCCGCGCGCAGAACGGCGAATTCCTTCTCACCGACGGGCCGTTCACCGAGTCCAAAGAGCACATCGGCGGGTTCTGGGTCATTGAGGCGGCGGATCTCGACGCGGCGCTCGAATGGGCCAAAAGGGCGACCGAAGCGTGCGGCGAGCCCGTCGAGGTCCGGCCCTTCCAGGAGGAGCCCCCGCTTTGACGCCGGGCCCGGGGGGCGGGACCGAGATCGAGCGCATCTTCCGCCAGGAGTACGGGCGGGCGGTCTCGGTGCTCATCCGGGCCTTCGGCGACATCGATCTGGCCGAGGACGGGGTGCAGGACGCGTTCATGATTGCCGCCCGGCGGTGGCCCGAGGACGGCCTGCCCCCGAGCCCGGCGGGCTGGATCATCACGACGGCGCGCCGCCGGATCCTCGACCGCCTTCGCAGGGAGGCCTCCCGCCAGGACCGCCAGGAGCAAGCCACCGCACTCCTTGCACCGACTGATGAGATCGAAGAGGTAGCCACCGTGCCGGACGATCGCCTGCGCCTGATCTTCACCTGTTGCCATCCGGCCCTGGCGCCGGCGGCGCAGGTCGCCCTGACCCTCCGCCTGTTGGGTGGCCTGTCGACGCCGGAGATCGCGCGCGCCTTCATGGTGCCCGAACCGACCATGGCCCAACGCATCGTCCGGGCCAAGGCCAAGATCCGCGATGCCACGATTCCCTACCGCGTGCCCGGCAGCGCCGAACTGCCCGACCGCTTGCGGGGAGTTCTGGCGGTGCTCTATCTCGTGTTCAACGAGGGCTACACCGCGACCTCAGGCGATGTGCTGGTGCGCGAGGACCTCTGCGCCGAGGCGATCCGCCTCGGGCGCACGCTGGGCGAGCTCATGCCCGACGAGCCCGAAGTGATCGGGTTGCTCGCGTTGATGCTGTTGATCGCCGCCCGCCGGCCGGCGCGTACCGCCACCGGCGGTGAGCTGGTTCCGCTTCCCGAGCAGGACCGCACGCTCTGGGACAGCGGCCTCGTCGCCGAGGGCCAGGAGCTCGTACGTCGCTGCCTGCGGCGCAACCATCCGGGCCCGTACCAGGTGCAGGCGGCCATCAACGCCGTGCACAGCGACGCGCCGCGGGCGGAGGACACGGACTGGCGGCAGATCCTCACCCTCTACGACCAGCTGCGCGTGTTCGACGCGTCACCGGTCGTGGAGCTCAACCGCGCCGTCGCCCTCTCCGAGGTCGAGGGCCCGGCCGCCGGCCTGGCGGCCGTAGACGGTCTGCCGCTCGAGTCCTACTACCTCTTCCATGCGGTGCGAGCCGACCTGCTGCGGCGGTTGGGACGCCGCTCCGAAGCCGTCGACGCGTATGACGCGGCGCTGGCCCGCACCGACAACGAGGCGGAGCGGTCCTTCCTCGTCGGCGCCCGCGCCAGGGCGCTCGGTCCGCCCCGGCGGTGACGGACGAGCTTTTGCCATGGCAGGTGCCGGGTCCACCTGGTCAACGGCACCGGGGAGCTTCCGGCCGGCATCCTGCAGTTGCTCTTGGCGGGGAGTCCACAGCCGTCAGCGGATCTAGCCGGTCGTCCCTCGCCGCTTCCCGGGCAGCGGGAGATCCGCATTCGTGGTTCTTTCTGTGGACCCTCTCCGGGGTGGGCACGTGCAGATCGAGCGCGTGGGATCCCAACGGGCAAGACTGGCCGCGTGACGCAAGGTTGGCGCGTACAGCGAGTGGACCATCGGGACCCCTTAGCTCCCCTGGAGGACATCGTGCGCCTGATCGACCTGGCCGGCACGGCCACTGCTGCGGCGTACAGCCGGAGCGACGTGGTCGAGGCGCTCAACGAACAACAACCCGCTGCCGTGGCCTTCGGGTCGGGCCAGCTCGTCGGCGTCGCTGTCGCCCGGATCGCAGGTCGCGACGCCCACCTGCTGGCCCTGGCACTGCACCCGGCTTGGCGGAACCGGGGCATCGGTTCAGCGCTGCTGCGAGAACTCGACCAGGAGGCGATCCATCACGGCGCGCTGCGCGTGCTGGCGCTGGTCGAACCGGGTCAGGTTGGAGAGGTCGCGTTCGCGCACCAGGGTTTTGAGCGGGTCAACGGACTCCATTTCTATGTGCGGGCTGCCTCCATGGTGCCCGAGGAGCTCGAGATCGTGGAGCGCTACGGCGGGCATTTCCCCCCGGCGGGCCTGTGGGAGGAGATGAAGGGGTTCTCGACGACCAAAGAGCTCCTCGAACGCCGGATCGTCGCTCCTCTCGCACATGCCGAACTGGCCGACAGCGTGGGCCTGCGCGCGCCCGCGGCAGTCATGCTGTTCGGGCCACCTGGCACCGGCAAGACCTCGTTTGCCCGAGCCGTGGCATCGCGGCTCTCATGGGCATTCGTCGAGCTCCATCCCTCCCTCCTCGGACCTGGCACCACGGGTGCGGCCACGTTGCGGGCTGCGTTGGACGACCTCGTGCACGTCGACCGCCTGGTGTGCTTCATTGACGAGGCTGACGAAATCGCTTCGGCGCGGGCGAGCCGACCGGAGAGCCAGCCCATCGTGAACGAACTCCTCAAGGCCATTCCGGCCGTCAAGTCCCGTCCCGGTCGACTCATGGTGATGGCAACCAACTCGATAGCCTCCATCGACCCAGCCCTACTCCGACCGGGACGCTTTGACCTGATCATCCCGATCGGCGCGCCCGACAGCGCCGGCCGTGTCGAGCTCGCGGCCGAGTTCCTGCAGGAGTGCGATGCCGAGAGCATCGCGGAGCGTACGGAGGGGTTCACGCCTGCCGACTTCGCGCTGGCCGCGCAGCGAGCCTCCCAACTCGCCTTCGAGCGGGCGCTCGCCGGCGACGCGCCCGCGATCACATCCGCTGACTGTGTCGACGCGGTGTCTCGGACGCGTCCGAGTGTCCACCAGGAGGCGGCAGCCGCATTCGAGGAGGAGGCAACCGCCTTCGCCAGGCTCTGACCTGCCCCCGAGGCGTCGCTTACGCCGCGAATGGCGGACGGCGCTGACGGTGGCTCGCAAAGCTGCGCCCGTCCTCGTTCTGGTCCTGAACAGGTGTGGCAGGCTTTTCGCATGAAGGTCCACCTGGTCGACGGCACCTACGAGCTGTTCCGTCACTTCTTCGGCGCGCCGCCCCATCGCAACGCCGCCGGCGAGGAGGTGGCCGCGGTGCGGGGCGTGGTCAGCTCGGTCCTGCAATTGCTCGGAGAGGGGGCCACCCATGTCGGCGTGGCGACCGACCACGTCATCGAGTCCTTCCGCAACGACCTCTGGCCCGGCTACAAGACGGGCGAGGGCGTCGATCCGGAGCTCTGGTCCCAGGCCGGGCCCGCTCGAAGACGCCCTCATCGCCTTGGGCGTGTTGGTCTGGCCGATGGTCGAGCTCGAAGCGGACGACGCGCTGGCCAGCGGCGCGGTCGTGGCGGACGAGGATTCCGACGTCGAGCAAGTCATCATCTGCACGCCCGACAAGGACCTCGGGCAGTGCGTGCGTGGGAACCGCATTGTGCAGCTGGACCGGCGCAAGGACGTGGTGATCGACGAGGGGGGCGTCACCGCCAAGTTCGGCGTGGGTCCGACCTCCATCCCGGACTACCTGGCGCTCGTCGGTGACAGCGCGGACGGCTTCCCCGGGCTCGCCGGGTGGGGGGCCAAGTCCGCCGCCACCGTGCTGGCCCGATGGACCCACCTCGAAGACATCCCGACGGATCCCGCGGACTGGGATGTCACGGTGCGGGGCGCCGCCAAGCTTGCAACGACGCTGCAGGAGTGTCATGACGAGGCGCGGCTCTTCAAGGAGCTGGCGACGCTGCGCATCGATCGCTCGCTGCTCACGAAGGTGGACGAATTGCGTTGGCGGGGGCCAACCAGCGACTTTGCTCAGCTGTGCGCCGACTTGGACGCGCCGGGGATCGCCCGGCGGGCCGAGGCGTTGGCCGCGGCACGCTGACGTATCCGGCGACCCGGCGACCCGGCGACCCGGCGACTAGCCCGAGCTGGACACCGACGGCGCGGGGCCCGAGAACGTGAGCCGGCGGAGATAGAGGTCGCGGCTGTTGGGGAATCCCACGGCCCCGGGGACCCAGGCGTGGAACGCCATCCAGTAGTTGCCCGACCTGTCGGCGAACACGGACTCCCCGCCGGGCCCTGCGACACCCGGCCCGCTGGCCAGGATCGGTTTCGGCGAGGCGTCGCTGCAGGGGCCGAGCGGGCCCGTGCAGCTGGCGACGCCGACCGCGTAGTTGCCGCTGTTCCAGTCGTTGCCCGAGTAGAAGAGGTAGTAGTGCCCACTCGTGACGACGAGATCGGGTGCCTCCACGGTGCCGGCCTCCCAGGGCTGGTCCGGTGCCAGCAGCGCGGTGGGGTTGGTCCCCGGGGGGAACGCCGTGCCTGACGGCGCGAGCTGCTGGGCCCAGATCTTCGATGAACCCGGACCCCCCGATTTCCACACGAGGTAGGGCGTCCCGTTGGTATCGAGGAAGGACGCGGGGTCGATGGAGCCGCCGAGTGCCTTCTGGCATTCGAGAGGAGCGGTGGATCGGTCGGTGAAGGGGCCTTGGGGTTGGGCGGCGGTCGCCGCCGAGATGCACTCTTGTCCCGTGCCGGCCACGTCGACCGCGTAGTAGAGGACGAAGACCCCGCCGATGTTGGCGACCGCCGGGGCCCAGGTGTAGTTGGCCGAGGCCCAGGCGGGCAGGCTCGGCAGCGCGTTGCCGACCGCGGTCCAGTGGGAGCGGTCGGTCGAGTCGATGATCTGAATGTTGCCCGCCACCGAGTTGGTGGCGTAGGCGAAGTAGGTCTGGCCGACGAGGATCACGTCAGGGTCGGGGAAGTCGAAGGGGTAGACGAGGCCTGTGCTGGTGCCGCCCGCCAGCTGGGTGCACGCGCCCGAGACCGCCGAGATGTCCTTGGCCGCCTGCACGTTGTTGTTGGCGGCGATGTGCCCGAACGCGCTCTTCACACCCCCGAGGCAGGTCTGCAGCGTGTCGATGCCGAGTCCTTGGATGAACGCGTGCCCATTGGTGTTGGCCAGGTCCCCGTTGGTCGTGGCCAGCTGGCTCATCGTCGAGTCGATCGACGTCTGCAGCGCGTCGCGTTGTGCTTTCGTCACCGCCTTGGCGAACCGCGTGACGGCCACCTGGTGCCGCAGCGTGGCGAGGTGCGCGTCTGCTGCGGCGAGCGCGGCCTGTTCGGTGCGGCTCCGGGCCCGCGCCTGCACGTCGGTGAAGATCGCGGCGACGAGGACGCCGGCACCCAGCGTGACCGCGGCGAGCATGAGCCATCTCCGCCGCCGGGTTCGTCGGACGTCACCCACTGGACGCCTCCGCCGTGGTGCAACTGGTCGAGACGGCGTTCAACGCGGCGATGGCGCTGGCCTGCTTCCCGATGGCGATCTCGTTGAGGGCTTGCTCGACGCCCACCAGGCAGGCCTGCAGCGAGGTGATGAGCGTGGCTTGTTGCGACACGTGCGTCTGTGCGGCCGACAACGAGGTCTGGGCGCCCAGGAGTTGCGAGGAGTCCTGGTTGAGCGCCGTGGTGTCACTGCCGACCTGCGTCTTGAGGACGCCGAGGTCACGACGGACCTCCGCCAGCTGCATCGTCACGGTGTGCGTCCGCTGCCTGGTGACGACGAGCGCGTCCTGCGCCCGGCCCTCGTCGTCGTGCGCCCGCACCTGGTCGGGGACGAGGTAGCCGAGGGCCGCCACGAACAGTGCGCCGGCCGCCAACGCCAGCGTCCAGCGCACCCAGCGTGAAGGCCGTACGCGCCGGGGCGGCTCGGTCGGGAAAGGACGGCGTTCAGCTTCGAGCAGGCTCCTCATCGCAGCTGCCTCGGTGCCTCCTCGCACGCCGGCGACACGCCGCCGTGTCTGTGGGCATTGTGGCACCACCGCCGGGCTTGCCCGGCGCGCCCCCGGTCAGGCCCCGAGATAGCTGGTCGACAGCGCTTCTTCCATCTCGGCCGGGGACCCCCGGTGCGCGATGACGCCCTGCAGGACCACGGCGGCGCTGTCGGCGATGGGCAGTGCGGTGCGGGCGAACTGCTCGACCAGCAGGATGGAGAGTCCGGCCTCCGCGAGCTGGCGGACTTTCTCATAGAGCTGCCCGACAACGATCGGCGCCAGACCCATGGAGAGTTCGTCGAGCAGCAGGATCTTGGGATCGGTGGCGAAGGCCCGAGCCAGCGCCAGCATCTGCTGCTCACCCCCGGACAGTGTCCCGGCCATCTGCTTCCGCCGCCCGCTGAGCTGCGGGAATTGGGAGAAGGCCACCTCCTCGATGCGGTCCATCGGGATCCCGACCTGGGTGGCCATGAGGAGGTTCTCCCGCACGCTGAGGTTGGGGAAGATCCCCCGCCCTTCGGGCACGGTGCAGACGCCCCGCCGGGCACGATCGTCCGCCGACGTCCGGGTGACCGCGGTGCCTTCGAAGCAGACCTCACCGCCGCTCGCGGCCAGGGTGCCCGCGCAGACGTTGAGCATGGTCGTCTTCCCGCCCCCGTTGGGGCCGAGCAGGGCCATGACCGATCCGGACGCCACCGCGAGGTCGACGCCGTGGACGACCTCAATCGGTCCGTAGCCGGCGCGCACGTTGCGCAGCTCCAGGATCGGCGGGGCCTCGGGCACGGTCATGGGGCACCGAGATACGCGTTGACGACGACCGGGTCGTCCTTGATCTGTTCGGGGGGGCCGCTGGCGATGACCAGGCCGTAGTCGAGGACGTGGATGTGCTCGCACGTGCCCATCACCAAACCGACGTCGTGCTCGACCAGGCAGATCGCGAGGTCGCGCTCGTCCACGAGCTGGCGCAACAGACGCCCGAACGCCTCCGTCTCCTGCTCCGTCTGTCCGGACGCTGGCTCGTCGAGCAGGAGGATCTTCGGTTGCGTCATGAGCGCACGCGCCACCTCCACGACCCGGGCCCGGCCCGTCGGCAACTCACTCACTTCGCGATCGGCCACGTCACCCAGCCCGACGAGCTCAATGATGCGGTCGGTCTCGGTGCCGACATTGATGCGGCCGCGCCGACTCCAGGTGTTCCGGATCTCACCGGCCACCTGGATGTTGTCGCGCACGGTGAGCGAGGTGAAGAGTTCGAGCCGCTGGTAGGTGCGCGACAGTCCACGGCGGGCGCGGCGGGCCGGACCCGCCGTGGTCACGTCGTGGCCGTCGATGATCACGCGCCCAGACTTGGGAGCCAACAACCCGCTGACGACGTTGAACAACGTCGTCTTCCCGGCTCCGTTCGGTCCGATGAGGCCGGTGACGCCTCCCTCGGCCACGGTGAGCGACACGTCGCTCAGGACCTGGGCCCCCCCGAAGGCCACGCAGACCTCTGAGATCTCAAGGACGGGCATCGACCACGCCCTCGATCATCGGTTCGGCCGCGGCTGTCGGCACCGGCCGCTCCCGGACCGGAGGTGCGCTGGCAGGGGGAGCGAACGCCTCCGGTTCCACGAGCCGGCCCACCGCCGGCAGCGCGATGGCGATCAGACGCGGTGGCCAGCACCAGCCACCAGTTGCCCATCACCTTGGTCAGCACGAGCAGGTAGGCGACGATCTCGGCCATCACCCCGAGAAGCAGAACGCCCTTGGCCTGCCAGAGCGGCTTGTACCGCCGGATGATGTCGGGGACCGCCCCGCTCGGGTTGCGCCCGAGGCTGACGCCGATCAGTGCGGGCGCCACCAACGAGAGGTTGGCCATGACGCTCCAGAAGCCGCCGCCGCCCGCATCCGTGCTGAGGTTGGAGAAGGTGGACGTGAGGGCCTGGAACGCGGTCCCGGCCAGGATCCCGCCCATGAGCGCGCCCGACACGTTGCCGATGCCTCCGACCACGGTCAACATGACGAGGGCCAGGCTGATGAAGATGATGAATGTGTTGCCGTTGACGCTGACCGACGCCGACGAGAGGAGGATGCCTCCGAGGCCGGCGATGGCGGCCGAGATCATGAAGACCGACAGCTTGAGCTTGATCAGGTTCTGGCCCAGCGTCGCCGCCGCGGCGGGACTGTCCTTCATGGCGGTCAGGCGTCGCCCGTAGTTGCTGCGCCGCAGGGCCACCAGGCCGATGCCGATCAGAATGAAGATCAGGGTCGACACGGTCAGGAACGTCTTGGACGAGCTGAGGTCGACGGGACCGATCTTCACCGGCGGGATCTGCAGCGTGCCGTTGGGGAAGATCGAGTAGTTGAGGTGGAAGATCGGCAGCACGTGGGGAGCGATGTCGGCGATGATCATGTCGGAGACGAAGACGCCGAAGGCCAGCGTCGCCAGCGCCAGGTACAGGCCGCGCAGGCGGAGCGCGGGCAGCGCGATCAGGCCCCCCACGACGGCCGTGACGGCGATCCCGATCAACAGCCCCCACGGCGTGATCCGCTGCGCCAGCCCCGTGCCCGAGAGGCCGAGGTGGAACACAATGATGGTGGCGATCGCCCCGAAGGAGACGGGCGCCAGGTTGATCTCGCCGGCATAGCCGGTGAGCAGGGTGAGCGACAGGGCGATGATGCCGAAGATGATCCCGACGGTCAGCGACCCCATGTCGCTCGAGCCCATGACCTGTTCGAGCGCCACCACCACGAGCAGCAGGATCACGCCCCAGGTGACGGCGGAGCGCATGGTGGGGACGGTGAAGCGCTCCCTCGTGCGCAACAGGGTGGCGCCGCGCAGGCGGTCCTGGGGCAACACGATCAGCACGACGAAGAGCACGATCATGGGCAGTGCGATGCGGAAGTTCGAGGCCCAGGACCACGATTCGGGGAAGTACCCCAACACGTAGGTGCTCGCCAGCCCGAGGACGAGCGCGCCGGCGAACGTCAGCCAGATGCTGCGCAGCCGGCCGAACATGGCCGCGGCGATGGAGTCCAGCACGAGCAGGGTCAGCACGTGGACGTCGAGGGTGCCGCCGCTGATCGGGGTGATGAGCACGCCGGCCAGCGCGGCCAGGGCGCCACCGAGGGCCCAGGAGAATGCGGCCAGCCGCTCCGGCCGCCCGCCGTTGAGTTGGAGCAGCGCGGGATTGTCGACGACGGCGCGCATGGCCACACCTGTGCGGGTGCTCGTGAAGAGCAGCCGGATGCCGACGGCGATGAGGACGCCGCAGGCCAGCGCGATCGCCTCGTGATCGGTGACGTAGACGCCGAGCACCTTGAACTTCGCGGTGTTGCCGAAGAAGAGGCCGTCGGTCCGGGGAACGCCGGGGCTCCAGATCCACTGGGCCAGCGCGATCAACCCCAGCATGATGCCGATGGTGACCACGATCTTGGTCACGTCAGCCGTCTGGCGCAGTCCCCGCATGATCCCGACATAGAGCACCATGCCCAGCAGGGGGGCCAGGACCACCAGCACGGCGAAGAGCGCGAGCGGCGCCGGCCAGTTCCAGCCGTAGCGGAACTGCCAGTAGGTGAACGCGGCCAGCATGGCCATGGCACCCTGGGCGAAGTTGAAGATGCCCGAGGTCGTATAGGTGAGGACGAGGCCCGAGGCCGCGATCCCGTAGACCGCGCCGGTGACCAGCCCGAGGATGGTGTAGGTGAGGAACAGGTGCATGGCCGGAGCTCCTGTCGCTCAGGTCAGGTGTCCGGCGAGCTGACGTTCTGGGCGCTCACCCCTGAGGCTTGAGGACCGTCGAGGTCGCATACTGGGTCGCGTAGCCCTGGGCGTTCAACGTGGTGCCGATCACCGAGCCTGTGTTCGCGACGACGTACTTGGAGGAGCAGTCGAACGTGCCGAGCTTCTTCGGGTAGGCCTGCACCCACTTCGTCCCGTCGAGCTTCATCAGGAGGCCGCAGTCGGGCGGGATGTTCTTCGCCGGGTTGCCCGAGGCGTTGAGCCCGCCACCGGTCCAGTTGGTCACCTTGGCCAGATGGTTGATCATGCACTGGCGCGTCAGCGTCGAGCCGCATGCCTTGGCCTGGGTGGCCCAGAGGAGGAACGACGAGGTCGCCTGCTCTCCCAGCTGCGAGGTGTGACCGCCGTACTTCTTGACGATGCTGATGTACTGGTTGACGGCCGGGACGACCTTGGCCGCCTCGAGGGGCTCGTAGGACAGGCGGACGTAGACGTTGTTGGCCAGCCCCTCGGTGTTCCACTGGGCGAAGGCCGCGGTGTACGCGCCGGAGTCCATCACCCAGATCGGGTCGTAGCCGATCTGGTTCTCGGACTCGAAGGCGCCATAGAGGGTCGGTCCCGGGGTGGCGTCGTTGAACACGATCTGGGCCCCGCAGCTCTGGAGCTTCTGGACGAACGGCGTGTAGTTCGCCTCGCCGTTGTAGTCGATGTTGGCGGTGCAATTGGGGAGGAACTTCCAGCCCGCCGTCGTGAACGCCTGCACGGCCTTGTTGGTCGAGGACTGTTGCGTCGAGAGCGTGGAACCGTAGACGCCGACCTTCTTGGTCTTCGCACCGAAGAGTTTCTCGGCCTGATAGGCGCTCGAGACCGGGCTGGCGTTGGCCGGGTTCGGCGACGCCTGGTACATCTCGTACACGTTCGCCACCACCGGGGCGACGGTGAAGCCCGGCACGGCGGCCAGGTTGCAGCCGAGCCGGGTCTGCTCGGCGGCGCCGTCGAGGGCGAAGCCCTCGCCGACCAGCATGAAGTCCTGCTTGCACTCCTGGGACACGACCGAGCCGACGTTGGTCACCGCGGCGTTTCCGTAGTCGGCGACGAGCTTGCGGCCGCCGATGCCGCCCTGCGCGTTGCACCACGCGACCATGGCCTTGACCGCGTCGCCCATCTCCTGGTCGAGGCCGGGCAGGCCCGAGAAGCCCCGGTCGTCGCCGTAGGCGATGTTGATGGTGGTGTTGGTGACGCCCTTGTCCGTGGCGCCCGTGTCGTGGCCCTTGCCGCAGGGGGAGGGCAGGGTGCCGAACTTGGTCGTCGAGATCGAGGCGGCGCCGCCGACCCCGGGTGAGAGGAGGACCCCCGCCGCCGTCAGCGACGTGAGCATCAGTGCCGCCCCCAGGGCCCGCATACCGGTAGCCCTCATCTTCATCTCAACCCCCTGTCCACGGAGCCGGACCCGAACGGGTCTGTTCCGCATCCCTCGAAATCCTAGAACACGTTCCTGTTTCGGCACACTAGCAACCTGGGAGTCAGAAATCTCAACGCCAGCTGAGTCCCCGGGCGCTTCGCGTCGGCTACGACCGAGCCGCCGTCTGAATGCGGTAGCGCTCGGTGTAGTCCTTGAATTCCGTGGCCAGGCCCGGATACGTCCAGCCGAAGTCAGCCGGGTCGTAGCGGTGCCGGCCGAAGGCGTCTTGTGGGCGATCTGCCAGGAAGGCGTGCATGCGCCGGGCATGGAGCGAGCCCACCTCTTCTCCCAGGCTGTCGTAGAGCCGGCGGACGGTCTCGACCGGGTCGGCGATCAATGCGTCGTAGTGGATGTGCTCGCACCAGCCGTCCGGTGCCGTCTCGTCGAAGGCCATGGCCGATCGGAGTGCGAACCCGCACTTGCGCTTCCACTCCTCCGCGGTGGGGCGTGGGTCCGTCCGGCTGGTCAGGACGCGCTGGCTGGCGTTGGCCAGGCTGGCCAACGAGGTGATCACCGGTCCGGGGTCCCGGTGGGTCCAGATGACCCTCGCGTCGGGATAGGCCGCCAGCATGGCGTCGAGGTGCCACAGGTGGTTGGGCGTCTTGAGGATCCATCGCTCGGTCGGCTGGCGCGATTGCAGGGTCTGGAGGGCGAGCCGGTGCTGGTCGTAGGCCGACGTCATGTCTGCCTGCTCGAGCCAGCGCCCGTAGCTCGGGACGTGGGCCTGGGTCTCGAGGGCGAGGGCACGGACGTCGTACATGAAGATCGCGACGCACTCCTCGGCCAGCGTGGCCCCGAAGGGGTGCATGGCCTTGAGCGGGGGGTTGAGCTTCATCAGCCCGTCGAGATCCTTGGCCGTCTTGGCGATGCGTGGGTCCTCCGATGCTTCCTCCAGGCTGGTGGGCGGCACCGGGTGGGCCGCCTCCCACTGGAGGAGCGGGCGGGCCACGGGGTCGAGCCCGAGCAGATTGGACAGCAGGCTGGTGCCGGTCCGCGGCAGCCCGACGATGATCCACGGACGCTCGACGCGCTCGTCCCGCACCTCGGGGTGCTTCGTGGACCAGTCCTGCAGGGCGATGCGGTTGGCGAGGGCGCCGGCCAGCATCTTGGAGATCAGCAGGCGTCCGAACGTGGTCAGTTCCGCCTCGTCCTCACAGGCGCGCAGGTAGACCTCCAGCGGCTCGCGGTAGGAGTCGCTGCCGAAGTCGCTCGACCCTGCACAGCTTGGCCGCCGCCGCGGTGACGGACGCGGGGGACAGTGAAGGAAGCTCGCGGCCGAATCGTGCCACCTTCGCCCCGGTCCAGTTGAGCGCGCGCAGCGGCCGGCTGCGCAGTTCGGAGTCGCGCCACGAGTAGTCGACGGTGCTCACCCGATCTCCACGACGGTGCGCCCCACCGAGCGCCGCGCCTCGTGCTCGTCGAGCGCGCGGCCGGCTTCTTCCATGGAGACGCGCCGCCCGATGGCGGGGCGGATCGCACCGGCGGCCGCCAACCGCAGCAGGTCGGCATGGATCTCGTCGGCCACGTCACGGCCGAAAGGGTTGAACCCGAAGCGCCGCATGCCGGGGTCGACCGTGTCCGCCCAGGCCACCATGACGGCCACGATGTCGATGTTCCCGATGCAGGCCATGCGCAGCGGCCGGCCCGTCATGCCGTTGGCGTCGTCGTCGGCGAATCCCACCGCCAGGTAGCGGCCGCCATGGGCGGTACAGCGCCAGGAGCGCTCGGTGAAGTCCCCGCCGGTCAGGTCGTAGACGACGTCGGCGCCGGCATCGTCGGTGGCGACCAGGACCGCCTCGACGAAGTCCTCGGCCGTGTGGTCGATGACCAGATCGGCTCCGAGGGACGTGCACAGGGCCCCCTTCTCCGGGCCGCCCGCCACCGCAATGACCCGGGCGCCGGCCGCCTTGCCGAGCTGGATCCCCGCCGAGCCCAGCCCGCTTGCGGCGGAATGCACGACCAGGGTCTCGCCCGCCTGGAGCCGTCCCCGCTTGAAGAGGGCGAGGTGGGAAGTCTGGAACGACAGGAGGAAGGCGGTGGCCTCGGCGTCGTCGAATTCGGGGGGAGCCTCGAAGACCGAGATGGCGTCGGCGATGGCGTAGTCGGCGATGCCGCCGAGCGCATTCTTGGTGATGGCGACGACGCGCTGGCCGAGCCAGCGCTCCGCGCCGTCCCCGGCGGCGTCGACCACCCCGCACACGTCCATGCCCAACGTGAAGGGCGGCGGGGTGGGGACCGAGACCAGCTTGCCTCGGCAGCGGTCGATGTCGTTGAAGTTGAGCGACGCCGCACTGACCTTGACCCGGACCTCCCCGGGACCGGGTTCAGGACGCTCGATCGTCCGCACCAGCAGCACCTCACCCGGCTGGCCGTGCTCGGTGACCTGCAGCGCCCTCATCTCTGCCATGCCTCGCTCCCCCTTGCCGGATGCCCGGCGATCGGGGCGAGGTTACCGCTGGCTCCTGTTCGCTGTCGCGAGCTGGGCGCTCAGAGGAGGGGCGACGAGTTGCCGAACGCGTCCGCCACGTTGACACCGAGGTCGGGAATCGGCTTGCCGGTGGCAAAGCGGTAGAGGATCGTGCGCATGTACATGCCGGCAGCCGATGCGTACATCGCGACGCCGATCAACCCGGCGATGCCGACGGCCGTGACCGGTACGCCGCCGAGGTAGACGTGTTTCGCAATCAGGAACACGCCGATCGCAATGACCGCGAGCGCCGCGAGGTTCCAGCCCAAGAAGAGCAACCCGAAACGGAGGCCGCTCCGGACGACGTTCCCGAACTGGGCCTTGAGGACATGCGAGGACCGCTTGACCGCTTCAATCGGGCCGACGTCCTCGAACGCCAGGACGGGGATCACGAGGAAGGTGGCGACGGCCCAGGCCAACCCGCCGGCAAAGCCGACGATCCGGCCCACGACCCCGAGCCTCGCCTCGAGCGCGCGGATCGTCGTGCCGACGACGGCCGCGAGAATCGCCCAGCGGAAGATCACGCCCTTGCGTTCCCAGGCCTGGGCCAGTGACGTCTTGATGGTGGGCGTCCGTCCCTCAATGCGGTCGTTTGCCGCGAAGACCAGCGCGACATTGAAGATCACGGTCGCCGCGGTGGCGACCAGCGAGCCGCAGGCGAAGGCGACCAGAAAGGCCAACCCCGTGTGCCCGATGGCCAAGCCCAGCGGCACGGCGACGACAGCGAAGGCGACGAGGCCGGTCACCGCGGCCATGACGGGGAGCCAAATCATCTGGCGGTCCTGCCGGAACAACGCCAGCGAGGCGCGCAGGATGGCCTTGCCGGTCGGGTTCGTCGAAGCCATTGGTCAGTTCCTCCTCGTTCCCGGCAGAAATTTCTCTCACTCGGTCTCGGCCGTTGGCCTTTGGTGCTTGAGGTGGATTGTGCGCCACGCAGCGGGTCCGCGCAGGCCGCCAACAGCGGAGGGAGTGGGATTCGAACCCACGGAAGCTTGCGCCTCGCAGCTTTTCAAGAGCTGTGCATTCGTCCGCTCTGCCATCCCTCCAGCGTGTGCATGCTAGGTGAGCGCCCCGTCGTGATCCCCGAGGGTCGCCTCGCCCTGCCCCGCCCGCCTCGCCCTGCCTCCGTTGAGGTCGTCTTGCTTGGTGAAGATTCCCTGGACTGTAAACCAGGTTGTTGATAGTTCTGAGACACAACCCCGCGGAACGCCGCGGCGCTCCTGCGCCCCGGACGGTTCACCCCGTTCCCAACTCGGCCAGCTCGACGACGACGCCCGGCCCGTCCAAGAAGACGAGCTTCTTGTCGTGGTAGTCGAAGATCTCGTTGCGCGGCGTGACGCCGTGCGCCGCCAGGTGCTCCAGCATCGCGGCCATGTCGTTGACCCGGAAGCACACGTGGTTGAAGCCAGTGCGGTCGAGCGTGCCCGTCGCGCCGTCCACCTTGATCGGCGGCTCGTGGAAGCGCAGCAGTTGAATCTCCTGGTGCGTGTCGCCCCCCTTGAGGGCCAACGTCACGTGATCGGACTCCCATCCCGGGATCCCCATGTACGCGGCGATGCGCTCGCCTGACGCCACCACTGCGATGGTCTCCTCGAAACCCAGCAGGCCGAAGAACCGCTTCGCCTCGGGCAGGTCGGTGACCACGATGGTCATGTGATCGAAGCCTTGATTCTGCGGCGTCACCATGCGCGACCTCTTTCCTGTCGGCTGGAAATCCTCCGACGAGACTGACCGACGAGTCCTTGGCCGACCAGACCTTGACCGACGAGCGCTTGCCCGCTCAGCCCTTGGCGGCCTGGTCGCGCGCGTCGCGGGCCCGGCTCCGCAGCCGCCCCCGTGTCGCCTGGTCCAACAGCACCTTGCGCAGCCGCACCGCCTTCGGGGTGACCTCGACGCACTCGTCGTCGCTGATGAATTCCAGCGCGTGCTCCAGCGAGAACGCGAGGGCCGGCGTCAACCGCTCGAAGTCCTCGGCCGTCGCCGACCGGATGTTGTTCAGCTTCTTCTCCTTGGTCGGGTTGACGTCCATCTCCTCGGCCCGGGCGTTCTCCCCGATGATCATGCCCTCGTAGACCTCCTCGGCCGGGCCGATCATCATGGTGCCGCGCTCTTGGAGGTTCATCAGCGCGAACGTGGTCGTGACGCCCCGCCGGTCGGCCACCATCGACCCGTTGCGCCTGGTGCGGAGGTCGCCGTGCCAAGGCTCCCAGCCGTCGAAGACGTGGTGGAGGATTCCCGTCCCCCGGGTATCGGTGAGGAACTCGGTGCGGAACCCGATCAGCCCTCGCGCCGGGACCTTGTAGTCGAAGCGCACCCAGCCCGTCCCGTGATTGACCATTTCGAGCATGGTGCCCTTGCGCAGCGCCAGCAGCTGGGTGACCACGCCGAGATACTCGTCGGGCACGTCCACGCTGACCCGCTCCACCGGCTCGTAGACCTTGCCGTCGATCTCGCGCGTCACGACCTGCGGCTTTCCCACGGTGAGCTCGAACCCCTCCCGCCGCATCGTCTCGACCAGCACGGCCAGCTGGAGCTCGCCACGGCCGAGCACTTCCCACATGTCGGGGCGCTCGGTCGGCGCCACCCGGATGGCCACGTTGCCGATGAGCTCGGCATCGAGGCGGGACTTGAGCAGGCGAGCGGTCAGCTTGGTGCCGTCCTGACCGGACAGGGGCGACGTGTTGATGCCGATGGTCATGGCCAGGCTGGGCTCGTCGACGGTGATCGCCGGCAGCGCAATCGGGTCGTCCGGATCGGCCAGGGTCTCGCCGATGGTCACCTCGGCCAGGCCGGCCACCGAGACGATCTCGCCCGGGCCGGCCGACTCCGCCGGCACCTGGTCGAGCGCCTCGGTCACGTACAGCTCGGTGATCTTGGCCTTCTCGACGGTGCCGTCGAGTCGGCACCAGGCAATCTGGCTGCCCTTGACCAGCGTGCCGTTGTGGACCCGGCAGATGGCCAGCCGTCCCAGGTAGGGAGAGGCGGCGAGGTTGCAGACGAGCGCCTGGGTCCCGGCGTCCTTCTCGAAGGAGGGAGCCGGGACGTGATCGATGATGGCCTTGAACAGCGGCTCGACGTTCTCGCCCTCGACGCCGGGGTCGGTGCTCACCCAACCCGCTCTGGCGTTGGCGTAGAGGATGGGGAAGTCGATCTGGTCCTCGTCAGCGTCGAGATCCAAGAACAGCTCCTCCACCTGGTTGACGACCTCGGCGATGCGGGCGTCGGCCCGGTCCACCTTGTTGATCACCAGCACCACCGGGAGGCGGGCCTCCAGGGTCTTGCGCAGGACGAAGCGCGTCTGGGGCAGAGGGCCCTCCGAGGCGTCCACCAGGAGGAGCACGCCGTCGACCATGGTCAGCCCCCGCTCGACCTCCCCGCCGAAGTCGGCGTGACCCGGCGTGTCGACGATGTTCAGCTTCACGCCACCCCAGCGCACGGCAGTGTTCTTGGCCAGGATGGTGATGCCCTTCTCCCGCTCGAGGTCGCCGGAGTCCATCACCCGGTCGGTGAGCTCCTGGTGGGCGCCGAACGCGCCGGTCTGACGCAGCAAGGCGTCGACCAGGGTCGTCTTGCCGTGGTCGACGTGCGCCACGATGGCGACGTTCCTTATGTCTGCGCGGGTCTCCATGGGGGGACCAAGGCTAGATGACCTGGGTGGTGTTCCTTAAGCAGCCGACCGGAGCGACGTTCCTGCCCCGCCCAGGGCCAGTTCCACGGCCTCCGCTCCGAGGGTCAGGACCGAGGGTTCGGGCTCGATCCGCACCAGGTGGCCGGAGTCCGGCCACCACCCGACCACCCGTCCGGGCACGTCGTCGCCCCGCACCCGGAGGGCTTCGACCAGCGTCACCAGGGCGAGTTCGGCCCGCACCGACTCACGGCGGGGACCCGAGAGCACGACCAGGTGGGCGTGCGCCGTGCGCACGTCGGCCCGTCCCCGCAGCGCAAGCAGCGCGGAGTGTGGGCTGTCCCACCAGTGGTCGCGCCCGATGACCGGCGCCGGCCCGAGCGCGGACCAGTCCAGAGCGCACCAGAGCCGGGTGGCCCAGGTGACGGCCTCCGCGCCGACGGCTGCCCGTCCCGCCGGAGGGAGCCCGTCGATCCAGCGGTCGAGCTGGGTCGCCGACGAGCTGCCGTCGGCCACCCAGTGCGAGGACTCGGCCAGCCGGTTCCGCACGGCCTCGAGCGGCGAGCGCGCCGCGCCGCCCGCCAGCATGCGCACCGCGGCCACGCCGATGGAGCGGCGCGCCGTGCGGGCCGACCAGGCGAACGGCTCGGCCGCGTCAAGGCCGGCCGCGTCGCCGGCGTACGCCGTGCGCACCTCGTGGTCGGTGACGCGGAAGCGCACCGCGCCGGCCCGCCGGACGGCGAGCCCCGCCAGCTTCGACTTGGCGTCGGCGAAGGCGGCCCGCCACGATGCGGCGTCGACGGGCGGGACGGGCGCCACCAGCGCGTCCATGAGCCGGCTATCCATGGTCGGTGCTGGCCCGGGCCAGCCATGCCGCCAGGTGCGAGGCGATCGCCCGCAGGTGTTCCTCACGCACGTCCTCGACGCCGTAGCGCCCGGACGCGGACTCGAGCAGTGCCAGTCGGAAGGGCGGCGCGCCGCTCCGGAGGGTCTCGAGGAGCGACAGGTAATGCAGTGAGCGACGCTCCGCCGCCCACGTCCCGCCGGTGGACACCCCGAGCGCGCACAGCGATGCGGTGCGTTGCTGTGGGAGCCCGACGACGAGGTCGAAGGTGCCGTGGAGGACGACCCGTCCTCCCGCCAGCGGGATGGCGACGCGGTCGTCGGTCCGCGGCATCCAGCCCGGGGC
Organism: uncultured Acidimicrobiaceae bacterium; assembly: GCA_963753115.1. GTDB lineage: Bacteria > Actinomycetota > Acidimicrobiia > Acidimicrobiales > RAAP-2 > Bog-473. Next base: position 50,201 of record CAVWBB010000009.1, read on the forward strand.
GAACCGGGGGACCAGGCCGGTGAGGTTGCGGGCATGGACGGAGAGCGTCTCCGCCAGGGTGGCGCGGGCCAACGCCGGCAGCTCCTCGATGTGGCGGACCTCCGCATCGTCGCCTGCCGCCCGCAGCGCGTCGAGCGCGTCGGCCAGCGGGTCGCCGATCTCCCCTGTGTGGACGAGCTGGCGCAGCAGCGCGTGCGCGAGGCGAGACAGGACGAGCCCGGCGCTGAAGGTGTCGTCGCGCCGCTCGTCGTGCGAGCCCAGAAGCTGGCGCGGTCCGAGGAAGAGGGGCGGCGCGTGGTCGCCGCGCGCCGCCACGACGTCGTAGGCGGCGTCCTCGAGCCAGGCCCTCAGACCGCCCGCCAATCCCGGGTCGAAGCGGGGCCGGGCCGCCGCGTCGCCGCGAAGGAGCGCCAGGACCTCGCCCCCTGTGCCCCGGTCCACCGGCGCGTTGCCCTGAAGGGCGGGCCGGAGCAGCGGACGGGGGGCGACGAGGACCATTCGGGGCAGTGTGCCCACTGGGTGTGACACTCCTCTACCCTGAGACGGACATGGCACCCGCCCTGCTGGCGTCGGCCGGCAACACCGCCTTCTACGTGATCTTCGGGATCTTCGTGGTGGCGATGCTCGCGCTGGCGGTGATCGTCATCGTCTGGGCGGTCCGCCACGACATGGCCGGGCGCGCCGCATGGCGCGAACGCCAGATGCGGCGGGGGGCGCCACCACCACCACCGGATCCGCCCGGCGGGACGCCATGAGCGACGGCCTGAGCGACGCCGTGCGCGGCGCCGTGAACGACAGCGCCGTGAACGGACACGCGCGATGCCAGCCATTTCGAGGGCGCGCCCGGCACCGAAGTTCACCGAACGCGTGCGCTCGCTGTGGGCGGACCGGCGTCACCGCGGAGAAGGACGCAACGGGAAGTCGCCGCGACGAACCGGGTTCGTCCTCGCCGGCGGCGGCAGCCGCGGCGCCGTGCAGGTGGGCATGCTCGAGGAGCTCATTCGGCGCGACATCCGGGCCGATCGGGTCTTCGGCGCGTCGGTGGGCGCCATCAACGGCGCGTCGTACGCCGGGAACCCCACGCTCGAGAACATCGAGCGGATGGCAGACATCTGGCGCGACGTGAAGGGCACCGACATCTTCCCGCGCGGCACGTTCGACGGCCCGTGGGCCTTCCTGCAGAAGCGGCCCTCCGTGCATGCCAACTCGGGACTGCGGGCCATCATCGAGGCCGGGGTCGACTACGAGGACCTCGAGGACGCCACCATCCCGATCGAGGTGGTGACGACGTCGCTCACCGACGGCCGCGAGCGCTGGATCGGCCACGGCCCGGCCGTCGAGGCCATCCTGGCCTCCTCGGCCATCCCGTCCATCTTCCCGCCCGTCATGATCGACGGCGATGTCCTCGTCGACGGCGGGGTCGTCAACAACGTCCCGATCAGCCGTGCGCTGTCCGCTGGATGCGACCGCATCTACGTCTTGCTGTGCGGGCCGCTGCACTTCCACCCGCCGCTGCCGCGCCGCCCGGCCGAGGCGGCGCTCACCGCCTTCTTCGTGGCCATCCACGCCCGCTTCGTCCGCGAGCTCACCCTGCTCCCGCCCGACGTCGAGGTGGTGGTCTTCAGCGGCGGCGGCGAGCCCTCGGGCCAGTACCGCGACTTCTCCGCCACGGCGACACTGATTGAGGAGGGACGCGCCGAGGTGGCCGACGTCATGGATCGCTACGCCGGCACGTCCCAGGCCCTGGCCCCGGCCCGGACCCCGGCGTCCTGAGCCTCCCGCGCCCCTCTCCTCCACGCGCCCATCTGGTTGATCCGGGTTCGGAGCTCCTGGTGGGGCCGCCCGTTGCCGGCCTGACCGGTACCGGCGGCCGTCGCCGTCGCCGGCGTCACTACTTCCTGGTGGAATAGGAGGGTGCCCGACGCCTCTCCCGAGTCGCTCTTCCATCCGGCCGTCGCCAGCTGGTTCGCCCGGCGCTTCCCGGCGGGCCCGACCCCGCCCCAGACGGCGGCCTGGCCCCACATCGCGGCGGGGAGCGATGTCCTCGTGGCCTCGCCGACGGGTTCGGGCAAGACCCTCACCGGGTTCCTGGTCGCCATCGACGCCGCCTACCGGGCCGCCGAGGCCGGACCGTCCGTCCGGGGGACGCCCGAAGTCCTCTATATCTCCCCGCTGCGGGCGCTGGCCGTCGACGTGCACGAGAACCTCCACGTCCCCCTGACCGAAATCCGCGAGGAGGCCACCCGGCTCGGGTGCGCCGACCCGGGCCTGCGCGTCGCCATCCGCACGGGGGACACGCCCCCGGCCGAGCGGGCCGCCATGAAGAAGCAGGCGCCCGACCTGCTCGTCACCACCCCCGAGTCGCTCTACCTCCTCTTGACCGCACCCTCGTCGCGGGCGCTCCTACGGGGCGTGCGCACCGTGATCGTCGACGAGGTGCACACGCTCGCCCGCGACAAGCGGGGGAGCCACCTGGCGCTGAGCCTCGAGCGCCTCGACGCCCTCGTCACCGAGAGCGGGGGCCGTCTCCAGCGCATCGGGCTCTCGGCGACGCAACGGCCTCTTGACGTGGTGGCGCGCCTGCTCTCCGGTGTGCACGACGACCGGCCCCCGACCGTGATCGTCGACTGCGGCCACGCCCGCGACCTCGAGGTCGCCATCGAGCTGCCGTCCACCGAGCTCGAGGCCGTGATGAGCGGCGGCCAGATGTCCGACATCCTCGATCGCATCGCGGACCACACGCGCCATCACCGCACCACTCTGGTCTTCGTCAATACGCGCAAGATGGCAGAACGCGTGGCCCATCAATTGGCGGAGCGGCTCGGCGAGGCCGACGGGGCCGATGGTGACGTCGATGCCTCGCTCCTCGTCGCCGCGCACCACGGGAGCTTGTCGGCGGCACGGCGGCGCATCGTCGAGACGCGCCTGCGGGCCGGCGACCTGCGCGCCCTGGTGGCCACGGCGTCGCTCGAGCTCGGGATCGACGTCGGACCGGTCGAGCTGGTCTGCCAGATCGGCTCGCCGCGCGCCATCGGGACGTTCCTCCAGCGGGTCGGCCGAGCCAACCACCATCGTGACGGGACCCCGGCTGGCCGCCTGTACCCGACGACGCGCGACGAGCTGGTGGAGTGCACGGCCCTGCTCGCCGCGGTGCGCGAAGGTCGGCTCGACCTGCTCGAGCCGGTCGTCGCCCCGCTCGACGTGCTGACCCAGCAGCTGGTGGCGGAGGTCGCCTCCACCGAGGAGCGCGACGTCGAGGCGATGTGGGCCATGACCCGCCAGGCGGCACCCTACGCGGACCTGTCCCGGAAGGACTTCGACGACGTCGTGGCACTGGCGAGTTGGGGCATCGAGACCGGGCGCGGCCGCCGCGGCGCGCACCTGCACCTCGACGCGGTCAATGGCCGCTTGCGCGCCCGGCGCGGCGCGCGCTTGGCCGCCCTCACGGGTGGCGGCGCCATTCCCGAGACCGGTGACTACCGGGTGGTGCTCGACCCCGACGGGGTGACCGTCGGCTCGGTCCACGAGGACTTTGCCGTCGAGGCGACGGCAGGCGACATCTTCCTGCTGGGCACGCACTCGTGGCGGGTGGCCAAGGTGGAGGTCGGGACGGTCCGGGTGCACGACGCCGGCGACCTGCCACCGACCATTCCCTTCTGGTTGGGTGAGGCGCCGGCCCGGAGCGCCGAGCTCTCCGAGGCGGTGAGCGATCTCCGGGCGGCGCTCGAGCCGCTGCTCGAGTCCCAGGACGGCGACGGGGCGCGCCAGCTCGTGCAGGCGCGGGCCGGGGTGTCGGCCGAGGTGGCCCAACAGGTTGTCGCCTACTGCGCCGCGGGACTCGCTGCCCTGGGGCACCTGCCCACGCGCCAGCGGCTCGTCGTCGAGCGGTGCTTCGACGAGAGCGAAGGATCGCAACTCATCATCCACGCGCCCTTCGGGGGACGGATCAACCGGGCCCTGGGCCTGGCCCTGCGCAAGCGGTTCTGCGTCTCGTTCGACTTCGAGCTGCAGGCGGCGGCGGACGACGACACCGTGGTCCTGTCGCTCGGACCACAACACAGCTTCCCCCTCACGCGGGTGCAGTCCATGCTGAGCAGCGCGAAGGCCAAGGAGGTCCTGACCCAGGCGGTGCTGCCCCATCCCATGCTCGGCGCGCGCTGGCGTTGGAATCTCAACCGGGCCCTCGTGCTGCCGCGCATGAACGGGGGCAAGCGCCGGCCGATCCATCTCCAGCGCATGGAGGCCGACGACCTGCTGGCCGCCGTCTGGCCGGGCCTGGCGGCCTGCCAGGAGAACGCGCCGCCTGGGCCGGTCGGTGTCCCGGACCACGTGCTGGCGAGGCAGACCGTCTACGACTGCCTCCACGAGGGCCTCTCCGTGGAGGGCCTGGTGGAGGTGTGGGCCCAGGTGGAATCGGGTGCCATCGACGTGCACACGGTCGAGTCGTCGGAGCCCTCCCCGTTCTCCCATGCCATCTTGAGCGGCCGGCCCTTCACCTACCTGGATGATGCGCCGCTCGAGGAGCGACGGACCCGCGCCCTGTCGCTGCGGCGCGGCCTGGGTGAGCTTGGGCCCAACGGCCTGCCCGTCCCGGCCTCGGAGCTGGCCGCGCTCGATCCCGACGCCGTTGCGGTCGTGCTCGACCAGGTCCGCCCGCGGCTGCGCAACGCCGACGAACTGCACGACCTCCTGCTCTCGCTGGTCGCGGCGCGGCCTCTCCCGGAGTGGGCGCACTGGTACGACGCGCTCGCTGCCGACGGCCGGGCGAGCACGCTCAACGACTCCTGGGTGGCGACCGAGCGCCATACCGCAGCACTCGCCCTCGGCGACGACGACGATGCGGCGGCGGATTGTGTGGCCGGCCACCTGGCGTTGGCGGGCCCGGTCACGGTCGAACAGTTGGTGGCCGACGCCGTGCTGCCGTCGGGGGCGCCGATGGGAGCGCCGCTGTCGGCCGCCCGGGCGCGCACGGCCCTCGCCCGTCTCGAAGGCCGGGGTTCGGCGATCGAACTGCCCGACGGACGCTGGTGCGCCCGCAACCTGCTGGTCCGCCTGCACGGCGCCAGCCGCAGCCGACGCCGCGGCCAGGTCGACGCGGTCCCGATCGCCGAGTACGTCCGCTTCCTCACGCATTGGCAGCACGCGACGCCGGACAGCTGCCTGGAGGGACGCGCCGGGCTGCTCGAGGTGCTCGAGCAGCTGCAGGGCATCGAGGCCCCCGCGGCAGAGTGGGAGGCGCAGATCCTCCCCGCCCGTGTCCGGGACTACGACGCCCGCTGGCTCGACGAGCTCTGCCTGTCGGGCGAAATCGTGTGGGGCCGGCTCACGCCGCGGGCCGAGCGCACCGGCCGCAGCGGCACTCCCTCGCCGGCCACACCGCTCGCCTTCGCCCGGCGTGACGACCTCGAGGACATGTTGCGCGCCGTGCGCGCCGGTTCGCTGGCCCCCGAACCGGAGATCGGCGCCGCGGCAGACGTGCTCGCCGCGCTGCGAACGCGCGGAGCCTGCTTCCGCCCCGAACTGGCGCCGGTCACCGGTCGGCTTCCGGCTGAGGTGGACGAGGGACTCTGGGACCTGGTGGCCCGGGGGCTCGTCACCGCCGATGCCTTCTCGGCCGTGCGCGCCCTGCTCTCGGCCCGTGACCGCTGGCGCACCCGGACCGTGCGCCGCCCCTCGGGACGCCTGGCCCGTCGCCGTGCTCCCGTCGGGACCGGCATCGGCGAGGGTCGTTGGTCGCTCCTGCCCGGGCCCGAAGTCCTGGGCGCCCCGGCCGTCGACGACGGTGTGCTCCTGCCCGGCAACGAGGCGTTGGCCGAGACGGTGGCGCAGCAGCTGCTCGTGCGCTGGGGGATCGTGGCCTGGGAGCTGTGGAGCCGGGAGTCCTTCAAGGTCCCGTGGCGCGAGGTCGTGTGGGCCCTGCGCCGGATGGAGGCGCGCGGGCTCGTTCTCGGCGGACGCTTCGTGGCGGGGCTCTCGGGCGAGCAGTACGCGCTGCCCGAGGCGTTCGACGACCTGCGAGCGACGCATCGCCGGGGCGCCGACGGTGAACAGGTCGTCGTGGCCGGCGCCGACCCGCTCAACATGACCGGCACCATCTTGGGCGGAGCCCGTGTGCCGACGCGCCGCAACCAGCGCGTGGTCTACCGCGACGGGGTCGTGGTGGATCAGCTCGAGGCTGGCTGACCGTGGCGCCCATCCGGAGCATCGATCTCAACGCCGATGTCGGGGAGGCGACGGATGAGGCCGGGATCGAGGTGGAACGCGCGCTCCTTGGACTGGTGACGTCGGTCCACGTTGCCTGCGGTGGGCACGCGGGGGACGACGACTCCATGACGGCCACGGTCGCCGCCGCGCTCGAGCACGGCGTCCGTGTGGGCGCTCATCCGTCCTACCCCGATCCTGTCGGCTTCGGCCGTGTGCCCATGGAGATCGACCGCGCGGAGCTCGGCGCGTCGTTGGCCGATCAGCTGCAGGCGCTCCAACGGATCGGCCGGAAGGCCGGCACGACCGTGGACTCGGTGAAGGCGCACGGGGCACTGTACGAAGAGGTGGCCAAGGGTGGCGCGGTCTACGAGACCTTCCGTGACGCGGTGCGTCGGAGTGTCGGCGATGATGCGTCACTCGTGCTCCCTTCGGGTTGCCGCGCCACGGCGATGGCGTTGCGCGACGGGATGCGGTCCTCCGAGGAGGGGTTCTGCGACCGCGCCTACCGGGGTGACGGCGGCCTCGTCGATCGGTCGACGCCCGGCGCCGTAGTGGAGGACCCTGGCATGGCCGCCGCGCAGGCGCTCGGCCTGGCGCGCGGCGCGGTGGTCGCTCGTGACGGCTGCGTGCTCACGCTCTGGGTGGACACCCTGTGCGTCCATGCCGATTCGCCAGGCGCCGTCGCCATCGCCACGGAGGTTCGCCGGGTCATGCGTGACGCGAGAATCGACGTGCAGGCGCCGGCGCCTGCATGAGCCCTTCGGTCCACGTCGGGGAGGTGCGGCTCCTCGGTGACCGGGCCCTCCTGATCGGTGTCGCCGACGCGGCGGCGGGTCGGGCGCTGGCGGGTGAGCTGGCGACACATGTTGGCGAGGGCGTCGACGTGGTGTGCGGATCGGCGACCGTGCTCGTGCACGCGGTGGAGCCCGACACGGACCTCTCGCAGCTCCGGACCGCGGTCGACGAGGTGCGCACTGCACACGCGCGCCGTGACGCAACCGACGGGCCATCCGACGAGGCGACCGGTCCAAGCCGACTCGTCACCATCCCGTGCCGTTTCGACGGGCCCGACTTGGACGAGGTCGCCGCGCTGGCCGGTTGCCGTGTCAGCGATGTCACGGCGATGCTCACGGCGCGGCCGCTCACCGCTTCCGTGATGGGGTTCTCGCCGGGGTTCGCCTATCTCGAGGGACTGCCGAGCCCACTCGACCGGGTGCCGCGGCGCGCCCGGCCGCGCCCGGCGGTGCCCGCCGGGTCGGTGGCGGTCGCCAACGGCCACGCCGCCGTCTACCCCACCGCGTCGCCGGGGGGCTGGCACCTCGTCGGGCGCACCGGGTTTCCTCTGTTCAGTGCCGGCGGCCCCCCGTACGCCGTGCTCGCTCCGGGCGACCGGGTCCAATTCACCGTGGCCGATCCGGACGAGGTCGCCGAGCCGGGAGCGGTGCGGCCGCCGTCGTGGTCCGTGCCCCCCGACGCCCGTGCCGTGTTCGAGATCGTCGCGCCGGGGCTGCGCGCCGTCCTCCAAGACGGTGGCCGTCGTGCCGTTGCCCCCGTCGGTGTCCCCGGCGCCGGTCCGGCCGATCCGATCTCGTTCGATCTGGCCAACCGGCTCGTCGGCCACGCCGCGGCCGTGGGCACGCTGGAGCTCACGGGGGGCGGGACCCGCCTGCGCTGCCTCTCCTCGTGTCATGTGGCCGTCGTCGGGGCGGCACCCGATGTCCGCGTGGACGGGACACCAGAACGCCACGGCCAGTTGCTGCCGCTGGCCCCCGGCCAGGTCCTCGAGGTCGGCCGCCTGCGGGGCGGCTGTCGCACGTATCTGGCGGTGGCGGGCGGTTTCCTCGGACCCGTCTGGTTCGGCAGCACGGCCACCGACGAGCTGACCGGCCTCGGCGCCGGCCCGCTCGCAGCGGGAGCCGTGCTGCACGCGGGCGCCTGGGCGCCGCCGCTCGGGGACCATCTCGTGGCCGGCTCCGCCACGGTGCTGGACGGCACCGCACCGGTGGTGCTGCGGGTCCTGCCCGGGCCGCATGCCGAGCAGTTCGGGGCCGATGCCCTCGCGCAGCTCGCCACCGCGGTCTTCGAGGTACAGCCGGCGTCGAACCGGGTGGGGATCCGCCTGCGGGCCGAGTCAGGGTCCGTGGCGTTGCGTGGACGCGGCGGGGGAGCGCTCGACTCGCACGGCGTGGTCACCGGGACCGTGCAGGTGCCACCCGATGGTGACCCGGTGGTCCTCCTGCCCGACCACGCCACGCTCGGCGGCTATCCCGTGCTGGCGGTGGTGGCCGCGACGGACCACGGACGGCTGGGCCAGTGCGCGCCCGGCACACGCGTGCGCTTCGTGCCGATCGATCTCGCCGCCGCGGCTGAGACGTGGCGGGCAACGCGTCGGGAATTGGCGGGGGCGGTGATCGGCACCTATCCACTCGCCGTCGACTGAGGGGGCGCAGGTCAGACCAACCGATCAGACGAGCCGATCAGACGAGCCGATCAGACGAGCAGCTTCACCGCCGTGCCCACCGCGATCACCACGACCACGACGCGCAGCGCGGGCGCCGGGAGGGCGAGCGCCAGCCGCGCGCCGGCGTACCCACCGACGAGGCTGCCCGCGGCCAGCAGGCCGACCGCCTCCCAGGCGAGGCCGCCGTGAATGAGGAAGACGACGGCGGCGATGCCGTTGACGATCATGGAGAGGACGGCGCGCAGCCCGCTGGTGTGGGCGAGGGAGACGGGCAGGGCCAGGCCCAGGACGGCCAGGAACATCACGCCCATGGCGGCACCGAAATAGCCGCCGTAGACCGAGGCGGCGAACACCCCGGCCACCAGCAGCACCGGCCGCGTGCGGGGGTGCACCGAGCCGCGGTCCAGGGCACGCCGCAGCGCCGGTTGGGCGGCGAAGAGCGCGGCGGCCCCCAGGACGAGCCAGGGCACCACGTCGTCGAAGGTCGCCGTCGACGTGGTGAGGAGGAGCAACGCGCCGGCGACGCCCCCGGCCAGGGCCACCGGGGTGAGGCGGAGGAGGCGGTGCGACTGGTCCCCGATCTCGCGGCGGAAGCCGGCCGCCGAGGCGACGTAGCCCGGCCAGATTCCGATGGTGTTCGTGATGTTGGCCGTGAGTGCCGGGTAGCCGAGTCCCAGCAGGATCGGGAACGAAATCAGGCTGCCCCCGCCGGCGACCCCGTTGAAGATGCCGGCGCCCACTCCCGCCAGCAGGAGCAGCAGGACATGGGACAAGGGCATTGCCGGGCAACAGTACGGGACGTCCGGGGTTTTGCCCTCCGGCCGGTGGCCCCCGAGCTGTGCACGGCATGCGCATCACACAGGGGTGTCGGACCTGAATTAATTCACACCATTGCGCAAGGTTCCCCTGGTTACCCCGTTTCATTCACGAAGGCAGAGGAGTCCGCCGTGTCCACGGAGGGACGGTGAGGGGCAACGGATGAGGGGTCGAACCAGGATCGCCGCGGTGGGGCTGCTGGTGCTCACTGCGTTGTGTGCCCTGACTTCGACCGCGAGCGCGCAGACCAACCAGTGGAGCGTCCAGTCCAACGGAGGGTTCGTGTCGCTCGACCTGCTCAACACGCTGCAGTTTGCCGGCGGCGGTTCGGAGGCCGATGCCAGCAATGCGCCGGTGGCCGAGGCGTCCGGCACCGGCGTCTGCCTGTCCTCCACGTCCTCGACCAACCCGTGCCCCACCAGCGCTTCCTCGTCGTTGTCCGGGGTGGCCTTCAAGAGCACGCAGGACGCGGTGGCCAAGGGCACGGGCACCACCGCCTCGCCGACGGGATCGAGCGCCTGCCCGGTCCCCCTCGACACCGGCCTGGTCAACGTCGACGTCGCGTGCGGCAGGGCGTCGGCGTCGGAGGACGGCAACGGGAATCCCACGGCCTCGGGCACCGGCAGCCTGGCCAACCTGTCGATCAGCCTGAGCCTGACCGACGTCCTGCAGACCCTGCTCGGCGGTTCGCTGCCGTCGGCCGCGTCGGTGTGCAACAACGTCCCGGCCGCGACGGGCACCGCCGGATCGAACACCAACCCGTTGGCGCCGCCCGTGCAAGCTCTGCTGGGCACCGTCAACGGCATTCTGCCGGCGAACCTGGCGCTGAATCCGACCAGCGTCGCCGGTGGCAGCGATATCAGCGGCGAGTGCTCTGTCGTGGCGGGCTTGCTGACGCAGCTCAACGCAGCGGGCGGCTCGTCCCCGGTCACGGGCCTGGTCACCGGGATCCTGAACCAGGTGCTCGGTCTCACCGGCGGCAAAGCCGTGACCGTGGAGCCGCTGAGCATCAACCTGGGCGGGTCGACGTCGTCGGTGAGCACGAGCGGCAATGTCGTCACCGACTCGGTGACGCAGCACACGGTCGACGTCAACCTCTTCGGCCTCGCTGACCTGCAGGTGGCGCCGACGACCGCATCGGTCGCGCTCGACCGCAGCAGCGGCACGGTGACGCCCAGCTGCAACGCGGGCGTCGTCTCCTACTCGACGAGCGGCTCGCTGCCGTCCTTCGTCAACATCACGCAGCTGACCAGCCTGGTCAACCAGATCCTCAGCCAGATCGGGGCGGGCAGTGCACTCGGTTCCGCCCTCGGGAGCCTGCTGACGGGGATCATCGACTACTCCCCCGACGGCAACCTCCTCACCTGTGCCACGTCCGCCCCGGGTACGACCGCGAGCGCCAAGGTCGGTGTACTCAACCTCGGGCTGCTCAGCGCTCTGCAGGGAGGCATCGGGCTGCACGTCGGCGACGTCAGCGTCACGGGCAGCTCGGCCACACCCGCGGTCGTCACGTCGCCCGCCACGACCCCCACCCCCCCGGCAGCGGCGGTCGCCCCCGCCGTGCCCAATGTCACCAGCGTGCACACCGGCGAGTACTGGTCGGGGACGCTGCCGGTCGTTCTGCTGGCGGGCATGGGTCTGACGGGGCTGCTGCTCATCGGCCGGCGCCGCGTCGCCTCGCTCGCTCGCTCGTTCCCCCCAATCAACCGCCGTCGGGCTGGCTCATGAGTCTGAGCCAGCGCACCCGACCCACCCTTTCGGGTCGGACGGCGGACCGCCACCGGGCCCGGCCTTCGGGACCTCCTCCGTTCCCCCTCCGGTCTCGGGGGCCGGCCCGGCGGCAGTCATTGGGCGTCGCGACCGACCCCTGATCGACAGGGCCCGGGTGTTCCGCCACTCCGGCCGGCAGCAGGACCAGACGAGAAGATCTTCGGAGGATCTGGAGGGAGAGGCAGATGCAGCGGGAACCGGTGCTGCGAACTGCCCGGAACGGGGTGGCGGAATCCCGTTCCGGGCAGGTGCGGCCGGGAGCGGTGGAGGCGTCCCGGTGAGGGCGCTTCGTGACCTGCGACGGGTCGGCGTCACGCTCCTCGGCGTCGTGCTCCTCTTCGCCGCCGTGTTCGCCGGCAGCTATGCCTTCGCCCACCAAGTGCACCAGCATCATGCGCAGGCGGTGCTGCTCGGGAGCGAGCGGGCCGCCATCGCCAGGATCGCAGCGCAGAGCCACGGCGCCTCGTGCCAGGTGGCCGGGGTCCAGCCGGGACAGCTCTCGGGCATCCTCTCCATTCCCGCCCTGCACCTCGACGCGCCGGTGGAGGAGGGCACCGACGATCAGGAGCTCAACGTGGCCGTGGGCCACGACGCGCAGTCGGTCTGGCCCGGGGTGGACGGCGCGGCCGTCTTCCTGGCGCACGACGTCAGCTACTTCGTGCACCTGAACCAGCTCGAGCCCGGCGACCTGATCACGTACAAGACGGCGTGCAACACGGTGACGTTCCGGGTGAGCTCGCACCAGGTCGTCCCCGCCGGCTCGCCGGTGTCGAACACGAAGGAGCCGAGCCTCGTCCTCGACACGTGCTGGCCGCCCAATGCACTCTTCTTCACCCCCGACCGCCTGCTGATCCGGGCCTCCGAAGTGGGTGCCGTCACCAAGGGTGCCAACCTCGACCCGGGGGCGCAGTTCGTACGAACCGTGCAGTCGACCGACTACGCGACGTCTGCCCCGCAGGCGCTGCAGGAGCAGGGCCTGACCCTCCAGCAGAACGAGGCGCCCATGGGGACGATGAAGTTGGTCAACGCCTCCGTCGCCTTCGCGCAGTCGCCCGGCCCGCTCTCGCTGGAGGCAGCGGCGCTCGAGACGTACTTCGGCGGGCTGCACGCCGCGGCCCAGCACCAGGCGGCCTGGTGGGAGGCCATGGCCCCTCACCTGCCCATGCCACCCCAGCTGGCCGGGGCGGTCATCACGGGGCACGACGCCCCGCTCGACGTCGAGATCGACTCCGCCGGTGGGGCCCCCAGCCAGGTGGTCCTGCACACGACGGTGACCCTCTCGGGCGGCTCTGCTCCGGGCGAGCACGCCATGACGGTCGTCCTCCCTGCTCACGGCTCTGTCGTGTCCATCGGGAGCTGGGCCTTCGGGTGAACCGAGCCCGCGCCCGGGGGCGGGGCGGATGTCGGGTCCAGCCATGACCACAAGGGCGGCTGCGGAGGCACGTTTCCAACAGGAGAACCCGGGTGAGGGGTTTCGGGGGAGGAGGACGGATGCAGGTGAGCTTCGACGAGATGTACGACGAAGTGCTCCAGGCAGAGTTCAGTTCCAGGGGCAAGCACGCCAAGCACGCGGCGCACACCGGTCACGACACCGTGGCGGCGCCCGAGCTTGACCTGGAGGCACCCGTCCACGGGCTCCACGTGGCCGCGTCGGATGCACCGATCCACGAAGCCTTCGAACCGCATGTGGTGCCGGTGGCCGCCGAGCAGGCCACGGAGGGCGAGGAACCGAGGGGGCTCGGGCGGTACCGCAACGCCGCGATGGTGGGGGCCGGAGGTCTGGCGTGTGCCGCGGTCGGTGCCTTCCTCGGCGGCCTCGGTGGCTACTTCACCGTCAATCCCGCGGCGGCGCACTCCTTGGCTTCGGCCACCTCACCGGAGTCGGCCGCGGCCGCTGCTGCCAACGAGGCCAACGAGGCACTGTCGACGGCGAGTGGCTCCTCGGCGGTGACGGCCGCGTCGTTTTCGTCGCTGTCGGGTCCGCTGACCCAGGGCGTCGGGCCGCTGCAGTGGCTCACTGCCGGAACCGGCTCGCAACCGCCGGCTCCGGGGGCCGGCGCGCTGTCGGACCTGCCCGGCGGGACAGCGGGGACCGGACCGGGCGCCGGCACGGGGGGCGGGAGCGGATCGGGGCCGGCGGCGGGCTGCACGGCCGCGACCACCGACCTCGGGTTGGGTTGTGTCCTCGGCAGCCTGACCACCGCGCTGGGCAACGTCGGCTCGCTGCCGACCGACCCCAGCGGCGTCGCCACCAGCCTCGACCCTTCGTTGACCGGCGTGATCACCGACGTCACCGGCACGCTGGCCAACCTGAGCTCTCTGCTGCCCGTCGCGTCCCTCCCGCTCCCTCCCGGTGGCCTCTCGGCCGCGGGGATCCCGGGTCTCGAGGCACTGCTCGCCACGGGCGTGCCGGGCGCCAGTGGCGCCACCTCGCTCCTGTCCACCGCCGGGCTGACGTCGGGCGCGGGCGGGATCACGTCGCCGTCGCTGCCGTCGCTCCCTCTCGGGACCGGGAGCGGGAGCGGGAGCGGGAGCATCGCCGGGATCACGGTGCCGGGTGTACCCGGTCTGTCCACGACGGCGTCGGGGGGCACCACGGCGACACCCCCGACCGTGAGCACGACGACCAAGCCGACCACTGGCACCACGACCACATCGACCAGTACGACCACGACCACCACGACGCCGGTGACGATCCCGCTGCCGGCGCTGCCGCTGCCGGTGAGCACCCCGCCCGTCTCGGTGGGCGGCGTCTCCGTCGGCATCAGCACGAGCGGTTCGGGTTCGGGTCTGTCGCTGTCGATCCCGTGAGGGACCGGGACCACCGATAGCCTGCGAAGCGCCCGGCCGGGTCGACCGCGCCGGCGCCCGCATCGGACAGGAGGTCCCATGGTCAGGCTCACGTGCCTGCTGCGCCGCAAGGACGGTCTCACGCCCAGCGAGTTCCACGCGTACTGGCAGGAGGTCCACGGCCCGTTGATCAAGTCGAGCAAGAGCGGGAGCCACGTGGTGCGCTACGAGCAGCACCCCCGACCCCTCGACGACTACAGCGGTGACGACGACGGCGGGTTCGACGGGGTGACGGTGCAGTGGTTCGAGAGCATGGACGAGTACCGCGCCCACATGGCGGAACCGGACTTCCCCGACATCTGGGCGGACATCGGCAACTTCCTCGACACCGACCAGCTGCACTTCATCGTCACCGAGCACCCCCGCGTCGTCATGGGAGACGACGCGGGCTCATTCCCCCTGGCTTGACTGGGGCGGTGGGCTCAGGGCCGTGAGCCCCGGCCCGCCGGCGGGGTGCAGCGCCTCGGGGCCGGGCACGGGCACGGGTGCCGACGGCGCCGAGAGGTCCGACGGCTCGGCATCGGGCTGCGGCCGCGGCAGGGCGCGCAGGGTGGTGCGGACCGGCGGCCGGGCCGCCTCCGCCTCGGCCCGACGGCGCTCCATGAGGTCGCGGAGCTCGCGCCAGGCGCGGCCCCGGGTCCGGTGCAGCTGCGCGGGGAGGTGCCTGAGGAGCCGGCTGACCTCCCGCCGGTGCCGTTCGGCGACACCGCCCATGACGAAGATGGTGTCGGCGGGCAGGCGGACATCTCCGGTGGCCAGTGCGGAGAGTTGGAGCGACGCCACCTCAGCATCCTGCATGGCGCCGAGCTCGTCCTGGAGCACGGTCATCTCGCGCACGAAGCGCGAGGTGCGGCCCCCGTACACGTCGTTGCTGAACTCGAGGGCGTAGCGCAGACGCTTGCACCGGATGCGCAGGGCATGGAAGTCCGACACGACGCCCGTCCGCTTGGCCCGTTTTGCTGCCTTGGCCACCTTGCCATGACGGGCCACCACCAAGTCGGGCAAGCCGATCACGGCCGGCTCCCGCGTGGCCAGTGAGCGACGCGCCGGCCCCTGTTGCGCCATGGCGGTGAGACCCTTGACGAGCCGGTCCCAACGAACCGAGTCGAGGCCGCTGAGCATGGCGGCGCGGGCTTCCTCGCGCTCGCGCTCGAGCAGCGCGGCCAGGTCGGCCAGCGGGTCGCGGCCGTCGAAGCCAGGACCGAAGTGGTCGTCGGCGACGCCGGACGACGCCATGTCCGCCAGACCGAGCAGTTGCACGTCGAGGTCGCGCACGGCGCCCAGGAGCCGTGCCAGCCAACCGAGCTCATCCCGGAACGTTTGGGCCCGGACGGGCAACACGCCCTCGAAGAGCGAGAAGGCGGCGCGCAGACGGCGGGTGGCCACCCGCATGTCGTGCAGCTCTTCGGGGTCCTCCCCGAGCCGGGTGCCGGGCTCCTTGGCGCGCACCACGGCGAGCTGGCGCCGGAGGACGGCGAAGGCGACCTCGCCCATGGTGGACGTGGCAGAAATCTCGGTCGGGCCGAGGTCGGGCGTTCCCGGGATCTCCTCGCCGAGCGCCAGCAGTCCCGCCTCGAACTTGGAGAGTCGCGCTGCCTGGAGACCGCACGAGACGCGCAGCTGCTCCACCATCGGCTCGAGCGCGTGGAGCCAGTCAGGGTCGACCTCCACCTCGACGCGGCGCAGCCGCATGGGCTGCTGCCCGGTACCCACCACGATCATGGTGTCGTCGAGCGCGACCTCGGCCACGTCGACGCCACCGACTCGCAGGGCGAAGGGGCGCCGGCGGGTGCGGACCTGGAGCACCTCGTGGAGTCGGCGCGTGCCGACGATGGCGCGCAGCCGGCGGCCGACCGGGCCGTCGGGGCCGAGCGCGTCGAGACCGGAACCGGACAGGACCTCTGTGACCTCGAGGCGCTGGCGCAGGCCGCTGCCCTCCGCGGGCTGGCTGTCCTTCAGCGTGACTTCGTCGTGGCGGCCCCGGCGCCGGGTGCGGACGACGAAGCCGGCACGGGCCATGCGCCAGTCATCCGTGTCGAGATAGGAGTCCACCAGCCGTCGAGGCGGGCGGGCGAGTGCGGTCACGGTCCCGCCGTCCTCGGTCTCGATGGCGAGGGTGGGCAGGGCAGCGAGCCACCGCTCCACGGGCCGCAGGTCGAGGGCGTCGAATTGCCACTCGACCTCCACCGGATCGTGCTCGGCCGGCTCGTCTCCGTTGGGATCGGACATCGCGGTCAATCTACAGCGGGCACCAGATTCGTTTCCGGGGCGGCGCTGATTGCCGCGGATCGGCGGTGGTGCGGCGGTAGCCTTCGGGGCAGTGGCGCGACGATCGATGACGGCCGAGCTCCCTTCCCCGACAGATCTGGTCCAAGCCGCAGGCGGACTGGTGGTGCGCCGGCAAGGCGGCCTCTTGGAGATCGCGATCGTGCACCGGCCGGTGCAGCAGGACTGGTCGTTTCCGAAGGGAAAGCTCGAGGTCGGTGAGACCTTCGAAATGGCCGCGCTGCGGGAGGTCGAGGAAGAGACCGGCATGGCGTGCCGTCTCCTGCGTTTCATCGGGCACACCGAGTACGTCGATCGCAAGGGTCGGCCGAAGGCGGTGGCCTACTGGATCATGGCGGCCGAGAAAGGGTCCTTCGCCCCGAACGCGGAAATCGACGATCTGCGCTGGGTGAGCCTGGAAAATGCAACCCTCCTTCTCTCCTACCCCCGTGACACGGAGCTGATCGCAGTGCTCATGGCCGCTGACCAGGTAGAACCCGTCATCTAAACGCTTCCAAAATTTCCCGAAAATCTGTGTTTACCGCCCGATGGATCGGGAATAATGGGTCCAGCGATCTACCGCCTGATCGCACTGCCGGCGTGCGTGCCCCAGTCGAGAGCTCCAGGACCTATCGCCAAGGGCCCTGTGACAACGTTTCGACGTGAATCGACTGGGGCACCGTCGGCCCTTCTTGTCTCGCAGTCCTTTCCCTGTTCAGCGGCATCGAAACCCACCTTGGAGCGGTCAGGCCACGAGCACGGCGGCACCGTTGACCCGGTCCTCGCGCAGGTCCCGTAGCGCCTCGTCGGCGCGCGCCATCGGGTAGGGCACCGCAGAGACACGCAGGCCGATCCGGGCCGCCTCGGCCAGGAACTCCTCCCCGTCACGCCTGGTGTTTGCGGTCACGCTCTGCAGCGTCCGCTCCTCGAAGAGGTGCCGCTGGTAGTCGAGGGCAGGGATATCGCTGAGGTGGATGCCGGCGATGGCCAGGGTGCCCCCGCGGTCCAGGGCCGCCAGCGCGGGCGGCACGAGGGTGCCCACCGGCGCGAAGAGGATGGCCGAGTCCAGGGGCTCGGGCGGCGCGGCCGCGGCGTCCCCGGCGCTGGCGGCGCCGAGCTCGAGGGCCAGCTGCTGTGCTTCGCGGGAGCGGGTCATGACATGGACGCGGGCACCCCAGGACATGGCCACCTGGGCCGTGAGGTGGGCGGAACCACCGAACCCGTAAATGCCGAGCCGGCCTCCGTCGGGCAGGTTGGCCCGCCGCAGGGCGCGGTAGCCGATGATCCCGGCGCACAGCAGGGGCGCCACTTCCACGTCGTCGAAACCTTCGGGCAGCGCGTAGGCGTAGGCCTCGTCGACCACGGCGTAGGGCGCATACCCGCCATCGAGGTCCCAACCGGTGAAGCGCGGGTCGAGGCACAGGTTCTCGCGTCCCGAGAGGCAGAAACGACAGGTCCCACAGGTGTGGGCCAGCCAGGGGACTCCGATGCGGTCACCCTCACGCCACCGCGTGCTGCCGGCGCCCAACCGGTCGACCACGCCGACGACCTCGTGCCCCGGCGTCATCCGCGGGTGGTGCGGCGCGAGGTCGCCCTCGGTCAGGTGGAGGTCGGTGCGGCAGACACCGCAGGCGCGGACGCGCACCCGCACCTCGCCTGGCCCCGGCTCGGGGACGGGCTTGTCGACGAGTACGAGCGGATGGGTGTCGCGGTGCACTGGTCCGGGCCGTTCAACCACCCATGCCTGCATGACGTCCTCGATGCTGGCCAGCGTAGAGGCTCCCGTACGATGCAGCTGAACAAGGAGAGCGCATGCGTGCCATGTCATCGGGTTCGCCCGTTCCCGGGCGCGAGGTTCGAACGGTGCTGACATGACGACGCTCGTCCTCGCCGGCCCCTCCGGGCTCGCCGAGCACGACGGTGGACCCCGCCACCCCGAGCGACCCTCGCGCCTCGTCGCCGTCATGGAGGGGGTCCGCGCGCTCGCCTCGGACCACGAGGTGGTGGTGCCCGCATTCGGCGAGGCGTCGTTGGAGGAGCTGGCGCGGGTCCATGACCCCGACTACCTCGCCGGGTTGGCGACGTTCTGCGCGGAGGGTGGCGGGAACATTGACGCAGACACCTACGCGCGACCGGATTCGTGGACCGCAGCACGCCACGCCGCCGGCGCAGGTCTGGCCGCGTTGGGAGAGCTCGAACAGCGAGGGGAGGGCGTGGCCTTCGTTCCGGTGCGCCCGCCGGGCCACCACGCCACCGTGGACCGGGCCATGGGGTTCTGCCTCGTGAACAACGTGGCTGTCGCCGCGGCCTCGCGCACGGCGCTCGGGGAACGAGTGCTCATCGTCGATTGGGACGTGCATCACGGGAACGGCACCCAGGACATCTTCTGGAACGATCCCGACGTGCTCTACCTCTCGACGCACCAGCACCCCCTCTATCCCGGAACGGGCCGTCCGGACGAGGTGGGTGGTCCCGCCGCGCCCGGTCTCACGGTCAACTTCCCCCTCCCCCCGGGGGCGACCGGTGATGTCCTTCGGGCCGCGATCGGCGGCGAGGCGCGGGCGACCATTGAGGACTTCGCTCCGGACTGGGTCCTCGTCTCCTGTGGGTTCGACGCGCACAGGGACGATCCGCTCAGCGATCTGGGCCTCTCGAGCGGGGATTTCGCCGAGCTCGCGTGCGTCGTGCGTGAGTTCGCGCCTCGCCCCGGCCGGCTCGCCCTGTTTCTCGAGGGCGGGTATCAGGCTTCTGCGCTGGCGTCATCGGTCGAGGCGACGCTCGGGGCCCTTCTCGGTGGGCAGGGCCACGCATCGGAGCCGACGGCGGGCGGCCCGGGTCTCACCCAGCTGCGGGCCGACCGTGCACTGCGGGCACGCGCCATTGAGGGGATCCAGGCGCAATCCGACAGCTGAACCGGGCGCCGTGCGCCGCTGGGTGATCCGGGCGGCGCCTAGCCGTGAGCCCGGTGGATGAGCACAGGACAATGCGCGTTGGTGGCGCAGTACTCGCTGACCGAGCCGATCAGCATGCCGACGAACTCGCCGTGGCCGCGGCTCCCGACGACGAGCAGGTCCGCGTCCTTCGACGCCTCGACGAGGATCGGCGCCGGGTGGCCGTTGATCAGCCGAGGTTCGACGCGCAGACCCGGATGCTCAGAGAGCACGTCGGCGACCGCGCTGTCGAGCACTTTCTGGATGTCCGACTCGGGATCGAAGTCGGTCGGGACCGGGACGGCCCAGCCGTAGCTCGTCGGCCACTCCCACGTCATCACGATCTCGAGGGTGCTTCCGGTGAGGACGGCCTGCCGGGCCGCCCACGACAGGGCACGTTGCGAGGCGGCCGAGCCGTCGTGGCCGACGACGATCTTGCCCCTGTCCGGTGTCGGTTCCGCGGTCATTGCTCTGCACCCTCCAAGTCGGGGATCGGGTGTGCCGGTGGTCCGTCTCGAAGATCAGTCGCTGCGTCGACCGAGGCTGCAAGTGCGGGACCGCACTGCCGCGAGCTTAGCGAGGCGCCCCGCGACGCATCCCGGTCACGGACCGGCTGCGAGCACGAATCGCCTGAGCTTGACCGGAACCACAGGTCGCCCCGGACCGGTGTGCTCGCCCTGTTCGAAGCTGGACGGGACATCGACGTCGTGCCGGCTCAGGGCCGGCGCGGTGCAGGCTCGGGTGCGTCGTCGGAAGCCGACAGCGGAACCCCGAGCTCGCGGAGTTCCCGCTCCAGCCTCGCCCGCTCAAGTCGCGGCTGCTCGAAGCGTTCCAGGTCCGTCTCGACGCCCATGACCGCGGCGAGCTGGAGCAGGGCAAGGTCGTAGGCGATCTCGCGGGCGAGCACCACCGAAACCGCGTCAGGGTCGGTACCGAGCGGCATGTCCTCCGCGAGGTCCCCGCGACAGCGGCGCACCGCATGGAGTGCGCTGCGCCTGCTCGGAAGCACCATGACCGGTGCGCGCTCTCCCACCGCGGCATGGAGAAGGTGTGTGTACATCGACATCGCGCTTCACCCTCCTCATGGACCCATCCCTGCCTTGTGATTCTCCGGGCGACCCAACCGTTTGGCTTGCCGCCCAGCATGTGCCGGCGTGGTCGTCCGCGGCAGGGTAGGAGGTCCCAAGGCGGCGGATTTCGTGTCCGCGGGGAGACAACTCCGGAATTGGAAAATGGCGACCGAGGGGGGTGGCCGCCATTCTCCAAGCACCGTTGTCTGGGAAGAGGAAGGTGTCCCAATCATTGTGGTTGGGCACCCCCTGTGCGGGTAGAGCCGAAAGTCATGGATTGACCCCGGCTGCCCCGCGGGGAAATCGAACGCCGTGGTCAGGCGCTTGGCGAGGTGCCAGAGTGGGTGCATGGCGACCCTCCGCAGCATGGAAGAGGCCGTGGCGATGATCCGGCCGGTCGATCAAATCGGCTTCGGGCTCGGCCCGGCGATCCCCGACGGCCTGATGACCGCCCTCGGAACCCGCGACGACTGGGAGGACCTGCAGGTCGGGGGGGCGCTGTGCCTCAACCTCTACGACGTCTTCACCAAGCCCGGGGTGAGCTACCGCTGTGGATTCTTCGGGCCGGCCGAGCGTCTCCACCACTCCATGGGTCACCGGGTGGAACTGGTGCCGGGGGGCTTCCGCCAGATGGCGCCGATCATGGCCCGGTTCGCCCCCCGCGTCATGGTGGCGCAGGCGGCGCCGCCCGACGAAGGCGGAAAGGTGAGCCTCGCACTGCACCTGGGCGGCACCCGCGACGAGCTCCTCCGAGCCGGGCGTGATCCCGATCGGGTGCTGATGGTGGAGGTCAATCCGCACCTGCCCCGCACGGCGAGCCTGCCGCCCGTGTACGACAACACCATCCCGCTCGACGCCATCGACGTGCTGGTGGAATCCGACGGCGAACCGTTCGCCCTCGTCGACCCGCCCAGCGACGAGGTTGACGCGGCCATAGCGGGCCACGCGCTCTCCTACGTGCGCGAGGGATCCACCTTGCAGACGGGGATCGGCGCCATCCCCAACATCGTGGCGGCTGAGCTGGCGCGCGGGTCCCTGAGCGGTTTCGGCATCCATTCGGAGATGTTCACCACCGGCCTGATGCGGCTGCACCAGGCCGGAAAGGTGACCAACGACGCCAAAGGCATTTTCGACGGGGCGTCGGTGACGACGTTCGCCCTGGGTGTTGCCGAGCTCTATCGATGGCTCGACGGCAACGAGGACGTCGCGTTCCTCCCGGTCGAGACGGTCAACGACCCGACGGTCATCTCCAAGAACGCCAACCTCGTCTCCATCAACGGCGCCCTCTCGGTGGACCTCTACGGCCAGGTGATGGCCGACAGCATCGACGGGAGGCAGATCTCGGGAGTCGGCGGCCACGAGGACTTCGTGGCCGGAGCCGAACTGCACGTCGATGCGCACTCGCTCATCTGCCTGCGCGCGACGGCCGAACGCAACGGCGAGGTGGTGTCCCGCATCGTCGGCACCTCCCCGCAGGGCGCGGTGGTCTCCACGCCGCGGCATCACACCGGCGTTGTCATCACCGAGTACGGCGCGGCGGAGCTCACCGGCCTCACAGTGCGTGAGCGGGCGCATCTGCTCGTCGATATCGCCCACCCGGACTTCCGCCCGGAGCTGCGCAAGGCGGCCGACGGGCTCGACCGGACCTGAAGGTCAGTGCGGCAGGCCGAGGGCGCGTGAAAGGTCGGCAGCGCCGAGCAGCGGCGCGTTGGCGATGACTCGCTTGATGAACTCGTGCACGTGCCGAGAGACCTCGCGGCTGTCGTCGGCCCACGGCATCAGGATCTGGAACACGTGGAACATCCCCTCGAACTCGTGCGCGTCGGTGGGGACCCTGGCGGCACGCAAACGCTCGACGTAGCGACGTATCGGGTCGCGGAACATCTCGTCGCCGCCCCAGGTCACGAAAGTCGGCGGGAAGCCGCGGAGATCAGCGCTCAGGGGTGAGACCGGGCTGCTGGTGACATCGAAGCCGTGGAGGTACGCGGCGGTGGGAATGTTCCACGGCAGGATGTCGTGATCGGCATTGTCCGTCACGGAGTCCTCGTCGAGGCGAAGGTCGACTTCGGGGGAGAAGAGCAACAGCCCTGCGGGACAGACGCTGCGATCGGCGTATTCGAGCAGGACCGTGTTCGCCAGCCCCCCGCCGCCCGAGTCGCCGGCCAGAAAGATCCGGGCGGCGGGGATACCCCGGCCGATCAGGTCCTTGTAGATGGCGGACGCGTCCTCTGCGCCGGCGGGGTAGGGGAACTCGGGCGCGAGGCGATAGTCGGCCACGAACACCGCACACCCGGTCTCACGGCACACGCGCGCGGTGAAGAAGGCGTACATCGTCGGCGAGGTGCCGATGTAACCCCCTCCGTGGAGGTAGAGGACGACGCCGACGGGCGTCTGATTGCGCGGCACGTACAGGATCCCGGGAACGCCGCCGAACTCGGCTGGACGACCCTCGACGTCGAGTGACCGGACGATCGGAGGCATGATCCGTTTGCAGATGTCGTCGAGCACGAGCTCGAGTGAGCGGAACTCAGGGATGCGCAGCGACGAGGCGTAGCCCATGAAGGCGCGGATGACTTCGCGCGTCACTGTGATGCCGAGATTGGAGAGCGGAGAGGAATCGCCCGCAAAGGGCCGCCGGAACGGCACCCGCGCCAGGGCGGTGGCGAAGTGACCCGCCAAGAGCGACACATCGAGGGCCACGATGGGCGCTGGTGCCGTTTGCACTTCAGGTCGATTGCCCATGGCCATGTGCGTCACGCTCCCGCGGCTCGACTCTCCAATTCGACGCGCCCACCGCGGCTGCGCCGAAGCGGACCTACGATCCCACACCTCGACGCCTGTCCATGACGCCCGAGACGCTGGCGGGCGGCCCTGTTGCGGACTTCCTACTCATTGCACGCCAGCTCGAGGGGGTTGTCCCGAAGGTCGGCCGTGGTACCGTACGGCCGCAACCCAGTTGCAAAGGCTGTACTGCCCCTGAGGGGAAGCCGGTGAGAGTCCGGCGCTGGTCCGCAACCGTGAATGGTGCGCCGAGGAGGCGACATCATGAGCCGGGATACCTCGAGGTCAGAAGAGTTCCCACCGTCGAGACACAAGGACAGGGGCTCGGTCAGACCCCGTGCTGCGGGGTTTCCCGGGTCGAGGTCCGGGAAGCGAGAAACGTGCACATCCTCCGCCGCACCCTGATGGGTGCGTCTGCTGTCGGCCTGGCCACGTTGCTGAGTGCCGCCACCATGACGACCTTGCCGGCGCCCGCAGGCGCATCAACGGTGCAGCCCCAGATCCCGCAGTTCGCGGCCGCGCAGTCGGCCGCCGAGTGGATCGCCGGCCAGCAGGCCGCTGACGGAGGCATCGGGCCCTCACCCCAACCTCTTGCCAACTTGTCGACCACGGTCAACGGCATTTTGGCGCTGGCCGCCGCCCATGTCGACACCGCCGGAGCGCAGGCAGCCTGGGCGTACGTCGAAGCCAACGCCGCCACCTACATCGCAAAGGATGGGACCGACGGGCCTTCTCAGCTCGCCGCGCTCATCCTCGATGCGCACGCCCTGGGTCTCGACCCGACCAACTTCGACGGGACGAACCTCGTGACGCGGCTCCTGGCCACGGAGCAGACCTCCGGGCCCGACGCCGGCCTGTTCGGGACCGAGGCACAGTTGAACGACTTCCAAGCCGGGACCTACTTCCAGGGCCTCGTGTTCACCGCGCTCAAGGCCGTGGGCCAGACCGTCAATGCGGCAGCGATCGGCTGGCTGACCGCCCAGCAGTGCCCGAGTGGGGGCTGGGTGATCCCGAACCAAGCGCTCAATGGAGGATGCACCGAAGATCCCGCGACTGGCGCCGGGCCGGACAATCAGACGACTTCACTCGTCGTCCAGGGGCTCGCCGCCCAGGGGGCCCTGACGCCGGCGATCCAAGCGAGCGCGCTGTCGTTCTTCACCACCGGGCAGGACGCCGACGGTGGGTGGAGCTACAGCTCCAACACCGTCGCCATGCCGCAACAGACGGACTCCCAGTCCACCGCGCTGGTGATCCAGGCGCTCCTCGCCCTCGGCGTCTCGCCGACGAGTGCCACCTACACCAGCTCCGGGCACTCACCGGTTTCTGCGCTGCTGTCCTTCGTCGTGACCTCCGGGACTGACAAGGGGTCACTTGGCTACACGGACAATCTGTCGGGCAACATCCTCGCCACGAATCAGGACGTGCTGGTCCTGGCCGGCCTGACCTACGGCTTCGGGCCGACCAACTCGTACTGGGTCGCCACCGGGGCAGGCGCTGTCCATGCGTACGGGTCTGCCCGTGCCCTCGGCTCCCTGGCTGGGACGCAGCTCAACAAGCCCGTCGTCGGCATGGCGTCGACGCTCAACGGGCTCGGGTACTGGCTGGTCGCCTCGGACGGCGGCATCTTCAGCTACGGGAACGCAGCGTTCCTCGGTTCGCGTGGCGGCCAACCGCTCAACAAGCCGATCGTCGGCATGGCGGCAACGCCTGACGGCGGCGGCTACTGGTTGGTGGCCTCCGACGGCGGCATCTTCAGCTACGGGAACGCAGCGTTCCTCGGTTCGCGCGGCGGCCAACCGCTCAACAAGCCGATCGTCGGCATGGCGGCAACGCCTGACGGCGGCGGCTACTGGTTGGTGGCCTCCGACGGCGGCATCTTCAGCTACGGGAACGCAGCGTTCCTCGGTTCGCGCGGCGGCCAACCGCTCAACAAGCCGATCGTCGGCATGGCGGCAACGCCTGACGGCGGCGGCTACTGGTTGGTGGCCTCCGACGGCGGCATCTTCAGCTACGGCGACGCCGTCTTCCAGGGTTCGACCGGGGGGATTGCGTTGAACAAGCCGATCGTCGGCATGGCCGGGACCCGTGACGGCGGCGGCTACTGGCTCATTGCCTCCGACGGAGGCATCTTCAACTACGGGGATGCGCAATTCTCGGGATCGGCAGCTTCGCTCGGCATCAGCGATGCAGTGGGCGGATCGGGCAGCGCCTCGTAGCGTGCGGCGCGCGGGAAGCCGGGCCCGGGTGGTTCTGTGGGGCCTCTTCATGGGCGCAGCTGCCGCTGTGCTCGCCCCGGTCGGACCCGGCGCCTTCGTGCCGCTGAAGATGGCCATCGCCTCGGCCAGCTCGGTGGGCAACCAGGTCTACGTGGCCGTGGTCATCGACTTCGGCGGTGGTTCGGCCCCGCCGACGATCGTCAAGTGCGTTCCGGTGGCCCCGAACAACCACGACGCGGACGCCCTCGCTGCCGCGGTGGGATCAGGCAACGTGGCGTACAGCAACTCCGGCCTCCTCTGTGCCATCGACGGTTACCCGGCCAATGGCGTGCAGAATTGCGGCCAGAGTGTCGGTTCGGGCGTCTACGACTACTGGTCGTACTGGCATGGATCGACGGGGTCATGGGTGTATGCGAACAACGGCCCAGCGGAACAGTCGGTGTCCAGCCCACCCGGCGACGTCCTGGGCCTGCGATTCCAGACGGACGAACCCGCGAGCAGCAGCGATCCCCCACCTTCCATCACAGCGTCGTTCGCGACGATCTGCCCGGGAGTCTCGACCACGGGCACTGCCCCGGCCTCGCCCCCGACGCCCTCGACGACGACGACGTTGTCGACGACACCGACAACGGCAAGAACGAGTCCGGGCCTCGCCCCGGTCACAACGACGACCAGGGCGGTGGGGGCAGGACCGAGGACCGGCGCCGCGACCACGACGTCCGCCCCGAAGGGGACGACGACGACAACAACGGTGGCAGGCGCCGAGGACGGGACGAGCGGGTCGGGTGGCACGAGCGGTACGGGGCACGGATCCTCGGGCACCCACCGGATCGCGGTGACTCGCGTCGCGTCCAGCAACTCTGCCGGCGGTTCGTCGGGCAATCTCCTCCCGGTCGTGCTCGTCGCGGCGGCGGTCGCCGCGCTGGGCGGCCTCGCCTTCTTCCGCTGGCGCCGTAGGCCGGCCGAGGAGTGAGACGGTCGGCCGCCCCCCGGCGCCGATCCCTGCACCCGGTGGCGTGGTGGTTGTGGGCGGCTGGCTTGGCCGTCTGCGCCATGCGGACGAACAACCCGTTCCTTCTGGCCCTCATCGGCGCCGTCGCCTGTGTTGTCGTGTCCGTTTGCAGGAGCAGCGCGCCATGGTCGCGCTCCATCGCTTTCTTCCTCCGTATCGGGTTGCTCGTCATTGTGGTCCGGGTGGTGATCGAGATCCTGTTTGGTGAACGCGGTCTGCCCGGGCACGTGCTCTTCACCATGCCGCAAGTGCCCCTGCCCTCCTGGGTGGCCGGCGTGAGCATCGGCGGCACCGTGACGCTGGAGTCGATCCTCATCGCCTTCCTGTTGGGCCTGCAGATCGCCGTGATCCTGCTCTGCTTCGGCGCGGCGAACTCGTTGGCCAGCCCCTATCGCCTTCTCCGGTGCCTCCCCGCTGTGCTCTACGAGACGGGGGTGGCGGTCACGGTGGCCCTGTCCTTCACGCCAGAACTGGTCCAGTCGATCGGAATTGTGCGCCAAGCCCGTCGCCAGCGCGGCATCCCCATCAAGGGCTTGCGCGGCATGCGGGGCGTTGCGGTGCCGGTGCTGGAGAGCGCATTGGACAGGTCGCTCCAGCTGGCGACGAGCATGGATGCCCGGGGCTACGGACGCCGCATCGACGTCGGGAGGGCCTCGCGCCGACTTGCCAGCGGGGCGACCATCGGTGGGTTGTTGCTGGCGGCGGCGGGGATCTACGGCGTGATCGACTCGGGATCGCTCTTCGGTTTGGGCCTCCCGGTGCTGGCGGTGGGAGCCGTGCTCTGCGGCGTTGGCCTGGCCATGGGAGGACGGCGCACGGCACGCTCGCGCTACCGCCCGGACCCGTGGCGTGGGCCCGAGTGGCTCGTGGCCGGCTCCGGCCTCGCGGCGCTGGTGACGATGGCGGTGGCACGTGCACTCGATGTGCCGGGGCTCACCGTCTCGTTCATCCCGCTTGCTTTTCCGCGTATCCCGGTGCTCCCCGTGGTGGGGATCCTGATCGCCCTGCTTCCAGCCGTTGCCGCGCCGAACCCGATTGCTGCGCCACAGCCACTGATACGGGAAGGGACCGAACCACAGGTGGGGACCGGGCCGACCGTGGACAAGCTCGGTCCGGTCGAGCCGGATCTGTCGGCGGTGTCGACGTGATCACGTTCGACCGCGTGTCTTTCACGTACAACGAAGCCGCCAGCCCGACCCTGCACCAGGTCAGCCTCGACATTCCCGAAGGTGAGCTCTGCGTGGTGGTCGGGGAGACCGGGACGGGAAAGTCCACGCTCCTGCGCGCCATCAACGGGCTCGTCCCACACTTCAGCGGCGGCACCCTGGCAGGGACGATCACCGTCGACGGGAGGACGACCAGGGAGAATCGGCCCCGCGACCTTGCCGACGTCGTCGGCTTCGTCGGCCAGAACCCCTTGGCCAGCTTCGTCACCGAGACGGTCGAGGATGAGTTGGCCTACACCATGGAGAACCTCGGGGTCCCCGCCGACGCGATGCGCCGCCGCGTCGAGGACGCCGTGGACCTGCTGGGATTGCAGGACCTGCGGGACCGATCGTTGCGCGCACTGTCTGGGGGCCAGCAGCAACGCGTGGCGATCGGCGCGGTGCTGACGGCGTCGCCCCGACTCCTCGTCCTCGATGAGCCGACGTCCGCGCTCGATCCGGCCGCGGCCGAGGAGGTCCTCAGCGCGCTGGCCCGTTTGGTGCACGACCTCGGACTGACCGTGGTGATGGCGGAGCACCGGCTCGAGCGTGTGGTGCCGTTCGCGGACCGCATCATCCTTGTGCCCGGTGGTGGGGCACCGCTCGTCATCGGGTCGCCCGAGTCCGTCATGCAGGCATCGACCGTCGCCCCGCCACTGGTCGAGTTGGGCCGACTCCTGGGCTGGGAACCGCTGCCGCTCTCCGTCCGCGACGCCAGGCGAAAGGCGGGCCCCCTGCGCGAGCGGCTCGCTCGGCTGTCGCCGTCGCCACTGGGAGATTCCGGGACGCCCGGAGCGGTAGACGAAGCTGCCTCGGTCCGAAAGCTCACGGTCTCGTACGGACCGGTCGTGGCACTCGACGGTGTGGACCTCTCGGTCCGGTCCGGCGAAGTCCTCGTGCTGATGGGGAGAAACGGCTCGGGGAAGTCGACCCTGCTCAACACGCTGGCCGGTGCCCGGCCTCCGACCCGGGGGTCGGTGACCGTGGCTGGGCAGGATCCGCAGTCGTTCCGTGGGGCTGATCTCGTCCGTCACGTGGGACTGGTGCCCCAGGACCCGGGGCTCCTTCTCTACGGGGAGAGCGTCGACGCCGAATGCCAAGCAGCGGACAAGGTGTCGACGCTGCCCGGAGGGACGACGTTGCGCGCACTGGAGAGAGTGCTGCCCGGCGTTCCTCCCGATCGGCACCCGCGCGATCTGTCCGAGGGCCAGCGCCTGGCTCTCGCGCTCGCCATCGTGGTGGCTCCGGCGCCCGATCTTCTCCTCCTGGACGAGCCAACGCGAGGGTTGGACTATCCCAGCAAGGACCGCCTCATTGGAGTCCTGCGCGAACTGGCCGAAGCAGGCCACGCCGTTGTCCTGGCCACGCACGACGTTGAGCTCGCCGCGCGGGTGGCGGATCGGGCCGTGGTGCTGGCGGACGGGCAGATCATCACGGACGGCCCGGCCCGACAGGTGGTCTGTCACTCGCCGATCTTCGCCCCGCAGGTGGCCAAGGTGCTCGCTCCCGAAGAATGGCTGACGGTGGACGAAGTGCGCTCGGCCCTCGACGAGCCGGTGCCGGCATGACGCTCTCGGTCCCGCCATCCACCGCCCGGCCGCCGCGCC
The DNA here is from genome assembly GCA_963753115.1 of uncultured Acidimicrobiaceae bacterium. Lineage (GTDB taxonomy): Bacteria > Actinomycetota > Acidimicrobiia > Acidimicrobiales > RAAP-2 > Bog-473. The sequence goes on from CAVWBB010000009.1 coordinate 79,388, forward strand.
GTCTGACCCCGGCCATCCGGTTCGGGACCCGCTCCTCGTTCCTCCTGTTCCTGACCAGCGTCTTCGGGGTCGCCGCCTTCACCTGGCCCCTCTTGATCCATCAGTCGGCAAGCCAGAATTCCGCCCACAACGGCGACGCGCCGTGGATCTTCGTCGGACTCATACCCCTGCTCTTGGCCATCGTGGTGGCCGAACTCTCCGAGGGGGCGATCGATGCCAAGGCGGTGGCGCTGCTCGGGATCCTTGCCGCATGCTTCGCCGCGTTGCGCGTGCCCAGTCCGGGCATCAGCGGCTTCGAGCCCGAATGGTTTCTGCTTATTCTCGCGGGCCGAGTCTTTGGACGGGGTTTCGGCTTCGTCCTGGGAGCGGTCGCGTTCTTCACCTCGGCACTCATCACCGGTGGCGTGGGCCCGTGGTTACCGTTCCAGATGTTGGCCGCGGCGTGGGTCGGCTTCGGTGCTGGCTGCCTGCCCCCGATGCGGGGGTTCCCCGAGCGTCTGTTGCTCGCCGGGTACGGCGTGATCTCGGCGCTCGCCTATGGCCTCGTCATCAATTTCTGGTTCTGGCCCTTCGTGGGTGGGAGTGGGGACACGACCGTGTACTCGTTCGTGCCCGGCCTCGGGACCATCGCGAACCTGCACCGGTTTCTGTTGTTCGACCTGACCACGTCAATGGGATTCGACCTCACCCGCGCCGTGACGTGTGCCGCCATGGTCATCGTCCTCGGCCGCCCGGTGCTGGCGGCGTTGCGCCGCGCCTCGCGCCGCGCCGCCTTCGAGCCCCAGGTGGACTTCCTCGAGCACGCGGAGGAGTGCGAGAAGTGATGGACGCGTGAAGATCGTCTCCCTCCTGCCGTCGGCCACGGAGATCGTCTATGCCCTCGATCTCGGGGAGTGCCTGCGAGGCGTCAGCTTCGAATGTGACTACCCCGAGCCGGCACGATCCGTCCCGATCGTGTCGGGGACTGCCCTCCCGACCGATGGCACGCTCAGCGCGCGGGAGATCGACGCAGCGGTCAGCACGACGGTGGCGGCCGGCGAGTCCATCTACACCCTTGACGATGCGCAGATCCGGGCCATCGATCCGGACCTGATCCTGGCTCAGGACCTGTGCCAGGTGTGTGCGGTGCCATCGGGTGCCGTGGAGGAGGCGCTCGAGGTGATCGGGTGCCGCGCCCAGGTGGTGTCGCTCGACCCGGGGCGGCTCGACGAGGTGATCGGCTGCATCGGCATTGTGGGTGCAGCGACGGGCACGACGACAATTGCAGACGCCCTCATGCAGAGCCTGCGCTCTCGCGTCGAGGCAGTTCGACGCCGGGTGGACGGACGAGATCGCCCCCGCGTGCTCGTCTTGGAATGGCCGGACCCGCCGTTCAACGCCGGGCACTGGGTACCCGACCAGATTGAGGCGGCGGGAGGCGTGCCGGTCTTGGCCGCTGCCGGCGCCCGGTCGCGCCGGCTGAGCTGGGAGGAGATCCACGCGGCAGATGTCGATGTCACCATCTTCATGCCGTGCGGGTTCGACCTCGAAGGCGCCGTGGCACAGGCCCCCGGGCTCTTGGGCCGCCCGGAATCCGAAGGCCTGGGTCGAGTCGTCGCCGTGGACGCCAACGCGTACTTCTCGCGACCTGGTCCCCGGGTGGTCGACGGCGTGGAGCTCCTGGAGCACGTGCTGCACGACCATCCGGGACTGGACCCTCCGGGCGCGCGGCTCCTCCGGGACTGACCCGCGGC
>CAVWBB010000010.1:0-100625 GCA_963753115.1 uncultured Acidimicrobiaceae bacterium
ACTCGGTCCGGCGGGTTCACATACCTAGTACCGGCGTTCGTGTCCATCCCCGTTGCGGCAATATATCCGGTGACTGACGCCAGTGTCAGTTACCGGTTCCGGAGGCTGGGGCCGAGGCTCTACGCGGATCCCGACGGCTCGCCGTTCAGGATCACCGACTTCGTCTCCAGGAATGGCAGCAGGCCCTCGGTTCCACCTTCACGTCCGATACCGGACTGCTTGAAGCCGCCAAACGCCATTCCGAAGTCGGTGCGAAAGGCATTGTGGCCGACGGTGCCCGAGCGGATCTGGCCCGCCACCTGTCGCGCCCGATCGACGTCCTTGGTGAAGACCGAGGCGTTGAGCCCGTAGATCGTGTCGTTGGCCAGGGCGACCGCATGGTCCTCGTTGTTGGCTGGGATCACGCTGAGCACGGGCCCGAAAATCTCTTCCCGGGCGATAGTGGAGTGGTTGTCAACATTGCCGAAGACCGTCGGTTCGACGTAGTAGCCGCGCTCGAGGTCCTTGGGCCGTCCTCCACCGGTTGCCAGGGTCGCACCTTCGCTAATGCCTTTCGCGATATAGCCCTCGACGCGGTCGCGTTGACGATCCATGGCGAGCGGCCCCATCTGGGTCTGTGGATCGAATGGGTCGCCGACCCTCACCTGGGAGAACTTGCCGGCCAAGGTCTCGACGAACTCGTCGTGCCGCGAGCGACTGACGATGATGCGGGTGAGCGAGGAGCAGACCTGCCCCGAGAGGAAGCACTCTGCGCCTGCGATGGTGCTGGCCGCGTCTTCCAGGTTCATGTCGTCGAGGATCACGGCCGCCGACTTCCCACCCAGCTCCAAGGTGCAGCGGGCGATCCGCTCACCGCAGAGGGCGGCGATTCGGCGGCCGGCAGCCGTCGAGCCCGTGAAGGTGATCTTGTCGATGCCAGGGTTGCGAACCAGGAGCTCCGAGACTTCCCGGTCAGCCGTGACGACGTTGAGCACGCCCGGTGGCAGGCCGATGGCCTCGGCGATCTCGGCGAAGAGGTACGCGTCGCCAGGTGCCTCGGGAGAGGACTTGAGGACCACCGTGCACCCGGCAAGAAGCGCGGGGGCGATCTTGTAGGAGATCAGACTCAAAGGTCCGTTCCACGGGATGATCGCCCCGACCACGCCCACTGGCTCGCGGACCAGAAGGCCGAACTCCCCGCCCATGGTGGGCTGCATTCGCTCCTCGAAGGGGAACGTCGAGGCAAGCCCTGCATAGAAGTCGAAGACCCCTGCCATCCCGGCAGCCGTGTACTGAGCGATGGCGAAGAGGGCACCGGACTCCCGGGGCCACAGCTGGCCGACCTCGTCTCCCTTGCCGCGGAGGCCCTCGCCCATGGCCCGCAAGTACCCAGCTCGCTCGGCGTGTGTCATCCGTGGCCAAGGGCCGCTGTCGAACGCGTCCCGCGCGGCGTCGACCGCCCGAGCCATGTCGGCCTCCCGAGCTTCGGGCACGCTGAAGTACGTCTCCTCAGTCGACGAATCGATGACCTCAATGACATCGGAGGATGAGGGCTTGACCCATTCCCCACCGATGAAGAAGCGGTCGTCGTGGAGGATCGGTACGGCGGTCGTCATGGCTGGCGTCTCCTCATGGTTCTGGTGCCCTACTCCGCAGAGACTAGGGGGAAGGCGGCGGAGGTGTCCCACTGGGAATATCGTGGGTCCATCGTTTCCGCGGGACCGGAATTCGTCCGCCGAAGATTGAGGGGCCGGGCCAGAGCTCATGGTTGCATAGGTAGATGGAAACTCGAGCGTGGATGAGCTGGAGCAGCGGCAAGGACAGCACCTTTGCGCTGGAGGCCGTGCGCCGGGATCCTGAGGTGACGGTTGTCGGCCTACTCGTCACCGTCAACGCTGAGGCTGACCGCGTCGCCATGCACGCCGTGAGACGATCACTGCTCGAATCGCAGGCAGCCCGGCTGGGTCTGCCGCTCCACGTCGTCGAGATCCCGTCCCCCTGCCCCAATGATCTCTACGAGGCTCGTATGAGCGAGGCGTTGAACGCAGCCGCTCGCGAGGGCGTCAACGCCATTGTCTTCGGCGACCTCTTCCTGGAGGATGTCCGGGAGTACAGGGAGCAGGCGATGGACGGGACCGGCATGCGGGCCCTCTTCCCCCTCTGGTCTCATCCAACTCGGGAGTTGGCGCAAGACATGATTGACGGTGGAGTGGAGGCGATCCTGACGTGCGTCGACCCTTCCCAGCTGGATCCGGCGTTTGTGGGTCGAGCCTTTGATACCGATCTCCTCAATGATCTTCCGGACACGGTCGATCCGTGCGGGGAGCGCGGTGAATTTCATACCTTCGTCTGGGATGGACCTGGATTCAGTGCTCCCATTCCGATACGCGCGGGGGAGGTCGTCATGCGTGATGGGTTCGTCTTCTGTGACCTCCTTCCGATTGAGGAGTAGCCCGTTCTCCACGTGACGACAGCCGACAACCGCAACTGTCGACACGACGTCTCATTCCTCGACCGATCAGATCTCGACGGCCCAGCCAACGCGGTTTGCTCACCATGTGGCGTCGATCCCAGCGGACGTCAGGAAGGGGGGCACTTCTGCGGGTGATCCCAACGGCCGGTCAGTCTGTGCTGGCTCCGGTGGTCCAGGCTGATGGTCCAGGCTGATGGTCCAGGCTGATGGTCTGTGCAGGGCGCGACTCGCGCCCCTTACCTGTTGAAGACCTCAGGTGGTGCTTGCCGACTCCGTTTGGACGCGCTGCCAGGTTTCGAAGCGGTACGTCGTGTCACCGTCTCTGTGATCGTCGCTCCTGGTCCCGAGGCCAAAGTCGGCTCGATACGGCGGGTAGAACTTGGTGCAGCCGAAGTCGCCGACGACCTGGGTCAGCAGCAGCTCGTCTGCGTCGCCGATCGTCTGCGCGTAAACGGTGGCGCCACCAATGACCCAGACGTCCTCTTGCGGATGCCCGGCTACCAGCTGTTCGAGGCTGACCACCGGCCGAAAGCCGGTACGCAAGGGGGAGGGGTCGGCGGTCAAAACGAAATTCTCCCTTTGGTGCAGCGGCGCTGCGAATTCGCCGTACGTGGCCCATCCCATCACGATGACGCCGGTGGCCGTCTTCTCGTGGAAGTAGACAGTGTCGCCGGGGAGCTTCCAAGGGATTCCGGTGTCGGTCGCAATGCCCCGTTTGGAGTCGATGGCGGCGATCTGACGAATCACGTCGCGAACTGAGGGAGGTACTCGGACCAGAACAACGGGGCAATGGTCATGAGCCAGGAGGATAGCGATCCCGACGGCGAACTGACTGATGTCCGGCTCCCTGAAGACAAGTGCCGCGGCAGGACGTCGGGCCGGTTCGGGCGGAGTTGACTAGGACTCCGCCGGGCGGATGTTGAGGTAGTCGTCAATGCCAGTGACCTGGAAAAGCCTTCGCATGTCACGGCTGGGGGCGAGGAGGATCAGTTCTCCACCCGAAGCCTCAGCCCTCTTGTGGGCAGCGATGATCGCGGACAGCCCGGTGGAGTCCACAAACTCGAGGTCGGCAAGGTCGATGGCGATGTGCCGCACACCTTCCCTTGTCAGCTGGGCCAGCTCTTCGTACAACTGGCCGACATTGGAGGTGTCGAGTTCGCCCGCCAGGATGACGACGGCGTGCTGAGGCTCCGCTTTGCGGATCTCGGTGTCAAGGATTGTGCGGCGGGATACGCGTAGCGCCACCGAAGTATCAGTTCCGATCGTGTGTGCCAAATGCAAAGAGGCGACTCGCCAGCCTCGGGCTGCTGTTGAACCCTGCGACCTTGCAGACTAGCCGGTCCCCTACCACCTCAAGGCAGAGGCTCCTGAGTGTGCCAGTGATGATCCAGCGTCCGCGACCTGTCAGTCGTAGGAATGCGGGTCTGACCTGAGCCGGTCAACAAGTGGCAGCGCGAACCAGAGGACGGCGAAGCTGGCGCTCGTGGCGACAGACAGAATCGTCACGATCCAGCTCGTCCCGATGAAGCTCATGATCAACCAGATTGCGAGCGAGATCGCCACGGCGACGCTCGCGAGACCCAAGAGCGCCAGCACGTTGGCCATTCTCAATAGGCGCCCCTTTTCATGCCGGCGGAACACCCAACGGTGGAAGGCGACGGGGCTGATCAGCAACGCGGTGGAGAGTGCGGTGACCAGCAGCGTCGCCTTGTAGAGATCCTGCTGGGTGGCGTCGAGCTTGGTGAACCGCACGGTGAACGGGATGGCGAGGAGAAAGCCAAAGAGCACTTGAACGCCGAGGCCGGCCACGCGGAGCTCCTGGAGCAGGTCGCCCAGGTTGCGGTTGTTCCGTTCCGCGAGCGCGTCAGGGTAGGGACCGGCAGCGAACGAAGCTGAGTCGGCGTGCGTTCCTGAGGCGTCGGGTGCCGTCCTCACCGGAGCCATGCCATCGCGGTTCCTTTCTTGAGGGACCTCCAGGTCTTCTCCCATTGGTGTCGGGTTCTCGATTGCTCACGACGCGCCTCGGCGGTTGCGGATCCGGCAGCGAAGCTGGCCGTCGTCGTTCCGTTCTCGGGAATCCGCTCCAGCCACTCGACGGCGGTCACCGCATCGTGGTGTTTCCCGAGAATGGTTTGGATGTCCTCTGCCCGGCGTGCGGTTCGGCGTGCGGACTTGCCCAGCACTGGTTCCGCGAGTTCTGCTCCGTAGCGGAGCTGTTTCGACCCGATTCGTATCCGGTGCAGCTGGGTGTCACTGGGTCGAGAGCCTGCTTTCTCAACTCGTCGACGCAACTTCTTCCAATGGGGGAGGAGCAGACGGGGTAGTGCGGTACGCGCCGGCTCATCTGCCCCGAGCGCACCGACCGCCCCTCGTTCAGACTGCGGGTTCACGTAAAAGCGAGGGAAGGACGTGCCGGCGTCGAGTCGATCGAGCAGGTTGAGATACCGCTCACTGCGCAGGGCCTCCGCCAGGTCCGCACTGGAGTTCCGTCGCTGGGTGACGAGGGCGGCGCGCAACTCGGCCGCCCCACGCGTCTCCGCCTGGCTGGCGCCCGTGGCCTGCAACCGCTTGTCCAGTACGTCGTTATCCCTGACTGCGCCGAGCACTTCGCCCATCCACTTCAACTCGGCTCTGGTGTGCCGCACCCACATCGGGTCCAGAACGGGGCCGAAGGTCTTGAGGTCGGAGCGAAGCCGACGTGTCGCCACCCGAGCCTGGTGGATCGCCCGCTCTGGAGGACACTCCGGTTCCAGGCGCAGGTGGACGTCGAAATCGAGGAGACGCTCGAACTCGCTTCGGAGGCTCCATTGCACCAGTGCCCCCACGGTCGAGGCTCGACCGATCTCCGCTTCCCGCGATCTTCGATCGTCGGGAACGATCCCAAGGGCCTTGGCGAATTTCTGCTCACTCTCGATGTTCGCACCCGCCTCTTTGATTGCGGCCACGACCTTGTCGATGGCCGAGACGTCGTGGCCGGAGCTGTCCACATCGGCATCGATCTCGAACTCGATCTGTCGAAATGTGTGCCCGGTTCGACCGCCGTCGGTCACCGTGACGCTGTCGTCGTCGATCTCGCCCAGGGCTGATCCTGCCGTTCGAACCAGCACGCGCCGCCTTGTTGCCTCGAGCACCACGACCCGCTCGAGGGCGTGCCGACGCACGATCCCCCGCACCAGCCTCAGCGCCTCGGGTGCGATGTCGCCGGGATGACCGGGCCACGACAGCTCGGTCCGGTTGACGGCATCGTGGGCGTCTTCACCCGGTAGCTTCAACGTCCACGTCCCGGCCTGGTCGCCCTCGCCGAGACGATGGCGGAGCGTGATCCCCCGGAACCAAAGGCGCAGGTCCTCGGTGTCGAAATAGGAGGTCGACAGCGTCTGAGTAGGGAGTTGGACGGTGCCGAGGCCCAGTTCATGCAAATCAGGCAGCCGGTAGTCGGGGTTGGCGCTCAGTTTCACTTCGTGTTCGTTATTGACCGACGTTGGAGTCACGTGAGGCCAGTACCCCAACTCCACCCAGCCAACCCCGATTGACCAAAATCTTTCCCGCTGGTTCGAGTCCTTGATCCCGCGTGCGGATCCCCGCGTGCGATTCCAGCGGACGTTTGAGCGGACGGGTGATCGGGAAGTTGACGCGTCATGATTTGTCGCCTCGCCGGCGGGGTGTAAGGAGGGAGTACGTGCCGCAGCAGTCATGGAGCAAGAAGCGGGAGCGCCAGTACGAGCACATCAAGGGCGGCCTGAAACAGAGAGGGAAGTCCGAGGGTCTGGCGGAGGAGATTGCCGCAAGGACCGTGAACAAGGAACGAGCCAGGGCGGGGGAGAGCAAGGAGTCGAGCGCCACGTCGACGCGCGATGTCTCATCGGGCAGACGCGGCGGTCTGCGATCCCACCGTGGTGAGGGCGGCCGCACCAAAGAGCAGCTCTACGCGGAGGCTCGACACAAGGGCATCAGGGGTCGCTCCACGATGACGAAGGCAGAACTCGAACGAGCTGTCAGCCGCTAAGGGGCGGACCGGCTCGAATCAGGCTCCGCGGTGCCAATAGTCGAGAAGAGCGACGTGGGCCTCAACTCGTCCGGCGGGTGTAGTCGACGTTGAAGTCGTGCTCCCATACGGTTCCGCCATCGAATGACTTCTTCCATGCACCTCGGACGGTTCGTCCCTCCTCGTCGATCCGTGCCTCATACCGTTGGGAGAACTCTGGCGACGTCCTCCACATGAGCCAGTCCTCACCGACCAGGCTCATCTCGTACCGGCGTGAGACGCCCCGGTCGTCCGCGTAGTGGACCTGATAGTTCGATTCGCCTTCGTCCCTGCCGAAAATCCAGACGGCCGCCGTGTCGACGCCGTCGGGCTGTTGGCGCATCACGATGGCGGCACCGTCTTCGATCCAGTCGAACGCAACGGTTCCTGTGAGCCGGGTGTCGAGGTCAGGGAGGAAGGATGCGCGGTGGAGTTCCATCCGCCACTGACCGATAAGGCGAGCAAGATCGCTGAGGGCTGGGTTGTGCGTCATGCGCCGCCTAAGCGAACCAAATCAGGGATCGAGCCGTTGGCACATTCAGAATCGTAGATCGCTCGAGCGAGGACGCGTGGGTGACACACTCGGGACGTTGGAGACGAGGAGGACGAGAGTTTGGCAGTGTCCAGGGACGCATCGGCCGCTGCCACAGGGTGCTTCACATGACGTGCGGCCACTAGCGTGACGGGGATGCGACTCCTCTTGGTTGCCTATCCAGGAGCCGGAAAAGGGACACAAGCCGACAGATTGGCCGCGCATTACGGGATCACACACCTGTCGAGCGGAGCCCTCTTGCGTGGGGAGGTGTCGCAGGCCACGAGGATCGGGAAGATTGCCGCGGAGTATTTGGAGCGGGGGGATCTCGTCCCCGACGACCTGGTGTTCGAGATGATGTCGGCTCGGGTTCTGGAGGCGGCTCGAAACGGTGGCTACGTGCTCGACGGATTCCCGAGGACCCTGCACCAGGCCGAGAAGGCCTATTCCCTGGCTCACGACAACGAGGAGATCACGCTCCAAGCCGTGATCTATCTGCGGGCCGGTGTCGAGGAGCTCCGCAATCGGCTCCGAGCGCGCGCACATCAAGAAGGACGAAACGATGATACCGAGGTAGGTGTCGCACACCGATTTGAGGTCTTCGATGCCGAGACGCAGCCGCTTCTCGGTTTCTATGCGAAACGGGGCATCCTCGTTGAAGTCGATGGCGAGCAATCTGTTGAGGAGGTGTTCGTTGACATCACCGAGGCCGTCGACGGCCTCTGCGTATGACGAGACCGGGGAGCGGCTACCGGGACTCGGCGACGGTGCCTTCGGTCATTCGCTGTTCGTCGCGCAGACCGGCGAAATTGATCTCTGATGCTGGCTGCGGAGTCTGAATGGCGTAGCCCTGTCCGACATCACATCCCAGCCCGGCGAGAACGCCGATGAGGTCGAGCTGCTCAATGCCTTCGGCGACCACACGGAGTTCGAGCGCGTGCCCGAGCTGGATGATGGAGCGGACGATGTCCTCTTCGCGGCCACCTGATCCTCCAACTTGTAGGCGTGATGTGAACGTGCGATCCAACTTGAGCTCGCCAACGGCCAAGTCGTTCAGGTGGGCGAGCGAGGAGAACCCTGTACCAAAGTCGTCGATCGAGACCAAAATATTCGAGTCCGCCAGACCTTGAATGACACGCTTCGACCGGGTGAGGTCGGCCATGACCATTCCTTCGGTGATTTCGAGAACCAACGCCTCTGATGGCAGGCCGGCGAGTGTCAGCAGCTCGCCGACTCGTCGGGGCAACGATGAATCCAGGAGATCGGTAGCCAAGAGATTGACGGCAACCGCCACCTGGTGACCGTCATTCCACCACTGCGCGCAATCGGCAATCGCTTGTTCAAAGACCCACGCTGCCAGGGAGTGGACAAGGCCGCTCTCCTCGGCCAAGGCCAAGAGATGCTCGGGTGGAATGAGGCCCAGCGTCGGATGGGGCCAGCGCAGGAGGGCCTCCACGGTGACCACTTGGCCCGTCTGAAGATTGATCTCCGGCTGGTAGTGCAGTGCGAGGGATCCCTGGGCCATAGCAAGGCGGAGGTCCTCAATGAGAGCGAAGCGGTCGGCTTCGTCGTCGAGGGCGGCGTCGTAGATGTCGAACGATCCCCGTTCGGTCTTCGCGCGGTACATCGCGATATCCGCACAGCGCAGAAGATCGGTGGCATTCTGGGCATGTTCGGGGGCAAGCGCCACACCGATGCTCGCCCCGACGTGCAGGCTGGCAGTATTCACATCGATTGGCTGCTCGAGGAGTGTTGTGATGCGCAGCGCCACTGTCGTCGCCTTGAACGCATCCGCACCGTGCAAGAGCACCGCGAATTCGTCACCGCCGAGGCGCGCGACCACGTCGCTGTGCCGGACAACCTTTCGGATGCGGGGCCCGATCTGGCGAAGCAACGCATCACCGACCTGGTGCCCGAATGAGTCGTTGATCTCCTTGAAGTGATCCAGGTCGATCAGGAGTAGGGCGACGCCCCTTCCTGATCCGGCTTTCTCCGGCAGCGAGGCCACAGCCAGCTCCATCGCATCGAGGAGATAGCGGCGGTTCCCGAGTTCGGTGAGCTCGTCGGTCAGCGCCAGATGCTGACGCGATTCATGGATGCGCCTCTGCTCGCGTAAGGCCAATCCCCTCCGAGCCACTCCCGCCATGAGCGCTGCCGCGGCGAACCCGAGGGCAACCGGGCTCAGGTGCTTCACGTTTCCCATGATCACGATCAGGAGGCAGGCCGCCGTAATCGGAATCAAGATGACGACTCGTGGCGCCCGCTCCTTGCGCTGTGATCGGACGTATCCGCGGGATCGCAGCCAGACCGAGACTGACATTGCGAGCATGGCCACCGGCCACATCAGATCCAGAGACGTGCCAGGTCGGTACGTCCCGGAGAGCGACTGGGTCAGATAGATGATGTTCGCGATCGCCATGAGCGCGCAGCCGGCCGTGAGGAGAACGAGACGCGCCGGGTGCAAGGGCACCATCACGATCACTGCAACTGCAAGCGCGAGCAGGGCGACGTCGCCGACGGGGTAGGCGAAGTTCGCCATGAGGGAGGTAGTCGTTCCGGCCGCTGCAGAAAAGCTATTGATTGCCAAAGCGGTGGTGATGGCAGTGATTCCGAGGACAGCAATGGCTCCGTCGAGCCAGGTGCTCAAGGTGATGATCGGGCCCGACTCGGAGCGGAGGACCAAGACCAGGGCGACCGCAGCCAGCGGGTAGAAGAGCAGGAAGAACACGTCGGCAACCGAAGTGGTCGAATGAGACGACGCCATGCGCCAGGCGATGTCACCCAGGGCCCAAGCGAGTAGTCCCGAGCCCAGCGCAAGCGGAACCCCGCGTCCCGGCCGTTTGGCGAGGGCCCGCGCGAGGCAGCCGAGTGCAAGTGCGACCTCGAACACACCCACCAGCTGGGGGGCGACCGACGAGCTGCCCTGAGGGCATGCTGGACGATCAGGGTGATCGCGTAGGCGACGAGCAGCGCAGCTGCGACGAGGTAGAGGCCGAGCACCCTCTCTCGCCTGGTCTCGCCCTCGCCCACGGCTGTGTCGACCCTCTGGTCAATCTGTCGCACCCGTGTGAAATCGGCGTTTCACCGTCCACGCTTGACCAAATGTTGGGTGGTTCGTGAGGCGGCTCGGGCCAACCGCCCACCGGTTGTGAGGCCTCTCTCCAGCGCCGGCGATCTCGAAGGCGTCCCTTCGCTGCGTCAACCGCCCGTGACGGTGAAATATGGGTTGCAAGAATCGGGAGACGCCCTTTCCCGGCCCGGCGCCATGCCGAAGCGGCAACGCAGGTGTCCGTTCGCAGACGCCTCATCGGACAACTCATGCAGCGGATGGTCACCTGTACTCTGCGGCGATGGCGTTGATCTCCTACGGCCGCCGCCTGACGATGCTGGCCGAGCGTGATCCGGATCGCCCTGCGATCACGTGTGACCAGGACAGCGTGACAAGAGGCGAGCTGGAGGCATCGGCGAACCGCCTTGCTCGCGATCTCGCTGCGGGCGGCGTTGGGCTCGGAGACATGATCACCATCGCGCTGCCCAATTCGACCGAGTGGTACGTCGCGTGTGCCGCCTGCTGGAAGATCGGTGCCATTCCTCAGCCGGTGTCTCCGAAGCTGCCGGAACCGGAAATGCGAGCCATTGTGACGCTGGCCGATCCGAGTGCGGTGATCGGTGTCCCGTCCGGCCTTGCGGAGGGACGTCGATGCATCCCGCCCGGCTACCAGCCGGACCCAAGCTTGTCTGGCGACCCGCTCCCCGATGTGACATCGCCGGCCTGGAAGGCTCCGACGTCTGGCGGATCAACCGGCCGTCCGAAACTGATTGTCTCTGGCGATCCTGCCTCGTACGACGAGGACGCGCCTCCACGCTTCGGTGTCCCTGACGGGTGCATGGTGGTTCCTGCCCCGCTGTATCACAACGGTCCGATTGTCTGGTCCTGCATTGCCTGGCTGGCAGGGAGCCACGTCGTCGTCCTGCCCCGGTTCGACGCCGAGGCCACTCTGGCCGCGGTCGACCGCTACGAGGCAGACACGGTGTACCTCGTTCCAACGATGATGAAGCGGATCTCGCGCCTCCCTGATGATGTCCGGAAGGGCTACGACATGTCGTCCCTGAAATCAGTGTGGCACCTGGCGGAGCCGTGTCCGGAGTGGCTCAAGCAATTGTGGATCGACTGGTTGGGACCCGAGCGGATATTCGAGCTCTATGCCGGTACCGAGGCGCAGACGGCGACTGTCATCACAGGACACGAGTGGCTCGCTCACCGTGGTTCAGTGGGTCGGCCGATAGGCGGCTCCATCATGATTTGCGACGCGGACGGGCACGAGCTCCCCGCAGGCCAAGAAGGCGAGGTCTGGATGCGATCGCCGAGTCCGCGGCCGACCTATCGCTACATCGGGGCGACGGCGCGGACACGTGAAGGTGGCTGGGAGTCCCTGGGTGATGTGGGGCGTCTGGACGATGACGGCTATCTGTATCTGGGGGACCGGATGCAGGACATGATCCTCACTGGGGGTGCCAACGTCTATCCCGCTGAAGTCGAAGCAGCCCTTCAAGAGCATCCGGCCGTTCACTCCGTTGCCGTCATCGGACTCCCCGACGAAGAGTTGGGCAACATCGTGCACGCCATCGTGGAGGCCGAGGAGGACGCAGTGCCCAAAGTGGAGCTCTTGGGTTTCGTCTCGGAGCGACTGGCGCGGTACAAGGTTCCCCGCTCCATCGAATACACAGATCGCCCGATGCGGGACGACGCCGGAAAGGTCCGACGCAGCGCCCTGCGCTCCGAACGAATAGTGGCGCAGGATCCACTGTGATGAGCGACGAGGCTCAGGGCTGGGATACAGCCCTTGCAGAGATCGAACGACGAAGGATTGAGGCGTTGTCCATAGGAAGCGAGGACCGCCTCGTACGCCAGAAGGTGCGAGAAAGTGGAGTCCTGCCGCCTGAGGAGCGTAGAAGCTGCGCAAGGGATCTCGACTCTCGAGCGGGTTCACTGCGAGGCCTGTGCTCTGGGAATCCTCGATTATCGAGAGCGGGCCGGTGCCTTCTTGGTGCCCGTCAGTCGCCCGCTTCTTGGCCACCTTCTTGGCGACACGGGTCTTCTTGACGGCTCGCTTCTTGGCGACACTGGCCTTCTTGGTGCCCGTCGTCGCCCTCTTCTTGGCCACCTTCTTGGCGACGCCGGCCTTCTTCACGGCTCGCTTCTTGGCGACACTGGCCTTCTTGGCGCCCGCCTTCTTGGCGGTACCGACCTTCTTGGCACCGCTTCTTGGCGGTACCGACCTTCTTGGCGCCCGCCTTCTTGGCTGCGCTGGCTTTCTTGGTGGCCGTGGTCACCTGCTTCTTCGCCACCTTCTTGGCTGCACCGACCTTCTTGGTCGCAGCCTTCTTTGCGGGAGCAAGCCGTTTTTCGATTCGGTCGACCGCCTTCGAGCTACCGACCGCGGCAGCGGCCTCACTCAGGCCTTGCCGAACTCTCTTACTGGCCGCAGCCGTCGCTGCACTGACGGTACCGACTGCATCTCCAACTATCTCCGCTGTGTGATCGAGCTTGCTTGGCATGGAGCAAGGATATCGGTCTCACTGCGACAGACACACGATGTGGTGGTCGATCGACCCAAGCTCACCGTCGCACCGGTCGGATCATTGAGTCACCGACATGAACGCCGTGTGAACAGAATCTGCGCCAATGGTCAATCGACGGGCTTCGCTCGCGGAATCTGATCTCCCAGAATGCCTTGCCCGGCGAATGCAGCCGCTTGCGCCCGGTTGCGGACGCCGAGCTTGGCATAGAGATGCCGAAGATGAGTCTTGATCGTGTTCTCGCTGACGTAGAGACGCTGCCCGAGTTCACTGTTGGTCAATCCCGTGGGCAGCAGGGACAAGAGCTCGCTTTCACGTTCAGTCAGCCCGATGTCCCGACCAGGCCAGCGGAGTGCTTCATCAAGCTGGGCGTGCTGGGACCTCTGGGTCAGCACGACGCGCTTCCCGCCCGCTGCGGTCTTGATCCCCTCAATGATCTGTTCGCGGTGAGCCGCCTTGGAGATGAAAGCTGTCGCTCCGGCGGCCAGTGCACTTCGGACAGCCTCTGGGTGGTCCGAGAAGCTGAATACCACAACAGCACCGTTTTCGGGGTCGGAGCCGAGCACTCGGACCCTGTCGGTCAGGCTGTCGAGTTCTCCGTACGTATCGAGCAGCGTGATATCCACGCCACGCTTGGGGCGCTTCCGGACGTCCATCTCAACAACTTCGATCTCTGGTTCGCTCGACCGGAGCAGTGACCGGAGCCCCTCGAGGACGATCATGTAGTCGTTGACCAGCGCGACACGGATCGGCTTGGCCACGGCCCCACTCTACGTCCGCTCCGTCGCAATCTAGGATCACCCGATCGGGTGATTGATACCGTTCGCCACCGCGACAAGGCTCTTGAACCTCAGGCAATCACCCGGTGCGCCGACCGGACGCAGCTCGGGAGAGCACGAAGAAATCTCCGATGAACGGAGCTGAGGATCCCGAACCCGTCGGACAGACGTGCGACGGGATCCGACGACGTTCCGGTCTCCTCGTTGCGCACCGTGGTGATAACTGCAAGAGCTGATTTGGAGGAGATTCTGTGAGATGGGACTGATACTCGTTGGATTGCTCGTGGTGCTCATCGTTGCCGGCGCCGGATTCGCATTGCATGTGTTGTGGATCATTGCCGCCGTCCTGCTCGTGATCTGGCTGCTTGGTTTCGTTGTGTCCGGTGCTGATCACAGCTGGTATCGACTCCAGAAGAGGTGACCCAGCCACCGACGAGAAACCGTGTCTGAGCCGAACCGCACGGGCGGGACCGTCCGAGAGCGTCTCCGCGTGAGCGAGCAATCGAACCTTGGCCGGGGTCAATTCCCGATCCTTCACTATGGAGGAGCGTTCGCAATCCGAGTGATCCCATCCCGGGACCACGTGATTGTGGTCGAACTCTTTGGCGAACTCGATGTCGTCTCGATGGAGCGATTCGAGGGGACCGTTGCCGAAGTGCTCTCGGGTCATCCGAGCGAGCTGCTCTTCGACCTGATCCAATCAGAGTTCGTGTGCGCACAGGGTTACTCGGTCATAGGCCGTTGTTCCGCTGAGGTGAAGGTCGCAGTCCACTCCAGAACGGAACTCTCCGCCAGGGTCCTCGCCCTGTACGGCTATGAGGACGTGATGGTGCTCACTGAACCAGAAGCCCTCAGGTATGCGCCGAGTTGACTGGCCACGCAAGAGGCTACGGCGCGGGCAAGCCGGGCAGAATCCTTCTCCACGCCCTCAGATGCGGTGGATCCTCATCTTCGAGCGATTCCCCCATCAGGCAGAGGTCTCGATCAACCCGACGAATCATTCTCGGCGGTTCTGGATCTGATCGGCGGGGAGCGGAGCATGCGCTCAGACCGGGCTCCGCGAGCCGACGGCTGCGTGAATCGATGACAATGGTCATCACACCAGAGCACGCCAGGGGGTAGCTTCGGTGCCGCATCCGTCTCAGTCGAGGCGTTCTGCGAACGGCGAGGGAGCACACCGGAGATCATGAAACGCCTGAGGGATGGACGGTGACGGACTCGTCCGTTGCGCCGGAGCCGGCGCCAGCCGCTGCACCCGAGCCGAACCTGATCGCCGTCATCAAGTCTCGGAGTTACATCGCCCTCCTCCTACTGGGTGCCGTCATCGGTGTCCCGGTGGCTACGGTCTCGTACTTCTTCTTGGACGGGGTCTCCAAACTGCAGACAGAGATCTTCACCGATCTCCCGAACAGCGTGGGCTTTCATGGAGAGCCTCTCTGGTGGCCGCTGCCCTGGCTGACCCTCAGCGGGTTCTTGGTCGCGCTCGCCATTCGCTATCTGCCGGGAACGGGCGGCCATGAGCCCTCCGAGGGATTCAAGTCGGGCGGTCCGGTGGAGCCCATCGAGCTCTTTGGCGTCGCCGCTGCTGCATTTGCCACCCTGAGCCTCGGCGTTGTCCTGGGCCCTGAGGCGCCACTGATCGCCATCGGCAGCGGTCTGGGCGTGCTGGCGGTGCACTTGGCCAAACGGGATGCGCCACCCATGGCCGCAGTGGTGATCGGCGCCGCTGGGAGTTTCGCCGCCATCGCCACACTGTTGGGCTCACCCCTCGTCGGCGCCTTCCTCCTCATGGAGATGGCTGGTTTGGGTGGCCCGATGATGGAGATCGTGCTGGTTCCCGGCCTCCTCTCGGCGGGTGTGGGTTCACTCATCTTCGTGGGGCTCAACAGCCTCACCGGATTCGGATCCTTCTCACTCACCGTGTCCTCCATCCCTCACGTCGGGTCGCCAACCGGGTCGGAGTTTCTCTGGGCAATCGTCATCGGCCTCGGTGCCGCCGTTGCGGCCACCGGCATCTTCTGGTTGGCATCCATGGTGCGCCCGCTCGTTGCGCGGAGCAGGATCTTGTTGACACCGGTCGTCGGTCTTGCCGTCGGTGGGCTCGCCGTGGCCTTTGCCGCGGGGACCGGTCGAAGTTCGTCGGAGGTGCTCTTCTCCGGTCAGACGGCGTTGCCATCACTGGTCCAGCAGGCGGCCGGTTGGACGGTTGGGGCATTGCTCCTGCTGCTCGTGTGCAAGGGGCTCGCCTACGCAATCTCGCTGAGCGCATTCCGCGGCGGTCCGATCTTCCCGAGCATGTTCATCGGCGCCGCGGGTGGGATCGCGCTCTCACATCTGGGCGGCCTTCCGATGATCGCGGGTGTGGCCATGGGCGTGGGGGCGATGGTCGCTGGAGCTCTGAAGATGCCCATGACCGCCGTGCTCCTGCCGAGCCTTCTCTTTGTCTCCGATGCCGTCGAACTCATGCCCGTCGTGATCGTTGCCGTGGTCGTCTCGTACGTGGTCGCTGTCTGGATCCAGCCGACGCCGCCGGCCGAAGCCCCGGCGGAGTCGCCGGCTCCCACTCCGGCAACGACGGGCTGACGCCGGGCGCGACAAGCGACGGCCCGGGCCTTCCAGTTCATGCTGCGTGACACCTCGGCTCTCCGCGGGCGCTGGTTGGAGGAGCAGCGCCGCAATCGCGATCGGCTCGCGGAGGAATTGCGGCCCTGGTTCAGCGAAGACTCGAGCACCCTGACCGCGCCAGCTGGCCGCCGGGACGGCGCTCTTGGCGATCGAGGAGGTCATGACCCTCTGGGCGGATGACCCGACACTGAGCGACCCCCTCGGCCTGCTCGACGAGGCACTGCAGATCCTCGATGGACCATCGATCTACGCGGCAAAGCGGTAGTGCACGTGGAGGATGCACGCACAGCGCGTACGGATCCGTTCTTCAGCGAGCCATATGTCGATGTCGACGAGTGGAGGCATGCCCCGGCCCGCCACCGCTATGTGCACGGGGGATTTGCCAACACCGAGACCAGGTTCTCGATCTACCTCCCTCCGGCGGAGCTGTACCAGGGAAGGTTCTTTCAGCACATCACGCCTGTGCCGGACAGCGAGCACCTCGCGCAAGGCCTGGGGGGCGAGCAGGACAAGATCGGGTTCTCCATCGAGAGTGGCGCGTACTTCCTGGAGACGAACGGTGGCGGGGCTTCGGGCCGACCGGGCTCCTCGGTCGACCCCACCATCGCGGCGTATCGCGCCGAACGCGGCCAGCGCCCAGCACTCCCGCGTGATTGCCGCAGGGATGTACGGCGAGCACCGGCCCTACGGGTATGCCTATGGGGGGAGCGGCGGTGGCTACCGCACCATCGGCGGCGCGGAGAACACCTCGGGCGTCTGGGACGGATTCGTCCCATATGTCATCGGCTCTCCCATGGCCATCCCGAACATGTTCACCGTCCGGATGCATGCCCAGCGGATTCTTCGACGCCGCTTCGATCAGATCGTCGATGCCGTCGAACCGGGTGGGAGTGGCGACCCGTACGAAGGGCTTGATCCAGAGGAGCGAGATGCTCTGACGGAGGTGACCCGCATGGGATTTCCGCTTCGCTCATGGTTCGGGTACCGCACCATGGGGATGCACGCCTTCCCGGTTCTCTATGGGGGTGTGGCCGCGGCGGATCCCTCCTACTTCGAGGAGTACTGGACCGAGCCCGGCTACCTGGGTGCCGCAATGCCGGCTTCGCTCCAGCGTGATCGCGTCGAGAAAGACCTTGCGATCGTCGGGCTGATCGCAGAAGACGAAATCTCCGGCGGGCCGGTGGCAGCGGGCAGCAGGCATCCGGGCCGAGCTCGGGGTGGCGTCGATCGCGCATGGAGCGGCTCTGCCGACGCGGCCCCGGTCCCGATCGCCCTCCAGTTGTCGGACTCCCCGGGTGTTGACGTCATGGGGGCGGACCTGTTCGTGACCTCCGGCGCCGCCGCGGGGGCGAGGATCGGTCTGCTCTCCGTCGTCGACGACGTTGCTGTGTTCGGGCCGGGGGGAGCCGAGTCCATCGTGCAGCTGCGTCCCGGCGACACGGTCCGCATCGACAACAGCGGCTACCTCGCGGCCCAGACCTACCATCGGCACCAGGTGCCCGACGCCGGCCAGTTCGAGGTGTGGGACCAATTCCGGAACCCGGACGGGTCGCCCCTGTACCCGCAACGACCCTTGTTGCTCGGACCACTGTTTGCCGCCGCCGCGGCCGGGACGGTGCAGACCGGGCGGTTCGAAGGAAAGATGATCGTGGTCGCGTCTCTGTTGGACCGCGAGGCGTTCCCTTGGCAGGCCGACTGGTATCGCTCGAGGGTGCAGGAGCACTTCGGCAGCGAGACCGACGAGCATTTCCGGCTTTGGTTCACGGACAATGCCCTCCACGGTGACGACGAGGCCCAGGAGAGCCCGACCCACACCGTGAGTTATCTCGGCATGCTGCAGCAGGCACTCCGAGACCTGAGCCGATGGGTGGAGGACGGCGTGGCGCCGCCGGCCACCACCAGCTACGACGTTGTTGACGGGCAAGTCGTCGTGGCCCCCGAGGCGTCACGAAGGCGAGGCATCCAACCCGTGGTCTCGCTCAGTGTGAACGAGGGTCAACGCGCCGAGACCCTCTGCGGACAGGAGGTGGCGTTCCGAGCCGCGGCAGAGGTCCCGCGCGATGGGGGCTCTATCGTGGCGCTCGAATGGGACCTCAATGGGTCCGGCAGCTTCTCCGAGAAGGAGGCAGTCGAGGCGGCGCCACGCGTCGTGCGAGAACGCCGCTTCTCCTTCGCCGATCCGGGGACATACTTCCCGACCGTCCGGGTCGTCGCCCAACGCGAGGCAAACCGAACCTCCTCGTTTGCGCGCCTGCAGAATCTCAGCCGGGTGCGGGTCGTCGTGCGCGACGCCCCATGACGATGCGTTGGTACAGGAGCGCCCACCTTCCTGGTAGACCTCCTCCACATGGCTACTGACCGATTGCTCGACCTGGTGGGACGCCCGGGGGGTCCCTTGGCAGACGCAGCACTGTGGCACCTCCAGGTGACCGAGTCGGCCTCGCTCACTCCTTCCATCCACCGAGTGGTCCTGACCGCGCCCGGCATCGAAGGTCTTCAGTACGCGCCGGGGCAGGACTTGATGCTGCGGATCCCCCTGGTCGGCGACAAGATCGTCAACCGGCGCTACACGATCCGGCGATTCGATCAGGCCGGGAAAACGGTAACGATCGACGTGTCGCTGCACGGCGCTGGCCCCGGGACCGATTGGATACGTGCGGCCGAGGTCGGCGACCGGATCGATGCGATCGGCCCGCGTGGCAAGGTCACGGTCAACCCGGAGGCCGACTGGCATCTCTTCGTCGTGGACGAGACCGGGTTGCCGGGAGCGCTGGCAATGATCGAAGCGCTGCCTTCCGGGTCGCTCGCCACGGCGATCGCCGAGGTCGACACCCCCGCTGACGAACAAGAACCGGCGGCGCACCGCGCGGAGCTGCTCGGCATATGGTGGCTCCACCGCCTCGGCGCATCAGTCGCCGGCGACCCAACCCGGATTCTGGAAGCGGTCGCATCGGTGGACCTTCCCGCCGGGGTCGGACACGCCTACGTGGCCGCCGAGGCCCGGGTCGTCCGGGAGGCCGTCCAGATCCTGACGGACAGGGGCCTCAGTCCTGATCAGATTTCCAGCAAGGCGTACTGGCGGAGGGGACTTCCCAATGCCGAGCACGGGGAGCCGACGCGGGAGGGGTGAGGCGGCGCGCCGCCGGCCCGTCATCGGCGGTGGCGCGCTCCCGAGAGCGCTCCCGCTCAGCGGGCCTCATCGACCGTCAGCTCGGCAGCCGGGTCGGCTTCGAGGCGGTCGTCAGGAATGGGTTGTCCGCTGCGAACTGAGAGTCCGTATGTGCCGTCCTCGAGACGCCGCTCGGCGCGGTCGATGGCAGCCAGCCGCACCGTGAGCTCGGCCTTCACCGACTCGTCGCCGCCTTCGGTGGTCAGGGGCTCAGCTGAGTCGTACATGTCGCCCGACTGGTTGGCGGCCACCCGGTCGGCCGCACCTGCCGCATCGATGTCCTTGAGCAGCTGTTCCACGCGGAGTCGCTCAGCACCTAACAGCTCCTTGGCCCTGGTGTCGTCCATGAATACTCCCGATCTCCGTCGCGTTGGCGTTGCTCTGCGTATCGTCCGGCCGTAAGGCGCCTCATAGTAGACCGCTCGTCTCCGAGCACGGCCGGTCGGCAACGGGGAGGCTGACGGGGGCTGGCCGCGCCAACCACGGCGATCATGGGTCGGCGGATCGTGTGTCCGTGGACCGTGTGCAACGGGTGTAGGATCATCCCGCTATTGACCGTGTTCCGAGGGTGTGGGGCGACCGTTTCCCTCGGACCAACCACCCCTACAGCGAGCAGCGACACCATGAGCCTCTCCCTTGCGTCGATCAGCGGCGGATTCATCGCCCTCTGGTCCATCCTTTACTTCCTGCTCCTCGTGACCTTGGGAGTGATCTCAATCCGAAAGGGGCACTGGGTGATGTTCATCATCGGCATCTTCCTGCCTCTCTTCTGGTTCATCGGCGCGCTCTTGCCCCGAAGAGTGCGCTGACGACATTCGTCAGTCGTCACGGCGCGCCCTTCCTCGTCATCTGCGTCACTTTGGAGGAAAGGCGGTGTTGAGCGGTCCCTCAGGTGACAACCAACTGCCGGGCACGGTGCGGCAGGCCGTTCGTGACCAGTGGAGGCTGTTCTTTCAGCCTCCGTACGAGGCTCCGATCACCGTCGCGGTCAACGGCGCACTCATGAGCTCGGCGTGGTTCTTCCTCCCGACAGGACTGCGCGACAAGGTCTTCACGTTGCACGGGACACTGGCGTTCGCCCTCGTGCTCGCCGGTTGGATGTATTCGGACGTGCCCTCGACGAACATCCTCGGACCAGATGCAAAACGGATCCTGGCTGCGCTCGACGACCCCACCATGCTGCGGCGACTCCTCTACGCAAAGAACATCGTTCTCTGGCTGATGGTCACCCCGCTCTGCGTCGTGGTGGCTGTTGTCAACGGGCTCATCAACCACTCACTGCTTTCCACCGTGTACACGGTCGTCGCGCTCGCGGTCATTCCGTTCGGCGTCCTCGCCGTCTCGGCTTGGGTCGGCATCCTCTTTCCCTACCACCCGATGCCATTGCGCTATCGCTGGGAGCATCGCAAGCCCTGGAAGCGGATGCTCATCCGCTGGGGAACTCTGGCGGTGACTCCCTATGTCCTCGTTCCGATCCTGGCGACGCTGATGTTGACGCCGTCACTGCTTCTGTGGGGGTTCACCGCGCCGCACGGGTTGTCACAGCGTCTGCCCGATCACGACCTCGGGCTTGGCGTCGCCGTCGCGTGTGCGGTTGCCCTCGCATGTTCGTTCGGCGGCCACCGGCTGGGCCTGTTCATGGTCCGGAAGCGGCGCACGAAGCTTGCCGCCTTTCTCTCCGATCCCGGACGGGGATAGATGGCTTCGCCGCACGGCGACACGTGGCCGGGAGGGTGCGTGGATCGGCTCACGTCACGATCAGGTAGATGCTCTTTCCTACCAACCACAGGCCCAGCACCAGGGAAGCAACGATGATCACCTGATCGGTGTGCGTGTCGATCCACACACGGATGCGTCCCAGGAGATCTTGAGCCCGCTCCGGCTTGAAGCCCGCATAGAGCTCCAATGCGATGTAAACCGAGGTGGCGACCAGGCAGAACAAGAAGAGAGCGATGTAGCTCTCCCACGAGGCGAGCTTTGCTTCGACGATGACCGCCACGCCGGCCGCAACCAGGCCCCAGGGCTGTGTGAGCGGACCGAGAGCGATGGCGAACCAGGGCGACATGGTGTCCAAGCCCGTCTGCCATTTCGGCGGTTTCTTCGGTGGCCGCGGCTTGCCCATCCTGCGCCGCTGTCGGAGGGCGATGAGGAGCAGCGCCACGCCGATCGCGATCTTGGCGGCCAGCGCCGCGAGTGAAGGCGCCGTGCTCGGTTTGGGCGGCTTGTTCCCGGTCGCGAGGACGGTGACCGCAACCACGATCGCAAGGGAGAGGAGCCAGCCGAAGATGAAGGCGGCTCCTTTCCGCGTGCCGCCCTTCGCCAGGAGAATCAGGATGAAGGCGGTGAGGGGGATCGGCTCGAGCGTGATGACGAGGCCTATGAGAACAAGGTCGAGGATCACGCGCGACTCCCGGGCCGGCTGCGACCTCACCGAATTTGTCGGTGAATATTCGGGCCCATGAGCAGGGTAGCCCGAATTGCAGCCCAGGTTGCGGGTTCGGGCTCTGGCGTCGGGAGGGGTTTCGGTGGTGTGTGGGGAGTGCCTTCACCGAGAGTGCTCCGCGTTCAGCGAGAAGCGCCGGAGACCTTCGAAGGCGCCTTCGCGCCTTTGGTTCGTGAACCGATTCGATTCGGTGCCTGATGACGCAGCCCTTGGGCTCCGCTCTCAGCGGCGGTGCGGCCCGAGACCAAGGGCGCGGACGAAGTGGTTGATCTGCCGGTTGCCCTCCCGGTAGATGACCCGCCGAGCCTCGCGTTGCGCTGCGCCCCCGGCGGCGCCGGACAGGCCGCCCCGCGAGTAGCCGTGCTCCACCGCCTCGACGTTGCCGAGATCCCGCGCGAAGCGATAGAGCTGGGATCGGGTCGTGCTCATGGCGAAATTGCTTCCTTGGTGGCGCGGTCGTCCAGAATGATGCGTTCGACGACGGCGCGGAGCGCCTCCGCATCTTCGGCTTCCTCCATCCGCGCCAGCCGGTCTTCCGGGACGCCAACACATCCCAGGCCATTGTCGTCGAACTCCGCCGCCCGCCAGGCCATCCAGGCGGAACCGTCCGTGTCCTCACCGTTCTCCTCGACGGCGTTGATCAGTGCGACAAGCTCGATCTCCCCACTCGGCGTCACGTCGTATTCGATGAAGAGCACGTTTCCTCGCGATCGGCCCGGCCAGCACGGCACCCTAGGGCATCGATCTCCCGCACGGCGGCCTCGGGCACGACGCGGGTCCCGAACCGGCGTGTGCTGTGCGGGTTCTCCGGTCCCCGCACCCGGGCAGGGCAGGCTCTCAACCAGAAGGCTGAGAGCCATTCCGCTGCATCCACCTTCCGGTCGATGCACGGCGGCAGGCGGCTCCCTACGCTTGGCCTGCCATGCACCATTTCGAGGATCTCATGTGGACTCCCCACCGCTGGCCGCCCGGGAGTTGCGATCGTGGGTGGACGTCGCCAAAGATGACCGCCGTGCCGACGGCGGAAGTGGGGTAGGGGTGGAGGAATTTCTCAAGTCGGCTGGGTACGGCGCCATCTTCACGTTGAGCTTCATCTCGGCCATGGGCCTCCCGGTGGGTGCCGAGCTCGCACTGATCTTCGGGGGCGTCCTCGCCAACCCGGCCTCCAGTCACGGCAAGCCGCTGCAGCTCGCCCTCGTCATCGTCGTCGGAACGCTGGGCGAGGTCCTGGGGTCGCTCGCCGGTTACAGCATCGGCCGCTACGGCGGCAGGACGCTGGTCGACCGGGTCGGGAAGTACGTCCTTCTCACGCACAAGGATCTCGATCGAGCGGAGGCCTGGTTCGCCCGCCGGGGCGAGCCGGTCGTGTTCTTCGGACGGTTCATCCCGCTCCTGCGTTCGTTCGTCTCCTTCGCCGCGGGCCTGGGCGAAATGGCCCTCGCCAAGTTCACGATCTTCACGGTCATCGCCTGTGCCATCTGGTGCACCGCACTCTGCTCGCTGGGCTACAGCCTGGGCACGAGCTACAACCACGTGCTCAAGGTGTTCAGTTTCGCCGGCTACGTGCTCGGGGCGCTGGCCGTGATCGCCGTGGCCGTGGTCTTCTTGCACCGGCTGCGTGAGTACCGCAAGCAACGTGATCTGGGGCCGGCCGAGACCGAGGTCTGACCGCCACAGGCTGATCCCACCCGGAGCGGTGTGGGCATAGCATTGGCGCATGGCGACCTCGAGCACTGCACGACCGTTGCGCGTCCTGATGGCCAAGGTCGGACTCGATGGGCACGACCGTGGCCTGCGTGTGGTGGCGCGCATCCTGCGCGACGCCGGCTGCGAGGTCGTCTACGCCGGGCTGCGCCAATCGCCCGAGACCATCGCCGCCATGACCGCCCAGGAGGACGTGGACGTCGTCGGCGTGTCCATGCACAACGGGGCGCACCTCACCCTGGCCCCGGCGGTCGTGGGCGCGCTGCGGGACGCAGGACTCGAGACGCCGGTGGTCATCGGCGGCATCGTCCCGCCGGCCGACGTCGACGTGCTCAAGGCTGAGGGCGTGGCCGCCGTGCTCGGGCCGGGTGCCTCCAACGAGGAGGTCGTGGCAACGGTGCGTGCCGCTGCCGCCGGGGTCGCCCTCAGTTGACCGTTTCGATGGCTCGCCGGGCGTCGGCCTTGCGCAGCGCCTCGTGGAGCCGGGGCACCACCTGGTGCCAGTCGCCCACCACGCCCACGTCGCAGTGTGAGAAGACCGGCGCAGCAGGGTCGGCGTTGACGGCCAGGATGGTGCCCGCCGCCCGCACGCCGACCATGTGGTTGAACTTTCCGCTGAGGCCGATGGCGACGTAGAGCCGTGGGGCGATGGACCGTCCGGTGATGCCGACCTGGCGGGCGCGGGGCGCCCAGCCCTTGTCGGTCACCTTGCGGGTGGCGGCGAGCTCGGCCCCGAGTACGGCGGCCAGCGGGCTGAGCTCCTGGTACTCCTGGGGCGCCACTCCGCTCCCGACACCGAGCACGACCTGCGCCCGGGCGAGGGTCTCCACGTCGTCGTTGCGCCGGTCGGAGAGCACCCTGACTCTGCCCCGTACAGCGACCGGCCGCGTCAGCACGGGCACGTTGTCGCGCGCCAGCAGCGTCGGCGCGGGCAGCACGCCCGGTCGCACCGTCACCATCTGCGTCGTGCTGCGGCACGTGATGTCGGCCACCAGCGCGCCGGAGAAGGCCGGCTTGGCCGCCACGAGGAGCCCGTCGTGCACGGACAATGCGATGGCGTCGCCCACCAGGCCCGAGCCCGTCGCCGCGGCGGCCCGCCCCGCCACCTCGCGGCCGAACGCCGTGCTCGGGGCGAGCACGGCCCAAGGTGCCGTGTCTTCGACGTAGGCGGCGAGCGCATCGGCCACGTCCTCGGCGGCGGTGGAGCCCTGGAGCACGACCACGACGTCGGCGCCGGCGGCGCCCAGCGGCTCGACGTCCGCCGGGTTGGCGCAGAGCGCATGGACCAGAGCGCCGGCTTGGCCGCTCAGGCGCGCCGCAGCAGCGAGCAATTCCTCGCTGACCGCCTGCCGACCGGGCTCGGCGAGGACGGCGAGGACGCGGGACCCTCCTCGGTCCGCGGTCCGGCCGTTGCCCTGCGGGGCCGCCGCCGGGCCGGGGCGCGCCGTCAAGGCGCCGCGTCGGGTCAGCTCGCGGACCGCTTCCTCCACCTGATCCTCGAGGGGGCCCTGCAGGATGTGCATGGCGCGCTCGTGCTCCATGGCCCGCGTCGCCCCGACCACCGTCGGGCTGCCGGCCTCCCCCCAGGGACCGGGCCCGAGACTGGCCGCGTCGAGCCGGGTGAGCCGGGCGGGCGACACGGCGGCCCGGCCCTCGGGGTCGACCTTGCAGGGATCGCAGAGGCGTTCGGCCACCGAGAGCACCGCCGGCAGGGAGAGCTCTACTTCCTGCGTGCCGTCATCGTGCTCGAGCTCGAGCCGCCAGACGGCGCCCAGGTCCTGCAGCCGGCGCACCCCGCTGGCGAAGGGGAGATCCAGGAGCTCGGCCAGCTCGGGGCCGACCTGCCCGGTCTCGCCATCGATGGAGTTGCGCCCGAGGAGGACGAGGTCGAAGGGCCCGGCCGCCCGAAGCACGGCGGCGAGGGCGCGTGCCGTGGCCAGGGTGTCAGAACCGGCGAACGCCGGGTCGCAGACGTGGAGCCCTTCGTCGGCCCCCCAGGCCACTGCCTCGCGCAGGACGTCCTCAGCGCCCTCGGGTCCGAGCGTCACCACGGTGCACGTGCCACCGTTGTCCCGGGCCAGGGCGACGCCCTCGGCCACGGCGCGGCGGCAGTACGGGTTCATCTCGAAGGGAACGCCGGCGCGTACCAGCCGCCCGTCGTCGAGCTGGAGCGACTCGGCCAGTGGCACCTGCTTGGCCAGGGACGCGATCCGCAGCGGTGCACCTGCTACCCGACTCATGCGTTTCTCAACGCCCCAGCGCGTCGCCGGCCGGGCTGCGTGGATCCGACGCCCCCACCTGGCGGCGGGAGCCGTCGGCATCGCGCTCGACTTGGATGATCTGGGCGCAGCCGACGGCGACCGGGTCGAACGCGCTGATGGTCTTGACGTGGTGGCCTGGGCCTGTGAGCCCGTCACGCCACGCCGGGGGAGCGTCCGCCTCGACGAGCACGGTGAGGTCCTCGCCCCACCAGAGGCGGAAGGGGCCGGCCGAGGGCGCGTCGAGGGTGAACCGCGGCGCGGCGATGGCCGTCGCCGGGTCCTGGCCCGCCAGCAGGAGGCGGGCCAGCAGCTGGACGATGATCTGCGGCTGGGCATCCCCGCCCATGGCGCCCACCAGGTGCGACAGCGCACCGTCACGACCCGTGACGAGCATGGGGGAGAGGGTGTGGGGTGGGCGGCGTCCCGGCGCCACCTCGGCCGGGTGGCCCTCCACCAGCGAGAACCCGACGCCCCGGTTGTGCAGGAAGACGCCCGTGCGGGGCTCGACGAGGTGCGAGCCGAAGTCCAGCGCGTTCGATTGCGTCAGCGAGATCCCGAGGCCGTCTGCATCGAGCGCGCACAGGTGCGTGGTGTCTCCGTCGCCGAAGCGGGCCACGTCGGGTCCCGTGGTGCCGCGTCCCGGCGCGACGTCGGGTGGGGCCATGGACGCAGTGTCGACCCGGGCCGCCGCGGCCTCCAGGCGTGCCGAGCCGAGCAGCGCGTCACCATCGGCCCCGTCGAACAGCACCTCCGGACGGTCGTGGCCGACGGCGCGCCAGGTCTCGACGAGCAGATGGGCCCAGTGAGGGTCGTCAGGATCGGCCCCGAGCCCGGCCGCTTCGGCCACGGCGGCCCCGGCCAGGGTGAGGTAGCCCTGCGAGGGGGGCGGAACGGTCCACAGATCGTGGCCCCAGGCCGCGGCGCGCAGCGGGGTGCACCACCCCGCAGCGCTCGTGGAGAGGTCGGCCGGCGCGAAATGCCCGCCGCCCAACGCCAGGAGGCCCTGACCGAACTCGCCCTGGTAGAAGCCGTCCCGGCCGTGGGCGGCGATGGCGCGCAGCGTGCGAGCGATGCCGGGCAGGCGCACGGTCTGGCCGGCCTGGAGCGGGCCGTCCGGGCAGAGCTCGCCGGCACCGGGGACGGCGTGCACGAGATGGCTGGCCAGCGCAAGCAGCAAGGATGCGGCGAAGCCTTCGGAGGCCAGCTCGATCGCTGGAGCCAGGACCTCGTCGAGCGGCAGCCGCCCGTAGCGCTCATGGAGGGTCAGCCAGCCGTCGACCGCGCCGGGCACCTGCACGCTGCGGATGTCTCCCCGCACCGGCATGATGGTCATCCCTTCGGCGCGCTGTTTCGCCGCATTCGTGCCCGCACCGGCGCGGCCGATGGAGAGGAGCGCCTCGGGCGGCGACCCCGGTGCGGCGGTCATGGCCAGCACGTCGCCCCCGAGCCCGCACAGGTGGGGGCCCACCACGGCCATCGCCGTCCCGGTGGCCACGGCGGCGTCGGCCGCCGAGCCGCCCCGGGCCAGCATGGCGAGTCCCGCCGACGCCGCCAGCTGATCGGCAGCCGCCACCATGCCGCGCTGACCGGTCCGCGGTCCGAAGGGCGCGAGGGGGAGTGCCATGCCTCAGGAATACCACGACACCCGGAGCAGCGCAGATCCGGGCACCGTTCCGATTCGACGGTGGACACCCTGGGTAGTGACGTGTGCGGATTGCGTTGCCGGGTTCGCGAGCGTTGCGTTCGCCCATCGCGGCGCACTGCGTCCATGTCCGAGAGGAGGGGCTCATGGCCACGACGAAGCAGAAGGAAGCGGCTCGCCGCAACATCAAGAAGGCTCAGAAGGCGCAGAGTTCCCGGCCCAAGGGTGCCAAGAAGGCTTCCCGCTCGCCCGGTCTGAGCACGGCCGAAAAGAACAAGCTCGACGACAAGGCGTTTGCGTTCCCCAGCGCACGGAAGGAGCCCCTGGTCGACGCCAAGCACGTCAGGAATGCTGTGGCCCGGTTCGACCAGGTCGAGGGCGTGACCGACAAGGAGCGCGACCAGGCTTGGCGGCGCATCAAAACGGCGGCGAAGAAATTCGACGTGGATATCAAGGAGAAGAGCTGGCGCGAGCTGTTCTCTGGGGGCAAAGCGACGAAGAAGCGCTGAGCGCGGGCGCCGCCTTGGCCTACAGCACGACGACCGAGCGCAGCACCTCGCCGCGCTGCATGCGGGCGAAGGCTGCCTCGACCTGGTCGATGCCGATGGTCTCGCTGACGAAGCGGTCGAGATCCAGCCGTCCGTCGAGATACAGGTCGACCAGCATCGGGAAGTCACGGGAGGGGAGGCAGTCGCCGTACCAGCTCGGCTTGAGCGTGCCACCACGCCCGAAGAACTCGATCATCGGCAGGTCGATGCGCATGTCGGGCGTCGGGACGCCGACCTGCACCAACGTCCCCGCCAGGTCCCGGGAGAAGAAGGCCTGTTCCATCACCGCCGGATGCCCCACCGCCTCGATGCAGACGTCGGCCCCGTTGCCGCCCGTGACGCCCTTGATCGCCTCCACGGGATCGGTGGCGCTGGCGTCGACTGCGTGCGTGGCCCCGAACGCAATGGCTTGCTCGAGCTTCCCAGGGTCCTTGTCGACCGCGATGATGACCGCCGCCCCGGCGAGCTTCGACCCTGCGATGGCGGCGCACCCGACGCCGCCACAGCCGAAGACGGCCACGGAGTCGCCCAGGCCGACCTCGCCCGTGTACATGGCTGCGCCGATGCCGGCCATGACCCCGCAGCCGAGCAGACCCACCGCCTCGGGGCGGGCGGACGGGTTGACTTTGGTGCACTGGCCGGCGGCCACCAGCGTCCGTTCGGCGAAGGCGCCGATGCCGAGGGCGGGGGAGAGGGGCGTCCCGTCGGCCAACGTCATCTTCTGGTTGGCGTTGTGCGTGTCGAAGCAGTACCAGGGACGGCCGCGCCGACAGGCGCGACACTCCCCGCAGACCGCCCGCCAGTTGAGGACGACGAAATCGCCCGGCGCCAGATCCGTCACGCCGGAACCGACCGACTCGACGACGCCGGCAGCTTCGTGGCCCAGCAGGAACGGGAAGTCGTCGTTGATGCCGCCCTCGCGGTAGTGCAGGTCGGTGTGGCACACGCCGCACGCCTTCACGGCGACCACGGCCTCGCCCGGCCCGGGGTCGGGGACCAGGATCGTCTCGAGGGTGACCGGTGCGCCCTTCTCCTTGGCCACCACACCGCGCGTCTCGGTACTCATGCGTGTTCCTCCCCGTCTTTCCCGTCGGCGAGCCCACATGATGCCCGATCCGCGTGGAGGTCGGTCCAGAGCCGGGTCACGCCTCCGTTCGGGTGGCCGCCGCCGCCCTATCGTGGCCCGCAATGGCGGTGGCCTACGTAGACGTTCCCGAGGGGTGGCGGCGACTGGGCAGCCGCGGGTTCGGACCCTTCGTCACCCGCGAGGTCTACCGGCTCCCCGACGGCACCCGCCTCCTCTGGGATTCACGCTGGCACCGCAAACACGCCGGCCGCGTCCCCGGCGGGTCGACCTGGTGGGCCCCGTCGACCATGACCTGGTGGATGGGCGTGCTCTTCGCGATCGGCTCCGTCTGCTTCGCGCTGGGCTCGTTCCCTCCGTACGCCACCGGCGTCGGGTCCACGCCGGACAACATCACGTACTTCATCGGCTCCATCTTCTTCACGACGGCCTCCTTCCTCCAGTACATGGAAGTGGCCTCGAGCCCGACCGATCTCGTCGAGCCGCACCGCAACGGCTTTGCGTCGTTGTTGCGGATCCGGCACCGGCGCATCGACTGGTGGGCGGCCGGCATCCAGCTCGCCGGCACCGTGTGGTTCAACCGGACCACGCTGAGCGCGCTGCTGGTCGGCCTGGGCGCATCGCCGGCCCACCACCCGATCTGGCGGCCCGACGCGCTCGGCTCCATCTGCTTCCTCGTCTCGAGCTGGCTGGCCTGGGCCGAGGAGTGTCACGGGCCATTCGCCTGGCGACCGAGTCGGATCTCGTGGTGGATCACCGCGTTGAACCTGGTTGGCTCCATCGCCTTCGGCGTGTCGGCCATCGCCTCCTACGTCACCTCGAGCGGCCAGCTCCTCAGCCTGGCCCTCACGAACCTGGGCACGTTCGTCGGCGCCATCTGCTTCCTGGCCGGCGCCGTGCTGCTCCTCCCCGAGCGCACCTTGGAGGCCCCGGCCGTGGAGCCCGAGCCCGTCCAGCCGGCCGGCCGGGTCACCTGAGCCGGAGTTGCTCCTTGCTCGTTATGGTCGGCGTTGGTGCTGGCGGTGCCGTCACTGGCCGTGCAGGAGTGCGAGGACCGGGGCGAAGGCCTCCACATTGCGGACGCTGAAGTAGCTGAAGCCCCAGCGTTCCCGGCAATCGATGAGGTGCGCGGCGATCTCGGCGTGGGTCCCGGCACAGACGTAGGGCGTGGACAGTGCGTCGTCCACGGCGATGCCGGCACGCTGGGCGATCACCGCGGCAGCATCCGCACGATCGTCGGTCACGACCACAGCCTGCACGAGCGCGTGCAGCTCGATCGAATCCCAGCGTCCGCCCGCCGCGGCGGCGCATCCACGCGATGGTCTCGTCGAGCAGCTCTGCCTCCCACCGCACGTCGTGGCGATGGCCGTCCTCCTTGGTCCGTCCGAGCATGGTCGGCGCCACGATGTCGGCGTGGTGGAGCGCATGGGTGAGCGCGGCCCGTCCGTTGACGCCGACGAGGATGGGGACGTGCGCCTGCAACGATGGCAGCGTCTCGGCCTCATCGAGGGCGTAGTGCACCCCGCGCCATGTCAGCACGTGGCCGTCGAGCAGCTCGCGCAGGATCTCCACCGACTCCCCGAGGCGCTCCTTGCGCACTGCGGGCGGATCGAACCGCTGTCCCATGGCCGCGTACTCGGTGAAACTGTGGCCAGCTCCGAGACCGACCTCGAGCCGGCCCTGGCTCAGGTGGTCGAGCGTGGCCAGCTCCTGTGCCAGCACCACCGGGTGGCGCAGGTCGTTGTTGAGCACGAGGGTGCCGATGTGGATGCGCTGCGTCGCCAGCGCGGCGGCCGTGAGGGAGACGAGCGCCGACGGCTCCACGCCGACGTGGTCGCCGACCTGGAAGATGTGGAAGCCGGCGTTTTCGGCCGCTCGCGCATCCCGGGCCACGTCCTCCGGTGCCGTGGACGTGGACTGCAGGCCGAATCGGAATGGCCGCACCACGCCGACGATACCCAGTGTCGGTTTCGGCTGCGTGCCCAACGCCCGTGCCCAACGTCCGTGTCCAACGCCCGCGCGCAGCGGCCCCGCCTCGCCAGCGGGGCCGCTGCTGGACGTCAACGACGGCGCCCGATGGGGAGCTGTCGTGGACGGTTACGGGTTGATGAGGTTGAACGTTCCGCCGAAGGCGTGGACCCCGGCTCCGTTGCCCGTCGTGCCGGTCTGGATCGGCCCCGAGCTCCCGACGAGGGGCTCCTCCTGACTGTAGAAGTAGAGCGGATGGCCGTCGTAGGTGACCTGCTCGGTCCCATCGGCACGCCAGACGACGCCCACGGCGCTCGGGTTCACGCCTGCACCGAGTGTCGGCGTCCCAACCGTGTTCACGGGTATGAAGTCCCTGGCGCATGCGCCGTAGCAGTGGCTGAAGTGCGAGTCACCGCTGAACGTGTACACCGAGACCGCCACGCCACCGAACGCCGGCAGCAATTCCGCCGCCAACTCGTTCGAGCTGTAGGTCGTCCCGGGCTGGGGCGACTCCGTCTCCACGGTCGCCGGCCCGGTGGCGGGGGTTCCCTGGGGCGACACGAGGTACCACGCCGTCTGTTCGGGAGGGAGCGGTTGTGCCGGCTCGAAGAAGTTCGCCCCGAAGAACGAGTCCGGGCCTGGGTCGAACAGGTAGAGCGGGTGGCCCGCGTAGGTCACCTGGAAGGCGCCCAGGTCCGTGCGGTAGACGGATCCGAGTAGGAAGCGGTTCACACCGGGGCCGGCAACCGGCGGCGCCTCGGTGGTGAAAGCAGGCCAGTCGGCCGTGGGATCCGTCTCGCTGCCCGTGCACGAAAGGGGACCGTCGGCCTCGCTGACGACGATGGTCGTGGTGCACCCCGGCTGGTACGTGTGGAAGAAGGATGTCCCGTAGGTCGGTGGGTCGATGGTGGGCGTGTACAGGGACGTGCCCGCCGGGAAGATGTACGAGGCGGGCGTCGTGGAGGTCGCCGGCACATAGCCGGCACCGGCGCCGCCGACCACCAGCACGGGACCGTACGGCCCTGACTCCAGAGAGACGACGGCCGCGCCTGGGGTGGGCTTTCCGCCGCCGTGCCGTTCTGGGTGGTGGCCGAAGCCAAAGCCGCCGAACCCTGCTGCCGAAGCAGCGGACGGCAGCAGCGGCAGCAACAACACTGCGATGGCCGTCGCCAGCATGCCCATGATCAGTCTGCTTCTCATCGGTGATCCTTTCGCCAAGGGCCCACGCCGGGGTCATTCGGTCCCGGCGACCACATCGAGGCGATCCCGATCCAC
The DNA here is from genome assembly GCA_963753115.1 of uncultured Acidimicrobiaceae bacterium. GTDB lineage: Bacteria > Actinomycetota > Acidimicrobiia > Acidimicrobiales > RAAP-2 > Bog-473. The sequence goes on from CAVWBB010000010.1 coordinate 32,087, forward strand.
GCGACGTTGCGGGAGGGAACCGTCGTCGTGGTCGAGCTTGGCAGGAGCGCTGCGGACCGGACAGGGTGCCACCACCACGCCGCATCACCGCGTCAGCACCACCTTCGCACCGCCCGCACCGCACCGCCGACCGCACCGCACCGCACGCAGGTGTGAGCGGTAGTGCCGGAAGTTACGAACGAGGGGCTCGGCGCCGCCCTCGATACGTGCTGAGGAAGAGGAACGCCGCCGCCGTCAGTGGCAACAGGATGGCGCCGACCCAGCGCTGGCCTGCCAGCAGGAAGGCCAGACCGACGATTGCGCCGGTGGCGACGGCCAGCTCGGGCGTGTCGCCGACCAGGAAGTCCCACCAGAAGTGGCCGAAAGCCCGGATGGCTCGGGCGACGGCTGTCACGGCGTGGCCTTCTCGGAGGCGGCCTGCTGTGGCGCAACTTTCTGTGGCGCAACCTGTGGCCAACTTTCTGTGTTACCGCCTGCTCCATCGATGTCGTGGCCGTCGTGGCCGTCGTGGCGCGTGGCGGCGGGGAGCTGCGTGCGCATGAACGCCGTGAAGCCGAAGAAGACCAGAATGAAGAAGCCGACCAGCACCGGGATGGCCAGGTCGCTGCCGGGCCAGTGCACGCCCGCGCCTTCGCCCACCCAGAACACACCGAAGCTGGTCAACATGACGCCGACCACCGTCTTGATGGTGTTCTCCGGCACCTCACTCAGCTGGCGCGCCACCAGCAAGCCGACGATGGCCACGAGGACTGCTGCCGCGGCGGCGGCCAGCGCGGCCAGGCCCAGGCGGTGTTGGGCGGCGCCGAGGCTGACGACGATCAGCACCACCTCGGTGCCCTCGAGGAAGACGCCCTTGAAGGCCACGGCGAAACCGAGACCGTCGTGCTTGCTGGGATGTGCCGCCGCCGCCGGAGTCGCCGCCGGAGTCGATGGACTTGCCGCCGCCGTCGCAGTCGCGGCGGCGAGCTCAGCACTGCCTTCGGCCGTGAGCTCGGCCACGGTGGCGGCGAAGATCTTGTCCTCGTCATGCGGCTCCTTATGGCCGCTCGCCCGCAGGATCGCCTTGCGCAACCAGGACAGGCCGAGCACCAGCAGCAGCGCCCCCACGAGGACGCGCAGCGTGTCGATCGGGATGTAGCGGATGAGCGGGATGCCCACGACGACGACCAGCACGCCCGAGCACCAGAACCGCCGCGGCCGCTCCTTCCAGGGCCGGACGCCAACCGCGGCTCACGCCGGCCGCCACCACGATGGTCAGGGCCTCGACCATCTCCACCAGGCTGGCGGCGAACACCGCCAGGACCAGGACGAGGGTGGAGGAGGTGTGCATCCCGCAGGAGAAACTACCGCCGGTGCGCTCCGCCTCCCGGCAGCGAGCGCCGGCTGTAGTGTGCGGGTCACTGACCAGGATGTCCGCGCTGGACGCGCTGCGTCGGGTCACGGTCCAGGGGAGGGCAGAGCAATGGGTGAGGGAGCGGCCACGGTCGCGCAGGGACGCAACTACGTCGTCGTGTCGGCCGACACGCACGCCTCGCCTGACAGCCTGGACCACTTCCTGTCCTATGTGGACCCGGCGCACCGCGAGGCGGTGGCGGGTTTCGGTGACATGTCGAACCTCGCCATCTCGATGTTCGGCGGCTTCGATCCGGGGGAGGTCGACGAGTCGGACCCGGTGCGGGCAACCGCGGCGCGGCGCCTCGCCGGCATGGGCGTGGACGTCGCCGCCGCCGAGGGCTGGCTGGCGCACTACGGCACCGACTGGGTCGTGCCGGGCGACGGGGACGGTCGCCGTCTTGCCGTGCTCGAGGAGCAGGGGATCCATGCCGAGGTCACACTGCCGGGACCAATTCTGGCGGGCGGACTCAGCCCGGCCATGTATCTCGGCGCCGCGACGGACAAGGGCCTCGAGGTCGTGTGGCCCGCGTTGCACGGGTACATGCGCTGGTTGGCCGACTTCTGCGCCGCTGCCCCCGGCCGCCGTGCTGGATGCATGCCGATCGATTTTCACGACATGGACCGCGCGGTCGAGGAGGTGGCCTGGGCGCGTGCCAACGGCATCTTCGGCGGTGTGATGCTGCCCGCCATGTCGGTCACCTCCAAGCTGCCCGGCTATGCCGACGACTACTACGAACCCTTCTGGAACGCGTGCGAGGAACACGGCATGGTGGTCAACCTGCACACCGGCGCCTCCGGCTCGGCGACGGACACCAAGTTCCTCTACGACACTGCGCACGGGGGCATGCTCGGTCTCTACGAGGTGTTCGTCTTCACCCGCAGGCCCCTCTGGTTCATGATTTTCGGCGGCGTCTTCGACCGCCACCCCGACCTCAAGGTCGTCGTGACCGAGAACGGCGTGCAGTGGCTGCCCTCCCTCATCCGGGACATGGAGTCGTTCTTCGACACCCACGGCGGCGCCCCCGTCCGCTCCTACCTCAAGATGCGGCCCCGGGACTACTTCGAGAAGCACGTCTGGATGGGCGGCTCGCTCATGAAGCGCTACGAGGCCGAGATGCGCCACGAGATCGGCATCGACAAGCTCATGTGGGGCGCCGACTATCCCCACCTGGAGGGCGCCGCACCGGTCCACCGTGACACGCTGCGCTACATCTTCGGCGGCCTGCCCGAGGACGACCTCCGCCGCATGCTCGGCGCCAACGCCGTCGACCTCTGGGGCTTCGACGGCGACCAGCTCCAGGCGGTGGCCGACCGCGTCGGACCGACCGTCGCCGACCTGGCGGTGCAGATGCCGCTGGCGGACATCGAGGACACTTTCAGTTGGAGTCTCGCCCGACCGGTCCCGCTCGTTGCGGGCGCTCCTTAATCCTCAGCGCACGAGAGCCGCTCACCACTTCCCACGAACAGGCGCAACGCTCCCCACGACCGGCGCAACGGTCCCCACGACCGGCGCAACGGTCCCCCCGACAGCCGCAACTCTCCCCACAAGAACGGTCGCCGTTTTCGCTGTTTAGTCAGCGCGAATCTGCGCGGTTGTCTCGCCCGAGATGTGTGACACCCAAGTGCTTCCATCGAAGCCATGGAGTTGGAGGTCTTCGCCGAGGCACTCGATGCGCTGGTGGCCTCTGACGCGGCCAACTACGGCGACAGTGCCTCCATCGAGACGCTGTACCGCCTCTCTGCGCGTCTCGAGTCCTTCGTCACCGAGGCCACCGCTGCGTTCGAGGTGGGGGAGGAGTGGGCGGCCGAGGGGGCCAAGACCGCCTCGGCGTGGATCGCGACGACTTGTCGCCTCCCGCGTGCAGCCGCCCGGCGCCGGGTGCGCCTCGGGCGGTCCTTGCGCCATCTGCCCGAGTGCGCCAGGGCATGGCGAGAAGGCGACATCGGGCCCGACGCGGCCCAGGCGATCGCCTCGGCGCGCCGGCACCGCACCGAGGCCTCTATGGCCCGTGACGAAGCGATGCTGGTCGCCCAGGCCAAAGAGATGGGCTTCGAGGACTTCCATAGGGCTCTGAGTTACTGGAAGCAGCTGGCCGACCCCGACGGGGCCGAGGCCTCCGACGAGGAGCGCAAGGACGCTCGCAACGTGTTCCTGGAGTCCAGCTTCACCGGCATGTGGCTGGGCCAGATGACCCTCGACCCGGTCTCGGGCTCCATCGTCTCAGGAGAGCTCAATCGCCTCGAGCACGACCTCTTCGAGTCCGACTGCGCCGAGGCCAAAGAGCGCCTTGGCCGTACTGCGAGAATCGACGAGCTGGCCCGGACCTCCGCCCAGCGCCGGGCCGACGCCCTCGTCGAGATGGCGACAAGGAGTCGTACCGCACCCGAGGACGGCATACGCCCCGCCCCTTTGTTCTCTGTCTTCGTCGGCTACGAGACACTGCACGGGCGCATCTGCGAGCTCGAGAACGGCACCGTGCTCGCCCCCAGCACCCTCAGCCCCTGGATGGACTCGGCCTACTTCGAGCGGGCCATCTTCAGCCTCGGCAACCGGGTTGACGTCAGCGTGCGGGCCAGGCTCTTCACCGGGGGGACCCGACGGGCCATAGAGCTGCGAGACCGGATCTGCACCCACCCTCACTGCTACGAGCCGGCGGAGAACTGCCAGGGCGACCACATCGAGCCCTACGCCCAGGGCGGCCCCACAACCCAGGAGAACGGCAGACTCCTCTGTGGGTTTCACAACCGCCTGCGCAACCAGCGCCAGCAAAACGACCAGCGCCAGCGCCCACCACCGACGGCAGCCTGAGGGGGCTCGACTCGTCGACCCCGAGGACCCGCGTCGACCCGCGTCAACCCGCGTCAACCCGCGTCAACCCGCGTCGACCCGCGTCACCCGCGTCGACCCGCGTCCTCTGCGTCTCCCCGGCTGATTCTCGCCGGAGCGGCCGAAATCCACAGTCCTCCAGCGCTTCGCCACGCCCGGGATGAGGCCCGGCCGCTTCAGGGGCTTGGGTCGGGTGCCGCCAGCAAGATCAATCCCGCGACCGTGGGCCTTGGGGGTGGATGGTCTCGCCTCGGCCCAGCATGTCCACGAACTGTTCGATGCGCTTGACGCGTGTTTCGACCTTCTTTGCGTTTTCGATTCGATAGAGAATGGCGTACCGATTCGCACTTGTCAGCGTCTCGAACATCGCTTTGGCCTGAGGGTTCGCCTTCAGTGCCTTCGCCAAGTCCTCAGGAACCGCAACGCTGGCTTGCCCCGCGTAGGCAGCAGTCCACCGACCATCTTGTTTCGCCTTGCGTATTTCGTCTTCGCCCGATCGGTGCATTCGGCCGGCGGCACTCAGCTTCTCGGCGATGGTGACGTTCCTTTGCGACCAGGGGCTCCGAGCGTTTCGAGGTGTGAACCGCCTTCGGAACGTCTCGTCGTCACGACGCCCGAGTTGTCCATCGATCCAGCCAAAGCAGATCGCTTCCTCGAGTGCCTCGTCGTAGGAGAGCGCTGTCGGATGCTTCGTGCCCTTCTTGGCGAGGACGAGCCAGACTCCTCTTGACTTGGAGTGGTGGCTCAATAACCAGGTGTGCCATTCGGGCGCGTCGACGACCACAAGCTCTGGGAGATCCACCGCTTCACGGTATCTCGCCCTGCCGAACGGTCCACGCTCAGGAATCACTCTCAGCGAAGCGTGGCTTCCCGCTGCCACCAACGGGACCAACGACTCCGGCTACGCGATGTGCACGAAGCTTGGCAGTTGCTCGGTGAGCGGAGTCGGATCCGTCCAGGCAAGTGGTGCCGCATCGCGCCCTGGCCTACTCGGATATCCGCTGCCGGGGGTGAGCTGCGTGTCGACTTCCTTCTGCGTCACAACGACTGACGGTCAGCTCGCGGTCGGCAAGGTGGCGAGCTGACCGGGTCGGGAGAGCCGCAGAGGCACCTGAGCGGCAGGGAGCTGTCACCCGCTGGCGGCTTTCGTCGGATGGGCATCATCGTTTCGGGCACCGAATTCGCCGTGAACTCGAGCACGAGCTGGTTAAAGAGATTCGGCTTCTCCATCGGGACAAGGTGTGACGCTCCCGGTATGACGGCCAGCTGACCATTCTCGACCCCGAGGGAGAATTCCTCTGCATGCTCGACGCGTATGTAGTCGTCATCGCCGACGATCACGAGCGTCGGCGCCGTGATCTGCGGCAGTCGTGCCGTCCAGTCGAAAGGCTCGGCCCACATGGTGCGCATCTTCTCCCAGACCTCGGGAAAGTGCTCGGGTCCGTCCGGTGAGGCGAGGGCGTACATGGCTGCGAACATCTCCATGTCCTCGTCGCCGGGCGAAAGGGCGACAAGGTCCTCCATCGCACCCGGGACGTAACCCGCAGTTGAGAAGCCGGAACCCGTGACGGTCAGCGTCCGCACGAGTTCGGGGTGCTCTGCCGCAAGAAGCGTTCCCACCATGCCTCCGTCGCTCCATCCGAGGAGATCGACCGGTCCGAGGTCGAGAGCGCCGAGGAAACCGACGGTCTGATCGGCCATTGCTTGGTACGTCAACGGGCCAGGCCGGTCAGGAGTATGCCCCTGTGCTTGTCGCTCAGGCGCCACCACTCGGCGGTGCGGCGACAATCCGGAGAACTGTGCAGCCCACGTCGAGTTGTCTGCCAGCCCACCATGGAGGAGCACGATCGTCTCTCCGTCGCCCTCTGTCTCGTAGAACACGGGCAGGCCATCGATGTCGATGGTCTCTTGCGAGCGAGCTGTGACCACCAGGTGATCCTACGTGCGGCTTTTCGCCAACGTGAGAATGTGCCGAAGCGTCGATCGGGCACGGCGGAAGGCTGCAGCCGACCTGGCGTCAGCGCGGCGTCAGCCACCACCAACCGGTAACCCAGATCGATCGCCGGCAGGTGGGCCAGGTCGGCGTGGCGCCGCTGCCACGCACCGCTGGAGAGGTCCGCCTCCAGAGCGGCGACTCCCCGGGCGACGACCGCAGGGTCGGCCAACGCCAGCCCGGAGCAGTTGGCCCGCACGGCCGGCTCGAGATACGCCTCGGGCCGGCACCAGTAGGCACCGAGCACGCCGTCCTGCATGTCCCGGGGGACGAGCAGCGGAATGGCAGTGCCTCCTCCGAGTGCCGCGGCCACCGCATCGGCCCCTGGCGCCAGGCTGCGCGTGTGCTCGCCCACCTCCGGCACGTAGTCCTCGAGGAACCAGAACCGAGAGTGCAGATCAAAGTCCATCGTCAGCACGATCCGCCGAGGCGCGACCCGGCACAGCTCGGCCAGTCCGGACGCCCAGTCGTCCCAGTGGTGCACGGTCAGGATGGCCATCGCCACGTCGGCGCAACCGGTTGGAAGCGGAAGCGCCGACCCGCTCGCTCGCACAGCCGGTGCCGCGCCCGCCGGACGCTGGCTCACCATGACGTTGGAAGGCTCGACCGCCACAACAGCCCAGTCCACCGGCTCGTAGTTGCCCGTGCCTGCCCCGACGTTGACCACGACGCGCCCGCCGCTCCCGTCCCCGAGCTGCTCGTTGATCACGGCCTCCCAGCGCGGGTCGGCCTTGCGGTGGGCGATGTAGCCCAGCCCGATGGTGTCGTAGACGGGTGAGGCGGTCACCGGCATCGCCGACCCGACCGACCCGACCGACCCGACCGACCCGACCGACCCGATCGACCGACCCGACCTGCCCACCGCCCCGGCTCTCTGCGCTACGCCGCCGACTTCTCCAGAATGTGCACGCCGCAGGCCGAACCGAGCCCGATGACATGGGTCAGACCGACCTTGGCGCCGGGGATCTGCCGGTCGCCGGCCTCACCGCGCAGGTGGGTGGCCACCTCCCACACGTTGGCGATGCCGGTGGCGGCGATGGGGTGGCCCTTGGACTCCAGGCCGCCGGACACGTTGACGGGCGTCGACCCGTCACGCCACGTGGCGCCCGAGTTGAAGAAATCGGCCGCACCGCCGCGCTCGCAGAGTCCGAGGTTGTCGTAGTGCACGAGCTCGGCCGTGGCGAAGCAGTCGTGCAGCTCCACCAGGTTCAAATCGGCCGGACCGACGCCGGCCTGCTCGTAGGCCTGGGCGGCGGCATTGCGCGTCAGGTCGTTCACGTTGGGGAGGATCTGGCACGCCTCCTCCCAGGGGTCCGTGGTGAGGATCGATGCCGAGATCTTCACCGCACGCCGTTGCTGCTCCAGCGACAGCGTCTTGAGCTTCGAACCCGAGACGACCACGGCCGCCGCCGCACCGTCGCAGTTGGCCGAGCACATCGGCCGCGTGTTGGGGTAGGCGATCATGACGTCGTTCATGATCTCGTCGAGCGACATCTTCTTCTGGTAGGCCGCCATCGGGTTGAGCGTCGAGTGCGAGTGGTTCTTCTCGCTGATCTTCGCGAACAGCTCGAAGCTGGTGCCGCCGTAGCGGTGGCCGTACTCCATGCCGATCTGAGCGAAGACGCCAGGCATGATGTCGGTGCCGATGCGCCCGTCGATGGCCGCCACCGACCCGTAGCGCCCCGAGGGCGTCCAGGTGTTGTCGTCGCTCTTGCGGCTCCCGCCGGCCAGCAATCCGGCTCCGGCGAGCTTCTCCACCCCGAAGGCCAGGCCCATGTCGGTCTCGCCCGCCTTGATCGCCATGACCGCCACACGCAGTGCGGTCGCGCCGGTCGCGCAGGCGTTCGAGACGTTGTAGACGGGGATGCCCGTCTGGCCCAGTTGCTTCTGGACGACCTGCCCGATCGGCAGCGCGCCGCCCATCAGGTTGCCGGCGCCGATGATGCCCATGTCCTTCATGGTCACCCCACCGTCGGCCAGGGCGCCCTGGACGGCCTGCGAGGCCAAGTCGGTGGTGTCGAGGTCAGGGTGCTTCCCGAACTTCGTCATGTGGATGCCGAGGACCCACACTTCTTCTGACGCCGATGCCATCGTGCCTAACCTCCCAGGGGTTCGAAGCCGAAGCCGACTGCCTCGGTGCCGTTGTCGTCGGTGCCGATCAATTCCGTGGCCAGGCGGACCTTCATGCCCAGGGTCACGTGCTCAGGATCGGGTGTCACATTGATGAGATTGGCCTTCACGCTGGTGCCGTCGCAGTCGACGACGGCGGCCACGTACGGCACGGGAATCCCCGGTGCAGCGAACGACACGATGGTGAACGCCCGCACCTCGCCGCTGGTGGGGATCGAGACCTTCTTGAATTCGGTGGCCTCGCAGGAAGCGCAGGCGTTGCGCCGGTCGAAGAAGCGGGCGCCGCACGCCGTGCACTCGTTCGCCACCAAATGCGGGTCATCCCCCAGTTCCAGGTAGTCGACCAGCGGGATCTGTTGCGCCATCAATGCCCCCAAGCTCGGGTGGAAATCGTCTTCTCAATGTAGCGGGGCGGCCAAAATGTCAGCCAATCGGTGCACTCTTCGGGGTCGGACCGGTAGGTTCGGGCGTATGCAATTCACTCACCTCGGCCGCACCGGCCTCCGCGTCAGCCGCATCTGCCTGGGCACCATGAATTTCGGGCCCGAGACCGATGAGCCGACCTCGTTTTCCATCATGGACTCGGCCCTGGAGGCCGGAATCAACTTCTTCGACTCGGCCAACGTCTACGGCCGCTCCAAGGGGCGTGGCGCGACAGAGGAGATCGTCGGCCGCTGGTTCGCCCAGGGCGGTGGACGGCGTGAGAAGACGGTGCTCGCCACGAAGCTCTACGGCGACATGGGCGACTGGCCGAACGAGGGGCGGCTCTCGGCGCTGAACATCCGGCGGGCCTGCGACGCCAGCCTGCGCCGGCTGCAGACCGACTACATCGACCTCTACCAGATGCACCACATCGATCGCGGCACCGGCTGGGACGAGATCTGGGAGGCCATGGAAGTGCTGCGCGTCCAGGGCAAGATCCTCTACGTCGGCTCCTCGAACTTCGCCGGCTGGCATATCGCCAAGGCGCAGGCGGCGGCGGCCCGCCGCAACTTCATGGGCCTCGTCAGCGAGCAGTCCCACTACAACCTCCTGACGCGTCAGATCGAGCTCGAGGTGCTGCCGTCGGCACAGGACCACGGCCTCGGCGTGATCCCCTGGTCGCCGCTGGCCAGTGGGCTGCTCGGCGGCGTCGTGCGCAAGGAGCGCGACGGGAGCCGGCGCTACGGAGACAACGTGAAGCGGACACTGGAGACCAAGCGCCCGCAGCTCGAGGCGTACGAGGATCTCTGCGCCGAGGTCGGCGAGGAGCCGGGCGCGGTCGGCCTGGCCTGGCTCCTGACGCGACCGGGGGTCACGGGGCCCATCGTTGGACCACGAACGCCCGAGCATCTCGAGTCAGCCGTGCACGCTGTCGAGGTGACGCTGGACGACAAGGTGCTGGCCCGTCTGGACGAGATCTTCCCGGGCCACAGGACCGCGCCGGAGGACTACGCCTGGTAGGTGGCGGGCCCGCCTCGTCGAAGGCCCCGCCCTGCTGCGCGGCCGGTTCGAGCACGGTTCCGGTTCGTTGCTGCTTCTTCCGGTTGGTCGAGGCTGCCGGTTCGTTCGGTGAGGCGTCCGGTTGGTTGAGGCTGCCCGGCTAATTGCGGCTTCCGGCGAGTTCGGGTTGCGGCTCGGGCCCCGGATCCTCCGGCATCTGGCTCGCCAGGTCGTCGGCGTCGACGGAGAGCTTGGGCAGAATCCGGTCGAGCCAGGCGGGGATCCACCAGTTGGCCTTGCCGAACATCATCATGATGGACGGGACGATGGCCATCCGGATGAGGACGGCGTCGACGAGGACACCGCCGGCCAGGCCGATGCCGAACTCCTTGATGACGCGGTTGCCACCGAGGATGAACGAGCCGAAAACGAGGATCATGATCAGCGCCGCAGCGGTGATCGTCTTCCCGGTGGCGGCCAGGCCGTTGCGCACGGCTACGCGGTTGTTACCGCCCGACTTGATGTACTCCTCGTGCATCCGTGACACCAGGAAGACCTGGTAGTCCATCGACAACCCGAACAGGATGGCGAACAGCATCACGGGGAGGAAGGCCTCGACGGGACCGGTGCCCGTGAGGCCGATCAGGCCACCCAGGTCGCCCCACTGGAAGACCGCCACCAGCATGCCGAGGGCGGCGCCGATGGAGAGCAGGTTCATGACCGCCGCCGTGAGCGGGATCACAATGCTGCGGAACACCGTCATGAGCAACAAGAACGACAGGAGCACGACCAGGCCGATGAACAGAGGCAGCTTGGAGCTCAGGACGTTCGAGAAGTCGATGAAGACAGCGGTCGTCCCGCCCACGAGGATGTTGACGCCGGAGTCGCCCACGGCCTGGGGGACGGTGTCATTGCGCAGATGGTTGACGAGGTCGGTGGTGACCTGATCCTGCGGTGCCGAGTCGGGGTAGACGTTGACGAGGACGACGTCACCATTGCCGGTCCTGCTCGGGATGTAGAGCGGCTCGGCCACGCTGTGCACGTCGGGCTGCTGGGAGACCTCGTGGATGACGTTGTCGATGACCCCGTGCTGATCGGGTTGCACGACGCCCACCAGCTGCAATGGTCCGTTGAACCCGGGCCCGAAGCCTTTGGAGAGCATGTCGAAGGCGACCCGCGTCGGGGTCCCCGCGGGGTCGGTGCCCTGGTCGGCCGACCCCAGCTGCAGGGAGAAGAAGGGGAGGGCGATGGCGACGATGATGGCCAGTGCCAGCCCGGCCGACAGCCACGGGTACCGCTGGACGCGGTCGGCCCAGTTCGGCCAGAAGCCCTTGCTGTCCGCCCCGACGATACGGGGGCCGTTCTCGGCCAGGTTCCGCTTCTGCTTGCGGCTCATGACCTTGGGGCCGATGAAGCCGAGCATCGCCGGCAGGAGGGTGAGGGCCGCCACCATGGTGAGAGCCACGCCGATGGCGGCGGCCACCGCCAGTCCGTAGAGGAAGCTGACTCCGAGGGCGAACATGCCGAGCAGGGCGATGCACACGATGATGCCGGCGAAGAGCACAGCCCGGCCCGACGTGTTGACCGCGTTGATGATGGAGGACTCCACGTCGCGGCCCGCGACGAGGCCCTGCCGGTGTCTCGTCACGATGAAGAGGGCGTAGTCGACGCCGACCCCCAGCCCGATCAGGAGCGTGAGCTCCGGCGAGATCGACGGCATGCCGAGCACGTGGCTGAGCAGGCCGATCACGCCGATGGCCGTGCCGAGCGCGAGCATCGCGGAGAGGATCGGAAGGATGGCGGCGAAGAGCGACCCGAAGACGAGCAGCAGGACGATCAGAGCCAGCACGACGCCGAGCAGCGTGCTGCTGAAGGACTGGTTGTTGGCGTTCTCGGCCAACAACCCAGTGACCGCGACCGTCAAGCCGTTACCCGATGACTTGGTGACCGTGTCGACAAAGGTCTTGGCCTCACTGTTCGGAATGTTCTGGGTCTGCTTGTCGAACGGGACCTGGATGAAACCGACGGTTCGGTCGGCATTGATGTTCTGGGTGTTGACGAGGTTCCCGGAAGAGTCGTAGGGACTGGTGACCGCCGTGACGCTGGGCAAGCTGTTGATCTTGTCCACCATGGCGTTGATGCGCTGGCCGACATCGGTGTCGGTGAGCTTGGCGTCACCCGAGGTGCCGAAGACGACCTGCTCGGTGTCGCCCGAGTGGGAAGGCGCAACGGACTTCAGCAGGTTGATGGCGTCGAACGACTGCGTATGGGGGAATGTGAACTTGTTCGAGTAATTGGTGCCTGCAGTGGACACGGAGAAGATGGAGACGACAAGGACGACAATCCACAGCAGGACAACGAGACGGCGGTGATGGACACACCACACGGCCAGGGTGCGCATGAAGGGGGAACTCCTCGGGGACGTTCGACGCGGTCACCGGACCGGCGTCAGGGGGAACGGATCAATCGTACCGGCCCGCTGGACACCCTCCGGTCCTCGCGGTATCGGCACCATGGGCGAGTGCATTGAGCACTGGGAGAGCCAGCCGGTCCGCTGAGCAGGCAGAACGCGCGACGAGACGCCCCGCCAGGACAGGGTGGTGATCCGGGATCTCGAAAAACTCCCGCAGGCCGAACGTGAGCAGCGTGAGGGGCGAGAGCGCCACGACGGCAATGGTCGAGCGCAGCTGGTTGAGCAGCGAGTGCTCGGACCACGAGTCACCCCGGCCGAGCAGACCGATCGGGGTGTCGTCGCGGTACACGACGGCGTAGCCGCTCGTGATCACGTGCCACATGCGGACGGGCACCTCCTGGGCCTGGACGACCTGACCCGGATGGGCGGTGGTCCGCGCACCGCGGGCCGCGATCTCCTCGAGCTCGTCCCTCGGGAAGCCCGCAAAGATCGCCAGGGACGACAGAGCGGTCGATGCCGTACGGGGGTTGCCCTCAATGACGGGTTCTGAGGTGCGCACCGTGGCCACTCAGTGGTCCATGACCGAGCTGGGATGCCCGACCTCGTGGTGGTGATGGTGAGCGTGGAGGCGGCCGCCGGCCCGTCGCCAGAGGAACAGGCCGATGATGGCGAAGAGGAGCCAGGGCACGTGGTACATCGGGTAGAAGGGCATGGTCACCCCGGCGGCGATGGCGAGGAAGGCCACGACGACGACCCACGGGAGGATCCGACGGTGCCGGGGCGGAGGCGGTGTCGGCTCGCTGGGGAGGCGGGGGAGGTCGTCGAACAGCCCGTTGAGATCCCCACGGGTGGTGGCCGACATAGCGGTGTCGAGGCGGTGCTTGAACTCGACCTCATCGAGCCGGCCCTCGGCGTAGTGGCGCGAGAGCTTGTCCGCCACGGCGTTCCGCTCGTCGTCGGAGGCCCGCATGCTTGCGTCGTAGGCCTGCGTGTCCCTGCGGCCCATCGGGTAGGCCGGGTCCCACCGGTAGCGCATCGGATCTCTTCTCCTTTGTCAGTCGGTCGTCTTGTCAGTGAGTCGTGGTGTGGGTCAGGTGAGGCCGGTCAGGTGAGGCCGGTCAGGTGAGGCGGTCAGGTGAGGCCGGTCAGGTGAGGCCGGTCAGGTGAGCGGCTCAGTAGGCGCCGCGGGCCCGCTCGCGGGCCAGGAGCTCCTCGGCCACGGACACGTCGGTGTCCTCGTCGGGGATCAGGAGCCAGCCGGCCAGGTACAGCGGCACAGCCAGGCCACCCAGGCAGGCCAGGGCGACGAAGCCGACTCGGACGATCGTGGGATCGACGTCGAAGTAGTCCGCCAGGCCGACGGCGACGCCGGCCAACATGCGGCCCCGGCCGCCCCGGTGGAGGCGCTGCTCGCCGCCGTGCCCGGGAGGTGCGCTCGGGGGGATGCCCGGGGCGGGCTGCTCGGCGGTCGAGGTGCCCGGGGTGCCAGCGGTCCCGGCGGTCCCCTCGGTGCCCGGAGTGCCTGCGGTGCCGGCGGTCCCGGCGGTCCCCGTGGTGCCTCCGGTGCCTGCGGTGCCTGGTGTCTCTTCTGGTGTCGAGTCCATGGATCCAGCCTGACGATGCGCTGGCCGGGCGGGAATCCGGCAACACCCTGGTCCGACCCTGAATCGATCCCCGACCCCTCAGGGATGTCCCTGATAGCCCCCGGGGGGAGAGTGGCGCGATCATCGAGGTATCGCAGAGGCACCCGATCCCGGTACGCGTCCGCTCACCGAGGGTGGCCGCCCGACAGAGCCGTCGCGTGTCGCGCCCGGTTCCCCCCCACCCCAGGTCGTCTGGGGCCGCGGCAACGGTCATCGGTCGCATGACCGGCACGGGCCATGGTCCGACACAGAAGACCACCAGCACCAGCACCACCACCATGTGGGGAGACGGTTGCGGGCACTGCGCCGGACTCCGGACAACCGCGTCCTGGGCGGCGTCTGCGGCGCCGTCTCGAGGGCCACGGGCGTCGACGCCATGTGGGTGCGTATCGGGTTCGTCCTGCTGGCCATCGCCAGCGGCGTGATGGTCTTCGTCTACGCCATGGCTTGGATCCTGATCCCGATGGAGGGGGAGGACGCCAACATCGCCTCGCGCGCCACCCACGATCGGCGAGGCATCCGGACGGTTGCCGCCATCCTGATCCCACTGCTCATTGCGGTGCAGTTCATCACGACCAGCCTGCACGTCCCCTTCATCGGTCTCGTCGGGTGGCCGACCTTGTTTGCCATCGGCGTGGTGGTGCTCATCTGGCGCAACGCCAACGAGGCAGAGAAGGCCTTCATCGACAACGATGTGGTGCCGTTGTTCGGTGGCGACACCCACGGCCGCGGCCGCCGCTGGCTCATCGCCCGCGTGGTCGCCGGTGTGCTGATCGGCGCCGCCGGTATCGCGCTGCTGGTCGAAGGCCACACGACGGTCGCGGCCCTGCGACCCGTCGGTGGTGCCGCACTGGTCATCGCGGCGAGCGTCGTCATCTTCGGACCGTGGTGGCTGAGCCTGGTCCGCGACCTCATCGCCGAGCGGCAGGCTCGTGCCCTGGCAGAGGAACGGGCGCAGATGGCGGCCCACGTCCACGACTCCGTGCTGCAGACGTTGGCCCTCATTCAGCGCGCGGCCGACGACCCCCAGAACGTCATCCGCCTGGCCCGGGCCCAAGAGCGCGAGCTGCGGTCGTGGCTCTTCGAGGGTCGGCCCCCCGGCACCATCGGGGAGGATGCCACCATGCTGAGCGAGGGCGTCGGAGTGCTGCAGCGTCAGGTGGAGGGCGACCACGGGATCGCCGTGCAGGTGGTCATGGTGGGGGACTGCGAACTGGACGAGGCGCTGCGTGCGCTGCTCGATGCGGCCCGGGAAGCCACGGTCAACGCAGCGAAGTGGTCGGGCGCCGATCAGGTCTCGGTCTACGCCGAGGTCGAGACCGACACGGTCATGCTCTACGTGCGCGATCGCGGGCGTGGCTTCGACCTCGGCGCCGTTCCCGAAGACCGTCAGGGGATCGCCCAGTCGATCTGCGCCCGGATGGAGCGTTTCGGCGGCTCCGCCGTGGTCCGCTCCACCCCAGGGGAGGGCGCCGAGGTGCAGCTCTCCATGCCCCGGCGCGAGCGCGTGAAGTGAGCGAGGGCCGGCCCCGCATCTTCCTGGTCGAGGACCACGCCGTGTTCCGGGCCGGCGTCAAGGCCGAGCTCGGCGACGCCGTCGAGGTGGTGGGGGAGGCCGACGAGGCTGGAGCGGCCATTGAGCTCATCAACGAGCGGTTGCCCGACGTGGTGCTGCTCGACGTGCACCTTCCTGGTGGAGGGGGCCATGCCGTGCTGCGCGGCGTGCTGCCCACCCACCCCGAGGTGCAGTTCCTGGCCCTCTCGGTGTCCGACGCTCCCGAGGACGTCATCGACGTCATCCGCGCCGGCGCCCGCGGCTACGTGACCAAGACGATCTCGGGCCCCGAGCTTCTGCAGGGCGTCTACCGCGTCGCCGCCGGAGACGCCGTCTTCTCGCCGCGCCTGGCGGGGTTCGTCCTCGACGCCTTCGCCCAGGGAGGCGCGCCCGCACCGGGACTCGACCCCGAGCTCGACCAGCTCTCGCCGCGTGAGCGAGAGGTGCTCCGCCTGATCGCCCGCGGCTACACGTACAAGGAGGTGGGCCGCGACCTCGGCATCTCGGCCAAGACGGTGGAGTCGCACGTGTCGTCGGTCCTGCGCAAGCTGCAGCTCTCCACCCGCCACGAGCTGACGAGATGGGCCACCGACCGCCGCTTGGTCTAAACAGGGGGGATGGCCGACGACCTGCAGTCCGAGCATCGCGACGCGGCCAAGCTCGCCGAGATCGCCGGGCGGGCCCTGGTGGAGCTGCGCGCTGATCCGCCGGCGCTGCGCGATCTCGGTGCCGCCGGTGACCGGATGGCCCATCAGCTGCTGGTAGCCGAGATCAACCGGCTCTACCCCGACGACGACGTGCGCTCCGAGGAGGGGCTCGAACACGTGTCGGGGTCGGGTCGCCTCTGGATCATCGACCCACTGGACGGCACCCGCGAGTTCCGCCAGCGAGACCGCAGTGACTGGGCGGTCCACGTGGCCATGGCTGTGGGTGGCGTGGCCGTCGTGGGCGCCGTGGCACTGCCGGCCCTCGACCTCGTGCTCGGCACCGGCGACCCGCCTGTGCTGCCGCCGTTCCCCGCCGGCGAGGCGCCGCGGGTCGTTGTCTCGCGCAGCCGGCCGCCCGACGTCGCCTACGAGGTGACCGAGGCGATCGGGGGCGTCATGATCCCCATGGGATCGGCCGGCGCCAAGATCGCCGCCGTCATCCTCGGCGCCGCCGAGGTGTACGTGCATGCGGGCGGCCAGTACGAATGGGACTCGTGCGCACCGGTGGCGGTCGCCACTGCGAGCGGATTGCATGCCAGCCGGCTCAACGGAGATCCGCTGCGCTACGGCGACCCCGACGCCTGGCTGCCCGATCTCGTCGTGTGCCGCCAGGAGTACGCCGAGGCAGTGCTGGCGGTGACCACGCAGCAGCACCGGCCGTACTGGTGACCTGAGACCTTCCGACCAAGGCGTTCCGACCCGAGCCACCCCGGAATCGAGCCACCCCCGAACAAGGAGCCTGCGTCGCCCGGAACGAACAGAACCCCGCCTCAGAAGAGGCGGGGTTCTGTCGTGATCCTTGTGCGTTTCGGCGTTAGCCGATGGCGCGCACGTTCGCGGCCTGAAGGCCCTTCGGACCTTGGTTGGTCTCGAACTCGACCTTCTGTCCTTCTTCGAGATTGCGGTAGCCCGTACCGCTGATCGCGCTGAAGTGCACGAAAACGTCGGGGCCCCCACCGTCCTGGGTGATGAAGCCGAAGCCCTTCTCACCGTTAAACCACTTCACGGAACCAGTTGCCATTGAAAATCCACTCCTCTCCTGGCCAGATTTGACCCGTGTCGCTGGGCCATGGCCGGTAGCTCTTGCGAGCTAGAGGGATTTCCAAACTTGTGATGGTGGTGCCCTCGAAAAGGAACCTTAGCGCGCCCCAGGCCCGGGAGGGAGGCTTGCCCTCCGGGCGCCCAATTCCTCGCCCATTTCGTCACCCATTGTTCATGGCCAGGATCGTGCCTATCTTGGAATAGCCGTTCTCGCCCGACGAAGGGGGCACAGCCGTGACTGTCACCGCCAATCCGTACCTGCAGGGCAATTTTGCGCCGGTGCTCGAAGAGGTCACCGCGACCGATCTGGCCGTGACCGGCGAGGTGCCGGCGGCCCTCTCCGGGCGCTACCTGCGCAACGGCCCGAATCCCTCGGCGCCCCCCGAGCCGTCGACCTACCACTGGTTCACCGGCGACGGCATGGTGCACGGGATCCGCCTGCGCGACGGGCGGGCCGAGTGGTACCGCAACCGCTGGGTGCGCTCGGCCGAGGTGGCCCGCACCCTTGGTGAGGAGCCGCCCCCAGGGCCGGTCCATGCCGGGATGGACTTCGCACCGAACACCAACGTCATCGGGCACGCGGGCCGCACCTTCGCCATCGTCGAAGCGGGTGCGCGCCCGTACGAATTGACGAACGAGCTCGAGACGATTGGTCCCTGCGATTTCGGCGGCACGCTCGACGGCGGCTACACCGCTCACCCCAAGCGCGATCCGCTGACGGGCGAGCTCTACGCCGTGTCGTACTTCTTCGGCTGGGGCAACGACGTGGAGGTCACGATCATCGACCCCGGTGGCACGGTGCGTTCCAGCCGTCGCGTCACCATGGGCGGTCCGGTCAGCGTGCACGACTGCGCTCTCACACAGCGCTCCATCGCCCTGCTGGATCTCCCGGTGACCTTCAGCCTCGACGCCGCGGCGTCGGGCGCGTCGTTCCCGTACCGCTGGGAGGAGGGATACCAGTCCCGCGTGGGCCTGCTGCCGCGAGACGGCGAGTCGACCGACGTCGTCTGGCACGACATCGAGCCCTGCTACGTGTTCCACCCGATGAACGCGTTCGACGACCCCGACGGGGACGGCATCGTGCTCGACGTGGTGCGGCACCCGTCCATGTTCCGCACGCAGTACCTCGGCCCGTCCGAGGGCAGCCCCACGCTTGAGCGGTGGCACCTCGACGGCCGCGGCGGCGCAGTCAAGGAGGAGCGGCTCGACGACCGGGGACAGGAGTTCCCCCGCGTCGATGAGCGTCGCGTCGGCCTGCCCAACCGGTACGGCTACGCGGTCGCCACGGGGACCACCGACGACATCGTGGGCACCGAATCCGTGCTGTTGCGGCACGACTTCGAACGAAGGACGAGCCAGGCCCGTTCGTTCGGGCCCGGGTCCAGCCTGGGGGAGGCGGTCTTCGTCCCCCGTGCCGACGATGCGCGCCGAGAACGATGGCTGGCTGCTGCTGCTGGTGCACTCTGCGCAGACGGGGACGTCGGCGCTGCACATCCTCAACGCGGACGACCTCGAGGGCGAGGCTCAGGCCATCGTCGACCTGCCGCAACGGGTGCCGGCGGGCTTCCACGGCAACTGGGTGCCGGACCAGCCCTGAAACCTGCTCGACCAGGTCGAACAGGGCCCTGACCTGCCCTGACCTGCCCTGACGACAACGGACCGGGGCCGACCACGTTCCGGTTACCCGATCCGCCGCGGGGGTAGGATCTCAACGTGTTCGTCTGGCAATGGGTCCAGCAGCACCGTCTGCTGTCGGTGATCGTGCTGGCACTGGTCTTCGTCAGCTGCGCCGGTGGGACGGCGTGGGCGCTGGTGTTCCGCACGGTGTCCTCCCCGGTGGGTCTGCGCGAAGCGCTGCGCATCTACCGGCGTGAGCAGAGCGGCAAGATGCTGGCGACGTTGCGCAACCGGATGCCCGTCCCGGGCGTGTACACCTATCGCACCAGTGGCGGCGAGAGCCTCAACCTGGTCGGGGTGGCCCGCTCGTTCCCGTCGAGCACCTCCATGATCGTGGCCGACGGTCGCTGCGCCAACGTGAGCTGGGTCCCGATCACCCAGCACACCGAGTCGACGACTGTCTGCAACACACCGAACGGCGCGCTGACCATGCCGAAGCTGGTGACCGACGAGTCGATCGCGGGCTCGACCACCACATCGACGATCCAGTGCCCCGCCTCGACCTACCTGCTGCCGCCGGCGGCGCGACCGGGCCAGCACTGGGGCGCCACCTGTTCGCTGGCCAACCCGGCGGAGAAGATCATGCTGGCCGGCCAGGCCATGGGCCCGACCTCCATGGTCGTCGACGGACACAGCGTCTCCGTCGTGCACACCCGCGTCACGCTCACCTTCACGGGCGCCGAGCACGGGACCAACCCCACCGACTACTGGATCGTCCCCAGCTCAGGGCTGATCGTGCGCGAGCAGGAGACCGTGGGGGTGACCCAGGGCAGCGTGCACTACACCGAGAACATGGACGACCACCCTCACCAGCCTCGATCCAGCGCGCTAGCGACAGCGCTCCGCCCCGCCCCGGTACGGCTGGGCGATGCCGGCGACGGCAGCGATGAATTATTGCGCCGCCGGGCCGACCAGCGCCGCCAGGCGCTTCGGGGCGGTGAGGCAGTAGCTCTCGGCGATCATCTCGGCCATCTCGTCCCAATCGGGAGCGACGCGAAGGTCCAGCCGCACGCCGACCCAGCCCTTGGGCCCGACGTACTTCGGCACGAAGAAGCGATCCGGTTCGGACGCCACCAGCACCTGCTGCGCCCCTGGGGGCGCCTTCATCGTCATGGAGGAACCGTCCTCGCTCGTCATCACGAAGAGCTTGTCGCGCACCCGGAACGCCGGTGCGGTGTGGCCGCCGAACGGGCGCTCCTCCGCCTCCGGGAGGGCGAGGCAGATGGTGCGCACCCGCGCCAGTGCGGACCGCGTGGACCGCGCAGCCGGGCTCATCCCCGGGACGCCGTGCCCGTGCCGCCCTCCTCGCGAGCCCGGTCCTGCGCCACCGCGTCGTACGACGCGTAGTCGGACCCGGTGTCATCGGCGAACTCGAACTCGAGGAGGCCCGCCTCGCCCCACTTCTGGCGTAGGTACCCGTGGTTGGCGTCGAGCAGCCCGAGCTTGCGCACGTTGGGGACGAGCTTGGCGAAGAAGCCGCGGGCGAAACCGCCTGCGGGGTTGAGCTTCGTCTTCTGCGCCGCCTGGACGATGAAGGGGAACACCTCCTCGGCCGTCGTGCCCATGCGCTCCCAGACCTCGGGCGTCGTGGCCCGCGCCCGCGAGTTGAGCGTGGCGTCGACGAGGAACTCCTGGCGCTCCTTCAGCTCGGCTTCGCTGAGGTCACGGTAGAACTCCGACAGCGTCAGTACGCCGAACGCCACGTGGCGCGCCTCGTCGGACATGACGTAGCGCAACAGCTTGGTCAGCAGCGGCTCTTGCGTGCGCCGCAACATGTCACCGAAGGCGGCGAGAGCCAGCGACTCAATGACGATCTGCATCCCGAGATAGGCGATGTCCCAGCGGGAGTCCTCCAGCAGCGACCAGATCTGCTCCTTGAGGAACGGGCTCATCGGGTACGCCTCGCCGAGCTTGGTGCGGAGATACTTGGCGAACACCTCTGTGTGTCGGGCCTCGTCCATGGTCTGGGTCGAGGCGTAGTACTTGGCGTCGATCCACGGGACGGTCTCGACGATCTTGGCGGCGGTCATCATGGCTCCCTGCTCGCCGTGCATGAACTGCGACAGGCTGGCCTTGAAGAACTCGATGCCGAGTTGCGTGTATTCCTTCTCGCTCCATGTCGCCATGGGCGAGCCGGGCAGCTTGCCGGCCGCTCTCGACACCGCCAGCATCGGGCTGTCCTGCTCGGCCACGAGCCGCTCCGGGTCGACGTCGATGGACCAGTCGAGGTCCGTCACGCTGTTCCACTGCGACCCCATGGCCTTGTTGTAGAGCGTGACGAGCTGGCCGCGGTCCCGCTCGTAGTCCCACAGGAAGAGCCGATCCGCGTTGTCGTGAATGACCTGGACGGCCGCCTCCACGTCCCGGCGGCCCGGTACCTGAGGGGTGACTCCCGAGGTCTCGGACACCGGAGGTGTCGTGGTCTCGGACACCGGAGGTGTCGCCGCGGTCATGGAGTCGAGGCTACTTCCGCCGCCCGCCCATGTTGGCGTTCGGTGCAGCCTTGGCCACCAGGTCGGGCACCACCTTGCCGAGCTCGGCCGGGTCCCAGCGGTCGCCCTTGTCGGCGGTGGGCCCTTCGACCCAGCCCTCGGCCACGCTCAGGTGGTCGCCCTGCACGTTGAAGACGCGGCCGGTGATACCCGCCGACTCGGGGCTGCCGAGCCACACCACGATCGGGGCGATGTTGCCCGGGTCGAAGGGGTCGAACTCCTCGGGGTTCTTCTCGGCTGGCGTGAAGCCTCCACCGAGGTTCTCGGTCATGCGGGTGAGCGCGGCCGGGGCGATGGCGTTCACGGTGACGCCGTAGCGCTCGAGCTCCATGGCGGCGATGATGGTGAAGGAGGCGATGCCCGCCTTGGCCGCGCCGTAGTTGGTCTGTCCCACGTTGCCGTAAATGCCGGAGGGCGACGTGGTGTTGATGATGCGGGCGTCGTTGGTCTCGCCGGCCTTGGTGCGGTTGCGCCAGTACTCCACGGCGTGGCGGGTCGGCGCGAAGGTGCCGCGCAGGTGGACCTTGATGACGGCGTCCCACTCGTCGATCGTCATGTTGACCAGCATGCGATCGCGCAGGATGCCGGCGTTGTTGACGAGCACGTCGATCGTCCCGTAGGTGTCGATTGCCGTCTGAATGAGGCGGCCCGCTCCCTCGTAGTCCGAGACGTCGTCCCCGTTGGCCACGGCCTCGCCGCCCATGCCGCGGACCTCGTCGACCACCTGGCCGGCCGGCCCGTCCGAGGAGCCGGACCCGTCCACCTCGGCGCCGAGGTCGTTGATGACCAACTTGGCGCCCTGGCTGGCGAACTCGAGGGCGTGCTCGCGCCCGATGCCCCGGCCTGCCCCGGTGATGACGACGACCCGTCCGTCACAGATACCCACGTTCAGCTCCTTTGGTTTGGTTCATTGCGGCTTCGACGCCGTCCGGTACTGCTCTCGTAGCTTTCTCTTGAAGATCTTCCCAGTATCCTCCCGCGGCAGCTCCGACACGAAGTCGACGCTGCGGGGGCACTTGAAATGCGCCAGGTGGTCCTGGCAGAACGCCATGAGCTCGGCGGCCAGGGCGTCGTTCCCCTCGACGCCGTCGGCCGGTTGCACGACGGCTTTCACCGTTTCGCCCCACTCCTCGTCGGGCACCCCGATGGTGGCGACGTCGCCCACCGCCGGGTGTTCGAGCAGCACCGCGTCGATCTCCGCCGGGTAGATGTTCACGCCCCCCGAAATGATGAGGTTGGCCGTGCGGTCCGTGAGGTAGAGGTAGCCCTCCTCGTCCATGTAGCCCATGTCGCCCAGCGTGAAGTAGTCGCCGCGGAACGCACCAGCCGTCTTCTCCGAGTCGCCGTAGTAGTCGAACTTGGTGGCCGCCGGAGCCTGCAGGAAGACGAGCCCGACCTCGCCCGCCGGCAGGTCGTTGCCGTCGTCGTCGGCCACCTTGACGAGTCCGGGGACCATGGGCCGCCCGACGGTGCCGGGATGGGCCAGCCAGGTGGCGGAATCGACGAGGGTGCCGAGGCCCTCGGTCGCCGCGTAGTACTCGACCACCACCGGGCCCAGCCAGTCGATCAGGCGTTGCTTGACCGGGACGGGGCACGGCGCGGCGCCGTGGATCACGAAGCGCAGCGACGAGGTGTCGAAGCTCTCCCGTGTCTCGGCCGGCAGGGCGAGCAGCCGGTGGAACATGGTCGGGACCATGTGGGTGTGCGTGATCCCATGGCGCTCAATCAGCTGCAGCGCCTCCACCGGGTCCCAGTGGTCCATGACCACGAGCGGCACCCCGTAGAGGTACGGGACGGCCACCGAGAAGGCGAGCGGGGCGGCGTGGTAGAGCGGGCCGGTCAGGAGGTGGGCGTCGACGCTGGTCTCGAAGTCCTCGTCGTACCCGCAGAAGTTGACGGCGGCCAGCGCGCTCGCCGCGGCGTTCTGGCGGTGTACGCCTTTGGGCCGGCCCGTCGTGCCCGACGTGTAGAGCATCTGGGTGCCGATCACCGGGTCGTCGATGTCGGTGGCGTCCTCGGCCGCCACCACGGCGTTGTACATCTCGAAGCCGGGGAGATAGCCACCCGTGTTGATCTTGACCAGGCCCGGCCCGCCGGCTTCGGCCGCGACGACGACCCGGTCACCCAACGAGCCGGAGCAGATGAATGCCTTGGCCTCGCAGTTCTCAACGATGTAGGCCGCCTCCTCCCCGGTGAGGTGCCAGTTGATCGGGGTGAGGCGGAGGCCGATGCGCTGGGCGGCGTAGAGCGCCTCCAGGAAGGCGGGCTCGTTGGTGCACATGAGAGCGAGGGCGTCGCCGGTCTCGCAACCCCCGCGCCCGCAGCGCACGGGACAAGCGGTTGATCTGGGCGTTGAAGTCGTCGTAGGTGCGGTCCCCGTGCGGGGTGATCAGCGCCAGGCGGTCCGGGATCCGGGCTGCCCACCACGCGTGCAGCATGCCCTCGGCCGCCGCGGCCCGCTTGTCGTCCGGCAGGCTCATCGGAGGTCCGCCGCGACCGGTCGGAACAGCGCCAGCTGGCGCCCGTCGCTCAGCGGTTCCCAGGTCACGGTGACGGCCATGCCGCTGTGGACGTCCCCGGGCGGGCACCCCACGACGTTGGTCATCATGCGCACGCCTTCTTCGAGGTCGACCAGAGCGATGCAGTAGGGCTCGCCACCGGAGAAGGCCGCCCCGGCTGCTTCGGGCCTGTGCTCGACGACAGCCGCGTGCACCGTCGCCCTCCCGCTCGCCTGGCGCCATTCGAGCGCCCCGCCTGGCCCGTCCGCGCTGTTGGTGTCGCCCACCCCGCAGGAGGGGCAGAACGCCCGTGGGTAGAAGACGCCCCGGTCACAGGCCGTGCACCATTGCACCAGGAGGCGGCCCTCGCGGGTGGCCTCCCAGAACGGTCCGCTCTCGTCGCCCACCGGCGGTTCGAACCGCGTGCGCGGGGCACCTCCGACCGGGTCGCCTCCGACCGCCGCACCACCGGCGACGCGCCACCGACCGCCGCACCACCACTTTCCGCACTCACAACGTGGCCTCGGTGCCGAGGACCGCCGTGGACAGCACCGAGAGGAACATGCCTGACCCGTGCGCCACCGCCACCTCGGCGCCGGCGACCTGACGATCGTCGCCCTCTCCGCGCAACTGGCGCACCGCCTCGGTGATGAGGAACATCCCGTACATGCCGGGGTGGGTGAACGAGAGCCCGCCGCCATTGGTGTTCATGGGAAGGGAGCCGCCGGGACCGAGGCCGCCCTGGGCGGCGAAGGGCCCTCCCTCACCCTTGGGGCAGAACCCGAGGTCCTCCAGGTGCAGAAGGGCCGTGATGGTGAAGCTGTCGTAGGCCATGAGCACGTCGACGTCGGCTGGTCCGAGGCCGGCCATGGAGAAGGCCCGCGCACCCGACACCGCCCCGGGCGTGGTGGTGAGGTCCGGCATCTGGGTGATGCCCATGTGGTCCGTGCAGGTCGCCGCGCCGAGGACGAAGACGGGTGGCTTGCGCAGGGTGCGTGCCCGCTCGGCGCTGGTCATGACGAAGGCGCCCGCACCGTCGGTGACCAGGCAGCAGTCGAGCAGGTGCAGGGGGCTCACCTGGAGTGGTGAGGCCAGCACATCGTCGATCGTCAGGGGGTCGCGGTAGCGGGCGCGAGGATTGCGTGCGGCCCACTCCCGCGTGCTCACCGCGATGGCGGCCAACTGCTCCGACGTCGTGCCGAACTCGTGCATGTGGCGGGCCGCCGCCAGCGCGTAGGGCCCCATGGGCAGGCGGAGGCCGAACGGGAGCTCCCATTCGGCCATTGGGTTCGGTCCCGCCATGCCCCGCTGAGGTCGCCGGCGCCTGCGGGTGCGATCGCTGCGAGGGGTCGAGGCGTAGACGCTCACGACCACCTCGCACAAGCCCGCCGCAATGGCGGCGGCCGCGTGCTCGACGTGCACCTCGTAACTCGACCCGCCGGTCATGGTCGACTCGACGAACGTCGGGTGCAGACCCAGGTACTCCGCGAAGGCCACGGCGGACTCGGGGTGGCAGACGCCGTCCACGTCGGACAGCGAGAGCCCCGCGTCCTCCAGCGCGTCGAGGACCATCGCCACCTCGAGCGCGCGCCCGGTGCGGTCGAGCTCGCCGGTGGGGGACACGTCGTCGGTGACGCCGACGATGGCCGCGGCGCCCCGCAGGCTGCGGTCCTCCCGAGTCATCTCCCGACGCCCACCCGGCCCAGCTCGACCCAGCCGCGGACGGCTAGGCGTTCTTGGGCAGTTGCGAGAAGGGCGTCACGCGGTCGTTGTTGGGTTCCTTGGGCAGCCCGAGCACGCGTTCCCCGATGATGTTGCGCTGCACCTGGTCGGTCCCGCCGTAGATGGGCGGCGCCTGGGCGAAGAGCGCCATCTCGGTGATGCCGCCGGCGAACGGGTCACCGGTGGCGTGCTTGAGAGCGGCCTTGTCGTCACCGTCGTAGGCGTGGAGCGTGCCTGCCGGTCCCATGATGCGCAGCCCGAGGTCACGCGTGAGGCGCACGATCTGGCTCATGGAGAGCTTGGCCACGTTGGGCATGCCGGGAATGTCGTGGCCCTGCTCCTTGACGGCCTTCACCCGCAGGCCGTTGAAGCGGCCGAGCTCGCCGAGTGTGTAGAGCCGGGCCAGGTCCTGACGGATGCCCGCGTCCTTGCTGACCCCGCGCGACTGGGCCACGCTGATGAGCAGGCCGGCGCCGCCGCGCATGGCGCCGAGCGCGCCACCTGAAGCCTGGGACTTCTTGTTCCCACCCGGCGTCTCGGCCGAAGGGGCGACCAGGTCGCCCACCCGCCGCGACAGCATGCCCATCACGGAGCCGGGCTGGGCCAGGCCGCCCCCCGCGGCATTCCCGCCGCCGGAGCCGAGGCCCGCCCGCTCGTTCATGAGCGTCGTGTTGGCGGCGGCCCAACCGTTGTTCAGGCCGCCGATGAGGGCCGAGTCCGCCACGCGGGCGTCGGTGATGAAGACCTCGTTGAAGAGCGCATGACCCGTCATCTCCTTGAGGGGCCGCACGTCGACCCCGTCCTGGAGCATCTCGAAGGCGAAGTAGGAGATGCCCTGATGCTTGGGCACGTCGGGGTCTGTGCGGGCCAGCAGCATCCCGAGGTCGGCGTACTGGCCGCCCGAGGTCCACACTTTCTGGCCGTTGATGATCCACTCGTCGCCGTCCTTGACCGCCCGGGTCTGCAGGCCAGCGAGGTCCGAGCCCGCCTGCGGCTCGCTGAAGAGCTGGCACCAGGCCTTCTGCCCGGTGACGATGTCCCGCACGTAGAGGTCGATCTGCTCCTGCGTCCCGTGGGTCGCGATGGTCGGGGCGGCCAGCAGCAGCCCCAGCCCGGCGGGGGCGCCCAGAGCGCCGAACTTGGCGATCTCCTGCTGGACCAGGACCACGTCGGAGCGCGCCATGGCCTTGCCGTAGGCATTCTCGGGCAGGCCCGGAGCGGACCAGCCGGCCAAGCCCATCCGTTCCCACCACTGCCCCACGGTCAGGTCGGGGTCCCAGTTGCTGTCCAGCCAGGACCGGAGCTCGCTCAGCAGCTCGTCGGTCCGCGTCGTCTCGGTGGCGGTGTCGGTCACACCGCGAAGTTACCGGGTGCGTCGACGAACGGGAAACCGCCCTGAAACATGGGTAGCGTGCCCCGGATGCAAGACGACCGGCTCAACGCAGCATTCGACGCCTGGCAGCAGGCACAGACCGCGGCGCTCGACGTCGTGCGCCAGGCCACCGGCGTGCCCGAAACCGACGTGGACCTGGCCGAGGGGTACCGATGGGTGACCCGCCTCTCGCGGTTGGCCCTCGACTGGATCGTGGAGAAGTCCGACCCCCTGCACCCGCAGCTCTTCGTCCTCCAGGACGAGTACAAGAAGCTCCTGGTCGACAACCCCGACGTGCATTACACGTTCTGCGTCCTGGACGACACGCGCTCGTATCGGCTCCTGGGCTACCGGGGTGAATGCGCGTATCTCGGCATGACCTTCGGCACCGCCTTCGGGCAGGGACAGGTCGGCGGCCGCACCGGGACGCAGACGCAGACCCACATCGACGAGTTCGAGCTGGGCCCCAACGGCGAGGTCGACATCCTCATCGCGCCGGCCTCCGCCATGCCCGATCCCCGGCCGCGCAACTCGGTCGTCCTCGAGCCGGGGACGGCACAGCTGGCGATCCGCGAGACGCACTTCGAGAAGGATCCGGAGCGGTTCTCCCGCCTGCGGGTCGAATTGGTGCCCGAGCCGGGTGAGGTCATCCCACACCCGATCCTCTCCGTCGACGAGCTGGCGCCGAAGCTCGAGTTCGCCGCCATGTTCCTCACGTTCGTTGGCGCCACCGCACTGCAGATGTGGCACGACGCGGCCACCAACATGAACACGTTCGGTGGTGAGGCCGGCTCGGCCCACGTCGAGGCGCAAGAGGACGAGGTGCGCACGCACACCAACGCGGAAATGACGTACCACGGCGGGCGTTTCCGCCTGGAGCCGGGACAGGCTCTGGTGGTCACCGTGCACGAGCCGGACAAGCCCTTCCTCTATTGGGGGCTGACGCTCACCTCGCCGTGGATGGAGAGCTTCGACTACCGCTACGCGACGACGGCGTTGAACAACAAGACGGCCACCCGCTCGCCGGACGGATCGTGGCGCATGGTCATCGCTCCGACCGATCCGGGCGTCGAGAATTGGCTCGACACCGGAGGCCGGCTCGAGGGTTACATGCTCGTGCGCTGGGTCCTGGCCGACGGGCCGCCGCACCCGACGGCCGAGGTGGTCGAGGTGAAGGACCTCGCCAGTTCTTAGGCGGCAACACCGTCGCCCCGGCCCCGGCTCCGGACCCGGCCCGGCAGCGGCAGACCGGCACCGGCGGCCGCGGGCCACTACTGGGTACGGCTCGGGACCTCCTGGACGAGCCAGCCGTTCCCGTCGGGATCGCTGAACGAGAGGAACGACCCGTAGTCGGCCCGGCCGGGGTCGGGGCCGTCGGCTTGCACGCCTTCTTCGAAGTGGAACACGTCGCTAGCCGCAACGCCCCCGGCGCCGAGCTGCCGCTGTGCCTCCTCGATGTCGCGTACCACCAGGTGCAGACCCTGCAACGTCCCGGCAGCCTGTTCGTTCTTCATCAACGAGATGGAGCAGCCGGACCCGGCGGGCGTCAGCTGGACGACCCGGAAGTCGTCCCCGGCGCGGTGGTCCACGTCGACGTGAAAGCCGACGGCGTCGGCGTAGAACGCCTTCGCCCGGTCGACGTCGGCCACTGGGACGACCAGTGTCTCGAGTTTCCAGTCCATCTGCCCTCCATGGTGTTCAAGCACGGTGTTCAAGCCACGGTGTTCAAGGCACGGTGTTCAAGGCACGGTGTTCAAGCCACGGTGTTCAAGCCACGGTGTTCGACGTTGCGCTCTGAGTCTCCACCGCCGGGAGAAGGCTGGCTAGACCTCGGACGGAACGCCGAAACGCTCCTGGTAGGGCGCCACGAGCGCCCGGTGGGTGACCAGGTCGAGACCCGTGTCGGCGAACGAGTAATCATGTCCGCTGGCGCGAGCGGTGTGACGGGCGGCCAGATACGCCTCGAGCGCCGTGCGGAACTCAGGGCTCAGCGGGAGGTCCCAGGCGGCGTAGAGGCGCTCCACGGTGCCGACCGGGTCGGCCACCAGGTCCTTGTAGACCACGTCGTTGATCTGGTCGGCGGGGATGGCGCCGGCGTCGCGCTCGGCGGTCACGTGGTCCATCTGCAGCTCGAGGCCCATGGCCATGAACTCGACGAGGATGCCATGGTCGACGTGCTCCGAATGCATGTAGTGCAACGTCGCCATGAGATCGGACAAGGACCCGATGACGCGCAGGGGGTCGCGGTGCGTGATGACGACGCGGGCATCGGGGTATGTCGCGAACACGAGGGGCAGGGCAGAAAGGTGCGAAGGCGCCTTGACGACCCAGCGCGTCGTGGGCCGCTCGGTCACCCATTGCAACGTCTGCAGGTGGCGCTTGTGCCAGTCGTAGATCGGTGACTGGTCGACGCCGCTCCGCCACACCGTGTAGTCGGCGACGTTGTAGAGGCCCGTGTACACGTCGCTCGAGAACTGATGGGCAAAGGCGAAGATGCACTCGGTGGGGAGCCGGCCGCCGTTCTCGTGCATGGCCGTGAAGGCGGGGACGATCTCGTCCATGAGTCTGATCTCGTCGTCGCACAGGTCACCGGCGGCGTCGTCATAGGGGACGCTGTGCAGCAGCTCCCACAACAGCGGCGGGCGGTTGTCGGGATCGCAGGCGAGGAGCTCGTGCAGCAACGTCGTGCCCGAGCGCCCCAGGCCGGTGACCACGATGGGCGCCGTGACGGGCTGGCGCAGCACCGCCGGCTCACGTTTCCAGAGGTCGACGATGCGCAGGCGGTTCTGGAGGATCAACTGCAGCTCACCCCGGGTTCGGAGGCGGCCCGGGAGGTGGAGGCGTGCCTCGGTCTCGAGGGAGTCGCACAGGCGACGGAACGGTTCCTCCCACCACGGGTCGCCGAAATCGTCGAGGCCGGTGGTGGCGACCGCAGCTGCTGTCAGGTCCTCGGGCTGGAGCGAGATCATGGAGCGCCCGTCGTCGCCCAGGCCACGCCCCAGAGCCACCATCTTGTCGGCCCAAGGGCTGCGCGACGGGGGGAGCCAGGGCACGGGGCGCAACCGTACCCGCAACGGGGGGAGAATGGCCGCATGAGGAGTCGCACGAGCCGGATGACTGGCCGCATGACGAGTCGCACGCACGGCCGCGTGACGAGTCACCGGGAGAACGCCCGATGAGCGCCGCGGTGGCCGATCTCGGCGTGCTCGACATGCTCGACGTGCTGGCCACGGGGTCCGAGCGGCCGCTGAGCCCCGGGGTCCCGGTGTCGCAGCTCGACCACGCCCTGCAGACGGCGGCACTGCTGGCGCACCTGCATCCCGGCGACGACGAACTGGCGGCGGCGGGATTGGTGCACGACATCGGCCACCTGTTGCCCGGGGGCACCGACGAGGCGCATGCCGGCGACGCCGCCCGCGCCGTCCGCCGGGCGTTGGGGGAGCGGGTGGCGGGCACGGTGGGACTGCACGTGGAGGCGAAGCGGTACCTCGTGGCGACCGAGGGCGGCTATGGCGCGGTGCTCACCGGCGACAGCGTCGTGTCACTCGGACGCCAAGGTGGCGCGCTGTCCCACGAGGAGGCGACGGCGTTCGTGGGCCTGCCCTTCGCGCGTGACGCCGTGACGCTGCGCCGCGCCGACGACAGCGGCAAGGTCGAGGGCGTGGTGGTCCGCGACCTCGCCAGTTGGACACCCCTCTTGCAGGATGTTTCCCGGCGGCACGGGCTGACGCAGAGCTGAGCAACCGGTTCTGCCGTTCGCTCCTGTCGGGCCACGACCGGGCGGCGGAGCCCAGGCCGGACACTCTGCGGGGGGTGAAAGCGGTTGGTGAGCGGGTGGGACGGCGGATCGTTCCAGTGCGACGGCGCACGGCGCGACGGGTCCGGTTCGACGAGCGGCGCTCCTGTCCGGCGCTCCGGGCGTGCGCCCGCCGATCCACAATGCCGCAGACATTGCGCGGTGACCCGTAGGGAAGAGCCCCTGCGCTCGTTGTGCTCCCGGGATCCATGGGGAGGCTTCACCTGGTGAAGGGTCAGAAGGGTCAGCGCCGATCGTTCCGGGAGCGCGTGCGGAATCGCCGGTACACGCCCCTGACCGTCCGCCTCGGCCTCGCGTGCGCCGTCGCGGCCGCCGTCTGCATCGTGGAGTTCGGGTCGGGTTCCGGGGCCGACACGTCCTTCGTCCCGGGCAACGCGCTCGCCCAATCCCAGGCGATCAGTGTGGCGCCGACGACGGGCGGGTTGAACTACGCCATCACGTTGGCGACGTCAGTCTCGAACTATCAGGACATGCAGGCTCAGTCGCTGTCCCAGACGATCGACCTCGGAGCGATCGGGACCTCGTTGGAGGCCCAGGGGTGCGACGGCTCGGCGCCGACCCTGCCGAAGAGCGACGTGCCGCCTCCCGTGCAGGCGGAGTCGACGAACGGCAACCAGAGCCTCTCCGACAGCATCACGCCGCAGTCCTCTCCCGACGGCCTCGGCCTCGGCGACGAAGCGGCCACCGCGACCACGCAACCGTCATCGGGCTCCTTGACGACCTCGTCCAACATCTCGGTGCCCGGTGGTCTGCTCGCGGTCAACGGGCTGACGTCGAGCGCGCACACCTCCATCGACAACGGCGCCACCCGCACCGCCACGGCGACGTCGGACGTCGGGCAGATCTCCATCGGGAACGGGGCCGTGGTCCTCGGCGGCCTGCAGTGGACCGCCACCCAGCAATCCGGTGGGGCCACGACCTCGACCGGGACGTTCTCGGTCGGTTCGCTCACCGTCGGAGGCGTGCCCGTCGATCTCTCCGGGCTCAGCAGTGCAGGGAATCCGCAGACGGTGCTCAACGTCCTCAACACCGCGTTGACGCCGATCGGCCTCAACATCCAGTGGCCGGCCCAGACGACACTCTCCGATGGCACCGTGCAGATCTCGCCGCTCGTCATCGGCATCGACGACAACGCGCTCGGCCAGCAAGTGATCGGCGCCAACGAGAACAGCGTCCAGCCGGTCCGCGAGGCGCTGGTCAACGCCATCCTCGGGGCCAACTGCAACTTCGCCACCGCCATCACTGTGGGCGACATCGGCCTCGGCGTGCTGTCGGGCGGCGGGAACCTCAACGTCGACTTCGGTGGCGCCAGCGCGGAGACGAACGATCAGGCCGCCACGTCGCCCTTCGGCGCCGGCGGCGGCACAGCGCTGCCCCCGACCTCGTCCACGGGCAACAGCGGGGCCACCGGCAACGGCGGGAGCGCCGGCAGCAGCCTGCCCGTCACCACCAACAGTGGCGTGGGCGCGCTGGCGCCACCCGCCGGCGGCACTGCGCCGGACGCACCGTCCTCGCCCGGCGGCGGCGCAGGCCAGCAGGCGTCGGCTCTCGGGCCGATGACACGGACGTCTGACTGCATCAGCCTCGGCCCCTCGGGTGGGGGCTGTGTCACCGGCAACGCCGCCGTCCCCATCGGGTTGGTGGCACTCGGGCTGGTGGTGGCGCTCTTCACCTGGGACTACCTGCGCCAGCGCCGGCGCCTGCAACTCAACGGGGGAGCGCAGGCGGGAGTGGAGGCAACGGAGTGAGCGAACCAGGGAGCGCCAGCAAGCTACGGCTGTCGGCGCGCGCCAACAGCCGGCTGCTGAAGGGCTACGGCCCGCTGGCCGGCCTGCTGGTGGCCTTCGTGCTGATGGCCCTGCTCGTGCCGACGAAGGCGCCGCAGCAGGACGTGGTGCACGAGAGCCAGGGGACCGCCGGTGCCGGCGCAGGTGCCGGTGCCGGCGCGTCGGCGACCGCGACCACGACGCCCGGTGCGGCCGGGGCGGGCGGCGCCGCGGGCGCCGGTGGCGGCGCGGCCGGTGCCGCGGGCGGAGCCGGTGCCGCCGGCGTCAAGACCGCCCCCGGCGGAGCCGCCGGACAGACCACGGGCAAGTCGGGTGGCTGTCCCGGCCAGGCCGAGCAGGTGCCGGGTGACCCGTACTCGCCGCCGTGCATCTCGTTCTCCGGAAGCAACGGCGGCGCCACCTCCGCCGGCGTGTCCGCCAACACCATCAACGTGACCTACCGGATCACGTCGGACTCCGAGAGCTTCCAGCAGACCCTCGCCTCGCTCGGCGGGGCGAACATCGCCGACACCACGGCCGACATCGAGCGCACGGTCAACGCGCTTGCGAGTTACTTCGACAACCACTTCCAGTTCTACGGCCGGAAGCTGAACATCGAGTTCTTCAACGGCCAGGGCTCCATCACGAACGAGCTCCTCGGCAGCGGGCAGCAGCAGGCGGACGCCGACGCCGTCACCGCCGCCCAGTCCGACCACGCCTTCGCCGAGCTCAACGGGGTGTCCGAGCCGTACGACGTGGCGCTGGCGGCCCAGCACGTGATCTCGTTCGGCGCGCCCTACCTCTCGGCCTCGTTCATGGGCCAGTACGCCCCGTACATGTGGAGCCTCGACACCGAGTCGAACGACGTCGTGCAAGCGACGAGCCAGCTGTATCTGAAGTCGCTCGCCGGTGGCAACGCCACCTATGCCGGCGGCAGCCTGCAGGGCAAGCCGCGCAAGGTGGCGATCATTGCGCCGAGCGACCCGTGGTACCAGTCCGCCGCGGCGTCGGCGGTCCAGGAAGCATCGGCGGCCGGCCATCCGATCAGCGACAACATCCAGTACCAGCTGAACCTGTCGACGCTCTCGAGCCAGGCGTCGAACGTCATCAGCCAGTTGCAGAACGACGGCATCACGACGGTGGTCTGCGGCTGCGACCCCGTCTTCCCCGTCTACCTCACGTCCCGGGCCGCGGAGCAGGGCTACACGCCCGAGTGGGTCGTGGCGGGTGTGGCGCTGACGGACCAGGACATCGTCGGCCAGCTCTTCTCCCAGTCCGAATGGTCACACGCCTTCGGCGTGACCTTCAACGGGCCGACCGTGCCCAAGCAGAACACGTTCGGCTACTCGGCCTACAAGCAGGTCAGCCCGGGATCCGAGCCGGCCAACGCGGTCGACCTGATCTACGCCCAGATGTACGAGATGGCGATCGGGATCGAGATGGCCGGTCCCAGCCTCACGCCCGCCACCTTCCAGAACGGGATGCGGGCCTACCCGGGCAGCCAGGCCGGCGCGGCCAATGCACTGTACGGGACCTGGGACTTCCCGGCGGGGCACTACACGCCGCAGACGGATTGGTCCTTCATCTACTGGAACCCCACCAAGACGTCGCCGTATGACGACAAGCCGGGCGCATACGTGGCATCGACCACGAGGACCAAGATCGGTTCCTATGCCGGCGGCGCCCTGCCGCTCCCCTCGAACTTCCCGATCGCACCGCCGGGCGGAGGGTAGCGGCAGCCATGAGTTCCGCCGTCCCCCTTTCTGTCGGCCGCGCCTGGGCGGCCACGCCGGCGCGCCTGCGCGGCGTGGGGCTCGCCGTGCTGGTGGCCGTGGTCCTCCTGTTCGTCGTCCCGGCCCTGTGGCCGCACTCGGCGCCACGGGGGCAGATCCTCAACGGCGCCGAGATCGGCGCCGTCAACGGGCTGCTGGCCCTCGGGCTCGTGCTCACGTACCGCGCCTCACGGGTCATCAACTTCTCCTACGGCGCCATGGGCGCACTGGCGGCCACCGTCGCCGTCGAGCTGAATTTGGCCGACCACGTCAACTGGTTCGCCTGCCTCGGCATCGCCCTCCTTGTCGGCGCGGTCCTCGGGCTGTTGGTCGACGGCATCATCCGCTGGCGCTTCTTCACGGCCCCGCGCCTGATCGTGATGGTCGTCACGATCGGGCTGGCTCAGCTCTTCGGCGGGATCCAGCTGCTCGTCCCCGGCTGGTTGGGTGGCCCCTCCATCGTGGGCGGGGTCTCCACGCCGCTCACGCCGCACCACGTGCTGCTCTTCCCGGTCCTCTTCAACGGGAACGACCTCCTGATTGCCATCGTCGTCCCGGTCGTGCTCGTCGCGCTGGGCTGGTTCTTGCTGCGCACCGACGCCGGCGTCGCCGTGCGTTCGGTGGCCGACAACTCGGACCGGGCGCGCCTGCTCGGCATTCCGGTGCGCCGGCTCTCGACGCTCGTCTGGGTCATCGCCGGCCTGCTGGCCGGCCTGACCAGCATCCTGAGCGCCCCGTCCGCCGGGATCACCATCGCGGCGGGCGCCGGGCCGACGCTCATCCTCCCGGCGCTGGCCGCCGCCATCATCGCCGGGATGGAGAGCCTGCCGCTCGCCTTCGGCGCCGGCGTCGCCCTCGGTGTCACGAGCGGGCTCTTCGAGTTCAACATGCCGCGGTTCGGCAGTGCCATCGGCGACGTCGTGAACCTGGTGGCGATCCTCGTCGGGCTGCTGTTCCTGCAGCGCAGCCGCAGCCGTGCCGACGACGCCGAGGAGTCCTTCTCCGCCACGGGCATCCTCAAGCCGATTCCCGCCGCGTTGCGCTCCCTGCCCGAGGTCGTGGCGGGGCGGGTCGGCGTCATGGTGCTCGTGGCGGTCGTGATCGTGGTGATCCCGCTCGTGTCGGGCCCGGGCACGACGCTCGAGTACACCGCCGCCCTGCTCTACGGGATCATCGCCATCTCGCTCGTCGTCCTGACGGGCTGGTCGGGCAACGTGAGCCTGGGTCAGTTCGCCTTCGCGGGGGTGGGTGGCGTGTTGGCCGGGGACCTCATTGAGAAGGCCAACGTCGGATCTCTTCTTGAGCCTGGCCGCGGCCGGGGCCGCCGGAGCCGTCCTGGCGGTGATCGTCGGAGTGCCGGCACTGCGTATCCGCGGGGCCTACCTGGCCGCGGTCACCCTCGCGCTCGGCGTGGCCATGGACACCTTCTTCCTCAACCCCACGTACTACCCGAACATCATTCCGCAGGCCTTCCTGCGCCCGGTGCTGTGGCAGCGCTTCGACCTCGCGTCCAACAAGGCCTTCTACTTCTGCTGCCTCGGCTTCCTGGTGTTGACCATCGTGTTCATTCAGGGCCTGCGCCGGGCCCGTCCGGGGCGTGTGCTGCTGGCGATCCGCGACAATGAGAAGGCAGCAGCGGCCATGTCGGTCCCGCCGGTCCGCACCAAGCTGGCCGGCTTCGTGCTGGCCGGCGCCATCGCCGGCATCGCGGGCGGCCTCTACGCCCTCCTGCTGGGCGCGGTCGCCTTCAACACGTTCGACCCGTCGTACGGGCTGGTCGTGTTCTCCATGGCCGTCATCGGCGGCCTCGGCTCCATCAGTGGCGTGCTCATGGGGGTCGGCCTCATTGAGGTGTTGAGCTACTCGTTCCCGAAGTACCAGCTCGTGTTCACCGGAGTCGGGCTGCTGCTCGTCCTGCTGTTCCTCCCGGGCGGACTGGCCGAAGGCGTGCAGAGCATCCGGGACCGCTTGCTCAAGGTGGTGGCTGAGCGCCGCCGGATCCCGGTGCCCAGCCTGGTGGCCGACCGCAACGTTGAGCTGGTCGACCACGCCCCCGAGGAGTCGTCCCTCCTGGAGCACGCCCTGAGCGAGGAAGGCGGCGACGACGGCGCGACCGTCCCTGCTCCGGCGGCGCTCTCCGCACTGGTGCCCGTGCCCGACACCCGCGACGAGGACACGGCGCCCGTCCGGCTGGCCGCCGCGCCGCTCGGTGCCGACGGGCTCATCCCCGACACCCCGGTCGTGCTGTCATGCCAGAAGGTCGAGGTCTCCTACGGCCCGGTGCAGATCCTCTTCGGTGTCGACCTCGACGTGCACGAGGGCGAGATCGTGGCGCTGCTCGGCACCAACGGTGCCGGGAAGTCGACGCTGCTGAAGGGCGCCAGTGGTCTGGTCAAGGTGGGCGGCGGCGCCGTCCTGCTCGACGGCGACGCCATCACGGGCGAGCCGGCGGAGGCGGTGGCGCGACGGGGGATGTCGCTCATGCCGGGCGGGCGCGGCGTGTTCCCGACGCTGTCGGTGGAGGAGAACCTCCGGCTGGGTGCCTGGATGATCCGCAAGGATCACCGCGCCGTCGCCGAGGCCAAGGCGCGAGTCATCGACCTGTTCCCGATTCTGCGCCAGCGCGGCCACCAGCAGGCGGGCAACCTCTCCGGTGGCGAGCAGCAGATGCTGTCGCTGGCCATGGCGCTGATGGTGAAGCCCAAGGTCCTCATGATCGACGAGCTCTCGCTCGGCCTGGCGCCGACCGTGGTGGCCCAGCTCCTCGACGTTGTCAAGGTGCTGCACGCCACGGGCACCACCATCGTGGTGGTCGAGCAGTCGGTCAATGTGGCACTGGAACTGGCCGAACGGGCCGTCTTCTTGGAGAAGGGCGAGGTGCGCTTCAGCGGGCGCACGCTCGACCTGCTCGACCGTCCCGACATCCTGCGTTCCGTCTTCATTGCAGGCGCCGGTTCCGTCGAGGGCACGGTGGTGACGCCCGACGCCGGGCCGGCCGACCGGCACCTTCCGGCCGGCGCGTCCTCCGCGCTCGTCATGGCAGACCCGCACAAGCGGATCCCGCCCTCGGCGGAGGCGCCGTCGATCCTGGAGTGCAACGGCGTCCGCAAGACGTTCGGCGGCATCACGGCCATTGAGGACATCAGCCTCACCTTGCGCGACGGCGAGATCCTCGGTCTCATCGGGCACAACGGAGCGGGCAAGACGACGTTCTTCGACTGCGTCTCGGGGTTCCTGCCGCTTGATGGCGGCCGGATCCGGCTCGGCGGGGTCGACATCGATTCCTGGCCGGCGCACCTGCGCGCCGCGGCCGGGTTGGGGCGCACCTTCCAAGAGGCGCGCCTCTTCCCGTCGCTCACGGTGGCCGAGACGATCGCCGTCGCCCAGGAGCGGCACCTCCAGTCGCGCGACATGGTGGCGGCCGGGCTGCGCCTTCCGGCATCGCTCGACTCCGAGGCCGACGTCGTGGAGAAGGCCGAGTTCCTCGTCGAGATGATGGGGCTGGGCGCGTTCCGGGAGAAGTTGGTCGGGGAGCTGTCCACCGGCACGCGCCGGATCGTGGAGCTGGCCTGCGTCCTGGCGCAGGAGCCGGGCGTTCTGCTGCTCGACGAGCCGTCGGGTGGTGTCGCCCAGCGCGAGACCGAGGCCATGGGCCCGCTGCTCATCCGGGTGCAACAGCACACCGGCTGCTCCATTCTGGTCGTCGAGCACGACATGCCGCTGCTGACGGCCATCTGCGACCGCATGATCGCCTTGGAGCTGGGCCAGGTGATCGCCGAGGGCACACCGGCCGAGGTGCTCGAGCACCCGGCCGTGATCGAGTCGTACCTGGGCACGGACGAGTCCACCATCAACCGCTCGGGCGTGCGCGTGTAGGGCTGCCGTTTGCGTCGCCGGCAGGGCCGGGTCAGAGTCGTGCCCGTGGACGTCCCCGTCTCCGGGCAGTGCGACCCCCGCTTCGGCGCCGTGCGCGAGGAGTTCACCCGCAACTTCACCGAGCGCGGTGAGGTCGGCGCGGCGGTGTGCGTCGTGGTCGACGGCGTGACGGTGGTCGACCTCGCCGGCGGCTGGTCCGACCGGGCGGCGCGCACGCCCTGGCAGCGCGACACGCTGGTCGACTTCTACTCGGTCGGCAAGGCCTTCGTGGCGCTGCTCGCCCTGCAGCTGGTCGACGCGGGGCGCATCGCGCTGGACGACCCGATCGCCGACGTCTGGCCGGAGTTCGCCGCAGAGGGCAAGGAGTCAGCGACGTTGCGGCACGCCTTGTGCCACCGGGCGGGGGTGCCGGCCATCCGCGAACCTCTGACCAACGAGAACCTGTGGCACTGGGACACGATGGCGGGCGCGTTGGCCGCCACCGTGCCGTGGTGGGAGCCCGGGACGCGCCACGCCTACCACACCAACACGTACGGGCACCTCATCGGCGAGGTGGTGCGGCGGGTGAGCGGCGAGTCGTGCGGCCGCCGGCTGGCCGCGCTGGCGGGCCCCCTCGGGGCGGACGTGATCGTCGGCGTCCCACCGGCGGAGCAGCACCGCTGCGCCGAAGTGCTCTTCGATGCGCTCGGTCCCTCCGACGCGCTGGGGGTTGCGGAATCGCTGGAGGGGGACGCCCGGATGGAGATGCTCAGCTACTTCAACCCGCCTGGCTTCTCGTCCATGGGCGTGGTCAACACGGCAGCCTGGCGCGGCGCCGAGGTCCCGTCCACCAACGGGCACGGCTCGGCGCGCGGCGTGGCCCGCCTCTACGCCGCGCTGCTCGAGCCCGGGCGTGTGCTGTCGGCCGACCTGCTGGCCGAGGCGACGTCACCCCAGTCCGAGGGCTACTGCCCGATTCTGCACGAGGACGTGACGTTCGGACTCGGATTCAAACCCACGGTGCCCCGTCGCCCGTTCGGACCCAATGCCGGGAGCTTCGGCCACTTCGGCACGGGAGGGGCCGTCGGCTTCGCCGATCCCGCCGGCCGGGTCGCCTTCGGCTACGTCATGAACCACGTCATCCCCCGTTGGCAGAGCACGCGCAACCGCGCGCTGATCAACGCGCTGTACACGTCGTTGTAGCTCACCACGTCGCACGAGGAGCTCCTGGAGCGGCGTCTGAGCAGGAAGCCACCGACCGCCATCGGGCCGCCGAAGGAAAGCAACGCCGCGCCGGTGCCCATGCTCTAACGTTCGGTGTGAACACGCCACCGGGAACGGGCGGCGTACAAGGGGGGTGACATGACCAACCCATCCGTGGCCATGCCGAGCCGGCGTGTCGAGCTGGAGTTCGTCGGCGCGGCCGAGCAGAACCGGGTGACGGTGGCCTTTCGCATCATCTTGGCCATCCCGCAGCTCATCGTCCTGGCCGTCCTGTCCATTGCAGCTTTCGTCGTCCTGGTGATCGGGTGGTTCGGCGCGCTCTTCACCGGTGAGCTCCCTGAGTGGGCGCACACCTTCCTGGGCGGCTTCATCCGCTGGTCCACCCGCGTCGGCGCCTACATGTTCCTCTTGACCGACCGGTACCCACCCTTCTCGTTCGACGACATGGCGTATCCCGTGCGGCCCGTTCTGCCCGAGCGGGGGCCGTTGAACCGGGTGACCGTGCTCTTCCGCATCTTCGTTGCCATCCCAGCCTTCGTCTTCTACCAGATCGTGCAGAACGGGCTGACGTTCCCGTTGCTCATCGTGATGTGGTTCGTTGTCCTTTTCACCGGCATCATGCCTGCCTCTCTGTACCCCACCTACATGGCGCTGCTGCGCTACGAGGTCCGCTTCCACTCGTGGTTCGCCATGATCACGCCCGAATACGCGTGGGGAATGTTGGGCGACACGGTGCCCGTGAACACCGGCTACACCCCGCCTCCCTTCGTGCCACCGGGTGGTCCGCCGCCGCCGCCGGAAGCAGCAGCCGTGCCGCCGACACCACCTCCGGCATCGCAGCCGCCCGCACAGCCCTTCTCGTACCCGTCGACGTCGAGCGAGGGAGCGGCCACCCCGCCGCCTGGGCGACGCCGCTCCTGCGTCGCCGCCGGTCTGGCCGTCCCCGCAGGGTCCGCCGCCGCAGCCACCACCCCCACCGCCGGGATCGACGTCCGCCCCCGGGGCCATGCCGCCGCCATCCTCGTGGGAGCGGACCGCGTCCTCGGATGATCAGACGCCGCGACGCGTCCTGATCCTGCAGGGCGCTGCCCGGTCCTGGATGATCTTCGCCATCGTCTGGGGCTCGATCGTGTTCGTCGGGCAGATCGGCCGGAACTTCGGCAATTCACACCGCCACACCACGACCGAGCAGGTCGTCGCGGTGCACGCGGACACGTCCGGGTTCGTCCACGTCATCGGGCCCGTGTCCTCCAATCACTGAACGCCGGCCCCCGGTGTCGGCGCCGAGGGGAACCGGTCGGGTTCAGCTGGCCTGGCTCACCGAGCTCATGTTGTAGTCGGGGATGCGCAGCGGGGGCATGATCGTCCGGTTCAGGTACTCGCCGAACTCGCGTCCGAGCGAGCGGACCGGGGTGCCGACCTCCGTCGCCCGGGTCAACAGGTCGACCGGGCTCTCGTTGAAGCGGAAGTTGTTGGCCGCGCCGATCACGACGCCGTTCTCAATCACGTACACGCCGTCGCGGGTCAAGCCCGTGGTGAGCAGCGTGGCCGGGTCGACCTCCCTGATGTACCAGAGGCAGGTGAGGAGGAGGCCGCGCTCGGTGCGCGCCACCATCTCGTCGACCGACCCCCCGTCGCGGTCGCCGCAGCGCAGCACCAGGTTGTCGATGTAGGGCGCCATCTCGACGCCGGACCTCGCCGCGCCGGCCCGGTGATAGCGCAGCCGGGCCAGCACGCCCTCGTGCAGCCACTCGGTGCGCGCGCTGGGCAGGCCGTTGTCGAAGACGGAGACCTCGGAGCCGCTCGCCTCGGTGGCCACGAACGGGGTGCACTCAATGCCCTGCTCGAACGGGTCGCTGGAGAGCGAAAAGGGCAGGGTCGTGATCGTCTCGCCGACCCGCGTGCCGCCGCCTTCCCTGGAGAAGACGGTGCGGCCGTCTTCTGCGTCTTGGCCGCCCAGAGCGTCGAAGGCCAACATCGCCATCATGTCGCTCACCGCCGAGGGCGGCATGATCACCTCGTAGCGACCGGCCTCGAGCAGGATGTGCGTCGTCGCCCAGTCGAGCCGGCGCCAGATCTCCTGCTCCATGCGCTCGAGTGAGGGCGAGATCGTCGGCTCGCCGACCCAGGCCGAGCCGGTCCCGTCAGCGGTCCGCCCGACCAGGCTCATCGCCGAGGTGGGCTGGGCGTGGGAGAGCCGGAGGCCGGTGGAGCTGCCGAGATACAAGGTGGCCACGTCCTGCTCCGCGAACCCGGCCAGTACGGCGTCGCGGTCCCGGGCGCGGCCGAACGCACCGGACAGCGCCGACAGGATGCCCTCCAGTGCGCCGGAGTCCGTCTCGTCGGGGTCGAGCCCGAAGTCGCGTGCGGGGCGGGCCTGCGCAGGCTCGACCAGGGCAAAGGCATCTGCCGCCGGGGGAGCGTCCCGCGCGTCAGCCAGCGCCGCCGCGGCCATGTCGGCCACGCCGTCGGCGCCGACCTCCCCGGACCGCCGGGCCGAGCCGACCGACCCGCCGGACAACGCGATCACGCTGACCGAGCGCCCGCGCTGGACCCCGTTCGTCGTGGTGGTGTTCAACGCGAAGCGGACGTCGACGTGGCTGCTCTCCTCGACCAGCACCATGCACCCGTCCGCGCCGAGCGCGTCTGCCGACGCGATGCCGCGTTCCACGAGCTCCTGTGCCGGGATCACCTCAGCGCCCCGACTCTTCGCGCGTGTTGAGCACCCGCACCCCACGCACGAGGACGGATGGGCAGCCGTGCGACACCGGCGCCACCTGTCCGGGTTGACCCTTGCCACAATTGAAGGCGCCCCCGAGCACCCACGTGGACGCGCCGCCCACGGCCTCCATGGCACCCCAGAAGTCGGTCGTGGTGGCTTGATACGCGACATCCTTCAGCTGCCCCGCCAGCTTCCCGCCCTCAATGCGGTAGAAGCGTTGGCCGGTGAACTGGAAGTTGTAACGCTGCATGTCGATGGACCAACTCTTGTCGCCCACGATGTACACGCCGCGGTCGACGCCGGCGATCAGGTCCTCGGTGCGCGGGCCGTCTTCACCCGAATGCGCCAGCGACACGTTGGCCATGCGCTGAATCGGGACGTGCATCGGCGAGTCTGCGAAGGCACACCCGTTGGAGCGCTCGAACCCCATGGCGGCGGCGATGGAGCGGTCGAGCTGGTAGCCGACCAGCGTGCCGTCGCGTACGAGGTCGAACGACTGGGCCTCGACGCCCTCCCCGTCGATGCCGACGGTGGCCAGACCGTGCTCCACGGTGCGATCCCCGGTGACGTGCATCACGGGGGAGCCGTAGGCGAGCGTGCCGAGTTTGTCGAAGGTGGCGAACGACGTGCCGGCGTAGGCGGCCTCGTACCCGACGGCCCGGTCGAGCTCGGTGGCGTGCCCGATCGACTCGTGGATGGTGAGCCAGAGGTTCGAGGGGTCGACGACGAGGTCGTACGTCCCGGACTCGACGGAGGGTGCGCGGAGCTTCTCGGCCAACAGCTCCGGGAGCTGCGCCAGCTCCTCGTCCCAGTGCCACCCGCCGCCGGAGGGCCGGCCGGTGAGGAATTCCCAGCCCCGGCCGACGGGCGGCGCCAGCGTGCGCATGGTCTCGAAGCCGTTGTCCGACAGGGCCAACGCCTCGAGCTGAGCCTGGAGGCGCACGCGGTGTTGGGTGGCCCGCGTCCCGTTGAGATCCGCCAGGTACGTCTGCTCCGACACGGCGAGCAACGACGCCGAGGTGTGCGAGACGGCGGCGTGCTCGGCGAGACGGCGGCTCCAGTCGCTCAGCAGCGCCACCTTGTCGGCGAGCGGGACCGTGGACGGGTCGACCTCGAATGCGCTCGACCACGTGACGTCGCCGTGGGACGGCTCGGGCGCCAGCTCGACGCGGCCGCCACCGGCCCGGCTGGTGACCTTCGCCATGTCCCGGGCCTGGCGCACCAGGTTGGCCGCCTCCTCCGGCCGCACGTCGACGGTGGCGGCGAAGCCGACCGCGCCATCGACCACGACGCGCACGCCCATGCCGAAGTTCGTGTCGTCGGCCGTCGTCTCCGGATGGGCGTCATGGAGGCGGACCGTCTGGCTGCGGATCCGTTCGACCCGCAACTCGGCGGCCTGGCAGCCGACGGCGGCATCGAGGGCCGCGTCGGCCAGCGTGGCGAGCTCGTCGGCGGCGAGCGGCATCAGCCGACCGGAGTGGGCTGGCGCACGGAAAGCCCGGCAGCGGTGTAGATGGCGTCGATGAGCTCCATCGTACGGATCGCGTCCGACGCCGTGGTCGGGAAGGACGCGCCTTCCTCCGCGGCGGCGACGAACGCCTCGAGCTGGAAGTCGTAACTGGCCTTGCGGCTGAAACGCTCCTTGCGGGTGCCGAGGGACGTGGTCACCTTCATGCGGTGGCCGTGCTGGGGGCTGAATGGATTGAACACGGAGATCTTGCCGTTGTCGCCGGTGATCTCCGCGTGCAGGCGCAGGACCGAGGACGAGAACATGGAGCAACCGATGTGGGCGCTCCCGCCGTCCGGGAGTGAGAAGTGCGCGTCCATGGCGCGGTCGACGCCGGGGGACGAGAGCTTCGCCTCGGCTTTGATCACCCGGGGTCCGGGGACCAGCAGGCGGAGCAGGCTGACCGGGTAGCAGCCCATGTCCATGGTGGCGCCGCCGGCCAGGGCCAGCTGGTAGCGGATGTCACCCTTCTTCCACAGCGGGGCCGAGAAGGCGACGTCGACCTTGGAGATGTTGCCCAGCTCGCCCGAGCGGACGATCTCCA
This sequence comes from uncultured Acidimicrobiaceae bacterium, assembly GCA_963753115.1. Taxonomy (GTDB): domain Bacteria; phylum Actinomycetota; class Acidimicrobiia; order Acidimicrobiales; family RAAP-2; genus Bog-473. Next base: position 76,181 of record CAVWBB010000010.1, read on the forward strand.
CGAGGCGCTTGGTGAGGGGGTGGTACTGGTAGTGGAACGCCTCCATGACGACCAAACCTGGATTGCCGTTGACCACCTCGGCCACGGTGCGGGCCTCGTCGGCGTTCGCGGTGAAGGGCTTCTCGCACAGGACGTGCTTGCCGGCCCGCAGGGCCGCGATGGTCCAGTACCCGTGCAGCCCGTTCGGGAGCGGGTTGTAGACGGCGTCGATCTCGGGGTCCTCCACGAGCTCGGCGTAGCTGCCGAGGACACGGGGAATTCCCTGCTTACGGGCGAATTCCGTGGCCCGCTCGCGGTCGCGGGCCGCCACGGCGACGATCGCGGCACCCCCGCACCTCCGGGCCGGCTTGATCAGGGCGGAAGGGGCGATCCGGGCTGCCCCCAGGATCCCGATTCTCAGCACGCGGCGGTCATCCCTGAGAGCCGGACCGGTTCGAGAAGGGGCAGTGAGATGCGACCCCCGTGGACGTTCTCCGAGTATGGGACGGAGGGGTCGCCGCCGGGGACGGTGGGGCCAGACGCTGCATGAGCACGGACGCTAACGCACCGGGAGCACGCCCGACGCTGGGTCACATCCGCGGGCTCGACGGCATCCGCGCCCTGTCGGTGCTGTCGATCATCGCGTTCCACACCGGCCTCAACTCGGTGCCGGGAGGCTTCTACGGCGTCGACTCGTTCTTCGTCCTGTCCGGCTTCCTGATCACGTCATTGCTCGTCAGGGAATGGAGCGGCACGGGGACGATCAAGCTGCGCCGCTTCTGGGCCGGCCGCGCCCGCCGCCTGCTGCCCGCGCTGTTCCTTCTCGTCGCCGTGATCGGCATCGTGCTGGCGGTCGTGCCCACGGTCCTCGCCACCTCGCACGTCCTCGGTGATGCGCTGTCGACGATCTTCTACGTGTCCAACTGGTACTCCATCCACGGCGGCGTGACCTACTTCGCGCTCTCGACCCAGCCGTCGCCGCTCCTCCACACCTGGTCACTGGCGATCGAAGAGCAGTTCTATCTCGTGTGGCCCTTGGTGGTGTTGGCCGTGCTCAAGCTCGGTATCCCGTCACAGTCCCGCTGGGCGCGGCGCCGCGCCGAGCGCGGGGCCGATCGGCGCGCCATCGACGTGTTGGGCGGAGGGCACCTGCTCCTCGTCGGGCCGTCGCGATCGCACGACGACCCCGCGTGGACCCGCCGTCGGCGCCTGCACGTCCTCTTCGCTGTCGCCTGCCTCGGCTCCCTCGCCTCCGCCCTCCTCATGGTGCTGCTGGCGCCCAACGGGTACACGACCCGCGCCTACTACGGCACTGACACCCGGGCCCAGGCCCTGCTCGTCGGCGCGGCCATCGCCATCGGGCTCACGCTCTGGCGCGAGGGGAGCGGGCGACGCTGGTTCACGCGGGTGGCGTCGGTGCTCGCCCTGTGTGGTGTGGCGGGCACGGCCGCGCTCTGGGCGACGACGTCGGAGACGTCCACGTTCGCGTTCAGCGGTGGGTTCCTGCTGGCCAGCCTGGCGGCGGGCGCCGTCGTGCTCGGCTGCGCGGTGGCACCGCGCTCCCTGGTCGTCCGCCTCCTGGAGCTGCCACCCCTGCCGCAGTGGGGCCGCATCTCCTACGGCGTCTACCTCTGGTACTGGCCGGTCCTCCTGGTGATGACGGGGCAACGGCTGCACTGGGGCGTCTACCCGCTGTTCCTGGCCCGCGTCGGCGTCACGGTGGCCATCGCCGCCATCAGTTACGACCTGGTCGAGATGCCGATCCGCCGCGGCGCGCTCAAACGCTGGCGGTCCTGGGTGGCGGCACCGATCGGCGCGGCGGCTGCCATCGAGCGCGGTGTTCGTCAGCACGTTGATGCCCGTCGGGGCGGCCGAGCTGCAGGGCTCGCAGCTCGCGGTGAGCGCCCCGACGTCCACGACCTCGACGGTGGCCGTGGCCTCGGCGGCCGGCGCGGCCGCGCCCACCACGACGACGGTGCCGTCGTACCTCTCGTCCGCGGCGCCGGCGACCACCTCAACCAAGCCGGTCAAGGTCCTGCTGGTCGGTGACTCAGTCGCCGGCACGCTCGGTGTGGGCCTGGCCCAGGAGGCAAAGCAGGACAACGTGCAGATCGCCAACGTGGGGACGCCGGGTTGCTCCCTGTCGATGCAGACGCAGATCAAGGTCCTCTTCTATTCGGTGGCCCCGGACGCGCCGTGCGACGTCGACAAGAACCCCGACTCGCTCCTCGACACCTGGCGCAAGTGGGTGGACGCCTACAATCCGGACGTCGTCGTCTACCTGGCGCGCGGCGAGACCTTCGACCAGGAGGTCGCGGGGCGGTGGCAGCACATCGGCCAGCCCGCCTTCGACGCCTACCTGGTCAACCGCTACCGCCAGGCCGTCTCTGTGCTCGGCTCGAAAGGGGCCAGCGTGGTCTTGCTCACCACGCCTTTCTACGACAGCGGTGCCTCGCCCGCCGGCACGCCGTGGCCCGAGGACGATCCGGCGAGGGTCGCGGTCGACAACCAGACCATGCGGGAGATCGCTTCCGCCGCCCCGGCCGGGGCCGGCGGAGGTCGGGTCTACGTGTTCGACCTGAACGCCGTGGTCTCGCCGGACCACGCCTTCTCGCCGACCGTCGGCAACGTCAACGTGCGCTGCGCGGACGGCGTGCACTTCACGCAATCGGGCGGGATCTACGTCGGATTGCGGCTGGCGCCGGAGCTGGCGGCACTGGGCCAGTCCCACGCCACGGCGTCGCCGGGTGGCGGGTGGCCCGGCCCTCTGCCACCATCGACCCCGTCATGGTTCACGACCCTGCCCTGCCAGTAGTCCGGCGTGCCACCGAGCACGACATCACCGCCATGGCGGCGCAACTGGCGCGGACGTTCTCCGACGATCCGGTCATGTGCCACATCTTTCGCAACGACGCCCGCCGGGAGGCCGGTCTGCGCGCCTACTTCAGGACCCAGATGCGATCCGACTACATGCCGTTCGGGGGCTGCTACACGACCGAGGGCTATACCGGCTCGGCCGTGTGGGCACCCGCAGGCAAGCCGTTCCGCACAGGGCTCGCCGGGCTCCTGACCATGCTGCCCGTGCTGCCCTTCGTCGCCGCCAACGTGCGAACCACGCTGCGACTCTTGACCCTCATCGAGGCGAAACATCCCCACGAGCCCCACTGGTACCTGGCCACCCTGGGCACCGCCGTCGGGCAGCAGGGCAAGGGCGTGGGCGGTGCATTGCTGCGCCCGGTCCTCGAGCACTGCGACGCGGAGGGCCTGCCCTGCTATCTCGAGTCGTCCAAGGAACGGAATCTGCCGTTCTACCGGCGCCACGGGTTCGAGGTCGTCGAGGAGGTGCCGCTGCCGGACGGCGGTCCGTCCATCTGGACCATGTGGCGGGAGCCCCGACCAACGGCCTGACGGTGGCTGGCGCTGTTGCGAACCCGGACCGGGCACCGGGGCAGGCCTCAGGTGGGGTGGATGCCCTCGGGCATGGAGAGGGTGTCGTTGACGACCACGCCGAGAACGTCGATGACCGCCCGTGCCGGGGCCGAGGGCAGGCCCCGACGCCGCTGGGCCACGCCGACCCGGCGGCGGGGGAGCCCCGTGACCGGCAGCACGGAGAAGCGCCCGCGCAGGTGGCCCGGCACGGCCGTGGCGGGGAGGATGGCCGGTCCGTAGCCGTCGAAGGCCAGCGACGCGATCAGGCGAACCCCGTCGAGCTCCATGGCCGGCCGCAGTGCCACGCGCGCAGGCCCGGTGGCGCCGTCGATCTCGGCCCGCAGGGCGGTGCCCGGCGCCGGCAGGAGCAGCTCCACCTCTGCCAGGCGCTCGATGGGGACCGAGGACTCCTCGCCGAGGAAGTGCCCCGCCGGCAGGACGGCAACCAGGTCCTCGTCGAAGAGCTGGGCCGCCATGATCTCGTCGCCGCTCAGGGGGAAGGTGACGACGGCCAGATCGAGCTGGCCCGAGGCGAGCTGCTGCTCCAGCTGGACGCTCGAACCCTCGGCGACGTTGAGGTGGATGTGGGGATGGCGCACGCGGAGCAGGTCGAAGAGCTGGGGCACCAGCCAGCGACCCGTGGTGCCGATCATGCCGAGGCGGACCGTCCCGATGACCTCCTGGCGCAGGGCCGTCACGTCCGAGACCATCGCCTCGAGCTCGTTCATGACCTGGCGGGCCCGGGCCACCACGACCTCGCCCTCCTCGGTCAGGCGCCCCGAGGCCCGGTCGACGAGCTGCACGTCGAGCTCCCGCTCCAGGCGGGCCACGTGCGCCGAGACGTTGGACTGCACGGTGCCGATGGACGTGGCGGCGGCCGAGAAGCTGCCGGTGTCCGCGATCCCCAAGAGCGCTTGCAGGTGTTTCAATTCCATTGATCCGCCTCAGCTGGAAGTGCTTGCCAGAGTTAGGTTATCCATCAGTATAACTGATAGAAAGTATCTCCTAAAGCTGCTTGACTGATTGCCGAGTTCCCGCCAGAATAAATGTCAGACCGCAGGTAATCGGAAGCCCCCCCTCTGAACCTGATGAGTCTTGAGAAGGGATCGCCCTCCCCCCCGGCGATCCCTTCTCCTAATTCCGGCCCCATTTCGAAGGTCCTCACGAGCCCCTCGACCAGCGATCGAACTGCTTTAGGCTCCCTACCCGTGGCGAAGAGTGCCGTCTTCATCGACCTCGACCGCACGTTGCTGTCCCGAGCATCGGGCCAGGTTCTCAATCGTGCCCTCATGCAGGAGGGTGTCCTTCCGGAGGGCCGCTCGCTCCCCGGCGACAAGATCCTCTATGCGGTCAACGACCGCCTGGGCGAGAACCTGTTCTCCATGGGCCTCGTGCGGGCCGCAGCACGGGTCGCCAAGGGCTGGAACCAGGAGCAGGTCCAGGCAGCGGGCCGGCGGGCGGTCGCCCAGCTGAGCGAGATCGTTGCCCCCTTTGCGCCCCAGCGTCTGGCGGCCTTCCGGGCCGAGGGCCACCGGCTGGTGCTCTCGACGACGACGCCCGCTGACATGATCGCCCCCTTCGCGGAGGCCATCGGCTTCGACGACCTGATCGCCACCGCCTACGAGACCAAGGACGGCCGCTACACGGGTCGCCTCTACGAAGGGTTCGTCTGGGGAACGGGCAAGCTGCGCGCCGTGCGGGAGTGGGCCGAGGAGCAGGCGATCGACCTGGCCGATTGCCACGCCTGCAGCGACAGCATCTTCGACGTGCCACTCCTCTCCAGCGTCGGGACGCCCCACGCGGTCAATCCCGACCCCTCCCTGACGATCGTGGCCACGGCGCGGTGTTGGCCGGTCGAGCACTGGGATCGCCCCCCGGGCGTCCCCAGTGTCATCGGGCTCGAGCCCTATCACATGCTTCGCCCGTTCGTCCGCAAGTTGTCGTTTCCCTACGCGCGCTTCGACATCGCCGGCGTGGAGCACGTGCCGCGCCGCGGCCCTGTGCTCTTGGCTGCGAATCACCGGAGCTACTTCGACGTGGCGGCGCTGGCGCTCGTGGCGCGCGCCATCGGGCGCCCCGTGCGCTTCCTCGGCAAGAAGGAGATCTTCGACGCGCCGGTCGTGGGCACGATCGCCCGCGCCATCGGCGGCATCGCGGTCGACCGTGGCAGCGGCTCGGGACAGCCCCTGCGGGCGGCCGAGTCCGCCCTGAAGGCCGGCGAGGTGGTGGTGGTGCTGCCGCAAGGCACCATCCCGCGCGGGTACGACTTCTTCGACCCGGTGTTGCACGGCAAGACGGGGACGGCGCGGCTGGCGGCGGCGACGGGCGCCACGGTGGTGCCGGTCGGGCTGTGGGGGACCGAGAAGGTCTGGCCGCGCTCGGCGCGGGTGCCCGACTTCACGTTGGTGCGCCACCCTCCCACGGTGACGGTGCGCGTCGGGGTGCCAGTGCCGCTGTCGCTCACCGACGCCAAGACAGACACGTCCACCATCATGGAGGCCATCAGCGCGTTGCTGCCGCCCGAGGCAAGGGTGCGTCACGAACCGACTGCCGAGGAGCTGGCTCGCAGCAAGCCCCCTCAGTGAGGGCCCAGCTCGCCAGCGCGACGACGCGCGTGGTCAATGCCGCGTCGCGCCGACTGGGGCGCGGCCAGGGCACCGTTGCCGGCGGTCGGGCCGGCCTCCGGCTCGACCCCAAGCTGCTCGAGCACCTGACTGCGGGGCGCAGGGTCGCGCTCGTCACCGGCACCAACGGGAAGACCACAACGACGCGGCTTCTCACCGTGGGGCTCGGCGCCACCGGCGACGCCGTCGTGAGCAACGAGACGGGTTCGAACATGCCGCCGGGACACGTGGCCGCGCTCGCCGCGTCGGCAGCGCGGCGCGCCGTCCTCGAGACCGACGAGGTGTACCTGCCGCGGGTGCTCGCCGCGACGGCAGCCGCCACCGTCGTCTTGCTGAACCTTTCGCGGGACCAACTCGACCGGACCAACGAAGTGCGCATGATCGCCGGGCATTGGCGCGCCGCGCTGGCCGCGGCGCCGCACACCCAGGTCGTGGCGAACGCCGATGACCCGCTCGTGGTCTGGGGCGGCGGGAGCTGCCCGCGCCGTGCACTGGGTGGGTGCCGGCCTGCGCTGGCAGCACGACGCCGTCGGCTGCCCGTCCTGCGAGGGACGCATCGCGTTCACCGACGGCTCCTGGTCCTGTGCCAACTGCGGGTTCGCCCGACCCGACCCGGAGGCCACGCTCCTGGTGGCGGCGGACGGGGCGGCGCGCGCGTCGTGGGCCGACGGGAGAAGTGCCCCGGTGCGGCTCCACCTGCCGGGCCGTTTCAACCAGGCCAATGCGCTGATGGCCGCGGTCGCCGCCGAGGCATCGGGTGTTGACGCCCTGGAGGCCCTGGCGGCCATGGAGGCCGTCCACGAGGTGGCGGGCCGCTTCACGGTGCGGGCCTTCGGCGACGTCAAGGCCCGGCTGATGTTGGCCAAGAACCCGGCGGGTTGGGACGAGCTCCTCGACCTCGTGGCCGGGTCCGAGGCACCGCTGGTCGTCAGCATCAACGCTCGGATCGCCGACGGCGCCGACCCGAGCTGGCTGTGGGACGTCCCGTATGAGCGGTTGGCCGGCCGCGTCGTCGTTGCCACAGGTGACCGTTTCCGTGACCTGTCGGTGCGTCTGTCCTACGGTGGCGTGGGCCACATCAGCGAGCCCGACCCGGTGCAGGCCGTCGCCCGCGCTGCCGGAGGAGCGGAGGGCGTGGTCGACGTCATCGGGAACTACACCGCCTTCCACGAGCTGTTGGGCGCGCCGCAATGACGGCTGTGCTGCGCGTCGCGGTCGTCTACCCGGACCTCCTGGGCACCTACGGCGATGGTGGGAACGGGCTGATCCTGGCGCGGCGGGCGGAATGGCGCGGCCTCGAGGCCGCGCTCTTGCAGGCCACCTCGGACCGCCCCCTCCCCGAGGCGGACGTCTACTGCCTGGGAGGGGGAGAGGACGGCCCCCAGGTTCGGGCCGCACGCACGCTCATCGATGACGGGACGTTGGCGCGCCGCGTCGCCGGTGGCGCCGTCGTGCTGGCCGTCTGCGCCGGGTTCCAGATCGTCGGACGGACGTTCCCCGGAGCCAACGGTGATGCTCATGAGGGACTCGGGCTTCTCGACGTGGACACGGTGAAGGGCACCGGGCCGCGGGCGGTGGGCGAAGTGCTGGCCGAGGTGGACCCGTCAGCGCTGGGGCCGCTGCCGACGCTGACCGGCTTCGAGAACCATGGGGGCGTGACGTCGCGCCAGGAGGGCGCCGTCGCCCTCGGACAGGTCGTCGTCGGGGTGGGCAACGGTGACGGGGACGGGAGTGAGGGGGCCGTGCAGGGCCACGTCGTCGGCACGTACCTTCATGGCCCGGTGCTGGCCCGAAATCCTGCCCTCGCCGACCGGCTCCTGTCCTGGGCACTGAGCGACAGGCCACTCGACCCTTTGGACGACGGGGAATCGGAGAGCCTGCGCGCGGAGCGGATAGCCGCCGTGGGAGGCAAACGGCGTCGCCGCCGACGCCCGTAGGTCACGGGCGGAAGGCAGGAGGAGGAACTCGATGCGAACAGTGCTCAATCTGCTCTGGCTGGTGTTCTCGGGGCTGTGGCTGGCGATCGGGTACGCGCTGGCCGGCATCGTGCTGTGCCTTCTCATCATCACGATCCCCTTCGGCCTGGCCTGCTTCCGTCTCGCTGCATTCGTGCTCTGGCCGTTCGGACGAGCGGTCGTGCGCAATCCCGATGCCGGGGCGCCCTCCGCGGTGGCCAACGTGCTCTGGTTCATCCTGGCGGGGTTGTGGCTGGCGCTGTCCCACGTGATCCTGGGCGTGCTCCTCTGCCTCACCATCATCGGCATCCCGCTCGGGCTCGGGAATTTCAAGCTGGCGGCGGTGGCCATCGCACCTCTGGGCAAGGAGATCGTGCCGACGAGCGACCCCCGCGTGCAGGCGGGAGCCATCGTGTTCTGACCGCCCGCCGCCGGGCGCGTTGTGACCGCCCGCCGCCGGGCGCGTTCAGGTCAATCGGAAGGACCGACGTCCAGGGTGAGAAGGTCGTGGGCCAGGATCACCGTGCCGTCGAAGTGTTCGGCCGCCAGCGCGATCCACTCTGGCTCGGTGCCCGGCTGGGGTGCGGGGACGGGGTGGGTCAGGACGAGGGTGCCCACGCCGCTGCGGGCTGCGGTCTGCGCTGCGTCCTCGACCGAGGAGTGGTAGTCCAGGACGTCGAGGAGCCGGGGCAAGCCAATCGGTCGGATGAGGTCGGGGCGCACGACAGTGTGGACCAGCATGTCCGCTCCCGCGCACAGCTCGTCCAGCCCGTCGCACGGAACCGTGTCCCCGGCGATGACGACCGACCGGCCGCCCTCCTCGATGCGGAAGCCCACAGTCGGCCGAACCGGTGCATGATCGGTGGGTGCCGCGGTGATCCTGACCTCACCGTCCGCCAACACCGTGCCGCGCTCGCATTCGACAACCTCCGCCGATGGCCTCCACTGCAGATCGTCGTGGTGGGCCAGGCGATAGCCGATGTCGAGCTCCAGCATGGCTTCGGTCGCCTGCAGGAGCGACGCGGTGCCGACCGGGCCGAAGACGGGGAGCGGTTGCGGCTGGAACGAGGTGATCCAGCGCGAGGTGACGATGTCGTTGAGGTCGGTGGTGTGATCGCTGTGGAGATGGGTCAGAAAGAGCCCACGCAGCGCTCCTGCGGCCGACCCGGCAGCAGCCGCGCGCATGAGGACGCCGCGTCCGCAATCGAACAGCAGGTCCCCGGACCCGGTGCGCACCAGTGTCGAGGGCCCGGCGCGCTGGGGATCGGGCAGCGGGCTGCCACTGCCGAGGATGATCGTCTGCATGGTGTTTCGTCTCCTGAACTCGTGACGGGGCGCATACCTCGAGGCATACCGCCACCTCAGCCTGACACCGTTGCTACCATCCCGTCGGCACATCGTCTGGGAGGATCACATGGCACAGTGGAGTGAGAGCGACGTGGCCGCGCTGGTCCGCGAGCTGGGACCACACGGGTTCGGCGGGATCAATCCGGACGAGGACCAACTGCGTGCGTTGCTGGAGTCGGGCGAGGACGGGCCGCTGCAATTCGTGAACCTGCTCTCCTACCGCGAGGCCGCGCGCTACCCGGAGGGGCACGAGCTGGCCGGAGCCGGTTTGACCGGGGCCGAGGCCTACGGGCGTTACGGGGCGATCGCGCTCGAACACGTGCTGCGGCGCGGCGGCGTCCTCACGCTGTACAACGACGTGCTCCATGTCCTCATCGGCCAGACAGGGCCATGGGACCAGATCGCCGTCATGCAGTATCCCGGGAAGGATGCCTTCGTCGACATGATCCGGGATCCGGACTACCAGGTGGGCCTGGTGCACCGCGACGCCGGGTTGGCCGAGACGGCGATCCTCGTGTCTCGCTCGCTGCTCTGACGGAGCCGGCGACCGCGATCAGTCGGGCCAGTCCGCGCCCCGTTGGTGCGACGGGGGCTCGTCGAGAGCCCAGGCACGGCGCCACGGCGCCGCCGACGGCCCCCGGTGCGCCGTCTCGGCACCGTCGACGGGCGCGACCGCGCTCACCGAGCGCCTGGCCTGCCACCAGTCGGAGTGGACCTCGCGCGACAGGGTGGCCACCGCCGCCTCGACCCGGTCCGAGAAGCGGTGCGCGTTCTCTCCCTCGTCCGGCGTCATGGGCGCACCGAAGAGGACGGCAATGGGGGAGCGGCGCAGGCCGCGGCCCCGCCGTCCCTCGGTGCCGGAGCCGCCCGGGGCGGGCGCGCCCGCTTCCGCCGTCTTCGGCAACACGTGCCGGGTCCCGTGCAGATAGACCGGCACCACGGGGCGACCCGTTCGTCGAGCCAGGTAGGCCGCCCCGCCGCGGAACGGCTGGGTCCAGCCGTCGGGCGAGCGCCCGCCCTCGGGGAAGATGACGAGGTTCCAGCCGTCCTCGAGCAACTCGGCCGCGGTGTCGGCTGACTTCCGGTTCACCTTGCTGCGTTCGATCGGAATGGCGGCCAGCGCGAACGACCACAGGACGGACTTCCAGGTGCGGTCGAAGAAGTAGTCGGACGCCGCCGCCACCACGGTGCGGTGGCGGAACTCCACCGGCAGGGTGGTCAGCAGAAGGGGCGTGTCGATGTGGCTGGCGTGGTTGGCCGCGAAGATCACCGGACCCTCGACGTGCTGGAGGTGCTCCAATCCGCGCACCGTGGCGGGTGCCAGCAGCCGGGCCGCCGGGCGGGCGACGTTGTCCATGACCACGGCACGGGCCAGGCGGACCGGATAGCGGCGCGACCACTCGTGGTCGTAGTCGAGCCCGACCTTGCGTTCGGGATCGGGACGCTCGACCGTCGTCGGCCAGGAGGGGGCGGCGAGGGGGAAGCGAGCCGAACGGATCCGGCCTCGCAGCCCCGGGCCCGCCATCAGTGGACGTCCGACATCAAGATCGGTGGGTTGTGCACGTGCGTCAGGGTTGGTGATGGCCCGACGACGTCGGACGCGATCTCGAGGGCGTCGTCGAGCGAGCTGGCCGGTGAGAACCCGAGCCGGCGCACGGCCTTGGTGTCGCCACCGACGACGATGACCCGCCCCAGGTGCGCCATGGCGTGCGCGCACCAGTACCACATGTAGAAGGGATGGACACCGTGGTAGGCGTGTCCCGTCCGGTAGAGATGCACGTACCACGGGTCGGTGGCGAACGACTCCTCGAACTCCTTGTGCATCTGCACCGGATCGACCGTCTGGGTCAGCACCTGCTCGTAGAAGTCGATGTAGCTCGGGTGGTGGCCCGGGTGGAACTCGGGCCGCGTCGGGTGCTTCATGATGACCACACCGCCCTCGCGCACGAGCGGCTTCCCCCGGTACATATTGAAGAAGTACCCGAGGCCGAGGCAGGCCACGAGGATCGGGTTCATGATCGAGTTCACGTTGTAGGGACAGATATAGGGGAGCCCCATCGTGAGGATGTCGGTCTGACCTTCCACGTCGACGCCCTGTTGGGCCCAGACGTTGGCCGTCGTCAGCGCATGGACCGCCTCCACCTCGCCCGCCTGCACCGAGGTCAGCGCGTGGGGAGAGCGGATGGAGTGGAAGATCTGGCGCGCCATGCGGGGCGGCACCTTGGACAGGGCCTTCGACGTGGCGGCATAGGAGGCGCGGTCGCGCAGCGACCATTCCCACTCACGCTTCTGGAGGAAACTGAAGTTGGACGGGAACGTGTCGTTGTTGAGCGTCGTCTCAATCTGGAAGATCTTCACCCCCGACTCCGCAATGAGCCGGCCCATGCGCCAGTTCGAGGAGTGCAGCTCGGAAGCCGGCTGATCCATGAAGGACCTCGAGTGGCGCATCGTCTGCGGGTTGTGGTGATGGCGCAGGCTGCGGTAGCTGGCCAGCCCCGTGGCGACGCTCTTGTGGCCGCCGTCCATGGAGACCAGGTTGATGTTGACGTAGACCAGCAGGTCCGAGGTGGCGGCCCGCTTGTTGATCTCGACCTCTTCGCCCTGATCCGTCTCGCCGATGAAGAGAAGGTTGTCGGGGTCTTCGGCGTCGTGCTGGGTCAGCAGGCCGTGGGGAGCGAAGGCGTCGTAGACCCGGTCGCCCAGCGCATGGCGCAACTCGTCCTCGGTCATACGGCGATGCAGAGCAAGGGCCGCGACCAACTCCACGTCGTCAACGCCCGCTTCCGCCGCCATGTCGAGCACGGTCTCGATCACCATCTGGCGGATGTCGGGCGCCTCCATGGGCGGCAACGGCAGCGACACGTCGTCGAAGCAGATGGTGAGCTTCATGCCGGGGCGCAGGAGTGCCGGCAACGGGTCGCGATCGCCCACCGGATGGAGCAGGGCATGGCGGATGGCGCGGTATGGATCCTCGATCGCCTTCATCGGCTCGGGGGCATAAATGACGCGGCTGCCCTCGGGCAGCGTCTCGAGGCCGAATCCCTCGCCGCTCCAGAACAGGGTAGGTGGCGTCGACTTGTCCACCTCGAGGACGAAGCCTGGACGGCGGCTCATCGAATCGGTCCTTTCCGTACGTCGAATGCGATCTTGACGGCCCCACGGCGTCCGGCCGAGCCCGCGTGGGCCACGGCGTCCTCGTAGCGGGCCAGCGGGTACGTGGCGGAGACGAGGCGTCCGGTCTGCTGTGCGGCAGCGACGTCGAGGGCCAGCGAGAAGGTCGAGACGGCCTGATCGGTTCCGAGGTCGCCCTCACTCCCGTAGGCGTACGCACCGGCCAGGCGCACCTCGCGGTGCCACAGGGGAGCAAGGTCCACCGTGACCTTGCCTGGCATGCCGACCAATGCCACGGTGCCCCGTGGACGCACCATCGCGAGGGACTGCGCAATCGACTCGGGGCTGCCCACGCAGTCGATCACCACGTCCGCGCCGCCCGAGAGCGTGGCCGTCACTCCCGAGGCGCCGCCATAGGAGAGCGAGCGCGACCGCCGGCGCACGGCGCGCCCGAGCTGGTCGGGAGGCAGCGCCTCCGACGCCCCGAGCTCGCGGGCAAGGCGTTGCTGATGTCCGTAGCGTGCCCCGACGAGAATGGACGAAGGCGTTGCGCAGCGACCCGCCGCAGCGAGATGGCTCAGCGCCCCGGTGACGAGAAGACCGAGCGTGCCCGCGCCAACGATGGCGACGACGTCGCCGGCGGCGATCGGCGCACCGAGCACGGCGTGCACCGCACACGCCACGGGCTCGACGGTCACCGCGTCCGCGTCACTCAGGGCATCGGGCACGGCATAGAGCTGGCTGGAGTGCGCCACGAGGCCGGAACTCGACCAGCCACCACCGGTGTCGGCGCAGAAGCCCGTCTGGAGGCCGGGGCGGATGTGGCCGAAGGCGACGTACCCGCAGTTGCCGACCTGTCCGGCCTGGCAGGCGGGGCACAGGGGCTGAATCCCCCGGGCGGCGCAGCCGAGCACGGGCTGCAGCACGACCCGGCTGCCGGCGGGCAGGACGCCACCCTCTGCGCCGGTGGCGTCCTCGGCGAGCGTGCCGACCACCTCGTGGCCCGGCACGAAGGGGAAGGAGACGATGTCCTCGAAGTAGCGCGAGCTCCGTCCGTCGAGCGTGGCCAGGTCAGATCCGCAGATGCCCGCCAGGAGCGGCTCGACGAGCACCCAGTCGGCGGCCGGCGCTGGGGGCGAGTCCTGCTCCACCAGACGGAGCGGGCCCACGCCGGCGCCCCGTCCCGACCCGAAGGACGACACGACTCGTGCTGCGGCGAAGCGCGGCAGGGACCGCTCGAAGAGCAGCGTGCTCATCGACCCATGACCGCCTTGGGCTGCTTCACGTCGAAGGGCCCGAGCGGGAGCGGACGGTGTGATCCGCCCTCGGCCTTCGCCCAGTGCTCCACGTGCCAGCCCCGGCGGCGGGCGATGGCCGAGAGACGGGACTCGGGGTTCACGGCGACGGGAAACCCGACGGCCTCGAGCATGGCGAGGTCGCTGGCCGAGTCGGCGTAGGCGACGGACTCCTCGAGGGACAGCCCGTGCTCGGCTGCGTAATCGGCCAGGACGAGTGCCCGGGCTTCGCCGATGGGCGGCAACGTCGTGAGGTGGCCGGTGAGCCGTCCGTCGTGCGCCTCCATTTCCGCGCAGATGATGTCGTCGAAGAGCGGCCGAATCGGCTCGATGATGAAGTCCAGCGCCCCCGTGATGAGCAGTGTCCGGTGGCCGGCGGCCCGGTGCGCCCGCACCCGGGCAAAGCCGTCGGGGAACGACCGTGTGAGCAGTTGGCGATGGAAGAGCTCCCAGGAGTCCTCGCGGAGTCGATCGATGGGGGCATCCTCGAAGCGCCGGTAGAACGAGCGCAGGAAGTCGCCGCGGTCCCGTCGGTCGAGCGCGAGCAGCGACGGTGCCTGCCGCACGAGGTCCGCCACGAAGCGTGCGCGCCGCGCCGGCGACAGGTGACGGCTGGCCAGCCAGGCATACGTGTCGACGACGTTGGACGACATCAGTGTGTGCTCGAGGTCGAAGACGGCCAGGTGCCGGTCCGGCGAGAGGATGGCCTTCCGCTGGCGGTCGGGCCTCTTGTCCACCACGGACCGGCCGGGCTTGGTGCGCACCCGGGTGTGCTCGAGCACCGACGGCAGGTGGATCTCGTGCACGTAGTGGTCCCAGTCGATCACGCCGGGGTCGAACTCGAAACGGGCGTGATCGTCGCCGTCGCCCGCCCCCCACAGCTCGATCAGGTTGTCGACGCGGTAGCGCGCGTCGGTCTCGGTGTAGGCGCCGTACAGCTCGACGTAGCCGAGAGCCCGTTTGGCCAGCGCGTGCCTGTCCTCCATCCGGGCGGCCAGCTGCGCCTGTTTGCCTCTGATCGGCAAGGCAGTGATCAGTTTCTCCACGAACGTCATCGCCGCATCGGCGCGCTTGAGCTGGCGCTGCACGCGCCCGCGGCCGGGGAAGGACCATTCGGGCACGTTGATCGGCTGGCCCCGCTCGTCGTAGAGGGGGTTGCGGCTGAAGAAGTCCTCCGACAGTTCGACGAGGTGCCCGTAGCGCAACGGGTTTCGCACGCCCGACGCCACGTGGTACACCTTCGGCCGCCCGGGCTCCGGCCCGCGTGCCGCCACCGCCAAAATGGCGGCCACGACGAGATCGACAGGGATGACGTCGACGATGCCCTCGGGCACACCGGGGAACTCGCGCAGGAGTCCGCGGGCGTAGGAGACGATGATCGGCTCCGCCATGCGGAAGCCACGGATCCACCCCGGTCGCGGTTCTGCCAGCGCAGACTCGATGATCGACGGCCGGACGAAGGTGATGGGGACCCGGCCTTCCCACTGCTCGACGAGGGCACGTTCGCCGAGAGCCTTCGTGAACGGATAGGCATCGGGCCAACCCAGCGAGAGCGCACGGGCGGTGCCGGCCGTCACGAGCTCACCGCTGACCCATTCCTCGCGGAGCTTCTCGGCCTTCGACGCGATGAGGTGATCGCCGGCGGCGCCGATCTCGGCTCGGGCCTGTTTCGTGAAACCGCGGAGCTTCTCGGGCTTGCGCGACGCAGCTTCGAGGTCGTCGCGCAGGCGTCGGGCCGAAGTCACTTCGGCTTCCCACGGGACGTCGAGCGTGAAGCGGTTCTCGCTGAGGAGTTCCTCCTTGGCCTCCCCCTGATGCGTGCTGGCGACGTACGCGGTGGAGACAGCGACCAGGTGTGCCGCCGATCCGGTCTCCGCGATGGCCGCCGCCACCCGGGAGGGGCCGAGAAGGTTGATCTCGACGGCCTGGGTCAGCGGGGCGTCGAAGGAGACGGTGGCGGCGGAGTGGATCACGACGTCGGCGGCGGCAAGGGCGGCGCGGCCGACGTCGTCGAGCCCGAGGCCGTCACGGCTCACGTCGCCGGCTACGGCGTGGACCCGCCGTGCCACGACGGCGCCGAAGTCATCTCCGAGCTCGGCACGCAGCCTGTCGAAGCAATCGTTCTTGATCACCTCGCGGGCGAGCCGGGCGGCGGCATCGGCACGGCGGCCGGGGCGGACCAGGACCGTGATGTCGGCGTCGGGGACGCTGCGAACGATGCGCTCGACCAGGGCGGTGCCCAGGAAGCCGGTGGCCCCGGTGATGAAGAAGCGTTTCCCACGGAGATCCCGCTCGATGGGCATCGGAAATGTCTACCACCGCACGCGGATTCTGTCTACCATTTGGTAAGTGCCCAGCTCGTCGACGAAGGACCGCATTCTCAACGCCGCTCTGGCCTCCTTCGCGAGCCGGGGTTACGAGGCGACCTCCCTCGATGCTGTCGGCAAGGAGCTCGAGCTCACGAAGCAGTCGATCCTCTACTGGTTCCCGTCGAAGGATGCCCTCCTGGAGGCCGTGATCGCTCGCAGCGCGGACGACCTTTCGGGGGCGCTGGAGACGGCACTACGCGGCGCGGGGGAGGGCTGGAGCCGGGTAGAGGCGGTGATCCGCTCGGTGTTCCGGTTGGCCGCCCGCCAGCCGGACCTGCTCGGCTTCCTGCGCGAGGTGGGAAGGCTCGGCCCTCCGGCAGCGACGCAGATGACCATCGCACTCGAGCCGCTGGTGCAGCGGGCCTCGTCATTCCTGGAGTCAGAGATGGACGCAGGAGCGATGCGTCGGCACGATCCACGGTTGTTGCTGCTCGCCATCTACTCCACGGTCATCGGGATGGTGACGGAAGTGGAGGTGCTCCGGGCACTGGGAGAGGAGCCGACGGCGCGCTCGCTCGTGCGACGACGGACCGATGCGCTGCAGTTGCTGCGTTCGGCGTTGCTGATTGAGGCTGCGGACTGACCTCTGACGTCCTCGTCCTCCGATGAAGCCTATTCGGGCGGGGCTTTGGGGATCTTCTTGCGGGTTGGCGCCTTTGGCGTGTAGCGCTTGCTCGCGGTCGGCGGTTTGCGGGCGGCCGGGCTGCCGCTCGTCTTGGAGGTTGACTGCGCCGCCTCCTTGCGCTGACGGCCCCGGGGCCGTGCGGCGGCTTCGCGAGCAATCGCCTTCGAGTTGGTGGTGCCGTACTTGTTGAGGCGCCAGGCGCGGAGCATCAGCCAACCGCCGACGAGGATGAAGAGGAATCCGAGGAGTCCGACGAAGAGCGTGAAGGCGAAGCCCAGTAGGAAGAGGTCGAAGGCGACGAGGGTGCGCTTGCGCTTCCAGAGGGCGGCGAACCCGATGGCGCACAAGACCAAAATGACGAGCCCGAGCAATTTGGCGTCGGGAGCGACGGCAATGGAGTTCTTCCCGTTCTTGGAGACCTTGTTGGCGACGGTGAAGTAGAGGGGGATGGCGATGCCCGCCACGGTGGCCGCGATGAGCGCGCCGAGCGCCCACTTGGTTTCCATCCGGTCCAGGCTGACCATCGCCGCCTTGCGCTCCTCGACCGGGATGATCTCGGTGGGGTCAGGCTTCTCCTGGGAGCCCCTGGACGCCCCGGGCCCAGTGAAGGCACCCATGAGCCGGGCGCTGAAGGTCTGCGGCTTGCTGGTGCCGTTTCCGGAGGGCGACATGGCAACCTCAGGGTACCGGCGCCCATGGAGGTACCCAAATCATCAGACGCCGCCTGCGGCCTCGCCCACGCAGGCTACGGTTGTGGTCCGGCAAATTCGCCAGGGCGCTTAGCTCAGCTGGTTAGAGCGCAGCCTTCACACGGCTGAGGTCGTGGGTTCGAGTCCCGCAGCGCCCACTCAATAGGCCCAAGTCATCGCACAGATTTGGCGTGCTGACTTGCACCCAGTGAGAGTTTTGGCCCTCGTTTGGCCCTGGTCGATTTAGGTGTGGACCTCTTGGTCCCCGCCGTGCCCCTGGGCCTCGCGGCGTTGATGAGTGCGTCGAGACGGCCCGCGACAGTGGTGTCGGCTTCGGGGAATAGGTGGCCATACCTGTCCAGCGTGAAGCTCACAGATGTGTGTCCGGCGCGTCGCGACACTTCCAGCACGTTCGCGCCCGATGCAATCCACAGAGCGACCGCAGTGTGCTTCATGTCGTGCGGTGTGAGAGACGGGGGTGCCAGCCCCGCTGCGCGCGTAGCGTCGTTCCAGTAACGCTGGCGCCAGGAGGGCACACGCAATGGCCCACCCTCAGGAGCCGTGAATACGAAGGCATCGGGGCCTGACTCGGTGTATATGGCCATGTGACGTTTGAGCGCCGCTAACACTGACCGGGGGAGCGTTATTGATCGCTGCCCGGCCTTGGTCTTGGGTGGCCCGTAGATCAGGTGCCCCTTGACCTCGACCGCAATCTCGGCCACCTCAACGCGGCCCGTGGAAAAATCGACGCGGCCACGGCGCAACCCAGCAAGCTCACCGACACGCAGACCCCCATAGCATCCAACCATTACCATGGCCCGGTAGCGGGGGAGGATCGCGTCGGCCAGCCGCGTCAATCTCGTTCACATTGAGAAACCGCATCTCGTCGGTCTCGATCTTCGGCAGCTCAATGTCGGTGCAGGGGTTCCACCTGATCTTCTTGGCAGCTACGGCACGACTCATGATCTTGGTCATGATCTGATACGCCTTCACGGCGGTGGCGGGCGCTACCGGCCGGGTCACTCGTGCCTTTTTCTTCGGGTCGGTAGTGTCCCACCAGGGAGCAGGGCCACGGGTCGCGAGGGTCGTCACCCACGCCTGTACTGCGGTGTGGTCGATCTGCCCGAGGGCCATGTGCCCGAATGTGGGGAGGATGTAGCGGTCCAGGTATCCGAAATCGCGCTCCTTGGTCGATCCGCGCAACTTCACCGTGTTCGCCTTCCACTCCTCCGCGTGCTGACGGAATCCGACACGGGCGGCCTTGGGGTCAAGCCACTCACCCCGCGCAACGTCGCCGCCATGGAGGTCGAGCCAGATTTGTGCATCGGCCTTCCGACGGTACTGCTTCGTGCGGTTCACGCCGTCCGGTGCTACATAGGAGGCCCGGTAGTACGTGGAGGTCTTGCCGGTAACAGTGGAGGTGTACGTCCTCTTCTTGATGTGGGCCACCTCAGTGGCCTCCCTTCTTGTCGATGTTCGTGACCTTGACCGGCGGGCCTGCGGGCGTGACCGACGCCTTGACGTTGTCATTGAGGATCAGATTCACAGCTGCCCAAGTGAGCGTCCCACCTGACTTCCCCTGCCTTGTCGGGGTGAGCAATCCTCGACTCCGTGCCTCCCTGATCAGGTCGGGCACGTAATCGAGGCTGACCTCGAACTCCTCGCTCAGGATGGTGCGCTGCATCTTGTCCCCAACTGTCTCCACATACCGCGCCGCGATGCGCGACAACCAGAGGTCGCGGTCGCGGTCCGCGTCGGGATCGGGCCTGTGAGGACTCTTCGTGTCCATGGCGCCTATCTCGCGGTCGAGAGGCGAAGCCGGAATGATTCCGTCCAAGAACTGAATGTGCCCTTGCATCTCCTTCGCCACCGCGACGCGGCCCAGTTGCTCGATGGAGTGCAACGGGAGCGTTTGCAGAAGACGGCTTGTAAGAAACGGTGACTCCGGCTCTGTCGGCAAGACCTGCCGCACGATTCTCAGATCGGCAGTTGTGCCGTCGAAGTCGAAGGTGAGGTGGACCTGGTACCGCGCCCAACGCGGGTCGCTGGTCTCAAGGATCGCGGTCGGAAGGCTCGGCAGCCCCTCTGGGGCCGAAAGCCGGGGGCCGTCGACGACGACCTCGACCACACGCCACACGAGCTTCCGGTCCGCAGTGCCTACGCCCTTCCCTCTATGAGCCATCGGACCCAGAGCGTACAACGGTGTGGGTAAGAGCGAGAAGCGACCCCAAAGGAGGGGCAATGACCAGGAAGTATGGAACAGTGACTGCGGCGGTCAGTCGAAGGGAATGGCTGACCGTCGAGCAGATGGTGGCCGAGTACCCGTGGACGGAGGGCACCCTCTATGGGTGGCGTCATCGGCACATCGGGCCGCCGAGTGTGCGGCCCGGTCGGCGGGTGCTGTACCGGCGGAGCGACGTGGAGGACTGGCTCTCCGACGAGGCTGCCAAAGAGCGCGCTTCGTGGGCGCTGTGACCGCGCCCCCCGGCTCCGCCGGGATCACCAGCCCTAACGCACGGCCACACTTCCAGTGGCACGGGAGGACCACGCTCACGGAGGTCCTGTTGCAGTGCAGCGAGTGCGGGCAACAGGTAGCGGGCGAGCTTGACCGCCGTGGCCGTCTGACGTTCCACGCCATCGTCGGGGTGGTACCCGCCAGCCAGGTTCTCTGGAAGGCGTACAACGACGCCGAGGAGGCCGGCCAGCGCGCACGGGCCAACGACCTCATGTGGCAGTACCGCCACATCGTCCGAAACGACCCGGAGCAATATATCCATCTGCGCGACGGCGGCACGCTCGTGGCGTACCGCCCCCATGGGAGCGCAAGGTGACAGGCCCACCACATGGAGCGGCCCCCGGAGCACCGGGGGCCAGCTCGCCGCAATCTTCTTCTAGGTCCTCCACGACCCGCAGTCATTGTACCCCCGGTGTGACCCATGACTAACGAGACCCTGACGAGTGAAACTGCACGACAGGGCGTCCGTCGCCCAGCCCGGTACCGAGAGGCGAACGACCACGAGAGCTACAAAGAGGTCAGGCCGACAGTGCGTCACCTCTTCGGAGTGCTGTGCGAGTCGCGCCCGAGCGCGGCGCAGCTCAAGGTGTGGGCATATCTCGTCGGCGAAATCGCGCTCGACATCCGGCTGTGGGACGCCGTTTCCAGCTACCGCATCTGCGAGGTCACTGGACTGGACCGCAGTACCGTTCGTCGGGCGCTGCACGGTCTTGAAGACCTCGGCGTCATCGACATTCAGCCCGGCGGCACCGAGCGCAAAGGTCGCCCGGAACTGTCCGTCATCGGATTTGGACCGGGGGCGCTGGGACCCCCGGTACGGGGGGCTACTTCGACCAAGAACCGGGGGTCACATCGCTCCAAGACCGGGGGTCCCAGAACCTCCCGCCAGGATGTCCAAGACATCCAGGGCGGGGCCGGAGGCTCGCCCCCGTCGGCTGGGGCCTCCGGGGCTCGCTCCGGCGAGACAAGGTTTGTCGAAGCATGGGACTTGCAGGGTCGGCGGGAACTGATCGAGACGACGGTCAGACGAATGGCGAAGAAGTCCGGCGTCAAGTACGACGACCTCTGGGAACTCGGCATCGTGTACACCATGAACGGGATGTTCCGTCTGTATGAGGAGGTCGCCGACGAGTATCGGTCGTCGGGGTGAGGAGCGGCGCCAGATGGTGACCGTGCGACGAATGCGGCGACAGTCCTCGCGCCGACCCGTGCGAGCACCCGCAGCGGGACTGAATCCTCGCCGGATCGCCGGAGCCGGGGTCGCAGCACCGTAGGGGGACACCTGGTAGTACCACTGGTAGCACCTTTTCGACTCCGAGCAGCAGCGACGGCACTGGGCGCCGCAGGCAGTCGACCTCCGCTGCGTAGCCCAAACGTCGACCCGCCCGCATTGGGCTATTGCCGTCGTCCAATATGAAGGGACCCACATGCCACGACTTTCCCAGAAGGACCTCACTGACGACCTCGCTGCCGTGCGTGCCGTCATCGCCGCATCCTCGACCATGGAGGAAAACGACCCACAGGTGCTTCGGCACTTGGAGGGGGCGGCAGCGGCAATAGAGGAGCTGATCCGACAGTCTCGGAGCCGTCCCGACTCATAGCCCTTTATTCCAAGGGACCCCTTGGTATATATTGTGGCATGGCCCGACCGAAGCGCATCGCTCCCGATCACACCCGCGTAATCGGGTACGTCCGGGTCTCGACGACCGAACAGGCTGACAGCGGTCTCGGACTAGAAGCTCAACGCAATGCGATCACCGCCGAATGTGACCGCCGTGGATGGACCCTGGTGGGTATTCACGAGGACGCCGGGGTGAGTGGAAAGAAGATCGACCGCCCTGGCTTCACAATGGCCCTGGACGACCTCAAGAGCGGCATGGCGGGCACGCTCATGGCGTCCAAGCTCGACCGAGTGTCTCGCAGCCTGCGGGACTCTGCGGACCTCATGGAGAAGGCGAAGGACAACGGCTGGAATCTCGCGATCCTCGACCTCGCCGCCGACCTGTCCCACCCACGGTGAGTTTCTCGCCGGTGTCATGGCGTCTGCTGCCCAGTCGGAGCGCACGCTCATTGGTCAGCGCACGAAGGACGCCATGCGCGTCAGCAAGGCTCAGGGCACCCGCGTTGGCCGCGCCAGCACGCTGCCAGCGTCAACGGTGCGGCGGATCGTAAATGCCACGCGCACGGCAAGGGATGGACGGCCATTGCAAAGGAGCTGAATGACGCCGACGTGCGCACCGGGCAGGGTGGAGCGAAGTGGTACCCCGCGACTGTTCGGAAGGTCGCCCTCGCCCACGGGTAGCGCGGTTGCCGCTGGGCACCAATCCTGACGTTCGCGATTGCGAGATTTGCGCTGGTGGAATCACCAGTGCTCGTGCGAGTCATTTTCACCGCCGGGAATCCGTCCGGCACCCCGATTTTGACCACGAAAGGTCACGCCCATGAAGCCCACCATCATCACGGAGCCGTCGCTCCTCGTCCCCGCCCACGTCGCTGCATGGCTCGGCCCTCTGGCCGTGTTGGTGGAGAACGAGGCGCAACGGGACCGGCTCACGATCCCCGCCGACGTTGTGGAGGCACTCGACAAGCTCCGCCTACTCGGTGACACGCACCGGCAGGGCCTCTCCCGCGTGCCGCAAGGTGTGCCGCGGGGCGACACTTCGCGTGCCGATGTGGTGAAGTCACTGTCAGTGAAGGAGACGGCAAACATCTTGATGACCAGAGCGCAACGTTCGGGCGCTCCTGTCCCGGGCTCCCTCGCCGGGGAGCGGGTCGGTAACACGTGGAGAGTGGACGCAGCGTCCGTTGCCACCCGTGTAGAGCACGCGGCCCAGACGACCCAGGAGAAGCCATGATCATCGAAGCAGGA
This sequence comes from uncultured Acidimicrobiaceae bacterium, assembly GCA_963753115.1. Classification (GTDB taxonomy): domain Bacteria; phylum Actinomycetota; class Acidimicrobiia; order Acidimicrobiales; family RAAP-2; genus Bog-473. Next base: position 98,988 of record CAVWBB010000010.1, read on the forward strand.
CATTTCACCGCGCTCGGCGCATCCCCCGACCGCGGGTCGCGGTCTACGTCCACGGCAACACGATGCTGGCGACTCTCTACACCGACAGAAGCACCGGCACCGTCACCGCCAACCCGGTACAGACGGACAACTTCGGGAACCTGAGTTTCTACGCCGTGGCTCGTGACTATGACGTGACCGACCAGGCGGGCGACCTCACGCGGACCGTGACGGTGACCGTCCAGCCGCACCCGCTGAACGCCTGGACCGGATCGTGAACCCGACAGACAAGGACAGCATGACCACACTCTCAGAGGCCCAGACGGCGCTCCACCAGGCGCAGAGCGACCACGGCGCCGCAGTCGCCGCCGCCAGCATCGCCGCATCGCACGTCGCATCCCTCCGTGAGCAGGTCGTGTCAGGGCATGGAGAGCACATCTCTGCCGATATGCCCGCCATCGCCTCGCAGAGGGCCGAGCACGCAGCCCTCGTCGTCACTGGTGCCGTGGCCACGCTGACCGGACTCGACGCTGCCGTCCAGGAGGCGAAGGCCAACGAGGTGGCCGATGAGGTTGTCGGCGCAGTGCCGGTCCTCGGTACCCGCCTCCTCGACGCTCTCGACGCCGATGGCGCCGCGCTGGTCGACTACAGGCTACCGCCAGGAGTTCGACAGCTACGTCGCCAGCACGACCAGACAGCTCAACGCGGTCGGCTCCGCCTCGCCGCGGTACCACGCCCCCCGACACGGGCACCCCGCCGTCGATGGAACCAGCCTCGCGCGATGCAACGCTGATCGTCTCCTGGGCCGCCTCGTCGGCCCGGCGCTGGCCGAGCTGGGCGCGCCGGCATTCGCCACATCCGAGTTGAAGACCCTCGGCCAGGCTGCCGGAAACATCCCCTCAACGACGAACTAGGAGAAACATCATGACCACCATCGGCACCGCCAAGCTCCACGCCATCCGCGGCCTCAAGGATCACGGCACAGGACCCGCCAACGTGGCCCGGCTGGCCGCGCTATTCGGGGTGACGGACGAATCCGTCACGGGTGCCATCGCCCTCGCCGAGGCGAACACGGCCAAGGCCGTCGACGAGTCAGATGGCGCAAAATTGCGCCAGCTGCCGCCAGGGTCGACCCGGTGATCCTCGACCGGGCGCAGCGGTTCATGCGAGAAGTCGCGGCGGCGGAGGCGAAGCCGATCACGTCTGCCTCGACCCAGGACCTAGAAGCATTGATCGCGGCTCGGTTCACCTGACACAGTTCTGGAACCGACCGGCTCATATCGGAAGAGCGTGCGCATGGTTAGCGCCCCATGCGGCGGGTCCTCCCCCCCACGGTGCGCGGCGTCTCCTCTATCCTTTCCGGGAGGCGCTGTCGCACGCTGGCACGTATGACCCGGACGCTGCCGGGCCGACAAGTCAGAAGCATGCTGCGCCACGCTCAACCCAGGAACTTGTTGATCCGTGTGTTATGGCCAGTGCGGCACTCTGCTGGAAGACGGTCGTGCTAAGCAGCGCGGCATCGGTCGAGTTCTGCATGTTCCCGCACTCGATCAGGACCTTGGGCACGGTCGTCAAGTTGAGGCCGGCCAGATCGTCACGGTACACGAGTCCGTTGGTGCCGTCGTAGGTGCTCAACGGCATGCCCGTAGTTGATAAGAA